>CAVZHP010000003.1:0-903585 GCA_963775115.1 uncultured Alphaproteobacteria bacterium
AATGACGGTAATCGAAACCATGGGCGTGCATCCGACCAGCCCGGGTACGATTTGGGGCTTCCACCCCGATCTTCCAAACAGTTATCCGCGGATGGTGGAGCGCCTCAAGCGCCACGGCATGGCCGTGTTTCAGCAGGTCTGGCATGGCGGTCCGCAGACCAATCCGCTCGACAACAGCCCGCCGTGGTCGGCGTCCGATCTCGCAGGGCCGGAAAATTCCGTGCTCCCGCTGGCGATGACCAAGGCCATGATCGAAGAAGTGGTCGAGGCATTCGTGAACACGGCCCGCAATTGCGAGAAGTGGGGTGCCGACGGCGCTGAGATACATGCCGCCCATGGCTACCTGATCGGCACCTTCCTCTCGCCAGCCACCAACCGGCGCGAAGACGACTATGGGGGCTCCCTGGAAAATCGCGCCCGCTTTCTCATGGAAGTCCTCGAAGGGGTGCGTGCCTCCGTTTCTTCCCGCTTCGCAGTCGGCGTCCGCTTGTCGCCGGACATCATCGTCAACGGCCTTGAACCGCCCGAACTCCGTCGAGTGGCGGAAATGATCGAAACCCGTGGGCTTGCCGATGTCTTCCACCTGTCCATGGGCAGTTATCATGCGCTTCGCAAAGTATGTGGCGGGATGCACGAGCCGATGGGCTATGAGCTGCCGACGAGCCTGCCGATCCGCGAGGGCCTGAAAACTCCGACGATCATGGTCGGTCGCTTTCGGACGCTTGAAGAGGCTGACGCCGTCATCCGCAACGGCGACTGTGATCTGGTGGCGATGAACCGGGCGACGATCGCCGATCCTGACCTGGTTCTCAAGTCCCTCGCTGGCGAACCGGAACGGGTAAGGCCCTGCATCGGCTGCAACCAGGGATGCCTTGGCCGGGAAGCGAGCAATGGCATCGGCTGCGCAGTCAACGCCGGCGCGGGCCAGGAGGCGAGCCTGGGAGATGCCGTGATCCAGCCCGCCGCGACCGCGAAGCGGGTGCTGGTCGTAGGCGGCGGTCCGGCAGGTATGGAAGCCGCGCGCGTCGCGGCTCTGCGCGGGCATCTGGTGACGTTGGCCGAGGCCCAGCCTAGGCTGGGCGGCGCCATCAATCTCGCCAGCCTGGCTCCCACGCGCGGCGGACTGCGCGACTACACGGTATGGTTGGAAGAAGAAATCTTCCGGCTGGGCGTCAAGGTCGAGTTCAGCGCATTTCTCGAAGCCGACGATATCGCCGCGTATGAAGCGGACACGGTGATCCTTGCGACCGGCGCCATGCCTCGTGTCGATGGCGTCCAGATGTCCAATCCGGCCGAACCGATCCAGGGCATCGACCAGCCGCACGTCATATCGAGCAACGCATTGTTTGAAGACCAGCGGCGGGACCTGGGTCGCGCCGCCGTGGTCATCGATGACGTCGGCCATTACGAGGGTGTGGCTGTGGCGGACTATCTCGCCTCTCGTGGACTGAGCGTGACCTATGTGACGCGGCACCGCGCCTTTGCCTTTCGCGCCGACGGGTTCGTCATGGTCGAAGCCGCGCTTGAACGGCTCAGCCGGGGCGATTTCCGCTATCTCACGCGCACGCAGGCGCTAGCGATCGAGCCAGACGCCGTGGTTGTCGCCCCGATGCATCGCGCGGCTGACAGCAATGTTGCGGAGCGACTGCCCGCGGATACAGTCGTTTTCATTTCCTTCAATCAGCCCGATCGGACGCTATTCGAGACCTTGAAGGCGCGCGGCATCGAAGTGCGCACCGTCGGCGACGCGACGACGCCGCGTTTTCTGACTTACGCAACGCTGGAGGGGCACAAGGCCGGCCTTGCAGTCTGACGGTCGAACCGTCGACCAGTTATGGCCGGATCGCACCAGGCCCGCTCGCGCCCACTTGCATTCCTGATCGATACTTCTTAGTTTCATACAGCCAGATTCAACAGATCATAGGATAGAATTAGACATGCTCAAAGTCCGCGAACGCGTGAGGTCCACGACCTCCGAGGAAATTGTCGACCGCGTCAAGGAAATCGCCGTCGAGGCCAGGGCTCGCTCCGAGGAAATCGATCGCAACCGAAAATTTCCCGAAGACCTGTTCGACGCGGTCGAAATGGCCGGGTGCTTTCGGGTCGTCGGCCCGAAGGAATACGGCGGACTCGAGCTGCCGCTTTCCACGCTCAACGAAGTCGTATTCGAAGGCGGGCGCGGCAACGGCTCGCTGGGATGGCTGCTGATGGTCGGCACATCGCAGTCGATCGGCAACGGCTTGTGGAAGGAAGAAGTCGTCCGCGAGAAATCTCGAGCGGTTTCCCGACCTGCGTATCCGTGGTGTCATCGCGCCCAAGGGTTATGCGACGCCAGTGGAGGGCGGGTATTCGATCACCGGTCAGTGGCCCTTTGCCAGCGGGGGCCCCAATCCGCACATGGTGGGCGGCACCTGCTTCGTCGTGAAAGACGGCAAGCCCGTAACGACCGACCATGGAGAGCCCGACATGATCCTGGCGATGATGGAGGCGAAGGACGTCACCTTCCACGACAACTGGTACACGCTGGGCATGCGCGGAACCGACAGCTGCGACGTGAGTGTCAAAGACCTCTTCGTCCCCGAAGTGCGGACCTACAGCATCCATGACATGCACAACTGTTATGACAGCCCGGTCTCCCGCTTGCCGCTGCGGGTCGCGCTTTCGTTCCCCCATAGCGCCTTGGCGCTGGGCATAGCCGCGGGTGCCCTCGACGACGTCAGGGAATTGGCCAAGACCAAGCGCGCGTCGATGAACCCGACACTGCTGCTGGGTGAGGACGTCATGTTCCGGCACGCGCTTGGCGAGCAGACGATGAAGTTCGCTGTCAACAAGGCCTTTCTCGACCAGGTCACGCAACAGTGCTGGCAGGCTGGGCTCGACAAGCGGGAATTGACCGACCAGGAAGTGCTGACCGCCCGCCTCATGGCAAACTACATCACGCACGCCTGTCTCGAAATCGTGACTTGGGCCTATACGGTGGTCGGCAGCACCTCGGTCTACGAGAGTTGCTACTTGTCCGGCAGATTGCGCGACATGCACATCTGCACCCAGCATGCGTCCACTTTCGCCGACCCTTATCGCTTGCTCGGCAAGTCCGCACTGGGAGAGAAACTGACGCCGGCAGAGCTGTTCTGACATAGGCCGGAAGCCGGGGCGGTCGGGGTACCCCGGGTCACCGTGCTTCTCTGGCCAATGCGGGGGATGGAACGTGGATGAGGAGGTAGCTTTCGACTTTGTGATCGTCGGCAGCGGCGCCGGCTCTATACCGGCGGCGCTGGTCATGCAGGAGCATGGCAGGACGGCCGTGATCATCGAGAAGCAGGCTGTCGTCGGCGGGACCAGCGCCTATTCCGGCGGCGTGATCTGGGTCCCGGACAACGATCATCTGAACGCCGCAGGCGGCAAGGATTCGCCCGAGCGCGCCAAGGCCTATTTCGATGCCTTGCTGGGCGATCCCCTGCCGTCGTCATCGCATGCCCGGCGCAATGCCTGGATTCGCAACGGTCCGGAAATGGTCCGCTTCCTCGAGCGCAAGGGCATGAAGTTTTTCCACTCGCGTATGCCGGACTATTATGACGCCCCGGGATCGCTGCCGGAGGGCCGTGGCCTTGCGACGCCACTGTTCAATTTGCGGGAGCTGGGGGAGAGGGCTGACTGGCTCTCGACCCCTGCCGCCGGGCCACGCATGCCGCTGCACATCATGGAGCAGGTGAAGATTCTCTCCATCAAGCAGACCTGGCGCGGCAAGGCCATGGCCGTGCTGCTGGCCTACCGCAAATTCAAGGAGCGGTTGCTTAACCAGACTATTCTGAGCGGCGGCGGCGCCCTGATGGGACGGTTGCTACAGATTGCCCTGCGCGAAAGCGTGCCGATCTGGAGGAATACGCCGGTAAAGGGGTTTCTTCTCGACCAGGGCCGGGTGGTCGGCGTCACCGCTGAACGCGAGGGACGTGCGATCGAGGTCCGGGCAAATCTTGGCGTGCTGGTTAACGCAGGCGGGTTTTCGCACAATGCTGAAATGCGCGAGAAATACTCCCGAAAGCCGACCTCGGCGAATTGGACGCAGGTCAATCCCGGCGATACGGGCGAGATGATCAAGGCCATCATCGGTCTGGGTGCGGCGACGGACCAGATGGACGAGGCCTTCTGGTTCCCCTGTTCCTACCTGCCCGATGGCACCACTTTCTCGATGCATTCGGCAGGCGATATTGGCCGCCCGCACTGCATGATAGTCGACAATCGCGGCAAGCGCTTCGTCAACGAGGCGAGCAACTACATGGAAATTGGCAGGGCAATGTACGAGGCCGGTTCCGTTCCGGCCTGGGCGATCTTCGACACAGAGCACCGCCGCAAGTACTTCTGGGGAACGGTCATGCCGGGCAAGGCGCCTGCGGAATTGCTCGAATGCGGTTACATGAAGCGGGCCGGCACGCTTGAGGAAATCGCGCAAATTTGCGGCATCGACGCGGTGGGGCTGGCGCAAACGGTGGATCGCTTCAACGGTTTTGCCGAGCGCGGGATGGATGCCGATTTCCATCGTGGCGATAGCACTTTCAACCGCTACTACGGCGACCCCGCGCACAAGCCCAATCCCAATCTCGGCAGAATTGCAACCCCGCCTTTCTACGCTGTGGCAATCTACCCTGGTGACATCGGAACCTGCGGCGGGATCGTTGCCGACGAATATGCGCGGGCACTGCGTCCCGACGGCTCGCCGATCCCGGGCCTCTACGTCACCGGCAACACTTCCGCTGCGGCGGGCGGGCGCGTTTACCTCGGGGCTGGCGCAGCAGTGGGGCCATCGATGGTTTTCGGATACGCCGCAGCGCGCCATGCCGCCGGAGCAAACGCGTGAAACAGCACCATGCGGCCAGCCTCGGCTCAGACCGCACAATGATGAGGACGGGGAGTAAGCAAGATGGAACTGGACCGCCTTCCATCAGCGAAGAGCGTCGAAGCCGAAATCCGGTATTTGCGATCCGATCTCGATAGCCTCAGGGTCGATATAGCCTCGCGAAATCTTGGCGACGAACTGCTGGACCGGCGGCCGGCCAGAGTGATCGACGGCCGTGCCGCCACAACCGCGCCGTCGCTTGAGGTCGAAGGATTCCAGCTCGCGCACTCGCCCTGCAAATCCGTCATCAATCGGCGCGAAGAATTTCTGGAATGCATGTCGGGATTGAAACCGCTGCAGACATCGCCCGTGCAACTCGCCTATTGGGATGAAACGCTTCCCGTCATCAAGGAACTCAGCGGCGCGCGCGAGGTAATTGCCCTTCACGCCTCGACTGTGCGCTACAGCCCGTCGATTGGTGTAAAGAATGTCATGACCCCGGCCGGGTGGGCCCATCTTGATTACGATGCGCTCGAAGCGGAAGAGCAGCTCAGGCAGACGCTCGACAGACAACAATACCGCCCCGCCCCGTTCGGGCGCTATGTCCTTTATCAGGGGTGGCGAGCGCTGAGCCCGCCGCCGCAGGATTTCCCCCTGGCGCTGTGCAATGGCGCAACCGTCCGCCCGGAAGACATTGTCCCGATCGACTATCACATCCAGTCCGATGAACGGGAAATCACCTACCGGTCCAGCGGTGCGCGCTTCGGCAAGGATCACGAGTGGTGGTATTTTCCGGACATGACGAGCGATGAAATGATCGTGTTCAAGGGCTACAATTCGGCGCTCGGCGAAGACTTCAAGACGCTGCATGTCGCGATCGAGGACAAGTGCGTCGCCAATCCTGTGCCCCGCATCAGCGTGGAATCCCGATATTTTGCGCTGTTCGATTGATTGTTCGGCCCGCACCGGACTCTGCCGTTTGGGTAGAACAGAACGGGGCGCGGCCGGCAGGCAAGGGAGAAGAAGAAATGACGTCCGACGAAATGCTAGCCCGTGAGGCGATCCGCGATACGCTGGCCCGCTGCAGCCTTGCCGGGGACCGCGGACAAGGTGACGCTTACGCCGAATGCTTTACCGGCGACGGGATAATCCAGACCGAGCGGCAAGAAAACGTTGCCTTCCGCTACGAGGGGCGCGATGCCATCCGGGCCTGGCAGAAAGCCTGGAAGAGCGGCAAATCTGACATGGCCGCGCCGCCCAGGACGAGTTACGTACAGCACTGCCTCACGACTTCGCAGGTCGACTTCACCGGGTCTGACCAGGCGACAGTCCGAACCTATTGGATCGTCTATACCGATATTGGCCCCGACCATGCCGGCTATTACCTCGACGAACTCCGAAGGGTCGGTGACGAATGGCTGATTTCATGGCGTCGCGTGCGGCCGAAGTGGCTATCGCCGGACAGTCTGTTTCGACCCGCTGGTGCGGCAGTGGATGAAGGAAATTAGGATTGCGTAATCGCCATGCCACCGCCAGCGTACACGAGGCCGATGCTGCTGCCGTCTGATACGCCGGGACGTGTTCCGGAGGCATTGGCCTTGAGCTTGTCCTGCACGCCCTCCCTCGGGTCGCGCCAGTTCTCAGTCCGCAGTGCAGAAGCACAAGCTTGATTCAATCGACCAGATCGAAGGCGTTGTTGTCGAGCATGGCCATCGCCGCTCGCACGGCGTGGGCGGTATTGAACGCCTCGGTCTGGTAGTGGTTCGGGTTAACGAAAAAAGTGATCAGGTTCAGGCTCAGGAAGGCCGTGTACTGGTGCATCATCTCGTGGAAGCTGGGGACTGCGATACCGCGCTTCTTCAGTTCGTTGCGGTAGTGGGCGACCAGGTCGCGTTCGCTTTCGCGACGGACCTTGGGATCCAGGGCGTTGCAGATGTGGTAGGTCGCCTCCGAGATTCCCGGTTCTTGCCGGGCGAGCGAGTCGAAGAAACCCGGTGTTCCGTCGGCTTCCTCGTAGAGATTGCCTAGGTGCGTGTCGCCATGGATCACGCAGTTCGGGATCGCATCGGACAGTTCCGCCGTATATGCCATGATCCGCTTGATCCAGTCGTAGTCGTGAAAGGCCACCGGACAGGCCTGGATACGAGGCATTTCCCGGAACTTGGCGAATTCCTCGTCAGTGAAGCCGCCGTGATCAAGGTAATCGAGAAACATTTGCGCGCCGTTGCGCCGCAGCCCGCCGTACTTGCCGCCCGGCTCGAGATCCTTGCAGTCCCAGGTCCTTGCGTGAAAGTCGGCCAGGGCGGTCAGGCGGCGCGCGACCTGCTCGGCGCTGTTGGGGACGAGGCCGCGCTGGAAGTGCACATCGCGCAGTGTGAGATCCTCCATGAGGATGACCATCTGCTTGCGTGCAGGATCGAGGCGCAGGAAAAATGTCTCGGGCATATGCAGTCCGAGTTCGGGCAGCAGGTGGTAGGCGTGATATTCCCATTCGAGCGAGTGGTAGGTGAAATCGCGACCACGCTCACGGCTGAAGTTCTCGAAGCCGCCTTTGAGGATAACCGACCGCGGCAGGCCCGCGGCGAACGACTGCTCGTCGGCGTCGAGGTGGACGCGGAGGATCGTGCTGAAGCCGTGATGGACCTCCTCGATCCGGATATCCCTGATGTTCGCCGCGATGTTCGACGCCACGAAACGGTCGGCAAGCCCTGCCCGGATAAAATCCGCCTTGATTTCGCCAATCTCGACCGGCAGCGCATTGACTTCTTTTTCCGCCAACATCTTCAACTTCTCCCGAAATCCAGTCCCTCGTCAGCCTGGTGAACAGCCATCGCACCAATCTCATGGCGCAAGAATCTGGCATTCCTGATCGAAACGGTATCGTTCTCCAACGATGTAACAGCTAAGTCAAGCCAACTCGCCCACGGGCTATCACGCGAGCCTAGTGTCATCTGGCTCTAAGGGCGCGAGCGCGCTCAGGCACTTTCCATCCCTTCCCTGCGGCGTAGGTCGTGGCGGCGGATAATCTCCGCGACCCGCTCATTGCGCCGGTAGAGCACTTGCAAGATGCGCGCGTCGAATTCCGGACCGGCGGTCCTGACGAATTCGGCCAACCGGACATCGCCATCCCATACCGTTTCAGGCCGATACCCGGTGAGATTCTCGATCTCGTCGAGGTATTCGCGCTCCACCGTCCAGCGCATTGCCGCATGGTCGCGCAAGTTTGCCAGCGCCAAAGCAAGGTCGTGACGTCGATAGGCCTCGTACTCGGTTTCAGCAGGAAGGCACTCCACCACTTTCACCAGCGCCTCAAGCTGGAAGCTCATCCGGTCGGGCTGCTGTTCCGGCATCGGATAGGCTTCCAGAGCAACCCCGCTGAACCGCGCAATGTCCTTGAGGGCATCGGTCATCGCACGCGCGTGCCAGCCAATATATTCGTGATAATTGATACCGACTTCGGGGTGGGCGAGGTTATGGGCGATCTGGAGCGGAATGATGGTTGCGAAAGTCACCCAGTGAAAGGCAATCCGATCGCGGTCGAGCTTGATGCCTCCCCGCTGCTCGTAAAGATCGTAGAACAATTCCAGGTCGCCGATCTCCTCGATCAGGTTACGGGTGCGGAGCGCGGCCATATCGACATGGCGGTCGCCTATGCACACATGCTCAAGATCGACGAGACCGGTAATGTCGCGACCTTCGAACATGAATTGCCCGGCGTCGACGGCAATCACGGCCGCTCCTTCGGAGCAGGCCGGAACATTGCGCTCGATCCACGTCCGGACAAATTCGATATCGGGCGAGGGCAAGCGATCGCCCTCAAGATAAAGCTTCTCGATCGCGCGATAGTGCAACAGCGTCACCTCGTGCGGATCGCCGGAAGTCGGGGCGCCGAGTGCGGCCACACGGGCCGGGTCGATCCGGTGCATCCGGGCCATCTGGTCGGCGAGCTGCCCGCGCAGCCGGGCGCGATCGTCGTCGCCTTCAGCGGTCGCCATGTTCGGCCGGCCCGGCAGGCGGCTCATGACGATCGCCGGGACGCTGTCGATGAAGCCCAGTACGCGCGAGACCATCAGGCCCTCCTCCGCGAAAAGCGCCTGGACCTGCGCCTCGTATGAGATCGGCAAAGGCGGGAAGCGCGCGCCCCGGCCACCTCGTACGTAGAGCTCGATCGGCTTGCCGCCTTGGTCGGCCTCGACGAACCAGGCAGGGCGCCAGCGGCCCTGACGGGTTATCGCGCGGACGGGCCCGATATGGTCCTCGATCCAGGCGACGACAACGGCCTGCGCCTTGTCGAACGCCGGATCCGGTGGTGCGCCCTGTGTCATTGCAAAATCTTTTCCTGAAGGGGCCACCGACGCAAAATCAACGGGCCACGTTGCGCATTCAATCTCGCTCCTGCATTTCAACGGCTATCGATCGATGAGCTCAAATGCCTCAGCGGGGTAGATTAGCCAACTCTGCGGACGGGGTGTACGGCTTGTTCTTCAACGCGAAACCATCCATCATCGGATAGGGCACGAACTGGTCCGAAGTGTTGGCGACAATCTTGTCCCAGTTCTCGGCGACCTTTTCGATGGTCAGGTCGCGATCGACGATGCCATCGGTCCAGCCGTAGTACACCCGGCGCACCGCTCCACCCATCGAGTCGAGGCATTCACCCGTGGCCTGGCAGTTCTCGTGCGCGAGGAATGCCACGACCGGCGAGACCAGTTCAGGCGGCATGTGCGCCTTGCTGTATTGGTAAGACGTGCAATCCTCTTCCTGGGACCCGATGATCATGCGGGTGAAGGCGCCGGGCGAGACCGCGTTGACTTTTATGCCGTGTGGAACGCCCTCGGCGCCCAAAGCACGGGTAAGCGAAAGCAGGCCGCCCTTGCTTGCCGAATAGGCGGATTGCGTCGCGACGCCGAACATCGAGCCGGAAGTGATGTTGACGATGCGGCCGTAGCCGCGCTGCATCATGTGCGGCCAGACCGCGCGCGAGACCCACAGTGGGCCCATCAGATTGACGTCGATGATGCGGCGGTGGTCCGCGGGACTGAGCACGTCGAACCCGGCGTTGATCACCACTCCTGCGTTGTTGACGACGATGTCGACCTGGCCGAACGCATCCAGCGCCGTCTGGACGATCGCCCGGCCGCCTTCCTCGGTGGCGACAGAATTGCTGTCGGCAACGGCCTTGCCGCCCAGTGCAACGATCTCGGCGACCACCTGGTCGGCCGTGCCCGGGCCGGCTGCGTGCATGCTGCCAATGTCGTTGACCACGACATTGGCGCCGCGCGAGGCCAGCAGCATGGCGTGCGCCCTGCCCAGGCTGGGATTCCCGCCGGCGCCAGTGATGATGGCACTGCGGCCATCGAAACGAAGTTCATTCATCCTATTCTCCTCGTTTCGGTGCATTCCCAATGTGAATTCGCTTCCGATCAAAGGTATAGTACGAGTGAGTATCGTACCAATCAAGCTGCGTTGTGCTCAGCGGCGACAAACCAGGCCAGTGGAACGCCGGCGTCGTATCGGCTACCAGAGCTTGGCATTCCCGAGTGTAGTCATCGACCACGCAACAAATGCGGAGACGTCTGCCGCAGATCAGACTGTCGGAGACCAAGGTGAGGCGAACGATGATGCTTGGCGCACGCAGCTGCCCACCTGCCGCCCTCCACGCCTCGATAGCCGCGCTGATCGACGCCCGGTGTAACGAGCCCAGCAAGTGGCCCACCGTCGCCATCGTCCGCTAGATCGCGCGCCTATTCGAGGTCCCGGCGGCCGAGCTCGGTGCCTTCTTTGGGCTACTGTGCCAGCCCGGCGCGAAGGGGGAGGTCTGGGTGGACATCATCCGCTCCCCTGACACGGCCGAGCTCGTCGCGCTCGAGGGCATGTCCCGGGGGCAGTTGCGCGCCCTCGGCATGATGCGGTCGCTGGTCTCGTAGCAGTGTCGAATGCGGGCAAGACCTACCGACTCCGGCGCAACGCTGACGGGGAGAAGCCGGAGACCGTGACCCGGCCCTGTCTGCGCTGCCGCAAGCCCTTCGAGAGCGAGGGGGCGCACCATCGGCTCTGCCTGCTCTGTACCAACCGCGCCGGGGAGGTGAGCCCCTACGCGGTGTGAGCTAGACCGGCGGCCCGTCAGTCTCCCAAAGCTTGGCAAACTCACGGTGGCGTTTGAGTAATGGGGTAATGTCGTTGCCCGAGATACCGAGCCGCATCAGGAAAAGGACGGTGAGAAGCAGAATGATACGCCTACTTGCCCAATACATTCCCGCGCCATCCAGCTTCGCCTCCTCCAGCTCCTTTGAGAAGTGAGTGTAGTAGTTGCGGGTGTCCACTAACGTCTTGAGGAAGGCTTTGTTGAAGGCGGGCGGCTTCGTTCCAAACTCCTCAGTCACGTGCTTGATTATGGCCTTTAGTCTCTGATTCAAACTGAGCTCGTTGACGAATTGATAGCTCCTCTCCAACCTCTCCTTCATGCGCGCGGGGGCGGTTGCCGGAATGCTCTTCACGAGCTCGCCATGAAAGCCGGGAAAATCGGCCCCATCCATGACAGTTTCCTCGGAGGTTCGGCGATGGAACACCTCGAGCGCCTGAATAGCCAGTATGAAGCGGATGTTCGTGAACATCTGGCGCTGGCCTGTGATCGTGAAGAACATCGCTATTGCAGGCCCGAATAGCTCGTACTGATCAAACCACGCTTTTAGCGCGCTCGGATTGAACGCCACGAGCTCCGGACCCGACACAATCGGGGCGTCATGCTTCCGCCACTTATCGCCCTCTGGGTGCTGCATTCGGGCGTACACGTGAACCTCGCTGGGCCTACTTCCGCCACCGCCAAGTTCTTCCTCCGGTCCTCGTAGCTCCAACGATAGCAGCGGAAGATAGTAGCCTGCACAGAGCGCAGCCAACTCTTGTAATCGCGTCGCCCGGGCGAAGTGCCAATCCAGTGATTGGGGCGTGGCAGGCGCAATGCCCATCTGACTGTAAACGTCGATGGTGAAACGTGTCTGCGGATCGTTGTTGGAATACAGGCTTCCAACGGTCGTCACCTCGAAGTCATCGTGCTTCGCAAAGCTGACCTCCCGAGGCTTCACAGCGACCAGCGTCACCGTCTTTTCATCCGGGTTGAAGCTATCCTTGAAAGGCTTGTGCTCTAGCCACCGCTCAATCTCGTGAAAGCGAATGTAAGCCTTCGAGAAAATCGGCTCGTCACTGCTGGAGATATGCCAACCGACCAGCAGTAAGTTTGCATGCCACTCCTCATTGGCGATGCCGGGCATGTTGAGTTGGCGGTTCGTATTGTAGGCTCGGAGGAGGGTGACTCGCTTCCCCTTCTTCGTGACGCCGTGGATGGTAAACATGCCGCCATCATCGCCCTTTAGGGAGGCATTGAGGGAGGTGACCACATCACGCAACATGCCGAGAAGCCGAAGGACGGGGCCAGCCTCCGGGTCGAAGGTGAGCGTCCCGGCGACCTCGTTCTCCTTGTTCCCCTCGAGCCACCAGAAGCCCTCTTCCGTGAAGCTGTCGTTTAATCCCGGCGCGAGCATGAGCAATTTCCTCCCCTATCGGGCATAGGGGCAGGCAGGCGGAGGCTCAATGGCGTCCAAGCCCGCGCGGTAACCCGGAGGCCCGGCCCGAAGGCCTCTAAGTCACGAAAGTTTTGGAAAAACTGGAGCGGGCGAAGGGATTCGAACCCTCGACCCCAACCTTGGCAAGGTTGTGCTCTACCCCTGAGCTACGCCCGCTCTTGACGCCTAGCGGCCCTCGCTCGGTGGCAGGGGGCCGGGGTGAGGCGGGCGGTTAGCATCGGGACCCGCTCGCGGCAAGGGCTAAAACGCCCCCGGTATGGGGAAATTCGCAGGCTGTGCGGCACTTGTTGGTAAGGCGCGCTTTCGCCCTTCACAAATCGGTCGAAAGGGCCAAATTGGGGACCATACCCCAACTCGAACCAACCGGAGCAACACCCTTGGCAAGCCTTGGCCTCAATATCGAAGAGCAGAAGGCGGTCGATCGCTTCCGCACCGCCGTCGCCGAACCCTCGATGACCAGCCTCGTCATCCTCGATTTCTGGGCGGAATGGTGCGGGCCGTGCAAGGCGCTCTCACCCGTCCTGGAAAAGGTCGCGGCGGATTATGCCGACAAGGGCGTGATCCTCGCCAAGGTCAATGTCGACGAGGAACAGTTCATCGCCGCGCAGTTCCAGGTGAAATCGATTCCCACGGTCTATGCCCTGTTCCAGGGCCAGCCGGTGGCGGACCTGACCAATGCCCGCAGCGAAGCGCAGCTCAAGAGTATCCTCGACCAGTTGCTCGCCAAGCTGCCGGTGACGGGCGGCGCGGGCGGCGAGCCCGAGCAGGACTTGGCGCCGCTGCTCGATATGGGCGAGGACGTGCTCGCCAGCGGCGACGGCGAGCGTGCGGCAAATGTCTTCTCGCAGATTGTCGAGATCGCACCGGGCAACGCCCAGGCCAATGCCGGGCTGATCCGGGCCCTGGCCATGGCCGGGGAGACCGGCGAGGCGGATGCCGTGCTGGCGGCGCTCGATCCGGCGCTGGACAAGGATCCGGCCATCGAACGCGCGAGGATCGCACTCGATCTGGCGAAGGCCAAGCCGGAGGATGGCGAGCTCGACAGATTGCGCGATGCCGCCGAGGCTTCGCCGAAGGATATGGATGCCCATCTGGCCTTCGCTACCGCCGCATTCGCCGCCGGTCATCGCGATGCCGCTGCGGACACGCTGCTCAGCATGATTGCTGTCGACCGCGAATGGAACGAGGGCGCGGCGCGCGCCAAGCTGCTGCAGATGTTCGAAGCGATCGGGCTGGAAGACCCGTGGGTCTCGGCGACCCGCCGAAAGCTCTCGACCGTGCTGTTCGGGTGATCGTGGCGGCCACCCGCATCTCGATCTTCCCTTTGTCCGGGGCGGTGCTTTACCCCGGTCTGCAACTTCCCTTGCACATCTTCGAGCCGCGTTACCGGGCCATGATCGGCGACGCCCTGGCCCGCGACCGGCGGATCGGCATGATCCAGCCGCAGCGCGGCTTCGATGGCGCGCCGCTGTTCGAGATCGGCTGCCTTGGCCATATCGAGAATGTCGAGGCGATGGACGACGGGCGTTACAATATCGTGCTGGAAGGCGAGGCCAGGTTCCGCGTGCTGCGTGAGCTGAAGGTGTCGACGCCGTTCCGCCAGGTCGAGGCGGAACTGATCGGGGAGCCGGAAGGCCAGCACCTTGCCCCGGTCGAACGCGCGCTGTTCGAGCGGGAATCGCGCCGCTTCGCCGATGCCCAGGGCTACCGGGTGGATTGGGAATCGGTGGCGCGGCTCGACGATGTCTCGCTGATCAACGGCGTCTCGCAGATCGCCCCGTTCGATGCCGCGGCAAAGCAGGCGCTGCTGGAAGCGCCGGACATCGCGGCGCGCTGCGAGCTGCTGGTGCAGCTGATGCAGTTCTTCGGTCGCCGCGACGGCGGGGACGATCAGGTGACGTTGCAATAGGGACAGTTTGCCCTCATGGGCTGCGGGGGGTGACCCCGGTATCGATCGCCAGGTTGAATTGCCGGCCATCCCAGATCTGCACGGTGAAGCGCCGCGCGCCGGTTTCCCCGGCATTGGATTCCCAGAACAATGTCATGTCGTCGGAGCGGCCGTGGTGGAAATCGGGTCCGCTGCTTCCCTTCGCGGCCGTTTTCGACGCATCGGTGGCGTAGCGCGCCGCCGCTTCGCCGGCCCGCTGGGCGAAGGCCGCCTCGACCAGGCCCTTGGCGGTTGCGCCTTTAGGGCATTCGGCGACGCTGGCGGCAATCATCTCGGGCGGGCCGGGAACCTGCTCATTGGCGAGGCTCATGTCGAGCAGCCATTTGTAGCCGCCGTTGCCCTGCCGCTGCCAAACGGTGGCGAAGCTGCCGGCCGACCCCGGACGCTCCCAGGCGCCGCGGGTGACTGCATAGGAACCGTCACAGCTCGACCACACGGCATGGGGCTGCCACTTCACCGGAACCGGCGGATTGACCCGGCCCTTCAGCCACTCGGCGGCCTTGACCCGCTGCGGCGCGAACATTTCGGCCTCCGGCGCGGCAGTATCGAGGAATGCGGTCCACTGGCCTTTGGTTTGCGCCAGTTGCGAGAATGCGAGTTCGGCGGCGATCACCGCACTGGGATCGGCGGCGGGCCTGAGCGGCGGGCCCTTGCCGAAATCGCGCGCGCCCTGGGTGCAGGCGGCTGCCGTCACGATCAGGGCAAGGGTGATGGCGAGGCGTTTCAAATCGCGTCTTCGGCCAGCGCGAGGCTCTCGTTGCGGTGCGCGGCGACGAGGGTGTTGCGCAGGAGAACCGCAATGGTCATCGGCCCGACCCCGCCGGGAACCGGGGTGATTGCGCCGGCCACTTCGCTGACCCCGGCGAAATCGACATCGCCCACCAGCCGGCCTTTGGTCTCGCCTTCGGCGGGCGGCAGGCGGTTGATGCCGACGTCGATCACGGTCGCACCGGGCTTGACCCAATCGGCCTTGACCATTTCGGTCCGCCCGACGGCGGCTACGACAATATCGGCACGCTTTACCACTTCGGGCAGGTTTTTGGTCCGGCTGTGAGCGATAGTGACCGTGCAGCTTTCCTTGAGCAGCAATTGCGCCATCGGCTTGCCGACCAGGATCGAGCGGCCGATCACAACGGCGTCGAGCCCGGACAGGCTGCCCAGCCGGTCCTTCAGCAGCATCAGGCAGCCGAGCGGGGTGCAGGGCACAAGCCCCGGCAATCCCAGCGCCAAACGTCCGGTGCTGACCGGGGTCAGGCCATCGACATCCTTGGCCGGCGAAATCGCATCGACCACCGCCTGCTCGTCGAGATGATCGGGTAGGGGGAGCTGGACGAGGATGCCATCGACCGCCGGATCGTCATTGAGCCGCTGGACGAGGTGCAGCAGCTCTTGCTGCGTGGTTTCTGCGGGCAGCATGAACTGGAAGCTTTCCATGCCGCATGCGACAGTCTGCTTGCCTTTGCTGCGGACATAGACCTGGCTCGCCGGGTCTTCGCCAACCAGCACCACGGCAAGTCCGGCCTTGCGGCCCGCGGCTTGTTCGAACGAGGCAGCGAGCTGCGCCACCTTGCCGCGCAGGGTCTCGGCGAAGGCCTTGCCATCGATGATCGCTGCCCGGGTCACGCCGCATAGGCCAGGTTGCCGAGGACAATTCGAACGATCTGCAACAGCACGATAAGTACCATCGGCGAAAAGTCGATTGCGCCGGTATCGGGCATGATCCGCCGGATCGGGCCCAGAATCGGCTCGAGCAGCGCATTCACCGCTTTCCACACCGCAGCGACGAAATCGTTGTGCATGTTGATAACGTTGAAACTGATCAGCAGGCTCATCACGAACTGGACGATCACCAGCATGACGATGACCGAAATCAGGTAGCCGACGATCTGGAATAACGTGACAGCAAGCAAGGGCCGGTCCTTTCGCGGCAGGGTGCCCGGCCTGATAGCCGAGCCGGGGCCGCGCGGGCAAGGCGGGGAAGGAAGAAAAGAGCTAGCTCAAGCAACGGCGCGGAGCGGCCGCATTGCGCCACTCGCGCCGTTCACACCGTAGTGTCAGGAAGCTCATCCCCGGCCCTTGGCACCTCCCCGCCACTTCGGCTGAAAATACGGTCGAACCGGGCATAGTCAGCCCGCGCGGCACGCGTTTCGAAAAACGAGGCGGTTTCCAGAGCCGACAACTTTTCGGCTACCGCGCTGGCAATCAGCTGGTTCATGCTCGTTCCATCAAGCTTCGCCCAGCGCTCGACTCCGTCTTTCACCGAGCGAGGCAGGCGCAACTGGATTACCGCAGGCTTGTTCATCGCACTTTCTCCAGGGCTTCGCGGGGTAGCCAGCAACCAATTCCGAACTTGCCGGGTGCCTTGCCAAAATCCCGCCGGTTGAACGTTACGATGGCGTCTGCGCCGGCATTGATCGCGGCTTCCAGCACCATCTCGTCGGCAGGATCGCGGGTTTGCGGTCGCCAGCGATAGTCGATGCGCACCCATTCCGCTATATCGACCAGCACATCCAGGATGGTCCGGGCATCGTCGGCAACCAGTCTCGCCGCCTCCAGGTGCTCCGCACGGGTAAGCGTAGCCTCATATTCCAGAACCAGTGGAACCGAGAGGGCTATGCCGAACCTGCCATGCCGGACCAGCCTCAAGAGTTCCGCCGACGCTCCCGTCGGGCTGCGCATGGCAGCGACAACTACATCGGTGTCCAGCACTACTTTCATATCATATATGATACTAAGCCACAAGAAGTCTGCAACCGGAATTTGCCGTGACGCTAAGTCAACCCGCCCGGATCAGCGTGCCTGCACCCTTCGAGGTGAAAATCTCGATCAGCATGGCGTGCGGCACCCGCCCGTCGAGTACCACCGCCGCTTCGCAGCCGGCCTCGACCGCGTGAATGCAGGTTTCCAGCTTGGGGATCATTCCGCCGGAGATGGTGCCGTCGGCTTGCAACTTGGCAATATCGGCAGGCGTCAGGTCGGTGAGCAGCGCGCCGTCCTTGCCGAGCACGCCCGCCACGTCGGTCAGCAGGAACAGCCGCGCTGCGCCCAATGCGGCGGCGATGGCGCCTGCCATGGTGTCGGCGTTGATATTATAGGTCTCGCCGTCGGCGCCCGGGGCGATCGGCGCGATTACCGGTATCATGCCGGCGGCGACGATGGTTTCGATCACCGTGGTATCGACCTTCCCGGGTTCTCCGACGAAGCCGAGGTCGATCACCTGCTCGATCTGGCTGCCGGGATCGCGGCTGGTGCGGGTGACCTTGCTGGCGGTGACGAGGCCGCCATCCTTGCCGGAGATGCCGATGGCCTTGCCGCCGGCCCCGGCGATCCAGCCGACCAGTTCCTTGTTGATCGAACCGGACAGGACCATTTCGGCGATTTCGGCGGTCGCCTTGTCGGTAACGCGCAGGCCATCGACGAAGCGCAATTCGACGCCCAGCTTCGTCAGCATGTTGCCGATCTGCGGCCCGCCGCCGTGGACCACCACCGGATTGATCCCGACGGCCCGCAGCAGCACCACATCCTCGGCGAAATCGCGTGCAAGCTCGGGATCGCCCATGGCATGGCCGCCGTATTTGACCACAAAGGTTTGCCCGGCATAGCGCTGCAGATAGGGCAGCGCCTCGACGAGGGTTTCGGCCTTGGCCAGCATCAGCGGATCGTGGGTCTCGGACATGGTGCGGCTTTAGAGTGCTGGGCGGGGAATTGAAGTGTTTTTCGGGCTGGAGCAACCCGGCCCGGTTCTTGGCGAACGGAGGCCGGGCGGGATTACCTACCAGTCCAGCCACCGTCCCAACCGCACGACGACCCAGATCACAAGGGGCACCATGACTGCCGAGAGAACGAGCTTGGCGATCAACTGTCCGGCCATCAGCTCGCCTATCGGCCTTACGCCCAGGAACGAGACGGTGATGAAGATCAGCGTATCGACCACTTGCGAGAAGGCGGCGGCGATGAAGCCGCGCACCGAGGTGGAACTCCCCTTTGTGCCGCGCAGCCTGGCGTAAATCCAGATGTTGAGCGTCAGCGACACGCCATAGGCCAGGACCCCTGCCGCCATCATCCGCCAGCTCTGGCCCAGCACGACCGGGAACGCGGCCTTGGCAGGTTCGTACATGCCGGGATCGGCGGGCAATTGCAGCACGAAGACGCTAAGCAGGATCGCCGCGATCAGTGGCGCGAAACCGAAGCGAGCCAGCCGGTCGGCGACTGCCTTGCCGTGCAGTTCGGCAACTCCGCTGGAAATTCCGATCAGCAGCAGAAAGGGAAATATCCCGGCCTCCACCGCCAACGGACCGATTGCGACCTGCTTGGCCCCCAGCACCCCGGCAATCGTCACCATACCGCCATAGAATGTGGCGAACAGTAGCAGCGAGGGCGGAATGGTGCGCCGTTCCAGTGTCATGCTTTCCCCCTCAACACCATTTCCGCAGCCTTTTCGGCGATCATCATCACCGGGGCATTGGTATTGCCCGAAGTGATCCGGGGCATGACCGAGGCATCGATAACGCGCAACCCCTCCACGCCGATCACCCTCAGTTGCGGATCGACGACGGCCGTGTCCCCCCGGCCCATCGCCGCAGTGCCCACCGGGTGAAAAATTGTCGTGCCGATCTCGCCCGCCGCATGGACCAGCTCCATTTCGCTTTGCAGGGCCGGGCCTGGGCGGACCTCTTCTGGACGGTAGCGCGCGAGGGCGGGTTGGGCGGCGATTTGTCTGGTTATCCGGATCGCCTGTGCGGCGGTGCGCCGGTCGGCATCGGTGGCGAGGTAGCCGGGCCGGATGTCCGGCGCGGCGGCGGGATCGGCGGTGGTTACGCCGGTGCGCCCCCGGCTCTCGGGGCGCAGATTGCAGACGCTGGCGGTAAAGGCCGGGAATGGGTCGAGATCGCCGCCGAAGGCCGCTAGGCTGAGCGGCTGGACGTGGTATTCGAGATCGGGGGTGGCGAGGCGCGGATCGCTGCGGAGGAACATGCCGAGCTGGCTCGGCGCCATGGCCATCGGGCCGGTGCGGCGCAGGACATATTCGAGGCCGATCAGTGCCTTGCCCGCGAGGCCGGAGGCGCGGGCGTTGAGCGTAGCGACGTTCTGCACCCGGAAGGCGCAGCGCAGTTGCAGATGGTCCTGCAAATTGCCGCCGACTTCGGGCCGATCGACCAGCGGCGCAATGCCAAGCGAGGACAGCCGCGCCGCATCGCCGATCCCCGAACGTTCGAGCACCGCCGGTGAGCCGATCGCGCCCGCCGCCAGCAACACCTCGCCGCGCGCCAGGGCCACGCGCTCCTCGCTGCCGAGACGGTAGGCGATGCCCTTGGCCCGGGTGCCATCGAATACAACCCGATCGACCAGCGCTCCGGTGACTACCTTCAGGTTCGTGCGGCTCCGTACCGGCTTGAGAAAGGCATCCGCCGCGCTCCAGCGCCAGCCCCGCCGCTGGGTGACGTCGAACAGGCTGGAGCCGGAATTGTCGCCGGTGTTGAAGTCGAGCACCGGCGCCACGCCGTATTCCGCCGCCGCGCGTTGGAACGCCTCCAGAATCTCCCAGCGCAGCCGCTGCTGCTCCACCCGGATTTCGCCGCCCGCGCCGTGCAGCGGCCCGGGTCCGGCGTAGTGATCCTCGGCCCGGATGAAAAAGGGCAGCACATCGTCCCAGCCCCAGCCAGTGCAGCCCGCCTGCCGCCAGCCGTCATAGTCTGCCGCTTGCCCGCGCATGTAGATCATGCCGTTGATCGACGAGCTGCCGCCCAGCACCTTGCCGCGCGGGTATTTGAGCCTGCGCCCGCCAAGCTCTGGCTCGGCCCCAGTCTCGAACATCCAGTCGGTGCGCGGATTGCCGATGCAGTAGAGGTAGCCGACCGGAACCTTGATCCAGATGTAATTGTCGCGCCCGCCCGCTTCGAGCAGCAGTACGCGATTGCGAGGGTCCGCGCTCAGCCGGTTGGCAAGCACGCAGCCCGCGCTGCCCGCACCGGCAATAATGTAATCGAACTCTTCCATCTTGCGCACCGCCGCCGCGCCGATAGTCTCCGGTGCAGCAATCTGCAAACAGGAGAACTACCCCATGACCGATCCGCGCGCATTCATCCAGACCATGATCGCCCTGGCGTCCGCTTCCTTCGGCCTGGTCGCCGCGCTGGCCTGGAACGAGGCGATCAAGGCGCTGCTGGCGAAACTCGGGCTGGGCGAGGATCTCATCGGACTGTTCACTTATGCCGTTCTTGCGACGGCGCTGGCGGTGGTTGTGCTGTCGCTGCTCGGCAAGGCGGCGGCGCGGATCGGCGGCGATGCGGCGTTCCAGCGCGAGGCCGAGGGCTGACACCTTCCGTCCGGCTCCGCGCTAGCCCCCCTGCCGCCACGGTTGCCGCAGGGGGGCTGGCCGTGCCGGGTTGATGGCAAAGGCCAGGTGTGGTTGAACCCTTCCAACCTTCGCTCGACACGAATGGAGGCATTGGCAAATTTCATGGGGAACCGGATATGCGGCGCTCGATCTTGTTAGCTGTCGCCCCCCTGCTGCTCGCAGCTTCCCCTCCCGCCCGCTCGCCCGAAGCCGCCGCCGAAGCCGCGCTGCGCGCCGCGCCGGTGTGGGACGGCCACAACGATGCGCCCGAGCAGCTGCGCGAGCGCCGCAAGAACGTCATCGCGGACTTCGACTTTCGCGACACGGCCAATACCGCGGACCCGGCGCACAACCAGATCGCCATGCACACCGATCTCGTCCGGCTGAAACGGGGGCGGGTCGGCGCGCAATTCTGGTCGGTCTGGGTTTCGGCGCTGTTGCCCGAACCGCAGGCAGTGCAGGCGACGCTCGAACAGATCGACGTCACCAAACGGCTGATCGCCCGCTACCCCGCCGAGATGCAGTTCGCCACTACCAGTGCCGAGGTCGAGCGGGCGATGCGTGCCGGCAAGATCGCCTCGCTGATCGGCATGGAAGGCGGCCATTCGATCGGCGGTTCGCTTGGCGTGCTGCGGCAGATGCATGCGCTCGGCGCGCGCTATATGACGATCACGCACTTCAAGAACACCGCCTGGGCCGATAGCGCCACCGACGCTCCGGCGCACGGCGGGCTGACTGACTTCGGGCGCGACGTGGTGCGCGAGATGCAGCGGCTGGGCATGCTGGTGGACTTGAGCCATGTCAGCGAGGAGACCATGCTCGACACGCTGGAAGTGGCCCGGGCGCCGGTGATCTTCAGCCATTCGGGCGTCCGCGCGATCAACGGTCATCCGCGCAACGTGCCCGATTCCGTGCTCGACCGGCTCAAGGCGAACGGCGGCCTGGTCATGGTCGTGACTTTGCCCAGCTATGTCAGCGAGGAAGTCCGCGAATGGTCGGCGCAGCGCGAGGCGGAACGGGCGCGGGTGCAGGCGCTCAACTCCGGCAATCCCTCTGCCGCCACGGTTGCGCTCGCCGCCTGGGAAGCCGCCAATCCGGCCCCGCGCTCCACCGTTGCGCAAGTGGCCGACCACATCGACCACATCGTCAAACGCGCCGGCATCGACCATGCCGGTATTGGCGGAGACTTCGACGGCATGGCATCGACAACGCAAGGGATGGACGACGTCGCGGGCTATCCCGCGCTGTTCGCCGAGCTGGCCCGGCGCGGCTATTCGCAGGCGGCGCTTGAGAAGGTCGCCAGCCGCAACATGATGCGCGTTCTGCGCGCGGCGGAGACCTATGCGGCGGCGCGGCGCGGCGATCCGCCGGTCGAATCGCCGGTCGGATTCTGACTTGCTCGCAGGCTCAAGAACTGAGTGCGCGCAGGATCCAGATGAACGACAGCAGCCCGACCGCGAGGAACAGGCTGATGCCCAGAACATAGCGGACAATGTGCGGTGTCGTGCCGCCGCTGGCCTCTTCGGTGCTGATGTGGATTTCGTCGCCTTGACGTTCCATGGCAGTGCTCTCCTTTGCCCGACCGCAGTCTGAAACCGCTTGGCCGGCAGGGACGCTCCGCCGCCGCAAAATCCGGGGCGAAAACGATCCCCTGGGGCACTTGTTATAGCACCTCTGCGGACTGGCGCCGCAACAATTCGATCAATCCCGCAGCAGCTCGTTGATCGCGGTCTTGGAGCGCGTTTGCGCATCCACCGTCTTGACGATCACTGCGCAATAGAGCGACGGGCCGGGCGATCCGTCGGGCAGGGGCTTGCCGGGCAGCGAGCCGGGCACCACCACCGAGTATGGCGGAACTTTGCCGATGTGGACCTGGCCGGTGGCGCGATCGACGATCTTGGTCGAAGCGCCGATGAACACGCCCATCGAAAGCACTGCGCCTGTCCCGACAATCACCCCTTCGGCCACTTCCGAGCGCGCGCCGATGAAGCAATTGTCCTCGATCACCACCGGATTGGCCTGTAACGGCTCGAGCACGCCGCCGATCCCTGCGCCGCCCGAGATATGCACGCCCTTGCCGATCTGCGCGCAGGAGCCGACCGTCGCCCAGGTATCGATCATGGCGCCTTCGCCGACGTAAGCGCCGAGGTTGACGAAGCTCGGCATCAGCACCACGCCCCTGGCGATGTAGGCGCTATGACGCACGACCGCGCCGGGGACCACACGGATGCCAGCGTCGCGAAAATGGTTCTCGCCCCAGCCTTCGAACTTCGATGGCACCTTGTCGAAGGCGTTCGATCCGCCCGAGCCATTGGGGATCACCGTGTTGTCGTTAAGGCGGAAGGACAGCAGCACCGCCTTCTTCAGCCACTGGTTGACCTTCCAGCCGCCAGTTCCGTCCGGCTCGGCGACACGGCCTTCGCCGGAATCGAGCAGCTCAAGCGCCGCTTCCACCACCTTGCGGACATCGCTGCTGGCCGGGGTGACGCCGTCGCGCCCTTCCCAGGCACTTTCGATTGCGGCTTCGAGTTCGGACATGGCGGATGGGCTCCCTGGGGTCTGCTGGTTCGGGAGTTGCGCCTATCGCTTGAGGCCCGGCGGGGCAAGCGCCGATGCGCCAGCGCTAAGCATGCATTAATCAAACATCGCTACCTCGCATTGGGCATTTCGGCAGAGGTTTGCGCGCTTGATGCCGCGTCTGCTTGTGCGGGGGACATCGCCATGCGCGTTGAGTTGCCTGTGATGTTGCGCGCGCGCCTGCGGACCGGTGCTGCGGCCATGTGCCTTGCGCTGTTGACCTCTTGCGGCGGCAGTGGCGGCACCACAAGCACTCCGCCGCCGCTGGGCGGCGGCACCGCCACCCCGACGCACGAGCCGACGCCCACTCCGGGTCCAACGCCCACACCTGCCCCCACGCCTACACCCACGCCATCGGCGGTGTTCGATACGCCGGAGTACCGCCGCTCGACCGGCCCGTCCTTTCACAACGCCATCCCCGCCTGGCAGCTGGGCGCGACCGGGCGCGGCGTGACGATCGGCATTGTCGACAGCGGGATCGATACCGCCAACACCGAATTCGCCGGGCGCATATCCGCCGCCTCCGCCGATGTCGCCGGGTCTCGCGGGATCGCCGCGGAGGACGATCACGGCACGCTGGTCGCACTTGTAGCTGGCGCCGCACGCAACAATTCCGGCATCATGGGCGTAGCCTGGGAAGCCGGCATCATGATGATGCGCGCAGACTCCCCCGGTTCCTGCGCATCGAGCGACGGCTGCACCTTTTTCGACAGCGCGATTACTGCCGGCATCGACCGCGCGGTGCAGAACGGGGCCAAGGTGATCAATCTGTCGCTCGGCGGATCGCCTCCGAACAACCAGTTGCGGAACGCCGTGATCCGGGCAGCGAATGCGGGCGTTGTCGTGGTCGTCTCTGCCGGCAACGATGCCGACGCCGCCACACCCTCGACCGACCCCGACAACCCCGATCCCTTCGCCACCGGTCTGCGCCAGGCGGGCGGCAGCAATGTCATCATTGCCGGATCGGTGAACAACGCGGGCACGATCTCGCCGTTCGCCAATCGCGCCGGGAGCGAAGCCGACTGGTATCTGATGGCGCTGGGCGAGCGGGTCTGCTGCGTCTATGAGGGCAGCGGCCTGAAGATTACCGTTCAGAACGGCCAGAACTTCGTCACGGTCATATCCGGCACCAGTTTCGCCGCGCCGCAGATTGCCGGAGCGGTGGCGCTGCTACGCCAGGCTTTTCCCAATCTCACCGCCGCGCAGACTGTCAGCCTTCTGCTCTCGACCGCGCGCGACGCCGGCGCTTCCGGGACCGACACCACCTATGGCCGAGGGATCATGGACATTGGCCGGGCCTTCGCGCCGCAAGGGACGCTCAGCATCGCCAGCACGCTGGTGCCGCTCCCGGCCGGCGACACCACCGGTGTGGTCTCGCCGGCGATGGGCGACGCCGCGCGCAATGTGCCGCTGAGCGCGGTGATGCTCGATAGCTACAGCCGCGCCTATCGCATCGAACTGGGATCAAGGATGCAGGGCGCGCAGGCCGATCCCCGGCTGGGCGCGGCGCTGCTTGCACCGATGGAGAATGTGGCGGGCGGCGGCGGTGCAGTTTCACTCGGCTTTTCGGTCGATCGCAGCGGGCGCTTGCGGAACTCGCGCTGGACCGGCCAGTTGCGTCTCGGCAGCAGCGATGCCGAAGCAGCGCGGGTGCTGGCGGCGCGGGTAGCGGCGCGGATTGCGCCGAACACCAGTGTGGCCTTCGGCTTTGCCCAGGGCGCGGACGGGCTGGTAGCGCAAGTGCAGGGTCACAGCGAACCCGCCTTCCTGGTCGCGCGCTCGCCCGGGAACGATTTCGGCTTTGCCCGCGGCGGCGAGACCTCGCTGGCGCTGCGTCAGCAGCTCGGCAAGTTCGGTCTGACACTGAGTGCCGAGCAGGGCAACGCGGTGTATGGAGCGGGACGCGGACTTCCTGCCGGTCAAGCGCGGCGCGACGGGGTGACGCGCTTCGGCCTCTCGCTCGACCGGCGTGTGGGCGCGATCGAGGCGGCACTGGGGGCAAGCTGGCTGTCCGAACAGCGCACGGTGCTGGGTGCGCGGATGCACGATGCGTTCGGCGCCGGCGGGGCGGACAGCCTGTTCTTCGATACCAATCTGGCCTGGCCCTTTGCGCCGGGCTGGCGGCTGGGCGGCGCCTGGCGGCAGGGGTTCACGCATGCGCGGGCAGGCGGCCTGATCGCGCCGGGATCGCGGTTGGCCAGTAAGGGCTGGTCGCTCGATTTGCAGCGCGAAGGTGTGTTTGCCGGCGGCGACAGCCTGGCGCTGCGCCTTTCCCAGCCGCTGCGAGTGCAGCGGGGCGGGTTCAACCTCGATCTGCCGGTGGCTTACGACTACGATACGCTGCGCGCATCCAATGGTATCAGTCTGCTGAACCTCGCCCCGCGCGGCCGCGAACTGACCGGAGAACTGGCCTGGCGCGGACCGCTGTGGAGCGGCCGGGGCAGCGCCAGCCTGTTCTACCGGAAGAACCCTGGCCACTTTGCCGATGCACCGGCAGATAAGGGCGCGGCGGTGAGCTGGAAGACCGCGTTCTAGCCTTCCTCAAGCCCCGTATTTCAGCTCCACCCGAGGAACTTCGCCGTTCGGGCCCATCGGCGAATCGTATTCCTCGATGATCGAAACGATCGGGTTGGCGTGGCTGGCGAACAGGTTCTTTTCGTCGGCGATGGTGTGCGGCAGCCGTTCCGGGCTGGAGATGATCGCCTGCGAAGCCTCGAAATCCTCACGGCTGTTCCACCAGATTTCCATCAGGCAGTCATAGCCTGAATCATGCACCTCGCCGGTCACCGGGTTATTCTCGGGCTTGAGATAGCGCCGGACATAGCGCGTCGCGTTGGGGATCGAGGGCTTGAGGCCCATCTTCTTCGACAGCTGCGAGTGCTGATTTTCGTAGTAGTCCATGAACTGTTCCATGGTCATATCGGGGCGCTTGCGGAAGAAGCAGAGCTGCTTGAACATCGGGAATTTTCCTCTCGAAAGGGGTGTCCGGCTTTTGCCGCATTGTGCAGAGCGGGGCGGCCCGCGCAAGCTAATTGCGGCGGCGGCGCTTTGCGGGCATGGGGTAGAGATCAATTCGCCGGGAGACGATCGCACAATGGCCCTCGCCAAGGATGTTCGCGACAGACTGACCTTGCCTGCCTTCGCCGCGCCGATGTTTCTGTGCAGCGGCACGGACCTCGCCATTGCCTGCTGCCAGGCCGGGATTATCGGTTCGCTGACCCGTAACCACTGCCGCGACGACGAGGAGATGATCGAGCAGCTCAAGGTAGTGAGCGAGGCGTTGAGGCGTTTTGCCGATGCCAATCCAGGCAAGATCGTAGGCCCCTTGGCGATGAACATTTCGCCCAATTCTTCGCCCGAGGATTTTCGCCGGCAGCTAGAGGCGTGCAAGCAATACGGGGTGCGTATCGTCGTTACTTCGGTTGGCGATCCGACCCAGAACGCGCCCCTGGTGCAGGAATACGGGCTACTCCATTTCCACGACGCGACCACCATCCGTTTTGCCGAGAAAGCGGCGCTGGCGGGGGCGGACGGCATCGTCTGCATCGGCGCCGGGGGCGGCGGGCACGCAGGGACGATCAGCCACCTCGCTTTCATTCCCCAGGTCCGCGCGATGTTCGATGGCACGGTGGTGATGGCGGGTGCGATCTCCACCGGCGCGGCGATCCGCGCGGCAGAAGCGCTGGGGGCGGACCTTGCCTATCTCGGCACCCGGATGATCGCCACGACAGAGAGCGCCGCACCCGATGCCTACAAGGCGATGCTGGTCGACGGCGGGGTTACCGACGTGATCTACACCAAGGGCGTCAACGGCATGCCGGCGAGCTGGCTCAAGGCCTCGCTGCGGGACGCCGGGCTCGATCCCGACAACCTGTTCATCCCCGAAAAGCGCAGCACGGAGCACCTGCCAGCAGGCAAGACCCCATGGCGCAATATCTGGAGCGGCGGGCAGGGGATCGGGCTGATCCACGACATTCCCCCGGTTGCCGAACTGGTGCGGCGGTTGCAGGAGGAATATGTCGCGGCCTGCGCGATTCCCGACATGGCCGAAGCGGCAAAGGTGGCCTTGGGAGCCTGACGATGACCGAAAAGATCACCCGCAGCGACATGGGCGGCCTGTGCACCCTGACCCTCAACCGGCCCGAGAAGCTCAACGCGCTCGATACCGAACTGTTCTCCCAGCTCGATGCCCACCTCGCCGCTCTGGAAACCCAGACGGAGACCATCGGCTGCGTCGTGCTGCGCGGCGCGGGCCGTGCATTCTGCGCCGGGGCAGATCTTGGCGCGATCGACACCACGCTGGGGGCCTACAAGCCCAAGATCGTCGAGCGGCTTGGCCGCCTGCCGCAGCCGACAATCGCTGCGGTGCACGGGGTTTGCTATACCGGCGGGCTTGAGCTGGCTCTCGGCTGCGATTTCATCCTGGCCGATGCGACAGCGCGCTTCGCAGATACCCATGGCAAATGGGGACTGGTCGGCAACTGGGGCGTTGCCCAGCGCCTGCCGCGCCGGATCGGCGCCGCACCCGCAAAGCGCATGTCGATGACGTCGCGGACAGTGGCGGCGAGCGAGGCGCTCGCTATCGGCCTGATTGACAGCCTTGCCGATGAGGGCGGGCTCGACGCGCTGTTGGAAAGCTTCTCGGGTGAAATACTGGCCAACAGCTGGCACACCAATCTGCACACCAAGAAATTCATGCTCGACACCGACGGCATGGGCCTGACCCAGGCGCTGGCGCACGAGCAGCATAATTACCCGGGCTTTGCGCCGGACTATACCGAGCGGGTAGCGCAGTTCGGCAAGAAGTGAAGCCGGCACACCGAGAGAGGAAATACGAACACCATGTGGCACGATCTGACTTCGGACCAGGAATTGCTGCGCGACACCACCGCGCGGTTCCTGAGCGACCGGGTTCCCCTCAGCATGCAGCGCAAGACCCTGCGTCACGATCCCGCCGGTTTCGATCCGGCCTGGTGGACCAGCGGGGCGGAGCTGGGCTGGTGCATGCTGCTCGCCAGCGAAGAAGACGGCGGCGGCTCGGTCAGCGGGCGCGGCGCGGTCGATCTGGCGATGATCGCCTACGAATTCGGCAAGCATGCAGCGCCAGGCCCATTGGTCGATTGCAATGTCGCGGTTGCGGCGCTGTCGGGCCAGCAGGGCGATAGTCAAAAGGCGGCGCTGGGCGAAGTGCTGGCCGGGCAGGCGATCGCTTCGGTCTGCCTGGGGGCAGCGCCGTGGCAGTTGCCCGGCGAGGCCTCGATATCGATCCGCCGCGACGGGGACGATCTGGTGATCGACGGTGCGGTCAAGCCGGTCGAATCGGCTGCGCAGGCAGGCTGGCTGGTGGTCAGCGGGCAGAGCGAGGGCGGCATGACCCAGGTGCTGATCCCGGCCAATGCGCCCGGTGTGACGATCAAGCCGCTCAAGGCGATCGACGTGACGCGCCGGTTCGCCGCCGTCTCGTTCGACAACGTACGAGCTCCCGCTTCGGCGCTGATCGGCGAGTTTGGCCGGGCGGGCGGCGCGGTATCGCGGCAGGTGCAGCTTGCCTCGGTGATGCTCTCCGCCGAAGCGACCGGGGCCATGGACGCGGCCTTCGAGATGACGCTCGACTGGGCGTTCAACCGCTATACTTTCGGCCGTGCAATCGCCTCCTACCAGGCGCTCAAGCACCGTTTCGCCGACATGAAGTCATGGCTGGAGGCAAGCCACGCAGTCAGCGATGCGGCAGCTGAAGCCGTCGCCGACGGAACGGGCAGTGCCGCCGAAATGGCCAGCGCAGCCAAGAGCTACATCGGCGTGCAGGGGGTCGAACTGGCGCAGGACTGCGTTCAGATCCATGGCGGCATTGGCGTCACCTACGAGCATGACCTGCATTTCTTCCTGCGGCGGATCACCCTCGATTCGCTGCTTTACGGCACGCCCGCCGAACACCGGCGGATGATCGCCGCGCTGCAGATCGATCAGGAGAAGGCGGCATGAGCGACTCCATGGAAAGCGTCGAGGACTTCCGGACGCGCGCCCGCGCCTGGATCAAGGCTAACCTCGGGCCGATGCAGGGCTGGGACATGACCCAGCATTGCGACTCCGACGAGGAGGAACTGCGCGCGGTTGCCCGCGACAGGGCGCTTCAGCGCAAGCTGTTCGATGGCGGGTTCGCGGGGATCTGCTTCCCGAAAGAGTTCGGCGGACAAGGCCTCACGCCCGATCACAACCGCGCGTTCAACGAGGAACTTGCCGGGCACGAATATCCCTCGCGCTTCAGCGTGCCGACTTTCTCGCCCTGCGCCTCGACGCTGCTCGAATGGGCGACGGCGGAGCAGAAAGCGATACACTTGCCCGCGATCCTCAAGGGCGAGGAAGTCTGGGTGCAGCTGCTTTCGGAGCCGGGTGGCGGCTCGGACGTCGCGGGCATATCTACCGGTGCGGTTCGGGATGCCGAAGGCGACTGGATTCTCAACGGCTCGAAGGTCTGGACCTCGCGCGCCTGGTGGGCCGACTGGGGCCTGATCCTGGTGCGCACCAACTGGGATGTGCCCAAGCATCAGGGCATGTCGGTGTTCATCATGCCGCTGCACCAGCCCGGGGTCGAAATCCAGAGGATCGAGCGCCTGAACGGTGAGAGCGAGGCCTGCCAGGAATATTTCACCGACGTGCGCATCCCCGACAGCGACCGCATGGGCGAGATCGACGCAGGCTGGACCATCGGCCAGCGCTGGATGTATCACGAGCGGCTGGGGCACAATTCGCCCTATGTCACCACGCCGATCGGCGGATCGAAAGCCAGCGCGCACGAGCCATCGACTGTCGCCATCGCCCGCAAGGCCGGGCGGCTGGGCGATCCCGCCGCGCGCGAACTGATCGGCGAGCACCGGGCACTGGGCATCGTCACCCAGCAGCTGTCACGCCGCATCGCCAGCGCCGCCGCCTCGGGCAAGGGCAACACCGACTTGTCATCGGTCGACCGGGTGTTCCGCGGCGTCGCCAGCGCGCGGCGCTCGACGATTGCTTTCGAGCTGGCCGGCAGCGGCGCGAGTGTGTGGGACGAGGACGAGGAACGCGAAACCGAGGCCGTGGGGATGAACTTCCTGATGCGGCAGGTTGGCAGCATCGGCGGCGGCACTACCGAGATTTCCCGCAATGTCGTCGCCGAACGCGTGCTCGGCATGCCGCGCGAGGCCTCGGGCGACAAGGGCGTGCCCTACCGCGATATTCCCAAGGGGCCGAAGCGGGGGTGAGAGGGCGGGGGCCCTACCGCCCCTTCCACTCCGGCTTGCGCTTCTGCGAGAAGGCCAGCGGGCCTTCCTGCGCGTCATCGCTGTTATAGGCGGTCTCATGCGCCGCGCGGCCTGCTTGCAGGGCGGCGGAACGCCCCATCTCGGTCGCCAGCATCACCGTCTCGCGCCCGGCCTTGACCGAGAGCGGCGCGCCTTCGAGCACTTCGGTCGCCAGTTCGATCGCGGCCTGCATCAGTTCGGCGGGTTCGGCCAGGCGGTTGACCAGGCCGATTTCGTAGGCCCTTTGCGCGGTGATCGGTTTGCCGGTGAGGATGATCTCCATCATGATCCGCTGCGGGATCATGTGGATCAGCGGAGCGGCCCAGGGCGAACCGCGGCCGACCTTGACTTCGGTGATAGCGAACTTGGCATTGGTGCTGGCAACGCAGAGGTCGCAGTTCTGCGCCAGCGCCCAGCCGCCGGCGAAGGCGAAGCCGTTGACCGCCGCTATGGTGGGCTTGGTCAGCTCGAGATTGTCGTAGGGCAGCGGGATGAAATTGCGCGCGGGGACGGACATGCCGGTCTCCACCATTTCCTTGAGGTCGCCGCCCGCGCAGAAGCTCTTGTCGCCCGCGCCGGTAAGGATGGCGATGCGCATGTCAGGGTCATTCTCGAACCATTCCCATGCGGCGAACAGGCCCTCGCGCACTTCCTTGTTCAGGCAATTGCGCTGCTCGGGGCGGTTTATGGTGATGATGGCAATGCCGTCGGCGCGCGCGTTCATCAGGACTGGGTCGGACATTTCAGAAGCCTCTCTGTCGAATGACATGCGCCGCCCGGTCCATCTCCTCGCGGAAGTCCGGGTGGGCGATGGCGATCAGGCGGCGGGTGCGTTCGGCGAGGGTCTGGCCCCGCAGTTCCGCTGCGCCGAATTCGGTGACGATGACATCCACCTCGGTCCGCGCAGTAGTCACCGGACCGGCCAGAGATGCGACGATCTTGCTCAGCGTTCCGCCTTTGGCAGTGGACGCCAGCGCGATCAGCGAATGGCCGCCCTTTGAGCGCACTCCGGCGCGGACGAAATCGACCTGCCCGCCAGTGCCGCCCATATAGGCCGCGCCCGACTGCTCGGCATTGACCTGCCCGGTAAGGTCGACCTCGAGCGCCGAATTGATCGTCACGAGGCGCGAAAGCCGCGCCATTACCCCGGCGTCGTGGGTATAGCAGGTCGCGCACATGCGCATTGCCGGGTTCCGGTGGGCCCAGTCATAGAGCCGCTTTGTGCCGATCAGCGCGCCATTGATCGAAACCCCGGTGTCGATTTCCTTGCGTGCATTGGTGAGCACGCCCGCCTCGACCAGATCGACCAGCCCATCACCGAACATGCCCGAATGCGCGCCCAGATCCTTGCGGTCGTTCAGCAGCCGCAGGATCGCATCGGGCACCGCGCCGACACCGGTCTGGATCACCGAGCCATCCTCGATATAGGCGGCGCAGTGGCGGGCGATGGCCTCGTCGGTCTCGCTGATTTTCGCTGCGGCAACTTCGACCGGCGGGCGCGAGGTGTGGATCGCCACGCCGATCTTCGCAGCAGGCAGCAGTTCGCCGTGGGTGTAGGGAACCTGATCGTTGACCTCGGCGATCACCAGCCGCGCCCTGGCAACCATCGCCTGCGTGTGGTCGCCGATCAATCCGAAGCTGTGGTTGCCGTCCGCATCCGCCGGGCTGACCTGCACCATGGCGACGTCGCAGCCGATCAGGCCCTGCTCGATCAGTGGGCCGACCTGACCGACGTGGCAGGGAATGACCGAGAGCTTGCCCGCCCCAGTAGAATCAAGTTTGGTCATCGATCGCAGCGCGCCGATTGCACCCATGCTGGAGAGGGCAAAGCTGCCGGCGGTGTCGGGGGTGAACACGCCGGAAAAGCTGGTGGCGATGAAGGCGCTGAGGCTGCCGATGTCCTTGCCCTGCGCAATCAGTGCCTCGATCAAAGTCGAGGGCTCGCCGCAAGCCTGGCCGAGGACGATGCGGTCGCCGGGCTTGAGGAATTGGCGGAGGTCGAGCGAGGCAGGATCGACTGTCCGGGTCACAGCTTCCCCGCCTGCCTGAGCAGCCGCTCCGCCCGCGCCAGATAGGGCCGGTCGAGCATGCCGCCCTTCCAGCCAATCGCGCCGACGCCGGGGTTCGCCGCAAAAATATCGACCACTTCCTGAGCTTCGGCGATCTCGGCCTCGGTGGGTGTGAAGGCGAGGTTGATGACGTCGACCTGCGCCGGGTGGATCGCCATCATGCCCCGGAACCCGTCGCGGCGGACACCCTCGGCGCGGATGCGCAGGGCCTCGAGGTCCTTGAAATCGGCGGAGATGGTCTCGATGGCAGTAACTCCGGCGGTCGCCGCGCCGAGCACTGTCATGCTGCGCGCAAGTTCATAGGTGAAGGAGTAACTGCCATCCGCATTGCGGTTCGAACTGGCGCCGATGGAGTCCGCCAGATCTTCCGCCCCCCAGGTCAGTGCGACCACTCTGGGCGCACCCTTGTAATCGCCAGTGTGGAACATCGCCTCGGCGGTTTCGGTAATCAGCACGATCACCGGAGTCGAGCCCTCCGCGATGCCGTTAGCGACTTCCAGCGCTGACAGGCAGTGGTCGAGCTTCTCGACTTCCTGACGGCCATAGACCTTGGGCAGCATGATCCCGCCGGGGGACGCGGGCATGATCGCGGCGAGATCGCCCAGCGTATAGGGCCCGTCGAATGGATTGATCCGCACCCACAAGCGCGCCTGCTGGCCGGGATTGGCCGCGATGAAGTCATGCACCATCTGCCGCGCGCCAGCACCTTATTCTCGGTCGTCACCGCGTCTTCAAGGTCGATAAGCACGATGTCGGCGGTGCCTTCCATCGCCTTGGTCATCTTCTTCTCGCTGTCGCCGGGAGCGAACAGCCAGGATCGGGCGGTGCTGGGTTGGTGCATTGTGTTCCTCAATAACTTTTCGGCAGCTCCAGCACCTTTTCGGCGATGAAGTTCATGATCTGGTGCGGGCTGACCGGGGCGATGCGCGGGATCAGCACTTCGCGCAAATAGCGCTCGACGTGGTATTCCTGCGCATAGCCCATGCCGCCCATGCTCATCACTGCGGTCTGGCAGGCCTCGTAGCCGGCTTCTGCGGCGAGGTATTTGGCGCTGTTGGCCTCGACACCGCAATCGACTCCTCTGATCGAACAGGGTGGCGGCCTTGAACACCATCAGGCTGGCGGCCTCGACCTGCATCCAGGCCTTGGCGAGCGGGTGCTGGATGCCCTGGTTCTGGCCGATCGGGCGCCCGAAGACGATGCGTTCCTGCGCGTATTTGGATGCCTTCTGGATGGCGATACGGCCAAGGCCGGTGGCTTCCGCGCCGAGCAGCACGCGCTCCGGATTGAGCCCCTTGAGCAGGATACGAAAGCCCTGACCTTCCTCGCCGATGCGGTCCTCGTCGGGGATGAACAGGTCGCTGATGAACAGCATGTTCGAGCCCACCGCATGGCGCCCCATTTTCGGGATCAGCCGGTGCTCGATGGCGGTGCGGTCGAGCTTGCAATAGAACAGCGTCAGCCCCTCGGTCTTCTTCTTGACTTCTTCCAGCGGCGTGGTCCGCGCGATCAGCAGCATGCGGTCGGCGACATGGGCGTTGGTGATCCAGATCTTCTCGCCGTTGACCTTGTAGCCGCCCGGAACCTTCTCGGCCCTGGTCTTGAGGCTGGTGGTGTCGAGCCCGGTGTTGGGTTCGGTCACGGCAAAACACATCTTCTCCGCGCCGGAAATGATCGGCGGGATCATTCGCGCCTGCTGTTCTTCCGTGCCGAACAGGATCACCGGTTCCAGACCGAACACCGGGCCGTGGACGCTGGATGCCGCGGTCATGCCGCCGCCGCTTTCGGCCACCGCCTGCATCATCACCGCAGCCTCGGTGATCCCCAGACCCGAGCCGCCGACCGCCTCGGGCATGGCGATGCCCAGCCAGCCGGCCTCGGCCATCGACATGTGGAAATCGGACGGAAATTCGCCGCTGCGGTCGCGCTCCAGCCAGTAGTCGTCGCCGAACTGCGCGCAGTGCTTCAGCACCGCCTCGCGGATGTTGCGCTGGTCTTCGGTGAAGGCGAAATCCACGTGGCATTCTCCCGGAACTGGCGGAATGGCGCTGCGCCTAGCAGCGACTGCCCGGTCTGACAACGCACCGGTATCCGCCCGCGAAGAGCCAAATACAAATGGATTTGCGAGCCGGACTCCGATAGCGGCAAAGTCACTGTCAGGAGGAATGCATGAGCGATAATGCCAAGGCCAGCGGACCTCTTGCGGGCGTGCGGGTGGTCGATCTTACCGCGATGGTCTTCGGCCCCTATTGCACCCAGATCATGGCCGACATGGGCGCCGATGTAATCAAGGTCGAAACACCTGCGGGCGACAACACACGCTTCATCAATGCCGGCCCGGCGCCGGGGCTGGGCGGCGTCTTCGTCAACGTCAATCGCGGCAAGCGCAGCGTCGTACTCGATCTCAAAGACGAGGCTGGCAAGGAAGCGCTGCGGCGGCTGATTGCCACTGCCGATGTGTTCATCCATTCGATGCGTGGCAAGGCCATAGCCAAGCTGGGCTTCGATTATGCGGCGGTTTCGGCGATCAAGGCCCGATATCGTCTACACCAATTGCTACGGTTATTCGCGGCGCGGGCCGGATGGCGACAAGCCGGCCTACGACGATACCATCCAGGCCGAATGCGGCATTCCGCATCTGCAAGGGCTGATGACCGGCAAGCCCGACTTCATGGCGACAATCATCGCCGACAAGGTTGCCGGGCTGACCGGGCTCTATGCGACGATGATGGCGCTGTTTCACCGAGAAAGGACGGGCGAAGGCCAGGAGGTCGAGGTTGGCATGTTCGAGACCATGGCCAGCTTCATGCTGGTCGAGCATGCCTCGGGCAAATTGTTCGATCCGCCGCTCGGCCCGGCGCACTATCACCGTGTTGTCGCGCGCAACCGCAAGCCCTATGCGACCAAGGACGGCCATGTCGCCGCGCTGGTCTACAACGACAAGCACTGGAAGGCCTTCGTCGACGAAGTGAAGCCGCCGTGGAACGGCCCCGAATTCGACAAGCTGGAGGACCGCGCCCGGCAGATCGACCGGGTTTACGGCTTGCTCGGCGAGACATTCCTCACCCGCACCACCCAGGAATGGCTCGACCTGCTGGAGGAGCTGCACATCCCGGCCTCGCCGCTGCGCACAACCGACGAGCTGTTCGACAACGAGCACCTGAACGCCATCGGCTTCTTCGAGGAAGTGGAAACGCCGCAGGGCACGGTGCGCTTTCCCGGCGTGCCGACCTGGTTTTCGAAAACGCCGGGCAAGGTGGCGGGGCCATGTCCCTCGCTGGGCGAGGATACGGACGAGGTGCTGGCGGAGCTGGGCCTGTAGTCTACTTCGTCGAAATGCAGCAGAACTCGCCGTTCTGTTTCGCCTGTTCACGCCAGGGCGACTTTAGATAGCGGCAGCCGACGATCATGCCCTCCGATCCGCGCGAGCGCAGATAGGCCACCGGGTCGCTGATCGTGCCCTGCCATTCCTCCAGCACGCCCAGCCGGTGGAATGGCTGCCAGCTGTCCATCATGGCGAAATAGGTGACATCGTCGACCAGTGGATGTTGCGCCCTGCCCTTGGCGCCGATGCCGCACTGGCGCGCGGTGGCGAGGATTTGCGAGCGGATCGCGCTGTAGTGGAAAGCGGATGCGGAGAACGGCTGTGCGTCGATATAGCCCGGGCTGGCGGCCGTGCGCCACAGCACCGGGGCAAACCGGGCGGCAACCTCGATCTGCCCGGCAATCGAAATCGCGACGACCACGGCCGCGAATTTGCCCAGCAGCTTTGCCTGGCTTTCCTGCCAGGGAACTGCGGCCAGCGAAAATACCGCAAACAGCGCCAGCATCGGCAGCACCGTCATTGCCTCGTAATCGTTCCGGTGGACCTGGCTCATGCCCCAGACCGCCAGCAGACCCGCCAGGACGATGGAGGCAGTCACAGCCAGATCGAGCCGCCTGTCCTTCCAGCGCGATTGCACGGCGCGGATCAGGAACACCAGGGCGGCCAAGCAATGCGATGTTCCAGGCCGATGCCAGCACCACAAGCCGCAGGATCGATGCATTCTCGCCAATCATGTTCTCGGGAAGCCATTTCGACGACGGGCGCGGCTGCACGCCGGCCAGCACGATATAATTGTTGGGGTTCGCGCCGCCGATGGCTGCCGACAGCTTGCCTTGCCAGTTGCCCTTGTCGGCCAGCACGGAGGCAATGTTCTGGTCCGCGAGGCGCGCCGCCAGCACCTTGTCTCCCGGGCAGCGAAAGCGATCGACCCAGTAGTTCGCTGCCACGGCCGTCAGCACCAGCATCGCGGCCATCACGGCAAGGCGCAAGCGCAGCAGGTGCTTTTCGGTGCCGGCGAAGAATATGCAGACCAGGAACAGCGGGGCGAACAGGATGCCCTTGAGGTGATAGGAGGCCGCAGCAACGCCCAGCGCCAGAATGAACAATGGCCAAAGCCAGGCCAGGTGCGGTGCGGCTCCGGTCTTGCGCGACGCGATCGCCGCGACCAGCAGAGCGCCGGTCACCGTCAGTACTATGGCCTGGTCCGGCCGGCTCATCACCAGCAGCAAGGGCAGCACACCCATGCCCAGCAGGCCGAAGGCGAGGGCGATCAGTGTGGCGCGCTGTCGCCGGTCCGCCGCGATCCGGGCGATAAGGGCGCGCAGCAGGAAGGCCAGTGCCAGCGCGCAGCCGACGCCCGCTATCCGCACATAGAGCGGATCGGGGAAGGCGGAATTCATCGCCGCCGACAGGGCGCGGAACGGCATCATGAACCACGGCGGGGCGATGATCGTGTGTGGTCCGCAGATGTCGTTGATCATCCGGTCGAAGCCGCCATCGAGGCCCGCGCGTTCCTGAATGCGCCAGCCGATCTCGTCGGTGTAGAGCGGAACCAGCAGTCCGGTGAGGAGCGAAACGAGAAAGCCGCCAAAGGCGAGCCACTCGATGGCTTTGGGCCAGCGGCTGCCGGTCATTGCGTCATCCGGTCCCGGGCGGGCCGGCCGGAATGTTGATCCGTTCACGCTCGACCACCATCGGGCCGCGTCTGACCTGGGCGTGGATCGCTGTCACATACTCGCCAAGCAGTCCGATGAAGGCCAGTTGCACTCCGGCGAAGAAGAAGATCGCAGTGATCATGGTCTGGGTGCCGGCCGGCGCCATGTCCGGGTCGATCAGGGTCGAGGCGATCGTGAACAGGGCGTAGACGAAGGCCAGGAGTGCAATGACGAAGCCCATGAAGCTGCACAGCCGCAGCGGCACGGTGGTGAACGAAAAGATGCCGTTCAGCGCCTGATCGATCAGGCTGAGCGCATTGTTCTTCGAGATGCCGCGCTTGCGCGCTTTCCAGGTGTAGGGGAGAATCAGCCGTTTGAAGCCGGTCGAGGCGATGATGCCGCGGATATAAGGATACTGGTCGGTGTGGCTGACGACCACTTCCCACACCTTGCGGTCGATCAGCTGGAACTCGCCGACATTCTCCGGGATCTCGAATTCCGACAGCGAGTTCGACAGCCGGTAGAAGATGCGGCGGAAGGTGCGCAGCGCCAGCGTCTCCTCGCGGTTGGCCCGCGATCCGGCGACCACCTCGATGCCGTTTTCCCAGTGACGGACCATTTCGGGGATGATCTCGGGCGGATCCTGCAAGTCGGCGGGCAGGAACACCACCACCGCGTCGCCGGTGGCATAGCGCAGCGCGTTGAAGTTCGAGCGGAACGGTCCGAAATTGCGGGCGTTGAGGATGACTTTGACGCAGGGGTCGTCCGCCGCCAGCTGGCGAAGGATGGCGGCGGTGCCGTCTTCCGAGGCATTGTCGGCGAAGATGTGCTCGCGGTCGTAACCGGCAAGCGGCCCGCCCTCGGCGAACAGCTCGCGCACCGCCTGATAGCAGGCCCCGGCATTGTCCTCCTCGTTATAGCAAGGCGAGACGATCGAAATGCGCTTGGTCATGGCTCAGGCCCTCGCGGTCATGAAATGGGATTGGGCGAGCCAGCTGGTCAATGTCGTTGCTTCCAGGAGCGGTTCAACCGACAGGATCGGCTTGACCAGCGGCAGCGGCAGGCCGGGGACGAGGAAATCGCGCATCCTGACATCGACGTCGCGCCAGCCCGCGCCGGTCAGGGCGCGTCGCAGTTCGCCGGGCTTGAAAGCCATCTCGTCCGGTTCAAGCCTGGCAAATCTCCGGCCGATCTTGGTCCCGAAGGCAAAGGCGCAATAGGGGTTGAGGAAATTGGGCTCGATGAAGGCCATGCCCCCGCCGGGATTGGTCATCTGACGCAACGATCCAAGCACTTCGGAAAGCTGGCGGACCAGATGGTGGAGAATGCCGTTGCCGCAGACCATGTCGAAGGTCCCGAAGGCGAGCGGCTGGCCGCCCAGCAAATCGAACAGCTCGTAGTGCAGGTTGGGCAGGCGGTACCTTTCCCGCGAGCCGGCGATGAAGGCAGGGCTGATATCGACGGCAATGACTTCGGCGGCGGTCCGCTCCGCAAGATAGGCGGCGCTTTCCCCCGTGCCCGATCCGATCTCGAGGACACGCCGCGCGCCAACTTTTTCGATCTGCTCCAGCACCCAGTCGTTGCGGCGTTGCTGGCGCAGCGGGGTCGAGCCGACCGGCGCGAACACCTGGTTGAACCCCCCTTCGTCCCGGACAACGATATCCGCCATGGCGCCTCAACCCTTCCGGACAATCAGGCCGTAGCCCAGCGGATCGAGCTTCGAGCCCCAGCCCAGCCAGAGCGCGAGGTGGGCAATCGCCAGGGCAAGCATTGAGGCAGGAACCCACAGCAGCAGCAGCGGCAGGCGCAGTATGCGGAACGGCGAAATCTGGCGCATGGTCGCGACAATGATCTTGTTGGCGATGACCGCAAGGTCATTGCCGCGCTCTTCCACATGGACGTGGCCGAAGTGTTCGAACAGTTGCGTCAGCCGGTAGCGGGTGAAGCGGTGGAAATCGTAAGGGATGTGATGCACCCGGGCGGAAAACGGCACGGTCAGCAGCGCCGAACCGCCGGGCCGCAGCACCCGGTGCATCTCGGCTATCAGCGCCTCGGGCTGCTGCGCATGTTCGAGCACTTCGGTGCACAGGATGGCGTCGAAATGGTCGTCGGGGAAGGGGATGGTCCGCCCGTCGAATTCGACTATCCCGGCATCGCCCGCCATGCCGAAGCTGGCGGCCCCGGGAATATCGATGCCGGTATAGCTGGCGCCCGGCGGCAGCAGGTGACGGAACGGCATCTGGCCGCAGCCGACATCGAGCACCTTGCCCGACAAGGCATCGCGGTGCGCCGCGACGAAGCGCAGGCAGGTGAGCATCTGCAGATCGACCCAGCTCCGCAGCCGGAAGCGCAGGGCGGCAAACCGTCCGCTGCCCATGCCGATCGGCAGGGGCTTGAATTCCTCGCTGATGCTGCCTTCGGCCATCGGACTTCAGGCGCTCCTTCGCTCGCCAAACACCAGGAACCGCATGCCGGTATAGCCGCCCATAGCGAGCAGCGGGACCAGAATCGCCTGTGCGGCGAGCGGCCCCAGACCCAACTGTCCCAGCCCTTCGAGCGCCAGATAGTTGCCCAGACCCAGGGCGGCGTAGAAAGCCAGGAACCGTGGCAGGTAGCGGCGCGAAGTCTGGCCGAACACCAGCCCGCCATAGGAGTAGAAATTGAACAGGATGGCCAGCACGGTCGCTCCGGCAACCGCCAGCCACAGCGGCATGCCTGTCAGCACCAGTGCGGCATAGGAAGCATAACCGAACAGGGTGTTGAGTCCCCCGGTAAGCAGGAACTTGACGAAACCGGTCCACTGCCGGGTCATCGCGCGTGTTCCCTGTACCAGGCGACAGTTGCGGCGATGCCCTGGGCGAAGGGAATCCGCGGGTGCCATCCGGTCGCAGCGCACAGCCGCCCGATGTCGGCCTGCATGTGCATAACCTGGTCGGGGCGGAACGGCACTTCGCCGAACACCAGATCCATGTCCGGCGCGGCGAGATCGCGGATCGCCTCGACGGCCGATCGCACCTGCACCGGCTGGCCGGAACCGAGATTGAATACGCCTTCCGCGTGCTGTGCTTCGACCGCCGCGAGCAGCCCGCGCGCGACGTCCTCGACATGCAGCCAGTCCCAGTACTGCGTGCCCAGCGTCGTCTTCGGCCGCTCGCCGCGCAGCATCTGGGTTATCAGCGATGGGATCAGCCAGACGTCGTTGTCGTCCGGGCCATAAGTCGAGAACAGCCGCAGCCAGGCATGGCGCATTCCGGCCTGCGCGGCGAGCTGGCGAGTGAGATAGAGCGTGGCGACCTTGGCGGCGCCATAGAGCGTGGTCGGCTGCGGCAGCACGTCTTCCTGCATCGTGCTGCCCGCACCATATTCGCCCTGGCTGCCCATGCCGATGAACACCTTGCAGCCGGCCTCGGCCCCGGCCTCGACCAGGGCGCAGGCGGCAGCGACATTGCCGTTGATCTGGCACGGATCGAACCGTGCGGCATTGGCGACCCCGGCCCAGGCGAGATGGACGATGGCATCGGGACGGTGCAGGTCCATCGCCTCGAAGACTGCCCGGCGGTCGCAGATGTCGATGGCGAGGTGCGTATAGCGCCCGGCCAGCGCGGCAAGGCGCATCGACGGGCAGCCGGGGCGCACCGCGCCGACGACATCGTGGCCGGACTCCAGCGCCAGCCTGACCGTGATCGCGCCGATGAAGCCGGAGGCGCCGGTGACCAGCAGCTTCATAGCAGGGCCGCGGCGCGGTCTTCGATCGATGGCAATTGATCGAGCAGCCAGGTCTGGCTGCCGACCTTGCCGCGCAGCGCCTCGGTCGTGCCGAATTTGCCGAAGCGGGGGGATAGGCCTTCTGTCATCAGCAGATCGGCGATGCGGCTGCCGAAGCCGCCGGTGTCGCTGTGCTCCTCGATGGTCAGCAGCGCGCGGTGACAGCTGGCGAGCTGCATCACGCTGTCCACGTCCAGCGGCGAGATGGTCGGGAAGCTGATGACCGAGGCCGAGATGCCCCTGGCGGACAGCACATCGGCGGCCGCAATTGCCCGGCCCAGGATCGGCCCGGTTGCCAGCAGGGCGATGTCGGTGCCCCGCCGAAGCGAGACTGCCTTGCCCAGTGCGATGGCTGTTCCAGCCTCGTGCAGTACCGGCTCGCCGGCGCGGCCGAGCCGCAGATAGGCGGGGGCGCGGCGCTCCAGCAGCTGGGGCAGCAGTTCTTCCGATTCATGCGGATCGGCGGGGCAGGCGACGGCCATGTTGGGCAGCATCGCCATGATTCCGACATCTTCCAGTCCGTGATGGGTGTAGCCCTGCGAGCCATAGGCCAAGCCGCCGCCAACGGAGATCACCATCACTGGCAGGTTGTGATAGCAGACATCGTTGCGCAGCTGTTCGAGGCAGCGCAGGGTCGGGAAATTGGCTATCGAATAGAGCACTACCCGCTTGCCACTGGCTGCGAGGCCGGCGGCGATGCCGACCATTGCCTGCTCGCATACGCCGACGTTGGCGTATTGCTTTGGCAGGCGCTCGGCGAATTGTTCGAGCACCGAATAGCCGAGATCGGCGGTGAGCAGCATGACGTCCGGGTTCGCTGCCGCGTAGTCCGTCAATGCGGCGATGGTCTCGTTTCTCATCGCTGCGCCTCCAGTTCGGCCAGCGCGGCGAGAACCTGCTCGTCGTCGGGATTCTTGTAGTGCCAGGCCAGAAGGTTCTCCATGAACGAAACGCCTTTGCCCTTGACGGTATGGGCGATGACTACGGTCGGGCGAGTGGCGAGTATTGGCGGAGCGGAAAGTGCGGCCTGAAGCGCGGCGTGGTCGTGGCCGTCGATTTCGTGGACGCCCCAGTTGAAGGCGCGGAACTTGTCGGCGAGCGGATGCAGGTCGCTGACTTCGGCAACCGTGCCGAAACTCTGGATCTTGTTGTAGTCGACGATGGCTACCAGATTATCGAGCCGGGCGTGCTGGGCGAACTGGATCGCCTCCCAGTTCGATCCCTCGTCCAGCTCGCCGTCGCTGAGAATGCAGAAGCTGCGCCAGTCTGCACCGTCGCGACGGGCGGCGAGCGCCATGCCGGCGGCGACCGGCAGCCCGTGGCCCAGCGAGCCGGTCGAGAATTCGACTCCTGGCACGGTCTTGGTGACATGGCCCGCCAGGCGGCTGCCGTTGTCGGTGTAGGTTTCCAGCTCGGCGAGGCCGAAAAATCCGCTCTCCGCCAGCGCAGCATAGACGATCGCCGCGGCATGGCCCTTGGAGATCACCAGCCGGTCGCGTTCGGCCCAATCGGGCGCTGCCGGATCGAGCCTCAGCACCCCGCCATAAAGCACCGCGAGAATGTCCGCCATCGACAGGCACGAGCCGACATGAGAGGCCTTGGCCCGGTTGGTCATGCGTACGGCATGCGCGCGCAGGCGGGCGGCGAGACTGCGGGTATCAATTGTGTTCAACCGCTGGCTCATGTCTTCCCCGAATGCGGCCACGCTGGATCGTCGTGCGTAATTGCCGCCATGTCTATGCCCCGAAGTCGGTCGGGATACCAAGACATGGTTAACGAAAAGGTAACCATAACCCCCAGTTTTGGCGCTGTTACCAGCTCTTCCAGGGGGCCTTGCCGCTCGCCCACAGCTCTTCCAGCCAGGCGCGGTCGCGGACCGTATCCATCGGCTGAAAGAAGCCGTCGTGGCGCCAGGCATGGAGCTGACCGTCTGCGGCGAGGCCCTGCAGCGGTTCTTCCTCCCAGACACAGTCATCGCCGCCAAGATAGTCCGCCACCTTGGGCGAGAGCACGAAGAAGCCGCCGTTGATGTGGTTGCCGTCGGCCCGGGGCTTTTCGGTGAACCGCAACACCCGGTCGCCCTCGAGTTCGAGAATGCCGAAGCGGCGCGGCGGTAGCATGGCGGACACAGTTGCCAGTTTCCCATGGGCGCGGTGGAAGCGGATGGTCTCGGCAATATCCACATCCGAGACGCCGTCGCCATAGGTCAGGCAGAACTCGTCGTCCTCGATCCCGCCGATCACCCGGGCCAGGCGGCCGCCGGTCATCGTGGTCTCGCCGGTATCGATAAGTGTCACCCGCCAGTTCTCGGCCTCATTGCGGTGGGTGATCATTTTCGAGTTGGCGACGTCGAAAGTGATATCCGACATGTGCAGGGTGTAGTTCGCGAAGAACTCCTTGATCATGTGGCCCTTGTAGCCAAGGCAGATGATGAAGTCGTCGATGCCGTGGCGGCTGTACATCTTCATGATGTGCCACAGGATCGGCCGTCCGCCGATCTCGACCAGCGGCTTGGGCCGGCTGCCGGTTTCCTCGCTCAGGCGGGTTCCCATGCCCCCGGCCAGAATGACTGCTTTCATCGGCGGAATGCTCCTGGCTTGGCGGGATGGACTATACCGGTCCCGATGCGGATGCGTCGGCTATTTGCCGCCAGCGGGCAATCCCCGGCGCGGCAGCTGGTCGTTGCGGACATAGATCTCGAGCATGCGCGGAGGGAAGTAGACATAGTCGATCCGGGTATAGTTCTTCGCCACTTCCTCGTTGACGATCTTCGCGGTGATCTCGTTGCGGCGCGGCACGGCGATCAGGTTGGTGGTGACGACCGCGCCGGGCCGGTTGGCGAAGATGCGGCGCACTTCGTCGCCGGTATCGACGCCGATCGATTCGATCTCCAGCGCGTTGTTGAGGTGGTCGGGGAACGGATACCGCGACGGCAGGCAGCTGCCCGTCGCCTGGTAGAGCGCCATCGGCCCGTCGTAGACAAACAGGCAGCTGGCCTTCTTCCCCACAAAAGGGCTCAGCGTCGCGGCGATCCGGGGGATGGTGGCGCGGTCGATGTTGCCGCGGAAGATCAGGGTGTCGAAATGCGAGTAACCGCAGGCCAGCAGGATCGCGATCACCGACAGGAAACGGTTGAGCGGCCCCTTCGAGAAGGCCGGCACGGACAGCAGCGCGAGGCCGGCGGCGGCGGGGATGAAATAGTGGACATAGATATTGCCGACCATGAAGATCGAAGACAGCGAGGCGGCGGTGAACAGCGCAACCAGGCCATAGCCGAAGCGGCAGCTCCGCCAGCGGATCAGCACCAGCGCCGCGCCGATCGCGGTCGTCACCCACAGCCAGCCGCTGCCCCAGCCGATCCAGCGGATGTAGCTGTCGGCCATAGGGCCGACCAGTTTGCCGCGCGAGAAGATCGATTCGAAATTGGCGTAGAAGTAAGTGCCGAAATGCCCGGTGGCGGCATATCCCAGGGTGACCGCCAGCGTCGGGGCAAGGCCGATGCCCGCGAATATCGCAGCGTTTTTCGCCAGGTGCAGCGGCGGCACGCCCAGCCGGTGCAGGCGCCACAGCATGGCGAAGCCGAAGAAGGCGCATTGCGGCAGCACGGTATATTTGATCTGCAAGGCCAGACCGCCCAGCAGCATGGCGATAAGCGCGCTCTTGCGCGCCTTTTCCATCGATCCGCTCTCACAGGCGGCAATCGTCAGTTGCAGCATGCCCAGCAGCAGGGGAATGTAGAACACCTCGCTCTGGCCCGAAGGTGCGGCGAACAGGGGGAAGGAAATCAGGTAGATCAGCGCCGCGACCAGGCTGGCCCACATGTCGCCGAAGCGGCGGCCGATGCAATAGACCTGGCTTGCGCCCACCGCAGCGAAGGCCGCGGCAAGGAACTGGTAGGAAATCGGCATGCCGTGGCCGATCAGCGCGGCAAAGGCATAGATTGCGAACAGGCCGAAAGGCTTGCGATCCCAGACATCGACATAGGGCATCTGCCCCTTGAGCATTTCCAGCCCGGCCAGATGGTAGAGCTGCTCGTCGAAATCGGGCGCGGGATCGCCGAAGCCGGGCAGGCGGACGATCATCGCGAGCAGGGTTATGAAGGCGAAAATCTGCCAGCCGTGCGCTTTCAGGCCGGAACCGAACGCTGCTGTCACCGCAGGCTGCGGCGGATGTGCCTGAGCGCGGCTAGCGACCGCCATAGATTTGGCCCCGGTCCTGGAACGCCGGGCAATTTTCTGCATTTCGCTCACTGCCCCATTCGCCCCCGCAAATGCTGCACCGGCAGCCACTGGACATGCCTGCGGGACTAGGCGGGATTGGTTAACAGGAGCCTAAAGAGGTGAGTTTCGGCGCACTGTCATAGTGCTGCCACGCGGGCGACAATGGTTTCGGCGAATTCCACGAATTTCGCTTCTATTCCAGGACCTTCTCCGGGAATCTCGCCGCTGGAGGCCATGTTGAACTCGGTTACTCCGGCATCGCGGTAACGCTTCAGATCGTCGAGCGAGGCGTTGGAGAACACGATCTTGATGATTCGCAGCGCTTCGGGATCGCGCCCGGCTTCGCGGGTCATCCGTTTGAGATCGGCGATGACTTCGGCGGCCTTGTCGACAGGCAGGTTGAACGGCAGCCAGCCATCGCCGAGCTTTGCTATGCGGCGCAGTGCCGCCTTGCTCTCGCCACCTATGAGGATCGGCACGCCTCCAGGGCGCGGTGGTTTGGGGTAGGAATAGACATCCTTGAAATTGTCGAACTGGCCGGAATATGCCGAGACCGGCTGGGTCCAGGCCGCGCGCATCGCTGCGATCGCCTCGTCGGCGCGCTTGCCGCGAGAGTCGAAGTCCGCTCCGGTCGCTTCGAACTCTTCCCTGGCCCAGCCGACGCCGATGCCCAGCAGCACCCGGCCCCTCGCGAAGCTGTCGAGTGTCGCCAGTTCCTTGGCCAGCACCAGCGGATTGCGCTGCGGCAGGACGAGGATATTGGTGCCCACTTCCAGCGTGGTGGTCGCCGCCGCCGCCCAGGACATGCCGATCACCGGATCGATCAGCGGATTGGCGGCGTCCTGGTTCGAATAGGTGTGGTCGTCCCATTTGAGCGGCGCGTCGTCCGCCTGTTCGGGCATGTCCTGGCCGGAACCGGCGGCATAGGGATAGATCGAACCGGGATACTCGGCGAATTGCACGACGTGATCGGGCATCCAGTAATGCGCAAAGCCGGCCTTCTCTGCCGCCACAGCCGAGGCGCGGATGAAACTGCCGGTGGCATAAGGCCCGATCCCGCCGCAGGTGATCCCGATTTTCATGCCTAAACCTCCCAAATGTATTTGACTTGTGGCTGGGGGTGGCTGCGTCTCCGGTCAAGATTTATGGCGAAGATGTTCTTGCACTTGATGCGAAGCAATGGACAGATGCCGCCCGGGAGAAGGAGCGGCACGGGCCATGGGAATGCTGGATGGAAAAGTCGCGCTGGTCACCGGCGCGGGCACCGGGATCGGCAAGGGCATCGCACAGATGTTTGTCCGTGAAGGCGCAAAAGTGGTGATCGCAGCGCGGCGGCTGGAGAAGCTTGAGGAAACGGTGGCGCTTGCTCCAGGCAGCATCAGCTGCGTGCGGATGGACCTCAACGACGCAGACGAGCGCGCAGCGGCGCTGGCGGCCTGCGTCGAGCGGCACGGCAAGCTCGATGTGCTGGTGAGCAATGCCGGCTCGCAATTGTGGAAGAGCTTCGAGGACACTTCGATCGAGGAGATCGAGGATATCTACCAGACCAATCTGGCTTCGACGGTGCGCTTCGTGAAGCAGGCGGTGCCCTATCTCGAGCAGAGCAAGGGCAACATTGTCATCATCTCCTCGACGGCGGGGCGCTACGTGTTGAGCCCGTCGCAATTGCTCTCGGTCTATGGTGCCTCCAAAGCCGGGCTGAACCATTTCACCCGCGCGGTCGCGCCCGAGCTGGGGCCCAGGGGCATCCGGATCAACGCCGTCGCGCCGGGGCTGACGCGCGGCGAGTATGCCGACGAGGGGGTCGATACCAGCAATCCCGAGACGCAGGACTGGATTCGCAGCGTGACACCGCTCGGCCGTATCGGTGAGCCGGAGGACATCGCCCGGGTCGTGACTTTCATGGCCTCCGGCATGGCGAGCTGGGTAACGGGCCAGGTGATCGATGCCAGCGGCGGCTGGCAGATCGCTGGGGGGTGATGGTGGCGATGCGGCCTGTTGCTTTTCCCATTACCGTCACCCCGGGCTTGACCCGGGGACCCGCTATTTTTCCGCAAGATTGCGGGAGAACGACGGGCCGGATGAGAAAGCGGGACCCCGGGTCAAGCCCGGGGTGACGTGCGGTTTTTTGGTCGTTGTTTGGGAGTGTCGGAAATATGTCTGAACAGACGAATTCGGTCGTCATCACCGGAGCCGCCAGCGGCATGGGACGCGCGGCGGCGGAGCGGCTGGCGCGAGGCGGCTGGCAGGTGCTGGCAGTGGATTACAATGCGGACAATCTCGCCTGGACGGGCGGCGTGGCTAACGTCACCAGCCTGGTCGCCGATGTCAGCTCGGAAGCGGACAATGCCCACGTCGCGGCTGAGGCAGACAAGCTGTTCGGCGGGCTGAATGCCGCAATATTCAATGCCGGGATCGTCGGCGGCGGATCGATCGACGAGATGCCGCTCGAGAGCTTCCGCCGGGTCCTGGACGTCAATCTGGTCGGCCCGGTGCTAGGGATCCGCGCCTGCCTGCCGTTGCTGCGGCGGCGCGAGAACCCGGCGATCGTCATCACCGCTTCGACCATGGGTCTGGGCGGCGACAGCGAAAACTGGGCCTACGGCGCGGCCAAGCACGGGCTGGTCGGACTGGTCAAAAGCCTGAGCCGCGAGCTCGGCTGGGAGGGCATCCGGATCAATGCCATTTGCCCGGGTCTGACGGAAACCGGCATGACCAGCATGATGAAGGAAGTCGCGCCGGAGCAGCATCAAGCAGTCGCCAGTGGTGTTCCGCTGCAACGCTGGGCGCAGCCCGACGAACAGGCAGCGGTCATGGAATTCCTCATCTCGCCTGCCTCGTCCTACGTCAACGGGCACGCCCTGGCGGTCGATGGCGGGGCACTGGTGGGCACCGGCCTGCTCGCCCCGGCTTCGGGCAAGCAGCGCATGGCGTTCCACGGCACCTCGACCGGAGAGAACCTTTGAGCGATTCCAAATCCGCAATGGCGCAGGACAACTTCGCCTCCGCCGGCCCGCCCACTGTGCTAGCCGCCGCCGATTTTTCAAGCGACGAAGGCGCGCTGGCCTATGCCGAGGGGCAGCTCGACACGCTGGTCGCGGCGATGCGCTATTCGCTCAAGAAGCAGATCGTGGGCTGGCCCGGCGACGACCGCGAACTCAATACCTACGAAGCGCTGCGGCACCTGCTGCGCAACGTCAGCTTCGGCCACGCCGCCCATGTCGAGGCCGACTACGGCAACCCGACGCTGACCAAGATGGGCGGGACAAACCGCATCCAGTTCCAGCTGCAATCGACCGACTGCAACTATCACTCAGCCGTGCTGCACGGGAAATACCGCTATCGCCTCAGTGGCTATCGCGGAAGCTGCGCGGTGTTCCAGATGAGCACCTTCAACGGCCATAGCTGCGACTTTGCCGACGGCTGGAAGATGATCGGCAATATGAACAATGTCGACACGCCGGCGCTGGCGGCGGGCAAGCACATAGACGTCGTGCTCAGCCACAAGAAGCCAGCCGATCTGGGCGAGGCATTGTGGCTGGAACTGCCCGCAGGACCATGTGAGCTGCATATCCGGCAATACTATGCCGACTGGTTCAAGGAACAGCCCGCCGAGCTGATGCTTACCTGCGAAGAGCAAGTCTTCCCGCCGCCGCTGCTGACGCAGGAATCGTCGGAGACGCGGTTCAAGCGGCTGACCGACCTGCTGCGGGTCCATGCAGATTTCTGCGAGGCCGGGGTCAAGGCGCACCTCGCCTCGCCCGATGACCGGATCGCCAAATTCGTCGTCCCGGGCGCTTTTGCGGGCACCGACTATTTCTCCGGGCAATTCCGCTGCCGCGAGGATGAGGCGGTGCTGATCGAGATCGACAAGCCGGACTGCGAATACTGGAACGTCGAGCTGGCACAGCTGCAATGGGAGCCGGGCGACTATTGGGCGCGGCTGGTGAACTACAACCTGGCGCAGGTGCATTACGAGGCGGATGGCGGCGTGCGGTTCATTGCCAGCTGGAAGGACCCCGGCCTGCCCAACTGGTTCGACTGTTCGGGTCGCATGCTGCATCTGATCGGCTTCCGCTTTTTCGAGGCTAACAGCGAGCATGCGGAGCCGCGGGTGAAAGTGGTGAAGCTGGCGGAGCTGGACAAGCATGTGTCGCCTGACATGCCCCGCATCAGTCGCGCCGAGCGGCAGGCGCAGATGGAGGCGCGGTTGATCTCGGTCTACCGGCGCCGCTTCAACGATTTCTGAGAGGGCCCGGAGACATGGACGAACTGGCAAAAGCCAAGCAGGCCTTCGCCTTAGAGCCGCTGCTCGACACGGCCTTCGCCGAAGCGGGCACGGGTGCGAAACAGTTTCGCGACGAGAGCTTCATTCCGAACCTCGAGAAGGTGCTGGCGATCCCGCACAACATCGACATCTCGCTAAGTGGTGTGCAGATCATGCACACCAATTCGCTGCGCTTCCTGGTCAACCGGCTGCGCTGGGAAGCCGATGTCGCCAAGTATCCCGAAATTCTGGATGAGGACGTCGATGATCCGATCGTCGTGCTCGGCCTGCCGCGCAGTGGCACAACCAAGCTGCAGCGCTTCCTCTCCGCCGATCCCGCGCTGCAGGCGACACCGGCATGGGCGATGTGGAACCCCGCGCCCTTCCCGGGCGAGCAGCGCGGCGACCCGTCGCCGCGGCGCGAATGGGCCGCCCGCATGATGAACGCCGTGACCAACACCGGCGAAACCTACCAGAAGATGCACGAGTTTGCCGCCGAGGAGGCCGAGGAATCGAGCTTCATCCCGATCGCGAATTTCGACAGTTTCGGGCAGTTCGTAACCGCGCCCGACTACAGCTACCTCGAATGGTTCCGCTCGCGCAGCCGCGTGCCCTCGCAGGCCTATCTCAAGGAGATGCTGAAGTACCTCCAGTGGCAGCAAGGCGGAAAGAAGGGCCCTTGGCTGCTCAAGAATCCGTGCAACACCGGCGAATTCCTCGAGGTCCTCGAAGTCTTCCCCAAGGCCACTTTCGTGATCTCGCGGCGCGATATCTACAAGACCATGGGCTCAAGCATGCGGATGGGCACCGAGATATTGCAGAACACTTTCGATCCGCTCGACCCAAAGTTTGTCGGCCAGTACACCGTCGATATCTGGGCCTACGAGACGAAGCGCTACCAGCAGCAACTCAAGGACAAGGGCCCCGAGGTCCGGCTGCTCGAGGCCGACTACGGCACATGTGTGAAAGACGGGATCAGCGTCGCCCGCGACCTCTACGATCTTGCCGGCTTGCCCTGGACCAAAGCAGGCGAGGCGGCGATGCGGCAGTGGGACGTGGACAATCCCCGCCACAAGCTGGGTTCGTACGGCTACGACCTCGAGGACTACGGATGGTCCGAGGAAAAGATCGCCGGGGCTTTCGGGCCGATCGCCGAAGAGTGGCGCGGCAAGTGATTGATGGGTAAATAGGAGAAGAACCGATGTTCCTGCGCGGACACATGCAGAATGCCTACGTTACCCATGACCTTGACAAGGCGATAGAGATCCTCGGCAACCAGTACCGGATCGAGCCGTTCCAACGGATCGATCCGGTGCTGACGATCAAGACGCCGAAAGGCAACCAGCCCATGTCGAACCGGGTCGCCTCCTACTGGGTGGGCGGGCTGAACATCGAGATAATCCAGCCGGTATCGGGCTATGTCGATGATTACGTGGCCATGCTCCCGGCCGACAAGACCGATTGCGTGCCACGCTTCCACCACATCTCGCTGCGCCGTGACGATGAGGCCGAAATGCGCAAGGAGATCGCGGAGCTCGGGCTGCCGTTCGCCTTCGAGGGACCGCTGACCAGCGAGGCGGACATTCCACCGCTGATCTTCGTCTACCTCGATGGCCGCGCCTCGCTCGGCCACTATGTCGAGTTCACCTGGAAGAGCCCGGAAGCATGGAAATTCGTCGGCTGGCCCGAAGGGCGGCCGGTGTGGTGAGCGGAAGCAGTGTTCAAAGATTTGGCCGCCCCTCCGGCCAGCCGATCTTTTCCCAGCCTCCGGGCGCCTTCCAGACATATTCGAGGTAGTGCCCGAGGTGCTGGCGCGCATCCAAATATGCGAAAACCATCGCCTCGCTTTCGCCCATGAACGCCAGAGGCAGGCCGAGCGCTTCGATCTCCGCCCGCATCGCGGCAAGGTCACCCCGGCGCAGCGCCACGTGATGCAGGCGCGGGACGAAGTCGGACGGGTCATCGGGGAGCAGGCTACGGTAATGTCCGACCGCGCCCGATCGCGGCTCGACCAGTTCGATGTTGGTTCCACCTGCCCACGCAGACGCCAGACGCAGACCCATCCGTGCTTTGCCCGCCGGCACGATCACATCCACTTCGGCCTCAAAGCGCATCCAGCCGCTTACGCCAAACCTCTCTTCGACCAGTGCCATCGCCTGATCGAGATCATGCGTCACATAGCCGTTCTGGTAGTGGCCCCGCAGCGCCATGGCTCAATAGACCGGCCGCCCCTTCGGCCAGCCCTGCATTTCCCAGCCTTCCGGTGTCGCCCAGATATATTCGAAGGCGTGGCCCAGGCTCTCGCGGGCGTCGAGGTAGATGAACACCAGCCCCGGCACCGAACCTTCGAACATCACCGGCAGGCCCAGCCGGGCGATTTCCGCGCGCATCTCCGCCTCGTCGTCGCGGCGCACGGCGACGTGGTGGAAGCGCGGGGTCGGATCGTTGCTGTCGGCGGGCAGGGCGGGCAGGTAGTGGTCGAGATAGCCCTTCACCGGCTGGATGATCTCGAGCTGGTGGCCGTCGTGCCAGCCAAGCGCCGCGCGCACGGAGCTCTCCTTGTCGCCCATCGGGGTCTTCAGGATCATGTCGGGTTCGAACACGATCCAGTCGATCTTGCCGAAGCGGTCGTCGATCAGCGCCAGCGCCTTGTCGAGATCGTGGGTGACATAGGCGTTCTGGAAATGGCCTTTGAAATACATGGCGTTGCGTTCCTCTCCCGATCGCCGAATCCGGTTGTTCGGCGAAATCCGTTGCGGGCAACTTCTGCCGCTATAGTGTTCCAAGTCAACGACCGCGAAGGCAGGCAGGCTGACATTTCGCGCCGCCTGGAGAGGCCGGAATGAACAATACAGCGCACGAAGAAGCGCCGATCGATCCGGGGCGCAAGATCATCGACCCCCATCTGCACCTGTGGGAAATCATGGCCGGTCCGCAAGGAATGGCAGAGGCGCAGCGGTTCCTGCTGCACGAGGCGGCGGCAATGATTGCGTCCAGCGGCCACGCCATAACCCACACCGTCTTCCTCGAATGTGGCGCGATGTACCGCGCCGGCGGTCCGGCGGAGATGCGCTGCATCGGCGAGACCGAATTTGTCCTCGGCCAGGCAGCGATCAGCGCCAGCGGCCGTTATGGCCCGGCGCGGATCGCGCATCGTATTGTCGGCAGTGCCAATATGCTGCTGGGCGACAAAGTTGCGCCGGTGCTGGATGCGCATGTCGCGGCGGGCGGCGGGCGGTTCCGCGGCATCCGCATGAGCGTTGCCCATAGCGAGGCGGGGATGTTCGGCATGCCCAGCAATCCCGAAACCAAGGGAATTCTAACCCGGCCCGCCTTTTGCGATGGTGCAAGAGTTCTGGCGCGGATGGGGCTCTCACTCGATGTCTGGTGCTTCCACACCCAGCTGAGCGAGCTGATTGCGCTGGCAGACGCGCTGCCGGAACTCGCAATCGTGCTCGATCACATCGGTACGCCCGAGAGCATGGGCACCTGGGCCGGGCGCGCCGGGGAGGCACGGGCCGAATGGGCGGCGCTGATCGGCGATCTGGCGCAGCGACCCAATGTCGCAATCAAACTGGGCGGACTGGGGATGGATTTGTCGGGCGGTATCGGCAGTGTCAGCCATGGGCAAAGCTCGCAGCAGCTGGCGGACAAGTGGCGGCCTTACCTCGAAACCTGCATTGCGGCATTCGGACCCTCGCGGGCAATGTTCGAAAGCAACTTCCCGCCGGACAATTCGGCAGGCAGCTATGGTGCCACCTGGAATGCCTTCAAGCTGATTGCCATGGGCTGTTCGGACGATGAAAAGGACGATCTGTTCCGGCGCACCGCAGCGCGGGTCTACCGGATCGAACTGGACGATTGAGAGGATTGAGAATGAACGCGCAGACCTTTGTCTACGATCCCTATGCACCCGAAGTGCTGGCCGATCCCCTGCCGTTCTACCGCGAGCTGCAGGCGAACCATCCGGCCTATTATGTCGAGAAATACGACATGTATGTGTTCAGCCGTTATCAGGACATCGTCGATGTGCTGGGGGTGACACAGGACAACAGCTTCGTCGGATCGGAATCGACCTTGCCGATGCCGGCGGCGATCAGCCACAGGAACAACGGCGCACCGCCCATGACCCCGACCAAGCCAATGGGCCCGGGGATCATGCTGCCCTCGCCCGAATACGAGGAGATGCGCCTCGCCCATATCGCGCCGTTGCGACCCAAGGCAGTGGCGGCAATATCGGATTTCGTGCGCGGGCTGGTGCGCGATCGTCTTGAGGAATTGCTGCCTCGGGGCAAGTTCGAGCTGATGGGCGAATACGGCGGGCTGGTGAGCGCCGGGGTGACCTGCCACCTGTTCGGCCTGCCGGTTTCCGAGGCACAGAATGTGCTAGATGCGGTGAACTCGCTTGCCGCCTACAGCGACGAGAAGGAAGGCGTCGATACGCCGGGGATGTTCGCCTATCTCAAGAGCTTCATCCTGCCTTCGATCGAGCGGCGGCGGAAGGCGGGGGCGGATGGCGAAGTGTCGATGATCGACGGGCTGATCAACCACAAGGTCCGCTCCGACGGGCGCTCGCTGACTGATGACGAGATCGCCGATCAGCTGGTCTGCGCCTTTGTCGCCAACACCGAGACGCCGCCCAAGCCGGCCTCGCAGGGGCTGCTGACCTTGCTCAAACACCCCGACCAAATGGCCGAAATCCGCAAGGATTTGACGACCAACGTTCCCATCGCGGTCGAGGAAATGCTGCGTAATTGCTCGACCAACCAGTGGGGGCTGCGGACCGCGCACAAGGATGTCAGCGTTGCGGGCGTCGATATCAAGGCAGGCCAGCGCGTGCTGGTGGCGCTGTGGGCGGCGCTGCGCGATCCGCGAGAGTATGACCAGCCTGAAGAATTCATCTGGGACCGTCAGATCAGGCGGCTGCTGACATTCGGCTATGGCCAGCATCATTGCATCGGCAATCACATCGCCCGGCTGCAGATCCGCCTGCTGGTCGGCGAATTCCTGAGCGCTGTGCAGGAATACGAATTCGACATGGACGAGGCGGTGCTCGGGGCGAGCTATTTTCACTGGGGCTGGACGAAGCTGCCGGTGGTGGTCAAGAAGTATGCGTTGTGAGGAGGGGTTCATGAAAGTCACCGTCAACCGCACTCTGTGCGACGGCAACGGCAATTGCGCCGCCGCCGCGCCGGAACTTTTCACTCTCGACGACAACGATGAGCTGGAAATCCTGCAGGAAAGCTTCGGCGAGGACTTGCGCGCCAAGGCGGAGGCGGCAGTGTGCTCGTGCCCCAAAAATGCGCTGACGATAAGCGAATGACCTTGGGCCGGATCGCAGTCTTCGTGCTGGCGGCGCTCATGGTGCTGGCCGGACTGACGCTCGCCTGGGGCGGGTTCGTCCTGATCGCCGAAGGCGGCAGCTGGTATTATCTGCCGGCGGGGCTGACACTGGCCGCGACGGCCTATGCGCTGGTGCGGAAGCAGGGCTGGGCTTTCCCGCTCTATGGCGGGCTGCTGGCGGTGACGCTGGTCTGGGCGCTGTGGGAAGCGGGTCTCGACGGCTGGGCGCTGGTGCCGCGATTGGTCGCCCCGGCGGTGCTGGGGCTGATCCTGCTGCTGCCGTTCGTGCGGCGGCAGGGCGGGCAGACGAAGCCCTGGCGCATCGGCGCGCCGGTGCTGGCGATTGCTGCGACGCTGCTGGCGGCGGGTTTCACCGGCGGATCGCAAGGTCCGGACCCCGCTTCCGCGACCCCGCTTGCAGAAGCGACCCCGCTTGCAGAAGTGCCCGGGGCCGACGGCGACTGGAAGGCGTGGGGCCGCACGATCGACGGCAACCGCAATTCCCCGCTCGCCCAGATCACCCCCGCCAATGCCGGCAAACTGCAGCTTGCCTGGGAATTCAAATCGGACATCCCGCCTTATGGCTATCACAGCTTCGAGGCGACCCCGCTGGCGGCGGACGGCATGCTGTTCACCTGCCTCGATCGCAATGTCGTCGTCGCGCTCGATCCCGATAGTGGCAAGCAGGTGTGGCGCTTCGATGCCAGGCCCGAACTCAAGGACGCTTTTGCCGCGACCTGCCGGGGGGTGACTTGGTTCGAAGCGCCCGCCGCGAAGGAGTGCGCCAAGCGCATCCTGTTCGGAGTCAACGATGGGCGGATGATGGCGGTCGATGCCACGACCGGGCAGCTCTGCCGCAGCTTCGGCAAGGATGGCCAGGTCGATCTGAAGCTTGGCCTCGGCCCGATGGAGCCGGGCTTCGTCTTCCCTTCCTCGCCGCCCACAATCGTGAACGGCGTGGCGATGATCAGCGGCTGGGTGACCGACAGCGTGCGCACCGATGCGCCTTCGGGCGGGATCCGCGCTTATGACGCGGTGACGGGTGAGCTCAAATGGGTGTGGGATACGGTGCGGCCCGATCCCGCCAAACCGCTTGCCCCCGGCGAGACCTATGCGCTGGGCTCGCCCAATGCCTGGGGCGCGTTCAGCGGCGACGAGGCGCTGGGGCTGGTCTATCTCGGAATGGGGGTCGAGACGCCCGACTATTTCGGTGCGCATCGCCGGGCGGAGTCGGAGACATATTCGACCGCGCTGGTCGCGCTCGATGTGCAGACCGGCAAGCCGCGCTGGCATTTCCAGACAGTGCACCACGACATCTGGGACTACGACATCGGCTCGCAGCCGGTGCTGACTGACCTGGCCTACAACGGCCAGACCATCCCGGCGCTGATCGGCCCGACCAAGCGCGGGCAGTTCTTCGTGCTCGATCGGCGCACCGGCGCGCCGATCTATCCTGTCACCGAGCGCCCGGTACCGCAGGGCGCCGCCAAGGGCGACTGGACGGCGAAGACCCAGCCCTACAGCGAGGCCTTCGCCAACCTCGCCGGGCCGAAGCTGAGCGAGGAGCGGATGTGGGGGGCGACCCCGTTCGACCAGCTGTGGTGCCGCATCGCCTTCCGCAAGGCGCGCTATGAGGGCGAGTTCACCCCGCCCGGCACCGGGACGGCGATCTTCTACCCGGGTTCGGCGGGGGGGTCGAACTGGGGCAGCGTGACGATCGACGCGGCGCGCGGGCTGATGATCGCCAATGCGCTCTACATGCCCGACATCGGCCGGCTGATACCGCGCGCGGAGGCCGACCGCATGGCGGCGGCCTATGGCAAGGAAGGCAATGCCTCCGCCTTCGCTTTCCCGCAGAAGGGTACGCCCTATGCGATGGACCGCAAGGTGTTCCTCGGGCCGCTCGGTGCGCCCTGCCCGCAGCCGCCCTATGGCACGATCAACGCGATCGATCTCAAGACCGGCAAGCTGGCGTGGAGCCATTCGCTGGGCGATGCACGCCACGCCGGGCCGCTGGGCATGAGTTCGCACCTGCCGATCCGCATGGGCGTGCCCAATCTCGGCGGTTCGGTGGCGACGGCGGGCGGCATTGTGTTCATCGGCGCAACTCAGGACCGCAAGATCCGGGCTCTCAACATCGGCAATGGCCACGAATTGTGGAGCCACGCACTTCCGGCAATCGGCGCGGCGACGCCGATGACGTTCCGTTCGGCGAAGAGCGGGCGTCAGTTCGTGGTGATTTCGGCGGGCGGGCATCCCGGGCTGCCGGGGCCGGTGGCGGGCAGCATTCTGGCGTTCGCCCTGCCGCAACAGGAAACGGGCCAATGACCTCGCCCCACCTGTTCGGCCAGTTGGTCCAGCTCGGCTATGTCGTCACCGACTTTGACCAGGCCGCGGTCAAATTCCGCGAGCGTTACGGGATCGATCAGTGGAAAGTCGTGCCGCTCGATCCCGGCAGTCCGTCGAGCCGGATTGCCATGGCTTACGTGGGCGACACGATCGTCGAGCTGGTCGAAGTCGATGTGTCGGTCGAATTGCTCGACATCCACCGCAGCTGGCTGCCGCCGGACCCCAGCGAGGCACGGCTCAACCACGTCGCCTTCATGCTCGATTCGCTGGAGGCGTGGAAAGATGCACAGGCGCATTTCGAGCAGCTCGGCGTGGCGATGCCGGTGTGCATGAGCTTCGGCGACATTTTCGAATTCTTCTATGCCGACACCGTGCCGCAGCTTGGCCACTGGAGCGAATTCCTCTGCCTGGGGCCGGCGGGCAAGGACTTCCTCGCCACTGTTCCGCGTTTCTGAGGGGTGCTGCGATGAGCGAAGCCTTGCTCGCGCGGCTTGAAGCGGAAAGCGCCATCCGCCGCCTGGTCGGGCTCTATTGCGACGCCGTCAACCGCCGCGATGCCGATGCCGCAGGCGCGCTGTTCGCCTCCGATGCGGCGATCGAGATTGCCGATTTCCCTAAGATTTCCGGCCAGGACGCAATCCGTGAGGGCATGCGGCAGACCTTTGCCCACCACAAGTTCCTGCGCCAGCAATGCGACGCGGGGTTGATCGAGGTGGATGGTGACAAGGCCAGGGCGCGGCTCCCGGTATTCGAGGCAAGCTACCGCGAGGGCGAGGATGGCGTGGGGTTGATCTTCGGCTTCTACGAGGACGAATATGCCCGGCTGGCCGAAGGCTGGCGATTCTGGCGGCGGCGCTACACCCTGCAGTTCCGCAGCCGGGTGGCGGTAAACAAGCTGCAGCTGGTCGAGGGGCTGGACCTGGGATTTTCGTTTTTGCCCTGATCTCAGATATCGATCCCCACTTTCCCGAAATGCTTGCCCTCCTGCAAATGCCGGAAAGCATCCGCCAGTCCCTCGAGCGCGAAAGTCCTGTCGACCACCGGCCTGATCCCGCTGGCCTCGATCGCGCGTACCGCCTCGATCTGATCGCGTCGACTGCCGACGGTGACGCCTTGCAGGTGCAGCCGCTTGGCCTGGACAATGGCAAAGGGAATGCCGCCGTCGAAACCGCCGACCGCGCCGATGATCGCTAGATGTCCGCCGGTTCGCGCGGCGACCAGCGACTGGGGCAGGGTGTTTGGACCGCCGACTTCGACAATGTGATCGACACCGATCCCGCCAGTCAGCCCAAGTACGGTCTGGCCCCATTCGGCATCCTGCTTGTAGTTGATCACATGGTCCGCTCCGAGAGCCGTCAGCCGTTCGAGCCGATCCGCGCTTGATGAAGTGGCAATTACCGTCGCGCCGGCTGCCTTGGCGAATTGCAGCGCGAAGATCGAGACGCCGCCGGTGCCAAGCACCAGCACGGTCGCGCCGGGCTTCATTCGGCCGTCGGTGACCAGCGCCCGCCAGGCCGTTACCCCCGCGCAAGTGATCGTTGCACTTTCGGCATGGCTAAGGCCTTTTGGAGCATGGGTGAAATGGCTGGCGGGCCGGGTCGCCTCCTCGCAGGCGAAGCCGTCCGCCGGGCCGCCCGGACCGCCAAGCATCTGCGCCTTCTCGATGTGCCCGTCCTGCCAGGCAGGATGAAAGGTGCTGACGACCGCGTCGCCCACCTTGAACTCGCTGACACCTTCGCCGACTTCCAGCACGTCCCCCGCGCCGTCCGACAGCGGGATCAGGCCGTCGGCGGCTGGAAAGAACCCGTTCACCACCAGCCCATCGCGGAAATTGAGCGAAGCTGCGCGGATGCGGACCTTGATTTCGCCGGGGCCGGGCGCGGGCGCATCGGCGCTGCCCAGATAGATGTTTTCTAGGCTTGCGGGCTGGCGGATGCGCATCGCTTTCATCGGCGTATTTCCTTCCCGCCCGGACTGGCGAAGCACTGGACTTGCGCCCGCTTCCGCGCCAAACCGGCTTTGTCATGGCAGCCCGGTCTAACCGGGCGCCTCAGTGAGAGGAAGCCGAAATGGATGCCGTCCCGCAGGAACTCGCTGGCTTGCTCGCTCGCGAGGCTATCCGCAATTGCATCGTCCGCCTGGCACGCGGCGAGGATCGCCGCGATGCGGAACTGATCTCGTCGTCCTACTGGAGCGACGCCCATATCGATTTCGGCACTTTCGCGGGCGATTTCGCCACCTATCTCGGCTTTGTCGTCCCCGGCGATCCGGCGCTGCCCTGCACGGTGCATTTCCTCGGTCAGACTCACACCGAGCTCGATGGCGACACGGCGCGCGCCGAAACGCTGGTTTCGTCCTACCACCGCATCGATACCGGCGCGGGTCACACCGATTCGACCATCGGCGGGCGCTATCTCGACACTCTGGTGCGGCGAGACGGCGAATGGCGCATCGCCAGGCGCATCATGCTGTTCGATTACATCACCAACTCCGGCGCTTCCGCCGATTGGACGCAAGGCGTGATGGGCGCGCCGTTCAGCGCCGAACACTTCTCCGGCCGCGCCCACGGCGATTACAGCGAAGTGTTCTTCGGCAAGCGAAAGGGTTGAAGGCGGTGCGCTTCATCCTGATCCATGGCGGCTTTCACGGGGCCTGGTGCTGGGACCGGGTGGTGCCCGAGCTGCGGCGACTGGGGCACGAGGCACTGGCGCTCGACCTGCCAGGTCATGGCGAACGCGCGGCGGAGCGGCCGGCAAACTACCGCGCGCGGATCCAGCCGATCCTCGATGCGCTGGAGCCGGGCGATGTGCTCGCCGGCCATTCGGGCGGGGGCTACGACATTGCCGTGGCGGCGAACGAAGCGCCGGAGAAAGTCGGCCACATGCTGTTCCTTGCCGCCGGCCTGCCGATCGAGGGCAAGTCGGTGGTCGAGGCGACCGGCGGCGCGGTCGAGAAAAAGGACGATGGCAGCATTCGCGCAACCAAATTGATGGACGATTCCGGCGGCATGCTCCGCTTCATCCACCCGCTGCCCGACGGCACGATGGACTGGCACAGCCGCGAGGGCGCGAAGGAGTTTTTCTACCACGATTGCGACGATGCGACGATCGACTGGGCGTTCTCGAAATTATCGCCTGGCATCTCGCCCTTCCCGGGGGAGAAGCTGCACCTGCCGCGCCTGTGGCAGGCCCAGCCGCCGCGCAGCTATATCCGCTGCCTTGCGGACCGCTCGAAGCCGCTGGCGATGAGCCGGGAAGTGGTGCGCCGGCTCGGCGTCGGGGAGCTGACCATCGATGCCTCGCACTCGCCGTTCCTGAGCAAACCGGGCGAACTGGCCGAACTGTTCGTGCAGGCGGTGGCGACACAGCCCACCGGGCCGCTGCTGCCGCAATGAACACCATGCTTGCAGACATTTGCGATGTGTTCACCGGCGATGCCACCGGGCTCGACATTCCGGCCCACGGCGCGGCACTGCGCGATGGCGGGGCGGACTTCCTTACCCGTGCCTTCCGCGCCTTCGGCTCACTGGCGGCGGATAACGCCGTGGCGCGTGTTGTGCGGCTGGAGCAATGCCCCGGCGGCAGCACCGGGGCGAAGTTCTTCATGACGCTCGAATACCAGCGGCCCGATCCCGCGCTTCATACCGAGCTGTTCGTCAAATTTTCTCGCGACTTCGCCGACGAGCGGCGCGACAGCCGGGGCAAGTGGGAAATGGCCAGCGAAGCGCGCTTCGCGCCGCTGTCGCGCCAAGCCGGTTTCCCGATCTCGGTGCCAGCGGCCTACTTCGCCGACTATCATGGCGAAAGCGGCACGGGCCTCGTCATCACCGAGCGCATTCTTTACGGCGAGGGCGGGATCGAGCCGCATCGGCGCAAGTGCCTCGATCTCCAGACGCTGGACGACCCGCTGCCGCATTACCGCCAGGTGGTCACGGCGCTCGCCCGGCTTGCGGCCTCGCACAAGTCGGGGCGCCTGGCGAGCGACATCGACACGCGCTTTCCGTTCGATCCGGCGACCGGCAGCGCCGATCCAATCCACTACAGCGAAGCGGAATTGCAGGCCGAGCTCGACCGCTGCTTTGCTTTCGCCGAGCGCTGTCCGCAACTGCTGCCCGAGGAAGTGCGAAGGCCGGACTTCCAGCGGCGTCTGACACACGACGCCTTCCTGATCCGCCGCCACGAGGCGCAGATCCAGCGATTCCTCCAGCAGCGATTCCCGGATGATCGCGCTGTGCCACTGGAACGCGCACATCGACAATTGCTGGTTCTGGCGCGATGAAACTGGCGAGCTCCATTGCGGGTTGATCGATTGGGGCCGGGTCGGCCAGATCACGTTCGGTTGCGCGCTGTGGGGCGGGCTCAGTGCGGCCCATCACGATATCTGGGACAAGCACCTCGACGAACTGCTGGCGCTGTTCGCGCAGGAATACCGCGCGCATGGCGGACCGCAAATCGCGGTGGACGAGCTGCTGTTTCACTTGCGGCTGCATGTCGCGGCGATGGGCGTGGCCCGGGTGCTGGCCTTCCCCGAGGTCGTCATGTTCCGCATGCCCGATTGCGCGAATACCGGCGGCCCGCTCGATCCGGTGTTCGAACCGGTCGCGGTCGATCCGGCGCGCAATTCGTTGCATATCTACACGGTGTTCCTCAAGTTCTGGCGCAAATACGATGTCGGCGCCGCCGTCGAGGAGCTGCTGGCACGAGGGGAAACCCGGGGATAATCTGGCGCAAAGCCAGCGGATGAGGAGAAGTTGTCATGAGCGTGGAACACAACAAGCAGGTCGTCGTCGAATTCATCGAGGCGATGGGCGCGGCCGATGCGGAGCGAATGGCGGTCTGTTTGACCGAGGACGCCTTCGCCACCGCCAAGGGCTTCGGCAAACTTTCGGGCAACCGCGACCGCGCGGCCATGCTCGGCACCACCACTGCCTTCAAGAGCGTCGTCCCCACCGGCCTGCGCCCCAGCATCAAGCGGGTCATAGCCGATGAGGGCGCGGTCGCGGTGGAGTGGGAGGGCGATGCCGTGCTCAAGAGCGGCAAGCGCTATGCCAACCAGTACTGCATGGTCTTCACCATGCGGGATGGCCTGATCGCGCAGCTTAACGAATACTACTGCACGATCCTGGCGGACGAATGCATGCTGCCGATGCTGGCCGAAATGCGCGACGAGATTCCCTGGGAGTGAGATTACGGACGTTCATCCGCACGGCACATTCACCGCAATGGAGAAATGTCGCTTGTCGCTTGACAGGCGACGCTTGTTCGCGATAAGCACTGGCAATGGAAATTGTCAGCTTCCGGCACAAGGGACTGGAGCGTCTGTACAATCGCAACGATGCGTCTCGGCTCGACAGCCGGATCGTTGACAAGCTCCGCAAGCAATTCCTGTTTCTTGAAGGCATGGACAGCAGCGATGAATTGCGCACGCTGGAAATCTGGAAGGCGCACCGGTTGAGCGACACGCGCTGGAGCCTGCATGTCACGGCCAATTACCGGATGACATTCCTAGTCGATGACGCCGTGCATACGATCTCGATTCTGGACCTTGAAGACTATCATTAGGAAAGAGCCAGCCCATGCCCATGCACAGCCCCCCGCACATTGGCGATTTCATCCGCACCGAGATTATCGATGCGCATGGGCTGACCGTGACCAGCGGCGCGATGGCGCTGGGTGTCACGCGCCAGGCGCTCTCCACCCTGCTGAACGGCCACGGCGGCCTCTCGCCGTCTATGGCGCTGCGCATTGAAAAGGCGTTCGGTGTGAAGATGGACACGCTGCTGCGGATGCAGACCGCTTACGAAATCGCGCAAGCACGGGCGATGGAGCGGGAGATCGATGTGCCGCGATTTGTCGCGGCTTAGGAAATAACGGACGAAGACCGGACTGGAGGGAATGTCATGATCGAGCAGAACAAGGCCGTAGCATTGCGGTTCCTCGAAACCATGGGGTCGAACGACCCCGAAGGTGCGGCGGAGACCCTGGCGCCGGGCGCGATTACCAACACCATGGGTACCGGACGGTTCAGCGGCGCGCGCGACGCGGCCAATGTGCTCGGCGCGATCGAGGCGTTCAAGACGCTGATGCCTACCGGCCTGCGGCTGACCCCGACCAGCGTCACTGCCGAGGGCGACAGGGTGGTGGTCGAGGCATCGGGCAATGCCGAGACCAGCGCCGGCACGGTCTATGCCAACAACTACGTTTTCGCCTTCACCTTCGAGCAGGGCAGGATCGCGCTGATCAACGAGTATTTCTGCACCAGGCTAGCCGACGAAGTGCTATGGCCGCTGGCGCAGCAGATGCAGGTTCTGGCGGTGCCAAAGTAAGATTTCCTCAAGCATTTCGCCCCATCCTGACGCCCACCTCGGGAATCGGGAGTGGCCAGATATGGCGCAAGGCAATGGCATCGCAATGCGCCGCTTCGGCGCCGCGCCGGGTGAGCGTTCTGCCGGTCGCAATCGGGAATCGCTCTGGCGCAATTGGCTGCTGCGGTGCTTGCGCAAGACTGCGGTCCGGGGAATTGCCCTGTCGCAGGGAGGAGTAGTTTCCACCATGCCAAAGATCGAGCTCCGTTCGCGGAGCGGTGTCGTCGCGCTTCTGGCCGCGCTGACGATACCGTTGTCCGCTTGCGCCACGAAGAATGCCCCGCAGCGCCAATATCGTTCCGCGACCACTCATGCGCCCCACCGCGCCGCAGTTGCGCCGCGTCCCGCCGCCGCGCCTTATCGTGCTGCCCCGCAGGCCTATGCGCCGGTCGCTCGCGGCAGCAGCAGCGCGGCCCTGTTGCGGCTGCGCGCCGGTCTCAATGTCGCGGCGCTGTCGTGCCGGGGAAGGGGCATGCCGGCGGTGATCCCGGCCTATGGCCGGGTGCTGACGCGGCACAAGACCCTGCTCGCTTCGGCCTATCGCAGCGAGACGCAGCGGCTCGGGGTGGCCGGGCTCGACCGGCAGCAGACCCGGATCTACAACCAGTTCGCCAACCAGCGCTCGCCCAGCGATTTCTGCTATGCCGCGTCGGCGATCGCCAACCAGGCGGGCAACATGGATTCGCCCCGCCTCGCCTCGGCCTCATCGGGGCTGGCGGCACAACTGGAATCGCGGCTGCGCTAGAACCTTTTGTCATCAGGCTCTAGGCAACAGACCGGAGTTGACCGCGGTCAATCGTTGTACGACGATTGCGCCCTAGCCTGCAGGAACAAGCTGGCTTTGGTGAGAGGTTACCCGATGCAGACCGATGTCCTGACGCCCGCAATCCCGGCGCATATCCCGCCCGGTCTCTTCTGGGACCAATCCCTCAGCGAGTTCAACAACCAGCTCGACGATCCCTTCATCGCCGCCAGTCGGCTATTGGACGGCCCGCCGCTGTTCTATGCCCGCGATGCGGTGCAGGGCCGGCCCGGCTGGGTGATCGCCCGCCACGCGCTGCTGCAGGAAGCCTTCATGGACTGGGAGCATTTCAGCAGCGAAGGCGGCATGGATCTGTCGCTGATGCTGGGGGTCGACTGGAACCTCAACCCGGTCAACATCGACCCGCCCAAGCACACCGGCTACCGCAAGGTGCTGCTGCCGATGTTCACTCCCAAGGCGGTGAGCCACATGGAGCAATCGGTGCACGACACCTGCGACATGCTGATCGCGAAATTCGCGGACAAGGGCCGCTGCGAATTCGTCGGCGAGTTCGCCATGCCGTTTCCGACCTATATCTTCCTGTCGCTGATGGGCATGCCGATCGACATGGCCGGTCAGTTCTTCCAGTGGGAGCAGGAGCTGCTGCACGGCACCAGCATGGAGGGCCGGGTGATCGCCGCGCGGTCGATCCTCGCCTATCTCGAAGGCCATCTGGCCAAGCAGAAGGAAAAACCCGTAACCCCGCTGATGGACGCCATCGTCAATGCAGAGATCGACGGCAAGAAGCTGAACGACGGCGAGATCCTGGGGATGTTCTATACTTTCTATGTCGGCGGGCTGGATACGGTCTATGCGACGATCAGCTGGTCGATGCGCTACATCGCGACGCATCCCGGGTTCCAGCAATTCCTCCGCGATAACCCGGACAAGCTCAACAAGGCGGTGGACGAGCTGCTGCGGATGAACAGCGTGGTCTCGACCCAGCGCCGGGTGACGCGGGACTTCACCTGGCACGGGGTGGAAATGAAGGAGAACGACCTCGTCGTCATGCCGATCTTCATCGCCTGCCGCGATCCGGCGGCCTACCCGAACCCGCACGAGGCGGACCTTGAGCGCAAGACCCAGATGCTGTCGTTCGCCACCGGCCCGCACCTGTGCCTCGGCATGCATCTGGCCCGCCGCGAAATCAGGATCGCGATCGAGACGTTCCTCGGAAAGTTTGCCAATATCCGCATTCCGGAAGGCGAGCATTACACTTTCCACGCCGGGCCGACGTTCAATGTCGATAGCCTGCCGCTGGAATGGGACCGGGCAGTCTAGGGCAGCGGATGGGTTAGGTCATCTTCACCCACAGGATCGCTGCCCAGGCGGCCATCGTCGCGATCCCGCCGGCGAGCGACCAGCGCACTGCGCGGTTGAGCATCTGCGCCTGGGCGTCGATCGAATGGACGAAGGCGGAATAAAGCCGCACGCGCAGGGCCTCGTATTCCTTCATCCCTTCGCTGTCGAACTCCTCGCCGAACAGGATGCCTTTCAGCGCGAAGAAGCAAGACAGCACAAGCGGCGCGATCCCGGCGATGCTGGCCAGGGTCAGCAGTGGCTGGCTCGTCGCATCGACGCTGAGCGGCGCGCCCGGGCTCGCCGAAATCGGATGGGTGCCGATGGTGACCAGCAAGGCGTCGAACGCCAGCATCGCGCCCAGCCGGATCGACAGATCGAGATCGCGGTTCTCGAGGAATTCGAGATCGGCGACGAACCCGGGATCGGGCGGATCGCCGCGCATCGCCTGAAAGGCGTGCAGTCGGGAGCGGAAGGAAGGGAGGGCCATCGGCGGGATTGCTAGCGCGGCGGGTGAGCGGCGTCAAAGCTTGCTCCGACCTGCGAATTCTTTCATGCTTCACGGCAAGTCGCACAACAAGCCACACAGCAAGGGATACGAGGATGTCACAGGGTTCAGCCCCCTTCGCGGGCGCCAATGCGCTGATTTTCGGCGGGGCCAAGGGAATTGGCCGGGCGGTTGCGCTCGAATGGGCGCGGCGCGGGGCGCGGATTGCGGTTGCCGATCTGGCCGAAGACGAGGCGCGGCAGACCGCCGCAGATATTGTCGCGGCGGGGGGCGAGGCGGTGGCCCTGGCGGCCAATGTGCTGTCGGACGAATCCATCGCGGCGACGGCATCGGCGGCGGAGAACGCATTCGGCGATGTCGACATCGTGATGAACAATGTCGGCTCGATGCTGAACGGCCATCCCGAGGACATTCCCTTCGCCGAATGGCACCGGATCATGGACATCAACTATTTCGCGGCCGTCCGGGGCACTCTGCATTTCCTGCCGAAATTCCTCGCGCGCGGGAAAGGCCACATCGTCAACACCGCCAGTTTCGCCGGGCTCTATCCCTACGCCGCCAGCCGGGTGCCCTATGGCGCGGCCAAGGCGGCGATCATTTCGATGACCGAGAATCTCGCGGTCTATCTGGAGCCACAGGGCATCCGCGTCTCGTGCCTGATGCCCGGGCCGGTGATGACCCGGGTGATGGATACGATGACCAGCTGGACCGAGGATTGCCCGATGCGCGGGCCGGGCAGCGAAACCCGGCTGCTGATGCCCGAGGAGCTGGCCACGGTGCTGGCCGACGGCATGGCGGGGGGCAAGATCATGATCCCGTCCGATCCGGTCGCTTTCGAGATTATCAAGCGCTGGGCAGACAATCCCGACGGCTTCATCCGTAGCAAGATCGACGAATTTGCACAGGGCGAACGCGGCAATCCGGCAATACCCGATGCGATCAAGGCGATGATCGCAGCCCAGTCATGAGCAATCCAACGGGCCGTCTGGGGATAGAAATGCTCACCCTGCTCGGCATGCCGCCGGTGGAATATATCAAGCTTGCCGCCGAACTTGGCTGTGTCGAGGTTTCGACCGGGCTGGCCGGCCTGCCGCTTGACTATGTTCGGCATCACCGATTTCGCGCCCTGGCCGATGTGGTCGCTGCAGGACGATCCGGCGCTGCGGCGGGAAATGAAGGCGGCGATGCGCGATACCGGCGTCGCCATCGGTCTTGGCGAAGGCTTCCGCGTCGCCTCGGACCTCGACCCGCGCGACAGCGCTGCGGAACTCGACATCATGGCCGAGTTGGGGGCCATGCGGATCAACGCGATCTGCATGGAAGAAAGCATGGTCGCCGGTTCCACCGAGGCCAAGGAAAAGCTCGCGGTGATCGCCGAATTGGCGATTGCACGGGGAATGGTGTTCACCATCGAGTTCTTCCCGCCCGAGGGCATCGCCAGCCTCGAGCGAGCGCTCGACATTGTCGAGTACATCGGCCGGGGCAAGGCGCATGTGCTGCTCGACACCACTCACTTGCTGCGCACTGGCGGCACGGTCGAACAGATAGCCGCGCTCGATCCTGCCTTGATCGGCTATTGCCAGCTTTCCGACGGTCGCAACGCGCCGCCCGACGCGGATTACATGGCGACCGCCATGTTCGCCCGCGACGTGCCGGGCGAGGGCCAGCTGCCCTTGCGCGAGCTGATCGCGGTGTTGCCCAAGGATCTGACGATTAGCCTGGAAGTGCCCCGGCTCGACGACTTGCGCGGCGGGATGAGCCCCAGGGATCATGCGAAGCGGTGCGTGGAGGCGGCGCGGGCGCTGGGGGCCTGACTAGCCGCCCTGACCCTCCGCCAGCGCCCCGTAATAAGGCCCCGACATCCGCGCGCGGGTTTCCTCGTCCTGGCTGTCCAGCCCAACCACCTTGCCGCGCTGCACCGCCGGGCGCTGCGAGATCGCCTGGAACCACCGTGCCTACCGAGGGGAAGTTGGCGAGGTCCTGGCCGTGCATCGGATGGTACCAGACCCAGGCCCAGGTGGCGATGTCGGCAATGCCATAGGCCCCGCCCGCCAGCCATTCGTTCGCTGCCAGATGGCGATCGAGCACGCCGTAGAGCCGAGCCGATTCATCGACGAAGCGCTGGGTCGAATAGTCGTTGCCCTCGGGCGCATAACGGCGGAAATGGTGGGCTTGCCCGGCCATTGGACCGAGCCCGCCCATCTGCCACATCAGCCACGAAAACGCCTCGGCGCGGGCAGGTCCGGAAGGCGCAAGGAAGCGCCCGGTCTTTTCCGCGAGATAGAGCAGGATGGCGCCGCTCTCGAACACCGGCTGCGGTCCTTGCGGCCCCTCAAGATCGACCATCGCCGGAATGCGGCCATTGGGGTTGATCGCGAGGAATTCCGGCTTGCGCTGATCGCCCGCGAGAATGTCGATGCCCACTGTCCGGTAGGGCAGGCCGCATTCCTCGAGCATGATGCTCGCTTTCCAGCCATTCGGCGTCGGCGCGTAGTAGAGGTCGATCATCGGAAATCCCGTATCAGAAATCGAGGGGCAGCTTGATGTGGCGCTCGTAGACCATGTCGCGGTGGCTGAGGAGAATGGGGTCGAGCGCAGCCTCAAGCTCGGGCGTCAGATAGCTGTAATTCTCGCGCATGAAATCGGGCATCGCGCAGTGTTCGGGCGGCAACGGCGAGACGAACAGCGACAGGCTGGCCCAGTGCAGATCGACCCCGCTGAGGCACTCGCCGATCAGGTATTCGCGGCCCTGCGCGGCCTGGCGATGGAGCTGCGCCGCCAGACCGGACAGGATCGCGGCCATCCGACCGGGCGCCTTGGCGATCGCTTCGGGGGTGACGCCGTACATGCGGGTCATCCGGCCCATGTCGAAATTGCCGCCGCCGGGCGGGTTCCTGGTGGTGGGCCGCCCCATCATCTCGAGCCGGCGCTGCCATCCCAGCCCGTCCGATCCGCAGATCTCGGTCGAAAAGCCCAGCATCAGCACGCGGTCGAGCTCGTCTTCGGGGATCAGCGACGGTCCGGTGCCGACGCGTTCGGCTTGCAGCAGGATGTCGAGCCATGTGCTCTGCGGCTGCTCATCGTCGAGAATGGTTATCGGAGCATTGCGGATGCCGGTCCATTCGAACAGTTCGTCGTTCGGTTCCATCGCGAGTTGCTCGACCGGGATATAGTCGATGTTGCGCGCCGACAGCACCGCCTTGGCGGCCTCGCCCCAGGGCCCGGGCATATGCGCGGTCAGCACCAGCCGCATCCCGGGCATTTTGCGCGCTTCGGCAACCGAATAATACTTCATGGCAGTGCTCCCGGAACAGCCGGATTCGATGATCCGTTGCCCACCGGTGCAGCAGTTCCGGCGGCGCTGTCAATCGAATCGCGAGCGGCGCGCGCCGGGGCGCCTCTTGACGGAGCACGAGGGCCGGGGGACAAGCATGGCAGATGCACGCCCTGTCCAGCCTTCTCGGCATAGCCCTGATCCTCGGCCTCGCCGTGCTGCTTTCCTCCGACCGCAAGGCGATCCGCCTGCGCGTGGTCGGCGCGGCCTTCGCGCTCCAGGCAAGTCTTGCCGCGCTGGTGCTCTATTCGCCGCCGGGCAAAGCGGTGTTGCAGACCATCGCCGGGGGCGTCTCCAGCCTGCTCGGCTATGCCCATGCCGGGGTGGAGTTCCTGTTCGGCAGCCTGGCCAGGCCCGAGATCGGCGGCACCAGCTTCGCCATTTCGGCGCTGCCGGTGATTGTCTTTTTCGCCGCGCTGATCGCCATTCTCTATCATCTGGGCGTCATGCAATTCGTCATCCGCTGGATCGGCGGGGGGCTGGAGAAGATCACCGGGATCAGCAAGGTGGAAAGCCTGTGCGCGGCATCGAACATCTTTGTCGGCCAGTCGGAATCGCCCCTGGTGATCCGACCCTATCTCGCAGCCCTCGCGCCCTCGCAGCTGTTCTGCGTGATGAGTGTCGGCATGGCGGGAGTCGCCGGGACGATCCTCGCAGCCTATGCCAGCATGGGCATCCGCATCGACTATCTCGTCGCCGCCGCTTTCATGTCGGCGCCCGGCGGGATCCTGATGGCCAAGCTGATGATGCCCGATCCCAAGGGGCTGGTGCTGGACGCGGTGAGCGACGCCGCTGTTGCCCTCGACGAGGGTGAGGAGCGCCCCGCCAACATCATCATGGCCGCCTCGCAGGGCGCGCAGACCGGGGTCAAGCTGGCGGTTGCCGTCGGCGCGATGGTGCTGGCTTTTGTGGCGCTGGTGGCGCTGGCCAACGGCTTCGTCGGCTGGGCGGCGGGATTGTTTGGCTGGCAGGATGTCACCTTCCAGTCGCTGCTGGGATACGTCTTCGCGCCGGTGTTCTACCTTATCGCCGCGCCCGACTGGGCCGAGGCGCTCCGCGCGGGGAGCTATTTCGGCACCAAAGTGGTGCTGAACGAATTCGTCTCGTTCATCGATCTGGGCCAGGCCGCCAAAGTGCCGGGCGACCTGTCGGAGCGGACCGTCGCGGTGGTCACTTTCGCGCTGTGCGGCTTCGCCAATTTCAGCTCGATCGCGATCCAAATGGCGGTGACCGGCGGCCTCGCGCCCAATCAGCGTCCGGTGATCGCCCGGCTTGGAATCCGCGCGCTGATTGCCGGGAGCCTGTCGAATCTGATGAGCGGGGCGCTCGCCGGGCTGTTCCTAAGCCTCTGAAACGGAATAATTATAGGCATTTGTCCGGATAGGTGGTTTGCCGTTCGCGGGGGCATGTCCCGCGCCATGCCTGCCGCCTTCATCATCATCTTCGCTTCCGCCATTGCGCTCTGCCCGCCCGGCCCGCGCACCAGCTGCGTCGTCGATGGCGACACCTTCTGGCTGCGCGGCGAGAAAATCCGCATCGCCGACATCAATGCGCCCGAAACCCATGCCGCCGCGTGCCCCGAAGAGGCGGCGCGCGGCGCGGCGGCGACCCGGCGTCTCGCCACCTTGCTCAACGCCGGGCCGTTCGATCTGGAGGCGGGGCCGCGCGAGCGCGACCGCTATGGCCGCCTGCTGCGCGTAGTCACCCGCAATGGCCGCAGCCTGGGCGACCAGCTCGTCGCCGAGGGCCTCGCCGAGCCATGGCAAGGCCGCCGGGGAGACTGGTGCGGCGGGGCTTCACCAGGCTGACCAGCCTTGCTAGAATTCCTGACGATGGGCGATCTCGTCCCCTTCCGCCGCCGCAGAACCCGTTGGTCCCGGGCGGAGGCTTATGCCCGCGAGCCTCGCCACTCGCGCCGGCGAACGTCGCGGGCTCGACCGAAGTCACTGATTGGCCGCTGGCTCTCGAACCTGCGACCGTGGCTGTTGTTCGCGATCTTGTCGCTGATCTGGCCAACCCTCGATCCTGCGCTGGTCGAGCCGCCCACCTTCCTGGCAACCGATCCCGAAATGGTGACCGGCAATTTCACTCGCTGCGGCACGGGGCGGGGTGTGAACTGTGTAACGGACGGTGACACCATCAAGCTTGGCGAGCGGAAAATCCGCATTGTCGGCATTGACGCACCCGAAGTTCATCCATCTCGCTGCCCCGAGGAAGCCCGGCTGGGCGAGGCGGCGACAGCCGAATTACAGCGCTTGCTCAACCAGGGATCCTTCACCATGACCGGCCGGATCGATGAGCCCAGCGACCGCTACGGTCGCGATCTGCGCTCGCTCAATCGCACATTGCCCGATGGCACAGCCCAATCGATCGCGGCTGACATGCTGGCGAGCGGCACCGTGCGGCGCTATCTTGGGGGACTGCGCGGGGGCTGGTGCTAGCCATCCTTTCACGCCGCTTCATCATCGCCGTTATGCAACACTGGTCCGGATATGGTTAGGCTCTTCCCCGCTAAGCCGCTATCGAGCTAGGCATGCCTGCAACAGGCTGGAAGGGCGCACAATGAGCAGTCAGGATTTCAGGGAGCGCTACGGCCCGGTCGCGCTGGTGACGGGCGCATCTTCCGGCATTGGCTGGGGTTTCGCCGAGGAACTGGCCGAGCGTGGTTTCGATCTTGTGCTCACCGCGCGGCGGTCGGACCGGCTTGAGGAGCTGGCGGCCCTGCTGGAGCGGCGGCACGGCACCCGCTCGCAGCTCTGCGACGTCGATCTCTCCCAGCCCACAGCCCCGCAAACACTGATGCAGCTGACCGCCGGGCGCGACATCGGGCTGGTGGTGAGCAACGCGGGCTTCAGCGTGCGCGGGCTGCATGAGACGCTCAATCCCGATGAGATCACCGAGATGCTGACGGTCAACTGTCATACGCCGCTGCACCTGGCCCGCCTGTTCCTGCCCGTGCTGAAAGCCCGGGGCGCCACTGGCCGCAGGGGCGGGTTCGTCATGGTCAGCTCTATCGAGGCACTGATGGGCTGCCCCTACTCGGCGGCCTATTCGGCGATGAAGGCGCTGGTGCTGCACTTCGCAGAGGGGTTGTACGCCGAAGCGGCAGGCAGCGGGGTCGATATCCTTGCCTGCTGCCCAGGCGCGACCGACACCGAAGCGGGCGTGCGCGCCGGGGTCGACATGTCGACGCTCCAGAATGTCCAGCAGCCGCGCGAAGTAGCGGTCTCGACGCTCGACAACATCGCCAATGGTCCCGAGTTTTTCCCCAATGCGGCCTACAAGGCGCAGTTCGACCAGTTGCTCGGTCTTCCCAAGCGAGACGCGCTGCTGGCGATGGCAGCGGGGATGAAAGGGGCATGAGGCGATGACTTGGTGCGGGTGGAAATCGGCCACGATGCTTTAAGGATTCTGCGCCTCGCTGTTCCCGCGCGGGACAGGTGCGCGGCAGCTTGTTTCGACGCCGCAGTATTTGGCCCGAATCTGGGGATTTCTGCGGAAAACAATCCTTAGTGCAATTGCCCCCGCCGGAACGAGCGCGATAGGTGCCGCCTGGGCATACTGAAATGTCCCAGGCGAGGAGCGCGCGCGGACATGATGCGGTATGCGCCGGTAAGCGGGAAACGCGATTGCGAAAACCGGGATTGGGCCGGCTCGCAATGGCACCGATCCTGGCTGCCGCCTTGTTCGCGCCGTTGTCGCCCGCCCGAGGCGCGCCGGAATCCCTGTCTGTGTCCGCCGATACCCCACTTCGCTTCGGCGCATTCGTGGTCATCTCCAGTGGCTCACGCACCGTCAGCGCCAGCGGCACGGTGACCAATGTCGCTATATTCCCGATTGCCTCGGCCCCGGTGGGCCCGGCGCAGTTCACCGTGACCTACGATCGTGGCAACAACAGCCAGCGACCGCTCAACATCGTCTTCGACGTCATGCTGGGCCAGGTTTCGCCCGTCAGCCAGTCGGGCGTGACCGGCGTGCTGTCTGCATTCGGCAGCGATCTGGCAGGTGCGGCGGCGCTGGTTCCGGGGCAGGTCTACACTTACACCATGGCCAATTGCGTGACGCGGATATGCTCCAGGTCATTCCGGATTGGTGCGCGGATCGACGTCACCCGCGCCAGCGGCGGTGCGGCGCTGACGATCCAGCTGCCGGTAATCGCCAACCTGATATCGTCGGATAAGCTATGAGCGGCGTGTTCAGGCTGGCGCTGGCGGCCGCAATTCTTGCGCCCGGGCCCGCGATGGCGGCGGGCGCGGCGGCAAGCGCCGGTGGCCTGGCGGCGGCGGAAGTGGTCAGTCCGGCAACCGTCCGGCAGCTCGCCGATCTCGATTTCGGCGCGCTCGCCGCCAATGCGGGTTCGCCGGGAGAGGTAGTGCTGGCGCCCGGAGGCGCAGCGGCGACCTATCTCGGCGGCGCGCGCCAGGCCTGCATCGCAAGGGTGGCTTGCCCTGCACCGCACGCGGCGCGGTTCGAAGTCAGCGGTGAGGCCAATCGCGCCTACACGATCGCCGCGCCGGAAAGCATTACCGCTTCTGGCGTGGTACTTTCGCCGCTGCCGGGCGAGGTGCTTTTGCCAGTGCTGCGGGTCGAAGCGTTCCGCGTCCGCTCTGCCAGCAGGCCTGAAGCCGGACCCGCCGGCCGGCTCGACGCCGCAGGCCGAGACCTCTTCGAGCTAGGCGGCACGCTGCGGGTTCCCGCCGCGCTGCCTCCGGCGCGATACCGCGTCACCGTGCCAGTGATCGTCACTTATGGCTGAGCGGCGCGGGCCTGCCAAAGGAGATTAGGTAATCCCACCTAACCATCTGTTTACCTCTGCTTGTTAGATAGCCCTACGCGCATTGGTTGCGGCGATCCGTGACCAGTCATTTCAGCGCGTGTGTTCATCGGGGTGTTTCTTGGCCTTTCCGGCTTTCGGGGCCACCTGCTCAAGGGGTAATAAAACATGAAGAAGATCGTACTCGCCGCCGCTCTGGTGGCCCTTTCGTCGGGCGCGGCCCATGCCGCCACCGCCACCGGTACTGCCAATGCGACCGTGGTTACACCGATCGCTATCGTCCATGCGCCGGGCGCAGCCCTGAATTTCGGCTCGTTCGATGCCGGAACCGGCGGCAGCGTTACCGTTACCCAGGCCGGTGTCGGCACGGCTGGCGGCGGCGTCGCTTTTGTTTCGGGCAACTCGAACACCGCCGACGCGTTCAACGTGACCGGCGATGGCACCCGTTCGTTCAACATCACCACTGGCGGTGGCACCGTTTCGAACGGCACCACCACGATGGCTTTCAGCACCACGTCGCCTGCTACCGGCACGCTGATTGTCGGCGCGGCCAGCTTCAACGTTGGCGGCACGCTGACCGTGGCTTCGGGCCAGGCGACCGGTGTCTACACCGGCACCTACACCGCGACGGTCGTTTACCAGTAAGTCTGGGCGCGAAGGTTAAGTGGTCCGGTTGCGGCTCATGCGGCGGCAACCGGACCAACTTCCGAAAGTTACAACCGTGAAGCGGATATCCGCCTGTTTGCTGGCTGCCATTGCGGCAGTGACGGCTTCAAATCCGGCGTTTGCCGGACCCGCACAGACGAGTGGCTTCAGCACGGCCAATGTGGTCGATTCAGCCGCCGTCGTGCCCATCGACATTTTGCGCTTCGGCCAGTTCATCAGGCCGACTGCCGCCGGAACCCTGGCCGTTGCCAACGGCGGGGCGGTCACGACCACGGGCGGTGTAACCGGCAATACCACAATCCTCCAGACCGGGCTTGGCCGCGGTCCTGGCTCGTTCATGCTTACCGGTGGCGCGAACCGCTTCGTTCTGGTGGCCTTGCCCGGATCGATGACGATCTCCAACGGAGCGCAATCGATGACGGTAAACGGGTTCAACACCAACACGATTATCTTCGGCCTCGCGCGGCTCGACGCGACCGGGCATTTCGATCTCAACGTCGGGGCGACGCTCAACGTCGGCGCCAATCAGGCGGCCGGAAACTACACCGGAACCTATACGGTAACTGTGACTTACTTCTAGGTTCCGATTGCCACTTTCTAAGCAAGAATACATACAGCCGCCTGGTCACTGGCAAAGCGGGATCGTAGGCTTGCACATGGAATTCCGGGGTCGGCGCCTGACGGCGCCTCTTTTCATTTTTACCTGTATTGTTGCAGCAGTCGCGATCGCGTTGTCGCCCTGTCTCGCTCCGCAGGCGCTTGCCCAGGGCAATGCCAGCAAGCCTGCCGCGAGCGCTCCCACGCCCCCCGCCGGTTCGGTCGGCGGTATGGGCGATGTCAATCTCTTCCCCAAGCGCGTAGTGATCGACCAGAAGCAGCGCGTCGCGACAGTCGGCTTGTTCAACCGTGCCTCCGCTCAGAGCGATTACGATATTTCGCTCACCGACATGATGATGACCCCCGAAGGCCGGCTGATCGAGCTGGGCGCGGTGGCCGATCCCTCGGCGAAGGGACGGGTCCGCGCAGCGAGTGCGCTGCTGCGCTATTCGCCGCGCCGGGTTACGCTGGGCAGCCACAATTCGCAGACCGTGCGGATCATGGCCCGGGTTCCACCCGATCTGCCCCCTGGTGAATACCGCACGCACTTTTCGGCGGTCGCCGTGCCGGCTGCGGCGAGCGGGGGCTTCTCGATCGAACAGGCGGCGGGCGGTGGCAGCGCCAATGGCATCGGCGTCACCATCGTTCCGCGTTTCGGCATTTCGATACCGGTGATCCTGCGGGTCGGCGAGACCACGCTGACCGCAGGCCTGCGCGATCTGGCGGTGACGGCGCAGCCCGGCGGCGAACGGGCGATTGCACTGACCATAACCCGCGAGGGCACGCGCTCGGCGTTCGGCGATCTGACTGTGACGGTGACTGGATCGAAGACCAAGGTAGCCGAACTCAGGGGTATCGGCGTCTATACCGAGGTTGGCCAGCGCGCGGTGCAGATCCCGCTCGATCCCGCCTCCGACCCCCGGCTGACCGCTCGCGGTGCCCGGCTCACGGTCACATATACCGACGATGACTTTGCACCCGGCAAGCTTCTCGCGAGGCAGGATTTCACAGTTCCGTGAAACCGGGCAAACGGGGGAAGGCGACAGGTCCGCCCAGGTTGGGCAGGGCCATCATTGGCGCGACCCTGCTGCTGAGGAGCGATGCCTTCGCCCCTTCGGACCCCCTGCCGCAAGATGACGCATCGCCCGAAGCCGCGCGCGGCGATCGCCAGGCCGGGGCAATGCCCGGCACCGGGTTCGGCGCTCCCGGCGCGGCGGGGAAGCGCGCCGAGGCCGGTAAGTCCACCGCTGCGACAGTCAAGCTGGAGATTCCCGCGCCGTCGCAGGCGCCATCGCCTGCAAAGCTGCCAACCGTGTCTGAGCCGCGCCCGGACCGGCAAAGTGCTACAGCGGCGCGTGAGCAGCCGGAAACGAGGCTGCCCGGCAGGCGGATCGCCGGGCCTGTTGGCCCGATTCCGGCCAGATCTTCAGGCAAGTCTCCGGCCAATGTTCAGAGGAGAGTAAGGGCCAGATTGCCCGCAGAGGCACCGGCGCGCGTTCCGGCATACGCGGCGGAGCCTGCACGCTCGCCTCAGCCCGGAGTCTCGGTTCAGCCGGAAATCTCGGCCCCGCCGGAAGCCGCGATGGGCCCAACTGGGGCAACGGCAGCGACTCCGCCCGCCATGCCGGAACCGGTATTCGGCGCCGGGGCGCAGCCGCCCGCCCCGGCGACGTTTCCCGCCCGGACGCCCGCTCTCTTGCCGCCGGAACAGGCGCCAGCGCCGCAACTCGCCCCGGACCCGCCGCCACATGACCCGCTGCCGAGCCCCGCTTATGGCGGTGACGGCGAAGCCGCAGGAGTGCAGGTCCCGCCGGTTTCGGTTGGCACGTCGCCTTCGGGGCCGGTGTTGCAGATCGTCGATAAACCGGAAGCCGCGCCCGCCCCGCCCGCTTCCGCAGCCGAACTGGTCCCAATCGGATCATCCGCCGCCCCTATCCAACCGGACGCCCAACCGGATGCGGAGCCCGGTGCGACACCAGACACTACGCCAGAAGTGACGCCGGGTGCAGCTCCGGACGCCGCTGGCGCAGCGCTGCCGGAAAGCACCTTGCCGGACGTCGGCTTCGGCACGCGCGCCGCGCCGCAGCCGCCCGGGCCGGGACCGGCGGCAGTGGGGTTGAACGTGGCGGCGCCTGAGGCGGCCAACGACAATGCAGGTGTGGCGGGCACTAGCCTGCCCGAACCTGCCTTCGGGGCCAGTGCGGAACGGCCTGCACCTGCCCGCGCGCCCGTCCGCCTTGCCGTCGCGGAGCTGCCGCCCCAGCCGGAAGGCATGCCGAAACCCGATTTTGGCACTGCCGCACCTTCACCCGCGACCCAGCCATCCGTCGGCTTAGTCCCGTCGCGCGGCGCGACTGCCGCGCCGTTGACCGGCAGCGTGCCCGCGCCCTCGGCAAGCGGAATGCCGCTGCCCGGCCAGGCGGAGCGCGCCGGCTATGCCGATACTTCGCCGCGCATGCCGGGCGACCCCGCGCCGAGTTTCAGTATCGACGACGAATTGATCCTCCAGCTGCAGACCGTGCACGGCGAGCTGGCCGACACCATCACCGCCTATGGCACCCGATCGGCGGTCTATCTGCCGCTGGGCGCGGTGGCGCGGTTCCTCGATCTGGCGATTTCGGTGAGCGACGAGGGCCACTATGCCAGCGGCTGGTTCATCGATGAGAGCCAGACGATGTCGATCAACCTCAGGCAGGGCACGCTGGTGGTCAAAGGCCAGGAACTCGCGCTGCACAAGGGCGATGCCGCCGCCTTCGAAGGCGAGCTCTATCTCAGGGCGGAGCGGTTTGCCGATCTGTTTCCGCTGTCCGTGACCGTCGATCTGCGGGCGCAGACGGTTACGGTGAAGACCCGGGTGCCGTTTCCCTTCGAGCAGCGCTTTGCCCGCGACGAGGAGCGGGCCAGGCTGGCCGGCGGGGCCGGGCGCGGCCCCCGCCGTTTCCCGCGCGAGGAGACCCCGTGGCAGGCGCTTTCCTTCCCGCTGGCCGACGTCGAGTTGCGCGGCGTGTCCGACAGCACCTATGGCCACCGGGCCGAGGGCGACATCCGCGTGGCCGGCGATCTCGCCTTCATGACCGCTCGCGTCTTCGCCAGCGCCACTTCGCGCGACGGGCTGACCGGCGCGCGCATCCAGCTGGGGCGGCGCGATCCCGATGGCGGGCTGATCGGGCCATTCGATGCAACCGAGTTCCAGATCGGCGACGTGACGACAGCGGCCATGCCGCTGGGCCTGCGCGGAATCGGCGGCCGCGGTGCATTCCTCACCAACGCGCCGCTCGAACGGGCGTCGGTGTTCGAGACCATCGACTTGCGCGGCGAGCTGCCAGAGGGCTACGAGGTCGAGCTCTATCGCAACAACGTGCTGGTCGGATCGACCCGCACGCCGGTTAACGGGCAATATGAATTCCTCAAGACTTCGGTCGACTATGGCCTCAATATCTTTCGCCTGGTCTATTTCGGCCCGCAGGGGCAGCGCCGCGAGGAAGTGCGCCGGGTCAGCGTCGGCGACGGGAGGCTGAGCAAGGGTGAATTCGTCTACACGGTCGGCGGGGCGCAGAAGGACGTCAACGTCTTCGATGTCCACGGCCCAGGCTTCACCCGCGGGCTCGACCATGGCACGTGGCGCGGCACCGCGCTGATGGAATACGGCCTGTCCCGCGAGCTGACCGCCGCGCTTGGCGGGGCCTGGTACGAAAGCCGCTTCGGTAAACAGTGGCTGGCGACTGCCGGCCTGCGGACCGGCATCGGCGGCACCGCGCTCAAGCTCGATCTCGGCTATATCAGCAGCGGCGGCAAGGCGGTGCAGGCCGGGCTTGGCGGCAGGCTGGGAGGCGCGACCTATACGCTGACCCACGCCGAATACAGCGGCGGCTTCACCGACGAGGTGCGCTCCTTCTCTGCCGATCCGCTGCGCCGCGCGACCGAGCTGAATGTCAACGCCGCGATCAAGCTGCGCGGGGGCGATCAGCCGCTGCTGTTGCCGCTCTACGGGCAATTGCGCCGGATCGCCTTCGCCGACGGCCGCAAGCAGACCGATGCGACGCTGCGCGGATCGCTGCCGCTTTCCAGCCTGATGTTTTCCAACACGCTGTCTTTCGCCGGAACCTCGACTCCCGGGTCGGGCAGCACTTCGCAGCTGCGCGGTATTTTCGATCTGGCGACGCTCAACGGATCTCGGCTGCAACTGCGCGCGGGGATCGATTATGGCGTCCTGCCCCGGCTGCGGCTGGAAGGCGGCACCATCGAGGCCAATTATGCGCTGGACGAACGCACGCTGGTGCGGGCTTCGGTCGGCCACACCCTGGTGGATTCGCACACCAGTTTCGGCCTTTCGGCAGTGCGCCGCTTCGGCAAGTTCAATGTGGCCTTCGATGGCAGCTACGGCGTGCCGGACCGGACCTACAGTGCCGCCCTGCGGCTGGGCTTCAGCTTCGGGCGCAATCCGCTCAATGGCCGGGTGTTCTTCGCCGAGCCCGGGCTGGCCGGCGGCGGGGCGATCGCCGCGCGGGCCTATCGCGACAGCAATGGCAATCGCCTGTTCGACCAGGGCGAGGAGGCCATACCGGCTGTCGATTTCTTCGCCGGTTCGCGCCACGGCAAGTCCGACGCGCAGGGCGTCGTGCTGCTGGGAGACCTCGGCGACGGCAATCGCGCCAGCATGACCGTCGAGCGGGAGTCGCTGCCCGACATTTCGCTCGCTCCGGTCACCGATGGCATCGAAGTGGTGCCCCGCGCGGGCCGGGTGCATGTTACCGGCTTCCCGGTGCAGGAACTGAGCGAGATCGACGGCACCGCCTATTTCAGCGAAGGCGGCAGCCTGGGCCGCGAAGTTTCCGGGCTGCGGCTGCTGCTGGCCGACGGCGAGGGCAAGCCGGTCGCCAGAGCACGGACCGAGGGCGACGGCACATTCTTCTTCGAGCAGGTTCCGCCCGGGACTTACGCAATCCAGATCGATGCGAACCAGGCCGCCAGCCTGAAGATACACCTCTCCGAACCGATAACCGTGACGATCGGTGCGAAGGCCGGATACCTCAAGCAGGTAGTGAAAGTCAGTGCGGATTGATCGGTTTCGGGTCTACCGGCATTTTTCCATCGCCTCGTGCGCCAGCCGGGCGAGGTCGGGGAAATGTCCGGCTCGCTGGGCAGCCTGTGCCGAGGAGGCGGTGCCACGGATTACCCGGCCCTTGATCCCGTGAAAGATCGCGGCGAGGCGGAACAGATTGAAGGCGATGTAGAAATCCCAGCCGGGAATGTCCTTGCGGCCGGTGCGGCGGCAATAGGCTGCGATGTAATCGGCTTCGCTGGGCAGCCCCAGGGGTAGCGGATCGGCCCCGCCGAGCCCGGCGACGATCTCGGCCGGCACCCGGTACATCATCGCGTGATAGGCAAAGTCGGCCAGCGGATGGCCGAGCGTCGATAGCTCCCAGTCGAGTACGGCGGCTACTTCCGGGCGATCGGGGTGGAAGATCATGTTGTCGCAGCGGAAGTCGCCGTGGACAATCGCCGTCTCGTCGCCCGGCGGAATTGCAGTGGGCAGCCATTCGACGAGCGCGTCCATGTCTGCGTTGCGCCCGGCTTCGGTGTCCTCGGCATACTGGCGCGACCAGCGCGAGATCTGGCGCTCGAAATAATTGCCCGGCTTGCCGTAATCGGCAAGGCCGACCGCAGCGGGATCGACCGCGTGGAGCGCGGCGATTGTCCGGTTCATCGCATCGAAATAGGCCGCGCGGTCTTCGCGCGGCACAGCGGAAAAGCCCGCGTCCCAGAAGATGCGGCCTTCGACCAGCGCCATCACGTAGAACTGGGTGCCGATCACGGCCTCGTCCTCGCATGTGCCCAGGATCGGGGCTACCGGTACCGGGGTTGCCGCCAGGGCGTGCTGCACCCGCGCCTCGCGCAGCACGTCGTGCGCACCCTTTATCAGCTGGCCGGGCGGCTTGCGGCGCAGCACATAGCGCGCCGTTGGCGTGGACAGGCGATAGGTCGGGTTGGATTGCCCGCCCTTGAACTGTTCGACCGTCAGCGGCCCTGCATAACCCGCGACATGGCTTTCCATCCAGCGCGCCAACGCGGCCTCGTCGAAGCGAAGTCCATCGCGGACGGCACTGGTGCCGGTGTTTTCGGCAGCGATATCAGGCATGGCTTTCCTCCCGTACATGCGCCAGCGCCTCGCCCAGCGCAGCGATATCGGACTCGTTGACGTTGAGCGTGATTGCCACCCGCAACCGTGCGGTGCCGGCGGGCACGGTCGGCGGGCGGATGCCGCGAACGTCGAAGCCCGCGTCCTGCAAGGCTGCGGCGAGTTCCATGGTCCTGGCGTCATCGCCGATAATCACCGGCAGGATCTGCGATCCGCTGACGCAGGCGCCATGCGGGCCCAGCGCGCTCTCTGCCGCCCGCACCAGGTGCCACAACCTGTCGCGCCGCTCCGGCTGGTCGCGCAATATCCGCAGCGAGGCCCGCACTGCTGCCGCCATCAGCGGCGAGGGCGCGGTCGAGAAAATGAAGCCGCGGCCCCGATTGACCAGGAAGTCCGCCACCACCGCCGGAGCGCAGACCAGCGCGCCTTCGCAGCCCAGCGCCTTGCCGCAGGTGTGCAGGGCAATGACATTGCCGCGCCCGCCGAGCCCGCCATCGACCTCGGCGGCGAGGCCACGGCCATCCGGCCCGAACACGCCGGTGGCATGCGCCTCGTCGATCAACAGCACGGCCTCGTGGCGATCGGCCAGCGCGGCGAGTGCATCGAGCGGCGCGCGGTCGCCGTCCATCGAGTAGAGGCTTTCCGCCGCCAGCCATATCCGTCCGGTCCCGCCGCCCTGGCGCCAGACGCGGATCGCGGCCTCGTAAGCATCGGCATCGTTGTGCCGCACGGCGACGCATTCCGCCCGGCCGAGCCGCATGCCTTCGTGCGCGCTGGCGTGGATCAGCTCGTCGTAAACCACCAGGTCGCCGCGTTGGGGCAGGGTGGAGAACAGCGCCGAATTGGCCGCGAAGCCGCTGGAGAACCACAGCGCCCGCTCGCAATGAAAGAAGGCTGCGGCCTCCGCTTCCATTGCCTCGTGCTCGGGATGATTGCCGCGCAGCAGCCGCGATCCGCCCGATCCGACCGGCACTCCGCGATCCAGAGCTGCGGCAACCGCCCCGGCCAGTTCGGGCGAAGCGGCGAGGCCAAGGTAATCGTTCGACGAGAAATCCGCGCCGCGATTTGCGATCAGCGTCCGCCGCCGCGAGGCCTTGAACAGCCGCGCCAGTTCGGCCTGTTGGGCAGGAAAGGCTGCTCCGTCTGCCACTATTGCGCCGCAGCGCCCGCCCGCCCGTCGATCCTGGTGCCATTGGTTCTGGCCCCATTGTTTCTCGATAGCGGCTCCTCGCCGGTCATCGGCACCATGCCCAGCCGTGCCAGCATGGCTGCGTCGGCATCGTCGCCCGCGTTGGGTGCGGTGAGCAGCTTGTCGCCGGTGAAGATCGAGTTGGCCCCGGCGAGGAAACACAGCGCCTGCGCCGCCTCGCTCATGCTCTCGCGCCCGGCGGAAAGCCGCACCATGCTCAGCGGCATGGTGATCCGCGCCACTGCGACGGTGCGGACGAATTCGATGTCGTCGATCTTGGCCAAGGGCGTATCCGCCAGCATGTCGCCCAGCACAGTGCCTTTGACCGGCACCAGCGCGTTGACCGGCACGCTCTCGGGATGGCGCGGCAGGGTGGCGAGTGTGTGGATGAAGCCGACCCGGTCGCTGCGCGTCTCGCCCATGCCGACGATCCCGCCCGAACAGACGTTGATCCCGGCACTGCGGACGTGGCCCAGCGTTTCCAGCCGGTCGTCCATGGTGCGGGTAGTGATCACCTCGCCATAGCGTTCGGGCGAAGTGTCGATGTTGTGGTTGTAGTAGTCGAGCCCCGCATCGGCGAGCTGGCCTGCCTGCTTCGGCGTCAGCATGCCCAGCGTCATGCAGGTTTCCATGCCCATCGCGGCCACACCCTGCACGATCTCGACGATCGCCGGCATGTCGCGGTCCTTGGGATTGCGCCAGGCGGCGCCCATGCAGAAGCGCTGCGATCCGGCATCCTTCGCCCGCGCCGCCGATTGCAGCACTTCGCGCACGTCCATCAGCTTCGTCGCCTTGACCCCGGCATCGGCATGGACCGACTGGGCGCAATAGCCGCAATCCTCCTGACAGCCGCCGGTCTTGATCGACAGCAGGGTGCACAGCTGCACTTCGGCGGGGGCGTGATGCGCGCGGTGCGCCGTCGCTGCCTGGAACAGCAGTTCGGTGAACGGCAGATCGAACAGAGCGGCGATTTCTTCGCGGGTCCAGTCGGTACGGGGCTGTGTGGCTATCGTCATCCGAACCCTCGTCGTTGTGGTCCTCCCGCGCTTGCGCTTGGGAGTTTTTCGGGAGAATGTCCCCCGGACATTCTCTTGATCCGAAAAACTGGTGCCGCTTAGGTGACTTCGAACACCTGACCCCATCATTACGAATGATGTGCTCTACCGGCTGAGCTAAAGCGGCTTACCAGCGGAGGCCGAAGCCCCCGGGCAGGGCGCGCGTTTAACCGGGCGGGGCGGCTGGCGCAAGGGGGTGTGCGGCTCTATGCATTGGGCCGGAGCGATTCCCCCCACACACCAAACGGGCAGGGCCTCGCACAGGAGAGTGAGCCATGTCCGAAGAGCCGCTGCAAGTGCGCTATGAAACACCCGTACCCAAAGTCGCGCGGATCGTGCTCGACCGGCCGGACAAGCGCAATGCCCAGGGCAGGGTGATGACCTATCAGCTCGACGCGGCGATGCAGCGCGCCTGCCAGGACGATGCGGTGAGCGTGATAATCCTTGCCGCCTCGGGCGAGCATTTTTCCGCCGGGCACGATCTGTCGATGAGCGAGTCCGGTCATCCTCCCGAGCAGGACCGGGTGACCCTGTGGGGCCAGTACGACGGCGCCGGCTGGGAAGGCGCCTACACCCGCGAACGCGAGGGCTATCTCGAGATTACCGAGCGCTGGCGCAATGCGCCCAAGCCGGTGATCGCCGAAGTGCAGGGCAGCGTCATTTCCGGCGGGCTGATGCTGATGTGGATGGCCGACCTGATCGTCTGCGCCGAGGACGCGCGATTTCGCGACAATACCGGCAGCGACATGGGCGTGCCGGGGGTGGAATTCTTCAACCATCCCTTCGAGCTGGGTATCCGCCGGGCCAAGCAGTTCCTGTTCACCGGCGGCTGGCTGAGCGCGCAGGCGGCGCTGGCGGCGGGTATGGTCAACGAAGTGGTCCCGCGCGGCGAGCTGGCGGCGCGGACGCTGGCCCTGGCGGAAGAGATCGCCCGCACCGACCGCTTCACCCTCAAGCTGATCAAGCAGAGCTGCAACAACGCGCAGGATGCGATGGGCCGCAAGCAGGCGATGGAGAGCGCCTTCGCCAACCACCAGATCGGCCATTTGCAGAACATGCTGCTGCACGGCTTTCCCATCGACATCACCAAGCTGCCCGAGACCGTCCGGCGGCATCTGGAAGCGGCGCTGGCGGCGGGGAAGGGCAACATCGGCGGCAAAGGCTGAGGTATGGCCAGCACTCCCACCGTCGATTCCATGCACCGGCACTGGGATGCACCACACGTCTGTTGTGCGACGCTGCGTGCCGAAGCCCCGGGGGCGCTGCACGTGTTGTTGGATTAGGCCGGTCAGACCTTTGACTCAGGCCCGGTGCGGCGGCACTATCGAATTGATGGCTCAGGCTGAGGCAAACGGCAGCCAGCCAAAAGGAGCAGGACCATGAATGTAATGCGGCGCGAGCCCCATCCGCTGACCGGCACCAATTACGAGGCCATCGGCGATGGCAAGGTCAAGGTGCAGAAAGAGGGCAGCAATGCCTACGGCATTTTCACCTGGCAGGGCGAATGGCTGGAGGGTGAGGTTACCCAGGCCGATCCGCTGATGCTGCTCTATATCGCCGGTCCCGATTTGCCGCAGGACCACGAGGTGATGTGGATGAGCTCCCCGGCCAAGGCATTCGACGGAACCATTCCGATCGAGGCCTTTCCCGGCACCCATATGGACGACTTTGGCCGCATCGTTGCGCCTTACCGGCCCGACAAGGGCATCGAAACCGAGGAAGGCTGGCGTTCGATCGGCTATTTCGATCCGCAGTACTTCATCGATAACGACCGCAAGCCGCAGCACATCCCGCCCGAGATGAAGCTGACCAATACGGTCAAGGGCGATCCGATCAAGGTCGGCACCGATCGCTACTGGAAACAGGAATACCACGACCTCGAAGTCGAGAAGATCTGGAAGAAAACGTGGCAGATGGCCTGCCGCGAAGACGAGATCCCCAATCCGGGCGATTACTGTGTCTATGAGATCGCCCAGCTCTCCTACCTCGTCGTGCGCCAGCCGGACGGGTCGGTGCAGGCGCACCAGAACATCTGTCTCCATCGCGGTCGTCTGCTCAAGGATTGCAGCGGCAAGGGCGAAACCGTGTTCCGCTGCCCCTATCACGGCTGGGCGTGGAATCTCGACGGCTCCCTCAAGGAAATCACCAACGAGTGGGACTTCCCCGGAGTGCGCGAGGATGCGGCGCAGTTGCCTGCGGTCTCGGTGAAGTGCTGGGAAGGCTTCGTCTTCATCAACCCCGATCCCGAGGCCGGGCCACTGGAGGAATTCCTCGGGCCAGTGGCGATGGCGCATTACAAGAAATACGGCTTCGAGCACCGCTATATCCAGGCCAATGTCTCCAAACTGATCCGCGCCAACTGGAAGGTGGTGATGGAGGCCTTCATGGAGGCCTATCACGTCATCGCCACCCACCCGCACCAGATGCTGATGAGCGGCGACTGCGGCAACACCAATTACGACGTGTTCGGCAATTGGGGCCGTGCAGCGCAGTTCCCCTCGCCGGGCAGCCCGTTCCGCGGCATCATGCTGACCAAGGAAGAGGCGCTTGAACACTACTACCGCGCTGCCGACGGGCAGAAGGGCCTGATCCAGGCGCTGACCGGTGAGAGCCTGGAGGACTTTTCCGACCTCGAACTCCAGGGCGGATCGTTCAACGATCTGTTCCCCAACCTGCATCCCTGGGGCGGCTGGATGCGCATCTGCTTCCGCTTCCGCCCCAATGGCAGCAATCCGGAGGAGAGCGTGATGGATATCTATCTGCTCGCCCCCTGGCCCAAGGACAAGCCGCGCCCCGCCCCCGCCAAGCACCGCAAGCTCGGCTTCGACGAGGCCTGGACCATGGCGCCCGAACTGCTCTCGCTGAGCAAGATCACCGATCAGGACGTATTCAACGTTCCTTCGGTGCAAAAGGGGCTGAAGGCCAAGAACCCGCCCTATATCTGGTACGGCGCCTATCAGGAGGCCAAGATCAGGAACTTCCACGCGAATTACGAGCGGGCGCTGGGGATCGGGGAGGAGGTGGGGGCGACGACTGCGCGGCCTAAGCCATACCCTTGCCGACGGTAGCCCGAACCGGGATGCCGCCTGGCTCGAAATCATCGAGGCAAAATACGTTCACCCCGACATAGTCCGGCGTCACCCGTTTGCGGTGGAACGGATATATACCGCAGGTCTTGCAGAAGAAATGCCGCGCGGCGCGGGTGTGGAAGCGGTATTCGGTGAGGTGATCTTCGCCTGACAGCAGCTCGAACTGCGTCTCATGAACTTTCACCATCAGTGCATTCTTGCGGCGGCAGATCGAGCAGTCGCAGGTGGTGAGTTCGGGAAAGTCCGTGGTTATGGCGAAGCGCACCGTGCCGCAGTGGCAGGAGCCGGTGTGGCGGGTGAGGGGGCGAGTCGGCATGATGCGCGATTTGACGCATTGGCGGCGCGGCGGCAAGCTTGGGTCCGTTCCCCAATTCCCGGCAAGGATACAGGCGCCATGGACCGCATTTTCACAATCATCGCCAACCGCATTGCCGCGTTTGTAGGGCAACCCTTGGCCTTTGTCGCAGCGCTGCTCTCAATCCTGATCTGGGCGCTGACCGGGCCCTTGTTCGGCTATTCCGATACCTGGCAGCTGGTGGTCAACACCTCGACCACGATCGTCACTTTCCTGATCGTCTTCCTGATCCAGAACAGCCAGAACCGCGATGCCGCCGCGATCCAGGCCAAGCTCGACGAGTTGATCCGCGCCACCGGCGAGGCGCGCAACCAGTTCATCGGTATCGAACATCTCACCGATTCCGAATTGCAGGGAATTCGCACGGCGCTCGAATCCGAGGCTCAGGCACGCGGCACCGAGCGCCACGCGCGCCACGCTATCGTCGATCGGTTGATTGAGCGGCGGTAGCGCTTCGGTAGCGCCTCAGCGTGGCAGCTCGCTCGACCCCATCAGCATCTCGTCCACCGCGCGCGCCGCCTGACGGCCCTCGCGGATCGCCCAGACCACCAGGCTCTGGCCGCGCCGCATGTCGCCGCAGGCGAAGATTTGCGGGTCGCTGGTGCGGTAATCCTGCACATTCGCCGCGACATTGCCGCGCGCGTCGAGCTCTACGCCGGACTGATCGAGCATGCCCTGCTTGCGCGGGCCGAGGAAGCCCATGGCCAGCAGGATGAGATCGGCCTTCAGGGTGAATTCGCTGCCGGGCACTTCCTGCATCTGGCCGCCCTGCCATTCGACACGGACGCATTCGAGGCCGGTGACGTCGTTCTCGCCGACCACCCGCTTGGTCAGGATCGCCCAGTCGCGGTCGACGCCTTCCTCGTGGCTGGAGGAGGTGCGCAGCTTGAGTGGCCAGTCGGGCCAGGTCAGCGCCTTGTCTTCCTTTTCGGGAGGTTTGGGCATGATCTCGATCTGGGTGACGCTGGCTGCGCCCTGACGGTTCGAGGTGCCGACGCAGTCCGATCCGGTGTCGCCGCCGCCGATGACAATGACATGCTTGCCAGTCGCCGTCAGCGAGCCGCGCGGAGCGGCGCGGATTTCGTCGTCGCCGGCATTGCGCTTGTTCTGCTGGGTGAGGAATTCCATCGCAAGCCGCACGCCAGGCAGTTCGGCGCCGGGGATGTCCATCTTGCGCGGGTGTTCCGCGCCTCCGGAGAGCACGATGGCATCGAAGTTTTCTTTCAGCGAAGAAACTGAAATGGTTACACCGATCTCCGTCGAGGTGCGGAACTGGACGCCTTCGACCTCCATCTGCACCATCCGGCGATTGATCAGGTGCTTTTCCATCTTGAAGTCGGGAATGCCGTAGCGGAGCAGGCCGCCAATCCGGTCGTTCTTCTCGAACAGGGTGACGCTGTGCCCGGCGCGGGCGAGCTGCTGAGCAGCGGCGAGGCCGGCCGGGCCCGAGCCGACCACCGCGACGCTCTTGCCGCTGCGCCGCGACGGCACTTGCGGCACGATCCAGCCTTCCTGCCAGCCGCGATCGACGATGGCGCATTCGATCGATTTGATCGTGACGGCCGCGTCGTCGATGTTGAGCGTGCAGCTCGCCTCGCAAGGCGCAGGGCAGATGCGGCCGGTAAACTCCGGAAAATTGTTGGTCGAATGCAGCACTTCGAGCGCGTTCTGCCAATCGCCCTCGTAGATCAGGTGATTGAAATCCGGGATGATATTGTTCACCGGGCAGCCGTTGTGGCAGTAGGGAATGCCGCAATTCATGCAGCGCGAAGCCTGCGCCTTGAGGTCGCCCTCGGCGTGCGGAATGACGAATTCCTTGTAGTGCTTCAGCCGCCCCTTGGGATCGGCATAGGTGCGATCCTTGCGATCGACTTCGAGGAAGCCGGTTTCCTTGCCCATGTGCTGATCGGCCCCCTTATTCGGCTGCGACGGAAGCAGCTTCCAGCCGCTCCGCTTCGATTTGCTTCAGTGCGCGCGCATAGTCGCGCGGCATCACCTTGACGAACCTGGGCAGTGTGCCCTCCCAGTCGTCGAGCAGCGCGCGGGCGCGCTTGCTGCCGGTGTGGAGGTGGTGGCGCTCGAGCAGCACGCGCAGCCGCTCGGCATCGTGCCGCAGCATGTCGCCCATGCCGGCATCGTTGACACCGTTAGTGCGCTGCTGCGGCCGTCCCGCCCCGTCTTCCTCGTCGCGTTCGGATGAAATCGGAAGGAGATCGACCATCGCGCCGTTGCACAGCTGGACGAATTCGCCGCGCTCGTCATAAACATAGGCCACGCCGCCCGACATGCCCGCAGCGAAATTGCGCCCCGTGCGTCCGAGCACCACGACCACGCCTCCGGTCATGTATTCGCAGCCATGATCGCCGGTGCCCTCGACCACCGCGACCGCGCCCGAATTGCGCACTGCAAAGCGTTCTCCGGCGACCCCGTTGAAGAAGGCTTCGCCGGCTATCGCGCCATAAAGCACGGTGTTACCGACAATGATGTTATGGGTCGGATCGCGCGGCACATGCCCCGGCTGGCGCACGATCACCCGTCCGCCGGAAAGGCCCTTGCCGACATAGTCGTTGGCATCGCCGGTCAGGTCGAGAGTGATGCCGTGAGCGAGCCAGGCGCCGAAGCTCTGCCCGGCCACCCCGGTCATGCGGATGTTGATGGTGTTGTCGGGAAGCCCGGCATGGCCATGCCGCCGCGCCAGCGTGCCCGACAACATCGCGCCGACCGTGCGGTTGACGTTCTTCACCGGCAGTTCGATCCGTACCGGCTCGCGCTTGTCCAGCGCATCGGCGGAAGCGGCGATCAGCTCCTGATCGAGCGCCTTGTCGAGCCCGTGATCCTGCGTCCCGGTCCAGTTCAGCGACGGGCCATCGCCCAGCGGCACCTGGTGGAGCAGCTTGGCCAGGTCGATTCCCTGAGCCTTCCAGTGGGTGATGGCCTGGCGCGTATCGAGCCGGTCGACCCGGCCAGTCATTTCGGCCAGGGTGCGGAAGCCCATGCCGGCCATGATCCGGCGCAGCTCCTCGGCGACGAAGAAGAAATAGTTTATCACGTGCTCGGGCTGGCCGGTGAAGCGCGCGCGCAGCACCGGGTCCTGCGTCGCCACACCCACCGGGCAAGTGTTGAGATGGCACTTGCGCATCATGATGCAGCCCGCCGCGATCAATGGCGCGGTGGCAAAACCGAACTCGTCCGCTCCGAGCAGCGCGGCGATGGCTACGTCGCGGCCGGTGCGGATGCCGCCGTCGGCCTGCACCGCGATGCGGCTGCGCAGGTTGTTGAGCAGCAAGGTCTGCTGGGTTTCGGCGAGGCCGATTTCCCATGGCGAGCCCGCGTGGGTCAGCGAAGTCAGCGGCGAAGCGCCGGTGCCGCCTTCGTAGCCCGAGATTGTCACGTGATCGGCGCGCGCCTTGGAAACGCCTGCCGCGACCGTGCCGACCCCAACTTCCGAGACCAGCTTGACCGAGATCCGAGCCTTGGGGTTCACATTCTTGAGGTCGTGGATCAGCTGGGCCAGATCCTCGATCGAATAGATGTCGTGGTGCGGTGGCGGCGAGATCAGGCCCACTCCAGGCGTCGAATGGCGCACCTTGCCGATGGTCTTGTCGACCTTGTGTCCGGGCAGCTGGCCGCCTTCGCCGGGCTTCGCGCCCTGGGCCATCTTGATCTGGATATCGTCGCTGTTGACCAGGTATTCCGCCGTCACGCCGAACCGGCCCGAAGCGACCTGCTTGATCGCCGAGCGCATGGAGTCGCCGTTGGCCAGCGGCACGAAGCGGTCCGCTTCCTCGCCGCCCTCGCCGGTGTTCGATTTGCCGCCGATGCGGTTCATCGCCATGGCCAGCGTGGTATGCGCCTCGCGGCTGATCGAGCCGAAGCTCATCGCCCCGGTCGCGAAGCGCTTGACGATTTCCACTGCGGGCTCGACGTCGGAAATGTCGAGTGGCTTGTCGGCCGGACGCAGTTCCATGAGGCCGCGGATCGTCAGCATGCGCTGCGACTGGTCGTTGATCGACCGGGCGAATTCCTCGTAGTTCTTCGCATCGCCGCCGCGCACCGCGTGTTGCAGGCTGGCGATGTTGCTTGCCGTCCAGGCGTGTTCCTCGCCGCGCAGGCGCAGGCCGTAGATGCCGCCGGCGTCGAGCATGTTGCGGTAGATCGGGTTGTCGCCATAGGCAGTGGCGTGGCGGCGGACCGCTTCCTCGGCCACCTGCGCCAGGCCGACGCCCTCGATGGTTGTCGCGGTGCCGGTGAAGTACTGTTCGACGAAAGCGGTGGAGAGGCCGACCGCGTCGAAAATCTGCGCGCCGCAATAGGACTGGTAAGTCGAAATGCCCATCTTGGACATTACCTTGAGGATGCCTTTGCCGACTGCCTTGATATAGTTCTTCTGCACTTCGTAAGTGCTCAGCGGCAGCGCCTTGCGGACACGGATATCCTCCAGCGTCTCGAAAGCGAGATAGGGATTGATGGCTTCCGCGCCGTAGCCCGCGAGCACACAGAAATGGTGCACCTCGCGCGCCTCGCCGGTCTCGACGACCAGGCCGGTCTGCATGCGCAGGCCCTGGCGGACGAGGTGGTGATGCACTGCGGCAGTCGCCAGCGCTGCGGGCATGGGAATGCGATCCGGGCCCTGTGCGCGGTCGGACAGGATCAGGATGTTCTTGTCGGCCAGCACTGCCTCGGTGGCGAGCCAGCACATTTCCTTGACCGCCGCTTCGAGGCCTTCGGCGCCGGTGGTGGCGTCCCAGGTGATGTCGATGGTCTCGGTGCGGAAAGCGCCGTCGAGCGCAGCTTCGACCGAGCGGATCTTGGCGACTTCCTCGTTGGTCAGGATCGGCTGATCGACTTCGAGCCGCTTGTGGCTGCCTGCGTCGTGGCCGAGCAGGTTGGGGCGCGGGCCGATCATCGAGACCAGGCTCATCACCAGTTCCTCGCGGATCGGATCGATCGGCGGGTTGGTGACCTGGGCGAAGTTCTGCTTGAAGTAGTCGTAAAGCAGCCGCGAGCGGTTAGACAGCACCGCGATAGGTGTGTCGGTGCCCATCGAGCCGAGTGGTTCGTCGGGCACTTGCGCCATCGGCTCGAGGAAACGGGAAATGTCTTCCTGGGTGTAGCCGAAGGCCTGCTGGCGATCCAGAAGACTGGCGGTCTCTACCGGCAGCTGCGCCAGTTCGGGCTCGACCAGTTCGAGGTCCTTGAGCTTGTATTGCGCGGCTTCCAGCCATTCCTCGTAGGGCTGTTCGCCCGCGAGCTGGGCCTTCAGCTCCTCGTCCTCGATGATCCGGCCCTGTTCGAAGTCTATCAGCAGCATGCGGCCCGGCTGGAGCCGCCACTTGCGGACGATATTGTCTTCCTTGATCGGCAGCACGCCGCTTTCCGAGGCCATGACCACGAGATCGTCGTCGGTGACCAGGAAGCGCGCAGGCCGAAGCCCGTTGCGGTCCAGCGTCGCACCGATCTGGCGGCCGTCGGTAAAGGCGACCGCAGCGGGCCCGTCCCACGGTTCCATCAGCGCCGCATGGTATTCGTAAAAGGCGCGGCGCTTGGCATCCATCAGCGGGTTGCCCGCCCAGGCCTCCGGGATCAGCATCATCACCGCGTGGGCGAGGCTGTAACCGCCCGCCAGCAGCAGCTCGAGCGCATTGTCGAGGCAGGCGGTGTCGGACTGGCCATGCGGAATGATCGGCCACAGCTTGTCGAGATCGGGGCCGAGCAGCTCGCTTTCCATGGTGCGGCGGCGTGCGGCCATCCAGTTGACGTTGCCGCGCACGGTGTTGATCTCGCCATTGTGGGCGATGAAGCGGTAGGGATGGGAAAGCTTCCAGCTGGGGAAGGTGTTGGTCGAAAACCGCTGGTGGACAAGCCCGAGCGCCGAAATGCAATCGGGACTGAGCAGATCGTCGTAGAAGCTGCCGACCTGGGTTGCCAGCAACAGCCCCTTGTAGACCACCGTGCGGCTCGAGAAGCTCGGCATGTAGAGCTCGGTGATGCCCGGCAGGGCGTGCTTTTCGGCGAGCGCGGCGAGCGGGTTCTGGGTCTGCTTGCGAATCGCCAGCAGCTTGCGCTCGAAGGCGTCCTGGTCCTCGCAGTTGTCGCCCCGGGCGATGAAGCACTGGCGGATCACCGGCATCTGGGCGATCACCGCCTTGCCGAGCCCGTCCAGCGTGACCGGAACATCGCGCCAGCCGATCAGGCTCTGGCCTTCCTTGGCAATAAAGCTTTCGAAGGCCTCGACCACGAATGCGCGGCTGGCTTCGTCCTGCGGCAGAAAGCACATGGCGACGGCATAGTCGCCCGGCTGCGGCAGCTTGAGCCCTTCGCCCGCCGCCCATTTGCGGTAGAGCGCGTCGGGAATCTGGATAAGGATACCGGCGCCGTCGCCAAGCAGCGGGTCGGCGCCGACCGCGCCGCGATGGTCGAGGTTCTTGAGGATCTCCAGCGCCTGGGCGACGATTGCCTGACTCTTGCGTCCCTTGATATGGGCGACAAAGCCCACGCCGCAGGCGTCATGCTCGTTGCGCGAATCGTAGAGGCCCTGGGTCTTCGGAAATCCCATCGAATGCTCATCCTGCCGTCGCCGGTCTGCCGCGATGCTGCGGCTTTCCGGCAATGAATCGCGACTCACTTCGCCGGGAAACCAGCGAGATTTACGCGAACAGCCCCCTTGCCGTCAGGAAGATGATTTTGCAACTGCGAAGAGAAGCGCGGCAGACGCCGCTCGCTTCATCCGGGGACGCGGTAATGCGGCGTCAACCGGCCCCGCTCATGCGTTGCAGATTGGCCAATGCGCCGCGCAGGGCATTCTCGGTCTCCGCCGGGTCCGGGGCGGAAGTAGGGGCTGCGCCGGCCGTGGCTTCACCTTCGTCCGCCGTGGTTGCCGCAGCCGGAGCATCGAAGCGGCGCACGGGAGAGCCGTTTGCAGGTACAGCGGCAATTGGCGGCACTGCAACCGGCGGACCGAATGCGGCTGGCTGCGCCGCCGGGCCGGAGAAAAGTCCGCCGGACGGCCTGGCCTGTCCGGGGAAGACGACGACTGGTTCGATCGCCGTCTCGTCGTCATCGGTATCGTCGATCCGGACGTACTTCTGTCGGATTTCGACCGGGCGGCTCAGGTCGAGCAGCGAGCTGTAGGCATCCTCCGCGAGCTCGGCTTCCGTTTCCGGCAACAGCTCCAGGTATTCCGGCTCCGCGTCTACCGGCGCGTCGCCGCTGGTCTGCGGATCGAAGCGTTCCTGCACTGCTTCCGTGCCGGGCGGTGTTTCGACCGCAGTCGGCTGCGGCATTTCGAATTGCCGGACGAACGACCGTGGCGGGACAGCGGCGTAGAGGTCGTCGTGGTCCTCGTATTCGCTGAAATCTATCGGGCGCAAGGCGCTCGGCATCGCCAGGCGATTGGCTGTTTCGCTGACCGGCGATTCGGGGATGAGCGGGGCGGGGCCGGCGTCTTCGGTAATCGCCAAAGGCGCAGCCGGCGCGGCTCGTTCCGGGCTGGGCGGGACGAGCCTGCGGTTCTGCAGCGTCAGCGCTAGCCGTTCGATCAGCTCGACCGGTGAGAGGTCCTCAAGCTCGGCTGTTGCAAGCCGCTGGGCGGCGCGGCCTCCGGGCAAGACAAGCCTGCGTTGCGGTGCGGCATGATCGTTCGCCAGAAAATCGACGACACTTGCGGCAGGTGTTTCGACTTCAACCGTTTCGACTTCAACATCCGCCGTCGCCGTTGAAACAGCTGCGCAATCCTCCTGATCCACGACCGGTGCGCCAAACGCGTCCAGCACAGCGTCGAACGGTCTGCCGTCTGCGCTGGGAGCTTCGAACGGTGCGGTAGGGTTTGCATGCGTTTCGCTTGCTTGCGCCTCCAGGGCTTCGCCGGGCTCGAATGCCGCCTGGCTTGCTGGCGCGGGAAAGTCCGAAAGTTCGAGCGGCGCGGGCGCATCGCCGGCGATTTCCGGCGAGGGGCCGGGACCCGCAGGTCCGGATAGGTCGCATTCCGTTACATCGAAGATCTGCGGGTGCCCGCCGGGAAGCGGCGCGATATCATGGTGATAGTCCGGTTCAATGTCTTCCGGCACAGCCAGCGACCTGCGGCGTCCGCTCGGGGTGACACTCGGGGAGACGAGGATGTCCGCCGACTCGTGCTCATCCCGCAGAAAAGCAGGCTCGGGGGCGGAATATGTGGATCGGGAATCCGTGCTCGATTGACCGAAGCCTTCTGCCGGGGCCGCGTTGCGGCGGCGTTCGGTGACGACCACCTTGGGACGGGCGATGCAGCGGGCGATGATCGCCCCCAGAATGCCGCCCACTGCCGCCAGCCCCAAAGCAAGCAAAATCCGTGCGGTCATGCCAAGCGGCGGCGCGGCGGCGGCGACGAACGTGTCGAGATGGGTCTCGATCACTGCGGCCTCGATCAGGGAAACCCGTACGGCGAGACTGCCGAGTCCGAAAAGCGCGCCGAACCAGATGGCGACAACCGCCGGAAACAGGGGATGACGGCTGAGCGGCGGCTTGGATCCTGCCTGCTTGCGGTTAGTCTTGGCCAAAACTGCTACCCCGTTACCTGGCTTCGTCGCTTCCCGGTTACCCTGCCTGCGCGTTAAGGCTTGACTCGCGGGATTCACCGGGAGGTAACAGCTCTTGGTAAACGTCCTGATAACGCTGAACGTTGACTGCCCAATCGTGCTGGGATTCCACATAGTTACGCGCGGTTGCACGGCGCTCGTCCCAGGTGGGGCGGGCATCGAGCAGGCTGGCAAGTGCTTCGGCGCAGGCTACCGGATCGTCCGGAGCAAACAGCGTGCCGGTTACCCCGTCATCGATCAGTTCGCGGTGCCCGCCGACATCGGATGCGGCTACCAGCTTTCCCTGGGCCATGGCCTCGAGCGGTTTCAGCGGCGTGACCAGATCGGTCAGGCGGCTGCGTTTGCGCGGATAGGCCATGATGTCGCACAGCGCATAGTAGCGTTCGACTTCGCTGTGTGGCACGCGGCCGATGAAATGGATTGCCATCGCCGCGCTCGAACACAAGGCTTGGCGTTTCAGCGCCAGATCGCAAGGACCGCCGCCGACCAGCAACAGCCGCGCACCGGGATGGCGCCGGATCAGCGCGGGCATTGCCGCGATCAGATCGTCGATTCCTTCGTAATCGTAGAAGCTGCCGATGAAGCCGATCACCGGTCCTTCTCCAAGGCTAAGCTGTCTGGCGAAGGCAGGATCGCGGGGCGGCGGATCGCCGAACATGTCGAGATCGACGCCGTTGGGGATGATCGAAATCCGGTCTGCGGCAGTGCCGCGGTCGATCAGGTCGGCGCGCAGTCCTTCGCAGATCGTCACCACTGCTCCGGCGCGCGCGACCACCAGGTTTTCCAGCGTCCGGGTCAGGCGGTATTTGGCAGAACCCGGGTTCCCATCGCCATTGCCTACCGCGGCGTCTTCCCAGAAGGCGCGGATTTCGTAGACCAGCGGAATGCCGGTGCGCCGCGAGACGCGAAGCGCCGCCGAGCCGCACAGGGCCGGTGAGTGGGCATGCAGGACATCGGGCCGCCATTCCTGGCAGAGCTTGTCTATCGCCGATGCCAGCTGTCCGATCTCGCGCCATTCCCTGAGGCCGGCAGGGCCCGCCGCATCGCCCAGGGTGCGATGAAAGATCAGACCATCGGCCTCCTCGGGATCGGGCCCTTCGGCGACATGGCGCAGACCGGTAATGCCGCGCACCTCGAGACCGCTGGCCTGCTGCGATTTCAATATGGCGCGTGTGCGGAAAGTATATCCGCTGTGCATCGGCAGCGAATGGTCGAGAATGTGAAGAACCCTGGTCATGGTCAGGACTTCCTAGGCCAGGAAGGCTTAACGCCACGTCAACCGGGGGCTGCTAATGGCATGCCCGCAGGTCCCGCCGTCAGGTGCCGGGATCCGGAGGAAAGACCGCCCGGCGATGATCGACAAATTCGCGCTGATCCTGTCGCACGGGCTGCTGATCATCGCGGCCTGGCGGCTGCTGTTTAGCGACCGGCTCGACCTCGAAACGGTCGATGATTCCGGACCTGACAATGCTGAGGCAGGGGCAGGAGACGGCAGCCGTGGCGCTTGATCTTCTGCTGGGCGGGTTCGTGGCCCTGCTGCTGGCGCTTGGCGTCCGCCGGCCGTTCATGTGGGTGCTCGCCTATCTCTATGTCGATATCGTTTCGCCGCAGAAGATTTCGTGGGGGATTCTGTCGGCGGTCCCGCTCTCGCTGATCGTGTTCGTTGCGGCCTTCGGCGGCTGGCTAATTGTCGACAACAAGCGCGACAGCCGGTTTACCCTGCGTCAGTTCCTGCTGCTGTTGCTGCTCGTCTACTGCGGACTGACCACGATGGACGCCGATTTCCCCGTCTATGCGGCGGACAAGTGGTCCTGGGTGTGGAAGGCGCTGCTGTTCGCCATTTTCCTGCCGCTGACCTTGCGCACGCGCCTGCGCATCGAGGCGGCGACTCTGTTCATGGTGCTTTCGGCCGGCGCGATCATCATTTCGGGCAGCATCAAGACTGCGGTCTCGGGCGGCGGCTACGGCGAGCTCAGGCTGTTCGTCAACAACAACACCGGCCTTTACGAGGGCTCGATCATCTCCTGCGCCGCCATCGCGATCATTCCGCTGATTGTCTGGCTGATGAAACACGGCACGATCTTCCGGCCGGAATGGCGGGTGCGGCTGTTTGCGATTGCGCTGATCGGTGCCTGCCTGCTGATTCCGATCGGCACCCAGGCGCGCACCGGGCTGGTCTGCATCGCCCTGCTCGGCATGCTGGCGATGCGCTCGGTCAAGCGCCGGTTTCTGTATGGCGCGCTGATTGCTGCAGTTGCCTTGATGGCGGTCCCGTTCCTGCCGCAGAAATTCACCGCGCGCATGAGCACGATCAGCAATCACGAAGCGGATGAATCGGCGTCGACCCGGGTCGCGGTGTGGAAGTGGACGTGGGAATATGTTCAGGACCATCCATTCGGCGGCGGCTTCGATGCCTATCGCGGCAACAAAATCCGCTATCAAACCACGACTGCTGAATCGGCCGGCAACAATACCGAGATCGAAACCACTCTGATCGAAGACAAGGCGCGGGCTTATCACTCAAGCTATTTCGAGATGCTGGGCGAACAGGGCTGGCCGGGCATGATCTTGTGGCTGTGGGTGCAGGCGCTGGGGCTGTGGCAGATGGAACGCCTGCGCCGCCGCTGGAAAGACCGCACCGGGCCGGACCGGCAGTGGCAGGCCCCGCTCGCCAGTGCGCTGCAGCAGGCGCAGCTGATCTTCCTGGCCGGTTCGCTGTTCGTCGGCATTGCCTATCAGCCGTTCATCCTGATGCTGATCGGGCTGCAATGCGGTCTTTGGAGCTATCTGAACCGGATCGAAGTTCCGCAGCTGCCGTGGCCGCCCCCGCCGCGCCCGCTGAAACTGCCCGGGGCCAGCACGGTGCCCGGTCCTGTACCCGGTCCCGCGCTCGGGGCCGGCGCGTGACCCGGGTCTATATCACTATCGACACGGAATATTCCTCCGGCTTCGCCGCACGCGAGAGTGGCAGCGGCCGCGCGGAGAACTTCCGGCGCTCGATCGCCTGCGCGACGCCCGGCGGGGCGGTTGGCATCGAATACCAGCTCGATGTGTTCGACCGCTTCGGGCTGAAGGCGGTGTTCTTCGTCGATCCGATGCCCGCCCTGCTGTGGGGCGTCGAGGCGGTGAGCGATGTCGTCGGGCCAATCGTCGCACGCGGTCACGATGTGCAGCTCCACCTCCACACCGAGTGGCTGGAGCTGGCCGGAAGCGCCAACCCGCTCGGCAGGCGCACCGGGCTCAACATCAAGGACTTCGCTCTCGAGGACCAGTGCCAGCTGCTCGATCATGCACGTTCCGTGCTGGTCGCGGCGGGGGCTCCGAAGCCGGTTGCCTTCCGGGCGGGGAACTACGGCGCGAACGACGATACGCTGCGCGCGCTGGCCGAAATCGGCATGACCCACGACACCAGCCATTGTCCGGGCATAGCGGGATCGCATTGCGGGATCGGTCTTGGCACTGCGGACCGTGCCCCGGTCGAGCGTTGCGGCGTCACCGAAGTGCCAATCGCCTGTATCGCCAGCCGTAGCGGCGGCCTGCGCCATGCCCAGATTACCGCGCTTTCCGCCACCGAGCTGCTGGCGGCGATCCGCCATGCCAGGGGCGCGGGAAGCGAGACTTTCACCTTGGTGTCGCACAGCTTCGAACTGCTCAGCCGCGACCGGACCCGGGTCAACCGGATTGTCCGGCGGCGTTTCGAGCAGTTCTGCGCCGGGCTGGCGCAGCTGACGGGCGTGACCACCGGCACCTATGCGCATCACCCGCCCTGCGCACTGCCGCCTTCCGTATCTATCCCGCCATTGCCGCACAATCCGCTGCGCACCGGTTTCCGCCTCGCCGAGCAGCTGCTCGCCAACGCCCTTTACGGCGCGAAATGAGCGAGGGCCGGGTTACACGAATGTTCGGGACGCCGCGCGGCGCGGTGCGGCTCGCGCTGTCCTATGGCGAGGTCGCCCTGGGCCTCGCGCCGCTGATCGCGCCCAAGCGGGACGCTGTGCGCCGGCTGGTTTTCGTCTGCCACGGCAACATCTGCCGCAGCGCCTATGCCGAGGCGCTGGCCCGGCGCGCGGGCTTCGCCGCCGCCTCCTTCGGCCTCTCGACTACGAGCGGCGTGCCCGCCCATCCGCCGCTCGCCGCCATGGCGCGGGATCGCGGGATTAGCCTGGACAGACACAGCGCGACGGCAGCTTCGGATTTCGAGGCCCGCGAAGGCGATTACCTGCTGGCCATGGAAGTGCGCCACTTGCGCAGGCTCGCCGGAAACGAGCGGCTGGCGAAAGTCCCGCGCGGCCTGCTTGGCAGCCATGCGCACTTGCCGCTGCCGCATCTGCACGATCCCTACGAGCTCGGAACTGGCTATATGGCGGTGTGCCTGACGCGCATCGAGGATGCGGTGGCGCGTCTGTGCCTCAGCTATCCCGGCGCCAGATCAGCCTAACAATCGCGGCGAGATCGCCGAAGAACGGCCCGGGATCGCGCCACGACCAGACGAAATAGCGCACCCGAGGGTCGAGAAAGTCCGCAAGCCAGCGCTGCGCCAATCCCAGCCGTTCGCGCCGTGAACGCTTGCCGTCGCGCACAACGGCGAGGAAATGCTTGCCGTCGGGAATGGTGTAGCGCGCCCGGCGCCGCGGGTAGGGCGGCTGGTTCTCGCCTTCGCCGCCAAGCACGCCGCAGCGCCAGGTTTCCCAGGCGAAATGCACGCCGCAGTGCCATGCGAGCGGCATGCTGCCCCAGAACCGTCCGTTGATTTCCATCAGCCAATAGCGGCCGGTCAGCGGATCGTGGCGGTATTCGACCATCGCCGGACCTTCCCACTCCATGGCCTGGAGCAGCCGTTCGGACAGCGCCATCTGGGCGGCGTGCTCAGCCAGCGGCAGGGCTTCGCAAAAAGTCGATGTGCCGCCGCTGGGCGGCCACTCGCGCAGCCGGCGGTGCTGGAAGCGCAAGGTCGCCTGCCCGCGATGCATGTGCAGCATCTGGCCCAGACCTTGGCCCGGACACCAGGTCTGCACCAGGGGCCAGACGCCGAGCGGTGCATAGCGGGCAAGGATGGCCAGCAGGCTTGCCGCGTCGCTCGCATATTCGACCTTCTCCAGTTCCAGGCCCCGATCCGCCAAGGCGCCGGTCACGGCATTGGGATCCGCCCACTTCACCGCCACCGGATAGGCCAGACCCGCTGCGAGCCCCTCAAAGTCCTCGCCCGGCAGTGGCTGCCAGCTCGACGGCACGTCGATGCCCAAGCTCGCAGCGATATCCAGCGTGCGCTGCTTGTCGAGCACCAGGGCGAGCTTGCCGGCATCGGGGCACAGCGCCCGGCACTCGCCCAGCGCGCCCTTGAGTTCGGCCAGTTGCAGAATCTGGTGCTCGGAAACCGCCAGCACCGCGCCAATCTGGTGGCGAGCGGCGAATTGCGGCAGCCAGTCCTTCAGCGGGCCCGGGATCAGCTCGAAGCGGCTGGCGTGGCACGACCATTGCCCAATCGCGCGGCGGTCTTTCCCCAATGCGAAGACCGCTAGACCGCGCTCGCCCAGCTCGCGCACCACGGTCAGCCCGATCGGGCTGTCGGCGCCGATCACGGCGACGGCTCGCTGCTGGGTCAGTCTCACGCCGTCGCCATACAGCAAGAAACTTCATGCCCTCCTAACGCTGTTGCGAGGTGCCAATGCATGGTTCATGAAAGGACTTTGGTGGCTTTGCTGGGAGAATGTGATGCAGCTTTCCGAACTACAGACCAAAGTGGGCGAGATCATCGGAACGTCGGACTGGTTCGCCCTGGGGCAGGACCGGATAAACGACTTCGCCGATTGCACCGAAGACCACCAGTTCATCCACGTCGATCTCGAAGCGGCCAAGGCGACACCCTTTGGCGGCACCATCGCCCACGGCTTCCTGACCCTGTCGATGCTCGCCGCGATGATGTCGAAGCTCGACAAGCCGGTAGTGCAGATGTCGGTCAACTATGGCTTCAACAAGGTGCGCTTCCTCAGCCCGGTCAAATCCGGCAAGCGCATCCGCGGCCAGTTCAAGCTGCTCGAACTCGCCGAGAAGAAGCCCGGGCAATGGCAGCAGACCGTCGAGGTGACGGTGGAGATCGAGGGTGAGGACAAGCCTGCGCTGCTCGCCGAGTGGATTTTCATGCATTTCGCCTGAGCGCCCTTGACCCGCCAGCGCCGCACCTTAAGTTGCATTATGAAATGCAATATGCAGGCCAGCCGCAACGACTGGCCAACGAGGAGAATTCCAGCATGCGCGACGCAGTCATCGTAGCCGCTGCCCGCACCCCCATCGGCCGCGCCTACAAGGGTGCCTATAATGCCACCCCGGGCCCGAGCCTGGGCGCGCTGTCGATTGCCGAGGCGGTCAAGCGGGCCGGAATCGAAGGCGGCGAGGTCGAAGACGTCGTCTGGGGCGCGGTGCTGACCCAGGGCAGTCAGGCGCTCAACATCGGCCGGCTCGCAGCCTTGCGCGCGGGGCTGCCGGTCACGGTTGCGGCGCAGACCATCGACCGGCAATGCTCATCGGGCCTGATGGCGATTGCGACGGCATCCAAGCAGGTGGTGCTGGACCGGCAGGACATTGTCGTCGCCGGCGGGCAGGATTCGATCAGCACTGTGCAGACCCCGGCGATGCGGATGGAGTTCGATCCCGCGCTGATCGCCATGCACCAGGCTGCCTATATGCCGATGCTGCAAACCGCCGAGGTGGTGGCCAAGCGCTACAACATGGCGCGCGATGCCTGTGATGAATATTCCTTCCAGTCGCAGCAGCGCACGGCGGCGGCGCAGGCGGCGGGCCGGTTCGACGCCGAGATCGTCGCCACCACCACGACGATGAGTGTCACCGACAAGGCCACTGGCGAAACCAGCCAGAAGGAGGTCACGCTCGCCAGGGACGAAGGCAACCGTCCGGAGACCACGCTGGAAGGGCTGAAGGCCTTGCCGGCGGTGATGGGGCCGGAGGGCAATGTAACGGCCGGCAACGCCAGCCAGCTGTCCGACGGATCGGCAGCGGTGGTGATCATGGAGGCCGCGACGGCGGCGAAGAAAGGCCTCGCCCCGCTCGGGCGTTACCTCGGCATGGCAGTGGCAGGCACCGAACCCGACGAGATGGGCATCGGCCCGGTCTTCGCGGTGCCCGTATTACTCGAGCGGTTCGGTCTCAAGATGGGCGACATCGGCCTGTGGGAGCTGAACGAGGCTTTCGCGGTGCAGGTGATCTATTGCCGCGACCGGCTGGGCATCCCGGACGAGCTGATGAACGTCGATGGCGGCGCGATCTCGATTGGTCACCCCTACGGCATGACCGGCGCGCGCTGCGCCATGCATGCATTGATCGAAGGCAAGCGGCGCGGCGCGAAGCACGTTGTCGTCACCATGTGCATCGGCGGCGGCATGGGCGCGGCGGGGCTGTTCGAGGTGCTGTAGCGTCAAACTTGCCGCAGCTTGCATAATCGCGCATCATTCCGGCCATGACCGCGCAGATGGGCATTGTCGAAATCCTCGGCCTGGCGGGCAGCATCAGCCTCTTGTCGGGCTGGCGGCTCTACCTGTGCATTCTGGCGACCGGGATTGCGATGCATTTCGGCGTGCTGGCGCTGCCGGCGCATCTCGCCTCGCTGGGCATTCTCGCCAACCCCTGGGTGATGGGCGTTTCCGGTTTCGCCGCGCTGTGCGAATTCTTCGCCGACAAGGTCGCCTGGCTCGATAGCGTCTGGGATACGGTCCACACCGCCATCCGCCCGCTCGGCGGTGCCTTGCTGACGCTGGCGATTGTCGATCCCGCCGATCCGGCGACCCAGGTCATCGCCTTCATCCTCGGCGGCGGCGGCGCGCTGCTGGCGCATGGCGGCAAGGCGGGCGCACGGGCAGTCGTCAACACCAGCCCGGAACCGTTCAGCAATGTCGCTGTTTCGACGGTCGAGGATGTCGCCACGGGAGGCTTGCTCTACCTTGCCTTCAGCAACCCGGTTGCCGCCGGCATTGTCGCGCTGGTCCTGCTGGTGCTGGCCGTCGCGTTGCTGATCATGGCCGGGCGGGTGCTTGGCCGATTGTTCGGTAAAGCAAGAGCTCCTTCGCCCGAGTGATGCAAAAATGCCGCGAACTCGCGGGATTCCAGACATTTACACGAAATTAACCTTTTGCCTTCATTGGTCGTATGGTTAATTCGCGGCAACATCCCTTGAGAAGGGGTTAGCGTCGCCACTTCGGGGCAAATCAGGGGGGTATCCCATGCGAGTGCTATTGATCGAGGACGAACCGACTACAGCCAGGGCCATCGAGCTCATGCTGACGACCGAGGGCTTCAACGTCTATTCGACCGATCTCGGCGAAGAGGGCCTGGATCTCGGCAAGCTCTACGATTACGATATCATCCTGCTCGACCTCAACCTGCCCGACATGCACGGCTACGATGTGCTGAAGAAACTGCGGGTTTCCAAGGTGCAGACCCCGGTTCTGGTGCTTTCGGGCATTTCCGAAATGGATTCTAAGGTACGCAGCTTCGGCTTCGGCGCCGACGACTATGTCACCAAGCCGTTCCACCGCGAGGAACTGGTCGCCCGCATTCATGCGGTCGTCCGCCGTTCGAAGGGCCATTCGCAGTCGGTCATCCGCACCGGCAAGCTGACGGTCAATCTCGACGCCAAGACCGTCGAAGTCGATAGCGCCCGCGTCCATCTGACCGGCAAGGAATACGCCATGCTGGAGCTACTTTCGCTCCGCAAGGGCACCACGCTGACCAAGGAAATGTTCCTCAACCACCTCTATGGCGGGATGGACGAGCCCGAACTCAAGATCATCGACGTGTTCATCTGCAAGCTGCGCAAGAAACTGGCGCATGCCTGCGGCGGAGCCAATTACATCGAAACCGTCTGGGGCCGCGGCTACGTGCTGCGCGATCCCGAAGAGGTGGCCGAGGCGGCCTGAACCTTTTTACCTGAGCGTCTAAATCACCCGATGACGGCCTGCTCCCCCTGGGGGGCGGGCCGTTTTGGTTTGGGAATCTTGGTTGACATGTGTATGTACAAATGACACCATGATGCATGTGAATGAATTGCACTTCGGTGGTTTCGACTGGGACGAGGGCAATATCGCCAAATGCCAGTCGCACGGCATGGTGCCTGCCGAAGTCGAAAGCATCTTCGCTGGAACGCCGCTGGTCGGCCCCGATCCATTCGATCCCGCTGTCGAAATGCGCTGGCGGGCGATTGGCAGGACGGCGAGCGGCCGCCCGGCCTTCGTGGCTTTCACCGTCCGCCGGATCGAAGGCCAGCACCTGATACGCCCCATCTCAGCACGATACATGCATACCAAGGAGGCACGGAAATATGACCAAGAGCAAGGCTAAGCCCTTCCCGGAACTGGCAAGCGATGCCGCCGCCGAGACCTTCGTCGCCGAATCGGACCTCACCGAGTTCGACTGGTCGGACATGAAGCCGGTGCACTTCGAATTCGCCACCAAGGATGCCCGCATCAACATGCGCCTGCCTGCCAATCTGCTGGCGGCGGTCAAGGAACGCGCGGCGCGCGAACATATGCCCTATCAGCGGTTCATCCGGCGTGTGCTGGAAGGAGCGGTGGCGAAGCGATGAGTGGCATGGGCTATGTGCTGCGCGATCCCGAAGAACAGGCGGAAGCTGCCTGAACTTTCTACCCTGAGCGTCTAAATCACCCGATGACGGCCTGCTCCCCCCGGCGGGCGGGCCGTTTGGTTTGGTGTGGCTTGTTTGCCTGAAGTCTGGCGGCAACAGTTGGTGAGACAGAGCCGCTGCCCGGCACACCCAGACGTTGCACATCGAATTAATGCACTGCATAAGGTGCATTAATTCGATACCGAAAGCGACGGCAGAAAGGACAGATGTGGGAGGGCAAGCCAGCTATGGATGGAACCAATAGCACCATCCGCTTCGAACACCGGGCTGCCATCGTCACCGGGGCGGCGGGAGGCCTTGGCCGCGCCTATGCGCTTGAGCTGGCCCGGCGCGGCGCGCGTGTGGTGGTCAACGATATCGGCCAAGACGCTGCCGACAAGGTCGTCGCAGAAATCGCCGCAGAAGGTGGGGTGGCAGTGGCCTGCGCAGCGAACGTCGCCTCGCGAGAAAGTGGTAAGGCAATCGTCGATTGCGCTATCGCGACATTCGGCCGGATCGACATCCTGATCAGCAATGCGGGCATCCTGCGCCAGGCCCGCTTCGATGAGATGGCCGAAGCGGATATCGACAGTGTTATCGACGTCCATCTCAAGGGCGCTTTCCACGTCGGCCAGCCCGTCTTCGCCGCAATGAAGCGGCAGGGTTATGGCCGCATGCTGTTCACCGCTTCGTCGTCGGGACTTTTCGGCCATCCCTGGCAGGCGAGTTATGCCGCTGCGAAGGCCGGCATCGTCGGGCTGGCGAACACGATCGCGCTCGAAGGCAAAGACCACGGCGTGCTGTGCAACGTCATAATGCCCAACGCGCGCACGAGCATGGCCGATGGCGTCGATTTCGCATGGCGGACCGAAGTGACCCAGGTCGGCGCGGCTTTGGACCAGTTGATCGCAGCGCCGTCAGGCGGTGGCGAGCGGCTCGATCCCCATTGGGTCGTGCCGCTGGCGATGCATCTCGTCAGCGAGAATGCGGGTACCACGCACGGTGTGTTCTCAGCCTGCAGCGGGCGTTATGCGCGTATAGCCATCAGCGCTGCCGAAGGCTGGCTCGCTCCCGTACTGCCCAGCGCAGAAGACATCGCCGACAACTGGCCGCAGATCTGCAATGTCGGCAAGCTTTTCGAGCCCATGAGCGTTTATGACGAGGCGCTGGCCGTGCGGCAGGCGCTGGCGAAGCTGGCATGACGGACAAGCTGAAGCCGCTGGCCGACGCCTATGGCATCGATCCCATCGCGCTGCGCACCAAATACCGCGCCGAGCGCGACCGGCGCCTGCGACCCGAAGGGCTCGGCCAGTTCGTCCGCATAGATCGTGGCCACCATCATCGCTTCGAGGAAGACCCAGCCCCGGATACAGGGCCGAGCCGCGAGCCGCTTGCCGATCAGGTCGAGATCGCGGTGATTGGCGCGGGCTTCGGCGGTCTGCTGCTGGGGGCGGAACTGCGCAAGGCCGGGATCGAGGGACTACGCTTCATTGACCGGGCGGGCGACTTCGGCGGTGTGTGGTACTGGAACCGCTACCCGGGTGCTGCATGCGACACCGAGGCGCCGATCTATCTTCCCCTGCTGGAAGAACTTGGCGTCCTGCCCGAGCGCAAATATGCCAAGGGCCCTCAAATCCACGCGCATTGCCAGCTGATCGCCAGGACTTTCGACCTTTACCGCGACACCTGCTTTCACACCGACGTCACCGCCATTTCCTGGGACGAGGCGAGCGGCCTCTGGACCATTCGTACTGACCGCGGCGACGCCATGCGGGCGCGCTTCGTGGTCGTCTCGGCAGGGGTGATGGATCGCCCGAAACTGGCCGACTTGCAGGGCCTCGAGCTCTTCCAGGGTCATTCGTTCCACACCAGCCGCTGGGACTATGGCTATACCGGCGGCAGCTCCGATGGCGACCTGACCGGCCTGGCCGACAAGGTCGTCGGGATCATCGGCACCGGGGCGACGGCGGTGCAATGCGTGCCGCATCTCGGCGCCGCGGCAAAGCAGCTTTACGTTTTCCAGCGCACCCCTTCCTCCATCGACCGGCGCGACGACCGCGAGCTTGATCCCGCCGAGTTCGCCGGCCTGGACCCGGGCTGGCAGCAGAAGCGGATGGAGAACTTCACGGCGCTGGTTGGCGGTGCGATCCTCGAGGAGGACCTGGTCGGCGATGGCTGGACCTCGATTCCGCGCAACATCCGCAGGCTGCTTGGTCAAGCGCGGGACATGGGCATCGAGATCGGCAATCCCTACGACGTCGCCGCGCTGGCTGACTTCGTGAAAATGGAGGAAATCCGCGCGCGCGTGGGCAAAGACGTCGCCGATCCGACCACCGCCGAGGCACTCAAGCCCTGGTACGACCGCTTCTGCAAACGGCCCTGCTTCCACGACGATTATTTGCCGACTTTCAACCGGCCCAACGTCACGCTGGTCGATACGCAAGGACACGGCGTCGAGCGGATCACCGCCGGCGGTGTGGTCGCGAACGGGCGCGAGTACCTGCTCGATTGCTTGATTTACAGCACCGGTTACGACGCCAGCAGTCCTTTCGCCAAACGCATCAGTTTCGACATCGCCGGGTGCAGCGGGCTGACGCTGAAGGAAAAGTGGGCGAACGGTGCGGCCACGTTCCATGGTTACGGCACGCACGGCTTCCCGAACCTATTCATCATGGCGCATGTCCAGACGGGCCTGTCGCTCAACTTTCCGCACATGATCGGCGAGCAGGCGCGGCATATCGCCTATATCCTGCGCAAGGGAGACGAGCGAGGCGCGACCCGCATCGAAGTGACCAAGCCAGCCGAAGACGCCTGGGTCGCCGAGATCGACAAAGCTGCCGTCTCGATGGTCGAAGCACTGCGCGAATGCACGCCAAGCTACTTCAACCACGAAGGCGATGTGAGCCGACTGAACGCCCGCAACAGCGCCTATGGCGGAGGTCCGCTCGCCTTCTACAGCATCATTGCCGAATGGCGCGAGGAAGGATCGCTTGCCGGGCTTGAATTGAATGCTGGCTGAGATCTGCGTGGCAGAAATCCCTGCTTTTCCTGCACCGGCCAATGCTGCTCTAGATTGACCCCCACCGCGCTCGCTGCCATCGCGCCGCCAATGAGTGCTAACAAACCCGGCGATCCGCTTACGCTCAACCGGCTCTATGGCCGCTCGGTGGGCAAGCCTTTGCGCAAGGGTCAGCAGGCGCTGGTCGATACTCTGCTGCCGCGCATCGCGGTGCCGGTCGAAGGCCCGGTGACGGCGGAGCGTCTGTTCGGCCATTCCTGCCCGCTGCATTTCGAGATCGGGTTCGGCGGCGGCGAGCATATGGCGGGTCGCGCCGACATACTGCCCGATCACGGCTTCATCGGGGCCGAACCGTTCCTCAACGGCGTCGCGCAGGCGCTCACCCACATCGACGGAGATGGCGGCAAGCACCCGCCTATCGGCAATGTCCGCGTGCACCACGGCGATGCGCTGGAAGTCCTCGCGCGCATTCCCGATGGCGCGCTGTCGTTCCTCTACCTGCTCCATCCCGATCCCTGGCCAAAGGCGCGCCACGCCAAGCGGCGGATGATGAACGACGGGCCGCTGAAGCTGATCGCCGCCAAGCTGAAGCCGGGCGGCGAATTCCGCTTTGGCACCGATCATCCGGTCTATCTGCGCCATGCGCTGATGGTCATGCGCCGGTATTGTGCGGGGCCGGGCGCGGTGTTCGACTGGCTGTGCGAAAAGCCGGCGGATTTCCTCACCCGCCCGGGCGGCTGGCCCGAGACCCGCTACGAGGCCAAAGCCCGGGCGCAAGGGCACGAGGTCTGGTATTTCCGGTATCGTCGGCGTTAACCACAATTCGGCGCGAGAAAGTTTCGCTTTGGCTTGGCGGCAGAAAAACTATCTCGCGCGCCTCGCAGTCAATCTCTACCAATGAGGTCGAGTTAAACGGAGTCGGGCGCAAATGGATTTCGGCAGTTTCGATCTTGCCGCGCTGCTGCCTTTCATCGCCGTGGGTTTTGCCGCGCAGATGGTCGATGGCGCGCTCGGCATGGCGTTCGGGGTTATTTCGAGCACCATGCTGGTGGCGGTCATGGGCGTGCCGCCGGCGATTGCCTCGCAGCGGGTGCATCTGGTCGAGTGTTTTACCACCGCCACTTCGGGGCTCAGCCACCTGTTCCACGGCAACATCGATAAACGGCTATTCTTCCGGCTGCTGATCCCCGGCGTGACTGGCGGCGTGCTGGGCGCCTATGTTTTGACCTCATTCGACGCGAGCGTGGTCAAACCTTTTGTGCTGGTATATCTCTCCTGTATCGGCGTCTATCTGTTCATTCGCGGCGTGTTCTATCCGCCTAAAATCCGCGAGGCCAAGTACATTGCGCCGCTCGGTCTGGCTGGCGGCTTCCTCGATGCGGCAGGCGGCGGCGGCTGGGGGCCGGTCGTCACTTCGAACCTGCTGCTTCAGGGCGAAGACCCGCGCAAGGTTGTCGGCACGGTCAATTCAGTCGAATTCTTTCTGACGATCACTGTCTCGGCCGCCTTCATCTATCACCTCGGCATCGCCGACGTCGCCGGGCCGACACTCGGCCTGCTGATCGGCGGCTTGATGGCCGCGCCGCTCGGCGCCTGGGCGGCAAAACATTTCCCTGCCAAGCAGATGCTGATGCTGGTCGGCATCGTCCTGACCATCACCAGCGCCTATGGCGTGTGGAAGGCATGGGGGTGAGTGGACCCTCGGCTCTCCCCGGGGGTTTCCCGGGGAGAGCAACCATGACAGGAAGCAGGGCATGGACGGGCAACTCCTCCTCATCTGCCTGCTGACCGCCTGCATCAACCTGATCGGCGCGCTGGCCTATGCCGCGCGGATCGCGGGGATCCGCACCGGGCGCATCGCGATGAGTTTCGCGCTGTTCAACATCCTGGTGCTGGTCAGCCGCATGTCGAACAGCTTTCTCGGGCCGTTCCTCGCCAAGCGGATCGAGACGCGGATCGCCGGCGGCGGCGGCGCGGCGCTGGAGGACGATTTCCGGATCGTGCTGGCCAGCGCGAGCCTGGCGGTGTTCGCGGGCATCCTGCTGGTGCCGACGGCACAGCGCCTGTTCGCTCGGGCGATCGGCTGGTTCCAGCGCAACCGTTCGACCGCGCGGCTGATTCTGCGCACTGCGTCGCCATCGGGCCTCGCCGCGATCCGCGAGGCGATCGCGATCCCCTCCACCGCCAATCTCAAGGCCTTGAGGCGCCCGCAGGCCGTGGGCTGGGGACTACTGGCGGCGAACATGCTGGCCCAGGCGCTGATCACCGTGGGCGTGCTTGCCTCGCTTTATGCCGGTTACCTCAACCCCGAATTCCGCGTCACCGCTTCGCAGCTCTCGGCCGTGATCAATGGCTTCGCGACGATCCTGCTGTTCGCGCTGATCGATCCGCAACTCTCGGTGATGACCGACGATGTCGTCGAGGGGCGGATGGACGCGGCGCTGTTCCGCAGGGCGATAGTCTGGATTTCCATCAGCCGCCTTGCCGGCACGCTGGTGGCGCAGGCAGTGTTCATCCCCGCCGCCATCGCCATCGCCTGGATCGCGAACTACGTCTGAAGGGTGCGCGTCAACCGCAGACTCCCGCCGCCGCCAGCACTGCCAAGGTCAGCACATCGGGCGCGATCGCTGTCATCGGGGCGATCTGCACCGGCTTTTCCATGCCGATCAGCATCGGGCCGATGGTGGCATTGCCCGCCAGTTCGCGCAGCAGCTTTGCCGAGATGTTGGCCGATTGCAGCCCGGGCATCACCAGCACATTGGCCGGAGCCGTCAGCCGGCTGAACGGATAGTTCTGCATCACCTTCGGATTGAGCGCCGCATCGGGGGCGAGTTCGCCTTCGTACTCGAAGCCCGGTTTCTGTTCGTCGAGGATTGCCACGGCTCCCCGGATCGGCTCGAGCCACTTGCCCGACGGGTTTCCGAAAGTCGAGAAGCTGAGGAAGGCGACGCGCGGTTCGTGGCCCAGACGGCGGGCGACGGCGGCGGTTTCGGTGGCGATCACCGCGAGGTCCTCGGCGCTCGGCCGCTCGTTCACCGTCGTGTCGGCGAGGAACACGGTCGAATTCTTGGCGACCATGACATGGATGCCGAAGGGTAGCTGGCCATCCTTGGCGTCAAGCACCTGGCGCACTTCCTGGATCGACTGGGCGAAAGTGCGGGTCATGCCGGTGATCATCGCATCGCCGATGCCGAGCTTGAGCAGGGCGGAGGCGAAGACGTTGCGGTCCTGATTGACCATGCGGTGAACGTCGCGCTCCATGAAGCCGCGCCGCTGCAACCGTTCGTAGAGCATCGCCACCATGGCCTCGACGTGCGGCGAATCCTTGGAATTGTGAATCTCGTAGGTTTCGGGATCGGCGACGCCGAGCTCCTTCATCTTGGCCTGGACCGCCTCTGTCCGGCCGACCAGGATCGGTTCGCCATAGCCGAAATCGCGGTACTGGATCGCAGCGCGCAGCACGATCTCGTTCTCCGCTTCGGCGAAGATAACCCGCTTGGGATTGGCCTTCACTGCTTCGTAAACTTGCGTCAGCACCGATGTCGTCGGGTTGAGCCGGGCTTTCAGACTGTGGCGATAGGCGTCGAAATCCTCAATCGGCAACTGCGCCACGCCCGAATCCATTGCTGCCTTGGCGACGGCTGAGGGCACCACTTCCATGAGCCGGGGATCGAACGGCGCGGGGATGATGTATTCGCGGCCGAACTGCTGGTTCTTGCCATAGGCGGCGGCGACTTCCTCGGGCACCTGCTCGCGCGCCAGCTCGGCGATGGCGGTGGCGGCGGCGATCTTCATTTCTTCGTTGATCGCGGTCGCCCTCACGTCGAGCGCGCCGCGGAAGATGAAGGGGAAGCCCAGCACATTGTTGACCTGGTTGGGATAGTCCGAACGCCCGGTGGCGACGATCGCGTCGGGGCGCACTGCCATGGCGTCGGGCGGGGTAATCTCCGGGTCGGGGTTGGCCATGGCGAAGATGATCGGCTGGCGCGCCATCGATTTGACCATGTCCTGGCTCATCGCGCCGGCGACCGACAGGCCGAGGAAGACATCGGTGCCCTCGACCGCCTCGGCCAGCGTGCGCTTGGCGGTGTCGATGGCATGGGCCGACTTGAACTGGTCGACGCCTTCGCGGCCCTTCCAGATCACGCCCTTGCTGTCGCACATGATGACGTTCTCGTGCCGCACGCCCATCGATTTGATCAAGCTGGTGCAGGCGATGGCCGATGCGCCGGCGCCGTTGACCACCACCTTGATGTCCTCAAGTTTGCGGTCGGTCAGCATGCAGGCATTGATCAGCCCGGCAGCAGCGATGATCGCGGTGCCGTGCTGGTCGTCGTGCATCACCGGAATCTTCATCCGCTCGCGCAGGGTCTGCTCGATGATGAAGCATTCGGGGGCCTTGATATCCTCCAGATTGATGCCGCCGAAGCTCGGCTCCATCATGGCGATGGCCTCGATCAGCGCCTCGGTGTCCTCGCTGGCCAATTCGATGTCGATCGAATCGACGTCGGCGAAGCGCTTGAACAGCACCGCCTTGCCTTCCATCACCGGCTTGCTCGCCAGCGCGCCGAGATTGCCCATGCCCAGGATCGCGGTGCCGTTGGAGATCACCGCGACGAGATTGCCCTTGGCGGTATAGTCGTAGGCGCAGGCTGGATCGTCATAGATCGCCTGCACCGGCACCGCGACGCCGGGCGAATAGGCCAGGCTTAGGTCGCGCTGGGTCGCCATAGGCTTGGAGGCGATGATCTCGATCTTACCCGGCCGGATGGTCTTGTGGTAAAACAGGGCCTCGCGGTCGGTGAAACTGACGTTGCTATCTTCGGACAAGTGAAATCTCCCGGAATCAGCCTCGCCCTAACCAATGTCTTGGCGGCGCGATAGGGGAAAGCGTGTCCGTTCCGCTTTGCGAATCACGAAAGAGGCCGCAAACCCGCGCGGCCATGCACGCACCTGCCACCCCGATGATGACCCAGTACTTCGCGCTCAAGGCCGAGGCGGGGGATTGTCTGCTGTTCTACCGGATGGGGGATTTCTTCGAGCTGTTCTTCGACGACGCCAAACAGGCCGCGCAAGTGCTCGATATTGCGCTCACTAGCCGGGGCGACGGGGTGCCGATGTGCGGGGTGCCGGCGCACTCGGCGGAAGGTTACCTCGCGCGGCTGATCAAGGCCGGTTGCCGGGTCGCCATTGCCGATCAGATCGAAACGCCCGAGCAGGCGAAGAAGCGCGGCGGATCGAAGGCTCTGGTGGCGCGCGATATCGTGCGCTTCGTCACGGCGGGAACGTTGACCGAGGAGGCGCTGCTCGAGCCGCGCCGGGCCAATGTGCTCGCCAGCGTATGCGAGGTGCGGGGCGCGATGGGCATCGCCGCCTGCGATATTTCGACAGGGCGGATGGAGCTGGAGGAGTGCGCGCCAGAGCTGCTCGGCGCGGCGCTGGCGCGGTTGGGGGCGAGCGAGGTGGTGGTGCCGGAAGGCTGGGCGAGTGAGCCTTTCGATGCCATCTCCCGCCCCGCGCGCGACTTTGCCAGCGATGGCGGCGACATGCGGCTGAAGGCGGCGCACGGGGTGGCGACGCTCGACGGGTTCGGCAGCTTCAGCCGCGCGATGCTGGCCGCCGCCGGGGGGCTTATTGCCTATCTCGACCACGCTGGGCGCGGGACGTTGCCTTTGCTTTTGCCGCCAGTCTTGCGCAGCGGCGCCGCGCATATGGCGATGGACGAGGCGACGCGGGCGAGCCTCGAAATTCTCGCTTCCAGTCAGGGAGGCCGCAAGGGCAGCCTGATCGATGCGGTCGACCGCTGCGTCACCGGCGCGGGCGCGCGGCAGCTGGCGGAGGACCTGTCCGCGCCGCTGACCGATGTCCGGGCGATCTCCGGGCGGCTCGAGCTGGTGCAATGGCTACTGGACGACCCGTTGCTGCGCGAAGACTTGCGCACCGTGCTGCGCGCGCTGCCAGACGTGGGCCGGGCGCTGGGCCGGGTGGTGGCGGGGCGCGGGTCGCCCCGCGATCTTGGCCAATTGCGCGACGGGCTGACCGAGGCGCGGCGGGTGATGGAGCATTTGCAGCGGTGCGAGGAACGCCCTGCGCTGCTTGGCAGCCTGCTGCCCAGCCTCGGCGGCCACGGCACGCTGACCGATCTCTATGCCCGCGCCCTCGTCCCGGCGCCGCCGACCGAGCGCAGCCAGGGCGGTTTTATCGCCGAGGGCTATGACTTCGCACTCGATGCACTCCGCCAGACTTCGGGCAATGCGCGCCGCGCGATCGCCGCGCTGGAGGCGAAATACCGTGACGAGACCGGCGTCGCCGCGCTGAAAATTCGCCACAACGGCGTTCTCGGCTATTTCATCGAGGTTCCCGCCAAACATGCCGACCGGCTGATGGCGGCGGATTCGGCTTTCACCCACCGCCAGACCATGGCCGGCGCAGTGCGGTTCAACGCAGTGGCGCTGCACGAGGAGGCCAGTCGCATCGCCGAGGCGGGCGGGCATGCGCTGGCGGCAGAAGAGGCGCATTTCGAGGAACTGGTCGAAGCCGCGCTCGCATCGCGCCTCGCCATTGCCGAAACCGCCCAGGCCCTCGCCCGGATCGACGTCGCCGCCGGGCAGGCCGAGCGTGCCGCCGAGGGGGGCTGGTGCCTGCCGCACCTGGTCGACGAACCGGTGCTGGCGATCGAGGGCGGACGGCACCCGGTGGTCGAAGCGGCGCTGGCGGCAAAAGGCGAGCGCTTCATTGCCAATGATTGCGCACTCGGGCCGGACGACCGCCTGTGGCTGGTTGGTGGGCCGAACATGGGCGGCAAATCGACCTTTCTTCGGCAGAACGCGCTGATCGTGCTGCTGGCGCAGGCCGGCGGCTTCGTCCCCGCGCAAAGTGCCACTATCGGGCTGGTCGACCGCCTGTTCAGCCGGGTCGGCGCTTCGGACAATCTTGCGCGCGGGCGCTCGACTTTCATGGTCGAGATGGTCGAAACCGCCGCGATCCTGTCGCAGGCGACGGCGCGCAGCTTCGTCATCCTCGACGAAGTCGGGCGCGGCACATCGACCTATGACGGGCTGGCGCTGGCCTGGGCGGTGGCCGAGGCAGTGCATGGGCAGAACCGGCAGCCGCTGCCTGTTCGCCACCCATTATCACGAACTCTCACGGCTGGCGCAAAGCTGCGAGGCCTTGAGCCTGCACCACGTCCGTGCGCGCGAGTGGAAGGGCGATCTGGTGCTGCTGCACGAGGTCGCGGAAGGCCCGGCGGATCGCAGCTACGGCCTCGCCGTCGCGCGCCTGGCGGGCGTGCCCGCGCCGGTGCTGGCGCGGGCCAAGCAGGTGCTCGACCGGCTGGAGAAAGGCCGGGCCGAGACCGGCGGCCTCGCGGCGGGGCTCGGCGACCTGCCGCTGTTCGCTGCCGCGCTGGAGGCGGTGGAGGAGAAGCTGGACTCCTTGCGCGAACGCCTCGGTGCGCTCGACATCGATGCGCTCACACCGCGCGAGGCGCTTGACCTGCTCTACGAGCTCAAGCGCGAGGCTGGCACGGATCGTTAACCGGCCAGAGACTAAACTCCGGCCATGTTCGGACCCCGGATCACGACTGTTTTCTCCAGCCGCTGGAAAGCGCTGTGGTGGTCTGCGGGCATCATGCTGACCGCCTATTGCACCGTCCCCTCGGCCGACGAGACCGCACAGACCGACGCAGCGCAAGCCAAAGACGTACAGGCGGCCATGCAGGCGGTCGATGCGCTCAAACAATTGAACGATACGCCCCGTCAGGACTGACAGGGGACGCGGCATTCCGTGTCCCCTCGCAACGTCCCATTGGTGACCGGGGACACGCAATAGCATGTCCCCGGAATTCGCAGATGTCCCCGGCGGCTCCCAATTGCACGGATTAGAGTTCCCGGCTTGCCCCGGGCACCCACAGCACATCGCCGCCGTTTTCCGCATTCACCGCGCGGGCCATCACGAAGAGATAGTCCGACAGCCGGTTGACATAGGCCAGCGCCGCCGGGTTGACCGGGGCGGTCTCGGCCAGTGCGGTCATCGCCCGCTCGGCCCGGCGCACCGCCGCGCGGGCCACATGCACCCGCGCCGCCGCCTCGCTGCCGCCGGGCAGAATGAAGCTGGTCAGCGGGGCGATGCCTGCGTTTAGCGCGTCGATTGCCGCTTCGAGCGAATCTGTCTGCGTTCGGCACCATCCGCAGCACCATGTCCGATGGCGCGAAATCTTCTCCGGGAGTGGCAAGGTCGGCACCGAGATCGAACAGATCGTTCTGGATGCGGGTCAGATCGATGCGCGCATGCGGACTGTCCGCAAGCGCCACGGTCGCCAGGCCAAGCGCACAGTTCGCCTCATCCACTGCGCCGATCGCTTCCATCCGCGCCGCGTGTTTCGCCAGTCGCGAGCCATCGACCAGGCCGGTGGTGCCATCGTCGCCGGTGCGCGTGTAGATCTTGTTCAGCTTGACCAAGAGGTCAGCGGCTCATCGCCAGCAGCACGCCGACCACGACCACGGCCAGCGCCTGATATTTGATGCGCGCGAACATCATCTTGTTCTGGGTGAGCTGGTTCTGGCTGGGGCCGGCATCTTCGCCGCGCTCAAGGTCCATCCGGGTGCCGTGAAGGAAGGCGATGATGCCGCGCACCAGGCTGACGACGACCAGGATCATCAGCACGACGATCAGCGGGATGAGGATATAGTTCATGGTCCCTCTTCTAGGCCATGGCCAAGCGAAATACCAGCGGGGAAGCGATGGGCGCGCAGCAAATCGGCGAGCGCCCGCCCGTCCTCCCCGGCGCGGCGCAGGGCGGCGAGCCCAAAGTCTCCATGCCCCGAGCCGCGCCGCTTGGCGAGCTTGCGCCAATTACCCTTGGCATCCGCCTCGACCAGCAGCTGGTGATGGTGCCAGACTGGCACTGGCAGACCGAGCAGCGCCTGCAACAGGCGGTGAATGTGCGTCGCCGGAAACAGATCGAGGCCTCGGGTGACAAGGCTAATGGCATCGGCGGCATCGTCGAGCGTCGCGGCGAGGTGATAGGAGGCGGGCGCATCGCGGCGCAACAACACGACATCGCCGAACACTTCGGGGCGTGCCTGTTGTTCGCCCGCCAGCTCGTCGGTCCATGTCAGCGGACCCGTGCACGCGATTGCCCGGGTCATGTCGAGCCGCCAGGCCGCGCCTTCGGGATCGATGTCCAGACCCCGGCAGGTGCCCGGATAGACCGGCCCATCGGGGCCGATGTGACGCGCGGCGGCGGCCACTTCGGCGCGGGTGCAGCGGCAGGGATAGAGGAGGCCTGACGATTTCAGCCGCTCCGCCGCTTCGGCATAGTCGGCCAGCCGCGCCGACTGGAAAACTGCTTCGCCGTCCCACTCCAGTCCCAGCCAGCGCAGGTCGGCAAGGAATTCTTCGGCCAGCTCCAGTCGGCTGCGGGTGCCGTCGATATCCTCGATCCGCAGCAGGAACTCCCCGCCTCGCGCCCGCGCCAGATCGTGCGCGACGATTGCCGCCCAGGCGTGGCCGAGGTGCAGCGGGCCGTTGGGGCTGGGGGCGAATCTGGTCCGGATCATGGGCGGGCGGGGATCACGCCTGCTTCATCCTGTGGAATGACGGGCAAGGCAACACTTGACGCGGCGGTGTCCGCTGTGTTGTTTTCCGGCCATGCGCTGCCACGAAACCGAAACATGCGATTGGCACAGGAGGCCATGCTCAAGTCGGAGCTGATCGAGCGCGCGGCCCGGTTCCGCAGCGCAGGGGACGATCCCACACGGAATCTATCCGCTTGTCCGGCGCTGGTGCTCAATGCCGACTACACGCCGCTGTCCTATTACCCGCTGAGCCTGTGGCCCTGGCAAACCGCAATCAAGGCGCTGTTTCTCGAACGCGTCGATGTTGTCGCGACTTACCAGCGCGAGGTGCACAGCCAGCGCTGGACCATGCAGATCCCCTCGGTGATCGCGCTGCGGCAATATGTGAAGCCCAGCGAATTTCCCGCCTTCACCCGCTTCAACGTGTTCCTGCGCGACCGGTTCTCCTGCCAGTATTGCGGCAGCCCGCAGCAGCTGACGTTCGACCACGTCGTGCCCCGGCGGCTCGGCGGCAAGACCAGTTGGGAAAACGTCGCTACCGCCTGCGCGCCGTGCAATATGCGCAAGGGCGGCCGCACCCCGGCCCAGGCGCGCATGCCCTTGCTGATCAAGCCGATCCGCCCGACCAACTGGCAGCTCCAGGAACGCGGCAAAGGGTTTCCGCCGGGCTATCTGCATGAGACCTGGCGGGACTGGCTGTACTGGGACGTCGAGCTGCTGGCCTAAGGTGATCACGCTCTAGTGGGCTTGATTGCAGGCGCGGTTCTGGCAGGATCGCTGCGTGAGCCTCGATAAACCTCCGCCATCGCGTTACCGCGTTGAAGAAAAGGACGGGCTGCTGATCGTCCACGACGACCGCGCCGGCAGTATGACTGGCAAGCTGCTCTCGCCGGTAGCGCCGGTCGCTCTCCCACGATCTGCACTCGATGCCGCAGGGCGCACTTCGTCTGCCGCTCCTCCTCCTTCTCCTTCTCCTCCTCCTTCCTCATCGCCGGTGACCGTCGATCCCGGCAGGGTGCAGCGCGGCGCGACTGTCGTCGCCATCGGGATCGTCCTAATGGTTTTCCTGATCTTCACCAGCCTGTGGCCAATTTTGGTCCTGGCCGGGTTCGTAGCACCCATGCGGCAGCAACTGCTAAATCGCGCCCTGCCTGCGGTGAAACGCTATATCGATGAAGGCCGTGTGAGCTAGATCCAGTGCATTTATGGGAACATACTATTCCAGGGACACTGCACGGCAGAAAGTCCGAGATCATAGGGCCAGGTGCTTGGTCTAAGCATGGGATATGGCCATGACCACGGAAATTCTATCTGTTCTCGCCGGCAAGGCCGCGCCGTTCCGCGGCCCCGGAGAGACCAGCGCGATTGCCAAGCGGCCGGTTTCGGGCGAAATCGCGGTGGGGCCGCTGGGTATCGCCGGCGACGAGCAGGGCGACCGGGTGCACCATGGCGGCATCGATAAGGCGATCATGCACTATGCAGCCGATCACTACCCGTTCTGGCGCGGCGAAATTGGCGATCATCCGCTGCTGAATAGCGCTGGAGCCTTTGGCGAAAATATCGCGACTTTGGGTCTGGTCGAGAGCGAAGTCTGCATCGGCGACAAGTTCCGGCTTGGCTCCGCGCTGGTCGAGCTCAGCCACGGCCGCAAGCCGTGCTGGAAGATCGATCACCATTTCAAGACCGGCGGGATAACCGCGCGGGTGGTCGAGACGCGGCGTTCGGGCTGGTATTACCGGGTGCTTGAGCCGGGTTCGGTCAAGGCCGGAGATGCGATCGCCCTGACCGACCGGCCTTTGCCCGAGTGGAGCGTGGCGCGGACTTTCGGACTGCTGGTCGGTACCGATTACAAGCGCGAGCCGGAGGCTCTGCGCGTGCTTGCGGGACTTGATGTGCTTGCCGAGGCCTGGCGCAAGATTGCGCGGGAGCGGATGGCCGGCAGGAATTGAAACAGATGGTGCAATATCCCTTCCAGCTCGTCGACGTCTTCGGGGAGGTCCCGTTCTCCGGCAATCCGCTCGCGGTGGTGACGCTGCCGGAAGACCGCGACACCGAGACGTTGCAGCGGATCACCCGCTGGCTGAACCTGTCGGAAACCGCATTCCTGCTGCCGACCGCCGATCACGCCGCAGACTACCGGGTTCGCATCTTCACTCTCGAACGCGAGCTGCCGTTTGCCGGCCATCCTACGCTGGGTTCGTGCCATGCCTGGCTGCGGGGCGGCGGCGTGCCAAAGGATGGGAAGACGATTGTCCAGCAATGCGGAATCGGGCTGGTGCCGATCCGGCGCGAGGACGAACGACTGAGTTTCGCCGCCCCGCCGCTGCTTCGCGAAGGGCCGGTCGAGCAAGCCCTGGTGGATGAGGTCGCGGCGGTGCTCGGCATTGCCCCGGGCGAGATCGTCGAGGCGCAGTGGGTAGATAATGGTCCCGGCTGGGTGGGGGTGATGTTGGCATCGGGCGATGACGTGCTGGCGCTGAACCCGGCCCGCTCGCATCCCCGGCGGATCGATATCGGCGTGGTCGGCCTGAACCCGCCGGGCAGTGCGATTGCCTATGAAGTCCGCGCCCTGTTCAGAGATTCTTTCGGTGCATTGATCGAAGACCCGGTAACCGGCAGCCTCAACGCTTCTTTGGCGCAATGGCTGATCGGTGCGGGAAAAGTGTCTGCGCCATATACTGCAGCGCAAGGCTCCAGATTGTTGCGGAGCGGACGCATCCGGGTCGATGCCGACGCCTCCGGCCAGGTGTGGATCGGCGGGAAGACGGCGACATTGATGTCCGGCACCGCGGAAATCTGACCGGTCTGGGGTTGCTCCTCCGCCGGCCCTGACGGCGGCAGGGTCCGGCAAGGCCGACGGAGGCGCTATCGCCGGGCGATCATTCGGGGATCACCCAGCGAATGGTGTTCGAGTAGGTTCCGGTGACAGTCTCGCCGCCCGGGCCGGTGGCGGGCTCGAACCTGGCGCGGCGGGCGATGTTGTCGCAGGCGGCCCGGTCCAGCCCCGGAAAACCGCTGGAGGCAGTCACTTCGCAGCCGAGCACCTTGCCGTCGGTGCCGACAGTGAGGCGGAAGCGGGTGAGTCCCTGGTTGCCCTCGCGCAAGTCGCGGCTGGGATAGTCGTTCGATGTTGCCCAGCTGGCGGGATTGTTGCGCGGCTTGACTGGCCGCGAGTTGAAGTTTGGCGTGGGCGACGGCTTGATATCGGCAATCGCGACATAGGTAGGCGAAGGTGAGGGAATTGGTTGCGGGTCCAGGATCACCGAATCGCGCGGGCGCGGCAAATCGAACACCGGCTTGATCGCATCGAGCACAGGGTCGCGCGGAACCGGCGAATGCGACGCTATCGGCGAGGGTTCCGGCAGCGGTTTGGGCGGATCGAGCGGGATGTTGAAGCCTTCTGGATTCGGGACCGGATCGGCCCGCCTGAAAGTGATGTCGAGGCCCTGGATCACCCCGTAAATCGCCGCTGCCTCAAGCATGGCTACTGCAATGATAGTTACAGTGCGATGCTTGCTATTCACCCGGTCTATATAGGCCATGAATCTGTCCTCCGTCTTGCCGCCCGATGTGGCACAAGGTGAAGGGCGGTCCGGATCATGGCCGCATGGATATCACGATACTTTCATTTGAAAACATTTTTATACTAAGCAATACAAGTATGTACTTGCTCACATTGCCATTTACTAAATAAGCTTAGTTAGTATTCGCAGGCAAGCGTCAATCCATGAACGCTCAACGCAGCCGAAGGGCCCATTCCGCCGCGCGCTGCGCCAGTTGGGCGCGGCGTTTGGCGGGCGTGGTGCGGGCGATCCCGGGCAACTTCGCCGCATCGGCCAGCTTTATCACCTTGAAGCTGCGCACCAGTCCGTCCTTCGTCGCGCCTGCGGGAGGGGCCTGCCAGCGGATCACTGCGAAGCCGTCGTTCAGACCGGTGGTGTCGAGCCAGTTGGCGACGCCAGGGTCGGCTTTCGCAATCACATAGGTGTAATTGCCATCCCGGTCGGGCGCGGCCTGGGCCAGGTTCAGGCTGGTGAGATTGCCTCGCGCATCGGCGGCAATGGTCCAGGGATCGACCACCTGAAAGCCGGTGTAGCCGGCATTGCCGCGCGAGAGGGTCACCGCCAGCGCCTCGTCGTCGGCCAGGCTGAAGCGGAGCCCGGCGACAAAGCCCCAGCCGCCCTCGCGCCCGATCGGGCCGCCATAGGTGTTGGGCTTGAGTCCGCCAAACCAATGGTGGGGGAAGTCGGCCCAGTTGCGGACATAGTCACCCACCCGCCCAACCACGCGGCGGCGCAGTTCGTCGGGATCGTAGGGCCGGGGCGGGATCGGATCGAGGGCGCGGATCTGGATCTGCGCGGGGACCTGCTTCCAGTCGGACAGCGAATCGCGAAATCCCACCGAGACCGGGCCGGGCGGAGTGACGACATGTTTCGCTGCGCCAGATGGGCCGCCAATGGTGAAACGGAAGCTGCCGTCGGGCGCGACGTTCAGGTCGCGCTCGTCGAACACCGCCAGCGTCTCGACCGCTTCTGGCTTGGTGCCGGCCAGTTTGGGGGCGAAGCCCGGCTCGCCGGGGCCGATCTGGACGATGAACTGGCTCGCCCTTCGTTTGGCGGCGAGCTTGCCGGTCACCTCGTATCGCTCGCCGCCCCAGACGAAAGTGCTCCGGTAGATATTGTCGGGATTGTCGCCCGCCGTGCCGGTGCAGCCGACGGTGTGCCCGTGCCATTCGCGCGGGGAGTCTTCGGTCGCCCAGAGGATTTTCGGCGAGGGGCTGTAGGTCGCCATTTCCTTGAAGATCAGTGAATTGGTGAGACAGCCGACCGCCCGCTCGATTGTCGCGGCGCCGTCGCGCGTCTGGCCGATGTCGGTGGCGGCGAGCTGGGCGCGCAGCCCGGCCTGCACGGCCTTGACATCGGGATGTTCGAGCAGGGCGAGCAGCGTCTTTTCGGCCTCGACCTGCTGGGGCGAATCGAGGATCGGTTCGGGAGCGGCAGGGGCGGCGGCGTTTAGCGGCGCGGCGGCAAGCACCAGCGTCGCGGCGGCAAGCGAATGGCGTAGGGCATATTGCGGCATTCTGACTCTCCCGGGTCATTGTTTGCGCCAATGTTTCAGCAAAGCCCGTCCAAGTCTATCCGGCCCGAGTCTACATCGCCGCCGCCAAAGCTTTCTGCCGGCGCCGCTGCACCGACGAGCCGAGGCCGATCGCCTCGCGGTATTTGGCGACGGTGCGCCGCGCGAGATCGAAGCCCCTGGCTTTCAGCAGATCGACCAGGGCGTCGTCGGAGAGGATCGCCTTGGCCCCCTCGGCGTCGATCAGCTGGCGGATTGCGGCCTTCACTGCCTCCGCCGAGGCCGCGCCTTCGCCGTCCGCCCCGCCGACGCCCGAGGTGAAGAAAAACTTCAGTTCGAAAGTGCCGCGCTCGCAATGGAGATACTTGTTCGAGGTGACCCGGCTGACGGTCGATTCATGCATTTCGATCGCTTCGGCGACAGTGCGCAGGGTGAGGGGTTTCAGCTGCGAAACGCCGTGACGGAAGAAGCCATCCTGCTGCTTGACGATTTCGGCAGTGACCTTGAGAATGGTTTTCGCCCGTTGGTCGAGCGCCTTGATCAGCCAGTTGGCGTCGGCCAGTTTCTCCGAGAGCCAGCCCTTCGATGCCTTGTCGCCGCAGGAGCCCTTGAGCTCGACATAATAGGCGCGATTGACGATCAGCCGGGGCAAAGTCGCCGCGTTGAGCGCGATGGCCCAGCCGCCCTCACTACCGGGTGTGATCAGGATATCGGGCGTCACCACCTCACTTGCGCCGCCACCGAAGCGCAGGCCGGGCTTGGGATCGTAGCCGCGCAATTCCGCCAGCATGTCGGCGAAATCCTCGTCATCGACGCCGCACATCCGCTTGACCCGGGCGAGCTCGCCATTGGCAATGAAATCGAGGTTGTCGATCAGCCGCGCCATGGCGGGGTCATAGCGGTCGGCCTCGATCGCCTGGAGAGCGATGCATTCGCCCAGGCTGCGCGCGCCAACCCCGGTGGGATCGAGCGACTGCACCAGTTCGAGCGCTACCTCCGCCTCGGACAGGGGAAGCGACAGTTCGGCGGCAATATCGCGCAGGTGGACTGTCAGATAGCCGGCCTCGTCGAGCTGGCCGACGATGAAAGCGGCCACCGCAGCGATGCGGGTGTCGGAGGTCGCGGCGCCAATCTGCGCGTGGAGGTGCTCGGTGAGGCTGGCTTCACCCGCGCCGCGCTCGTCGATACCGGGGCCTTCCTCGCCCCCGCCCGCGCCGAATTCGCCGCCCCAATCCGAGCCGCCCCAATCCGAGCCGCCGGGCCCCGATCCGGAATAGCTTGCGGCATCGCCGGTATCGCGGTCGCGGTCGAGCGCCGAACCATCGATGTCGAGCGGGCGGTCGTCGGCGGCCTTGCCTTCACCGATCAGCTGATCGACCGGCGAGCTTTCGAGGGTGGTGCGCCGGGCTTCCTCGGGCGGGGCCTCGATCGCCTCGCCGGCCGGCGCGGACGCGCCGTCGCCGATCTCAAGCAGCGGGTTGGCGTCGAGCGCGTCGCCGATGAAGGTTTCAACCTCGAGATTGGACAGCGCCAGCAGCTTGATCGCCTGCTGCAATTGCGGCGTCATCACCAGTGACTGGCTTTGGCGAAGGTCCAGGCGGGGGCCGAGGGCCATGGGTCAGTCCCGATGCGCCATCCGCATCACAGGGTGAACCCTTCGCCCAGATACAGCCGCCGCACGTTCTCGTCGGCTACCAGCGCTTCGGGGCTGCCGGCGAACAGCACCTGGCCGCCATAGACGATGCAGGCACGGTCGACGATGTCGAGCGTCTCGCGGACATTGTGGTCGGTGATCAGCACGCCGATGCCACGCTTCTTGAGGTCTTTCACCAGATCGCGGATGTCGGCGATGGACAGCGGATCGATGCCGGCGAAAGGTTCGTCGAGCAGCATGATCGAGGGCTTGGCCGCCAGCGCCCGGGCAATCTCGCAACGCCGCCGCTCACCGCCCGACAGCGCCATCGCCGGGCTGTTACGCAGCTTGGTGAGGCCGAACTCGCCGAGCAGCCGCTCCAGTTCCTCGGCGCGCACCGCCTTGTCGGGCTCGATCAGTTCGAGCACGCAATTGATGTTCTGCTCCACGGTCATGCCGCGGAAGATCGAGGTTTCCTGCGGCAGATAGCCCAGCCCGAGGATCGCCCGGCGGTACATCGGCAGCTTGGTGATATCGACCCCGTCGAGCAGGATGCGCCCCGAATCGGGCCGCACCAGCCCCATGATCGAATAGAAACAGGTGGTCTTGCCCGCGCCGTTCGGCCCCAGCAGCCCAAGCACTTCGCCCTTTGCCACCGAGAACGAGATGTCTGTCAGCACCGCGCGTTTGTCATAGCTTTTGGCGATCGAGACGGCTTCGAGGCCGCCTTTCAGGGCGAGGGACGCGGCTTCCGCCTGCCCTGCCGCAGCCTGCCCACCGGACTGGGCCGGGCGGGAAATCTGGGAAACGTCATCCATGCGGGGGCCGATTTACGCAGCGCGCCCGGGATCGGCAAGCGTAGTTTCCACTATCCGGTGCTGATTTGGCAGGTTTCATGCATGGCGGATTTAGCAGCCCAGCGTGACGGCAAGGTTAACCGGACTTGATCGCGGGCCGGATCGGTGTTTTACTCCAGCTTAAGCAAGAGGAGGGGGAGCGCCGATGGTCAAGCTGGAGCAGCACGACGTGTTTTCGCCGCGGGCTGGCGACCGCAGGGATGCGCGCCCGCTCGATTGGCGCCGCAAGATGAGCGACCATATCGCCTATGCCTTGCTGGTTTACACCGTGCTTCAGATCTTCGTCACCATGGGCGCGCTGAAGTCTGAACGGGGCTCGCTGCTGCCCTATCTGGCGCTGATTATCCTCGTCGCCGCGATTATTCCGGCCTGCCGCACTTTCGAGCGGCGCTGGAACAGGTTGACCGAGGATCAGGCGCACGATCCGGCTCTCGCCGCCTACTTCCGCCGCGACCGCCTGTGGCTGTGGTTGCTGGCCATCGGACTGCCATTCGCGCTGACCGGTCTGTTCAAGGGCCTTGCCGCCCTGTTCAGCTGAGTTCGCACTCGCCTTAGATTGCTCTCGTCATGGCCTGCGTATAGAGCGGCCTCGCCCGCGCACCCGATCGCGCGGCGAATGGGAGCCCGACTGCCGCCATGCTCAGCCCCGATGCCGCCTGCGACCGCGCCAGCGCCCTGATCGACCGCGCCCGCCGCGCCGGAGCGGATGCCGCCGATGCGGTCTACAGTTCCGATGCATCGGAGAGCATCCAGGTCCGGCTTGGCAAACTGGAAGATGTCGAGCGATCGGAAAGCGAGCATATCTCGCTGCGGGTGTTTTCGGGCAGCCGCTCGGCCAGCATCGGCTCTTCGGACATGAGCGATGCAGCGCTCGACGAACTGGCATCCCGCGCGGTCGCCATGGCCAGACTTGCGCCGGAAGATCCCTATGCCGGCCTGGCCCCGGCAGAGCTCCTGCTCAAGGGCGAGCTGCCCGTGCTCGATCTGGAGGACCCCGCCGAGCCCAGTCCGCAGGCTTTGCGCGCCCTGGCCGAGGCCGCCGAAGACGCAGCCCGGGCGGTTCCCGGCGTGACCAATTCGGAAGGTGGCAGCGCCAGCGCCGGTCGCGCGGTGTTCGCGCTTGCCACCAGTCACGGCTTTGCCGGTGCCTATTGCACTACCAGCCACGGCATCAGCGCCAGTGTGGTTGCCGGCGAAGGCGGCGGCATGCAGCGCGACTATGCCTGGCGATCGGCGCACTTCGGTGCCGACCTGCCTTCGCCCGAGGAGATCGGCAAGCTTGCAGGAACCCGCGCAGTCGCCCGGTTGAGCCCTGGATCGCTCAAGAGCGGCCCGATGCCGGCGGTGTTCGACCCCCGGGTTGGCGGCACGCTGATCGGGCATTTGATCGGGGCGATGTCGGGCGCATCGATCGCGCGGCGCGCCAGTTTCCTGCTCGACCGGCTGGAGCAGCAGCTGTTCGATCCCGCTATCGTCATCGCCGAAGTCCCCGACCGCAAACGCGGCCTGCGCTCGCGGCCCTTCGACGGCGAAGGGCTGGCGACCCGGACGCGCAATCTGGTCGAACACGGCCGTATCACCGGTTGGTTGCTCGACAGCGCTTCGGCCCGCCAGCTTGGCCTTGCGCCCACCGGTCACGCCGCGCGCGGCCATGGCGGTGCGCCTGGGGTAGGGACAAGCAATCTGCACCTGGCGGCGGGCAAAGTCAGCCCGGCTCAGCTGATGGCTGACATCGAGGACGGCGTTTACATCACCGAACTGATCGGCATGGGCGTCAACGGTGTTACCGGCGATTACAGCCGGGGAGCATCGGGGTTTCGCATCGTCAGGGGCGAGCTGGCCGGGCCGGTGGCGGAATTCACCGTGGCCGGGAACCTGCTCGACATGTTCAGGGCGCTGACCCCGGCGAACGATCTGGAGTGGCACCGGCCGGTGAACGTGCCGACGATCCGGGTGGATGGGTTGACGGTAGCAGGGGATTAGCCGCCCGACTTTCGCTGCGTTGCAGCAAGAACTAACGCAAATTGCACTCCCAGACTTGTTTTCCACACATTTCACCGAAGCCGCCGGCGATAGTTGTGGATAATTTCTGCTTGCTCAAGACGTCCCGTCAGGCGGCATTGCGATCCGGAAATTGCCCGTTCCGCGGCCTCGCCGATCGCCTGACTGGGCGGCAATTGCCTCATTGCGAGCGCGCAGTCCGGGGGAAATGCACGCTTTTTTCAAAGCCAACCATCCGGTCAGATCGAACGATAGGTGCTCCAGCCCGTTCGCCGCGTTGCCGCACTGCCGCAAAACCCTGCTCCAAAGCGACACGGATGTGTCATTTCGGGACGATCCCGACCCTTGAAACCGGCCCGTTCCCCATTCGGCCTCGTTGCAGAATCGGCGGATATCGCTATGGGATCGGTTAACTAATAAACGGAACCAGGGACCGGGGCTTCGTACCAGGTTGGGACGTCAACGAATGACCTCCGGGTGCGGGATTATGTCCGCGCCCCAACTCCTATAAAGTCGCAAAACTTGAAGGAATTCAATTGAACTATTGAAGGAATTACCTGTGCCTGCGGGACATACAATTACCGTCGACGGACTGCTTAGCGACTGGCTGGCCGGAGACCGCATCGATAACGGCGCGACTGCCGGTTACCGGATAAATGCGACAAGCGATGCTACCTACTTCTACTTCTCGCTGACAGCCCCTGTCGTGATCGGAGCCAGCACGACGGTATGGCTCAACACCGATCGCAATGCATCGACCGGCTTTCAGGTTTTCGGTACGTTCGGGTCAGAATACAACGTCAATTTCGCGGCAGACGGCACCGTCTCGCTGTTCAGCGGCACCGCCGGGCAGACTCTGGTCGCCTCGGGCCTGACCGCCGTATGGTCGCCGGATCAGACTTCGGTCGAATTCAGGATCGCCAAGTCGGCGGTGAATAATCCCCTGGCGATCGACACGGTTTACGATATCAATGATTTGACCTTTCTGCCGGCGAGCTATTCAAGCCAGCCGTTCACGGTGTTCAATGACACCGGGATCGTGCCTTCACCGGACAAGCGGATCGGGATCGTCTATTCGGATACGACGGCTAACGCCTATTTCAGCAAGACCGCCTATTCGCAATTGTTCATGTCGGTTCAGTCGCAGGCAATGCAGGCGGGCATTCCGTTCGACCTCCTGACCGAAAGCGATCTCACCAATCTGGCGACGCTGGCGAAGTACGACGCACTGGTTTTCCCCTCGTTCCGCAACGTCCAGTCGAGCCAGGTAGCCGCGATCTCCAATACCCTGGAGCAAGCCATCAAGCAGTTCGACATCGGCCTGATTGTCGGCGGCGAATTCATGGTTGTGGACCAGAACAGCAACGCGCTGCCCGGCGATTCCTACTCGCGGATGAAGCTGCTGCTGGATGTCACCCGCTTGGACGGGGGGACCGGCGATGTGTACACCTCAGCAACCAGTCAGGCCGGTACTGTATTCGATTACTATCTCCCAGGTAATGGCTTGGGGTATTACCTCAATGTCGGCTGGAATGCATTCACGAGTGTCAGCGGAACTGGCATTACGGTTGCCGAACAATCGATAAATTTCGCGCAGACTCGCTGCGGCGGTCATGGCAACCGAAACCGGCGGGCGCAACGTCCATTTCTCTACCGAAGGCATCATGGTCGGTACGGACATGCTGCAGGATGCGATCGAATACGCGGTTGATGGCAATACCGCGCTTTCAGTCGGGCTTCAGCTGACTCGCCAGTATGGCATCGTGGCGATGCGCATGGATATGGACCAAAGTCAGGAAATGACTGAAGTAAATCCGGATGGCGGGGCTCCCGGTATCTATGATATACTTGGTTCCCATATTGACACAATGGAAGCAGGACTACAATTTTGTTGGCAGTTATTATGTCAATGTCGGTAACAATCCACCCGACCAGCAAACGGATTGGGCGGTTTCGCTTCCCTATTACAAGGCGTTGATCGACCTGGGTGGCGAGATTGGCTCGCACAGCTACACGCATCCGGAAAACACCAATCTGCTGTCGGCCAGCCAAATCCAGTTCGAATTCGGCAATAGCCAGACGGTGCTTGAACAGCAGTTGAGCGCATTCCTCGGCCAGACCTACAACCTTACCGGCGCCGCTGTTCCCGGAGCACCGGAAACGCTCGCGACCTCGCAGGCGATCCTGCCCTATGTCGATAAGTATCTGTCCGGCGGCTATACAGGAAACGGGGCGGGATATCCCAGTGCGTTCGGCTATCTGACGCCGCAAAATCAGAGCGATGTCTATCTTGCCCCAAACATGACGTTCGACTTCACGCGCATTGAATTTCAGCACCTGACCGTGGCGGAGACAGCGGCGGCTTGGGAGCAGGAGTTTTGGGACCTTGCGGGATATGCGGAGGCGCCGATCATTCTCTGGCCGATTCACGATTATGGTTTAGCGGCATGGAATTCGGAAGGGGCCAGCCCTTACCAGACCTCGATGTTCACCGACTGGGTAGCTCGCGCTCACGCGTCGGGTATGGAATTCGCCACTTTGACCGATCTCGCGTCGCGCATCGCCGCGTTCAAGGCGGCAACTGTGACCAGTACGGTCAGCGGCAGCACGATAACCGCGACGGTCTCGGCTTCCAATGTCGGGACCATGGCGCTCGACGTCGATGGGCAGGGCACTCAATACATCAAGAACGTCGCCGGCTGGTACGCCTATGACGACGACAGCGTGTTTCTGCCTGCCTCGGGCGGAACCTACACCATCACCATGGGGGCCACACCGGACGATGTGACGCATATCACCGCACTGCCGATGCGCGCGTCGCTGCTGTCGCTCAGCGGCAACGGGCAGAATCTGTCGTTCTCGGTGGCCGGCGAAGGCAAGGTGGTTATCGACCTCAAGGCGCCGGGGACCAATACTATCCAGGTTACCGGGGCTACGGTGGTCAGCCAGATCGGTGAGATTCTCACGCTCGATATCGGCGCCAACGGCACGCACAATGTGGCGATAACCTATGTCCAGGCGACGGCGATCACCTCGAACGGCGGCGGCGCAGCGGCGGCGATCAACCGTGCCGAAAACGGTGCTGCGGTAACGACCGTGACGGCGACGACGGGACTTCCGGGCGGGATAATCGTCTACAGCATCGACCCGGGCGTCGATAGTGCACTGTTCTCGATCAATTCGAGCACAGGTGCTCTGGCGTTCCTGGCGGCCCCGAATTTCGAGGCGCCGACCGATGTCGGCGTGAACAACGTCTATAATCTGACCGTGCGGGCAAGCGATGGTACCACTGCCGATACCCAGACGCTCGCGGTTACCGTTACCAATGTCGATGAAGCGCCGGTGATCACGTCCAATGGCGGCGGCGACAACGCTGCGGTGCAGGTGAACGAAAACGGGACTGCGGTGCTGACGGTCACGTCGACCGATCCGGAAAACACGGCCCGGACCTACTCGATCTCCGGCGGAGCGGATGCTGCTAGGTTCACAATCAATGCAACCACGGGCGTCCTGGCATTCCTCGCCGCGCCGAACTTCGAATTGCCAACCGATGCCGGAGCTAACAACGTTTACGACGTTATAGTCCGGGCCACCGCCGGTGCGCTGAACGACAATCAGGCAATCGCGGTGACCGTTGCGAACGTAGTCGAGCCGCTGGCGATCACATCGAACGGCGGCGGCGCCACTGCGAACATCAATGTCGCGGAGAATGTCGTGGCGGTGACCACGGTGACGGCGGTTTCCGACAATCCGATTGTCTACAGCATCGTGGCGGGCGGAGACGGCGCCTTGTTCGCGATCAATCCGGCGACCGGCGCGTTGACCTTTGTTGCGGCGCCCGATTTCGAAGCACCTGCGGATGCCGGCCTCAACAATATCTATGATGTCACGGTGGCCGCGGACGACGGGACGGGAACTCCGGACACACAGGCGATCTCCGTCAATGTCACGAATGTCAACGGCGTGACGCAGACCGGACAACGGAACGCTGAATGGCACGCCTGAGAGCGACACCCTTACCGGTCAGAACGGCAACGACACGCTGAACGGCCTGGGTGGTAACGACACCCTCAACGGCGGCAGCGGCAACGATACGCTCAACGGCGGGGCGGGCATCGATCGCCTGAACGGCCTGACCGGACGCGACGTGATGACGGGCGGCTCGGAGGCCGACACCTTCGTCTTCACCGCGAACAACCAGAGCACGACTGTATCTACGACCAGGGACATCATCACCGACTTCGTGGTGGGAACCGATATCATCGACCTGTCCGGGATCGACGCTATTTCGAACGTTGGCGGAAACCAGGCGTTTTCGTTCGTCGGTACGGCGGCCTTCACCGCGCTGGGGCAGGTCCGCTATTCCTACCAGGTTGTCAGCGGTGTGGAATACACGGTCATTGAAACCAACAGTACCGGCAATTTGTCAGCCGATTTCTCGGTCGCGCTTACGGGACACCTTACTCCCGTAGCTGGGGCGTTCGTATTATGAATTCTGGAAGCAGGGCATGGCGGGCATCGGTTTTCAACTCAACAGAATAGCCCGGGAAAATGGATTGGGCGGAATTGCCAATGCGGCGATTTCCGGCACATTCTTCAGTTCGGGGCCGTGGCTGCTGACCGCCGGTGCAGTGCTATTGCTGCAACGGTGGACAGCCACGCATCTGTCGCTGGCGGATCATACTGCCGTCCAGACCCTGATCGTCTATGCCTTCACGGCTTCGGCGGTGATCGCCGCGCCCATTGCTATGATCGCCACCCGCAAGATTTCCGATTGCATCTATGCGGATAACCGGTCCCAGGTTCCGGGCATATTCTTCGCCACGGCGATCTGGGCAACGATTGGCGCCGTGCTGGTCTGCTGGCTGCTGTTCGGGGTCGCGGTGGCCTTGCCGCCGGAGCAGTTTCTGTTCGCGATGGCGATCCTGACGCTGCAGGCCAACATCTGGGTCGCCAGTCCCTTCCTGACCGCGATCCGGCGCCATGTTCCGATCATGATGGCCTACCTGCTCGGGATTGTTACCACTACCGTGCTGGTACTGGGGTTCGGCATTACCGGGCCGGCTGCAATGCTGGCGGCGCTTGCGGCTGGTCTTGCCGCGACCCTTACGCTGATCTGCGCGGCCATTCGCGAAGAGTTTTCAGCTCCGCCCGTGTGGCCCAGCACTCTTCCGGCAACTCTGTGGGGCGCGGCTCCGCTTGGCCTGGCAGGCCTAGCCAACGCCTTGTCGATCTGGATCGACAAGTGGATACTGTGGTTCGGTCCGGACAGTGTCGATACCATCGGCTGGCTGCGGACAAATCCGATCAACGATCAGGCGAGCTTTCTCGGACTGCTGACACTGGTTCCGGGCCTGACGCTGGTGCTGGTGACGACCGAAACACGCTTCAGCCGCGTGTTCGAGATATTGGTGGGCCGCTGCACCGGTAACACGACTTTCAATAATATCGAACAAGCCCGGCGCGAGGTTTCAAAAACAATAACCCACGATCTCCGGCTTCTGGTGGTTGTGCAGTCGCTGATTGCCTGCATCTGCTGGTTTCTTGCCCCTGAAATAATGCATGTTCTTGGAGTCGATGCGCGTGGGATATTTAGCTTCCGTTTCACAGTTGTCGGAACGATATTTCATATCGTGGCAATATACGCCACATGTGTCTTATCGTATTATGACCTGTTCAATCGGGTATTGATCGTGTGGGTTGCCTTTGCGACGGCGAGCATGGTCGCCACGATAGTCAATCTGGACTCGGGGATAGCCAGCTATGGCTGGGGCTACATGGTTGGCGCACTGACCGGCGCTTATTTGGCTCTTGCGCTCGTCGGTCATGCAACGTCGCGCCTCGTCTACCTTCTGTTCATCGGCAACAATCCATCGGTTGTCGGCGGACCAAGGAGCCTGGCATGAGCGGCCCGAGTATGAAATGTCTGGGGATCGGCAGGCGGGAATTGCTCGCGCTGGGCCTGTCGCTGCCGGTTCTGGCGAGGCGACCGGCTCTGGCCGCCCCTTCCTCGCTGAGCTGGGGCGTCGATTACAGCGCCGGAACCGATCCGGCGGTCGCCCGCAATTTTCGCCTGCTGGTGCTCGAGCCCGATCATCTGCGGCCTATCGCCCCGCTGCGCGGTCCTTCGGCCCGGCTGCTTGGTTATATCAGCATTGGCGAGGTGGAAAGGTCCCGGCCCTTTGCCGCCCGGCTCGCGCGGGCCGGCGCCTTGCGGGCGCCCAATCCCAACTGGCCGGATGCGCGATTTGTCGATCTGCGGCACCCGGCCTGGAAGTCGATGGTGCTCGATACGCTGATCCCCCGCATCCTCAACAAGGGATACGACGGGATATTCCTCGATACGCTGGATAATGCCGAGGCCATGGAACGGCAGGACCCCGGCGGCAATCGCGGCATGGTCGCCGCCGGCGCCGAGCTCGTCCGGGCAATGCGCCAGCGCTATCCCCGCTGCCAGATCATGCTCAATCGCGGTTACGCGTTGCTGCCCGAAGTGGCGACCCGGATCGACTATGTGCTGGGCGAAGCCATGGCCTCGCGCTGGAATTTCTCCACGAAGGCCTACGAAATGCTCTCCGCCGACGACTGGGCCTGGCAGGCCAACCGGTTGCGCGCGGCACGGCGCATCAACCCGGCGCTGATCCTTGCCACGCTCGATTACTGGGATCCCGCCGACACCAGGGGTGTCGCAAGCCTCTACGCCCGCGCGCGCGCCGCCGATTTTCATCCCTACGTCTCGACGCTGGCGCTCGACCGGCTCCTACCGGAACCACGCACATGAAACGCACGGCCACCCGCGACAGGACCCTGGCGATTTCGGGAACGGTCGGTGCCGGCGTCGTGCTGTTGGCCGCTGCTGTCTTCCTGTTGCCCAATCAGGCGCTGGTAGCGGATGTCATAAACCGTGCGACGCCGCCGCGTGCTGCGGCATCGCCAGTTCGGCACCACTTGTCCTGGCCCCGGCCGAAGAGATCGCCCGCATGTGGCGAAAATTCGAGAAGGGCGAACCGCTGACCGCCGAGGAAGCGCGCCAGCTGATGGCCAATGGCATCGCCGATGCCAATGTCGGCGTCCTGACTGCGCTGGCGGACCGGCTGGAGCTGATAGGTGAGCCTGCTTCCACCGCGACGACGACTTACGATCTTGTCTCCAAAGGCCGCCAGAACGTTGCCCTGGCTTTCCTCAACGGGCGGCCGGATCGCGGCAGTGCCGCGCTGTGGCGGCTGCGTTTCGAATTGACCCGCTCGAACGGCGACCTGGCTTCGGCGAAGTCCATGCTGATGGCGGCGGCGCATAGCCCCGGCTCCGCGCCTGCCAATGATCTGATCCAGGCCGCTTTTGCAGTGAATACGCCGGGCGCGATCATCGTGGCGGCGGAAAGCGGCGCGACTGGCCGTCTGGATCACGCTCGCTCGCTCGATCTTGCGCGGTGGGCGGCGGCTTCGGGGCAATACGATCTGATCGGGCGCATCGACCGCGCAGGGGACGCCAGTTGGCGCACCGGAGATCCGTGGCTGGCAATGAACCTGGCAAAGCGCAACGGCGATCTGGCCAGCGCCTTGCGCTATGCGTCTATGCTGCCGCCGGGCCAGGCGGAAGAGGCGCGCGAGGTGCTGGTGATTGCTTCGGGCGACCGCAATGCTGCTCGAGCCATCTTGCTGAAGCGCGCACAAAGCCAACCGCGAGACAGGGCCCTGATCGCGCAGCAATTGCTCGAGTTCGGATTCAGGGAGGACGCCATGGAGCTTCTGCGCGGCGAGGCCGCGTCCCTGTCTCCCGACGACCCGCTTGCCGCCCGGCTGCTCTACCTGATGGGTCCGCGTCCGGATGCGGCCGGGCTCGCATGGCTGCGTGCGCGGGCCGAGCAGGATCCGGGCTGGACCAGGATCTATACCGAGCGCGAAAACCCGAAAGCCATGCTGAGCTACCTTGAATCGACGAACTCTGGCGCCACAACCGAGACGTTGTTGCTTCGCCTGAAACTGGCTGGTGCGGTGCGCGACCGCCAGGCCGGAATCCGGGCACTCGACAAGCTCTTCGACGGCCGCAATCTTACGCCGCAGCAGCTGGCGGGCGTTTCCGCAAACCTGCAGCCGGGCCTTCCCGACCGCCTTGTCATGGCGCTGACCCGCGCGCGCGCCGCTGCCGGTGTGGCCTTGCCTTCCGACCGGATGGATCTCGCCTGGGCGGCCTGGAACCGCAAGGACTATCGCGATGCCTCCGAACAGCTGCAAGCGCATCTGCGTTCGGACCCGGACGACCGGGGCGCTTTGAGCCTGATGGCCAATGTTGCCGAGAAGCTGCAGGGCAAGCGCGCTGCCCAGCCGTGGCTGGAGCGGGCGCTGGCCCGAGCGCCGCGCGGCTCGCGCGAGCAGGTCGAATTGCTGGAAAGGCTGGATCGCAAGAAGGAAGCCGTTGCGATGGTGGAAGCGCTGCGTTCGCAATCTCCCGGGGACAGAAATCTGGCAATCATTCACGCGCGGCTACTTATCGCCAATGGTCAGCCAGGCAGAGCTCAACAGGTGCTACAACCGTGAAAACAATCCACTCCTTCATGCTGACCGTGTCCATGCTGGTCACCTCCTTGCTGTCGTTTCAGACGGCCGCGCAAGCGGCGGAGCCCGAGGCGGCCGGAGAAGAGGCGCGTTCATTCGAGCTGGCCTGGCCACAGGGAACCACGCTGACTATCGAAAGCACCGAATATGAAGTGGTCGTGCGCTTCAATCGGGCGATCGATGAAGCCCGCCTCAGGCAGTTTGCAGAGATAGCCCGGGCCGACCTGGCCGATCTTCGCTGGAACGATACCAGCGTCGTCATGCGCGCGGCGGCCGGGCGCAAGATTTCCGCCGTCGCTGCGGCAGGCACCTTGCGCATCCAGTTCCTTGCCGACAGCAGTGTGGTCGCCACCGGGCCGGTCGCGCCTGCCCCGGGCGTGGATACTGCCACCGAACTTGCGATCGCCACGGCGCAGGCCGATGCCGCCGCCGGCTATCCCCACAGGGCGCGCCGCAGGCTGGGGGCGCTGGCAGACAGCTCGCCCAACGACCAGCGCCTGCAGCGCCTGCTGGCCGATACCGAAGCGGCTGACGGCGCGACTGCTCTCGCCGCCTCGCGATATCGCGCCCTCGCTGCGGACGATATTACCGCTCAGCGCGTGATTGCCGAGTTGGCTGGCAATCTGTCGACTGGCGTCACCATCCGCGATGGCAAGTCGTTTTCCCAGATCGAGGGCGGGTTCATCGGCAGTATCCGGGTAAGCCGGCCCTTGGCATTGGGCGCCGGCATTCGTTACATTCGCAGCGAAGCCGAAAGTGTCGCCGGGCCTTTGGGTCCGATCACCGATGCCAGGGCGAATTCGACAATTGGCGATATCACGGCTTCGGTCAGGATCGAAGATTCGGTCAGGCTGGAACTCAAGGGGTCCGCGCAGCTCAACCGCGATATTGTCGGCGGGGGCATGCAGGCATTCTTCGGCTCGCCAGAGCTGCAGGGCCGGGTGAACCTGGCCTACCGGTTGCCGGATGTATCGACCCAGGAACAATCGGTGCTGGGTGGCCATATCAGCCGGGCCGGCGGCGGCGCCTCGATGCGTCTTACGCCCGGGATCTTCGTGCAGGGCGATGCTTCGTGGAACGGTTACGGGCTGCAAGGTGGCGGGGTCCGCACCAAGACCGTCTCCGCAGCCGGGAGCCTCGAGTTCCTGCTGCGCCGCGGCACACCGGCAATCTCGGTCGTCTACAGGCTGGAAGCCGAATATACCAAGAGCACGCAGTTTCGCGGCAACGGACTTGCTTATATTCCGCTCGACAGCCGCGAAAACCACACCGGACAGGTCGTTGCCAGCCTTTACAGCCGGAACGTGCAGGTCACCGGCGCGGCGGGCTGGACGGTCGATCGCTACAGCGGGTCCGACGGTCCGAACGCCAGCATCGGCGCCGCCGCGAGCCTGGGCCGTTCCTGGCGGCTTGATGGCAGCGGCGGGGTGAGTTCGGTTTCCAGGCCGGGCAATACCGGACGTTACTACTTTTTCCGCCTGTTTCTGACCCGTTTTCTTGGATAAGCATTATGGCTGTTCGAAAAGACATCCTACGTAAACTCGCAGAACTGCTGGTTCTGTTCGGAACGCTGATCGCGATCGATCACCTGTGGATGGGCGGTCGCGCCTTCGACGGCGTCGAGCCGAACCCCTACTGGTTGCCGGTCCTGATGCTGGCGATGACTTATGGCACGGGCATGGGACTGGTGGCGGCGGCAATCGCCAGCCTGTTGTGGGTTTCAGCACCGCATCAATGGCCGAGCGGCATGGATCACCTTGGCAAACAGCATTATCTCTCGTTCCTGCCGCTGATGTGGACCATGACGGCGCTGATCGTCGGCGAAGTCACCGCCAGCCGGGGGGCGCGGTTCGACCGGCTGAACCAGCGCTTCCGGGATTTGACTGCCGACTGGGAAAAGGCGGCCAATACATTTGCCAGTCTCAGCAAGATCAACCGGGACCTGCAGGTCCGCATCGCGGCAGAGGAGCACGTCGGCGGGCAGGCGATTGTCGCTGCCTCCGGCCTCGTGCAACCTGACCATCATGCCCAGCTGGAAGCGCTGACCAAGCTGATCGCGCTTGCGGTCTTGAGCGATGATTTCACCTGCTATCAGTTGCGCGGAGATCGCATTGTGGCGCAATTGCGAGGTGTCGCGGCACATTCGCGCCCGACCAATGCGCCGCTTGCCGGCTGGGTGAAGGCTATGGTCGACCGGCCAAGGATTTTTCATGCCGATGCGGGCCACGGTGTGCCGGCGCTCGATGATTTCGGCATTGCCGCGATACCGGTCCGCGACGAGGAAGATGGCGCGCTTGCAGCCATACTCGTAATTCACGCGTCCGAGGGATTGAAATTCAACGCTGCCAAGGTCGCCGAACTTTCGCAGGTCGCACAGGCGCTCAGCCGGTATTCGGCACTGCTGGCAAGACCGCATTCGATCAATCTGGTGAACCGCGCTTTCGCCGAGGGCAAGGTTGCATGATCCGGTTAATCGGTGCGCTTGCGGTTGCCGATTTGACGATTCTGGCGGCCACACAAGCGCCGGATTCCGCCTTCGCCGGCGGCTTCGCGCCGATTCATGTCGTCCTGACATTCGTTGCCTTGCTAACCTGGTTCCGGCATCAATCCACCACCGAGGCATATGATATCCCTGCACTTGCCCTGGGTGCTGCATTCGGCCCATGCGGAATATTCGCATTCCTGGTGGCAAAACCCTGGATCTGGTTCGCCCCGGGTACGAAGAAGCTTGCATTCTCTCCGGTCATCCACTTCGCGAAGTCGGCAAAGGACGCCGACTCGCCGATACGGACCATGGCCCGCATCCTCGACGGAAGAATCTATTTTCCCGAGGCGAACCAGATTGAATCGTTGAATACCACAATGAAATACGGAGCACTGACGGCCCGCAGGAAAGCCCTGGAAGCCGTTGTCAGGTCCTTCGAGCCAAAGCTTTCGGTCCTCGTCGCAATAGCGCTCACCGACCGGGACCAAACGATCCGCGCGCTGGCTGCGGCGGCCTCTGCCCAGGTCAGCAGCAATGTAACCCAGGAACTATCCGATCTGGAGGACAGGCACGGGCAGGCGCATGCACAGGCGCCAAGGGATATGCTGGAGCTTACGCTTTCGCTGGCGGACCATGGCTGCCACAATGTTCTGTTGCCCCAGACGCAGCGGATTTACCTGTGCCAGGTTGCCGAACAATATCTAACCACCATCCAGGGGCAAATGGAGAGCGCGGACCAGCGCCATGCGCGGCTCGCTTCGACGTTGCAGGCCATCGGGCTGCAGAAGTCGCATTTCGAGGTGCAGGCGGGCCCCCGGCGACCGCTTGAAATACTGGAATCTCCTGCGTGAGCGAAAGCGCGGTCCGCAGCGATGTCTGTCTGATCGTCGAGGGTGCCTACCCCTATGTCGCAGGCGGCGTCTCCAGCTGGCTTCAGGATTTGATGATCAATCTGCCGGAGTTCCGCTTTTCGATCGTGGCGATCAAGCCAACCGATACGGAGCTGGCCTGGAAGATTCAGCCGCCCGCCAATGTCGTTTCGGTTGTCGAGGTGCCGCTCAGCAGCAATCCTTCGCCTCCCCGCAAATACCCATCGCACCTGATCACGCGCATCGGGAACCTGCTGCTTCGCTTTCTGACCGGAGGCAGAACCAGCACGCTCGTCACTCTGCTGCGCGAGCTGTCGCTGTTGTCGCCCCGGCCGGGGGTTGGCGATATTCTTTCGAATCCCCAGATGTTCAACCTGTTCCGGGCGCACTACGAAAAGTCATTCAGGACGACATCGTTTCATCATTATTTCTGGGCCATGCGGGTTCTGCTCGGCGGGTTGCTGAAGATGCTGCTGACACCGTTTCCGCAGGCGCGCGTCTATCATACGGTCTCGACCGGGTTCGCCGGATTGCTGGCGGCGCGCGCCGCGTTTCAAAGCGGCCGGCCCGCATTTGTCACCGAACACGGCATTTATCTGCTCGAGCGGCAGATCGAGGTGATGATGGCGAACTGGATCGGCGATCAGACCGAAACGGGGCTGGCGCTCGACCGCATCGACTACGACTTGCGCGATCTGTGGATCAAGGCATTCCAGAGCTACACCAAGGCCTGTTACGATGCCTGCGACCCGATTATCGCGCTCTATGGCGCAAACAATCTGGCGCAGCAGCGCCTGGGTGCCTCTGCAGACCGGCTGCGCGCCATACCCAACGGGATCGATCCAGGCCGCTTTGCCAATCGCACCGATGCTCGCGACCCCGCTCATCCCATGGTGGCGCTGATCGGACGCGTCGTTCCCATCAAGGATATAAAGACGTTCATTCGCGCCGCCGCGCAAGTCCATGCCAAGTTCCCCGATGCCCGGTTCGCAGTTTTGGGACCGGAGGATGAAGACAAGGATTATTCCGCCGATTGCCGCAGCCTTGTCGCGGATCTGGGCATTGGCGAGGTCTTCAAGTTCGCCGGACTGGTCGATGTTGCGGACTGGCTGCCCAGGATCGATGTGATGGTGCTCACCAGCCTGTCGGAGGCCCAGCCTCTCGTCATCCTCGAGGGCGGCATTTGCGGTATTCCGGTGGTTGCTCCCGACGTCGGCAGTTGCCGTGAGTTGATCGAAGGCCTCGGCAGGCCGGGAGATGAGCCCGGCGGTATCGTCACCGCGCTCGTCGATCCCGACGATACGGCCCGGGCCATATCGAGGCTGCTGCAGGATCCCGGATTGCGCGACCGCATGGGCGCGTCGCTGCGCGAGCGGATCGTGCGAAGCTACGATCGTCAGTCGGTCATGGCGCAGTACCGCGATCTTTACCGCCAGCTGGGGGAAATGCCGAAGCGGCTTCCGGTCCGTCAAGGCGCTTCCAACTAGTGTGGTGGATTTGAAATCCGCTACATTAAGCGGCGAGGCACGGAGCGAATTTCAAATCCTTGAACCACACTAGAATCATATAGTTGCTAGTGACCCTTTTGAATTTGAAGTTCGTTCTGAGCTATCGGCCTTGTGTGACGAACTTCAGATTCGGGTCACTAGCCGGGACGGGCACTAAACGCCTTTGCGCAGCAATTCGAACGATCGGAAAAAGACATGAGCAAGGTCATGCAGGGCGTGCGCGTCCTCGAAGTAGCGCAGTTCACCTTCGTGCCGGCTGCGGGCGGCATCCTCGCCGACTGGGGTGCCGATGTCATCAAGATCGAGCATCCGCTGCGCGGCGATACCCAGCGCGGGTTCCTCAACATGGGCGGCGTGCAGCTCGATCCGCTGCGCCATACGCTGATCGAACATCCCAATCGGGGAAAGCGAAGCGTCGGTATCGACGTCTCGACGCCCGAGGGCCAGGAACTGCTCTACGAGCTGGCACGCCAGTGCGACGTGTTCCTGACCAATTATCTTCCGCAGGTGCGCCAGAAGAACAAGTTCGACGTCGAACACATCCGCGCGGTCAACCCGGACATCATCTATGCGCGCGGCAGCGCCTGGGGCGACAAGGGACCGGAGCGCGAGGTCGGCGGGTTCGACGGCACCGCTTTCTGGTCGCGCAGCGGGATTGCCGATGCGATGACGCCCGCCGAGCTCGACGGCCCGCTCAATCAGGCGATCCCGGCGTTTGGCGACTCCATCGGCGCGATGTTCATCGCCGGGGGCATTTCCGCCGCGCTATTCCACCGCGAAAAGACCGGCGAGGCCAAGGTCATGGATGTTTCGCTGATGAGCAGCGCGGCCTGGGCTTCGGGAGCGCTGCTGGCACAGATCGCGGAGACCGGTGTCGCCATGAAGAACTCGATGCCGCAATCGGGCGGATCGGCGCGCAGCCCGTTCAACGGCAATTACAACACATCCGACGGGCGCACGATCAACCTGTGCATCAACAGCCCCACCGGCCTCATCCGCGACACTTTCGAACACCTGGGCATTCCCGAACTGGCCGACGACCCGCGCTTTTCGGAGCCGCTCCCTCTGTTCGAGAACGCCAAGGCCGCCAGCGACATCATGGTCGTCGCCTTCGCCAAACATCCCTTCTCCTATTGGCGCGAGCACTTGAAGACGATGAAGGGCCAGTGGGCCCCGGTGCTGAGTTTCCCCGAGATTCTCGAAGACGAGCAGGCGCTGGCCAACGACATGGTGTTCGAAGTCGACGGCGCTGACGGTAAGCCGCTCAAGCTGATCCGTGGTCCGGTGCAATGGGACGGAGAGCCGACTGTCACCACCCGTTCCCCCCAGGCCTCGGAGCATACCGAGCTGGTGCTGATGGAAATGGGCATCGACTGGGACCGGATCGAGGCGCTGAAGGCCAAGGGAGCGATTGCCTGACCGCGCGGAGCCTTAATTTGCGCCCGGTCAATGCCGGTGATCAATCCGGCATTAGGATTTACGATCTATTGCGGATCATAACCCTTGGTATCATATAGCTGCCCGGCAACAGGAATCCAGAGACACCGAATATGGACACATCGTTTCTCGCATCGCTGCTCGAACACTATGCGTGGAAGCTCTCGCTCGCCACGGGTGCCGGCATTCTCGCTCTGACGCTCATCGGCCATCAGGCTGCCGGACTGTTTCCGGTGCTGAGGGAGGCCGGGCGGATCAATGCCGATACTTTCCGGCAAAAAATGGCCAAGCCCAACTATGCCGCCAACCAGAAATGGAACCGCAAGTGGTCGCTCGCCTTTCTGCTGGTGATTTTCGGCGGAATACTGCCGTTCTGCCTGACGCTGGCGCCGCAGCCGTGGTGGTCGATGCTGCTGGAAATGGCCACGATCCTGATGGTCTACGATTTCTTCTATTACCTGACCCACCGCTTCCTGTTCCACGACAGCGGCTTTTTCGGCGGACCGCTGAAATGGATGCATGCCGTTCACCACCGCCAGCATAACCCCTGCCGCTGGGATTCAAGCTATATCCATCCGCTGGAAGTGGCGCTGGGACTGGGGCTGTATGTGGCGACAATCGCGGTCCTGTCGCTGGTCATGGGCAAGTTCCACGTCGCGACCATTGTCATCACCTGGGTCGCCTTCACCGAGATCAACCTGCACAACCACAATCTGTGGAAGGAAGACCGCTTCCCCTACCGCTACCTCAATTTCCTGTCGCGGATGCACCACAATCATCACGCTAAGTTCACTGGCGGCAATTACGGGACGATCTCGCTGCTTTACGACTGGATGTTCGGCTCGCTGGATTATGGCCAAGGCTGGGGCGAGGCCAGGAGCAAGGGCGTCAAGGCCAAGGCGAAAGCCTGACTTGCCCGGCGGTTAGCTGGCAATGCGGCACAGGGCATCCTCCGTCTTTCCCTGAAGCTCTGCGGGGGCAATCATAGATTTGCGGACAGCGCGGCGAAAAGCGCAATGGTGAGGTGGCAGGCAATGATGACCCCCGGTTTCACGATATCGCCGCTGGACCCGGTCGGCGCCGAGGTAATCGGCCTCGATGGGATCGACAGCTTCGATGCGGGCACCGCGCGTGCGCTCAACCAGGCCTGGTTCGAACATGGCATCCTGCTGTTCCGCGGCATCGCCACGGCCGAGGCGCACATCGCGCTCAGTCGATGCTTCGGCGAGATCGAGATACATCCGCTGCCCGAGCTACGCGCGCCGGAAAATCCGTATTTCTTTCCGCTTGGCGGTGAACGCGTAGCGGCGCTGGTGTTCGACGAGACCGACGTGCTGGTGAACCGGATCCCCTGGCACCGCGACACTGCCTATACGCCTGCCATGTGCATGGGCGCGATGCTGCGCATGATCGAAGTGCCTGAGGCCCAGGGCGAGACGCTGCTGGGTGATACGGCAGCAGCCTACGACGCGCTGCCCGATGAGACGAAGCGCCGGCTCGAAACACTCGAATTCCACGCGACAATTTCGAACGGCGCAGTCGAGCATACTGGACTCGGCGCCTGGTGGAGCGCGGTGCGCGACGCGCGCGACGACGAGTTCCCCGACGGTGTCGTCCCCTTCCGGCCAGGGGCCTATCCGGACAAGTCGCGCTTTCCGCCAGTGATAATGCCCGCAGTGCTGACACACGCACAATCAGGTCGCAAATGCCTGTTCATCAGTCCGATGAACGTCGACTATTTCCTGGGCATGGACCGAGCTGAAAGCGACGCGCTGCTCGCCAAACTGGTCGCCCACATGACGAGCGAGCGCTTTGTCTACAGGCATCGCTGGTCGCCTAACGACGCGCTGATCTGGGACAACCGCCGCTTTATCCACGCCGCCTTCGGCAACCGGCCCGGCGCGACCCGACGGGGCCTGCGCACCACGCTCGCCGGCAAATTCAAGGTCGCACGCTATGCCGACGACTTCTCGGACATTGCCGGGTAGCTCGTCCATTTCCGATAGCCGCCACTCGTTCAGGTTCGGACTTCGATGATGGCTTGGCTCTCGATCGGCTGCCTTGTCGCCTGAGGCGACCTCGCCAGAACTGCATAGACACAGGGCAGCACGAAGAGCGTGAACAACGTGCCGATCGCCATTCCCGACACCAGCATCAGGCCGATGCTGTTGCGCGCGCCCGAGCCCGGGCCCGCCACGAGCACGAGCGGCAGGTGCCCGGCGATCGTCGCAACCGTGGTCATCAGCACGGGACGTAGCCGCGAGACCGCCGCCTCGCGCACGGCTGCTAGCCGGTTGCTGCCCTCGTCGCGCTGGCGATTGGCGAACTGGACGATCAATATACCGTTCTTCGCGATCAGCCCCACCATCGTAATGAGTCCGACCTGGCTGTAGAGGTTGATCGTCGTGACGTCGAAGAAGCTGAACATCAATGCTCCCGACAGGCCCAACGGCACCGACCCCAGGAGCACGACCAGCGGATCACGGAAATTCCCGAACTGCAGGACGAGCACGAGGTAGATCAAGGCCAGTCCGAGCGCTCCCATCAGAACGAGGTCGTTACTCCCCTGCCGGATTTGGCGGGATTCGCCGGCATAGTCGATGCGATAACCGGGCGGCAGGATCTCCTCCGCAACCTCCTCCAAAGCAGTGAGAGCGGTGTCCTTGGTCACGCCGGGCGCCGTACCTCCGGTTATCCGGAAGCCGTCGGTTTGCTGGAAACGGTTGAGCGAGCGCGGTTCGACATCGTCGACGATCCTGGCGACGCTCGACAGCGGGATCGCAGTCCCGGCTGGCATACGTATCGTCAGGTTCAGCAAGTCCTGGTTCGATATGCGTGCCGACTGCTCGACCTGCGGGATCACCTTGTAGGGCCGCCCTTCATAGTCGAAGCGATTGACATAGTCCCCGCTCACCATCGTGCCCAGGGTCCGGCCCACCGCCGTGAGATCCAGCCCCAGCTGGGCGACCTTCTCGCGGTCGATCTCGATTCGCGACACCGGCATGTCGATCTTGATATCGGTATCGGCATAGAGGAACTTGCCGCTCTTCATCGCTGCGGCGACCAGCTTGTTGGCCTGCTCGTCGAGCTCGGCATGCGAGACATTGGCGGCGACGATCATCTCGACATCGTAATAGCCGCCGCTCGGCAGCGATTGCGGCAGCATCGGAAACAGCTGCAAGCCGGGGATCTCGGCGATAGCGGCGTAGGCGGGGCCGAGCAGGTCCTGCGGACTTTCGTCGCGCTCGTCCCATGGCACGAGCATCAGCGCCGCGACCACGCTTTGCGGCTGGGCGATGATCCAGGCGAAATCGCCGCCCGGCAAATTCTCGAGCTTGCCGACCACTTCATCGATATGCTGCTCGCCCATGTACTCGATCGTGCTGGCAGCGCTTCCAGCTCCGACGAAATCGATCTCGCCCTGATCTTCCATCGGCGCCAGCTCGCGGGCGGAATTGGCGAACAGCACGGGGATCAGCAGCGTCAGGAACAGCGCAACCGCCAGGATCGGTCGCCGCGTGGCGAGCGCGCGGTCGAGCGCGGCACCATAGAACGCGGTCAGGCGCTCCATGGCCAGGGCCGTCGTGCGACCGACCCGATTTTCGTGAGTCCGGCCCGTGCCCGCCCATCCGCTCATCACCGGCGACAGCGTCAGCGCGACGAGCCCCGAGACCAGCACGGCGCAGGCCAGCGTGAAGGCGAACTCGCGCAGCATCAGGCCGCTGAGACCGGGCAGGAAGCCGATCGGGGCGTAGACCACGGCCAGCGTGATCGTCATGGCGAAGACCGGCGCCGCAAGCTGCCTGACCGATATCAATGCCGCCTCGGTGGCGGATTTCCCTTCGCGCATGTAGCGTTGCACACTTTCGACGACGACGATGGCGTCATCGACGACAAGGCCGATCGACAGCACGATGGCGAGAATGGTCAGCGTGTTGAGCGACATCCCGATCAGCGCCATCAACGCGCCGGTGCCGACCAGAGAGATCGGCACGGCGACGAGCGGCACCAGGGCGTAGCGGACCGAGCCGAGGAAGAGATAAACCACCAAGGCGACGATCAGCACGGTCTCTGCGAGGGTCTTGGTGATCTCTACGAGCGAATCGCGCATGTAGGTGGTGGCATTGTAGGCGAGCATCGCCTCGACCCCTGGCGGCAGGGTCGGCCGCAGCTCGTCGAGGCGCTGGCGAAGCGCCGTATCGACATCCAGCTCGCTGACGCCCGACAAGGGCCAGACCTCGAGATAGATCGATGGCTTGCGGTCGATGCGCGCATCCGCCATCTTCTCTTCCGCGCCCATCTCCACGCGGGCGACGTCACTCAGGCGAACGACGCCCGCAGGCGACTGACGCACCACGAGATTGCGGAAATCGGCTTCGCTGCTGATGCTGGTGTCCGATCGCAGGTTGACCGAGATGCTGTCGCTCTTGGCCTGCCCCACCGCGGAAATGTAGTTGTTGCGTTGAAGCGCCGCAGAAACGTCGGACGCATCGATACCGAAAGCGGCCATCTTGTTCGAATCCAGCCACACCCGCATCGCGCGCGGCACGTCGCCGAGCGGGGCGACCCGCTGCACACCCGGAATGCCGGAGAGTGCCGACAGAACGTCGCGCGAGACATATTCGCTAAGCTCCGGAAGCGTCAGCGTGTCGCTGGTCAAGGCCAGATAGAAAGTCGCCCAGGGGCGATCGCCGCGCTGCACCTCGACTTTCGGCGGTTCGGCGTCGGGCGGCAGCTCGGAACGGATCTGGTCGATGCGATTGGCTGCTTCGGTCAGCGCGCGGTTGCCGTCGACGTCGAGGTCGAGCTTGACCGTCACGACGCTGGTGCCGGCAGTGCTTTTTGATTCTACATAGTCGAGTCCGGATATCGTCGAGACAACGCGTTCAATCGGGGTCGTGATGAAACCGCGGACGGTTGCGGCCGAAGCGCCGACGTAATGCGTGGTGATGATCAGCGAGGAAGATTCGAATAGCGGATACTGCACGATCGGCAGGGAGAACATCGCCCGAATTCCGACCAGCAGGATCGCCAGGTGCAGGACGACCGCAACCACGGGGCGCCGCACGAAATAGTTGAGGACGGCGATCATTGACCTGCCGTGGGCCGGACGAGCATCCCGTCGCGCAACTTGAAGGCGCCGTCCGCCGCGATCCGCTCGCCACCCTTCAGGCCGGCGACGATCGCCACGTCGTCACCGGCCACAGGGCCAAGCCGTACGACTTGCTGGCGCACGCGGAATCCGCCCTTGGCTTGCGGCGAAAGCACGAAGACATAGGCAGCGTGCGGACGCTGGTTCACCGCAGTGCGCGGAACGAAGACCATCGGCGTCGGCGGGCCGGTCGGCACGAGGATTTCCGCGAAACTGCCGGGCAGGAGCTGATCGGCGACGACCGGGATCGAAACCCGGTATTTCACCAGCCGCGAATCCGTTGCCGAGGAATCGCGCGCGGCCACCCGGGCCTCGAGGCCGCCCGGGGGCAGTCCGGGTCCGCCGACGCGGACAATGCCCCCCAGGCCAAGATTGGCAGCCGTCTGCGCTGGCAAGTTGAAATCCACGTAACGTCGCGGATCGACGCCCTGAAGCGTGGTGATGCTCGTGCCTTCCTCCAGATACTGGCCGGGATGCAGATCGTGGATGCCGGCGCGGCCCGTGAACGGCGAGCGGATCTCCTTTTTCGCAATGACCGCCCCGATCGCCGCAGCTTCGGCGCCCGCAGCACGGGCTTCGGACACGAGCAGATCGATCTGCGCCTGCGAAATGAATCCGCGCTTCACCAGTTCCCGGCTACGCTCGAGGTTCTTGCTGGCGACCGCCGCCCGCGCCGTCTGCGCATTGAGCCTTGCCCGTTCCTCGGTCGTGTCCATTCGCACAAGGACCGAGCCCTTGCGGACGACTTCTCCGGACTTGAAGCCGACATAGGTCACCGTCCCAGCCAGCTCGTTGCGGATTTGCACGGTCTGGGTTGCCACGACCGTGCCAACGCTGCGCGCGTCGCCAGCAAAAGGCGCGACCCGCGCTTGCACAGCGTGGACGGCTTCCACCGGTTCTGCAGCGGCGGCCAGCGCCCTGTCGGAAGACAGCTTCTGGCTCAGCTTGTAGCCGGCCAAGATCACGGCCAGGAGGACCATGGCAGTGATAGCTGCCAACCAGCTTCGGCTCCTCCCCATATCGGCTCTACCTATCAGGCTGTGTACCCTTGATGGCGGTATCCTTCGTTCGACGCAACGCAGCATTCGAGCAGGAACCACCTTGTGGGCCATTTTGGTGCCGGCGAGTGTGGGCAATCGCTGACAGAGCTGCCGTTCTAGGGAACCAGTCAGATCGTTGATAGCTGCCGGTGGTTCATGAGGCGATCCGGTCGCTCATCGCGCTGTTCAAAGTTCGCAAGAACCAGTTCGAACTCACTCTCAGGCCCAAGGCGCTGGGCTTCGAAAATCAGCCTTGCTGGACCTGGAACATCCCGCTCCCGGTTCGTAAGCCGTTCCGCGAGACCAAGCTCAGGATCGGGCATGCGCCAAAGCCCGCCGAACTGCGCCATTGTGCAGGCGCAGGGCGCCCGAGGGCGAAATTTGGTTACCTTGTCTGACTGTTTGGTGCGGTCGAGAAGACTCGAACTTCCACGGGCTTTCGCCCACAACGACCTCAACGTTGCGCGTCTACCAGTTCCGCCACGACCGCTAAATCGAGAGGTGCGGAACAGGCCGCCCCCCGGGGGTAGGAGCGCGCCCTTAGCAAAGCGGTTACGGCGCTGCAAGCGGACTGAGCGAATAGCGGTGTTCAGCCCGGCTTCCAGCCGATTTCGGCGATCTTGGCGGTTCGCGGCACATCGGTGACTGCTTCGTTGATGGTGACGCTTTCTCCCGGCGCCAGCTGCCGCTTGGGCGGTGTCACTTGCCAGCTGTAGACGATTCGCTCGCGCTCGTCGCGCAGGACGATGAGAATGGTCGGCACGGCGCGCCGCGAGCGCCCGACATTGGTGACCGTACCGCTCGCGCCGAAATATTCGGTGCCGTTGGGCAAGGTGCGCCGGTCCTGGCGGTTCGGCGGGAAATCGAGCACCAGATCGGGCTGGGCTTCGGCAAAAGTCTGCCGGGCCAGCGGCATCCAGTCGGGCAGGCCCTTCCAGGCGACCAGGCCGATTGCCGAAATTGCCACCACGGCGAACACCCCCGCAGCCCAGGTCCACAGCTTCAGCTTGTTGAGGCGCGGGCGGAACGGCGGCTCATGGGCGAATGTCGAGGGTACCTCCTCGCTGCCCGACCAGGCCGCATCGTCCGCATAGCCCGAGTGGGCCGCCGGGCTTTCCTCCGGTTCGGGGGGCGCTGGTTCAGGGGCAACCGGTTCGGTCGGCGCTTCAGGAACCGTCGGCTCGGGGATCGCCGTCTCAGGGGCTGGCGGCTCCGAGGCTAACGGTTCGGGGACAGGCGGCTCGGGAGCTGCTTGTTCGACTGGCGCTTCGGGGGCGGAAACGGCCTGTGGCTCCGGAGGGTCGACTGCTGGTGCCTGCCAGACCGGCGGCGGTGCAGGCGCGTAACCGGCCTGTGTTTCCGGTGGCGAGTCGGATTGCCATTGGGGCGGCTCGGCTGCCGGCACCGGGGGGGCATCGGCAACGGGCGCTGGTGGCGGCACTGCATCTGGCGATGGATAAACCGACGGCGGTGAATCCTGCGCCGGGGCCACAGGAGGGGGAGCTTCCGGCGGGGCTACCACCGGTGCGGGGGGCACAGGTGCCGGGGCCTCAGGCGGCGGGGCGGCTGGAACGATTGCCGCAGCCAGCTCCAGCGCGGCGCCTTCCTGGAACCAGCTGTGGCGGCATTTGGCGCAGCGCACAGTGCGGCCCTCGACGCCGATCGCGCTGTCGGGCACGACGTAACGGGTCGCGCAGGCGGGGCAGGCGATGATCATTGCCGACCCCGTAAAGCATGCCGGGACGGCTCCCGGCAAGGCTTGGCTTGCTCAAGCAATGCGGTATCGGCCCTTTTTTCCACACTGATTGGGGGCTATAGGCATCGGCAACGCCCCGTACGACCGGAACTGTACCAAGCCCATGAACAAGATTGCCGATGGGGAAATCGTCCAGTTCGATAATGTCGGCCTGCGTTTCGGCACCGACCGGGAAGTTTTGAGCGACATTTCGTTCACTCTTTATCCTGGCAGCTTCTACTTTCTCACCGGCGCCAGCGGGGCAGGCAAGACCTCGCTGCTGAAGCTGCTTTATCTTGCCCAGCGGCCCTCGCGCGGGGCAATCCGCATGTTCGGCACCGACGCCATCACCATGCCGCGCGAGAGTTTGCCGGCGTTCCGGCGGCGGCTGGGCGTGGTGTTTCAGGATTTTCGCCTGGTCCAGCACTTGTCCGCCTTCGACAACGTCGCCCTGCCGCTCAGGATTGCCGGGGCCGCCGAGCGGGATCTCGATCAGCCGGTGCGCGATATGCTCGAATGGGTGGGGCTGGGCGACCGGATGGATTCGCCGCCGGCAACCCTGTCGGGCGGCGAACAGCAGCGCGTCGCCATCGCCCGTGCGGTGATCGGCAGACCCGCGATGCTGCTCGCGGACGAGCCGACCGGCAATGTCGATCCCGATATGGCGGTCAAGCTGCTGCGCCTGTTCGAAGCGCTGAACCGGCGAGGGACGACCGTGCTGGTGGCGACCCACGATCTGCATCTGCTGCAGAAGGTATCGGATTCGATGATCATGCGGCTCGACAAGGGGCGGCTGTCCGATCCCACCGGGGCCTTGCGCTATCCGCCGCGCCGGCCGCCGATGGTGAAGCGAGGCACTGCATGAGGCTTTCGCAAGCAGACACCGCCGGGCAGGCCCGCGGCTGGTGGCGCGGCCCGGCCCGGTCCGACAACCAGCTGATGCCGCTGGCGCGGCTTTCCGGGCCGATGCCCTGGGTGATCGCGATCATGGTGGCTTTGACCGTGATTGCCGCCGCCGCCGGACTGTCGCTGCGCAATACCGCCAGCGCCACTGCGGCCGAACTGTCGGGCGGGGTTACCGTCCAGATCATCGAGGCGGGCGCGGATGCGCGCGCGCAGCAGACCCGGGCAGTCATCGGGCACTTGCGCGCCATTCCGTGGATCGCTTCGGTCCATGTCGTGCCGCAGGATGAAATCGATGCACTGATCGAGCCCTGGCTGGGGACCGGCCAATCCGGCGACGAAGCAATTCCCGTGCCGGCGCTGGTCGATGCCAGGGTGACCGGATCGGTCACACCCCAGCGCCTCGACCGCTTGCGTACAGCCCTGCGCGAAGCAGCGCCCTCGGCGCGGGTCGATGCCCAGTCGAGCTGGCTGAAGCCGATTTTCGGGGCGATCGAATCGCTGCAATGGCTGGCGCTTGCACTGGTCGCCTTGCTGGCCTTCGCCCTGGCCTCTGCGGTGTTGCTGGCGGCGCGCACCGCGCTGGGCAACAACCGCGAGACCATCGAGATCATTCACCTGCTGGGCGGCACCGACGGGCAGATCGCGCGGATATTCCAGCGTTCGATCGGCGTCGATGCGCTGGCCGGCGGGGCGCTCGGCTTTGCGCTGGGGCTGGTCGCGGTGCTGTTTCTGGCCCGCCGCTTCGCCGCGCTGGGGGCCGGACTTGTGGATAGCGGCGAGCTCGCCTGGACGGACTGGCTGGCGCTGGGGGCAATTCCGCTGGCGGGTGCCTTGCTCGCCATGGTGACTGCGCGTTTCTCGGTCATGCATGCCCTGCGGCGCATCCTGTAACGGAGGCCGGGTGTTCAAGCGCTTTCTCTCGCTCGCCGTGCTCGCCTGGCTGTTCGGCTTCGCCTGGTTCGCCGTGGCCCTGCCCGCGCCCCGCGACGGCGGCAAGACCGATGCTGCGATTGCCCTGACCGGCGGCGAAGGCCGGATCAGCCGCGGGCTCGAGGCGATCGACAAGGGCTGGACCAGGCGCCTGCTGGTGTCCGGGGTCGACCGCGAAGTCAGACCGCGCGAATTCGCCGCGCAGTACCGCGTCTCGGCGCAGCGCATGGCCTGCTGCGTCACGCTGGGTTTCGAATCGGTCGATACCCGGTCCAACGCCCTTGAGGCGGTACGCTGGATCGCCGCGAACAAGGTCAAGTCTGTGCGCCTGATTACAACCGACTGGCACATGCGCCGCGCCGCTTTCGAGCTTGGCCGCGTCATGCCCGGCGATGTCTCCGTGATCCGCGATGCGGTGGCCTCGCAGCCGACGCTCGACACCTTGTTCTGGGAATACCACAAGCTGCTGGCGCGCCTGGCGTCGCAATTATGGGACGGATGACCGGAACGGCCGTGCCGGGGCTTCGGGCTGGCGACGTGATCCGCAGCCTGATGTTCTATGGCGTGTTCTACGGCGGCTCGCTTGGCTTCGTTGTCGCCACCACTGTCACGCTGTTCATCGCGCCGGCCGGGTTTCACGCCATTGCCGACAACTGGTCGACCTTTCACCGCTTTTGCCTGAAATGGCTGCTGGGCATCCGGATCGAGCTGCGCGGCAAGCTGCCGCCGGGGCAGGTGCTGGTCGCCTACAAGCATGAAGCCTTCTTCGAGGCGATCGACGTGCCCCGCGTCATCAGGCACCCGGCGGTCTTCGCCAAGGCGGAACTGCTGCGGATACCGATGTGGGGCAGGGCTGCCGCAGCCTATGGCATTCTCGGGGTCGAACGCGATCAGGGGGCAAAGGCGCTGCGGGCGATGGTGACCGAGGCAAAAAGGCTGTCGGCCGAGGGGCGCACGCTGGTGATCTTTCCCGAAGGCACGCGTGTGCAGCACGGCCAGCACCCGCCATTGCAGGCGGGATTTGCCGGGCTCTACAAGCTGCTAGGCCTGCCGGTCGTGCCGATCGCGACCAACAGCGGGCAGCTGTATCATCGCCTGTGGAAACGGCGGGGGACGATTACCATCGCCATCGGCGAGCCGATCCCGCCCGGCTTGCCACGCGAGGAGATCGAGCCAAGGGTGCATGCGGCGATCAACCTGCTGAATGCTCCGGAGTCGATATGAACGCGCACAATGCTTACACAAGGAAGCGGCGTTCGATCTTCAGGGTGCTGGGGCCGGGTCTTGTCACCGGCGCGGCGGACGACGATCCCAGCGGCATCGGCACCTACAGCCAGGCCGGCGCGCAATTCGGCTATGGCCTGGCCTGGACGATGTTCTTCGGTTTCCCGCTGCTTGCCTCGATCCAGGCGATCTGCGCCCAGATCGGCGCGACGACCGGCAAGGGCATCGCGCAGAACCTGCGGCAATTCTATCCCAGGCCGCTGCTCCAGGCGGTGGTCCTGCTGCTGCTGGTCGCCAATGTGATCAATCTCGGCGCCGATCTGGGTGCCATGGCGGCGGCGCTCGCCTTGCTGCTGCCGGGGCCGCTGCTGCTCTATACTTTCCTGTTCGGCGCGGCGAGCGTGCTGGCGGAAGTGTTCATCAGCTACAACCGCTACGCCGGCGTGCTGAAATGGACGACGCTGTCGCTGTTCGCCTATGTCGCGGTGGTCTTCGTCGCCGACGTGCCGCTGGGCGAGGCGGTGCGCGGCACGCTGGTGCCGCAGTTCACATTCGACAAGCCGCACGCAATGGCGCTGGTGGCGATATTCGGCACGACCATCAGCCCCTACCTGTTTTTCTGGCAATCGGGACAGGAAGTGGAGGAGCAGCACCGCCGCCATGTCAAGCCGCTGATGGTTTCGCCGCGCCGCAAGGGGGCGGAGCTGGCGCGCATCCGTGTCGATACGCTGGTCGGCATGGGGTTTTCCCACATTGTTGCGCTGTTCATCGTGGTGGCGACGGCAGCGACGCTGCACGCCCACGGAGTGACCGAAATTGAGAGTGCCGCCCAGGCCGCCGAGGCGCTGCGGCCGATCGCCGGCGACCTTGCCTTCGCGCTGTTCGCCATTGGCATTATCGGCACCGGCATGCTGGCGGTGCCGGTGCTCGCCGGCTCGGCCGCCTATGCAGTGAGCGAGGCCTTCGGCTGGACTGAGGGCCTCGACCGCAAGCCGCGCGAGGCCAAGGCCTTCTATGGCGTCATAACGCTGGCGACGCTGGGCGGGGTGGCACTCAATTTCATCGGCGTCGATCCGATGAAGGCGCTATACTGGGCCGCTGTGGTCAACGGGCTGCTGGCCCCGCCGCTGATGTTCGTCACCATGTTGATCGCGCGCAATTCGGAGGCCATGGGCGGCATGCCGATATCGCGGTTGCTGGCTTTCGGCGGCTGGCTGTCGACGGCGGTGATGGCGGCAGTAGCGGCGGTGTTCCTGCTGGTATGATCCCGCTTTACCCGCCGAGCCATTCCTCAAGTCCGTCCCGCTGCGCCGTGTCGAACCGCAGCCCTAGTTTGCTGCGCCGCCAAAGCACATCCTCGGCCGTTACCGCCCATTCCTCGCGGCGCAGGTATTCGACCTCGGCCTCGCTGAGACCCTGGCCGAAGTGGCGGCCCAGATCGCTCCAGGCCTTCGCCTCGCCCAGCCAGGCATAGGCGCGGGTGCCATAGGCTTTCTGGATACGCTCGGCGTCGGCGGGGGTCAGGAAAGGGTAGCGCAAAGCTATTTCCTCACGCAGCGCCAATGCCCCGTCGGCCGGAAAGTTACCCCCCGGCAGCGGCTCGTCGCGCGTCCAGGCCTTTCCGGCGAGCCCGGGCAGCCGGGCGGCCAGCATGTCCACGACCTCCTCACCCAGGTGCCGGTAGGTGGTGATCTTGCCGCCATAGACGCTAAGCAGCGGCGGACCCTCCGCCGCCTCGCTCAGGTCCAGCCGGTAGCCGCGCGTCGCCGCCTCGGGCCTGCCCGAACCGTCGTCGAGCAGCGGGCGCACGCCTGCGTAGCTCCACACGACATCGGCGGGTGTGATTGCGCGGGCGAAATAGCGGCTGGCGCCTTCGCAGAGGTAGGCGATCTCCTGCTGGCTGGCGTGGATATCGGACAGCGGTCCTTCGTGGTCGGCATCGGTGGTGCCGATCAGGGTGAAGTCGCGCTCGTAGGGAATGGCGAAGAAAATGCGGCTGTCGGGGAGCTGGAAGAAATAGGCATAGGCGTGATCGAACAGCCTGGGCACGACCACATGCGAGCCGCGCACCAGCCGCATGCCATATTCCGCAGTTTCCCCGGTGAGGCGAAGCACGTCGAGCACGGCGGGGCCGGCGGCATTGACGAGCGCGCGCGCATGAAACGCGCCGGAGGGCGTCTCCAGCACCCAGCCGTCTGCCTCGCGCCGCGCGGCGGTGAGCGCAGTGCGCGTGCGCACGTCTGCCCCGCGCGCCGCCGCGTCCACGGCGTTGAGCACCACCAGCCGGGCATCGTCGACCCAGCCGTCGGAATATTCGAAGCCGATCCTGAATCCGGACTTCAGCGGCTGGCCCGCCGGGTGCTTGCGCAGATCGACGGTATCGGTCGGCTGCAGGCGTTTGCGTCCGCCGATATGATCGTAGAGGAACAGCCCCAGCCGCAGCAGCCAGGCCGGGCGCAGGCCCCTGGTGTGGGGCAGCACGAAGCGCATCGGCCAGACGATGTGCGGCGCGATCCGCCACAGCGCCTCGCGCTCGGCCAGCGCCTCCTGCACCAGGGCGAATTCGTAATGCTCGAGGTAGCGCAGGCCGCCGTGGATCAGCTTGGTCGATTTGGAGGAAGTGCCCGATGCCAGATCACCCGCCTCAAGCAGAAGAACTTTCGCCCCGCGTCCGGCGGCATCGCGGGCAATCCCGGCGCCGTTGACGCCGCCGCCGATCACCGCAAGGTCGAATGTCCCGGTCACCCAGCCGGCTTAGCCGGATAATGCAGCCGGCGGAACAGTTTGCCGTTCTCGCTGAACAGCACCGCCAGGATGGTCACCGTCCCTGCGGCGAGCAGGGCCAGTGCGAGCGGCCGCGCCGAACCGTCGTAGGCCTGGCCGATCAGTGCGCCTATGGTCGATGCCGTGACCATGCGGATAAAGGTCTGCACCGAAGCCGCGGCCCCGGCGATCTGGCCGAAGGGTTGCAAACTGATTGCCGCAAAGTTCGCGCCGATGAAGCCCATCAGGCACATGTTCGAACCCATCAGCAGCACGAATTGCCACATCGGCTGGTGCGGCGAAAAGGCGGCGAGCACCTGCAGGCTGCTGATCGCGATATAGGCGAGCAAGGCGGTGTGCGACACGCGCCGCGCGCCGAAGCGTTCGACGATCCGCGAATTGCCGAAATTGGCCACCGACATGGTCAGCGCGAGGCAGCCGAACACCAGCGGGAAATACTGGCCCGCGCCGAAATGCTCGGCGATCAGCTGCTGCGCGGAATTGATGAAGCCCCACATCGCGCTCATCACCAGCGAGCTGCCGATGACATAACCGATCGCCGCTCGGGTCGTCAGCACCCTGCCCATGTTGGCGGCAATGGCGCGCGGGCGGACGGTCTGACGGTTTTCGGGATGCAGCGTTTCGGGCAGGCGAATGACCGCCCAGATCGTCATGACGATGCCCAGGACGGCAATCAAGATGAAGATCATCCGCCAGCCCGCCACCACCATCACCGCCAGCCCCAGTCCGGGTGCCAGCATCGGCACGGTCATGAACACCACCGAGACCAGCGATTGCAGCCGCGCCATGCGGTCGCCTTCCAGCCGGTCGCGGATGATCGCGGGGGGCAGCACGGCGAGCCCGCTGCACCCCAGACCCTGGATGAAGCGCAGCGCCACCAGGCTCTCGAAATCCTGGACAAAGGCACAGCCCAGCGCGGTGACGACGTAGATCGCCAGGCTGGCCAGCACCACCGGCCGGCGTCCATAGCGGTCTGACAGCGTGCCCGGCACCAGCGCGCCGAGCCCCGCGCCGAGCAGGAACATGCCGACCACCAACTGGCGATGATTGGGATCGCTCGCCCCCAGATCGTTTGAGAGCACGCCGAGCGCGGGCAGCATGGCATCGATGGCAAGCGCCTGCAGCGCCTGAAGCAGCGCCATCATCGCAACGAATTCGCGCTCGCCCATGGCGGGGCGGGGAGGGGTGCCGGAGATGGAAGCCATGCCATGCCCATGGGGCAATGGAGCGGAGTTGGCTAGGGGCCGATGGAGAAAGTCGCTATCGTTACGACATGCCGCCGCCCGACTCCGAAGCTGACGACCGTCCGGAAGTTCCCGGCCTGCGCAAGATCATCCATGTCGATATGGATGCTTTCTATGCCAGCGTTGAGCAGCGCGACGATCCGGCGATCCGGGGCAAGCCGGTGGCGGTCGGCTCTTCGTCCGATCGCGGCGTGGTGACGGCGGCGAGTTACGAGGCGCGCGCCTTCGGGGTGCGTTCGGCGCTGCCTTCGGTGCAGGCGGTGCGGCTGTGCCCGCAGCTGATTTTCAAGCCGCTGCGGTTCGAGGTCTATCGCCAGGTATCGCGTCAGATCAGGACCATTTTTCAGGACTATACACCGCATGTCGAGCCGCTGGCGCTCGACGAAGCCTATCTCGATGTCACCGAAGACAGCCGCGGAATCGGCTCGGCCACCCGCATCGCCGAACTGATCCGGGCGCGGATCGAGGCCGAAACCGGGCTCACCGCCAGCGCCGGAGTGTCCTACAACAAGTTCCTCGCCAAGATCGCCAGCGACCACAACAAGCCGGACGGGATCTGCGTCATCCGTCCGGGCGAAGGGGCGCAGTTCGTCGCGAAGCTGCCGGTGCGGCGCTTCCACGGCGTCGGACCGCGCGGGGCGGAGAAGATGGCGAAACTCGGCATCGAGACCGGCGCGGACCTGCGCGAGAAGGACATCGCCTTCCTGCGCGAGCACTTCAGCGCCCAGGCGGACTACCTCTACCGCGCCGCGCGGGGGATCGACCTGCGCCGGGTCGATGCCAACCGGCCGCGCAAGTCGCTGGGAGCCGAGCGCACATTCGACCGCGACCTGTCGTCCGGCCCGGTGTTGCGCGAGGCGCTCGACAACATCATCGACATCGTCTGGGCGGCGATCGACAAGCATTCGGCCAGAGGCCGCACGGTGACGCTCAAGCTGCGCACCGCCGATTTCAAGGGCATGACCAGGGCCAAATCCCTGCCGCAAGCCGTGGCGGACCGGGCGGAGTTCGCCCGGCTCGGCCATGCCCTGCTGGACGAGGTGCTGCCGCTGCCGCAGCCGGTGCGGCTGATGGGGCTTACCCTGTCGGCGCTGGAGGGCGGGAAGGAGGAGGCGCCTCATCCCGAAGACGCACAGCTGTCGCTGCTCTGATCCATTCGGGCAGCTGCGCGCGGAACTGGGCGGGCATCGGCTCGGGCAGGGCGTGGAGCGCGAAGAAGGCGGCTTCGACGATTTCGCGTCCATCCGCGCGCGGGGTATCCCGCGTCAGTCCGGCGATTATGTGAACCGCATTCCCCGCGCCATGCAGGCTCTCTTCGGCCAGTTCGATATGCGCCGACCAGTGGAGCGTGCAGCCGGTCTCCTCCAGCAGTTCGCGGTGCGCCGCCGTCAGCGCATCCTCGCCGCGCTCCAGCCCGCCGCCGGGGGGCATCCATTTGCCCGATCCGTAGGAGTGGCGGACCAGCAGCACGCGCTGCTCGGCATCAATCGCCAGCACCCGGCACCCGGCGAGGCGCGGCTTTCGCACGCGCCACCAGCGGCGGCGCAGCCCGTGGGCCAGGCGCAGAACGGTGCGGTGGGCCGGCGCGGGGATCAGGTAAAGCATGTGACTGGTTGCGTGGCGGCGCGCAGCAGGCGGGCGACGGGCAAGTCGTTCTCCCCCGCCGCCGCCGCCTCGAACAGCGCGCGCTTGGCGGTGCCTCGGATGACGAACAGCAGCACGTCGCTGTTCAGCAGCGCGGGGATAGTCAGGCTGATCCGGTCAAAGGGTGCTTCGGGCGGCAGCGGATCGGGGGTGAGGCGGCGGACCGGGAGAGGATCGTCGGCGCGCGGATCGGTGTTGGGGAACAGCGAGGCAATGTGCCCGTCCTCGCCCATGCCGAGCCAGGCGACGGCGAAATGCGGCGGGCAGGCTGTTTCGGTCAGCGGGACGATGCTTGCCCCCAGCGGTTCGAGCAGCGCGCGGATGCGACCGGTGTTGCTGGCGGGATGATCCTCGGGAACCACGCGGTCGTCGCCCGGCCACACCGCGATGCGCCGCCAGTCGATGGCGCGCGCGGCGAGGTCCGCGAGGATCGGGAAGGGGGTCGAGCCGCCGGGGACGGTTATGGCGACTTCGCCCGGCGCCTCGGCAAGGCGGCGTTCGAGCCAAAGCGCGATATCGCTGTCGCTTGTGCACTCGATGATCTGCGCCATGGCCATTAGCGTGCCATAACACGCCCGTGCGCAGGGGCGGATCAGATTCCGAACCGTAGCTTGATCGAATGATAACGGTCCTGCAACTGCTGCACCCGCTCCTCCTTCGACACCATCGCCGTCCCCGCTGGAAGCGCCGACAGCACATCCGCGCGTTTGACCAACTGTGTGCGGAAAGTCGCCGGATTCTGGCTCATCAGGTTGCGGTAGCCGAGGTTTCCATCGGAAAAGCCCTGCGTGTCCAGCCAGTTGTGCAGCGCCGGGATCGTCATGCGCCATGACGAAACGCACGACATTGTCGGCATCGACTTTGGTGCGCGCCGGGGAGTAGCTGACCTGACGATGGAGGAAATCCATGGATTCGACAAAGAACCCGCCCATGCCGAACAGCCAGAAGCCGTCGTGCATGTCCATCTCGACAATCAGCGCCTCGTCGGGCTTCAGCGACCACACCATGTTCGCTGCCATCCGCCCGCGTTTGGCATCGTCGGCGCTGTTGGCGCTCTTGTCGGACGGGAAGACATTGGGCTGGTTAGGATCGCAGACGCCTCCAGATGTCGCCCATGAATGATCGGGCCAGTCGCGCATGATGCCGGTGACGAAATCGCCGGCCCAACCCATCGCCTCGGCCATGCGCTCGGCGGTGGCGACGGGCTTGGGGCTGTCCATGCCGACACGTTCGATGGTCAGCGTGGTCGGCTTTTCGAACCAGGCATCGTAAGCCTCGCGGATGAACAGTTTGCGGCTGCCGGAGGTGGTCGGCAGCCAGTTTTCCGCCCGCTCTGGCCCGCCGATGAACAGCTCGAAATGGCCGTCCGCATCCGCCTTGATCTGATGCCCGAGAATATTGCACTCGGGCGTATCGCCGAACGGCTCATGCAGCGGGGCGTGGTCGGTGCCGGGGACTTTCGCGGGCTTGGGGCCCTGCACGGTCAGGTTGAACCAGCGCGCGGTGCCCTTGGTGCCGGTGATCTTGTAGGTGTAGTCGCCCGAAATCCAGGCCTGCCGATAGGTGAAATCGCAGACGTCGCCGCCCAGCTTCATATACGGGTGGGTGAAATAGTGGATCTGCGGATAGGCCGGATCCTTGGTCTCGAGTGCGAGATCGAAGGCTTGCCCAAGGTTCTGCGTCAGGAAGTGGTAGCCATCGGCGCGCATGATCGGCGCGCTGGGGTTGGCGTCCTTGAACACCTTGTCGCCCGCGAGCTTGAGCCGCTCGCAAAAGTCTGTCCAGGCGCCGCGCAGCAGTTCGTCGGCAGGTCCGTCGCCATAGGCCATTGTGCTTCCTTTCACTTCTTCCCCTCCCCTTCAGGGGAGGGGCTTGCTACGCCCCCAACCGCACCAAAATCTCCGACAGGTTCTCCGCCGCGCGTTTGCTTGCGATGCGCGGACCTTCGGCCTCGATGCGGGGTCCGACCAGCTCGAGGTCGAACACGCCGCTGTAACCAAGCTCGAGGATCGTCCCGAGCAGCAATTCCAGCGGTACAATGCCATCGCCCGGTACAGCGCGGTTGGGCGTGAACCTGTCCCCCAGCACATAGTCACTGACCTGGACGAGGCCGGTCAGCGGCATGGCGCGCCGGAACTTGTCCTTCAGGTCTCCTTCGTACCAGCATGCGTTCAGCTCGATGCAAACACCGATCCCGGCGATCTCCGCCAGACGGATCGTGTCGTCGAGGGTATGCGCAATATGCATGTCGGCGTTCAGCGGAGAGGCGCTTTCGACTGTCAGATGCACGCCCTTCTCGCGCGCAATCGGCAGACAGGGCGCCACCAGTTCGGCAAAGCGGGCTGCCGCCTCTTCCCAGAGCAGCGATCCGCGCCCTCCGCTCACCAGATATATGACCGGCGCACCGAGCGTCGCGGCGATGTCGATCGCCTGCTGCAGCTTCTCGGACTCCTCGCTGCCGACACGGTCGAGGCTGGAGCCCATCGCGACGGGGTGGTTGACTACTGCGGCGCGCGGACCGCCCGCAGCGAGCGCCGCCCGCGCTTCCTCGATCCCGCCGGGCTGCATCAGCAGCGGTGTCACCAGCGTCATGTTCGGCACGCCGATCTCGCGGCAATAGGAGATGAACGCGGTAGTGCTTTCCTTGATGAAAGCGATCTGGTGAAGGTTCACACGCGGGTGCATCACGTGCGCACCTCGATATCCACCCCGTAGCGCTCACGGAACGGCCGGAACTCCTCGTTCAGCGCGTCGATATCGGCACCCGCATCGATCAGCGTCTGGGTCGAATATTCGAACTTTCCGTGCCGGTCGCCCTTGTTGTTCGCCAGGTAGTCCCGCATCGCCGCCTCGGCATGCGGGGTGAACTCGCGCCGGGCGAAGTGGTAATACCCCCGGATCGTCCCCACCGGATCGGCGACGAAATCCTTGTAGCGGACGTGATGGATGCGCGGGTCGGAGACCAGCGGATTGGACATCGTATTGGCGATGCTCATCCGCACCCGTTCCAGATGCATCTTCGCCTCGGCGATCATGTCGATTGGCCCGACGATTCCTTCCATGATATCGCGCATCATCGCGGTGGAGCTGGCCGCCACCTGCACCGGATCGCGGTGCAGCCAGACCAGCGTGGCGTCGGGATAGGTGTCGAAGAATTCCTTCAAACGGAAGCCATGGAAGCCCTTCAGCACCCAGTATTTCTTCGGGCGTTTGTACTGGAATGCCTGGAGCATCATCTTGTGGATGCGATTCTGCGCGGCGCTGTCCATCGGCAGACCCATGGAGAGGTTCTGCATCGGCACCCGCCACCAGCCGGTCGGCGTCATCACCCTGAAATCGAAGGCCCAGCAGCGCTCGTCCTCGGGCAGACCATCGCCGCCCATGTCGTTATAGGGGTGGCAGTGCAGCCACTTCCACATCTTGGTGTTGATTTCCTCCCACTCGGCTTCAGCCAGCTTGATCCCCGGATGGCTGTCTCCGGCGACGCCCGGCGGCGGCGAGGGGTGCATCACTTCCCAGAACCGCAGCGCCCGCGCATCGGGATCTACTGCCATCAGCGCATGCATCAGCGTGGTGCCCGAGCGCGGCTCGCCGGTGGCGAACATCGGCCGGTCGATCACTTCGTCCGCAAGCGGATAGAGCTTGCGGTCTTCGAAGAATTTTAGCCGGTCGGTGAGCAGCCACATGCAGTTCGTGTCCGCCGCCTGCCGCCCCGCGTCGTCCATCGGGATCGAGTTGATGTGCTTGATGGCGAGGCCGAAGCGCTCCTCGAAGCTGTCATCGCCCCAGTCGGAAAACCCGGTGTCCGCCTTGGCCCGGGCCAGCAGGTCCCCGGCGACGAGTTGCATTTGCCCCACGCTCACACCCCCTCGCACAGCCGCAGCACTTCGTCCTCGCACTCGCGCACTTTCGCCGCCGAGGCCGCGCCGAATTTGAGCCCGGCCATGCCGCCGTAGTCCATCACCTTGAACACCCGCATGCCGGCATCGCAGAAGCCCTTGAACTTCTTCGCCACTTCCCTGGGCGTTCCGCAGGGGATGAGGTCGACGATTGCCTGCTTGTCGACCGCTGCGCAGAATTCGATGATCTTTTCGCGGGTCAGGATGCCCGGGTTGATATCCTGATAACCGCGCCACTGCGGCCCCAGCGGGTGCTTATGACCGAACCGCGCCAGCTCCTCGCCGGTCAGCATCAGCAGGATCGACTTGACCAGCGGCTGGTCGAGCATCTCGGCCACTTCGCCCTCGTCGCCCAGCAGGCACATGATGATATTGGCCGGCACGATCGCCGCAGGATCGCGGCCCGCTCTCTCCGCCGAAGTCAGCAGCTTGCCCAGCTTGTCGGCATATTCCTCTGGCCGCCAGGCGCCCGATGGCCACCAGCCATCGGCATAGCGCCCGGCAATATCGAGCATGCGCGGACCCGAGCAGCCGACCCATATCTTCGGGCATTTTCCGTCATAGAGATCGGTATCCATCCGTGCGTGTTCGAGCTTGAAGAACTGGCCTTCGAAATCGATGGTGCCCTCGCTCTCCCACAGCAGTTTGATGACTTTCAGCGCTTCCTCGAAACGGCTCACCGGCTTGGAGAATTCGAAGCCGTAAGGAACCGTGTTTTCCGTCTCGCCCGAGCCGACGCCGAGGATGAAGCGGCCTTTCGAGAGATGATCGATGGTCAGCGAGGCTTGCGCCAGCATCGCCGGATGGCGGCGGACAGTATCGACCACGCTGGTGGCGATCGGCACGTTCTTGCTCATCACCGCAGCCGCGCCGGCGACGACCATCGCATCGAGATGCCGGTGCGGCGAATGCGAGGTGGTGGCAAGATCGGTGAATTCGGGCGTCCAGATCGTGTCGGGCCAGAAGCTGACCATGTGATCGGGCAGCCAGATCGAATGATAGCGGCCCGAATCGTACTGCTCGATCATCTCGACGCCAAGCGGCAGTGTGGTCCGCAGGAAGGCGGCTGGCTGGACTTTCATGTACTTCCTCTCCCCCGGCGGGCGCAGGCCGCCCGCTGTTCTAGTGTTCAATGTGGCGGAGCAGCATTCGATTCGCCAGTGGCTTGTTGCATGAGCGCAAGAGTGTCGCGGCGTCTAGCTACTGAACCGCGGCGCGGTGCGTACGGAATTTCCCGAAACCGACCGTTTGGTGGCGCGTATGGCAACATTGCTGCCTGCCACAAGCACAGAGGCCGTCCATGGCCGGTTGCGGATCGTCGTCAGCATGGTCCAGCGCGCACTCCAGCTGATCGACCAGGGCTATCGCGGCAGCCCGATGAGGCCCGGTCGATACTGGAGAGATACCGCAACATGACGAAATGTTTCAGGGTCGCTGCACGCCATCAGCGCAAAATTGGAGCGATAGCGATGAAGAACCTCTCCTGCCCGGCGACTGTTGCCATTGCGCTTCACCGGTACGAGCGCCCTGGCGCAGTTCGATCGCAGCGTCCTGCCTATTCCCGCACCCCGCTTCGACGGTGTGATTGCCGAGAGCATCTTCAAGGCGAACCCCGCGCACCCCGCCCGGTCCGCGCGCCCGAAGGCGCGCCCAATGTGCTGGTGCTGATGTCCGACGACGTCGGCTTTGCCATGTCGAGCGCCTTCGGCGGGCCGGTGCCGACACCGAACTTCGATCGGCTGGCGGCGCAGGGCCAGCGCTACAACCGGTTCCATACCACCGGCATCTGTTCTCCCAGCCGTGCCGCGCTGCTGACCGGACGCAATCATCACAGCGCCGGGGTCGGCTGGCTGAGCGACTCAGCGTCAACTATCCCGGTTATGGCGGGCGCATACTTCTCGAGACCGCGACGGTTGCCCAGATTCTGCGGCTCAATGGCTACAACACCGCCATGTTCGGCAAGCATCACAACATACCCTCGGAAGAGCGCAGCGAAGCAGGCCCGTTCGATGCCTGGCCGACCAGTCTCGGCTTCGAATACTACTTCGGCTTCCCACAGGGCGATTTCGACCAGTATTCGCCCAATCTCTATCGCGGCATCTCACGGGTCGATCCCGATGAGGGGAAGGGCGAGATGCTCGACCACCGCTTTGCCGACGACATTATCCGCTGGGTCCATAACCAGAAAGCCGGAGCGCCGGACAAGCCGTTCCTCGCTTATTGGGCGCCGGGCTCCACCCACGCACCGCATCAGGCTCCACCAGAATACATCGCCCGGTTCCGCGGCAAGTTCGACATGGGCTGGGACAAGATGCGCGAAGACAGCTGGAAGCGCCAACTCGGCATGAGCATCATCCCGAAAGGCACGAAACTGACGCCGCGCCCGGCAGAAATACCGGCCTGGGATTCACTCGCCCCCGCACAGAAGGCCTTCGCCGCGCGCACCATGGAAGTCGCCGCCGCGCAACTCGCCTATCAGGACGAGCAGTTCGGCCGGGTGATCGATGAATTACAGCGCATGGGCGAGCTCGACCATACGCTGGTGTCCGTCGTGCTGGGAGACAATGGCGCGAGCGGCGAGGCCGGCCCTCCCGGCACGATCAACGAGTTGCGCGGCATGCGCCAGCCGCCCGAGCGCGAAGACTGGATGGCCGCCAACACCGATCGTCTCGGTGGACCGCTGACCTATGAGAACTATCCTGTAGGCTGGGCCTGGGCGATGAATTCGCCGCTGCGCTGGGTCAAGCAATATGCCTCGATGCTCGGTGGCGTGCGCAACGGCATGATCCTGGCATGGCCGGGGCATATCGCCCACCCGGGCAGCATCTGCGGACAATTCGGCCATCTGATCGATATCGCGCCGACCGTGCTTGACGCGGCGAAGCTGCCGGCTCCGGACATGGTGCTCGGCACGAAGCAGAAACCGATGGACGGCCAGAGCCTGCTGCCGAGCCTGACCACCTGCGATGCCGCCCGCCCGCGCACCCAGTATTTCGAGATAACCGGCAAAATCGGGCCTCTATCACGACGGCTGGTTCCTCAGCGGCGAGGACGGCCGCGATTCATGGAAAGAGCTCGGACCCGGAGGGACCCGTCCGAAAGTCGACTGGACGCTGTATGACCTGTCGAAGGATTTCTCCCAGACGACCGATCTTTCGGCCAATGAGCCGGAGAAGCTGAAGGCAATGATCGAGCTGTTCGATCGGCAGGCACAGGCCAACAATGTCTGGCCGATCGATCACCGCTTCGGCGCTGCGCGCGCCACCCCGACAACCTTCGACGGCACACGCAAGCATTTCGAATACTGGGGCAAGGATGTCTCGGTTCCGGCGATCGGCGCCGCGCCGTTTCTCGCTGCGCGCAGCTTCACCATCAATGCCGACCTCGTGCTCGACAAGCCGGACACTTCCGGCGCGGTGCTCGCCTGGGGCAGCCGCTTCGGCGGCTGGAGCCTCTATCTCGACAGGGGCCGCCCTGCCTTCGTCTGGTCGCGCTCGACCGATCCTCAGGAGATTGTGCAGGTCACCGCAGACAAGGCCCTGCCCCAAGGCAGAAGCAAGCTGACGCTGCGGTTTGCTTCGCAGGGTTTCGGCAAGCCTGCGGATGCGGTGCTGAGCGCGGGCGGCGTGGAAATGGCGCGGGTGACAATCGACGTGCCCATGCTGATGCCCGCAGGCGGCGGCGAGACCATGGACGTCGGTCGCGATCTTGGCGTAACCGTGATCGACTATGCCACGCCGCATGGCGCAATCGAGGGCGATGTGCCGCATGTCGTCATCGACTTCGACTGAGACGATGGTTCCCATCCCCGGCGGCACTTTCGCCATGGGATCGGAGCGCTTCTATCCCGAAGAAGCGCCAGTGCGCCGCGTGCGGGTCGATCCCTTCCGGATCGACGAAACGCCGGTGACGAATGCTCGAATTCAGGCGGTTCGTCGCGGCAACGGGCCATGTCACGTTCGCCGAGATCGCGCCCGACCCAAAGGACTATCCCGGCATGTTACCCGAACTGGCACAGCCGGGTTCGCTGGTGTTCGAGATGACGCCGGGACCGGTCGATCTCGATCGGGTGTCATGGTGGGATTTCCGCATCGGTGCGAACTGGCGTCAGCCGCTGGGGCCGGGCAGCTCGATCGAAGGGCTGGATGATCACCCGGTGGTCCACATCGCCCATTCGGACGCCGAGGCCTATGCCGCCTGGGCCGGCAAGGCCCTGCCGACCGAGGCGGAATGGGAATGGGCAGCGCGCGGCGGGCTGGAGGACAAGGATTACGCATGGGGCGACGAACTGGCCCCGGGCGGCGCGATGCTGGCAAATTACTGGCAGGGTGCTTTCCCTTATGCCAACCAGCAGCTCGACGGCTGGCTGCGCACGTCTCCTGCGAGGACTTATCCGGCCAATGGCTACGGCCTTTATGACATGATCGGCAATGTCTGGGAATGGACCGAGGACTGGTTCGCCCAGCCGAAAATCGAGCGCAAGGCGCGCGGCTCCTGCTGCATCCCGGCCAATCCGCGCGGCGGCACGCGCGGTGCCAGCATCGTCAAGACCGATCCGGTGCGCATTCCCCGCAAGGTGATGAAAGGCGGCTCGCATCTCTGTGCAGAAAATTATTGCCGGCGCTATCGTCCGGCGGCGCGCTATGCCCAGCCGGTGGATACGACCACCGGGCATGTGGGGTTCCGGTGTGTGGTGCGAGGGTGAGTGGCCCGATGAGCCATTGAACATGCGTACAGCACAGCAATTGACAGCGGCATGGTGGATTGCCATCGCAGAACGATTACAATTCGAGGGAGAGCCATGTCCAAATCGCTTGCAGGCAAAATCGCGTTGGTCACAGGTGCATCGTCCGGCATCGGCGCGGCTACGGCCTTGGCGATGGCGGCGGCTGGCGCAACGGTTGCCGTCTCCGCACGCCGCGCTGACCGGCTGGCCGAACTGGTCGCGAAGATCGATGCCGCCGGCGGCAAAGCGCTGGCGCTGCCTGGAGACATGGCAATCGAGGCCGACGCGATTCGGGCTGTCGAGGATACCGTCGCCGCATTCGGGCGGATCGATATTCTGGTCAATTCGGCAGGCGTCATGCAGGCCGGCGGGATCGAGAATGCCGACATGGACCTGTTCCGCAAGGTGTTCGACATCAATCTGTTCGCCACGCTCTACACCTGCAAGGCGGCGGTTGCGCACATGCTGAAGCAGGGCGGCGGCGACATAATCAACGTCTCGTCGATGGCCGGACGCAAGGGTGGCCCCTTAACCAGCGCCTATTCGGGCAGCAAGCACGCACTCAATGCGATGAGCGACGGCATGCGCCAGGAGCTCGGCGCCAGGAACATCCGCGTCACCATCCTGATGCCCGGCGCGACCGAGACCGAAGTGGCCGGCGGGATCGTCAATGATCAATGGCGCGAGATGATCGCCGCGCATGTCAGCAAGGACGGCGCGGTCAAGGCCAGCGAAATGGCCGACACAGTCGTCTTTATCCTGTCGATGCCGCGCAATGTGAACATATCGGAGATTCACGTGCGTCCGACCATCGATACTACTGCGTAAGGAATCGACGAACATGGCTGGAAGACTGCAAGGCAAGATCGCCGTCATCACCGGGGCAGGCTCGGGCATGGGCAAGGCCATGGCGGAGATATTCTCGGCCGAGGGCGCGCGGCTGGTGCTGGCCGATATCAGCGGCAATCAGGACGCGGTGGCGGCGGCAGTCAATGCCGCGCATGGCGGAACCGGCAACGAACCCATCGCCGTCGGCGTGCACTGCGATGTCGGCAACGAGGGCGATGTGCAGGCCATGATCGCCGCTGCCGAGCAGACTTTCGGACGGCTCGACATCCTCTGCAACAACGCCGGGTTCGGCGGGCCGATGGCGCCGCTGCACGAACAGACGCTCGAGGTGTGGGACAGGGTTCATTCCACCAACATTCGCGGCGTGTTCCTCGGCATGAAATACGGCATCACCTCGATGCTCAAGAGTGGCGGCGGCTCGATCGTCAACACCGGCTCGGCCTCGGGCGTGATTGGCTGGAAGCACCACAGCGTCTATGGCGCGGCCAAGGCCGGGGTGCACCAGCTCGCCAAGATTGCCGCAGTCGACTATGCCGGTCAGAACATCCGCTGCAATTCCATCGCGCCGGGCACGATGTGGACCGGACTCGTCGAAATGTCGAAGACCCACGCCGAACCGCCCGAGGGCATGCCGGTGCTGGCCGGAATTCCGATGAACCGCTGGGGCCTCGCCCGCGATATCGCCAACGCCGCGCTCTATCTCGCCAGCGACGAGGCGGCCTATGTCACCGGCGTGACCATTCCGGTCGACGGCGGCTACTGCATCGGCTTCTCCGGCATGGGCGCGGAAAATCCGGGGATGTCTTCGGTCAACACCGACGGGTCTTGAGGCCTTTCCGGGCTCACTGCCGCCGGATGACATCCGCCGCACGCCAGGCCATGGCCATGGTCGGTGCGTTGGTGTTGCCTGCCGGGATCGCCGGGAAGACCGAAGTGTCGCAAACCCTCAGCCCCTCCACCCCGCGCACGCGCAATTCCGGATCCAGCACGGATTCCGCATCGCGGCCCATGCGGCAGCTGCCGACCGCGTGCAGGCAGGCCATGCCGCTCTGGTCGAGGAAATCGAGGATATCGGCATCGCTCTGACGCTCCGGCCCGGGATGGATTTCGGCAGCAATCAGGCCGGCGAGCGGCTCCTGCCCGGCGAAGCGCCGCATGATCCGCACGGCATCGACGACGATCTGCCGGTCTTCCGGCTCGCTGCCGTAATTGGCCTCGATCACCGGCGGCGCGGCGGGATCGCGTGAGGCGATGTGGATCGATCCCTGCGATTGCGGGCGTAGCGGATAGACCAGCGCGCAGAAGCCGTGGTCCTTTTCCGGCAGCTTGCCCATGGCCCCTGTCAGTTCGGCGCTGTACATGCCGAACAGCACCTGCGTGTCCGGCCGGTTGGCGCCGGGCCGACTGCGGAAGGCGGCGCGCATGGTCAGCGCAGCTGTCGCCATCGGACCCTTGCGGGTCAGATAATAGCGAAGGACCGAGCGCAGCAGCCGAAGCCCGCGATAGTCGAGGTTTTCCGACAGCGGGCGGCCCAGCCGCCACTGCATATAGAGCCCGCGATGCTCGTTGACGCCCTCGCCTACCGCCGGATTGGCATGGACCAGTGGAATGCCGAGCGCCGCCAGCCGCGCCGGATTGCCTATCCCTGAACGTTCGAGAATGCCCGGACTGGCGGTGGCGTTGGCGCAGAGCAGCACTTCGCGCCGGGCTTCGATCTCCAGCGGAGCGCCCTTGCGCAGCGCCCGCAAGCCTGTCGCCCGCTTGCCCTCGAACATAACGACATCGACCAGCGTGTCTGTCAGCACCGTCAGGTTCGGCCGCTGCATCGCCGGGCGCAGGAAGGCGACCGAGGCACTCTGCCGCCGGCCCTTCCAGATGTTGCAGGGAAGGTAGCCGATGCCCTCGCCATCGTCGGGCTGCATGGATGTCCGCTTTCACCGGCCAGCCCATCGCCGCGCCGGCTCCGGCGATTGCTTCGGTCAGTTCAGTGCGTTCCTCGGGAATGGTAACGTGCAGCGGACCAGAAGCGCCACGCCCTTCGCCGGGGCCAAGCTGGTGGCTTTCCATCTCTTCATAGGCGCGGGCGATGTGCTGCCATGACCAGTCGTCGCCGGCCAAGTGCGCCAGTGCGTCGAAATCGGCGGGCTGGCCTTTCACATAGGACATGCCGTTCACCGACGAGGAGCCGCCCAGCACCCGTCCGCGTACCCAGAAATCGCCCTGCATGGCGTTGTGCGGTTCCGGACCGGTCCCGTGGAAGTACATGTGCCCGGGGTCTTGCAACAGCTTTGCCATGCCTTTGGGCATGTGGACAAAAGGATGGCGATCGTTCCGCCCGCCTTCCAGCAGGCAGACGCTGACCGAGAGATCCTCGCTCAGCCGGCTGGCGAGAACGCAACCCGCCGATCCGCCGCCAACGATGACATAGTCGTACGATTGCATTCGCCTCTCCCTTGGCATTCCCCAAACCAAATTCGTCATCCTGAACTTGTTTCAGGACCCATTTCTCGTTTTGCTCCGGAGCGTTGTAACGCAGCAAGACGGTTCGGTTGGGCTTCTCGCAGCACCGCCGGGCAGGAGGCACGATGGGTCCTGAAACAAGTTCAGGATGACGGGGAATGATGGGTCAGCGCTAAAAATTGTACCGCCGCAGGATCGAGTGGAACCGGCGTTGCAGCATCGCGCTTCGCTCCTCCGGCGTCACCCGGGCGCTGTCGGCGGGCAGGTGTTTCGTCAGATCGGCGTGCTTCACCACCTGAGTGCGGAAATCGTTTCCTTCGCTGGAGAAATTGACCCGCGCGCCGAGGTGGCCGACTTCGAACCCTTGGGTGTCCATCCAGTTGTGGAAACCCGGATCGCTGTGCGCCAGGACCACGCGGATCTTGCCGTCGCTGTCGGCCTTGGTGCGCGCCGGAGAATAGCTGACCGGGCGGTAGAGATAGTCCATCGAGTTCATGAAGGTGCCCATGTTGGTCAGCATCCAGAACCGGTCGTCCTTTTCCCACTCGACGATCAGCGCCTCGTCCGGCTGCAAGCGCCAGCGCATCGAAGTGATCGCCCGCCCGCGCACCTTGTCGAGTTCGGGATTGTAGACCGGATCGTCGTGGCGGCGGCGCGCGGTGGCGAAGCTGTTGTCGCCATCGGGATCGAAATCTTCGGAGAATTCGTAGCTCCAGTCCGGCCAATCGATCATCAGCTGGGAGACGAAGGTTGAGGCCCAGTCGATCGCCGCGATCATTTCGCGCGCATCGGGCATCGGGCGCGGTTCGTTCATGCCGACGCGTTCGATCCGCATCGTCACCGGCAGTTCGGACCAGTCGTCGAAGCCCTGCCTGATGAACAGCTTGCGGGTATCGGGCGTCGTCGGCAGCCAGTTGTCACCGCGTTTCTCGCCGCCGATGTAAACCTCGAAACTGCCGTCCCAGCCCACTACCATGTCGTGCCCGAACATGTTGGCCTGCGGGGTATCGCCGAACGGATCGTGCAGCCCCCGCATGCCCGGCTTCGGCACCGGCCGCGCGCCTTGCACGGCGATGTTGAAGAAGCGGCAAGTGCCGATGTTGCCGGAGATGCGGTATTGCGATTGGCCGTCGATCCAGGCCTGCTGGTAGGTGTAATCGGCGTTGTCGCCGCCGAGCTTGCGGAACGGCGAGCAGAAAGCGTGGATCACCGGATATTGGGTGTTCTTCGTCTCCAGCGCGAGATCGAAGGCCTGGCCCAGGTTCTGGGTGAGGAAACGGAAGCCGTCGGCGCGGTGGAGGCTGGTGGCGGGGTTGTGCTCTTTGAACACCCGCTCGCCGGCCTCCTCGAGATTGCGGCAGAACTGCGTCCAGGCGGCGCTGAGGGCTTCGTCTTCAGGGTGATCGCCATAGGGCATGTCAGATACTCCTCGATTTGCTCCTCCCCCCTTGCGGGGGAGGAAAGCGGAGCTTGCTGCGAATGCAGCTAGCTAAGCTTGGAGAGCGGGGCGGTAGAACGCATTCCTCAGCCCCCTCTCCAACTGCGGCTAGCGAACGGGTTCGCAAGCCTTCGTATCCTCCCCCGCGAGGGGGGAGGAGCAGTACGTGCGTGATCCAGCTGGCATCATGCACACATCGCCAGCAGCGCATCCTCCGCCTCGCGCGTGCGCTGGGCAGACCGCGCCCCGAACTTCAGCCCTGCCATTCCGCCGTAATCGAGGATCTTGATCACCTTCGCCCCGGCGTCGGCATATTGCTTGTAATGCGCCGCGACCTTTTCCGGCGGGCCGTGCGGTACCCAGGCCTTGAGCATTTCGGGCGTGGTCTTGGCCAACATGTCGAGCACGACGTCGCGCGTCAGCTTGGCCGGGTCGAGGTCGTGGATGCCCTTCCAGTCCGGACCCATCGGATGCTCGAAGCCGACCGAGCGCAGGTCCTTTGCCTCGATCTGAAGGACGTAACTCTTGACGAGCGGCGCGGAGAGCAGTTCATCGAGCTCGTCGTCGTCGCCGATAAAAGCCGGGCTCATGTAGATTGGCACGATTGCTTGCGGATCGCGCTTCGCCTCCTCCGCCGACTGATGGATGATGCCGAGGTGTTCGGCATAGTGTTCGGGCGAGCGGATCGCGCCGGGGAACCAGCCGTCGCCGTGGCGCCCGAGCAGTTTTAGCGTGCGCGGGCCGCCGGCCGCCATGTAGATCGGCGGAAACTTGCCCTCATAGGGCTCGGTATCGAGCCGCGCGTGTTCGAGGTGGAAGAACTCGCCCGAGAAATCGACCGGGCCATCGCTGTGCCACAGCAGCTTGATCACCTCGACAGCTTCGATCATCCGGCTGACCGGCTTGCGGAAATCGAACCCGTAGGGCCCGACATTCTCCAGCTCGCCCGAGCCGAGGCCGAGAATGAAGCGGCCTTTCGACAGGTGGCTGAGCGTCAGCGCGGTCTGCGCCAGCATCACCGGGTGGCGGCGCACGGTATCGACCACCAGCGTCGAGATCGGCGTGTTCTTCGTCATGGCCGCGACCGTGCCCGCCACTGCCAGCGCATCGAGATGCCGGTGCGGCGAGGGCGAGGCGACGGCGAGGTCGGTAAATTCCGGGGTCCAGATCGAATCCGGCCAGAAGCTGACGAAGTGGTCGGGCAGCCACAGCGAATGATACCGCCCGCTGTCGTAATCCGCGAGGTTATCGAGCCCCAAAGGCAGAGTAGTGCGCAGGAAGGCGCCGAGTTGCACAGTCATTCTGGTTCTCTCCCGATTCTGTTTGACACAGCTTGGCGAAGGGGGTGGCATGTTGCCAATCGAATTCTGCATTTGGGGGATGAAGCGATGGCCTATGGCGATTTCGCGGGTGACCGGGAGCTGATGCAGGCCTGGTCGCAGTTCTGCGACCGGCTGAAAGCGGCGGGCACGCGCGTGTTCAAGGATGCGAACCCGGCGACTGCGCTGCAACGCGTCGATGGCTTCCGCTACCTGACGCAGAACCTCGGCCAAGCCTACGATCTCGCGCTGGAGACGAAGAACACAAAATACCCGGCAATCCACCCGTTCTGCTCGCCGACGCGCAAGCTCGGCTCGGACAATGCCGACTGCGTCTACCAACAAGCCTGGGTCGATGGCGAATCGACCTACAAGATCAGCGGCAAGCGCGGGTCGGCGCGGTTCTTCAACATCGCGGTGCAAGGCCCGCGCGGGCTCGCGGCCTATGGCGGTAACGCCACCAAGCCGCTGCACGAGCCTTTTGGCGACACGCCCGAGGCGAACATCTTCGGCGAGCAACTCAAGACCGAATGGGACGGCAGCTTCGAACTGTTCATCGGCGGCGAAAAACAGGGGCCGAACTGGCTGCCCAGTACCAAGGGCACCCGCAAGCTGTTCTTCCGCCAGTATTTCGACAGCTGGGAGGAAGAAAGCGCCGAAATGCGGATCGAGCGTGTGGGCATGGACGGCCCGCGCCCGGTGCCCACCCCCGCCGAGATGATCGAATCGATGAAATGGGCGGCGGACTTCGTTTACAATGTCGTCGATTACTGGCCCGACTGGACCTGGGCCAACAGCGATGCGGTCGATGAGGACACGCCCAACCGCTTCGCCGCGCCCAACATCCTCGGCGCGGGCGCGGCGGCGGCGATTGCCAACGTCACCGACAAACGCCGCGGCCGGCTGGCGACGACGATGCACTGGCAGCTGCGGGACGACGAGGCGCTGATCGTCGAATGGGCCGACTACCAAGCCTTCTGGATGATCACCGCCGAGGCGATTTTCGGCAATTCGCTCGATTTCCTCTACCGCCCGGTCAGCTACACCCCCAGCCGCACCGCAGTGGACAGCGACGGCAAGGTGCGCTTCGTCATGGCCAGGGACGATCCGGGCGTGGCGAACTGGATCGACACCCAGGGCTACAACGCGGGGCAACTGTCGTTCCGCTCTGTGCAATCGAGCCACTTGCCGGACTTCCGCACGCAAGTGGTGAAGGCGGCGGATGTGGGGCGGTTCCTTCCGGCGGATACGAAGCGGGTGACGCGCGAGGAGCGGGCCGGGGCGCTGCTGGCGCGGTTCCACGCGATCCAGCGGCGGTATAGGATATGAGGGAAGGGGATATGCGGAAGAGCGCACAGGTTTCGCGGCGGCAACTGCTGAAGGGCAGCGCGGCGGCGGCCTGCGCCACCGGCGCGGGCGCTGTAGCGGGCGAGGCGCTGGCGGAGAGCGCGGACAGGGTCGCCGCGCGGCTGCAGCCGAAGTTCAGGCGGGTTTATCTGGAGAAGTAGGCCACCGCTAGCTGCTGTCCAACACCCCACCCGTCACCCCGGGCTTGACCCGGGGTCCCGCTTCGTTTCAGCTCAGGCGATGGATCGGGAGCGAAAAGGCGGCTGGGTCTACATCATGGCCGACCGTTATCGCGGTACCCTGTATGTCGGCGTCACCTCGGACCTGCCGGCAAGGATATTCCAGCACCGGCAGGGAACCGGCTCCCATTTCTGCGCGCGTTACAAGCTGCACCGGCTGGTCTGGGCCGAACGCGCCGACAGCATCGAGGACTGCATTGCCCACGAAAAGCGAGTGAAACGATGGCGCAGGGATTGGAAGTTCGCACTGATCGAACGGGCTAACCCCGACTGGTCCGATCTCTACGATTTTCTTGTTTGATCGACCGCTGCGCGAGACCAAGCGGGACCCCGGGTCAAGCCCGGGGTGACGATAAGGAATTGGTTTGCCGTCGTGCTCTTCCCACCCCCTACCCAGCCAAAATCCGCCCCGCCGCCAGCCACCCCAGCGCCATGGTCGGGGCCTGCGTATTGCCCGAGGTGATGAACGGGAACACCGAGGTGTCGATCACCCGCAGCCGTTCCAGTCCGCGCACCCGCAGGTCCGGATCGACCACCGACTCCGCGTCGGTGCCCATCCGGCAGCTGCCGACGGTGTGCATCCCGGCATTGCCGAAATTGTTGGCCGCATCGAGTAAGTCGGCGTCGCTTTGCGCCCCGGGACCGGGCACGGTTTCGCATTCGATCAGGCTGGCGAGCGGCTCCTGCGCTGCCCATTCGCGCAGTTGCTGTGCGGCGGAAAGGATGATGGCGCGGTCCTCGTTGGTGGTGTTGTAACCGGGTTTCACCGTGGGCAGCGCCTCGGGATCGCGGGTGTGGATGTGGACCGAACCGCGCGAGCTGGGGGTGATCGCGTTGGTCACCGCGCAGAAGCCGTGCTCCTTTTCGAGCGCGCCGGTCTGGCTGGCCGGGTCCCAGGAATAGAGCCCGAACTGGGTCTGGATATCGGCGCGCGGCGCGTCGGGGCGGCTCTTGTAGGCGGCGCGCATCTCGATCGCCGCCGCCGACATCGGGCCGTCGTGTTTCAGGTAATAGCGCAGCACCGAGCGGCCGAGCCGCCAGCCGTAATAGTCGGCGTTGAACGACAGCGGCTGCTTGAGCCGCCATTGCATGCGGATCGCCCGGTGCTCGCTGACGTGTTCGCCGACCCCGGGCTGGGCGTGGACCAGCGGAATGCCCAGATCGCCCAGCAGCGCCGGATCGCCGACGCCGGAGCGTTCGAGAATGCCCGGGCTCGCCACCGCGCCGCCGCAGACCAGCACTTCGCGCGCCGCGCCGATTTCAATCCGCTCGCTGCCCTTGAGCGCCTCGATCCCTACCGCGCGCTTGCCGTCGAACACCACCCTTTCGGTCACCGCGCCGGTGATCACGGTCAGGTTGGGCCGGTTCATCGCGGGCTTGAGGAACGCCACCGCCGCGCTCTGGCGCTTGCCCTGCCAGATCGAGCGCGGCATGTAGCCGACGCCGACGCCTTCGTCGGGCGCGTTGACATCCTGCTTGACCGGCCAGCCCATTTTCGCACCCGCCGCGCAGATCGCCTCGGTCAGCGCCGAGCGCTCGGGCGGGATCGAGACGCGCAAGGGGCCGGAGCCGCCGCGCGTGGGGCCGGGGCCGAGCTGGTGGCCCTCGATTGTCTCGAAGGCGCGGGCGAAGTGGTCCCAGCCCCATTGTTCGCCGGCGACTTCGGCCATGGCCTCGTAATCGCCCGGCTGTCCGCGCACCCAGACCATGCCGTTGACCGAGGTCGAGCCGCCCAGCACCTTGCCGCGCAGCCAGACGTCGGGGCGCTGGCCGTTGCCCTGTTCGGGTTCGGTCATGTAGAAATACATGTGGCTCGCCATGCGCACCAGCTTGGCGCAGCCGCGCGGCATGTGGATATAGGGATGCGCGTCGCCGCCGCCTGCCTCGATCAGGCAGACGCTGATCGCCGGGTCTTCGCTCAGCCGGTTGGCGAGCACACAGCCCGCCGCGCCCGCACCGACGATGATATAGTCGTAGTCCGCCATTGTTCTCTCCCGGTCTTTTTATCGGCGGGATTTGAGCATGGCGCTGTCAGTCGTGCAAGCGCAGCAATTCCTGCGCGGCGGCAACACACCGGCCCATCCGCTCGCGATGCCCGGCCCCTGCCCGGGCCTTCCACGTCACTGGGAATTGTCAAAAATGAAACCATTCCCGTCAGCCATTCGCCAACACTCGCTGCGGTATATGCTGCCCAATTCAATCGACGGAGTCACCGATGGCTGCTGCACTGGAATATCGCGAATACGCCGAGCAACAGCTCGATGCCGCCCAATCGGCACAGTTGCCGCAAGTGCGGCAGCGCCATTTGCAGGCCGCAGAACGCTGGCAGCAGCTTGCCGACGAGCAGGAGCGCTTCGAACTGCCGGCCCTGCCGAAGCTGCGGCAGGACTTTTTCTATTAGCTGACCCCCGCCGGTTCCCTGCCACCGGGGAATCGACTTTCCCTCCCACCAGGAGGCGACAGGGTGGGGGCGGGCCGGATTTCCCGGGCCGTCCCCACTCCGCATTTCACGCGCCCTCGATCGCCTTGGCCATCGCGCAAGCGTCGAAATAGTTTGCCCGCCATTCGATTACCTTGCCATCGCGGAAGCGGAACATCTCGGCGACCGGGAAGCCGCCGGTGTTGCCGTTCGCCGCGACGGTGAAGGCGATGGTCTGGTAGAGGATGCAATAGTCGCCGGCAGTCAGCACCTCGTGGAATTCCGATCGCATCGCCGAAAAAGTCGCGCACATTTCACCATAGCCGCGCTTGATTGCCTCGATCCCGTGGTGCGAGCCGCCATAGGGCAGACACGAGGCTTCGTGGAAGCTGGCGTCGGGGTCGAACAGTGCCCAGAACCCTTCCTCCTTGCCCTGAAGGAGCTCGTCGAACACGGCTATCAGCGCTTCCCTGTTGGCCAGGGCCGTCGCATCGACGCCCTTGCCGCCTTTGTAGGCAAGGACGAGCTGCTGGTCTGCGGTATCGGGCATCATTTGTCTCCCAAGGTGTCTTTCACCAATTCCCCGCCTTTCAAGATCGCGCGCAGGTTCGCGCGGTCCTTGAGCAGGCCGATATCCAGTGCAGGATCGCCATCCACCACCAGCAGGTCCGCCAGTTTGCCGGCCTCGACAGTCCCGGTCTCGCCGCCCAGGCCCATCGCCTCGGCGCCGTTCTTCGTCGCCCAGCGGATCACCTCAAGCGCCGGAACTCCGCACTCGTCGACGTAGAGTTCCAGCTCCTCGCCATAACGGCCGTGGTTCAGCGTGAAGGCGCCGTAATCGTCGCCTACCAGCAGTTTCACGCCCGAAGCGCTGGCCCGGGGCAGAACCGCCGCCATCTGCTCCCACGGCTGACGCATTGCCTCGGCGAACGGGTGCCCGGCCATCGCTTTCATCATCTCCTTGGGGAACAGCAGGCTGGGGGTGAGGAAGGTGCCGGTCTCGATCAGGCGTTCGATGCATTCATCGTCCATGCCGTCGCCGTGATCGACGATATGGATGCCGTATTCAATCGACTGCAGGATCGCTGCCTTGCTGGCGAGGTGAGCGCGGGTTTTCGCGCCGCGCTGGTGCGCAGCTGACATCGCGGCGGCGAATTCGGCCTCGGTCAGCAGCCAGTCCTCGCCGCTGCCGCCGGTGGCATGGCCGCCAGTGAGGAATATCTTCACGATCTCCGCCCCGTCCTTGATCTCCTGCCGCACGGCCCGGGCCATGCCGTCCGGCCCGTCGGCGGTGGTGACGCCGGTGGCGGCGCCGATCTGGAGATAGGCGGGGTTCGACATGTCGGCGCTGAAACCGGTAGAGCCGACATCGCGGCTGCCGGGGATGAGCCGGGGGCCCTTGATCGTCCCCTCCTCAACAGCGACCTTCAATGCCGCATCGATGCCATGGGGCGTGCCCGCGCTGATCGCTCCGGTGAAGCCGCAGTCCAGCGCGGTCTTCATGTTGGCGACCGCGCGGATCGCCTGCAGCGAGGGATGGGCCTCAAGACCGACCGGCCGTCCGCCGCCGCCGGTGCCCCAATAGGCGGCGTGGAAGTGGCCCAGGATCATGCCGGGCATAACGGTGCGGCCGGTGCAATCGACGACGCGGTCGTCCGGACGTGCCTCGACCGGGCTTTCGCCCGCGCTCTCGATGCGCTCGCCCGAGACTACGACGGTGGCCTTGCGCGCCGCGTGCTCGCCGTCGAGCAGATTGGCGTTGTTGAGAACCAGCCGCGCCATCGCCGCCGCCTAGGCGTCGAGATCGGGCATGGCCGGGATCGGCTTGATCGTTTCGTCGACCCACAGATATTCTGTGTAGTGCCCCAGCCGCTTGCGGGTATCGACATAGCAGAAGCAGACCTTGTCCTCGTCGGTCGCTTCGACGGGCGAAAGGAAGGCAAACTCGTCGCCGCTCGCCCGCACTTCGGCAAGCAGTTCGCGCCACTGCGCAATCCCGCCACGCACCGCGATGGCAACGTGGTGGAAATTGAGGATGTGCTTCGAGAGATCTACTTCGTCGGTATAGACATTGATCGCACCCGATATGGGCTGGATGATCTCGAACTGATTGCGCCCGATATTGGCGAAAGCGGCGCGGATTTTCAGCGGCTTCATTTCGCCGAAGGACTGCACTTCGACTTCGGCGTCAGTGGTGTCGAAATGCTCGATCCCCATATGCTCCTTCGCATGCGCCATGGCTGCATCGAGATCGCGGGTGATGTAGCTCATCTGGAACAGCTGGCCGTAGCGCGCGGCAATCGACATGAATCCTCTCCTTGTGGCTTTGCCGGGCAGGGTCGGGCAGGAACGGGGCGAGGTCAATCCACATAAAGCCGCTCCCCGCCTGAGCGGGCGCGGAAGGCGCCGTTGACGGGCCTTGCTTCGTTCTGCGGGATGAGAGACATGCCACGGGGTAAACGAAAGAGGGGAGGCCAGTGAGCAAGCGCACCTATGTTCTCATCCATGGCTGCTACAAGGGCGGCTGGATCTGGAAGCAGGTGGCCGAGCGTTTGCAGGCGGACGGGCACACGGCGTATCATCCATCGCTCGATGGCTGCGGCGAGCGCAGTGGCACGTTGCGGCCGGGCATCACCATCGGCAGCCAGGCGCGTGAACTGGCCGGACTCCTGCGCATGGAGGACCTGCGCGATGTGCACCTGGTCGCCACCAGCAACGGCGGCAATGTCGCGATCACCGCTGCCGCACTGATGCGCGAGCGCATCGCCCATATCACCTTTGTCGATGCGGTGGTGCTGTTCCCCGGCGAGCGTCTGAAGTACGCTTGGCCAGACGATCCGGACAGGGACATACCGTATGGATCGGACGGTATCTCGGTGCCGATCAAGCGCAATCCGGAAGGCGACTTCGGTGTCTCGCCAGAACTTCAGGCCTGGGAACGCGAACGCTCGACCCGCCAGCCCGATGCGACGATGAACGGGATCATCGAAGACTGCGGCTTCTGGCAGCATAAGTGGCGGGCCACTACGATCTGTTGCAACAAGAGCCCCAATCCGGGCGAACCCCACCAACGCCGCGCCGCCGAGCGCCTCGGGTCACAGTGGCGCGAGCTGGAAACCGGACATTTGCCGTTTCTCAGCGCACCGGATGAGCTTGCCGCGATGTTGCTGGAATAGGGGACGGGCCGGGGACACTCTATTGTCCCCCTGCAACGGCGAGGCAAAGCAGAATTTGTAGTAACAATATGGATTGACAACCATTCGGATTGTTACTATGAAAATTCGTGCTGATTGTCTGGGATGGACCGAAACGCCTCGCCAGCATCGCGATGCATGGCATCGATTTTGCGGACATTCAGCCTGAGTTTTTCCTTTCGGCACTGGTCGTTCCGGCAAGGGACGGTCGCTGGCAGGCGATTGGCCGGCATCAAGGCGTGATCGTGGTGATTTTCGCCCGGCTTGGCACGGAGGCACTGTCGCTGATTTCGGCCCGGCGCGCCAAGCGCAAGGAACGGAGACTGATCGAATGAACAAGCCCAAGTACACGCAGGCTGACCTCGACGCGGTGAGCGACAATCCCGAGCTGACAGCGGAGACCTTGGCCCGGGCGGTGCCCTTCGACATGGCATTTCCCGATCTCGCGGAATCGATCCGGCGGCGCGGGCCTCAAAAGGCCCCGCGCAAGGTCAGCACCACGATCCGGCTGTCACCCGATGTGCTCGCGTTCTTCCGGGCGAGCGGCCCCGGCTGGCAGAGCCGCATCGATTCCGCGCTCAAGGGGTGGATCGAGATGGGGCGGTGAAAGTTTCAGTCTGTTTTGGGAAGGTTTGAGGCCTCCTTGAGGAACTCCTCTAGATAGACGACTGCCAGTCTCGCTACACCTTGGGGGGATCGGTTGCGCATATCCTTTGGCACCATTGTCCAGCGACATCTGAACAGGGGTGGCTTTGGCAAGCTCAAGGTGTTCTGCTGCTCTGATAAGGGCAATTGGTTTCATGATCAGGTCTTGATTCCAAAGTTAGTCTATCCGCTCCCTGCCTGCCTCACCTCCAAGCCAAGATCACCCCCGCACCGGTATCCCATACCGCTCGATATAGCCCGCAAACCGCTCGCGCACGCCCCCAACACTCAGCCCGTATTCCGCCAGATCGTAGCTGTGCGTGCCGTGCTTGCCCTTGGGATTGGCGGCAATGTAACCTTCCATCGCTGCTTCGGCTTCCGCCGTAAACTCCTCCCCGAAGCGCGCGTAAATCCCCTGCACCGTGCCAATGGGATCGCGCATGTTATCGACATACTGGATGTGATGGATCGCGTCCGCCCCGTGCTTCGCCGTGAAGGCATCGGCACGGTCGATCATAATCTGGAAGGTGTCCATGAAGGTCTCGCCGATGGCCTTGAGATCGACCTGGTCCGAATACATCTTGCGGACATATTGGATCAGGCTGCAGCACGAGCCGACCACTTCCGCCGGGTCGCGGTGAGTCATCACCAGCTGGGCGTCGGGATAGACCGTGGTCAGCTCGTTCAGGAACAGCGGGTGCCAGGGGTTCTTGAGCGTCCAGCGCCCGCCGGAATGGTGTTGCAAGGCTTGCAGCATACGCTTGTGGAAGCGGAAGGCGGGCAGATAGTCCGCCTCGTGCAGGAACCAGCGGCGCCATGAAGGGATGTCGGCCTGCGCCTCGTAGACCTGCGCGCAAAAGCTCGGTGTCATCAGGAACTGGCATTCGCTGGGGCTGTCAGCCTCTTCGAAATGGATCGCGGCGATATGCGGCACATGCTTGAGCGCCATCTCGCCGCGCGCCTTGGCCTCTTCATAGCGGCGGCCGGCGTGGAGCTCTTCGGGGAGTGCCGGCGGGATCGGCTCGCCCCATTCCCAGTTGAGGAAACAGCGCCGCGCCGGATCGGCGGCGAGCAGATTGACCATGAGAGTTGTGCCGGTGCGCGGCAGGCCGAAGACGAACAGCGGCTCGGCGATCGGGCGTTCGAGCAGCTCGGGATGCCGCGTCAGCCAGTCCTCCACCTGCATGCGGATCGCCAAGGCGCCGGTCAGCGTCTCGCGCTTCATCGCGAGGCCCTGTTCGGTGAGGCGCGCTTCGTTCCGGTAGGCATCGATCAGGCGGGCCAGCCCATCCAGCGGCGACGTGTCTCCGATTTCGGTCAGCCCGGTGCGGGCGCTGGCTTCCGCGATTATTTCTTCGACAGTCATGTAGCATTTTCCATTTGCAAGGCCCGGTGTCATGCTATCAGAACGGACAATAAGGCAAGGCGGCAATTGCCTTGGGGGAGAGACCAATGACGCCCGACCATCGCTTTCTCGACGACCTGAACGAGACGTCGAACCGCATCCATCCGGCGCGGGTCGTCGATGATGCCGATGCCGAACAATGGGACACTGCCTGTGACGTGCTGGTCGTGGGCGCTGGGCTGGCGGGCACTTGCGCGACGCTGCGCAGCGCGGAGGACCGCAGCCTCGATGTGATCACGATCGATCGCGGCCCGGGCGGCGGGGCAAGCCGGCAATCGGGCGGCGTCGTCTATATGGGCGGCGGCACCAGGGCGCAGAGGGAGGCCGGGCTGGAGGATACGCCGGAGAACATGGCGAATTACCTCAGCTTCGAGACCGGCAATCTGGTGCGTGCCGACACGGTGCGGCGGTTTTCTCAGGCCAGCGTCACCTTCCAGGACTGGCTGGAGAAATACGGAGCGCGCTTCGGTGGGCCGGCGACCGAGGAGAAGACCTCCTACCCCTCCGAAGGCACGATCTATTTCTCCGGCAACGAGGTGACGATGCCGGGACGCGAACGGGCCACGGCGGTCCAGCGCGGCCACCGCGCCAAGCCCGCCAAAGGGGGAGAGCCGACCAAGCTTTCGGGCCATTACCTGCTGCCGCCTTTGCTTGATTCCTTGCGCGCCCAGCCCAATGTCCGCTTCTTTGCCAACACCCGTGCAAGCCGGATGGTAGTGGACAAGAGCGGCGCGGTGGTCGGCCTAGAAATACTGCGCATTCCGCCCGGCTTCGCCGCCTGGCGCCATTCCAGGTACATGGACCTGGCAAGCAATTTCATCCTCGCAGCGATGGGCGCCACGCCCGGGCTGATCAAGCGGATCGTGCGGATCGAAGCGGGCGCCAAGCCGATGCGCATCCGCGTGCGCAAGGGCATGGTGCTCTCGGCGGGCGGTTTCATCTACAACCGCACCATGGTCGAGAAGCTCGCGCCCGACTATTTGCCCGTCGCCCCACTGGGTACCATCGGCGACGACGGATCGGGGATCAAGCTGGGCATGACGGTGGGGGCAAAAACCGATTCACTCGATCGGATTTCGGCCTGGAAATTCCTCTATCCGCCCGCCGCCTATACCAAGAGCGTGTCGATCAACGGCAAGGGCGAGCGGCTGGTCAACGAAGAGTTCTACGGCGCGCGCACCGGTGAAGCGGTGTTCGGCTGGGCCGGCGGCAAGGCCTGGCTGATCCTCGACGAGCCCTTGCAAAAAGAGGTCGTCGAAGAGATCGGCGTAATGAAGAAGATGATGTTCCAGAAAGTGCAGTTCAAGGCGATCCTCGGCGAATATACCGAAAGCGCCGCGACGCTGGCCGAGCTGGCGGCCAAGATCGGCGTGCCCGCCGATGGCCTGGAAAAGACCATTGCCGAATACAACCGCCGCATCGATGCGGGCGAGAAGGACCAGACCGACAAGAACCCCAAATTGTGCCAGAAGCTCGCAACCGGGCCGTTCTACGCCACCAACATCGGCGCGGGGCTGCGGATGTCGCCGACCTCGGCCATCACTGTCGGCGGACTGGTGGTCGATGAGGATACCGGCGAAGTGCTGTCCAGCGAGGGCGGCAAGGTGCCGGGGCTCTACGCGGCGGGGCGCAACGCGGTGGGGATGTGCTCGCATTACTATGTCAGCGGGCTGTCGCTGGGCGACTGCGTCTGGTCGGGCCTGCGGGCGGCGGAGACGATCAAGGGTAATGGCGGTGTCGAGGCACTGGTTTAACAAAATCCTCTCCGAGCTTGCTCGGGGAGGTGGCAGTCCCGAAGGGACTGACGGAGGGGTAACGCCGCGTAGCGGCGGCTTCGCCGCTTCCCCACCACCACTCGCTTCGCGAGCGGTCCCCCTCCCCGAGACAAGCTCGGGGAGGATTAAAGAAAGAGAGCGACTATGGACCTTTCGACTGCCAAACATGCCTTCATCACCGGCGGCGCCAGCGGGCTGGGGCTGGGCATGGCCGACGCCTTCATCAAGCGAGGCATTCCGGTCACCATCGCCGATATTGACGCCGAGGCATTGGCGCAGGTGACCGGTGCGCGCGGCAACAGCGTGCGCGGTCAATTGCTCGATGTGCGGAACCGCGAAGCCTGGGCCACGGCCAAGGTCGAGGCGGAGGCCGCCTTCGGTCCGGTCGATGTGCTGTGCTGCAATGCCGGCATTTCGCCCAACGGACAGGAATTCGCCGACATGGCCCCCGAAAGCTACGATCTGATTCTGGCGATCAACCTGGGCGGCGTGATCAACGGCGTGTTTGCCTTCGCCGCCGATTTCCGGGCGCGCGGGCGCGGGCACATTGTCGTCACGTCTTCTCAGGCGGGCCTGATTACCACGGTTGGCGGCGTCGGTGCCTATTCGGTGGCTAAGTTCGGCGTCACCGCGCTGGGCGAACAGCTCCGCCGCGAACTCGCGCCGCATGGCGTCGGTGTCTCGGTGCTATGCCCTGGCTATGTCCAGACCAACCTCGGAACTAACACGATCAAGATCGGCGGCGATGTTCGCCGGTATTCGAATTTCATGCCCGAAGCGACAATCGCCGCTGCCGATGTCGGCGAAATGGTTGCGGACGGTATCGAGCAGGACCTGGCCTATATCATCACCCATAAGGACGTCTGGCCGGGCGTCTCCAAGCGTTGCGATGCGATCAAGGCCGGTTGCGACTACCGGATCGCGCAAGGCTAGATGGACGCTCCGCGCGCCTCCCCTCGCCGAAACGCACCGCGACGCAACGCACCGCGACGAAACAGGGGCTTCGACGAGACCCACCGCGAAATGATCGGGACGGCCGTGCGGCTGATCGCCGAATCGGGATCGGACGCATTGTCGATTGCGGCACTGGCCCGGGCGATGGGGATCAACCGGACGACGGTCTATTACCACTTCGAACACCGCGAGGCACTGCTCGGCGCGGTCAAGGACTTTGCGTCGGGCGAGCTGGCACGCGGCATGGACGTTGGCGACAGTGCGCGCGACCGCATCGGCCACATCAGCCATTTCGTGCTGGAGAACCCCGAGCTGATCAAACTGTGGATCGAGGGCTTCGTCTCCGGCAAGGACATCCGCGACAGCTACACCCGCTGGGACGAGTGGGTCGCGGCCATGTCGGCCACTTTCGCTGCCAAGGGCCAGGAGGACATCGACGTCGAAGTCTATTGCGTGATGATGCTCGCCGCCTCGATCATCGGGCCGCGGGTCTTTGCCGCCAGCATCGCGCCGGGGGCGAGCGTGGAGGCGATCGCCGAGCGGTTCCTGCGCGAAGAGCAAAGGGTATTGCGGCGGGACGGGCTGGAGTAGGGAGGCGGGTGCTTTAGAGTAGAGAGCATTGATTTTTTTGCAATTCGAAGCAAGGTACTCTGAGCTTTTGGACCGCGAATTTGACGGAAGAACCTGAAGTTATGAATGGCTCAACGCCAACTGTTATCAAGGTAGAGCCAGCAATGGCTGTTATGACACCGTACGCTATGGCAGCTATGGCACATCACTTTTATGAAGCAGGAAAATATAGAGACAAAGAAGTTAAGACAATTTTGTTTCCATATTATTGCTTTTGTGCTTCTATAGAACTTGCAACAAAGTCGGCCATTTTGGCCTTAGACTGCACATCTAAAGAAAAAATTCGTTTGAAACAAAAAATAGGGCATGATTTGATCAAGGCAATTGAAGAATGTGGAACCAAGTATAATCTATCATTCCTTTCCGACGAAGATAAGAAATTGATATCAAGCGTAAATATATTTTATAAAAACAAAGGCTTAGAATATTTTACCATTGAAATGCTGGTCGCTTGCATGAAGGGGTATAAGGAATTGCCTTCAATTGATTATTTGGAAGTATTGTGTAAAAAATTTCAGACGTTTCTTCACGAGAATTCATATTTTATCGATGGGAAAACATCCCATGTCCCTACTCGTGGAATTTTGACTTTTATATAGTCAAATAGATTGGGCAGAAATGGCCTGTCCTAGCCAAACACGACCGAGCGAGCGTTGGAACAGCCCCTAATTGTTTTAATCGGGCATCATACCGTTTCTGCAGAGGACGCTTGAGTGCATCCCTTCCTATCCTGCTACTCAAAATTTCGACACCCCTGTTGAAATAATTGTCGGACGCGGCTAATCTACCGCCAAACAAGGATACGAGGATACCCGCCATGGCCAATTCGCTTCCCGCCGGTTTCGCCGAACTCGAACCTTTCGCCGGACGTTTCGCCGTGGCTGGAACCGCCAACCGCGCGCAGCTGCGCTCCGATGCGACGCCCAGTGAACGCCTGTCGTTCTACAACGCGGCCAAGGATCTGATCGCCCCGGCGCTTGACCTGCTCGACCAGAAAGCATTCGCGGATTTCGACGAAGCGGAGCAACGGTTGATGAACCTGACGCTGGCTTTCGCCCACATCGCGCTGGCGGTCGAGGTTCAGGGACCGGACGAGACCAGGCACGCGGCTTTGCGAGCGCATATGAAGATCGTTCGCTCCACCGCCGACGCAGTTTCCTGATTGCGCTTGCCCGGGCATGGCGGGTCTGCTGTCATGGCTTGATAACAGCACAAGCGGGAGTGACGGTTATGGCGCAGGATGGAGATTCGCTGGCAAGGCGGCTCGATGCGATTGAATCGCGTAATGCCTGCACCGATCTGGTGCATGGCTATGCGCGCTATATCCGATCGGACCGGCCTGAGGAAATCTCCACGCTGTTTGCGCCCGACGGCACTTTCGAAGGCCGCAATGGTCATCCCGACAGCAACGAATTCACTGTCATGTTTCGCGACGAAGGCCGCGAGGCGGTGCATGCGCATATGATGCCAATGAAGGGGAATCCGCACCCGGTGCCGATGATTCACAATCTCAGCGTCGAAGTCGATGGCGATAAGGCGACCGGCAATTGCGTGATGGCGGCGCGGATTTATGGGACCGACACCAAGGTAACCGGCGAATACAACGACTGCTTTCGCCGCATCGACGGCCGCTGGTATTTTGCTTCACGGGTCTACACTGTTTTCCGCAAGGCCTCGACGCTCTGAACGACAGCCATAGTGGCGGGGATTGGCTTTCTACGCCCGCTCTTCCACGCTCACATTGCCGAACATCATCCCTTCGGCGGGCGATTTCAGCACGTCGATCGGGAACACCGGCGGCACCGCGCTCACCTCATTGAGCCGCGCCAGCTGATCCTCTGAAATCTCGACATCCAGCGCACCCAGATTGTCCTCCAGCTGCGCCGGGGTGCGGACGCCGATCACCGGAGAGCAGACCGAAGGATTGCGCAGTGTCCAGGCCACCGCGACCTGGGCCGCAGTACAGCCGATCTCCTTCGCTACCGCGACGACGACATCGGCAATCGCGAGGTTCGTCTCGGTCAGCCTGCCGGTGACGGCGTTGATCGCCTTGCGCGAGCTGATGTCGTCCATGCTGCCGGTGGCAAGGTCTGCGCGGGTATATTTGCCGGTCAGCACGCCCTGACCCAGCGGCGCCCAAGGGGAGACGCCCATACCCATTTCCTTGGCCATGGGAATCAGCTCCCGCTCGACGGTCCGTTCGATCAGGCTGTAGCAGATCTGAAGTGCGCAGAACTGGGTCCAGCCGCGCAGCTCGGCGATCGCCTGCATGCGGCTGGCCTGCCAGGCCGGGGTGTCGGACAGCCCGATATACAGCACCTTGCCCGAGCGCACGAGATCGTCGAAGGCGCGCAGAATCTCGTCCACCGGCGTGCGGAAATCCCACATGTGCAGGTAGAGCAGGTCGATATAGTCGGTCCCCATCCGCCGCAGGCTGTCCTCGACCGAAAGCACCATGTTCTTGCGATGGTTGCCCGCAGCGTTGGGATTGCCCGGCTGGGTGGTGAGCGAATATTTGGTCGAGATCACCAGCGGATTGCGCCGACCCTTGACCAGTTTGCCGAGCCATTCCTCGGACTGGCCCATCTGGCCATAGAAATTGGCGGTATCGATAAAGTTGCCGCCCCGGTCGATGAACATGTCGACCATCGCCTTGGCCTCGTCTTCGCTGCTGCCCCAGCTGCCACCGCCGACCCCGAAAGTCATCGTGCCGAGCGCCAGCGGGGATACCCGCAGGCCGGAGCGGCCAAGCAGGCGATAGTCGTCGAGTTTCTGGGCCATGGTCTCTCTCCGGTTGCGCGTAGCCGGTACGGGTCCGACTCGCGTGTTCTGTCGATGCAGTTGCTACACATTGCGTTGAGTTTCGCGCAATGGCGGTTCATTCTGCGATTCGCACACTGCCTGTGAAATGGCGGGAAATGGAGAGATTCTATGGCGACGACCGCCCCCTCGAAGGACCAGACGATCGAGCGCCAAGCCGAGCGCTGGATGAACGATCCCTACGAACACTTCGGCTATCACAACACGCGCATCCACACGATGCCGCGCGAAGAAGTCGAAGCGGTGCAGCTCGCGGCGATGAACCTGCGCCTGCAGGAGCGGCGCGATCAGGTGCAGATGCTGGCCAAGCTCGCCGACAGCCAGGGCATCAACCGGATCGATACGCTCGACGACATGGCGCCGCTGCTGATGCCGCATGACATCTACAAGTCCTATCCGACCTCGCTGCTCGCCAAGCAGCAGTTCGGCAAGCTCAACAACTGGCTGACCAAGCTGACCCGCTACAGCCCCGAAGAAGTCGACGTTTCGCAGTGCGATTCGATCGACAGCTGGCTGACCAAGATCCGCGACGAGACGCCGCTCGATGTCGGCGCTTCCTCGGGTAGCAGCGGCACCTGCTCGTTCTATCCTAAATCGAAGCGCGACTATTTCCTGTCGATGATGGGCATGCGCGTGCAGCTCGCCCAGAAGTTTGGCGAAGATCCGAGGCCCGGCGACATCGAGGACAAGATTCACGCGATCATCCCGCTCTACAAGGACGGCCACGCCTCGATGGGCTCGTTCGGCAAGTATTCGTGCGAAGTCTTCGCCAAGGGCGATCCCGACTTCTGGCACTATTGCTTCGACTTCAAGCTCAGCTCGGACCTGATGTGGCTGGCCGCGCGCCTGCGCGCCGCCGCCGCCAAGGGCGATGTCAGCAAGGTCGATGTGCCCGCTTCGCTGCTCGCGCGCCGCGGCGAATGGGAAGAAGCGCAGAAGGCCATGCCCGACCAGCAGCTCGCCTTCGTCAACCGCATGATCCACAAGCTGCAGGGCGAACGCGTTTTCGTCATGAGCACCTCGAACCTGCTCTACGCTGCGGCCAAGCGCGGTCTCGAAGAAGGTCTCTCGGGCGTTTTCGCGCCGGATTCGGTGTTCATGGGCGGCGGCGGCGCCAAGGGCGTGCCGCTCCCCGACGACCTCGAGGAAGTGATCGAGAAGTTCTTCAACACCGACCGCATGATCTCGTCCTACGGCATGACCGAGATGAACAGCTTCTCGGTGCTGTGCGATCACGATCGCTATCACGTGCTGCCGTGGGTGACGGTGTTCCTGCTCGATCTCGAGACCGGCCAGCCGCTGCCGCGCAAGGGCGAGCAGACCGGGCGCGCCTCGTTCTTCGACATGACCGCCGATTCCTGCTGGGGCGGCCTCGTCACAGGAGACGTGGTCACCATCGACTGGGATCACCAGTGCGAATGCGGCCGGACCACTGTCGCGCTTGACAAGAAGATCAACCGCGTCAGCGAACTCCAGGGCGGCGACGACAAGATCAGCTGCGCCGCGACGCCTTCCGCGCAGGCAGAAGCGATGGATTTCCTGACCGGATTCGGAGGCTAAGACCATGATGGCGACCAGACCCATTTCCTACGCGGTGCTGCGCGGACAGGTGATCGAGAGCGACCTTATCGAATTCGGCGGTCGCGGGGGTGACATCACATTCCTGGCCCCCGATCCGCACAAGATCGTCGATCGCATACCGCTCGCCAGCCCCCGGCTGATGGAGGACATGTATGAGCTGTCGATCGATCAGATCCTCGACTACCTCGCCGAACTCGGCCCGCGGCTGGAGCTGAGCAAGAACCCCTACCTCCAGGAGGCGCTCAAATACTCCTATGATACCGCGCCGAGCACCAAGCCGATCATGGACTCATTCTACCACGACATGCCGTTCATGTTCGACAAGGAGCGCATCAGGAAGATGGTCGATTTCAACATCGGCATCGATCATCTTGAAGGCTGGGTGGAGAAGCAGCTCAACGGCTGTACTGTCGGCATCCGCGCCTACGGCTCGCGCCAGCTGCATATCGTCGCCGGCAACGGCCCGGTGCTGGGCGCGTTGACGATCATCCGCGGCGCAGTGACGCGCGGCGACATGATCATCAAGGTGCCCTCGAACGATCCCTTCACCACCGGTGCCATCGCCCGCACCATGGTCGATATGGCGCCCGACCACCCGGTGACCAAACACCTCGCGGTTGCCTATTGGCGCGGCGGCGACGAAGCGCTGGAATCGAAGATCTACCAGCCGCACAATATCGAGAAGATCTGCGCCTGGGGCGGCTTTGCCAGCGTCAAGCACGTCACCAAATACATCCAGCCCGGCATCGAACTGATCAGCCTCGACCCCAAGCGCTCGGCCAGCGATCGTCGGCCCCGAGGCACTGGAGAGCGAGGAGGCGATGGTGGACGTCGGCCAGCGCATCGCCGCCGACTTCGCCACCGGCAACCAGGTCGCCTGCTCGGCCAGCCGCCTGGTCTATGTGATGTGCGGCACCGACGACGATACCATCGAAAAGCTGAAGCAGCTCGGCCAGAAGACCTACGAGGCCATGCTGGCGCTGCCCGATGTGATCTCGACCAAGCCCAAGCAATACGACCGCGAACTCAAGAGCCAGGTCGATACCCTGCGCCTCGCCGACGATTTCTACACCGTGATCGGCGGCCAGGACGACGAAGGCGCGATTCTGATCTCGCACACTTCCGACCGGGTCGATTTCTGGGAATACCTTGTCGACCGGACAATCAACCTGATCCCGGTCGATACGCTGGAGGAAGTGCTCGACGTGGTCGATGCTTATACCCAGACTGTCGGCGTCTGGCCTGACAACCTGTGGGATACGGTGCGTCACAAGGGCGCGCTGCATGGCGGCCAACGCTTCGTCGAACTGGGCTACGCCTTCAACGGCGCCGGCCTGGTCGGCCCGCAGGACGGGATCGAGCCGATGCGGCGGATCGTCAAATGGATCGTCTCGGAGAAGCCGGGGCCGGACAAGGTGCCGCTGTGGGGTGAGAGCGCGGCGGATGTGAAGATGCTGGCCTGACGGGGGGTGGGAGTGATGAGGCCCGACGTGCGGCAGACCCGGTCATCATGAATTGCCGGAAACCGTGCTGATGTACGCCAGTCGACCGATTGCCAACATGAGGGCTGTACCCGTATTCCACTCAGATGTTGTTGAGATCGAGGGATCGCTACTTTATAGTCAGATTGTCCTCGGGGATTAAGAACAATGATAAACATTATGCGGTGGCTTGCGGTCCTGCCGGGCTCGGTCGTTTGCGCGGTTCTTTCAGCGTTCCCCTTACATTTCGTTTTGTATCAAACACTCACTGGTTCTGGAATTGTCGAACCGTATCCTGAAGCGCCAGAGCGGTTACTAGAGTTTTTCCGCAGTTGAATGAATTGGCAGGGATTCCCAATCGCGCAGATCTGTGATTCACACTGTCCACTGGTAAGGAGGCCAGCATGGATGAGGCCATTATCGCAAGATTTGCGGGTTCGCTTTTGTCGGGCGCTGGACCGGGGCATGTCGGCGCGAGCGGCGGCGCGGTTACTGGAAGTGAGCGCGGCGACGGGTGTCCGCTGGGCGCAGGCTTGGCGGACGCGAGGGTCGGTTGAGCCAGGCAAGGTGGGTGGCCACCTGCGTCCGCTGCTGGAAGGGGAGCGCGAGTGGCTGGTGGCGCGGATCGAGCAGAAGAAGGACTTGACGCTGCACGAGCTGTTGGCGCAGCTGCGCGACGAGCGGGGTGTGGTGGTGTGCTGCGATACGCTGTGGCGGTTCCTGGGGCGCTGCGGCAAGACATTTAAAAAAAGACGCTCTTCGCCAAGGAGCAAGACCGGCCCGACGTCGTCCGCCGCCGCAACCGCTGGCACTGGGTCCAGCGCTGGGTAGACCCCAAGCGGATGGTCTTCATCGACGAAACATGGGCGAAGACGAACATGACGCGCACCCATGGCTGGCACACGAAGGGCGAAGCGCTCATCGACAAGGTGCCGCATGGACATTGGAAAACGCTGACCTTCATTGCCGGGCTGCGGCATGATGGCATCGTTGCCCCCTGCGTTCTTGACGGCCCGATCAACGGTGAGAGCTTCGCCGCATGGGTCGAGCAGTTCCTGATCCCAGCATTGGAGCCAGGTGTCATCGTCGTGCTCGACAATCTCGGCAGCCACAAAGGTGCCCGCGTGCGCAAACTCCTCAGGGCGGCAGGCATCAAGCTGTTCTTCTTGCCGCCCTACTCGCCCGACCTGAACCCGATCGAAGAGATGTTCTCCAAGCTCAAACGCCTCCTGCGAAAGGCGAATGAGCGCACCGTCGAAGCCACCTGGCGGCGCATCGGCAAGCTGCTCGATCACTTCCCGCCACATGAATGCGCAAACTACGTCCGGGGAGCCGGATATGCCTCAATCTAAGTCAGAATGACTCTAAGTCCCCTCGTGGCGGCGCTAGCATTCGTCTGGGGAGGGTCTCGAGTTGCGCCGTATCGCAAGGTTGAGACAGCGGTTGTGCTGTTCGGCACATGGCTCTTGATAGTCGGCGCGGCATTCGCTCTTGCCCTTACTGAAGCACATATTGGAAGCACGCAGTATTACGTACGATTGGGCGGCCTCCCACCTGCGGGTGCAATAGTTGGAGCGTTCATCGGGCTCTATCTTGTCCGCCGTGAAAACTCGGCCAACATGAATGAAAACGGTCCGGTGTAGCCATTGGGAATAGGAACTCGGGCAGGTCCGCTTCCCGCCCAACCCCGTCGCCCCGGGCTTGACCCGGGGTCCCGATCAGTATCGCCCACTCAGCTCACCACCCGCCCGCCGTTCACGCCAAGCGTCTGCCCCGTCACATAGCTCGACGCCTCCAGGCACAGGAACGCGCAGGCGTTGGCTATGTCGGTTACCTCGCCCAATCGCCGCACCGGAATGGTGCCGAGCAACACCTCGGACGGAATCTGGAAGCGGTCGCGGTTGGCTTCCGACATGATCGTGCCCATTACCGAGCCCGGCGGGATGTTGTTGACGGTGATGCCATAGGGCCCGAACTCCTGCGCCATCGAGCGGGTCATGGTGACCACCGCGCCCTTCGACGAAGAATAGGTGATCATGTTGATCGCCCCGGTCTGCGCCGAGGATGAGGAGATGTTGACGATGCGGCCCCAATGCGCCGCCTTCATATCCGGCAGCACGGCCTGCGCGACGATCATCGGCCCGCGCACGTTGACCGCGTAGACGAAGTCCCACAGCTCGTCGGTGATCTCCTCGAAGGGAGTGAAATCGGTGACCCCGGCGTTGTTGACCAGCACGGTGACCGGGCCCAGCTCGCCGCGCAGCTTTTCGACTGCGGCGAAAACCTGGTCTCGTTTGGAAACGTCGGCACCCAACGCCATGGCCTCGCCGCCCGCATCCTTGATCGCCTTGACGGTCTCGCCGCAGCGCGCTTCGTCGAGGTCGAGTACGCCCACCGCCATGCCGTCCTGCGCCAGCCGCTTCGCACATGCCGCGCCGATGCCGGCCGCCGCGCCGGTGACGAGAGCTACCTTCACAGACATCATCGAATCTCCCGGAAGTTATGTTGTCGCCGCACCATTAGCGAGAATGGCACCGCCAGTAACCCAGCTAGCTTCGGGCGAGGCGAGAAAAGCGACCACGGCGGCAATCTCCCCGGCCTTGCCTATCCGTTTGAACGGCGAGGCATTGGCGAAGAAGTCGTGGTATTCCATCGAACCGTCGATCATCCCCGGGCTGGTGGCGCCGGGAATGACGGTGTTGACGGTGATCCCGCGCGCGCCGAGCTCCTTCGCCCAGCTTTCGGTGAAGCTCTCCACTGCCTTCTTCGCGGCGGAATAGAGCCCGGCCCCGGCGAGCGGGAATTTGGCGACGCTGGAGCTGAAATTGATGATGCGGCCGTTGTCCGACAGGCGGCTGGCGGCCTCGCTGGCGATATAGAGCGGGCCGAGCATGTTGATGCCGACGATCTCGTCGATGTCCTTGTCCAGCAGGTCCGCCAGCGATCCGCCGGCGCTGACGCCAGAATTGTTGACGACGATGTCGAGCTGGCCGGGATCCCGATCGATCCGGGCAAACATCGCCTTCACCTCGGCCCGGCTGGCAATGTCTGCCTGGTAGGCGACAGCCCTGCGGCCCATCGCAATGACATCGGCGACGGTCTGCTCGGCACCGGCCTTGCTGTGCGCATAATGGACGATGACGTCCGCGCCGTCAGCCGCCAGCCGCAGCGCGATCTCCCGGCCGATCCCGCGCCCTGCGCCGGTGACGAGCGCGACTTTTCCGTCGAGGGGTTTACCGGGCATCACGCATCCCCCTGCACGAATTCCATGAATTCGTTATAGGCCTGCTGGCTTCCCGCGCAGGTGATCTTGTCGTCGCCGCCTTCGTTCTCCGCAAACCGCCGGATGGTCTTGCCGATGCGCGGGCTCTTCCAGCCGCAGTCGCATTTCTCGTCCCAGTGGATGGTCACTTCGTCGCCGCTGGTGAAGCCGCCCCAGTAGCTGACGGGTATCGGGTCCATCACCACCAGCCGGCCCTTCTGCACGCCTTCGCGCGGCAGCGCCTCGCCGTTGGGGCCCATCAGCAGCAGCACCGAATAGGGCGGCATGTGGAAGTAGCCGGCTTCACATAGCGGGCCGTTGCCGATGATTTCGCTGAATCCGTACTGGTTGCCCATGCGAGCGACGCCAAAGAACTGCTTGATCTGGTCTTCCCAGTCATCGGGCGCGTCCTTGTAGCCTTTCATGCCGCCGCCGCCCTGCAGCACCGAGCCGGGAGCGAATTGACACTCCAGCCCCCGGTCCATTGCCGCCCTGGCGACGCGGTAAAGGTCGGAGAAGGTGCCGCCGATTTTCACCCGCTGGCCCTTGAACTGCTGGATCAGCTTCTCGAACCAGGCCTCCATGTCCTGCTCGCGGCGGCGGCCCTGTTCCAGCATGGTCTTGCGCTGTTCGAGCAGGGCCGGATCGAGACCGAGCGAAGCGACCTCGCCCTTGTCCTCGGCCGATTGCAGCCGGCCGGACAGTGCCATCAGGTCGGCAGGGACATGCGAATTGTACAGCGTGTAGTAGTTCTCCGGACCACCCGCCATCTCGACGTTGAACAGGTCCATCATCTTGAGCATGGTCTGATAGCCGCCACGATAGCCGGGCATGAACGTGGGTAGTTTGTCGGTCCAGGCGTCGATCCCGCTGGAGGCGTAGTTGACGTTGTAGAAGTGGAACTTCCACGGGCCGAATTCGTCGTATGAGCGGGGCACGAAGCTGAGCTTGCCGGTGGTGCCGGACGAATAGGTGACGAGCATGCCGAAAGCCTCGAGCCGGCCGAGCCATTCCTCGATTGTGGTCAGCCCGGTCAGGTCAATGCGGGTCAGATCATGGGCGGTGAGCTTGTCTAGCCAGGCGGTGAGCTTGGCGAAATCGCGGTTCTCGATGATCTGGATCGGGTAATTTTTCAGCACGCGGTGATCGAAGCAGACCGGCAGAATATCTTCGATCCGGTCGATGGTATCGACGCCCTGCCGGTCGGCGAGTTTCTTCAGCGCCGGAATCTTGTCGCGCATCCGGTGAAAGTTGATCCGCACCGCTTCCAGCTGAAGTCTGTCCAGCTCCTCGCGCGGGATCGCCATGAGGTCGTCCCAGTCGCGGTAGCACCAGGCGCCGGGATTGTCGGGCAGCAGGGAGATGGCCATCGGGTATCCTCTCAGCTTGTTTTGCTGATCACTTTGTTAGCAATTCACGTTGACAGCGTCAATCCGGTCCTAACCCCGCACAATCTCGTCCACAAACCCGGCTACCGCCTCGAAGGTTTCCGCCGCACCCGGCATAGTCAGACTGCGCACCACGGCGACATGCTCCATGCCGTCGACGGCGCTGAGGCGAGAATTCATGCCTGCGGTCAGCAGCTTTTCATGGAACAGCAGGCTATCATCCCGCAGTACCTCGCCTGTGCCGACGCTGATCAGCGTGGGCGGATAAGCTGCGATGGGTGCGAGCAGCGGTGATGCCAGCGGGTGCGTCGGATCGAAGCCTTGCAGGTAGAGCTCGGCAGCGATGCTGGCCGATTCGGTCGAGAACATCGGATCGGTCGCGGCATTGCTCGCATAGGAGGGCGCAGTGACCCGCACGTCGAGCCAGGGCGAGAGCAGCACCAACCCGTCGATTTTCGGGCCACCGTTTTGCCGCACACAGCACACCCAAACTCGCCGTCAGCCCAGCGCCAGCCGAGTCGCCGCCGACGATCAGCGGGGCATCGCCCACTTCGGCGCGCAGGGCGTTCAGCGCCGCATGGGCATCGATCAGCCCGGCGGGAAACGGAGCCTCGGGGGCGAGGCGGTATTGCGGCACCACCACTTCCACGCCGCAGCGCTTTGCCAGCGCTTCGGCAAACAGGCTTTCGAATTCCGGCCGGCCGATGCGAAAGCCGCCACCGTGAAGCTGGAGCATATAGCCACGCGGCGGTCCCTCGGGCCTGAACCGCAGGGTCCGCAGCCCGGCCAGCGTCGTCTCGACCGGCGGCTTCTCGGTCTTCCACGCCCCGGCGTCGACCGCCGCCTGCATCTGCCCGCGCCGTTCGGCGAGATCGGGATCGGCGGGACGGCCCTGCCGTTCGGGGGGAATCTCGATGGTCATTGCTTCGATCTCCCAATCCTCAACCGATCCCCGTCACCCCGCACTCGATCCGGGGTCCCGATGCTTAGTGCAACGGTGCAGCAATTCGCAATGCCGCAGAAGAATAGCGGGACCCCGGATCGAGTCCGGGGTGACGGAGTTGAACTGTGGTCTGGATTACTCCGCAGCGACTTGCATGGCGATCGAGCCCTCCAGACTGCCCGCCATCCGCTTGGCGCCCATCGCCTTCAGTTCGGGGATGACGTAATCGCCCAGCAGGGAAATGCACTCCAGCATCGCCTGCTGCGGCAAATAGCCCCAGTTTACGTAACAAAGCACCTGATCGACGCCCGCTTCCTCGTATTTGAGGAACTTTCGCAGGCATTCCTCGGGCGTGCCGATGATCACCATGTCCTGCTCGTCGAAGGTGTGGATGTCGAAATCGCCTTCGGCCTGCTTCTTGAGCAAGGGGAAGGCCTGTTCCTGCGCCGCCGGTGGCATCGAGGCGAGTTCCCACTTGAGGGTGAATTCGGCGACCGACTGGTACCACCACCAGACCGAATCCCATACCCGGTTGGTGTCGAACTTCTTGCGGTCCTCGGTGCAGTGGACCAGCGTGTAGACGCCGACCTTGTTGGTGGCGACCGAAGTGACCGGCTTTGCGTTCTTCTGTTCCTCGCGGTAGATGCGGATCAGCTCGGCCAGCTTGTCGAGCGGCTGCATGATCGAGAAGCTGAGCAGGCCAAGGCCATTCTGCCCGGCCATGCGGATGGTCTCTTCCGACGAGGCCGCCATCCAGCAGGGCGGATGCGGAAACTGATAGGGCTTGGGCGTCACCATGCGCTTGGGGAATTTCAGGTATTCGGAATCTTCCTCGTAATATTCCTGTTCCCACATGCCGACCACGGTCCGTGCCGCGGCGAGCATCTTCTTCTTCGAATTGGGCACATCGACGTCGAAGGCGATCTGCTCCATCGGGGTCGAACGGCCCATGCCCCAGACGGCTCGGCCGCGAGACAGGAGGTCCACCGTCGCGACTTTCTCTGCCACCCTCGCCGGGTGGATGAATTCGTGCGGCATCAATGCGACGCCAAAACCGAGCTTGATCTGCTCGGTGATCTGGCTGAGTGCGCCGAGCACCACATCGTTGCACGGCATGTGGCTGCGGCCCTCGCGGAAATGATGTTCGACCAGCCAGGCGGTGTCGAAGCCCTTCCGGTCGGCAAGCACGATCTGCTCGATGCAGTTCTTGTAGACCTCCCGTTCGAGCGTTCGCTGGCCCCAGGGATGCTCGCCGGCCCATGGCTTCGGCGCTTCGAATTCGTAGAGTAGTCCGAGTTCCATAGCATTTCCGTCCTATTGAGCTTGCTGCATCTGTTTGCGGCTCTTGCGCGGGCTGGCGCAGAATTTGGTGCTGAGCGTGCGGTCGATGGTCAGGTTCTGGCCCGATATGCCCGAGGCGAGATCGGAGAGCAGGAAGACGATGCCGTTGGCGAGGTCGACCGGCTGACAGAAGATCACTTCCTCGCTGGTATCGCGCCCTTCGATCGTCGCCTGCGACATGGTCTTGGCCTTTGCCGCCACCCGCTCGCTTGCCACCGCGCCCGGCGATACCGAATTGGCGCGGATGCCGAATTCGTGCCATTCGTTGGCCATGGTCCGGGTCAGCGCGATGATGCCGGATTTGCCCGCGCCATAAGGCCCGTGCCACGGTGCCCCGTCCTTAGCGCTGACCGAACCGATGTTGACGATAGCGCCCTTGCGACCGGTATCGATCCAGAATTTGGCGGCGTCGCGGCACAGATAAAAGACATAGGCGAAATTGAGCTGGATGGTCTTCCAGAAGCTTTCGCCCGGTGTCTCGTCGAGCGGCATCCACTCTTCGCCCCGCGTGCCGCCGGCGATATTCGCGATCCCGTCGATCGGCCCGAATTTCTCGAGCACCGCCGGCACGATCTTTTCGACCTGGGCCACGTCCATCAGGTCCGCCACCAGGGTGTGACAGGTCGCGCCCAATTCGCGCACTTCGGCGGCGATTTCGTCGAGGTATTCCTGGCTGAAATCGACCGCGACCACATTGCCGCCGCCGTTGGCGATCTGGCGGCAGGTCGCGCCGCCCATGCCGCCCTTGTGGCAGCCGACCACCATGATGGTCTTGCCAGTGAAATCGAGGGGTAATGCCATGACGTCTGTTCCCCTCAGGCCGCTTGCTTACGCGGCTTGCGCCCGCCGCCGCAGAATTTGGTGCTGAGCGAGCGGTCGACCGTCAGCGCCGTTCCGGAAATGCCGTCCGCCAAATCGCACAGCAGGAAGGCGATGGTGTTGGCGAGCTCGACCGGATCGCAGAAATTGGCTTCGCCCGGCATGACATTGCCGGCCGGGGCGCGGCTCCTGACCCGTTCGGTCAGCACCGCCCCGGGCAGCACTGCATTGGCGCGGATGCCGAATTCGTGCCACTCATTGGCCATGGTCCGGGTCAGCGCGGTAATCGCCGATTTGCCTGCGCCATAAGGCCCATGCCACGGTGCGGCCGCCAGCGAGGAGACCGACGAGACGTTGACTATCGCGCCCTTGCGGCCCGTGGCGATCCATTCCTTCGCGGCATCGCGGCAAATGAAGAAGATATATTCGAAATTGAGCGCGAGGGTCTTGCGGAAACTTGCCGCCGAAGTCTCGTCGAGCGGCACCCACTCGTCCGCGCGGGTGCCGCCGGCGACATTGGCGATGCCGTCGATCGGTCCGAATTTCGCCAGCACGGTGGGGATCACAGCCTCGCACTGCGCCTCGTCGGTGAGATCGAATACCAGCGAATCGATGGTGCCGCCGAGCGACTTCACATCTTCTACGGTCGGATCGATAAGCGCCTGGTCCCAGTCGAGCGCGATGACGTGAGCCCCCGCCTTGGCGAGCTGGCGGCAGGTCGCCCCGCCGATCCCGCCGCGTTGCACGCCGCAGACAAGGATGCGCTTGCCGCTGAGGTCTACATCCAGTGCCATTTGCCCTTCATTCCTCCCTATATTCCGGCCGCTTGTTCTTCTGGCCTCTCGTTATTTTGTTGGGCCTTCCAGAAATCGGGCACTTCCTGCCACGGCTCCGCGTCGCCACGATCTACGCAGCCGCTTCTCACCCCATGCGTGGCTTCAGACCGCGATTTTATAGAGCTTCGACGAATTGAGGCTGAGCACCTTGGCGCGTTCCTCATAGGTGAAGCCGTCCAGTCGGCCTTCGAGATCGTCGAACGGATAGAGGCTGGTGGGGTGCGGGAAGTCGGTTTCGAACAGGCAATTGTCGACGCCGGTCGAGCGCACCGCGTTCACCATGTCCTGCCCCTGTTCGAACCAGAAGCAGAAATAGAAATTGCTCGCGAAATAATCGGACGGCCGCTTGTGGAAGCTCTTGGTCTCGGCGATTTCCTTGAGCTGGTAGTCAAGCGCTTGCTTTAGGAACGGAACCCAGCCGACACCGCTCTCGACCGATACGAATTTGAGCTTCTCGTAGCGGTCCAGCAGGCCCGAATAGATCAGGTTCGACACGGTCTTGCCGTTGTTGAAGAAGATCATCGCACCCATGATGCCGGAATAGAGATCGCGGCTGAGGCCGGGCCAGCCCATGTTGCCCATCCAGTCGATCGAGGTTTCCGATGAGCCGATGTGGAAGTTGATCGGCAGGTCCTTGTCCTGGCAAAGCTCCCAAAGCGGATACCAGTGTTCGGTGCCAAGGTCGGGGATGAAGTTACCGCTCTCGTCCTTGACGGTGTGCGGATCGGAATTGATGTTGATGCCACGCAGACCCATATTGATGCAGCGCTCGGTTTCCTTGACCGCTTCCTTGACGTCCCACCACGGCAGCAGCGCCATCGGGAACAGACGCTGGCCGCTCTCTTCCTGAATTTCGGCCATGGCGTCGTTGTAAATCTGTGTTGTCACGAGCCGCAGCTCGGGATCGACCTTGGCTGAGGCCTGGCCGCCGAAGCCGAGAATGTTCGGATAGATGATGTGCGCGAAGATGCCGTTCTCATCCATAACCGCCAGCCGCTCCTTGACTGAGCTTGAGCCGGCATGGACTTCCTCGAACTGCAATTTGAGGAAGGTGTCGAGATCGCGAGCCTTGCCGCCGTCCTTGAAAACCGCGCTGTTGGGGTGAGCGCCGGTGCCGATCGACTTGTCGCCGTCGATGATCCAGCTGCGTACGCCTTCGTGCATCTTTACCTGCGGCACCCGGTCCTTGTATTTGGCCGGGGCGCGCTTGATCCACATGTCGTGCGGCTCGGTGAGGTGGGTGTCGGCGTCGATGATCTTGATCGGCGACTGGGTTGCTGTGGACATGTCAGACTCCTCCGGGCCCGCTACGGGCCTTGCATGCTAGGCTTGATAGGCCCGCAGCAGCAACCGGCAATGGCCGCGCCCCCATCGGGTTTGCCTGATCGTCCATGGCGCCTGATCTTCAATAGCGGGCATCACTTGCCCTGCAAGATTTCCGTCGCAAGCTGCGAAGGCCTGCTGCCCGCCAGCCTCGCCCGCTGCCGCACCAGGCCCGCCGCATCCTGGGGGCGGCGGTTGGCCAGCAGCGGCTGCCATGCCGAGGCCGCCGCCTCGTCCGCATTATCCCCCCGCGATGCGATCCGCATCTGGCTGGGCGATATGCCGAAGTGGCGGGTGAAGCGCCGACTGAAAGCGGCTTCCGAGCCATAGCCGGACAGTTCGCTGATCTCGGCGATCTTGAGGTGGCCCTTGCGCAGCAATTGCGCCGCCTGCTCCATCCGCGCCTCGGCGACAACTTCCATCGGTGCGCGGCCGGCCTGCGCGGTGAAGTGCGCGGCGAAGTTCGAACGCCCCATGCCGACCGAGCGCGCCAGCCGCTCGACCGTCCAGCTGGCGGACGGATTGCCCGCGATCAGCCGCAGCGCCTGGCCGATGGGATCGTGCGGTTCGGGCGAGAAAATCGCGCGGCATTGCGGATCGGTGCGCAGCTGCGCCACCAGCATCAGCGCTGCGAGACGCGTCAGCAGTGCCGCCGATCCCGGTCCGATGCCCGCCAGCGGCAGCGCCTCGGGCCGCAGCAGCGCGCCCCAGCCCGGATCGTTGCACGAGCCCAGCCGCAGGAACGAGGGCAACAAGGATCGGCTCGCCCCCGCCGGCAAAGTCGCCATCAGCCGCCCGCTCAGCACGCGCGCGGCAACCGGTCCGGCCTGTCCGATGGGAAAGGTTGGCGGAATATCGACGCCGCGTTCCTCGCGCAGAAAATCGAGGGTCGCGGCCGGGCTGTCCGCTGCCAGACGTAAGGCATGCGCCTCGCCCGACAGCACCACCGCCATCTCGCCTGCGGCAAGCTCGATCATGCCCCCCGCCGCCGAAGCAATCCGCACCGAGCCGTGCAGCACCGCGTGGAAGAAAGTGGCGTCGCCCGGGGGGACACTGAAGCCCCCGTTGCCGCCGAGGTCCGAGTAACACCAGGTCTGCCCGGAAAGCTCGACAGCTCCAAGCAAGTCGGACAATGGTGTGGTCTCGGAGGGATACCCTCCGCCCTGGCGAAGCACCGTGCTTTTCTCCCGTCCGGTCCTCGCAATTCGCGGGACCGTTATCTGGCTGGAGAGGATATTCCTATGACGCGCGACGTCAATGCGGGAAAGATTCCGCTTTGACCTGAACCAGTCACCTGCGCCACAATGCTGCCGAGGAGAGCACCCAGTGACACACCCGGTGACGCACTAAAGTGGCTCGGCGCATCGAAACGCGGGTCGAGGTTGGCAATGCGCTGGGTCTCGGCGAGCCGGCGCATATCGCCGCCACGATCGTGTTGCCCGAGCCGGAACATATGCCCGAACGCCCGGTAGTCTGCTTCGCCAAGCCGGGTGGCGGCTATTCGCGGGGGTATTTCACTTGCGATCTGCCCGGCCCGGCGCGCGGCGCACAGGCCGATTTTCATGCGGCGCGCGGCTGGATTGTCGTCGCGATGGACAATCTCGGCGCGGGCGACAGCTCGCTGCATGCACTCGAATTGCTCGATTTCGCCAATTGCACCGCGGCTGCGGCTGCGGCGGAAGAGGAGATTCTGCTGCGGCTGGCCAACGGCATCCTCGCCCCCGGCCTCGCGCCGGTGCTGCAGCCGGTGCGGATCGGCATGGGGCAGTCAACCGGCGGCAGTCTGGCCATCATCCAGCAGGCGCGGCACGGCAGCTATGACGGGCTGGCGATCCTCGGCTTCAGCGCGGTGCACAATCATCCCGCAACCGCACCCGGCGAGCCGCCGGTGGTGACGCCATGGTTTGCCCGCGATATCCCGCCCGACCGTCCTGGCGGCATAATCAATGCGCGGGCCCTGGCGGCGATGACCGGTGAGGGCGCGCAGAATTCGGCCTGGGCCTCGCTCGCCTGGAGCTTTCATTACGACGACGTGCCACAGGACGTCGTCGAGCAGGATCTCGCCCATTACGAGGCCATTGTCGCCCGCAGCGGCAAGGCTGGCGGCGCCGACCCCGCGCCATGGAACAGTTACACCACCCCGTACGAGGCGACCCGTTTCACCCTGACCCCCGGCATCGTCGCGCCCGAGGCAGCAGCGGTGACCGTGCCGGTGCTGGCGGCAATGGGTGAGCGCGATCTCGTGGTCGATCCCCCCGGCGAGGCGCGCGCCTATCGTTCGGCGCTCAGCTTCGACCTGTTCGTCTGCCCGCGCATGGGCCACATGCATAATTTCGCGGGAACGCGGGCGCTGTTCTGGGAGCGCATCCACCATTTCGGGCAGTGGTGCGTGGCGGCGAAGGCCTGAGACTTACCCTCCGGTCAGTAAGACCGCGTGCCTGTAGCGTCGGCTTCGGTGAACACCGGCACCGATTCGACCAGCTGCATCATCACCAGCGGCAACACCCGCGTGGTCGACTTCTGATAGTTGGCATAGAACGGGAAGTTATCGACCATCACGTTCCACACCTTCTGGCGCTCCGCCCCTTCAGGTTCGCGCCAGGTGGCGCGGTAAGCCTGGGTGCCGATCTGAAACTCGACTTCCTTGGCGGCGGCGATGTTGTTGTACCACTCGGGATGGACGTCCGCACCGCCCTTGGAGGCGCAGATCACCACCTCGCCGCCGACAATGGCATAGCACAGCGCCGTGATGAACACCTTGCCGCTCTTGCGGCCCTTGTACTTGACCAGGCAATGGGCACCGAGTGCGTGGCCGCCCACGGGCGTGATATCCATGATATGGCCCTGGGTCCCGCCGGACTGGAGATACATCTCGCGGTGTTCGGTCACCCAATCCTTGCGGACGGCACTGATCGCGGCGGAGTCGGCGTTGCTCATGGAACTCTCCTGATTCTTGGCACGGCCTGAAATTCGGCCCAGCCTGTCGGCGTTGCTGAGAGTCATTTGCGGCATTTCGGGAGCGCTTGTCCATCGCCATTTGCGCGGGCCTTGCGCGACTCGCTTTCCGGGGGGATAGGCGGTCGGGCGAGTTACAGGCGGGCAATCCGTCGAGATCGCTGGAGAGCAAGTAATGGCGGACATAACCTATTTGGCCAATGGCCGCAGTTGCGCGGGCTATCTGGCGGATGGCTCGGGCGGCAGGAAAGTGCCCGGCGTGCTGGTTCTGCACGAAGGCAATGGCCTCAGCGCCAACACCCGGTCGAAGTGCGACCTGCTTGCTGGCATGGGCTATGTCGCCTTTGCGGTGGACATGTTCGCCGGTTCGGACGGCGAACCGATGGCGATCCTGGGTGCGCTGGTTCAGGATGTCCCCGAATGGCGCGCGCGCCTGAACACCGGACTCGACGCTCTGCGCGCCCAGCCCAATGTCGATGGCACGAAACTCGCTGCGATCGGATTCTGCTTCGGCGGCACTTCGGCGATCGAGCTTGCGCGATCGGGCGCGGATGTGAAGGCGGTAGTCGGTTTCCACTCGGGCCTCGGATCGGGCGTTCCGGCGGATTCCGGCAACATCAAGGGCGCCGTGCTGATCTGCATCGGCGATGCCGATCCGCTGATCCCCAAGGACCAGCGCGACGCCTTCCTGGCCAACATGTCCGAGGCCGGAGTAGATTGTCAGATGCTGCTGCTTACCGGGGTGGAGCACTCCTTCACCAACAAGGAAGCGTCTTCGATCGGCATGGCCGGGCTCAAATACGACGCCTTGGCCGAGCGCCGCAGCTGGGCGGCGATGAAGGCGCTGTTCGATGAGGCTTTTGCCGGTTGAACAGGTCTGTTAGCGTCATTCCATACAGCATATTCGTTGCGGCATATTCGGGAAACGAGGACATCATGGGTGAGATGGGCAAGGTCATCGAGCAGGCCGACGATCTGGCCGAACCGGTTGTCATCGGCCGGGAAGCCTATACCTCGAAGGAATACGCCGAAGCCGAGCGGGCCAAGCTGTGGCGCACGCACTGGCTGCAGGCCGGCCGGACCGAGGACATTCCCAATACCGGCGACTACATCACCTATGACATCGCCGACGATTCGGTCATCGTCATGCGCTCGGCGCCGGACAGGATAGAGGCGTTTCACAACGTCTGCCCGCACCGCGGACGCAAGCTGATCGACACGCCCGCAGGTAAGCGCAACGCGCGCGGCAACAAGACCAACATCGTCTGCGGCTTCCACGGCTGGACTTATAACCGCGAAGGCAAGTGCACGTTCATCGAACATCAGGACGACTGGCAGGGCGTGCTGACCGAGGATCGCACCAGCCTGGGCAAGGTGGCGGTCGGCGAATGGGGCGGGTTCGTCTGGGTTAACATCGATTCCAACGCAGGTCCCTTGCGCGAATATCTCGAGCCCGCCGCTAGCATGCTGGATCCCTTTCAGCTCGAGAACATGCGCTGCCGCTGGCGCAAGTGGATCATTTTCGAATGCAACTGGAAGGTGGCGATGGAGGCCTTCTGCGAGACCTACCACGTCCCCGGCACCCACCCCGAATTCATGGAGTTCGGTCAGTTCCGCGGCTGGGGCCGCAACCAGGGCCGCCATTCTAACATCGGTTACGATGCGCCCAAGGGCCAGGAAGAGGACGCCGCCAAGCTGCGCCTCGGCGCCGGCGAGGACCCGCGCCAATCGACCTGGGAAATGCAGGATTTCACCTGGAAATACGCCAACACCAACACGACCATGACCCTGGTCGAGGCGGCGCGGCGGCTGAAGGACGAGCTGCCCGAAGGCACGCCGGCACCGGAAGTTTCGAAGCATTGGCTGGCCTCGGCGCGGGCTACCGACGAGGCGCGCGGCGTCGTCTGGCCGGTGGTCGATCCGAAGCACACAGCCAAGAGCGGCACCTCGTGGCAGATATTCCCCAACCAGCAGATCGGCCACGCGGTCAACAATATGCTGACCTATCAGGCGCGTCCCTATGGCGACAATCCCGACATGTGCATCTTCGAGGGCGCGGTTTACGAGCTCTATCCCGAAGGCGAGGCGCCCGAGACCGAGTGGGAATACACCGAGCCGGGCGACTGGCCGCCTGTCCTCCAGCAGGATTTCGCCAATATGGCTGCGGTGCAAAAGGGCATGAAGAACGCCCACTGGCAGGGCGCGCAGCCCAATCCATACATGGAGCGGACGGTGGCGAGCCTGCATTACAATCTGTCGCGGGTGGTCGGCATGGGAGCGCCGAAGAAGATCAAGGGTTAAGGGCCCGCCATGAAAGTCAATCTCGGCCTCTCCGCGCCCAATTCGAAGGATTGGGAACGCATCATGGAGGGCGATTACAGCCGATCGCCCGAGACGCCGGACTGGAAATGTGTCGAATCGATGATGGCGATGGGCGACCTCGCCGAACCGCTGGGCTTCGACGGCATCTGGGCGCCCGACCACTGCGGCACGCCCTATGGCATGGTCCCCAACCCGCTGCAGCTCCTCACCTGGTTCGCCGGGCGCACCGAGCGGGTGACGTTCGGCACTATGGTGGTGGTCGCGCCGTGGTGGCACCCGATCCGCCTCGCCCACCAGATCGCCTTCCTCGATACCCTGTCGAACGGGCGCTATGAGACCATCGGTCTTGGGCGCGGAGTGGCGCGTGGCGAGTTCGAGTCGCTGGGTATCCCGCGCGAGGAGAGCCGCGAGCGGTTCAACGAGACGCTCGACATCCTGAACCTCGCCTTCAGCCAGGAGCGCTTTTCCTACGACGGCGAGATATTCAAGGTGCCGGAAACCTCGATCCGGCCCGCGCCCAAGAGCCCCGACCTGCTCAGCCGCATTTACGGCTCTGCTGCGACGCGCGAGTCGCTGGAAATCCTCTCGCGCAAGGGCCTGCGCCCGCTGTTTGTCGGCAACAAGCCGCTCGACAAGGCCTGCGAGGATGTCCGCGCGGTCAACCAGTTCCGCGCCGAGGAAGGCATGGGTCCGTGCCAGCCGAAGAACGTACTGTTCCTCTATTGCGTCGCCAGCAAGGCCGAACTCGATCAGTCTGACCAATGGGTGTTCGAGGCCAACCGCGACGTCAATCTACACTATGGCTTCGCCGATCCGTCCAATTTCATCGGCGTCAAGGGCTACGAGGCCTATGCCGACCGGCAGGGTGCGGCCACCGCGATCCTTGCCGCCGCCGTCACGGGCGAGGCGCCCAAGAATGTCGCCCGCCCCTCGGGCTACCACGAGGACAACCTGATGATCGGTACGCCCGACGAAGTGATCCGCCGGATCAAGGCGGCGCAGAAGGCATGCTCCTTCTCCGAGATCACCATCGTCCCCAATTTCGGCACCATGCCGCATGAGGAATGCGTGAAGAGCATCGAACTGTTCGCCCGCGAGGTTCTACCCGAAATTCATCAAATGGATGCGCCACTGCACGATGCCGTGCTTCCCACAAAGGCAGCCGTCTGAAATGAACGCGAATCCGAACTTTACCAGCTGCGGGCCGACCGATACGCCCGACGTCGATCTGGCAGCCCTGCGGGCGAAATACGAGGCCGAGCGGCAAAAGCGGCACCGCCCCGAAGGTTTCGCACAATATCTGGAAATGACGGGGGACGTCGCCGAATACTTCGACCACGATCCCTATTCGGCGCCGCGCTCCACTCCGCCGCTGTCGGACGAGATCGACGTGGTCGTGCTGGGCGGCGGGTTTGCCGGGCTGAATGTCGCCGGTCGGCTGGTCCAGGCCGGCATCACCAACGTCCGCATCATCGACCGCGCCGGCGATTTCGGCGGCACCTGGTACTGGAACCGCTATCCCGGCGTGCAGTGCGATGTCGAGGCCTACAGCTACCTGCCGCTGCTGGAAGAAATGGGCTACATGCCGAAGGACCGCTATTCCTTCGGCCCCGAGATCTTCGCCTATTGCCAGCAGATGGGCCGCCACTTCGGGCTTTACGAGCACGCGCTGTTCGGCACGGTGGTGAATGCCCTGCGCTGGGACGCGGAGATCGGGCGCTGGCGCGTCGGCACCAGCCACGGCGACGATATCCGCGCCCGCTACATCGTCATGTGCCCCGGCCCGCTCAACCGACCCAAGCTCCCCGGCACACCCGGGATCAAGGACTTCAAGGGCCACAGTTTCCACACCACACTGTGGGACTACGATTATACCGGCGGCGACTGGCTGAACCCGGTGCTGGACAAGCTCGCCGACAAGCGCGTCGCCGTGATCGGCACCGGCGCCACCGCGATCCAGTGCGTGCCCTACCTCGGCAAATACGCGAAGCACCTCACCGTCTTCCAGCGCACCCCGTCGTACATCGACGACCGCGGCAACATGCCGACCGATCCCGAATGGGCCAAGGCGGTCAAGCCGGGCTGGCAGGCCGAGCGGATGAAGAACTTCCACGTCGGCATCAACGAGGTGTTCGAGCGCGAGGACATCGACCTGATCTGCGACGGCTGGAGCGAGGTGAACCGCAACATCCAGGCGAAGCGCGAGGAACAGGGCTGGCCGGAGATGACTTTGGAGCAGCTGATGGAGCTGCGCGAAGTCGAGGACTACCGTGCGATGGAGCGCATCCGCCAACGGGTGGACAGCATCGTCACCGACCCGGCGAAAGCGGAAGCGCTCAAGCCCTGGTACCGCTTCCTGTGCAAGCGGCCCTGTTTCAACGACGACTACCTGCCGACCTTCAACCGCCCCAACGTCGACATCGTCGATGTCGCCGAAGCGCGCGGGATCGAGCGGATTACCGAGCATGGCATCGTCGCCAATGGCACCGAATACCCGGTCGATTGTATCGTCTATTCGACCGGTTTCGAGACCACCACCGACATGCGCCGCCGCTATGGTATCGATACGATCGAGGGCCGCGATGGCCTGTCGCTCTACGATCATTGGTCGGACGGCTTCCGCACTTTCCACGGCATGACCGTGCACAACTTCCCCGGCCTGTTCTTCACCGGCTGGCTGCAGGGCGGCGTCTCGGGCTCGACCACGCTGATGTACGACCAGCAGGGCAACCACATCACCTATCTGATCGGCGAGGCTCTGAAGCGCGGCGGCGCGGTGATCGAACCCAGCGCCGAGGCGGAGGCCGCCTGGGTCAAGACGATCCGCGAGAACCTGCTGCTCGACGTGCCCTTCTGGGAAAGCTGCACGCCCGGCTACAACAACAACGAAGGCCAGAAAGTCACCCGCTACACCATCTTCGGCGAACCCTACGGGCCGGGGTACTATGCCTTCGACGATCTGATCCGCGCCTGGCGCGAAGAGGGCGGCATGGCGGGGATGGAGATGGTGGGGTGACGTCTGGCAAATCCTCCCCGAAGCCGGGAGGATTTGAACGGGGAGAGCAATAATGGCCACAGCTGCATTGAGCGAAACCGCAATCCCGCGGCATGTCGATCCGGCGCTGGTGGTCGATTTCGATTACATGAATCCGCCCGGCCTCGCCGAGAGCGGCGATGTCTATCGCGCTTTCGACCAACTCCACGATGGACCGGACATTGTCTGGACCCCGCACCACGGCGGCCACTGGATCGCTACCCGCGCGCCGGAGACCAGGTGGATTCAGGAGACCCATCAAAGCTTTTCCAGCACCGAGAAGAGCCCGCCCAAGGGTTCCTGCCCGTTTATGCCGCCGATCACGTTCGATCCGCCCGACCACTCGCGCTATCGCGCGGTGCTCAATCCCTATTTCGCCAAGAAGCGGATCGAGGAAAACTACGAACCCAAGGCGCGGGCGGTGATCGTCGAGCTGATCGAGGGGTTGAAGGACAAGGGCTCGTGCGAATTCGTCAGCGAGTTCTCCTTTGTCGCGCCGCTCAAGATCTTCTGGGATTTCGTCGATCTGCCTTACGACCGGCGCGAGGATTTTCTTGCATGGGGCCGGCATATGGCGGGCTTCGGCACGCCGCAGCAACGCGCGGCGGCGCAGCTGGCGACCGGGCAGTATCTCGGCCAGCTGCTCGATGAGCGGCTCGAGCAACCCGGGGACGATGTCTTCACCGGCATCTCGCAGTGGCGCAATAATGCGCGGTTCGAGAAGCGCGAGGAAATCGTCGGCATGGCCCAGCTGGTGTTCTTCGGCGGGCAGGACACGGTCGCTTCGCAAATGGGCTTTGCCATGTGGCGACTGTGCGAACAGCCCGATTTGCAGCAGCGACTGAAGGACGATCCGGCGGTGATCCCGGCTGCGGTGGAGGAGTTGCTGCGTCGCCACGGCCTCTCCAACACCGTCAGGCTGGTGCGCCACGATATCGAGCGCCACGGGGCGAATCTGAAGGAAGGCGATCTGATCATGACCGCCAATGCGCTCTCGGGCACGGACGACAGGGCCTACCCCGATCCCTTCAGCGTCGATTTCGACCGCGGGCCGGTGCCCTACAACAGCCTGGGCAACGGGCCGCACAAATGCATCGGGCAGCATCTTGCGCGGCTGGAGTTGCGAATTTTCCTCGAGGAATGGGCGCGGCGGATGCCGATCGTGCGGTTCGATCCGGCCAAGCCCGCGCCTCGCTCGCATGCCGGGCCGGTGATCGGGGTGGATCACTTGTATCTCGCCTGGGATTGATGGCAGGGCGGCGTAATGGACAAGCTCTTCGAACTCCCGCCCCGCCCCAGCGTCCCGATCTTCGGCGAGGAGGCGTGCTTCCCCGTCCACCGCATATTCTGCGTCGGGCGCAACTACGCTGCCCATGCCGCCGAGATGGGTTTCTCGGCCGAGAAGGATGCGCCGTTCTATTTCACCAAAACGCCATCTGCGGTGTGCCCGTCGGGCGCGACCATCCCCTATCCGCCGGGCACGGAGAACTGCCACTACGAGATGGAGCTGGTCGTCGCCATTGGCGCGCCCGCCTTCCGTATTGCCGAGGCCGAGGCGTTGTCGGTGGTGCTGGGCTATGCGTGCGGTTTCGACATGACCCGGCGCGATTTGCAGAACGCCGCGCGCGATCAGGGCCGCCCGTGGGACTTCGGCAAGGACTTCGAGAACGCGGCTGTCATCGCGCCGATCACCCGGGCGGATAGGTTTGCAGTGGCGGATCAGCGCATTGCCCTGACGCAAAACGGCGAACTGCGGCAGCAGGCCCGGCTTTCGGATATGATCTTCAATGTCGCCGAACTGATCGCCTATCTCTCCTGCTACTATCACCTCCAGCCGGGCGATTTGCTCTACACCGGCACCCCGGCAGGCGTCGGCCCGATAGCGCCCGGGCGACCGGCTGGTGGGGACGGTCGAGGGGCTGACCCCGGTCGAACTGACGATCGGGCCGGCGGAGTAGGTGAGGGCCACAGAGGCGCTCTCGAGGATAGAGGGTTGGGCGGCAGATCGCAGTCTCGACTTCCGCCACGATCCGGCAAGCACCTTCGGCGCGGTATTCAGCCGGTGCGGTGCCTACCGCTACCTTCTCTGGCGCTTGCCCAGATCTCGCGCGAAATTGCTCGGCATGGGCATGCTCAATCCTTCGACGGCCAACGAGCATGCCGACGATCCGACCATTGCCCGCTGCCGCAGGATCGCGGCACACGCGGGCTTTGCCAACCTGCTGGTGTGGAATGCCTTCGCCTTCCGCGCGACTCGTCCGGTGGAACTCAAACGCACTGCCGATCCTTCGGGGCCGGACAATGACCAGGCCATCGTCCTGGCGTTAAACCTGTGTCCGCGCACAGTACTCGCCTGGGGCAATCACGGTGCGCACCGGTCGCGCGACCGCGATGTCCTCGCCCGCTGCGCCGCGTCGGGCGCGGTGCTTGCCGCACTCGGATTCACCAATCGGGGCCAGCCGCGCCACCCGCTATATCTGTCTGCCGCTGTCCGCCCGCGCCGCTGGCGCGTGCCGGGCTTGCTTTAGGCATCTGCGCAGTGTCATGCTGAGGAATCGAACGAATCCCGGCGCAGACCGGCTCCCAAGGGCGAGGCCAGAACAATGACCACCGAGATCGCGCCGTCGATCCTGACCTATCTCGCCGATCTCGAAGGCGCGGTCGGCAATCTTCAGGACACCTGGCATCCGGACGATCCCGCATTCCGCGCCGATATCTACCGCCAGACGATGACCAGCCTGTCCTACGCCTATTTCATGTATTTCCATGCCGACGCCGAGCACCCGGACTGGGCGCCGCTGTGGAACCCGGTGTTCTCACTGCAGCCCAATCCGGACGACATCTATGTGCAGTCGCCGATAAGGGGTGATCTAACCTACCGGGTCTCGGGCAATCGCGGGACCTGTAAGATTCTGAGCTTCACCACCCAGGCGGCGCTGTCGGGCACCTATGACGAAATTCCGCAGCCCAACGGGCATAACGAAGCCGATTGCGACGATTTCGGCATCGCGCTGGGCGCAGAATTCGAGATCGTCTTCAGCGCCGAACGCCCCAAAGGCTACACCGGCAATTGGGCACCGATCCACCCGATCGCCACCGGCATGTTTACCCGCTACCGGATGTATGACTGGGCCAGCGAAATCGATCCGGTGCTGTCGATCGAATGCCTGGATCCGGTCCCGCCCAAGCCGCGCTATACGCCGGAGCAAATCCTGCACCGTATCCAGGAAATGGCGAAGTTTCCCGCGCGCAAGACCAAGCAATATTTCAAGATGCAGAACGGGGTGATGGACCGCGTCGGCTATAATGTGTTCGAGCCGATCCGCATGCCCGGCGCGCTCGCCAAGCAGACCTACTGGCCGGCCAACTTCCAGCTGGAGGAAGGCGAGGCGCTGATTATCGAGACAGAGATTCCGGCGCGCGCGCCTTACTGGAATATCCAGCTCAACGATCCGCTCTTCAATTCGCTCGAATATGTCTATCGCCTGTCCAGCACCAACGGGGCGATGGCCGCGCTATCCAGCGACGGAAAATTCCGCGCGGTAATTGCGCTGGAAGATCCCGGCGTGCCCAACTGGCTCGATCCGGCGGGCTATACGGAGGGCGGCATCTACGGGCGCTGGTACGATTGCGACAGCGAGCCGCTGCCAACGATTCAGCGCGTGAAGCTGGCCAAGCTGCGCGATTATTTGCCCGCCGATACTCCGGTAGTTACCCCCGAACAACGCGCCGAGGAATTGCGCATCCGCGCGAAAGCCTGCCAGCGGCGGAGGCGGTGGTAATTCGATGATCACCGAACAACTCGATTTCACCGGCAAGGTCGCGATTGTCACCGGCGGAGCAACCGGGATTGGTTATGCGACCGCGCTGCAACTGGCGAAGCTGGGGGCCAAGGTCGTCATCTGCAGCCGCACGGTTGATGAGCTGGAGGCGGCGGCGGCGCGGATTGCAAAGGAAAGCGGCAGCGAGTGCCTTGCCGTGCCCACCGATGTGAAAGACGAAGCGGCCTGTATCGAGCTGGTCCAGCGCACGGTGGACGCGTTCGGCCGGGTCGATGTGCTCATCAACAATGCCGGTGGCACCCGTATGGGACCGCTAGAGAGCATCCCGACCAAGGGCTGGGATTCGATCTTCGACCTCAACGTCAAGAGCGCCTACATCCTCACCCGCGAGGCTGGAAAGCACATGATCGTGCAGAAGTCTGGCGCGATTGTCAGCATTTCCTCCGGGGCCGGGATCAACGGGGTGAAGGGCGGGGCCCATTACTCCGCCGCCAAATCGGCGCTCCAGATGTTCACCAAAGTGACAGCGGCCGAATGGGGCAAATACGGCATCCGCGCCAATTGCGTCGCCGCCGGGGCGATCGCCAGTCCCCGCGTGCTCGATGCCTGGAAAGTGGCCAACCTCGAAATGGAGACGCTCAGCAAGGGCATGCCATTGGGCCGCACCGGCACGCCCGACGAGATGGCCAACATGATCGTCTTCTTCGCCAGCGATGCGGCGAGCTATATCACCGGGCAGACTATCGCGGTCGATGGCGGACCCAATCTGGGAGGGATTCCCGATGCGTGAGGTTTTGTAATCATGGACGCCAGCTACGATCCCCCCGCGCAGTTCCGCACCGCCTCGGACCAGCTCCACGATCTGGTCGCGAAGGAACTCGGCACCACCGACTTCGGCCCCGGCGATTACCTCCCCGGCCTCACGGTCATGCTGCAGTCGATGGACTACGACCCGCATTTCCACGAGCAGGGCCGCCGCCTCGCCTGGGGGCAGGTGGTCAGTTGCTTGCGCAGCCGGGCCTCGGCGATAAAATCGATGAAGGAAAATCCCGGGTTCGACGCCAGGCCGATCCTCGATCCCGTCGTCATCGTCGGCGTGCCGCGCACCGGCACTACCGCGCTGCACCGGCTGATGGCGGTCGATCCGCGCTTTCAGGGCCTGCAATCGTGGCTGATCGACTCACCCATGCCGCGCCCGCCGATGGACCGCTGGGCCGACTATCCGCAATTCCGCAAGACCGTCGCCAGCCTCGACGCGCAATATGCTGCTGCGCCGGAACAGCGTGCCGCGCATCACCGGGCGGCGGAGGAAGTCCACGAGTGCTGCATGATCCTGTGGCACAGTTTCAACTGCAACATCTGGGCCTGCGGCAGTTGGTCGACCCCGACCTACGATGCCTGGCGCCAGACCCAGCAGGAAGATGCGGCTTACGACTACTACTACAAATGCGTCCAGCTGATCGGCATGAACGAGCCGGACAAGCGCTGGCTGCTGAAGAACCCGGGCCATATCGAGCAGCTCGAACTGCTGTTCGCGATATATCCCGATGCAAAAGTCATCCAGACCCACCGCGATCCGGCCAAGGCGATCCCCTCGCTGGTCGCGCTGCTGATGCATTTGCATCCGATCTACGAGGAAGGCCGGTTCGAGCAGCGCGCCCAGAACATGCTGACCCGCGAGGTGGCAAAATGGGCGCGCGACATCCGCCGGTCGGACAAGGTTCGCGGAGCACATCCAGGGCAAGTGATCGACATCGTTCATGGTGACTTTCACCGCAATCCGATGGGCGAGCTGGAACGCATCTACAGCTTTATCGGCATGGATATCGGCGATGATCTGCGCGCTGCATTCGCGAAGCGGATCGAGGACAAGCCCGAGCTGCAACACGGCGTTCACAACTACGACCTTGCCGATTACGGCATGACCGCTGAGCGTGTGCGCGAGCAGTACGGCGATTACATCCAGCGTTTCGATCTGGTGGAGAAAATCAAATGAAGGCGGCAATCTACCCCGGCCACGGCAAGCCGATTACTATCGAGGATATCCCCGATCCGCAGCCCGGCGCGAACGACGTCATCATCAAGGTTGCGCGCTGCGGGATTTGCGGCACCGACACCTCATTCACCCGAGGCGCGATGTTCGATTTCGGCGAGAACGCCCAGTTCGGCCACGAATACGCGGGCGAAATCGTCGAAGTCGGCAAGAACGTCACGGACTTTAGGCTGGGCGACCGCATCGCCGTGCTGCCCTCGATCGCTTGCGGCGAGTGCTCTTCGTGCCGGTCGCACGGCAACAATGTGCTGTGCCTCAACAGTCCCGGACCGGGCATGGTCGGCTTTGCCGAATTTGCGCGCGTACCGACCAACGTCGCGACCAGGCTGCCGTCGGTGCTGTCGATGGCCGACGGGGCCCTGATCGAGCCGCTGGCGATTGGCCTGTATGGCGTAAAGATGGCGCAAATCCAGCCTGGCGATTCGGTGCTTGTGCTCGGCGGCGGCAGCGTCGGGCTCTATGCCATCTATTGGGCGCGGCGGCTGGGTGCGGGACGGATCGTCGCGATGTCGCGATCGGACCGCCGCAAGGATCTCTGTCTCGAAATGGGCGCAGACGTTTTCATTGCGTTCGGCGACAACGAAGTGGGCGAAGTGATCGAAGCCCTGGCCGGAAGCCCGCAGGTTGTGATCGAGGGAGTCGGCGCGGAAGGCATGCTGTCCAAGGCGGTGATGCATGTCGCGCAGTTCGGCAAGATCGTCAGCCTCGGCTTCTGCACCTCGCCCGATCCGCTGATCCCCGGCATGGCCAGCTACAAATGCGCATCGATCCATTTTGCCGTCGGTTATTCGATGAAGGAATTCCACTACATCGCCGACCAGATGGATAAGGGCCATTGCGATCCCAAGGCGATCATTTCGAACGATATTCCGCTGGCGGACCTGCCCAGGATGATGGACGTGCTGCGGGGTTCGAACAACGAGACCAAAGTGCATGTCTGCATGTGATTTTCTCATAGCAACCACACTATGACCGTCACCCTGAACTTGTTTCAGGGCCCATCGGGCCGCAAGGACAGAGCTAGCATGAGAGAACCGAACGGTGAGGGAAGTTGTCCTTTGTCAGCGCTCCGATTGCGAGGCGAAATGGGCCCTGAAACAAGTTCAGGGTGACGAGAATGGAGAGTTACGATGAGTTCACCTATCCCCGCCATCGTCGCCGGCACCGGGTTCGGCTGCCGCATCCATGTGCCCGCCCTGCGCGCCGCCGGTTTCGAGGTCGCCGGTCTGGTCGGGTCCAATCCGGGCAAGACCGAAAAGCGTGCCGGGCAGAACGGCATTCCCGCCTGGTTCACCGATCTCGATGAAGCGATTGCCAGGACCGGCGCCAAGGTGGTGACAATCGCCACGCCGCCCAGCACCCACAAGGAGCTTACCCTCAAGGCGATCGCCCACGGCTGCCATGTGGTTTGCGAAAAGCCCTTCGCCTTCGATGCCGGTGAGGCGAAGGCGATGCTCGATGCGGCGGAGAAGGCCGGGGTGTTCCATATGGTCGCCCACGAATTCCGCTGGATGCCCGACCGCGCGCTGTTCGGCCGGGCCATTTCCGAGGGCATGATCGGCGAGCCGCGGTTCCTGGTGATCGACCAGTTCATCCAGTTCTGCGCCGATCCCGAAACGCCACTGCCGAAATGGTGGTTCGATCCGGGGCAAGGCGGCGGCTGGCTGGGGGCAGGGGGCTCGCACATGATCGACCAGATCCGCGCCTGGCTGGGCGAGTTTGAATCGCTCAGCGCCAATCTGCTGCTCGTCTCCGACCGCGAGGCCGACTGCGAGGATACCTATTCGATGCGTTTCCGGATGAAGGGCGGCGTCGAGGGCTCGATGCAGCAATCGGCCGGCGCCTGGGGGCCGATGGCGACAATGTGGCGCTGCGCCGGGACCAAAGGCACGGTGTGGACCGAAGGCGGCAAGGTCATGGTTGCCGACAAGGCAGGCTCACGCGAACTGGAGGTGCCGGAAGATCTGGTTCTGCCGCCGCCTCCGCCCGCCGCCGATCCGAACTCGGCAGGCCGTGTCTCGCATTTCGAAATCGGGCCGTTCACCCGCTTCTGCGAAGCGTTGCGCGACGGCATCGAAGGCCGCGCGGGCAAGTCGCCGGTGCCGGTGCCGACCTTCCGCGACGGCCTCGCCTCGATGCAGGTGCTCGATGCGATGCGGGCATCCTCTGAGCAAGGCGGAGCGCTGCAACAGGTAGGATAGGGAGCGGGATCGATGGACGAAGACTTCGAGAAAGGCCTGGCGATTTTCGCCGATGTCTATGGGCCGGAGATGGCCGAGGGCTGCCGCAAGGGCGCGGAATCGGGAGACGATTTCACCGCGCTGCACATCAAGTTCTCGATGGAACTGCCCTTCGGCCAAGTCTGGACCCGCGAGGACAAACTGTCGCGGCGCGACCGCAGCCTGGCCGTGCTCGGCATGTGCATCGGCCAGCGCTCGTTCGACGAAATCCGCTATCACACGATCATGGGCGTGGCGAACGGGCTGACCCGGGCGGAGATCGAGGAAGTATTCTTCTCGACCATTCCTTATTGCGGCTTTCCGGCGGCGAATACGGCCAAGGCGGCAATGATCGAGGGGTTCAGGGAACTGGAGAAGATGGGGAGGTTGTGATGAACAGTTTCACTGTTGGCCAGTCCGTAATCCACCGTGTGGAGGAACTCTCCGCCCCGTTTCCGCTCGCCATGTTCGGGGCGAGCGAGGAGATCATCGCGCGGAATGCCGATTGGCTGTTCCCGCAATGGGCCGATGCCGATCATAATTGGGAAATGGTCGTCCAGAGCTTCATCGTCATTGCCGACGGCCGCGTGACAGTGGTCGATCCCTGCGTCGGCAACGGCCTCAACTTGCCGGACTTCCCGCTGTTCCACATGCTCGATACACCCTTCATCGAACGCTTCGCCGCCACCGGGATCAGGCCCGAACAGGTCGATGCGGTGTTCTGCACCCATCTTCACTCCGACCATTGCGGCTGGAACACCCATCTGCGCGATGGCCGCTATGTTCCGACCTTCCCCAAGGCGCGCTATTACATGGCCCGGCGCGAGGTCGATCGCTGGGATTTCCGGCGGGCGGACTACAAGCACACACCGCTTAACGCGGGGATATTCGAGAACTCGGTTCTGCCGATCCTCGAGGCCGGGCTGGCCGAGGTGATCCCGGGCGACCACCGCATTTCGCCGAGCCTGGCCTCGGTTTCCACACCCGGCCACACATTGGGCCATACCGCGCTGCATCTGACATCCGCGGGGAGCGAGGCCTGGTTCACCGGCGATACTTTCCACCACCCGCTCGAACTGCTCCATCCAGAGCTCGATGCCGAGACCTGCGAGGACTATGCGGCTACAGTAGCTTCGCGCCAGCGGTTGATCGAGGCATTCGTTGCGACGGGTGCGCTGATTATCCCCGCCCACTTCGCCGCGCCGCATGCCGGCTATCTGCGCGATGAGGGCGGGGTGAGGCGGTTTGTGCCGCTTACGGCCTAAGCAAACCGCGCTTCCAGAAGCGCTTCCGGCACCGCCACATCCGGCGGCAGGTTGACCAGCCACCTGATCTGCGCGCCGGCGCTTTCGAACCGGGCGATCGCCTGCTTGCCTGGGTTCCAGCCGCGCTTCGCGTTTTCCTCGCCGAATTGCTTCATCCGCTCGGGACTCACATTCCAGGTGGAATCCTCGTCGTACATCTTGCAGGCACGCAGCATTGTCACGCGAATGCCGCGCGGGGCAAGTTCGGCGAACAATGCCTTGGTGAAGCGTTCCAGCCCCCATTTGCTCGCCTGATAGACCGATAACATCGCGGTGGGGTTCATCACCCCCTCGCTGCCGACGTTGACGATAATGCCGCCGCGATCCAGCAGCGGTATCGCCGCGCGGCAGCACCAGACCGCGCCCTTGAGGTTGATGTCGATGATGCCATCGACTTCGTCTGCGGGTGCATCCTCGATCAGGAACGGGGTGAAGAACGCGGCGTTGTTGATCAGCCCGTCGATTTTGCCGCAGCGTCTGGCGATCTCGGCAAATGCCGCATCGACCGAGGCGGGATCGGCGATATCGCAGCTGTGAGCCCATGAGCCATTGCCCACTTCGTCCGCAACTGCCTGCACCTTGTCGAGCCGCCGCCCGAGCAGCACCACCGTTTCGCCGTCCGCTGCCAGCGTGCGTGCGAAAGCCCGGCCAAGGCCGGTGCCGCCGCCGGTAATGACGAATATCCTGCCCATTCAGTCTTCTCCCTTGCGTGTCCCCGCACGCTATCTAGGATCGCGCCAAACGCAATCGTGGAGAGGCAAATGAGCAATCTGGACGGACTGGGATATCGCGGCAAGACGGTCGTCGTCACCGGCGGCTCCTCCGGCATGGGCGAGGCGACGGCGCGGATTCTCGGCGATCTGGGCGCCGATGTGCATATCGTCGATATCCAGGAGCCCAAGGTAGCGCACAACCGTTTCTACCTGTGCGACCTATCGGATTTCGATCAGGTCCGCGCCACTGCCGATGCCCTGAAGGCGATCGCGCCGATCGACTTCCTGTTCCCCTGCGCGGGTCTCCCCCCGCATATCAAGGGGCCGATGTATTGCATGCGGGTGAACTACATCGGCACGCGGCTTTTCGTCGAGTCGGTGCTGCCTTCGCTCGCCGACGGCGCAGGAATCGCATTGATCTCGTCCGATGCGGCAATGGGCTGGCAGGGACATCTTGCCCAGAACCTGGAAATGCTGGCGATCACTGACCCTGACGAGGCCTATGCCTGGTGCGAGGCCGACCCCGATACCCGGGTGCGCGACGGCTATACCAGCTCGAAGGAAATGCTGGTGGTGTGGACGCAGAACGCGGCAGTCGAGCTGGGCAATAGCCGCCGCATCCGCCTCAACGCCATCGGCCCGTGCCCGACCAAGACCGCCTTCGTCGATATGTCCTCGGAGATCATGACCGACGACTTCATCAAGGCCTGGCCGTTCCCCTCGCTTGGCCGCATGGCGACGGCGGAGGAACAAGCCTGGCCGCTGATCCTGATCAACAGCCCGCTGTGCGGTGCGGTCTCCGGCGCCTTCCTGCTGACCGACCAGGGCTTCGCCAGCGGGGTCTATACCGGAGCGATCAGCCCGGCATTCATGGGAGGATGAGGATATGAGCACCAACCTCGACATCGACCGCTTCTGCCCGACCGCGACCGACGACCTATACTGGAACGAAAGCTGCTGGTTCTCCTTCTCGATCCCCGAGAGAGAAATTCACGGCATGGTCTATTATTTCTTCCGTCCGAACATGAATTTGCTGATGGGCGGTCCGGTGCTGTGGGACGGATCGGGGGCCAATCCGTGGGACTGCCTCTATTACGACTGGCATCACTTCCAGACGATGCCGGAAGGCAACAAGTTCGATTTCCGTTCACACACCTCGCTCGAAGTGCGTGTCGAAGAGCCGCAGCGGCAATACCGGCTGCGGTACGATCAGCCGCATTTCAAGTTCGACCTGGCATGGAAGGGGATCGAGCCGCCGCACCATTTCCTCGGCATGGAGATCGAGGCGACGGGGATGAGCGCCGAGAACCGGATGCACCTCGAACAGATGGGCCGGGCCACCGGCTGGCTGGAGCTGCACGGCGAGCGCATGGAGGTAGATTGCTACGCCCTGCGCGACAGCTCGTGGGGCGTGCGGCAGATGGATGGGGTCAAGCGCGGCAGCTACTTCTGGGCGATCGCCGACGCGGACAATGCCTTTCACGCCCAGGTCATGGGCGAAAGCGACGAAATGCGGGTGGTCGGCGGCTTTCTCAAGCTCGATGGCGTGACGTCTTCGCTCGTCGGCGGTAGACGAGTGGTCACCGAAATGGGCGAAGTCACGCCGCGGCTGTTCGACCTTGTGCTAGAAGACGAAAGTGGCCGCACGCTGGATGTGAAGGCTCGGTCGTGCAGCGACCTCATGGTCAATTTCTACCCGCGCGTGCAGGTGGTCTGGTCGCTGCTCGAAGTGGATTTCGGCAATGGCCTGAAGGGCTGGGGCGACATCCAGGAATTTCAGCCGATGGAGCAGTTCCGCGCCATGGTGAGGGGCGGGAAATGAACGGACAGATCGTTCTCATCTCCGGAACGTCGGGGTCCGGCAAGACCACAACTTGCGCCCATCTGGCTCGCCGCGCGCAGGAGAGCTGGCTGATGTTCGGCATGGACCTCACCGTTGGCACGCTGGTCCCGGCCAAGTTCACCATGTTCGGTACCCGCAAGGAGGAAGGCTATCAGCCGACGAAGTATGGCCCGGTTTGCATGAAGGCGCTCTCTGCGATGCACGCGATGGTCGCGGCAGCGGCCAGGACCGGGCAGAACATGGTGGTTGACCACCTGATGTTCGTCGATCCGCCGGTGCTGCAGGACGCCATTTGGCGCATGGCCGATGTGCCGGTGCTGTTCGTCAACCTTAAGCCCCCGCGCGCGGTGCTGGAACTTCGGGTGACGAGCCGCGAGATCCACTTCATCCCCGATCCTATTCGCGAGGCGATGGACGCAGCCGGCCCGGAGATACTTGCCGCGCTCGGCAGCGAACTGGCCGCTGCCGGCCCGTGGTTCTACGACCATGCCTATGCCAACCAGATCTACGATCTCGAACTCGATACCAGCGCGATGACGCCCGACGATGTCTGCGAGTGCATCGAGGCAAGGCTGGCCGAGGGGCCGGGTAAGGCTTTTGCGGAGTTGCGCGGCATCTATCCCGATCCAACGAAAGAATGAATCGGGTCAGGTAAGCTTACTCCGCAGGGACCGGCTGTTTCCTGTCGCCGACGAGCATCCGCGCCAGCATGACCACGAACATGCCCAGCCCGATGACGGCGACCGCCTTCATCGCGATCACTTCGCCATATTGCTTGACGAATGGCTGAACCAGCAAGACGCAGATCGGCATGGCGAGGAAGTGCGGCGTTTTGACCAGACCGGCGGCGCGGCCCTGCTGCTCGCGGGTGACCTTCGATCCCAGCGATGTCATGATGTTGGGCACGAACCAGGCGGCGCCGACTGCGTGGAGGCCGATGCCTGCCAGCACGCCGATGAAACTCGTGGCGCTGGCGGCGATCAATGCCCCGGTTGCCGTAAGGCCGAAGCACAGGACAAATGCGGCGTGCGCAGACATGACCAGGCGGGCGCGGCCATAGTTGAACGCCATGATCGCCCCGATGACCGAACAGCCGGTGAGCACATAGGCGATCGTCGAAGGCGTCGCCCCCGCCTGTTCGCGCAGCTGGAATGGGATCGAGACAGTCGGCAGGAATGTCATCGCGCCGATCGCGAACGACAGCACCAGATAGTGCCACGGGAACCAGGACAGTATGCCCGGCCCGGCGGGCAGTGCTGCGGCGGGTTCGGCTTTGATGGCTGCCGGCGCCGCCACGCCGCGCCCGAACAGCAGGCCGACCAGCAGCGCCGCGCCGCCGCCGTAAAGGACGAATGGCAGCCGCCAGCTGATCTCGCCCAGCAGGCCGGCGATCGGCATGATGAACAGCGTGCCGAAAATGGCGACCGAGACATGCAGCCCCATCCATCTGGCGCGCGCATTGCCGGAAAGCTGGGTGTTGACCATGGTCAGGCCAAGCACCTGGATTGCCGCAGCCGCAAGGCCCAGGAACAGGCGCGAAACGAGCAGAAGGGGCAGGCTGGAAAGGTAGAGTCCGGCAGTCCCGGCCACAGTATAGACCGAGGCGGCGATGAACAGCGTGCGGCGCAGGCCGATCCGGTCGGCAAGATAGCCGCCCAGCGGCGCGCCCGCCGCCATGGCGAGAGCCACCGCGCCGAGCAGCTGCTTGACCAGCATGGCGTCATTGGGGCCACGCGCCAGCTCTTTCTCGATACTCGGCAGCACCGAATTGATCGCGGTGAGACACAAAGCCGACAGGATTCCGCTAAGCAGGATCAGCAGCTTGCCGGTGAAATCGAGCGTGCCTTCCGAGCCGTCTCCGGCCCTTCCATCGTCCGCCTTGCCTTCGTCCGCGACGTGCATCCGCGTTCTCCCCGCTAGCTGCCTCGTTGGGCGCCAGCACGGCGACTATGTAGCCAAGGCCTGGCAATGTCGAATGCGATTTGGGAGTTAGTAAGGGGTGGGCATGCGGCCTTGCGGCCATCTGTGCATCCTCTCCCGATGCAGCCCACCCCTTGGCCCTTCCCTTTGCGGGAACGGGATTTCGAACTCGTTGTCAGGGCGGAACAATACACGTCGGCAATCTGTTAGCAAGCGCTTGGTTTATGAATTTGCAGTCTCTCCCGACAGCCGCTCTGCGGCCTCGCGCGGGACCGGTGCATCCGCACGTTCGGTGGTACGGATCGAGCGCAGGACGAAGTCCAGATAGAAGTCCGCCAGCTCGTCGAGAGAAAGGTTGGCCCGGGTGTCCAGCGCCGATCCGTCCTCATGCCGGTACCAGTCGGCGCCGGTGTTGAGCATGCGCACGATTGTCGAGATGGTGAAGAAGACATCGAGATCGGCGCGGAACATGCCATCGCGGACGCCGTCGTCCATCACCTTGCGCCAGGCGTCGTAGATTTCCCGTCGCGCCGTATTGACGTAGTCGAAATCGGGGCTGCGGCGGATAAACTTGCGCTCATAGAACAGGATCGCGTGGACCGCCTGGTGCGCTGCCAGTTCGCGCAGATTGGCCAGAATCAGCGCGACCAGGCGTTGCTCGGCATCGTGCGGCTCGCTGGCAATCCGCACCATCGCATCGTGGAGCCGGATTACCGCCTCGCGAAGGATCTCGTCGAGCATTTCCTCCTTGGTGGCGAAGTGGTGGTAGAGGCTGCCCGAGAGCAGATCGACGTCGTCGGCGATCTGGCGCACGGTCGTGGCGTTGAAGCCGAATTCGGCGAAGCGGTTCATCGCCGCTTCTAGAATGCGCTCGCGGCGCTCGGTCATGACCGGCTTTTCCCTGGCGCGCGCGGGAGCGGGCTTTCTGGCCACCGCCTCAGGCCCTCAATACCATCGCGGAGGGATCGTGGAAGAAACTGCCGATGGCAATCAGCGCGGCCTTGGGCACCTCTGCGATTTGCCGCTCGCCTTCGGTCCCGCGCATCTGGCGGATGGCCTCGCTGTAATAATTGGCGCCTCCGGCCCGGCCCATGCCGATGCCGCCGCCCATGGTCATCACTTCGGTCCTGCCATTCAGCCGAAGCACCTGGCGCGCATCGTCCCAGTTGTCCTTGAAGAAATCGCCGCATTCGCCGGGCTTGCAATAGCCCGCCGCTTCGGTGACCCCGACCCCGTCGATGGTATAGCCGTCGTAGGGGAAGAACAGGTCGATGTCGGCGAGGGTCAGTTCGCTGCGCGCCCACAGGCCTTTCAGCGTCACCCAGAAGGCGTTTTCGGTCCATGGCAGGGAATTTTCGTAGAATTCGCCGACCCGGGTGCCGCCAAGTGTCATGGCATGGATAGTGACCGGCTTGTTGGGCAGGTCACGGGCGCGCTCGGCGGTGGTGATGACGAAGGCCTCGGCGCAGTCGACGGGCACGTCCATGTCGAGCATCTGCATCGGTTCCCAGATCGTGCGCGAGGCGTAGTAGTCGTCCAGCGTGATCGGCTGCTGCATCACGGCGGCGGGATTGCGCGATGCATGGCTGCGCGAATTGACCGCAAGGTAGGCGAAGGCATCCTTGTTGGTGCCGTAATCGTGCATGTAGCGGCGCATCCAGGCGGCATAGGGCTCGCCCGAATGGACCCAGCGCTTGGCGAAATCGCTGCCGCCGATATCGCCGCCGATGTCGCCGAACTTGGTGAGATTGCGGCGGAACGGATCGGCCCAGGCCGAGCGCGACATGCCGGGATCGCGGTTGTAGGTCTGCACCACCAGGCAGTAGTCGGACAGGCCCGAGAACACCGCCTCGGCGGCATAGACGAAGCATGAGCCGAGCCAGCTATTCTTGCCCCAGGTGATCTCATCGATTCCCAGCGCTCCCTGCAAGGAGAGGAAGCCCGAGCCGCCCTGCGCCAGCGGGGTCATCCCCGAGCCGCAGATGCCGTCGATCTGGTTCTTGTCGATCCCGGCGTCGCGGATCGCCTTGATCGCGGCTTCCAGCCCCAGCGAGAGGTGCGAGCGCTGCAAGTCGCGGCCATAGGGCGAGGAGCCGATGCCGACGATGGCGAGCTGGTCCTTCAGCGGATTGCGGGCCATCAGCGGGGGGCCCCGGAAAAAGGCTCGAAAGCCGGCCACTCCAGATTGCCGATCTCGATCCAGGTCAGCCGCACCGGCATGTCATGATAGATGTCCTCGGGCGCGCAATTGACGATGCGCGAGAGGTAGCGCAGGCCTTTCTGCTCGGCGAATTCGACGGCGGCGACCGGCATCGGCTCCATCGGGGCGGATGGGCTGCGCTGCTGCATCAGCGTGGTCCACATGAACACCGTGCCGAGACCGCTGACTTCCTCGGCCTTGATATTCCACGACCAGCACTCGCAGCAGATCGGCCGGTGCGGATAGACCCAGGTGCCGCAATCGCCGCAGCGGTTGATCAGCAGCTTCTGTTCGGCAAGGCCCCGGTAATATTCGACATTGTCGCGGTTGACCTGCACGTCCGGGTATAGTTCGAAGACAGTGAAGTCGTCTACGGGGCCGTAGTTCCTGCTCATTTCGCGACGTCCTCATCAGCCATGCTTTGCAGAGTCACCCGGTCGATCTTGCCATTGGCGAGGCGGGGCAGGGCATCGACGAACAGGATGTCGCGCGGCTGCTTGAAGCGGGCGAGGCGCCGTTCCAGCCAGGCCCGCAGCTCCGCTTCCGAAATGGCGTGGCCAGTGCGGCGCACGACATAGACCCGCACCACTTCCTGCCGCCGCTCATCGGGCACGCCGGTGGCGCCGCAATGGGCGATGTCATTGTGGCTTTCGACGACGTTTTCGACTTCCTCGATCGAGACATTCTCGCCGCCGACCTTGAGCATCAGCTTGATCCGCCCGGCGTAGCGGATGAAGCCATCCTCATCGACCGCGATCAGATCCTCGCTGCGCATCCAGCCGTCATCGGTGAACAGTTTGGCGGTTTCGGCCGGTTTGTTCCAGTAGCCAGCGGTGACATTACCCCTGATCCAGGCCTCGCCGGTCTCGCCTGGGGCGACGTCCTGCAGCGTTTCGGGATCGACCACGCGCAGCTCGTTGCCGTCGAGCAGCGTGCCCGAGCTGCCGGCTTTGTCCGCCGGATCGCGGCGGCTGGTCGCGGCGGCGGGGCCATAGGTTTCGGTCAGGCCGAAGGGCATGATGTTGAAATCGATGTTGGGGAAGACCCTGCGCCCGTCCTCGTTGGGAACGTGGCCGGTGCGCAGCGAGGGGAAGCTCTTGCCCTGCGCAAGCGCGATCTCGACCACTTCGGCGGCGAGCACGCCGAACAGCATGGTCGCCTGTTCTTCGTCAATCAGCTGCACCGCCAGCGCCGGATCGAAAGCCTCGGTGAACACCAGCGTGCCGCCGTTCATCAAGGTGGTCATCTGCCCCCAGATGCTTCCGCCGCCATGGAAGAACGGCATCATCGAGAAGAACACGGTGTCCGCATCGGCATCGACCCGGCGGGCGTGGATGATGCCGCTTGCCACCAGCCCGCCCTGATCGAGCATCACGCCCTTGGGAAAGCCGGTGCTGCCCGAGGTATATTTGACCATGGCCAGGTCGGTGGGCCGGACGGCGGAGGCCATGGCGTCGGCGATGTCATGCCAGTTTACTCCCCTCCCGCTTGCGGGAGGGGCCGGGGGAGGGCCTGTTATGGTTGGGTCGGACAACAGGCCCTCCCCTAACCCCTCCCGCAAGCGGGAGGGGGACCAGGCCGCTCCTGCGGCCTCGATAGTCGCGAAATCGTGCGTACCGGGATGGCGCTTGCCGCTGCGCGACAGCATCAGCACGTGGCGCAAGTCAGGCAGCGAGGGCTCGTTGAGGTTGCCGGGCTGGTCCGCCCCGGCAAAGGCCGGGCATATTTCGGCCAGCATCGCGGGGAAATCGAGCTTGCGGAAAGCATCGAGCATGATCAGGTGCCGCGCGCCCGATTGTTCGACGATATAGCGGATTTCCGCGGGCTTGAGGAAAGTGTTGACCGGCACCAGCGCGGCGCCCAGCCGCATTGCCGCCTGCGCGGCGACAATCCACTCGAGCGAATTGGTCATCCACAGCACCACCCGGTCGCCGCGCCGCACGCCGGTCATGGCAAGGCCGGCGGAGAAATCCAGGATGCGCGCGGTGAGCTCGGCGTAGGTCATCCGCCGCACTTCACCGGCGTCGTCGGCTGCGACCAGCGCCACCTTTTCCGGATAGTGCCCGGCGACATCGGTCAATGCCTGCCACAATGTCCGCTGCCGCGCTTCGGCAAGCACCCGGCTGCCATCGGCTCCGCCGCCACGGATGATCCGCTGCCCGGCCGGCGCGACCGCCTCCGCCACCTCCACCGCACTCTCCCGCTTATGCTTTTGGGGCCGTATTGGTTTCACAAGGGCGGGCGGGGGTCAAGCACGTTGACTCGCGTCCAGAGATCGGCCGATAGTCTGCGCCATGGAACTTCTTGGAACTCCCACCGCCCAATTACCCGGCGTGCTCGCCACCGGGCCGGCATCGATCCGCTTCGCCTTCTTTTCGCTGTCGGCGCGCGATCCCGATGGCCGCGATGCCGAATACCTCGAATGGCATTCGATGGATCACCGGCCCGAGCAGTACCGCCTGCCCGAGCTTCGCTGCACGCTGCGGCTGGTCTCGACGCCCGAGTGCCGCAAGGCCCGGGCGGCGAGCGTGGAGCGCTTCGACGCGGTCGATCATGTGATGAACTACCAGTTTACCGGTGCACAGAGCATGCCCGGCTTCAACGATCTTGGTGCAGCGCTTGATGTTGCGGGACGGATGCAGCACCGCCTGCCCTCGGTCGGCTATCTGACCGGAGACAGGGCAGGCAAGATCGCCGCACCGCGCGCCGTCGCCGGGGAGGATGTCATCCCGTGGCGGCCCGCGAAAGGCGTCTGGCTGATGTTCGAGCGCGGCCATGCCTCCCCCGCCTCGCTGATCGACCTGCCGGGTGTAGCCGGCGTGTGGTGGTACAAGGGCAGCGAAGAAGGCTATGGCGGCAATTCCGCCGGGCTGCAGATCACCTGTTGCTACCTCGACGAGGACCCGGTCGAATGCGCGGGCCCGCTTGGCGAAGCGATGCAGGCGCGCTGGGCCTCGGGCGAAGTGGAAGGCCTGCTGGCGGCACCGTTCTATGTCGTGGTGCCGTTCGACTGGGGCCGCCACGTGCCGGGCGGCTGAGCCTGTCAGGACTGGCTCACGCCGGAACTTCCTCCAGCTCGAACTCGATCGGCAGGCCGCGCAGTCCCCAGGTGCCGGGGAACGGGCGATAACCCAAGGGCCCCGGCGACTTCGGGTTGCGCAGCCGCCTGGCAATCAGGTGCATGCCCTCGTGGATCTGTGCGCGGGCAATATATTGCCCCAGGCACAAATGCCCGCCGAGTCCGAAGCCGATGTGCGGCTTGTCGCGCTTGCGCTCGGGATCGAAGCTGTCGGCATGCTCGGCATAGCGCGGATCGTGGGAGGCGACGCTGAGCGGGAACCAGACGATGGAGTCCTTTTCCAGCACCGTGTCGCGATAGACGATATCCTCGCGCATGATCCGCTGCGAAGATGTCGTGCTCGCATAGCGGAACGATTCCTCGACCACGGCGCGGGCGAAGGCATGGTCCTCGCCGCAGCGGCGGTAGAGGTCGGGGCGGTCGAGCAGCAGCCGCATGGTCAGGGTGATCATGTTCTTCGAGGTATCGTAACCGGCGACGAACAGGAAAATCAGGATGTCGCCCAGTTCGCGCTCGGTGAGATCGCCGCCGCTGGCCTGGGTCTGGAGCAGCAGGTCGAGCAAATCGGGCTCCGCGCCGCCGCCGGTGCGCCCTGCGCGCCGGTCCGCGATCAGCCCGTCGACGAACTCTTCCATCGTCGTCACGCCCTGCTGCATCGCCGGCAGCCAGCGCTTGTCCATGGAAGTGGACAGCCCGATCGCCTCCATCGCCGAGCGCAGGCCGGGGATCACCGACGGGTCCGCGCCGATCAGGCGGCACATCACGGTGATCGGGAAGAAGGAGGCAAACTCCTCGAAATCGAACGCGCGCCTGGGCGCCCATTCATCGAGCAACTGGTTGATCACCTGCTGCATCAGTCCGCGGTGCAGATTGGCCTGCCGCGGGGTGAAGCTGGGGGCGAGGATGTCGCGGATGCGCTTGTGCGCCGCGCCGGTCTGGTTGAGCATGTGGCGCTGCTGGAAGTTGCCCCAGGGCGTGCCCTCGGCCTCCATGATCGCGACGATATTGTCGTAGAGCATGCCCATCTTCTCTTCCATGGCGAAGAGATCGCGCATCGCCTGATAGTCGGTGACGACGTAGCCCAGAGTCCAGCGCGCCAGCCACGGATGCCGGGCGCGTGCCTCAGCGAAATGGGGGAAGGGGTCCACCGCGAAGGCGTCCTCGTCCATAGTCAGGTAAGGAAGATCGAGTTCGGCTCCCGGTTGCATCGGTGCGCCCTCCCAGGTTGTGGTCTTGCCGCTGTCTGCCATAGCAATCGCGAACCTGCCAGTGCTCAGGTGATGCAGCCGTCGTCGATGCTCGGCGTCTGGGCTGTGCGGGCGCGGGCCCTTGTGCAATTTGCATGCTTCGCGCAAGTTTGACCATCGCCCCAATCGAGACCGTTTCGTCAGGCTATGACCGGCTACATCCTCACATTCATCGCCGTGCTGCTGGCCGGAGTCGGCGCGCGCGACCAGATTGCCCTCGCGTCGCTGGTGCGAAGCCATGGCGCGCGACCGGGACTGCTGGTTATCGCTGTCATCGTCAGCATCGCCTCTTGCGCCCTGGCCGGCTGGGCCGCCACCTTGATCGCGCCCAGCCTTCCCAATGGCAATGCCCGGCTGTTCCTCGCGGCGCTGGCGCTCGGTTTTGCCGGCGGCGAGGCGCTGGTGCTTTCGCCGGGCCGCGATGCGAAGGAGCCGACGCATTCGCTGGCGGCGCTGGCGGTGGTGCTTGCCTTCTACCAGCTGACCGACGCCGCGCGGTTTCTTGTCTTCGGAATCGGCGTCGCATCGAGCGCACCCCTGTCTGCTGCCCTGGGCGGCGCAGCTGCCAGCATAGTTTTGCTTGGAGCGGCCTGGTCCGTGCCCGAACTGTTTGTCTGGCATCGGCTGCGCGGCGTCAGGCGGGTAATCGGGGCCGTGCTGCTGGCGTTAGCGCTCTATCTCGGGCTCAGGGCAATGCAGCTTTTTTGATCGAAATCGCCGGTCGCAAAAATTCGTCCACAGGCCAGGCCCACTTGTCCACCGATGATACGCACGACTGTGGATAACACCCTCATTTTTTGCTTGCGCGACTCACCTGGGAGGCGCAGCCTCTGCTTGTCGAAAGGGAAGAAACGACGGACTTTTCTAGGTGTAACAACCTGAAAGAGGAAGATAATTTCAACCTGATCGGGGTGGCAGCGATGCCCGCAGCAGCGTCGGAAAACCCGTTTGGCCAGCTCTTCGGAGCAAGCCATGCGAACCGCAGATGCAGCGAGTGGCGCGCCGTTACCGGCAGGCTCGATGTGGCCTGAATGGAGCATGAGGAAAGCCCCTCTCCGGCGTCAAAACCGGAAAGGAGCGGAACAAGAGCTTCGGACAGGAACCGGCAGGGAGCGCAGGTCCGCAAGGTCCTTGCGTCCTGACGGAAAAACCCAGCGAACCGCCCTTGGAACCGCCAGGCGAAAGGTGAAGCTCCCCCGGAGCCGATCCGGACGCCTGACGGGACCAGACGCCGGTGCAAGCGTGCCGGGCAGTGGACGCGAACCAGGGCAGGCTGCAAGGCCAAGCCGGGTTTGGCCCGAGAATGAAGCGATACGATCGTGCGGGGGTTCGCCCCCAAAGCCGGTCGGGTCCGATGCGACGAGCATCGCGATGCAGGCAGCACCCCCAGTGTGAATGCACTAGCGGCGCTCGGCGAGCATCACAGCGACCAAGCGCGGAGTTCTCAAGTGCCGATGTGTCCGATGCTGGCCGGTAAGTGGCGCAGGCGATAATGGGGCCGGCAGCAATGCCGGCCCCATTTGCTTTTTGGGCTCTGACGCTCAATCGTAATGTTCGTCATCCTGAACTTGCTTCAGGATCCATTTCTCGGCGCATCCAGAGCGCGGATTTGGGGAAATAGCCTCGCGGGTTGCGTCAATTCGGCTTGCGCCGCGCTTGCTGCACGATGGGCCCTGAAACAAGTTCAGGGTGACGGAATATGGAAAAATCGCGAATAAGCGATAGCCCTCGCCCAGTGGGGGAGGATTGATCCAGACTTTGACTAAATCGAGCTAACTGTCCCTCTGCGCCAAGAGGCGCAACCGGAGGGCATTGAGCTTGATGAAGCCCGCCGCGTCCTTCTGGTCGTAGGCGCCGGCGTCGTCTTCGAAGGTGACGTGCCGTTCCGAATAGAGGCTGTTCGGCGATTTGCGCCCGACCACGCTGGCCGATCCCTTGTAGAGCTTCAGCCGCACCGTGCCGGATACTTTCTCCTGGCTGTGATCGATCGCCGCCTGCAGCATTTCGCGCTCGGGCGCGAACCAGAAGCCGTTGTAGATCAGCTCGGCATATTTGGGCATCAACTCGTCTTTCAGATGCGCCGCGCCGCGATCGAGCGTGATGCTCTCGATGCCGCGATGCGCCCGGGCGTAGATCTCGCCGCCCGGCGTCTCGTACATGCCGCGGCTCTTCATGCCGACGAAGCGGTTCTCGACCAGATCGAGCCTGCCGATACCGTGCTTGCGGCCGAGCTCGTTGAGCGCGGTGAGCAAGGTGGCGGGCGACATCGCCTCGCCGTTCAGCGCCATGCCGTCGCCGCGTTCGAAATCAAGGGTGATGTATTCGGGGCTATCGGGCGCATCCTCGGGATTGATCGTGCGCGAATAGACGTAATCCGGGGTCTCCTCCCAGGGGTCCTCCAGCACTTTGCCCTCGCTCGAGGTGTGCAGCAGGTTGGCGTCGGTGGAGAACGGCGCTTCGTTGCGCTTGTCCTTCGGCACCGGGATCTGGTGCTGTTCGGCCCAGGCAATCAGCGCGGTGCGGCTGGTCAGGTCCCATTCCCGCCACGGGGCGATGACCTTGATGTTGGGATCGAGCGCATAGGCGGACAGCTCGAAGCGCACCTGGTCGTTGCCCTTGCCGGTGGCGCCGTGGGCCACCGCATCGGCGCCGGTCTCGTGCGCGATTTCGACCAGCCGTTTGGAAATCAGCGGCCGGGCGATCGAGGTGCCGAGCAGATAGTCGCCCTCATAGCGGGCATTGGCGCGCATCATCGGGAAGACGAAATCGCGCACGAATTCCTCGCGCATGTCGTCGATGTAGATGTGCTTGTCGGGCACGCCCATCAGCTTGGCCTTGGCCCGCGCCGGCTCCAGCTCCTCGCCCTGGCCGAGGTCGGCGGTAAAGGTTACCACCTCGCAATTATAGGTGACCTGCAGCCACTTGAGGATGACGCTGGTGTCGAGCCCGCCGGAGTAGGCGAGTACTACCTTCTTGATGTCCGGGAGTTTGGACTTGGACATGGGCTGGATTTCCGTCGCAAGAGCTGCCGCCAATTTGAAGCGGTGCCCCTAGGACAAGGGTGCGGCGACGGCAAGGGAGCAGGTCGGGGCCGAAGCCGGACTTAGTAGAAATTCCGCCGCAGCACCGTGACCGTCCGGTCTTCCCTGGCCATCGCCATGACATGGGCGCCGGGATAGGCGATCTTCTCCACATCCTCCAGCGGGATACGCGGCCAGGGGTTCATGTCGCGGATCAGCGTGTCGCGGGTCAGATGGACAGTGACCAGTTCGTCCTCCTCGGTGCGGATCGTCACGTCGGCGCCCTGGACGTTATCGACCGAACCGATCACCGGCTGCGGCGCCCAGGCCGGGATCGCCCGCACGTCGAGCGACAAGCGGATCTCGTCCGACGGGTTGGGCAGGCCGGCGTGCGCGGTCAGATAGTTGAAGATCAGCACGTCGCCGACGCGGAAATCGGCCGAGCGCCAGGCATCGTCGGGAATCGCATCGCGCGGGATGGCGTTGTTCTTCAAGCCGGTATCGTGGAGGCTGCCGCGCTTGTGCGTGCCCGGCGCGACGGCGAAGCTGCCGCAGTCCATCTTCACATCGCGGATCGGCATCCAGCAGATCGTGAACAGCATGCCTTCGTTGACGAAGCCGTCCTGATGGCGGCCCGAGAAGATGTCCTGTTCCGGCTTGAGCGGGCCCGTGGGAAATCCGGAGCGATGGGCTGCGATCGGAATCCACACCGGCTCCGAATCGAGGGCATCGCGCAGGATTTCGTTGAGCAGCGGCTGCTTGACCACTTCGTGCCACACCGTGGTGCCCAGGGCATCGCAGGGACGCCAGGTCTTGGTGACTTTACCGGTCCAGACCGGGGCTTCGTTCGTCAGGTCGATCAGGCCTTCATCGGCCAGCGCGCCGCGATATTTCTCCTGCGCCCAACCGAGCAGTGCCGGGTCCATCACCCCGCGAAAATATAGCACGCCTTCTTCATTGTAGCGCTGGCGAATGGCGTCGGGATTGCCGATCAGGGGGGTGCTGTCGGTGAGGTGGGTGATTTCGATCATGGGCAAAGCAGCTAGCAAGCGCTTGGTTGAAGATCAACTTGGGTGCTGGCCGCGCTCATTTGCCGCTTCACTGCGTCGCGTGCGACCCACCATCGACAGAGATCACCTGGCCTGTCACGAAAGAGGCAGCGGGCGAAAGCAGCCAGGCGACCATCTCGCCAATCTCAGCCGGCTTGCCCATGCGGCTCATCGGAACGAAGGGATCGGGAAAATCGTATTCCGGGTCGGCGGTCCCGAAAGGAATGCCTGCATCGATCATCTTTTGCAGTCCCTCGGTCAGGATCAGGCCGGGGCAGACCGCGTTCACCCGGATGTTCTTCGATGCGTATTCGATGGCGACGGTCTGGGCCAGGCTGATGACGCCCGCCTTCGAGGCGCCATAGGCCGCCATCAGCGGCAGGCCGGCGCGGCCGCCGTTGGACGAATTGAGCACGATCGCACCGCCGCCCGATGCGACCATCGCCGGGAGCTGGTGCTTCATGCAGAGGAACTGGCTGGTCAGCGTAACGTCGAGCACGCCTTGCCAGTCCGCCAGGCTGAGTTCCGCCAGTGGCGCTCGCACCGCGCCCCGACCGACATTGTTGAACGCGCAATCGAGGCGGCCCCAGTGCGACACCGCCTTGGCGACCATGGCTGCGACCTCGTCCTCGCGGGAGACGTCGGCCCGCATCGCCAAGGTGGCCTCACCGATTATCGCGGCGGTCCCGGCTGCGCTCTCCCCGTCGATATCCGCTAGCAGCAGCTTGGCCCCCATCCGCGCCAGCACCAGCGAGGTCGCCTTGCCGATCCCGCTGCCTGCGCCTGTGACTATGGCAACTTTGCCGTCCAGTTCTCCCGCCATGGTCAAATCTCCCTAGTCACCTGGAACTGTAGTTCGTCACATTGATCCCGTCTCCCGGGCCTGACCCGGGATGACGATAATGCCGCTAACTTTGATGCCACGATACCAGGTTCTGTCACCGAGCTGCTCCTACTCCGCCGCCTGTCGCTCCAGATGCCATTCTGGCGCCGCGTCGAGCGCCGACAGCCTGGCTGTTTCCGTGCCGATATAGTCCCGCGCGATCGGCAGCACATCGCGGCGCTTCGTCGACTGGATGTGGAAATTGACCGCGCTGCCGTGGCGGAAGGCCTGTTCCGCGCCGGCCAGGTAGAACTGCCACATCCGGAACATGCGCGCATCGTAAAGCGCAGTGATCTCGGCCTCGTGCAGGCAGGCGCGGCGGTACCATTCCTGGAGCGTATGGGCATAGTGATAGCGGAGCACCTCGATGTCGGCGATCTCCCAGCCGGTGCGCTCCAGCGAGGCGACAAGTTCGCTCATCGCCGGGATGTAGCTGCCCGGGAAGATGTATTTGCGGGTCCATTTGTCGGTGGTGCCCGGCGGCGACATGCGGCCGATGGTGTGGGTCAGCATCACCCCGTCGTGGCTCAGCAGATCGTGGGTCTTGGCAAAATACTCCCCGAACTGCGGCGCGCCGACGTGTTCGAGCATGCCGACGCTGGCGATGCGGTCGAATGTCCCGGTAACGTCCCGGTAATCGATCAACTGGAACTTGACCCTGTCCGCAACCCCCGCCGCCGCTGCGCGTTCGTTGGCATAGCGCACCTGATCGGGGGCGAGGCTTACGCCCAGTACCTCGCAGCCGAAATGGCGATTGAGATAGAGCGCCAGTCCGCCCCAGCCGCCGCCGATGTCGAGTACCCGCAACCCCTTGCCCTCGCCCGGCGGGATGTGCAGTTTGGCGGCGATCAGCGCCTTCTTGTCGAGCTGCGCGCGTTCGAGGCTGTTTGCCGGATCGCGGTAATAGGCCATCGAATATTGCCGGTCCTCGTCGAGGAACAGCTCGTAGAACTCGCGGGTGAGGTCGTAGTGATGAACGACGTTCTTGCTCGCCTTGGCCTGGCGGTTGAACTGGTCGAATCGGGCGATAATCCTGTCGGTCAGGCGCTTGAGCGGGCTGGGCGCATCGACCGAGCCGGGCTGCCTCTGCGCCTGGCTCATCACGAACAGCACGAAATCGCGGATGTCGTGTGGCGGTTCCACCACCAGCCTCCATCCATGTAAGCCTCGCCCGCACCGACGCGCGGATCCCTGGCGACATGCATCGCCGCGCCCTTGTCGGTGAAGCGGATGGCGATGGGCGTGCCGGTTCCGTCGCCGTAGCGATAAACCTTGCCATCGTGATCGTTGACGACGAGCTGGCCCTTGCGGACGAGCCTGTTCAATAACTTGTCGAGCAGCCACATGGGGTAAATTGTATTCGGGCCGGATTTGCGATCAAGCGGGAAATGTACGGAGCGGGGAGATCATAGCCATCCGGCCAATTGCCCCAGCTGCCACAGCCCCAGCGTGAGGAACAGCAGCGCCGCCGCGACCCTTGTAGCCCGCAGCGAGATGCGCCTGACCAGCTCCTCGCCGAGGAACACCGCAGGACCGTTGGCCAGCATCATGCCGATGGTGGTGCCCGCCGCCACCGCGAGAACACTGTGGTATTGCGCGCCCAGCGCCACGGTCGCCACTTGCGTCTTGTCGCCCATTTCGACGAGGAAGAACGACACCAGCGTCGTCAGGAACGGCCCGCCGCGATGCTTGAAGCCTTCCTCGTCCTCGCCCAACTTGTCGGGGATCAGCGTCCACAAGGCCATGGCGATGAAGCCCAGCGCCACGGCGGCACGGAACCAGGGCGCATCGATCAGGCCCGCGACCTGCTGCCCGGCGAGGGCGGCGAGCGAATGGTTGGCCAGAGTCGCGGCGAAGATGCCGGCAAGGATCTGCCACGGCGCGCGCAGCCGGGCGGCCAGCACAATCGCCAGCAGCATCGTCTTGTCGCCGATTTCGGCGAGTGCGACGACGGCGATGGAAGCGAGAAAGGCTGGCACGACTGGGGACACCCTATTGGGTGTCCCCTTCCGCGTTTGTTGACAAGGGGACACCCAATAGGGTGTCCCCGGATCGCGCCATGAACAGCACGTCGCGCGGCTGTGGCACCAGGTGGAGACCGGAATCGACGAACAGCGTCTGGCCGCTCGCCAGCCAGCCCTGCGCGAGGAACAGCGCGGCCTCGGCCAGTTCCTCCGGTTGGGTCAGGCGCCCGAGCAGGTTCATCCGGCCGCTGACTTCATGCTCTTTCTCGGCCTGATCGAAGCTCGGCAGGCTGGCGCCCGGGGCGAGTCCGTAAATGCGGTCGGCGGGATTGCCTGCGGCCATCGCCAGCATCGGGATGGTCGCTCCCAGCGCATGCTTTGCCATGGTATAGGACAGGAAATCGGGATTGGGATTGACCAGCTTCTGATCGGTGAGCGCGATGACGCGGCGGCCTGATGTTGACCGGGCATGCGCGAGAAAGGCCTGGGCCATGCGCACCGGCGTCGCGGCGTTGACTGCGATGGCCTCGGCGAACACGTCCGGATCGAGCGCCTCGGTGCTGTCATGGTGGAATACGGCGGCATTGTTGATCAGCACCCGCCAATCCGGGAGCCGCGCGGCGAGGCCCTCCACCATGGCGGCGGCGCCATCGCTATCGCCAAGCTCGCATTGGACCACTTCCGCAGATGGTAGCTGCGCCGCCAGCGTATCGGCCTCGGCGCGATTGTGGTGGCAGTGGATCGCCACATGCCAGCCCGCCGCACCGAAGGCCCGGGAAATTGCCGCGCCGATCCGTCTGGCGCCGCCGGTGACAAGTACTGCGGGAGGCATGGCTAGCCTCCAAGCATATCCTGCCGGGTTTGGGAATGGGGGTTGGAAGTCTGCCCCCTCCCGAGTGCGGGAGGGGGGCGATTGCTTAACGGCAGCGCGCGCCGCTGCGCTCGACCTCGCGGCCGATCAATGCGCCGCCCGCCGCACCGAGGATCGTGCCGACCGCACGGTCGCCGCGGGTATCGATTGAGCGGCCGATCAGTGCGCCCGCGACGCCGCCGATCAGCAGGCCGGTGGTGCCATTGGGACGGCGGCAATAGCGGCGACCGTCGTTGCCATTCCAGTACTGGATGCCGTTGTCGGTGCGGTAATAGCGACGGTCGCGATTGCCCACTTCTTGATAGTAGCCACGATTGCCGCGCCAGCCATCGTCGCCCCAGCGACCGTGATCGGCAAGCGCCGGTGCGGCGGGGAGGGCGATGGCGGCGAGGGTGGCCGCCAGAATGGTCTTGCGCATGGTAATCTCCTCGGTTTCGCGGGGTCTGCACCCCTTCGGCACGAGCACCATTGCCAATCGATCCCAACGTCAGATGAACGCTTCGTTGGAAATCGATTTGCGCGACGAATTGAGCCTATGATGCGATGAATTGGCCGGTTTTCAGCCCAGCGCGGCCTGTTTCTCGGCGTAGAGCCGGTCAAGTTCGGCCCGGCTCTTCTTCTCGGCGGCGGTTTTCAGCTGGCCGCAGGCGGCATCGATGTCGCGCCCGCGCGGGGTTCGCACCGGGGCGCTGATGCCGGATTCGAAGACGATGTTGGAGAAGCTGCGGATGCGCTCCTCGCTCGAACATTCATAGCGTGCGCCGGGCCAGGGGTTGAACGGGATCAGGTTGACCTTGGCGGGCAACTTGTAGCGCTTTATCAGGCGCACCAGTTCGCGCGCGTCCTCGTCGCTGTCGTTCTTGTCCTTGAGCATGACATATTCGAACGTGATCCGCCGGGCGTTGGACGAGCGGGGATAGTCGGCGCAGGCCTGGAGCAGCTCTTCGATCCCATATTTCCGGTTGATCGGTACGATCTCGTCGCGCACTTCCTTGGTTACGGCATGCAGCGAAACCGCGAGATTGACGCCGATTTCCGTGCCGCAACGCGCCATCATCGGCACCACGCCCGAGGTGGAAAGGGTGATGCGGCGGCGTGACAGGCCAAGCCCGTCGCCGTCCATCACCAGCTTCAGCGCATCGCGGACATGCTCGAAATTATACAGCGGCTCGCCCATGCCCATCATGACGATGTTGGTGAGCAGGCGGCCATCGGAGGTGTAGTCGCCCGCTTTCTCCTCATCCTCGTCTGCATCGGTGAACCCGGCCATGCTGCCCTTCGGCCATTCGCCCAGGGCATCGCGCGCAAGCATCACCTGGCCGACGATCTCGCCCGGGGTGAGGTTGCGCACCAGCCGCATGGTGCCGGTGTGGCAGAAGGTGCAATTGAGCGTGCAGCCGACCTGGCTGGATACGCACAGCGTTCCCCGTGTCTCGTCCGGGATGAAAACCATCTCGAAGTCGTGATTATCCGCGGTGCGCAAAAGCCACTTGCGGGTGCCGTCGGTCGAGACCTGCGCCTCGACCACTTCCGGGCGGCCGATGACGAAGCGTTCCGCCAGCCACGGGCGCATGGTCTTGGCGATATCGGTCATACCCGCGAAATCGATGACGCCGCGATGATAGAGCCAGTGAAACACCTGTTTGGCACGGAGCTTGGCAGCTTTGGGATCGAGGCCTGCTTCGGCGAACAGGCTGGCGATGGCGGGGCGGGGCAGACCGATCAGGTCGACGCGGCCATCCTCACGCGGGGTAATCTCGCGCGGGACGGTGAGGGGATCGATGTGGCCGGGGATTTGCATATCAGCGTGGAGGAAATACAAGCAGCGAGAGAAAAGTCATCGTCTCTTCTGCTTGTGCATTTTCAAATTGCTCGATTGCGCTTCGTGCAGCTGAGATCGCATTCCGTGCATCCGCAATCTTGACCCAATGAGAAGGGTCGTAATCTGCCGAGTTCCTCTTTTCCTTGAGCTCGACAAGCAATGAAGCAAAATTGCGAACGCTCTCGCCAAAGCTATCCTCGGGGACGAATTTGGCGTATTTGCTCTTCCCATCGATTTGCGCACTGCTGGCGACCTTGCAGAGGCCTTCGAGTCTGCTGTGATCAATGCTGCGATAGGCAAGCGCGTAGCGCGCAGTTTTCCGTTCCGCTCTCCCGACAAACTGATCGGCAACTGCGATTAAGGTGAAATGGAACACTGCGTAGTAGGCAGCCGAGATCGCTCGCCTTCTATCAGCCTGTCTGATCAGAACCTTAGCGCCTCTGCCTCTGGGTCCCAATAGTCGTTCAGCTTGATCGAGTAGGTGATTTGGATTGAGGATCGCCATATTTGATTGGTCTAATCTTCCTCAACTGGCACGTCGTCGGCGGTCGCATATTCGACAATCGCAAAGCGTACATCGCCTTCGCGCCGCAAACTGTCGTTGATATCGACCAGCAGCTTGAGCGCATCGTCGCCAGTGATTGCATCGACAGTTTCAGGCGTGAGCACCAGCGTAATACGCAATGCATCTTCACCATCGCTGCTTGTGGTATTTTCCGTAACGACGTCGTCGAGCCGCACGGAAGGCATTCGCTTTCTGACAATCTTCCTTGCCAGTTTCTCAAGTTCGGGTGCGTTCAACATGATTCGGCTACCAAAAGGTCGCCTCCGAAATCCGCCTTGATCTGATGTCCGCTCCAGGGAGCGCCTCAAGTCGGACGTGCTGGGGGCTGGATAGGTCGCAAATATACGACCTATCCAAATTTTTCAAGGCCGCTGTCCTCACCGCACCGCCGCGCACCCGATCGCCGCCGCATCCATCGCGGTCGCCGCGCCGGCCAGCGGCCAGCTGTTGGAGAAACCGCGCCCATCCGTCCCGCGCGCGCTGACAGTCATTTCCCGGGCCGATCGCATCGCCGCGACAATCGCCGCATCCATGCGCTTGTCTGCCGCCCAGGCGTCGCCGCCGCCGCCGGTCAGTTCGAAACGCTGCGCACCGATGCCGAGGACGATCCTGCTGCCGGGTTGCAGCGGGCGTGAGAGGCGGAAGTGGACCTGGCCGCGTAGCTGCTGCCTCGGCCAGGTGGCGACGCTGGCATAGGGCTGGTAAGTGCGCCGCAGTTGGCTCGGGATAGCCTTGGCGATAGCGTAACAGCGCGGCTCCTGCGGATCGCGAAAGGCACCCCAGCTCTCGAACACACCGAGGCTTTCGCGCGCCAGCGCGGGCGCGGCGGCGAGGGCCGTAGCGGCGGCAATCGCAACAGTCCGCCAGCTAGCGCGCAAGTGCTACCTCCAGCGCGCGCGGGCCCCACAGCGCCCAGCTGTTGCCATAGTCGGCGCGGGCCACTTTCAGTGGCGGCAGGCGTTCGAGAAGAAGTTTGACGAAGCTGACAGCCTCGCAGCGGGCGATGTTGATGCCGAGGCAATGGTGGAAGCCGAAACCAAAGCCGATGTTGGGCTTTGGCACCCGGTGGATGTCGAAGCTGGCAGGTTCGCTGAATTCCGCTGGATCGCGGCTGGCGGCGCCGAGCATCAGGAACACGGTATCGCCGCCGCCCAGGTGCTGTCCGGCAAGTTCCGCCCCGTCGCCACGCACCTTGCGCTGGATGGTCTGGGCGACCGTGTCGCAGCGCATCACTTCCTCGACCATCGGTTCGATCAGCGCGGGATCGGCTACGAGGTCGGCGCGCAGTTGCGGCAATTCGCACAGGCGCACGACGATGTTGCCGAGCCACTTCTCGGTGGTGTCCATCGCGCCGAGGATGAAGTTGAACAGATTGTCGTGCACCATCGGCGAAGTGATGCCTTCCCGTCCCTCGGCGGCGACCATTAGGGCGATCAGATCCTCTGGCAATTCGCCCCGGGCGAAACGGTGCTGGCGGTCTTCGATTTCTGCGCGCACCAGCGCCTGCACTTCGGCGCGCACGGCAGCATGGCGAGCCGCCTCGGGGCTCCCTTCGGCCAGCGCCAGGGCAGGAGTGTCGGCCGACATCTGGCTCCAGCGTTCGAACACCGCCAACTTGTCGCGGCCGACGGCGAAGCTGCTGGCGATGAAATGCATGACATAATCGCGGAATACGGGCACGAAATCGACTGCCTCGCCCGCCTCCAGCCGGGGCCGCACGGCTTCGATTACCCTTGCGGCATTGGCCTCCAGTTCGGCGATCCGCCCGGCCATGCTGGCGCGCGAAACTTTCTTCGCCCAGACCTGCCGCACAGTATGATGCATCGGCGTATCGTCGATCAGCATTGCTTCGCCGCCGAGGCTTTCGGCCACCGGGGTGCCGGCAGAAGTGAATTGGGTTATATCGCCGAGTACGCTGCGCACGCCTTCGTAGGAGGAGACCAGCCAGCCATTCAGGCTGTCGCACCACAGCACCGGACCCGCTTCGCGCAGGCGTTGGTGCGCGGAGAGGGGCAGGTCTTCGCCGGGGCGGTAGTCGAAATCGAACTGCATGGATTGCCTCTTAGTCCAATCGGTCGAGCTTGCCGAGGAAGGCGAAGACCGCATCGTTGAAGGCGTCGTTGGCGTCGCCCGCCACCATGTGGTGCGCGCCGGCAATGTCGGCAAAGTCGGCGTGCGGCACGAGATCGAGGAATTCACGCGCGCCTTCGGGCGATACGACACTGCTGCTGCCGCCGCGCACCAGCATCACCGGCACACTCAGGGTTTCCGCAGCCCGGTGCATTAGCTTCAGCGAGCGTTCGATATGCGCCGGCGTGCCGGCCATCTGGTCGAAAATCGCCGGGTCCCAGTGCCAGTAATAGCGCCCGTCGCGCTGCCGCAGATTGCGCTCGAGGCCGCTGGTGTCCTTGGGACGGGCGCGCTGCGGCATGAAGCTGGCGACAGCGTCGGCGACTTCCTCAAGCGAGGCGAAGCCGTGGCGGGCGCTGCCCATGAAATCGCGGATCTGCTCGATGCCCTCGATCTGCGGGTTGGGCGAGATGTCGATCAGCACTGCGGCACGCACCGGCGGCGGCGGCGAGGCGGCGATCGCCATGCTGACCAGCGCGCCGGTGGACGTGCCGACCAGCGCCGGCGCGCCGCCGATTTGCTCGACCACCAGCCGGATGTCGTCGCAGATGATATCGACATGATAGGTTCCGTCCGGCGACCAGTCGCTCTCGCCGTGGCCGCGCAGATCGAGCGAGATCGCCCGGTAGCCCCGGCTGACGGCCTCGCGCACCGCCTTGCGCCAGCTCTGCCGCGCCTGTCCGCTGCCGTGGAGGAACAGGATCGTGGGTGCATCCACCGGACCCGCAGCGTCGGCTGCCAGATCGACCCCGGCACCGCGATATGTCAGCCGCTCCAGTCCATCCATCCGGCGCTCTCCCTAACCCCGCTTCCTTGGCGGGGCGGGGGCAATCGGACAAGTCCAAGCTTCAAGCTCGACACTCGGCCCTATCTTTCAGGATAGGCGATTTCCAGCACTTCCCACTCTTTCTCTCCGCCGGGCAGGGTGACGCGCCGCAAGTCCCCGATCCCCGCGCCGCGCAATGCCCGGCTCATCGGTGCGCTCCAGCCGATCAGACCCAGCGATGCGTCCTGCTCATCGTCGCCGACGATTGTGAAAGTGCGCCGGTTGTCGTCCTCGTCGGCGATGACGACTGTCGCGCCGAAACGCACCTTGCCGCGATCCTCCTGCCGCGCCGGATCGACCACCCGCAGCGCCTTCATCCGCCGGGCGAGATGGGCCAGCTCGCGATCGATCTCGCGCATGCGCTTGCGGCCGTAGATATAATCGCCGTTCTCCGACCGGTCGCCATTGCCCGCCGCCCAGCTGACCACTTCGACAATGGCCGGGCGTTCGGTGCCGAGCAGGTGGTCGTAGCGCGCGCGCAGGGCGGCCATGCCTGCGGGGGTTATCGGTGGGCCGGGGGACATGCTACCCCTCGACCGGGGACACGCTATTGCGTGTCCCCCAGCAACGGTGCGGCGTGATGCCAAGGGCGAAAGAGCGAACCGGGGACATGCTATTGCGTGTCCCCGCCCGGCGTAACCGTCAACCCTCAAGACGCCTCTCCGATCGCAGATCGCTTGGCTGCGTCGTTGCTGAGAGACACGGAATACCGTGTCCCCGGTTTGCTCTTTCGACGTTCGCACGGGCCGCACCGCTGGATGGGGACGAGCAATAGCATGTCCCCGGCTGTCACCCGGCTGTCTCCCATCAACCCGGCGTCCGCTTGCCCAGGAAGTTGCTCAGCGGATTGGCGCCCCTGTAGCGCGCCTTCGACGGGTTCATCGCTTCATAGACCACCGCATTCTCCAGCACGTGCTGGACATAGCCGCGAAGTCTCGCTGAGCGGGATGCGTTCGATCCAGTCTATCCAGTCGATGCCGCCGGCGCGCGGGTCGCCGTTGTTCGCGAGCCAGCGGTTCACATTGCCCGGCCCGGCGTTGTAGGCCGCCACCGCCAGCGGGTAGGAGCCGCCAAAGTAGTCCATCATCCGGGAGAAATAGGCGTCGCCCAGGCGGATATTGTAGTTGACGTCGGCGATCAGCGAGCCGGGATCGTAATAGAGCCCGATCTTGCCGGCCTGTTCGCGCGCGGTGCCGGGCATTAGCTGCATCAGGCCGCGCGCGCCGGCGTGGCTGATGGCGTTCTGGGCGAACTGGCTTTCCTGCCGCGAAATCGCGTGGACCATGGTCCAGTCGGTGCCGGGAGGGTTGGGAATCAGCGGGAAGGAGGTTTGATGGTAATTGCCCAGGCCGTCGGTGTGCGCGGATTCACCCAGGATCACCCCGAGATCGCGCCGCCCGATCGTGCGGGCGAGGTCGGCGACCAGCAGGTGGTCGGCCTCGGACTCGGCCCGCTCGCTGATTTCGCGGAAGAAGCGCACCGAGGTCGACCAGGTGTAATCGCGCGCGACTTCCCGCACCGCGGCGGTCAGCGGCCTGGCGTTGAACATGGCGCGCTCATCGGGCGTCACCGTGCCGACGGGCTGATTGTTGAAATTGGGCAGCGGCCGGCCCAGCCGCTCCAGCGCAAGCATGCCGTAAAACTGGTCGGGATACTTGGCGGCCATTTCGAAATAGCGACCGGCATCGGAGGCATTGCCGCGCAGGGAGAGGGCGCGTCCGGCCCAGTAGAAGCCTTTGGAGCGGGTCTGGGGAGTCTTGGCCGCAGCGCCGTATCGGTAAAACAGCGGCGCCGCACGGTTGCCGTCGCCCAGTGACTGGAACGCGCTTATCCCGCCAAGCCACATCAGCGAGGTGTAATCGTCGCGCAGTTTGAAGCCGAGCTTGCTGACGTCGGTGCCCGGCGGAAAGGCATCGTCGACCGAGGCCGCGATGCGCGCCGCGCTGCCCGCATCGGCGCCCCTGGCGGAAGCGAGCAGTTCGGCGATCCATTTGGCCGGATCGAGCGGCGGCGTTTCGGCGGGCGGGCGGGTGATCAGCAGCTGGGTGACGCCGGGGTAATTTCCCGTCGCCTTGAACTGGCGGATGCGGCTGTAGATGAAGCCCGCGTCGCGCATCAGATCGGGGGTGACGGCAATGCCCATGCTGTCCGGGCTGTTGCCCTGCAGCATGGCCAGCCGCGCCATGAACAGGGGGCGCCTGTCCGGCGAGACGTAATTGATCGCCTGCTGCGCCTGATAGCTTTCGCCAGCCCACAGCAGGGCGTCCATCCGCGCGTTGTGATCGGCGGGCGCGAAGTCCTTGCCATAGAGCGAGTACAGCGTCGCCGCCGAGGTGTCGCTCATCGAACCGCCGCGCCAAGCCTCGATGGCCATGGCGCGCGCTTCGGGGCGATTGGCGGCGGACAGTGCCAGCGCGTAGAGCGCCTTGGCCTGGTTGGTCACCGGCTTGATCCGGTCGAAATAGGCAATCAGCCGCGGATATTCGACGGTTTCGCGAGTCAGAGCGCGCTCTGCAAAGGTGCGCATTTTCGCCTCGTCGGGAAAGCCCGGGTAGGTCAGCAGGAAGCCGGCATACTCGGAAAAGCCATAGCCGTCAGTGGTGGACAGCAGCTTCCAGCGCTCGATCGCCTGGTTCATCGAACCGCTCTGGCTCGCCATCAGCCGCATGCGCGCCTGATCCCATTCGGCACCGTCCTGACAGCGCGCGGGGACCGACGAGACGGCGAAAAACAACATCAGCAGGAATGTAGCGGCGCGGACCATACTGGACATTTTGGGCAAAGGCTCCTTATCAGGCCCTGAACGAACTGCAGCAATTCATGAAGCGTTGTGGCTGTGGCGGCAAGGGCTGCTGCACGCAAAGACAAGGGAAAAGTCCATGTTTTCCGGCTCGATACCGGCTCTGGTAACACCTTTTCGCGACGGATCGTTCGACGAGCCTGCTTTCAGGAGGCTGGTCGAATGGCAGATCGAGAACGGCTCGAGCGCGCTGGTGCCCTGCGGCACCACCGGCGAGGCCTCGACGCTGAGCAATGCCGAACACCACAGGGTGATCGAGGTCTGCATCGAGCAGGCAGCCGGACGCGTGCCGGTGATCGCGGGTTGCGGCAGCAACGATACGATGAACGCGCTGCTGCACATGAATTTCTCCAAGAAGTGCGGCGCGCAGGCCGCGCTGTGCGTCGCGCCCTATTACAACCGCCCCAGCCAGGCAGGGCTGATCGCGCATTACACCTATCTGGCCGAACACTGCGACCTGCCGATCGTGCTGTATAATGTGCCGGGGCGGACGGTGACCGATCTGAAGCCGGAAACAGTGTGCGAACTGGCCAACCGCTTTCCCAAAAGCTTCATCGGCATCAAGGACGCCAGCGGCGACCTGAGCCGGGTGGCGGATCACCGCATGGGCATAAAAGGCAGCTTCTGCCAGCTATCGGGCGACGACGACACGGCCCTGCCGCACTTCGCCGCAGGCGGGGTCGGGTGCATCTCGGTGACGGCCAACGTCGCTCCCCGGTTATGCGCCGATTTCCAGGCAGCCTGCGCCTCGGGCGACCTGACCAAGGCGCGCGAGCTCAACGACCAGCTCTATCCGCTACACTACGCGATGTTCGAGGACGCCTCGCCGGGACCGTGCAAATATGCCCTGAGCCAGGTCCACGACTGGATCGCCGAGGACCTGCGGCTGCCGCTGGTGGCCTGCAACGAAGGCGCGCGGTCGGCGGTGGACGCGGCGCTGGAGCATGCGGGGCTGGTTTAGGGGGCTGACCGGAAGATAAAGAATGGACGACGGCGACAAAAACGGCGGGCCGACCCAATTGCGAGCATGGCGAATTCGCAGGAATTTGAGCCAAGCTGAGTTGGCGGCGAAGGTTGGAACGAACGCCAATATGATCGGCTATCTCGAAAGCGGCGAGCGCGGCTTGTCCGCCAAATGGCTGCGCCGACTGGCATTCGCCCTCGACACGACGCCAGGCATGTTGCTCGATCACGATCCCAGCGAATTAGTTTTTGACGTCCCCGACTTTTGGGGCAAGGCTTCCGCGCGAGAAAAGAAGCAAATCGCCGAAATAGCCAAGGCCCTGTTATCAAACGGAACTGACCTATAGGGGGCTTTATGCCCATAGGTCTGACTTGCATGCCAGTGCATGCGGAGCTGGTGTGACAACTTGATCTGAAGAGAAGAATCGAGAGGAACCCCCATGCCCATCGGCGCCCCCGATCCCGCAACCCTTGGCCCGCTGGCCCGCAAGGTGCTCGAATACGGCGATGTCATGGAGCGCACGGTAGTCGCCGCCAAGCAGCCTGGCTTCACCGAAGCTGGCTGGGACGAACTCGCCGCGCTGCTCGACACGGCAAAATTCCGCCGGGTCGGCAACGACAAGGCCGATATGGGCTGGGATGTCTATCGCGGGCTGTTGACGGGCTGGGCGACCACCACCGATTTCTGGGCGCAGTTCCACCGGATCAGCGAAGCGGGCAATGCCGTGTTCCTCGAGTTGACCGAGTACAACACGCCCTGTGATTCTTCGGGGGGAGGGGCCGAATGCGTGGTCAATTCGATGTCGGTCTATGAATACGACGATGCCGGCAAGCTGGTCCACCTCGACATCTATTTGCAGCACGACTGATCGCCATGCCATCCCCTCCGGGGCCGTTGTCGGCCAAAGTGCTGCACTATCTCGATGTGGTCGCGCGAACGGCGGCCAGGGCGAAAGCTTCGGGAATTGCCCTTGCCGACTGGGACGAGCTGGCCGCCCTTGTCGATACCGCTGCGTTCGTGCGGATTGCCTCTCCGACAAAGCGGTTCGGCTGGGACGTCCATATCGCCCTGCTCACCCAATGGGCGCCGCATGCAGATTTCGAGACCACGGTGCTCGATCTGCGTGAAACCCGGGACTGCGCCTTCGCCAGGCTGGTGGAGCGCAATACCATCGACGGCGTGTACCGGGTGGTGAATGCGCTGTCGGTCTATACTTTCGATGGCGCGGGGAAAGTCACCGGTTTGCAGACTTACCGGCAGGTCGATCCAGCCTAATCTCCCAAGGAGCAAGCGCTCCCCGGATCGCGCCATTCGATCAGCGTGAACTCGCCATTCTGGATCACCACCGAACGGATCATCTCGGTTTTCGCATCGTAGAGGCTCAATTGCGGGACGATCCACAGGATCGTGCAATCGGTGATCTGTTCGTCCGCCCGCCTTGTCACCCATAGATTGCGCAGGATACGTTCGGTCAGCGGATTGCCGTTGGCGTCGCGGGTTACCGCTTCGGTCCGCAGCACCATCAGCGCATTTCCCCTGGTGAAAATGGAAAAGCAGCACTTTTCTGTCTCGCGGCCCGCGCCTTCGATGTAGCTGTGTTCGATGTAGCGGCTGCCATAGACCCTGCCCCAGCCGCCGACAGAGGCATTGTCGCCGGCCGGTATAACCTGGCCCTCCGCCAGCGCGCTGTCCGGCGCGGGCGCGGGCGGACTGGCGGCTAGGCCGGGTGCCGGAAAGGCCAGCGGCATGGCGAGGGCAATGCCCAGCTTCATCAAGCGCCGCATCGCCGTTCATCCTCCGGTATGAGTTAGTCGTGTAGCGACACTGCGCAATGATCGCGGCTTCGTCCAGTCCGGCAATTTGCCGCCTTCCCCTTGGCCCCGGCAGTGCCTACATGCGCCCCTACGCCATGGCCCGCCCGAAACCCTCCACCTTCGACAAGACGAAGACTGTCGCCGAAAACCGGCGGGCGCGGTTCGACTATTATATCGACGATGTGTTCGAGGCCGGGATCATGCTCACCGGCACCGAAGTGAAGTCGCTCCGCTTCGGCGAGGGTTCGATCGCGGAAAGCTATGCCGAATTACGCGGCGGCGAGGTCTGGCTGGTCAATTCCAACGTTCCCGAATTCAGCCACGGCAACCGCCACAACCACGTACCCAAGCGGCCGCGCAAGCTGCTGCTGCACGAACGCGAGATCGATCGCCTGCAAGGGGCGGTCGAACGCAAAGGCATGACGCTGGTGCCGCTGTCGATCTATTTCAACTCGCGGGGCCGTGCGAAAGTGGAGCTGGCCTTGGCCAAGGGCAAGAATGCGGCGGACAAGCGCCAGACCGTCAAGGAACGCGACTGGAAGCGCGAGCAGGCGCGTATTATGCGGGATCACCAATGAGCCGCCTGATGTCCCGCCTGTTCAACTGGATGCACCGCACCCTGCCCAAGCGCGAGGAGATGGAGCGCAACCGCTTCGTCGCGCCTTTCGCGCGGCGGCAGGAACTCTGGCGCTTTACCCGCCGCTCGGTGCCGCGCGGCGTGGCGATCGGCCTGATGGTCGGTATTTTCGCGATGATCCCGGGCATCCAGATCATCGGCGCGGCGCTGATGTGTGTGCCGTTCCGCGGCAACATTCCGCTGGCGGCGGGGATGACTTTCCTGTCGAATCCGGCGACAACGCCGCTGATCCTTGCCGCCTCGATCTACCTCGGTAACAGTGTCGGATACCATGCGGATATCGCGACCTTCTATGGCCTCTACACCAGCGGCGCCTCGCTGCGGACCTGGGCGGACTGGCTGCTGTCCGACGCCGCGCCGGCACTGCTGATCGGCCTGCTGCTGATCGCGTCGATCGCCGCGACGGCGGGTTACGTCATATCGGCGGTGGTCTGGCGGTGGTGGATCGGCCGCAAGCACCGCGCCCGGCCCGGCCGCGCCGCGCGGGAAGACAAGACGCAGTGACCCCGGACGCGTCCGCCTCCGCTTCCGCCGCTGCCTCTCGCGGATCGCTGCCCGATTGGCTGCCGGTGGCACTGGCGCTGGCCGCAAGCCTTGTCCTGCTGTGGTTCGTTACCCGTCAGCCGCTGGTGGTTGCCGCCTTTGCGGGCGGACTGATCGCGCTGGGGGCTCTGGCCCGGCTGATTGCGCTGCGCCAGCCGCCCGAACGCGAGGTGCAATGGGCCCTGCCGGACTGGTCGGTAACCGTCGCGGCGATCGACCGGCCCGATACCGGCATAGCCATCGTCGACCGGGCCGGGCGGCTGGTCTGCGCCAATGCCTGTTACGAGACCTGGTTCGGTCTGACGCAGGCGCCGCCGCGGCTGCCCGCCGACGAAGCCTCGCTCGAACGGCTGGCCCGCGCTGCCCGTTCCGCCTGGCGCGACGGCGACGGCCGGGCGGACCTGATCGAGAGCCCCTCGGGCCGCTGGATGGGCGAGGCGCAGCGCAGCGGGCGCGGCGACGATTTCCTGGTCTGGCGCTTCACCCGGATCGAAACTGTGGACCCGGTGGCCGAACTCTCCCGGCATCTCGGCGGCAAGATGGGCCGTGCCCTGTCGCTGGCCGGCTTCGCCTCGGCGGTAGTCGCCCCGGACGGTGCGATCCGAGCGGCCAGCACCGGCTTCGTCCAGCGCGCCACCGGCGATCCGCTCGCCGATCTGGCAGGCCGCGAATTCGTCTCGTTCCTGCGCCAGGAAGAGGGAGACCGGATCAGCTGGGCGCGCGAGGGGCGGCAAGGCGCGCCGCTGACGCTCTATTATCTGCCGCTCGCCGATCCCGACGCCCCCGGCGAGCCCGATCCTGCGACAACTCCTGCGCTGATGCTGCTCGCCGATGCCGGGGCGGGGCTGGGGCAGGGCGGCGGTGAGGTCAGCGCTGCGGTGCCGCATCTCGAGGCGCTGCTCAGCCAGCTGCCGCTCGGCCTCGCCATGGCCGACCGCGACGGGCGGCTGCTATTCGCCAACGCCGCCTTCATGCGCGCGGCCTTGCGCGAAGGCGAGACCCCGCCGACCTATCCCACCGACCTCGTCGTGCAGGAGGACAAGGGGCCCTTGGCGGACACGATCCGCCGCTATGCCCAGGGGCCGGTTGCGGCGGGCGATATCGCCATCCGGCTCAAGGACCAGCCCGAGGAGCCGGTCTCGATCAGCCTGGCGGGAGTGCGCGGGCTGGGCGAGGCGGCGGTGTTGCTGGGGCTGACCGACAGCTCCGAGGAAACCCGGCTCAAGCGCCAGGTCGCGCAGGCCACCAAGATGCAGGCGGTCGGCCAGCTGGCGGGCGGCGTCGCTCACGATTTCAACAATGTGCTGACCGCGATCCTGGGCACCTGCGACCTGATGCTGATGCGCCACATGCCGGGCGATTCGGACTACGACGACATCCAGCAGATCCGCGCCAATTCCAATCGCGCCGCCTCGCTCACCCGGCAATTGCTGGCTTTCTCGCGTCAGCAGACACTACGGCCCGAAGTGGTGCAGCTGCCCGACATCGTCAGTGAAGTCTCGCAGATGCTCAAGCGGCTGATCGGCGAGAAAATCCAGCTTTCGGTGAAGCATGACCGCGATCTCGGCCCGGTGCGCGCCGATCCGACCCAGCTCGAACAGGTGATCGTCAACCTAGCGGTCAATGCCCGCGACGCCATGCAGTCGTCCAATGGCGGCAAGGGCGAGGCCAGCGGCGGCCTGCTGACCATTCTTACCCGCCGCGTCACCCCGGCCGACGTGCGGGCAATGCGCAACGAAGTCATGCCGCAGGCCGATTATACCGCGCTGGTGGTCGAGGATACTGGCGGGGGCATCGCGCCGGAGCACCTCGGCAAGATTTTCGAGCCGTTCTTCACCACCAAGGAACAGGGCCGGGGCGGCAACCTGGGAGGAACTGGCCTGGGGCTCTCGACGGTCTATGGCATCGTCAAGCAATCGGGCGGCTACATTTTCGCGGACAGTGAGCTGGGCCCAGGACCGAACAGGGGCACGCGGTTTACGGTCTATCTGCCGGTGCATCATGGCGAACCGGATCCCGCACAATCCCCGCCCATCCTGAGCTCGTCGAAGAACGAGCCTCGTATCCAATGGTCTGGCGGCGGCCGCGTGCTGCTGGTCGAGGACGAAGACCCGGTCCGCATGGTCGCCGAACGCGCGCTGGCCCGGTCCGGTTACGAAGTCGTGACGGCGCGCGACGGCGAGGAGGGGCTGGAGAAAGTGGAAGAGGCGATGAAGGGCGCGGAGGGCATGTTCGACATCGTCGTGTCGGATGTGGTCATGCCCGGCCTCGACGGCCCGGCCATGGTCCGCGAAATCCGCAAGCTCGCCCCGGACACCCCGGTGCTGTTCATGTCGGGCTATGCCGAGGAACAGCTGCGCAAGGAAATCGATATCGACGCGGTGGAGTTCCTGCCCAAGCCGTTCTCGGTGCAGCAGATTTCGGACAAGGTAGGCGCGGTGCTGGCGGCTGGGGGGCTATTGGCGGCGAAGCGCTGATTTGGATTCGTTGAGCGCATCGCCGAAAGCCCGATCAATCCTGACCAAACCTGCCGACCAGATGCGACGTCTTGCCATCGGGATCGAGCCGCCGCGCCACCAGATAGCCGGCGCCCATCCAGCCGCGCCTGGTCCATTTGCCGAACGACAGCCGGGTGCCGGGTGAGCCCGAGGCGGCGGGCAGCATCTTGACCCGCTCCAGCGCCTCCTTGACCCCGCGCGGGGTCAGCGGATGGGCATCGGCGAAGGCTTCGAGCAGCACGGTCGCAAGATCGCGATTGACCACCGGCACGCAATATTCCGGGCGCCGCCCGAAGGCCTCGGCAAATTCGTCGAGGAAGCGCTGGCCGAGCAGGTTGCCCTCGTCGTACTGGTCGAGCCCGGTCCACCCTTCGATGGCCTTCCACATCGTGCCGTTGATCCAGGCGTTCTGGAAGGCGGTTCCCATATAGCGCGGCGGATCCCAGCCCAGTGCCGCGAGCGCCGGGTTCACCTGCACTAACCGAAGCCGAAACCGCAATGGACAAGGGCATCGGGTTTGGCGGCATGCAGCCGGGCGACCGCCTCGCCGACATCCTGCCCGGTCTGGGCAATAGCCTGCTCGCTGATAATGGCGATGCCTTCCGCCTGGCAGGCCTTGCGGAAATACTTGATGTAGCTCTCGCCGATCAGCGATTTCTCGATCAGCGCGCCGACTGTCTTGTAGCCCTGTTTGGCGATCAGGTGGGCCCAGAACACCGGCTCGTCGGTTATCGATCCCTGCGGCAGGGAAAAGGTCCATTCGCCCAGCCAGTCATCGGTGCCGCAGACGCTGATCGCGGGCACATGGAACCGCGCCTCGATGGCCTCGCGCACCGGCACGGCATTGTCGGTGAGCAGCCGGGTCGCCGATCTCCGGAATCTGTTCCAGCCGGCAAGCCATCTGCCAGGCACGCGGCCAGACATGGTCGAGCTCGGCCTGGCAGAAGGTCTCGTCGTAATAGCGCTGCGGGGGGATGCGTTCGGGATCGTCGACCGGGAAGGGAACCGCGCGCAGTCCGCCATCGAATGTCTTCAGCATCGGACGTACCTCTCCGCCCGATGTCTGTTGTGGCGGCAAATCTACAGCAGCGGCGGAGGTAGGCAATGGGGGAGTTATTGACCCGGAGAACCCCTCAAAACGTCTTCACCCATTCCGTCCGCAGTCGCGTCAGCGAGGTTTCCCTGATCCTCCAGCCCTCTGCCAGCTTGACGTATTTTTCCCGGTAATGCCCCCAGCCGTGGACATAGGAATATTCGCCGTTGAGCGGGAATTCCTTCGAGCGCCAGATCAGGTCTTCCATCGCCCAGACGCCGGTGGCCTCGGTGTCCGAGACGATCTCGATGTCCGGCATGTGCCCGTGATGCACCGAGACCTGGTCTGCCGATTGCTCGTCCACCCAGGCGATGAGTTTGTCGCGGCCGGCGACCGAGTGGCCCATCTCGCCAACGATCAGCTCGGCGTCGGGGGCCCAGACCTCGCGGCGCCACAGCTCCCAGTCCTTGTTGTCGATGCCATAGAAATAACGCGCCTTGAGCCGTTTGATCTCTTCGATGGCGAGCAGGCGTTCAATGTCGTTCATGGTCACTCTCCCTCCCCAAATCAGGGTTGCCGCCATTTCAGAGCGGGCTGGTGGACAGGTCAAGTGCATTCGCGGCGGTGCGCTTGCGCGGCGGACATTGCCCAGCCACCATGTGGATATGAGAATGAGCCGGGATATGGGCTGGATAGGGCGGCTTGCGGGCGGCAAGTGGCTGGCGCTGGCGCTGGCCTTCGCGCTGCTGGTGCTTGCAGACTATGGCTGGCTCGGCCTGGCCCGGATCATCGACCAGCGCGGCGGCGACATCGCCTTGCGGATTGCCGCCGCCCGGCGGCCGCCTTCGGACCGGGTGGTCATCGTCGATATCGACCAGCGCTCGCTCGAGACGATGAACGAGATGGCCGGCAGCTGGCCCTGGCCGCGATCGGTGCATGGCGAGCTGATCGATCATCTCGCCCGCCAGCAGCCGCGCGCGATCGCCTTCGACGTGCTGTTCAACGAACTCGACGTCTATCGCCCCGAACACGACGCGGTGCTGGCCGACGCGGTGGCGCGCAATACCAACGTCTGGCTGGCGATGACGCTCAATGCCGATGGCGCGGGGGCGCGGGCCGGCGATATTCCCGCCGCCGCCGGAGCCAGGCCGCTGCCCGGGGCCAGCCCCGAAGCGCGAGTGCCGTTGATGCTGCCGCTGGTCATGCTGGGGCACCCGGAGGCGATGCGCGGCGGCCTGATCAATTTCGCCATGGACAGCGACAAGGTGGGCCGCCACCACGATCTCTACCGCGACCGGGCGGGCTGGCGCTTTCCCTCGCTGCCGGCGCGGATCATGACCAGCCTGGGACGCAAGCTGCCGGGACAGCAGACGGTATTGCTCAACTGGCGCAGCAGTTGGCGGCACGTCTCCTATGCCGATCTCTATCTCGACAGCCTGCGCGAGAAGCCGCTGCGACCCCGCGACGAGTTTCGCGGCAAGATCGTCGTGGTCGGCACCTCCGCGCCGGGGCTGCAGGATTTGCGGCTGACCCCGATGGGCAGCACCTATCCCGGGGTCGAGTCGCTGGCGACGGCGATCGACAATCTCGATCGCGGCGACTGGCTGCGCGAGGCGCCGCGCGGCTGGGGCATGGCGCTGGCGCTTGCACTGATCGGGCTCGTCGCCCTGGCCTTCCAGCGCGGGTGGAGCGCCGGGCAGACCGGCATCGGCATGCTGGCCGCGAGCGCCGTGGTGCTTGTGGCGGCGGCACTGGCGCTCGCGGGGGGCAGCTTCTGGCCGGTCTATGCAGCGCTGGCGCTGGGCTGGACCTTCTACCTCGCCTGCACCGGCATCGCCTACCTGCAGGAGCGTGCGCAGCGGCTCAAGACCGCCGGGATGTTCGGGCGCTTTCTCGATCCGCGCGTGGTCGCCGAACTGATCGAGCGCGGCGATATCGACTACCGAGACAATGCCCAGGCCCGCGAAGTCACGGTGCTGTTCAGCGATATCCGCGGCTTCACCGCGCTTTCGGAACTGGCCGCACCGGAAGAGGTCGTCGCCATGCTCAACCGCTATTTCTCCCGTCAGGTCGAAGTGATCTTTCGCCACGGCGGCACGCTCGACAAGTTCATCGGCGATGCGATCATGGCCTTCTGGGGGGCGCCCACAGCAAATCCCGATCATGCCGGACAGGCGGTGGCAGCGGCGATCGAGATGTCCGCCGCGCTCGAGGAGCTGCGCGGCGAGCTCGGCGAGATCGGTGCCGAGCTTGAGATCGGTATCGGTATTCACAGCGGCAGGGCAGTGGTTGGCTTCATCGGCTCGAGCGACCGGCTGGATTATACGGTGATCGGCGACACGGTGAACCTCGCCAGCCGGATCGAGGGGCTGACCAAGGGCATCGGCAGAATTCTCGTCTCCGAAGCGACGCGCGACTCAGCGGGCGGCGCTTTTTCATGGACCGATCGCGGCTCGCACCTGGTTAAGGGCCGGGAAACACCTGTGCGCCTATTTGAACCCGGGCCGGCATCTGGTATTGAGCCATGAGGGGGCCGATAAATTGAGGTAGAGGCATGCGATCGACCGGTCTCGTCCTTGCGGCTTTGTTTCTTGCATTTCCCGGCGTGCCTGGCGCGGCAGAGCGGGCTCTGGCCATCCGCGCCGGTGAGATCAAGCAGCAGCCGTTCATCGATGCCGCCAGCGCCGGGACGGTCGCGGCGAATCAATCCATCAGCGTGGTCGCGCGGCAGGGCGGCTGGGTGCGGGTCGAAGCCAACGGTCAGACCGGCTGGATGCGCATGCTCAATGTCCGCCTCGATAACGGCAATCCTGCGGTTGCGGGGAATTCCGGTGGCAATAGCGGCTCGTCCGGTCAGGCGCGGCAGCGTCAACCGGAGCAGCCTCACCTCGCCGGCCTCGCTGCTGCACACCGGCAGTTCGGGCAAAACCGTCACCACCGGGGTCAAGGGGCTGGACGAGGCGGATATCCGCAATTCCACGCCCAACCACGAACAGGTCGCCGTGCTCGACGGGCTGGGGGTCGATGCGTCCGATGCCGCCGCCAACGCCGCGAGCAGCGGGCTGAAGGAACAGAATGTCGAATATCTGAAGAAAGGCCGCCGCAAATGAATTTGCCGCGCATAACCGGCCGGGCCTTGGCCCTGCTTGCCCTAGCCGCGATGCTGGAAGCGCCGGCTGCCGCCCAGTTCGGGGGGATTGGCGGGATCCTGCGCAAGGCGGAGACCGCCAAGAACCTGGGCAATGCACTGCGCGACATCGGCGAGGAAGAAGAGATAAAGCTGGGAAGCGATCTCGCGGGGATCGTGCTGGGCGCGGCGCCGCTGATCGAGGATCCGGCGAAGCAGCGCTACGTCAACCGGCTCGGCCGCTGGCTCGCCTCGCACAGCGAGCGGGCGAACTTGCCGTGGAAATTCGGCATCATCGACAGCGACGATCTCAACGCTTTTTCGATGCCGGGCGGTTATGTGCTGATCTCGCGCGGGATGTTCGACAATGCGCGCAATGAGGCGGAACTGGCCGGAGTGCTGGCGCACGAGGTCGCCCATGTCGTCAAGAAGCATCACCTTGGCGCCTTGCAGAAGAGCATGGGCAACAGCGCGCTGCGCGATGTCTCGGGCCATTACGGTGTCGGCCGGGTGGCGGGCGGCGGTATCGCCGGGCAGATCGCCGAAAAGCTGATGGAAAGCGGCCGGGAATTGTTCGCGCGCGGCCTCGACAAGGGCGACGAGTACGAAGCCGACCAGATGGGCGTCGTCATCGCTGCGCGGTCGGGCTATTCGCCCTACGGACTTGTCGGCGTGCTGCAGACGCTCGCTGCCGAGCCGGTCGAAGGCCGCTATGGCATGATGTCGCGCACCCACCCGCTGGCGAGCGAGCGGGTTACCCGGCTCGATGGCGCAATGGGGACCAGCCTCGACGGGCTGCCTGGGTTGGTCGACGACCTGCCCAGCTTCGACCGGCTGCGCAATCCGGTTGCGACGCCGGGTGAGGTGACAAAGCCAAGGCCGCGCTCGCGGCGGCGCGGGGGGTAGGCGAGCCGGGGCGGCCTCAAGCTTCCGCAGGAACCTTCGCCCGAGCTTCCCAATCGGCGATGCTCAGCACCGGCCCGCCCTGCACGGTAATCCGCTCGAGGCTGCGGTCAGTGGTCTGGTCGGGCACGCCGTAGTGCTGCACCAGCCGGTTATCCCAGATGGCAATGGCGCCCTGCTCCCAGGACCAGCGCATCTGGTATTCGGGACGGTAGAATTCGGCGGCGAGGCGCTGGATCAATGGCAGGCCCTCGGCATCGTCCATGCCGACGATACCCAGCGACCAGGTGGCGTTGACATACAGCCCGCGCGTGCCGGTGACCGGGTGGATCGAGACGGCAGGCTGGGTGACCGGCGGATATTTGGTGTTGAGCTCATCCCACTTCTCGACCGAACCGAAATGGCCGTAGCCTTTGGGAATCCGTTCGGCGAGGCTGGAGCGATAGCGCAGAGCGTAGCGATCTGTTCCTTGGTCTCGTCGTCGAGCCCGGCATAGGCGGCGGTGGCGCTGGAAAAGCAGGTGTCTCCGCCGAAAGTGCAGGGATCGAGCGCACGCAGGATCGAGACCGAAGGCGGGGCAGGCGAATAATTGCCGTCGCTGTGCCAGCTTGAAGCGGTGCCCTCGCGCTGAAAGGCCTTGGCGGCGACGGGCGTGATCTGCGGGCGCTGCGGATCGGGGCCGTCCTCGATCGGCGTGCCGAACACCTGGGCGAGGGCGAGGTGTTCGGCGAAGCCGATATGCTCCTGCCCGCGCAGGAAAATCACGCCGTGCGCGAACAGCGCGGCGCGCAAGTCGGCGGCATGGGCTTCGTCAAGCGGTTTGGCGAGATCGATCCCCGAAACCACCGCGCCGATAGCGGGCTGGATGCGATGGACGGCCAGGCCGCCTGGCAGAGTGTAATTGCGTTCGCTCTGCATCTTACGTCTCCCAGCTCAAAACACCTTGGTCATTTCCACCCGCAGGCGGGTAAGCTGGCTGGTCTTGATCCGCCAGCCCTTGCCGGTTTTCTCGTAGGTTTCGCGATAGTGGCCCCAGCCATGGAGGTGGGTGCTGCCGTCATAGAGCGGGAGTTCCTTGGTGCGGAACAGACGGTCTTCCATTGCCCAGATCACTTTGGCGCTGGTGTCCGATGTGAATTCGATGATCGGCATGTGGCCGTGGTGGACCGAGACCTGATCGCCTACGGATTCGCTGACATAGGCGAGTACGGTGTCGAAGCCGGTGAACGGTTCCGCCTGGAATTCCGGCACATGCAATTCCCCGTCCGCCGCCCAGACTTCGTTGCGCCACAGGTCCCAGTCCTTGTTGTCGAGCCCGTAGAAGTATTTCGCCTTGACCTGCTTGATCTCCTCGATCGCCAGCAGGCGCTCCAGATCGTTCATCGCTCTCTCCCTCATGGCTCCCTTCCGGCAGGCCTTATTCCGCCGCCGCAGCGGCAACCGCCTCCTTGATCCTCGGCATCGTTTTCTTCAGCAGTTCGAGGCTTTTCCAGCCTTCCTTGGGCGACAGACCGCCGAGCAAGGGTTGCAGGCCGATGCCGCCGCGATCCGGAATTTCGGCGATCTTGGCGACCAGCTGGTCGGGCGTCCAGGTGGCAAACAGGCCAGCCTGGCGCAGCGCGGCCGGATCGGTCAGACCCTTGAACGGCGAGTTCGAATTTGCACCCTCGGCCGCCGCCCATTTGGCGTATTCGGTGATGACGTGGACGGCGTGCGGGGCAATCGCCTGCCAGCCCTGGTCCGGGTCCTCGCACAGGTGGATCGCCAGCGGCATTCCCGGCACGGGGCGAAAATACTGGCGCGGCTGCCGTCCGTGCTTCTTGCACTCTTCAAGATAGGTATCGACGATCTGCGGCATCATCGGCCCAAAGCCGACGTCGAATCGCGCAGCGCGGCGCGCCGAGGCCTCGACGCCGCCGCCGACCATGATGATGTCTTCGGGCGTGCTCACCGGGAGCGGGCGGACGAAGACCGGGCGGCCCTCGGCGGTCTCGAACTTCTCGCCTTTCAGCGCGCGCAGGATCGTCTCGAGTCCGGCATCCATCAGCTTCGCCCGGTCCTTCACCGACTTGCCGAAGAGCGCGAATTCGAACGGTACATAGCCTGCGCCGAAGATCGTGCTGGCCCGCCCGTTCGACATCAGATCGAGCAGCGCGATTTGCTCAGCCACCACCACCGGATCGTGGAGCGGCAGGATCACCGCGCCCAGGCTGAAGCGGATGTTCTTCGTCACCGCCGCCATTCCTGCCGCCAGTGTATAGGGCTGCGGCAGATAGCCGTCATCGGAGCCGTGGTGCTCCATCAGGTTGATCGAATCGATGCCGATCTCGTCGCCGAACGCCGCCATTTCCAGCGCGGCGGCATAGAGTTCCTGACGCGGCGCGCCCCAGTCCGGTGCGCGCATGTCGAAGGAGAGCGAGGTGCGGATGGTTCTCATGAATAGCCCTTCAGGAATTTGTAGGATGGATCGCTGGGGTCCCGCTCGCCCTGTTCGTGGCGTTCGGTGAGCGCGACTTCGCGGGTTTCGTCAAAATCGAAAATCGTCTTGCGGTCGGAAATCGCCCAGCCCCCCTCGCGGCGCACCCAGCGGTCGAGATAGCGGCCATATACCCTGATCTGCATCAGCTTGCTTTCCATCATGATCCGGGTCGCCGAATGGAAGTAGGTCTCGCTGCCGGCGCTGTCGCCGTCGAGCGCGATGACGCTGTTGCAGATCTGGTGCGAATGATTGACGCAGTGAAGGTGCGCGGCGCAGACCGAATCGATAAAACCGCGCCCGGTTCCCTGATAGACATCCGCGCCATAGTCGGCTGTCGAGTCTTCATGGAACACCGCATAACCAAGCGGCTTGTCGAGGCGATCCACGGCGCGGCAATAGTTGGCCAGTTGCTCCCGGATCGCCTGCTTGTCGAGCAGCGCGCGGACCTCTGCGGGATCGACGGTATCCGAAACGCTCATCGCAGCGTCCTTATCGCCGCATAGGAAGGATCGCTGTGATCGCGGCTGCCCTGGGAATGAACCTTCATCGGCGTGACTTCGCGAACCTCGTCGAAATCCATGACCGTCACCCGCTTGTCGATGCCCCAGCGCCCGTTCCGCTTCGACCATTGGTCGATATAGCGGCTCCACACCGTCATCTGCATATGCTTGCCGTCGCGCTCCGATCTCAGGGTGGCGGTGACATACGCCTCGCTGCCGGCCCTGTCGCCTTCCACTTCGATGACTACGTTGGATATCTGGTGCGAATGGGCATCGACATGTTTGTGCGATTCGCAAACCCAGTCAATGAAGCCCCGGCCGCTGCCCTGGAACACATCGGGGCCATAGTCGGCAGTGCCGTCCTCATGCCAGATGGCATAGCCTTGCTCATGGTCCATGCGGTCCATCGACCGGCAATAACGATAGATCAGGTCGGCGATTTCCTGCCTGTCAGCTGCGGCCTCAAGCCGGGCCATTTCGCTCATGCCGCATCTCCCAATACACCATAGGAGGGATCGGAGGCATCGCGCGCAGAGCGCTCGTCGTTGCCGAGCGGGGTGACGTCGCGCAATTCGCTGAAATCGACGACGCAATCGCGCCGGTCGATCGCCCATTTCCCGCCACGCTTCGACCATTTGTCGATATAGCGGGCGGAGAACATGCGGTTGGTCACCCTGTCGCCGTCCTGCTGGCGCAGATTGGCGGTGACATAGGCCTCGCTGCCGGCACGGTCGCCATCGACATGGATGATCACATTGGTCACCTGATGCGAGTGGTGGAGGAAATTGAGATGCTCCTTGCACACCGCATCGATCCAGCCCTGACCGGTCCCCTTGTAGGTCGGGAAGTCGGCGTATGAGTCGTCGTGAAACACACCGTGCCCCAGCGGCACGTCGAGCCGATCAACCGAGCGGCAATAATTGTAGATTTGTTGCTGGATCGCCAGAATATCGGCAAGCGTGGCGGGGTCGGGCGAGCCTTGCATCATCCTTACTCCTATGTGCGTTTGGTCAGATCGCCGGTCATCTTTTCGATCATGACGATCCTCGCGCGCCGGTCATCGGGTGAATTGGGTGCATAGCCGGCAGTGTCGTTGGCCTGGCCCCAGTTGTAGATCGGCCCATGCGGCAGCTGCTCGATGGCCTTATTGGCAACATCTTCGGGACTGGCCCAGTTTTCCGGCAGCGGCTGGCCGCTCTTCTTGAGCGTCGCGCGATAGCTCGGCGTATCGGTCTGGCCCAGCACCATGGTCAGCACGTCGATGCCGTCATGGCGCAGTTCCGCCCACAGACCCTCGGAAAAGTTGAGCACGAAGCCCTTAGAGCCGCAGTAGGTGGCGAGGCCGAACATGCCGCTGTAACAGGCGCCCGAGTTGACCAGGATCATGCCTCCGCGCCCGCGGGTCCGCATCGCCCGGCCGAAATGGTGGGCAAGGCGCAGCTTGGTGCCGACGTTCATCGTCGCGAGGCCTTCCCAGGCGGCGATGTCTGCATCGAGAAACTTCGAATTGATCGAATCTGCACCGGCGTTGGTAACAACCAGGCCGACCTCGCGGTCCCCCGCTGCCGCGATCGCGCGATCCGCGCCGTCAGGCAGCGACAGGTCGGCGGAAGCGGTTATGCATTCGGCGCCCAGCGCGCGCAGTTCGGCGGCGGCGGCATCGAGCTTCGCCTGATTGCGCGCAACCAGGATCAGTTTCAGCCCTTTGCGCGCGAGGCCTTTGGCGAAGGCCAGACCGACCCCGTCCGATGCCCCGGCGATCAGCGCCCAGGGGCCGTATTTTTCCGCAAATTCCATTCCACTCTCCCGCCGCCCGCCCGCTGTCCGGGCATCGCGCCGCATCAGGCTAGGCCATTCAGGCGGTTTCGGGAACCCTGTCTTGCAGGGCTGCGGGTGCGGCATCGAGTTTGGGCAGCAGCTCCGCCACCCTCGCCCTGAACTTCGCGACGCCCTCGTCCTTGACTGGCCCATAGCCCGCTATCAGCTCGGCGGCGGCGGCCAGCTCGACGGCGGCGTGCATCGTCTCCGGCGTAACTTTCGCGGCAACCCCGCGCACCAGCTCGCGGTATTCCCCGATCAGCGCGCGCTCCATTTTCCGCTCCGCCGCATATCCGAAAAGGTCGAACGCCGTACCGCGCAGCACCTTGGCCCTGGCCATCAGGCGAAACAGCGGGAAGACGAACCAGCCGGGCATCGCGACTTTCTTAGGCCTGCCGGTCTTCGCATCCTTGCGGAGGGAAAGGTAGGGCGCGCCGAGGTTTACCTTGAGTTTGGGACTTCCCGCGAATTGATCGTTGAGGCGCGCCGTGAAGGCCGCGTCGCTGTAGAGCCGGGCGACCTCGTATTCGTCCTTGTAGGCCATCAGCTTGCCGAGGCCGCGCGCGACTTCGGTGAGGAAAGCCTCGCAGTCACCCAGTCCGCGCGATTGGATTGTGGCGGCGATTTCACCCAGGACCTGGCGGTACTGCGAGGCCCAGGCCTCGTTCTGCCATGCGGCGAGCAGGCGCGAGCGGCTTTCGGTCACCTCTGCCAACGTGCGCGGGAAGTCGGGCTCGTGTGCCGGCGCATCGGCGAGAGCAAACAGGTCCTCCGCGCTGTGGGCCGCCAGGCGCCCCAGCGCCAGCGCGTCGAGATTGGCCTTGGCCGCAACCCCGTTTAGCCGGATCGCTTCCTCGATCGATTCCAGCGACACCGGCAGCAGTCCCTTCTGCGCCGCGAAGCCGACCATCATCATGTTGGTGAAAATGGTATCGCCGAGCAGACGGCTGGCGAGCGCCCCGGCGCGCAAAGTGGCAATGTTGTCCGGCGCACACGCGCTTGCCGATGGCGGTGAGGAACCGTGTGGCGGTGAGGTCCATGCTAGCGGTTGGTCTGGAACTCGCCGGTCGGCACCACGTCCTCGTTGGCCAGCATATGCGTATCGGGCCGCGACAGCGTCAGTACATCGGGAGCCGAGCCGACGATCAGGTCGCAGGCGATCACCAGATCGGCCTGTCCCGCACCGAGCCGGGCCGAGGGGATCGCGGCCAGGTCCGCGCCGATGCGCAAGTGGCTGGTCACCGCGCCGCCCTTCTGCGCCATGCCGGTCTGATCGAGAACTTTTGCTGCCTTGCCTTCCATATGTGCGGCCATCGCCAGCACCGCGCCGACAGTCAGCACACCGGTGCCGCCAATGCCGGTAACCAGCATGGCCTGCGGCTGCTTCGACACATCCAGCACGGCAGGAACGGGCAACCGGGCGACCATCGCCGCCAGCGCCGCATCGTCGAATGTCCGCTTGGCGAGGCTGCCGCCCACCACCTCGACGAAGCTGGGGCAATAGCCCTTCACGCAGCTGAAGTCCTTGTTGCAGGTCGACTGGTCGATCACCCGCTTGCGGCCGAACTCGGTCTCGACGGGCGTCACCGACAGGCAGTTCGACTGCACCGAACAATCGCCGCATCCCTCGCAGACAGCAGTGTTGATGAACAGGCGCTTGTCCGGGTTGGGATAGTCCCCGCGCTTCCTGCGCCGCCGCTTCTCATTGGCGCAGGTCTGCTCGTAAACGATAGCTGAAGTTCCCTTTAGGTTTCGTAATTCACGTTGAATTTCATCGAGATGATCGCGGTGTTTGATCTCGGTTCCCGGAGGAAGGTCGCCTGGCGAAAACCGCGAAGGGTCTTCGCTCACCAGCACTACTGGATGCACACCCTCGGCCACCAGCTCGTGAATTATCTGTTCGGGCTTCAGCGCGCCTTCAGCCGGCTGGCCGCCGGTCATCGCCACGGCGTCGTTGTAGAGGATCTTGAAAGTGACATTGCTCTTCGCCGCCACCGAGGCGCGGATCGTCAGCAGCCCGGAATGGGTATAGGTGCCGTCGCCCAGGTTCTGGAACATGTGGCTGGCCTCGACAAAGCTCTGCGCGCCAACCCAGGGCATGCCTTCCTGCCCCATACTGACGGTCTGCATCGTGCGGCGCTCGGGCATGAAGTGGGCGAGGCCGTGGCACCCGGTCGCGCCCATTGCCATCGAGCCCTCGGGCACCAGCGTCGAGGTGTTGTGCGGGCAGCCCGAGCAGAAATAGGCGCCGCGGATCGCGGTGCGCTCCAGACCCTGCGCGCTGTTTTCGATTTCGCGCAAGGCGGCATCGCGGGCCGCCACGTCATCGCCCAGCATGCCGAGCGCGGCCATGCGCTTGACCAGCGCGCGGCGCACCGTGCCCGGATCGAGCACGCCGATTTCGGAGAGCAGCATGGTTCCGTCCGGCTCGCTCTTGCCCGACAGCGCCGGGGCATTGGCAGTGCCGTAAAAAATCCGCGCCAGTTGCTCCTCGATGAAGGCGCGCTTTTCCTCGACCACCAGCAGCTCGGCGCTGCCCTGGCAGGCCTCGCGGATGAATTTCGCATCAATCGGCCAGACCAGGCCGAGCTTGACCACGCGCAGACCGATGGCGCGGCACGAGGCATCGTTCAGCCCGAGGTCCGCGAGCGCTTGACACAGATCGAGCCAGGCCTTGCCCGCAGTCACCACCGTCAGCCGCCGCGCGGGCGCATCATGGCTAACCCGGTCGAGCCGGTTGAGCGAGGCGAATAGCGGCACCAGGGGCAGGCGATGCTCGATCACCGCCTCTTCCTGTTGCAGCGCCGAGGCGTTGAGCCTCAGATGCGGCGAGGGCCTGCCCGTCAGGTCGGGCATATGGATCGGGAACTCATGCCCCGGCAGCGTCACAGTCGTGGTCAGATCGAGTGTATCGGTCACCGCCTTCATGCCGACATACAGCCCGCTCGCCCGGCTCAACGCCCAGCCTAGCTGGCCCATCGACAGGATTTCGTCGGTCGTCGCCGGATAGAGCATCGGCGCCATCGCCGTGACCATGACATGCTCGCTCTGGTGCGCGGTGAGCGATGACTTGGCGGCATGATCGTCGCCGCACAGCAGCAGCGCGCCGCCATGCTTGTGCGTTCCCTCGAAATTCGCCGCCTTGATCGCCTCGCCCGCCCGTTCGACGCCGACGCCCTTGGCATACCACAGCGAATAGACGCCATCGACGCGCGGCTTGCCATACCAGCCAAGCTGCTGCGTGCCGCGCAACGATGTGGCCGCCAGCTCCTCGTTCAGCCCCGGCTCGAAGCGGATATCATGTTCGGTGAGGAGCTTTTCGGAAGCCCACAGCTGTGCATCGAGCGTGGTCACCGGCGAACCGCGATAGCCGGTGACATAACCGCCAGTGTTCAGCCCGGCCGCCCGGTCGCGCCGGGACTGGTCGAGCAGCAGCCGCACCACGCCTTGCAGCGCGGAGAGCATGACCTGCCCTTCGGGCTGGGTGTATTTGTCGTTGAGCGTGACGACTGATTTGGTCACGGGCTTCCTCTCGATGGTTCGGCCCAACGTTTAGAGGGGGCAAAGACCGCTTGCAATTGCCGCGGCATTGTCAATCATCGACAGGAAGCGCGAACGGGAGAGAGCGATGACCAAAGTGATGGAGGGCGTGCGCGTCCTCGAAGTGGCGCAGTATACCTTCGTTCCCGCCGCCGGGGCGGTACTGGCCGACTGGGGCGCGGATGTCATCAAGATCGAGCATCCCGAGCGCGGCGATGCCCAGCGGGGGTTCATCCGCGTCGGCGCGCTGCCGATCACGCCGGAACGCAACACGATCATGGAGCATCCCAATCGCGGCAAGCGCTCGGTCGGGATCGATGTAGGTACGCCCGAGGGCCTGGAGCTGATCTATCGCATCGCCAAGACGGCGGACGTGTTCCTGACCAATTTCCTGCCCGATGCGCGGCAGAAGTTGAAGATCGACGTCGAACATATCCGCGCGGTGAACCCGGATATCATCTATGCGCGCGGCTCGGCGCATGGCGACAAGGGGGCGGAGCGCGAAGTCGGCGGCTATGACGGCACGGCCTTCTGGACACGCGGCGGTATCGGCTACGCGTTGACGCCAGCGGAGCTGCCCAGCATCATGTCGCAGGGCATCCCGGCGATGGGCGACACCACGGGAGGCATGAACATTGCCGGCGGCATTGCGGCGGCGCTGTTCCACCGCGAGCGGACCGGGAAGGCGGCGGAGCTCGACGTTTCGCTGATGAGCACGGCGGCCTGGATGCAGGCAGGAACTCTAAGCATGTGGATGGAATACGGTGCGCAGATCCGCTCGCCCTATCCCAAGTCTGGCTGCACCCCGGGCAACCCGTTCATGGGCAATTTCACCACGAGCGACGGTGGCACGATCAACTTGTGCATCCTGACGCCGGGGCAATATATCCGCGACACCTTCGAGCATCTGGGGCTGGCGGCGATGGCCGATGATCCGCGCTTCTCCGAAGTCATGCCGCTGCTGACCAACTGGGAGCCTGCGGGTGCGGCGATCACGGCGGCGATTGGTGCCAAGGACTTTGCTTACTGGAAGCAACACCTCAAGACGATGAAGGGCCAGTGGGCAGCGGCGCAGTCGGCGGCCGATCTGGTGGCGGACGAGCAGGCCTTGGCCAACGACATGATTTTCGAGGTCGAGGGCGACGGCGGCAAGCCGATCAGGCTGATCCGCAATCCCGTCCAATTCGATCACGCCCCGGTGCAGACGACGCGTGCGCCCGTCGCGTCGGAGCATACCGAGATGTTCCTGATGGAGCTGGGGCTGGAGTGGGACGAGATCGAGAAGCTCAAGGCCAGCAAGGCGATTGCTTGAAGCGGGATAGGTTCGGAATAAGGGAGAAGCATCATGACTCAACTCAGCGACTATGCCGCCAAATACCACGGCATCAAATTCACCCGCGACGCCTCGGGCGTGCTCGAAATGACCATCCACACCCGCGGCGGCCCGGCGCTGTGGGGCACTTCGCTTAAAAGCCTGCATTGCGAGCTCGGCCACGCCTTCCTCGATGTCGCGCGCGACATCGAGAACCGCGTGGTGATTTTCGCGGGTACTGGCGACAGCTTCATCGCCGCGATGGACCCGGAGGAAAACTACCATGAGGCGAACCTCAGCGCGATGTGGCCGCGCATTCAGGACGAAGGGCTGGCGCTGCTGAACAACTTGCTGGCGATTCCGGTGCCGATGATCGCGGCGGTCAACGGCCCCGCGCTGATCCACGCCGAACTGGCGGTGCTGTGCGACATCGTGCTGGCGGCGAGCCACGCCGAATTCGCCGATCTCGCCCATGTGCCGGGCGGAGCGGTCCCGGGGGACGGGGTGCATACCGTCTGGCCGATGCTGCTCGGCCCCAACCATGGCCGCTATTTCCTGCTGACCGGCGAGCGCATCGGTGCGGACGAGGCCAAGAGGCTGGGCGTGGTCGGCGAAGTGCTGCCCCCCGCCGAACTCCTCTCCCGCGCCCGCGCGCTTGGCGCCCAACTGGCGAAGCTCTCCACGCCGGTGCTGCGCAATACCCGCTCGGTGCTGGTGCGCGAACTGCGGCGGCGGATGTTCGACGAGCTGTCGAATGGCCTGGCGCACGAAGGGCTGGCGATGCTGACGCCCAAGCCGGCGGATCAGCCTTAGCGCGCAATCGGATTCGGCTCCGGCGGCGCCACCCGGGTCAAGCGGTTGGTATCCCGGTGGTGGAACGGTTCGGTCTGCCCCTTGATCGCCATTACCGTGTCCTCGTCGTAGGACCAGGTGCCATCGTCGTGAATGGTTACGGTGATGGTGAAGCTGTCGGTGCGGAAGTTGGTTTCCAGATAGGGGTTCGAGCAGATCCCGTAGTCGGTATCCCCGCGTGTCGCGGTCAGGGTGAAGCTCTTCGCATCCGCCCTGGCTTTGCCGGCTGCCAGCACGGTCTGTCCACGCGGGATGGTCAGGCTGTGCATCACGGTTTCGCTGGCTGGCTCCCAAAGCCAGTAGCCGACCTGGTCGTGATAGGTGCCGGTCTGGCCGATCTTGGTCATGCGTGTGTGATAGCGCAGGGCATAAAGCAGCTGCGGACCGTTGTTGCCGGGGTCGACCGGTTGCAGCTCGATCCGTTCCCAGAAGGCCAGCGTGCGCGGTCCCGCCGCCTTGGGGGCGATGTCTATGCCCCGCTCGCCTTCCCAGACGCCCGCCAGCGGTGCCAGCGGGCCGAGGTTCGCCAGCGTGTCGGGGTCGATGCTTTCGGGTTCGGCGTAGATATCGCTGGGATAGACTGACATTGGCATCTCCTTATCTGCTTCCGATTGGGAAATTTCTGTCATTGTGCATTGCAGTAGATCAATTGTGCATTGCAGCGAATCAATCCCTCTGATTAACTCCATGCCTAGATCGGCCGTTCTACCCTACGGTGTGCAAGGGGAATTTTGTCGATGCAACACTATGATTTCGTGGTTCTGGGCAGCGGTCCGGCCGGGAGGCGTGCGGCCGTGCAGGCTGCGAAACTCGGCAAATCGGTGCTGGTGATCGATGACCGGGCGCGGGTCGGGGGGGTTTCGGTCCATACCGGCACGATTCCCTCGAAGACCCTGCGTGAGACGGTGCTCAACCTGACCGGCTGGCGCGAACGCGGCTTTTATGGCCAGGCCTACCGTGTGAAGCAGGATATTTGCGCCGAAGACCTGTCCAACCGGCTTGGCAAGACCCTGGAACACGAAATTTCGGTGCAGGAACATCAGTTTGCCCGCAACGGAGTGCGAACCTGCATCGGCGCCGGGCGTTTCGTCGATGCCCACCGGATCGCCATCAGCTGCAATTCGGGCAATCAGGATATCGAGGAAGTGGTCGAGGCGGACAAGGTGCTGATCGCTGTTGGCACCGCGCCCTATCGCCCATCGAACATCCCGTTCAATGGCAGGAATGTTCTCGATAGTGACGATTTCATCCGTGCCCCGCGCGTCCCGCGCAGCCTCGCGGTGGTCGGCGCGGGGGTCATAGGCCTCGAATATGCAACGATTTTCAGCGCGCTCGACGTGCCGGTCACGCTGATCGAGCCGCGCGATAACTTCCTCGAATTCATGGACCGCGAGATCGTCGATCACCTCGTCTATCTGATGCGCGACCGGGGCATGGCGCTGCGCATCGGCGGCGAGGTGCGGCAGGTGCGCCTCGCCAAGGACGGGTCTCCGATCTGCATGCTCAGCGACGGGCGGCAGGTGGCCTCGGAAGTCGTGCTGTTTACCGCCGGCAGGGTGGGCGCAACGACGGGCCTCAATCTCGATGCCTGCGGCCTCGTCACCGATCCACGCGGGCGGCTGACAGTCGATCCGGCGACCTATCAGACGCCTGTGCCGCATATCTATGCGGCGGGCGATGTCATCGGTTTTCCCAGCCTGGCGGCAACCTCGATGGAACAGGGCCGGGCTGCGGCCTGCCATGCCTTCGGCGCGCAGATGCCGGCAGTGGACCAGGCGTTCCCGATCGGCATCTATGCTGTGCCGGAGCTATCTTCCGTCGGCCAGACCGAGGAAGATGTGAGGGCCAAGGGTATAGCCTACGAATGCGGCACCGCGCGTTTCCGTGAAACCTCGCGCGGGCAGATCATGGGTATTTCCTCGGGCATGCTCAAGCTGATCGTCGATATTGCCACCCGCCGCGTGCTTGGTGTCCACATCATTGGCGAGGGCGCGACCGAGCTTGTCCATATCGGCCAGGCGGTGATCAACCTCGGCGGCACGATCGACTATTTCATCGACAACAGCTTCAACTATCCGACGCTGGCCGAAGCCTACAAGGTGGCGGCACTCGATGCCTGGAACCGGCTGCGGCAGCAGAGCAGCGAAGTGGTGTTGCTGGAGAAAGCAAAAGTGAAGGTCGCGCGCGACGCGGCTTGATCGATCCTCGCAGTGCCGGGGAGGAACTAAGCCAGATACCGCGCCAGCTTCGGCACTTCCGCCATGGCCCGCAGCGCATCGTTCAGGTGCGTGCAGCCTTGCGGCCCGCGCAATTGCTCAAGCACCGCCTCGCGAATTTCACCCAGCGTACGGCCGATCAGGCGCTGGGTGTTGTGGATCGCACCGGGGCATTCGCCGAATGGCAGGATGCGCGCCTCGGGCTCCAGCGTCAGCAGTTTGCCGGTAGCGAGGTCTGCGGTTGCGGAGATGTTGTACTCGTGGATGGCCACCCGCCCGCTGGTCTTGCGCTTTGCGCTGTCCTGAAAGGCGGCCTCGATGCGGATCAGCCCGGCCTTATCGTCGCGCTGAACCTCGATGCGGCGCGCGCGGCGAAAGCCCGGTCCGTCCATTTCGAACAGCTCGTGCCAGCCTTCGGGATCGACCGGGTTGCGCACGTCGCCGGCATCGGCCTGGGCGACATCGCGGCTCGGCCCGTCGCCACTGACACCGCTGTTGCCATCCTGCAGGCCCCAGCAGACGTTGATCCGGTCGGTCATCAGCTTTTCGAATTCGCCCGGCTTGAAATTGGCGCGCAGACGCTCGGTCCAGTCGTCGTGCCACTGCGACCAGGCGAAAGCCGAGACCAGCGAGGTGCCGGAAATATCGTCGAGCGGCAGGTAAATCGGCGCGCCCTCGGAAATCAGTTCGGGCATGGTTTCCTTGATGAACAGGCGCAAGTGATTGCCGCCGCGCACGCCGACGAGCTGGTCCACCTTCGCCGGAGCCGGGGTGGCCTCGATCGAGGTGATGGTTTTGTCCGCATTCAGCGAGGCACGGAATTCAGCCTCGTCGAGCACTGTGCCCGCGCCGCCGCCAGCCGGGGTGCGGTAGTCGCGGCAGCGGCCGACAAACAGCCGGTTGCCCATTTCGCCGTCGGGCCAGCAGACGTCGATCGACATGGTGCGGCGCACGGAATTGGCGGTGCGCGCAGGGGCGGGATTTGCGGTGGTGCGCGGGGGCGGGGGGACGGTTGCGGTTGCCATGATTATGCCAGTGTCCTCCCCGCGCTCCGCTTGTCAACTTGTCTCTGCGACCTTGACCAGCAGCTTGCCGACAAAATTATTGCCCGAAAACACGCTGGCGAAAGCGGCGGGGGCCGCCTCGATGCCTTCGACCACCGCTTCCGGTGAACGGATTTTGCCTTCGCGCACCCAACGGGCAAGGTCTTCGAGCGCGTCCGGCCCGGCCATCAAGCCGGCAAAGCCCCGGATTTCGAGACCCGTGGCCATGATCGTCCGGTAAAGCGCGGGCAAGTGGTCCGGCCCCGGACCCTCGTAGCCCATCCCGTAATAGGCGATGTATCCGCACATCGCCATGCGTGCGCCGCGATTGAGGTTCTTGAACACTTCCAGCGTGACGTCGCCGCCGGTGTTGTCGAAATAGGCATCGATGCCCTTGGGGCAGGCGGCTTTCAGCTGTGCGGCGAAATCGGGTGCCTTGTAGTCCGCCGCCGCATCGAAGCCGAGTTCGAGCAGCGCCTTGCACTTGTCCGGTCCGCCGGCAATGCCGACCGCACGTGCGCCGAGAATCCTGGCGATCTGCCCGGCAATGGAGCCGACTGCTCCGGCAGCAGCGGAAATCGCCACGGTTTCGCCCGGCTTTGGACGGCAGACGTCGATCATCCCGCCATGCGCCGTCTGCCCCGGCATGCCGAGCACGCCCAGCGCAGTCGATACCGGCGCGAGCGAGGGATCGAGCTTGCGCGGCGGACCGCGATAGTCCGACTTGTCCGGCGCGACCACGGCATATTCGCGCCATCCGGTGCGGCCTTCGACAATGTCGCCTGGCGCATAGTCCGGATGGTTCGAGGCGATAACCTCCGACACTGTCGCGCCAACCATGACATCGCCCAGTTCCAGGTGCAGCGCTCCGGAGAGGCGCACCTCGTCGATGGCAAAGCGGAACAGCGGATCGACTGCAAGCCACAGCGTCCTGAGCAGCAATTCGCGATCGCCGGCTACCGGGACCGGCACTTCCCGAAGCTCGAAGTCCCCGGCCTTTGGATTGCCTTTGGCGTAGTGCTTGAGGACAATCTGCTTCATACTCCCCTCCTGCTTGCGCGAGGGGCCGGGGGTGGGCCAGTCCTGCCAAGCGCAGCGCCAGAATCGATTGATCCACCCCTAACCCCTCCCGCAGGAGGGAGAGGAATTGCTTCATTTCAGCTTTACGGGCACCGCCGTCATGCCGCGATGCTCGAGGCCGCGGTATTCCGGCTTCGGCTTCGACGGATCGAGCTTCATGTTCGGGAATCGGTCAAGCAGGCCGTTGACCGCCACGATCATTTCCTGCCGTGCGACTTCGATGCCAAGGCAACGGTGCGGACCGAAACCGAAGCCCATGTTGGCCGCGATCTTGCCGCGATGGATGTCGTATTCGCCCGGGCGATCGTAAATGGCAGGATCGTGGTTCGCAGCACCGAATGCCAGGATGACGCTGGTCCCGGCAGGCACCATCACGCCCTCGACTTCGTGATCCTCGACGCACAGGCGGGGCATCATCGGGTCGGTGCAACGCCAGCGCAGCGATTCCTCGACCGCCGCATCGACAAGGCTGCGGTCCTCGCGGCATTGCTCCCAGAAGTTGTAATGGGTCATCAGCGCGTCGATGGTGATGCCCAGCTGGCGCCAGGTGGTCCCGCCACCGGCGAAGATCGCCAGTTTGCAATAGCCGAAAATCTCGTCTTCGGTCAGCCTGCGCTTGTAGCCGTCTTCCTCGTCGATGATTTCCGCGTTGATCAGCCCGGTGATGAGGTTGTCGCCCGGATCGCGGGTGTTGCTGGAGATAAGGTCGCGCAACGTCTTGTCGACCCAGGCGCGCGAAGCAGCCGATTCCTCTGGCGGCAGCTTGGCCGCGCCAAAGGTTGCCCGGTCAAGCTGATAGCGGAACTCGATCACGTCCTCGCCTTCTAGGCCGATGGCGCGGGTCACGGTGGCCATCGGCAGGCGCGCGCACAGTTCCCAGTTGAGGTCGGCGCTTTCCTCATCCACCAATCGGTCGAGCAGGGCATCGACGGTTTCCTCGATCCAGCGCTTGTTCCACCAGTCGATCACCTTGGGGCGCTTGAACAGCGGCTGCGCGGCCGAGCGCAGCCGCTTGTGCGGCTTCCCGACCATCGAGAGAATGGTCGTACCGATGGCGCGTACGCCAGCGCTTTCGTTATAGCCTTCGGAGGAAAAGATCAGGTTCTCGCGGAAACCGATCTCGCAGGCGCGGTATGAAAAGAAGGTCATCGAATCGCGCTTGATGTCGGAGAACGCCATCTCCGGCTGGCCGAGCAGTGCGCGCAAGGATCCGTGATGGACCGGAGCCTTGTCGCGCAGCGCGTTCATGTCGTCGGTGTAGTCGCGGCTGCCGTCAATGCCGGTGTTTGCGCTCTGGCTGTTGACGTCGAACAATTCGGCATAGCGCGGGTTGTCGCTCATCAGCGACGAGAGGGCGTTTGAATTACCCTTGGTCATGGGACAGGTTGCCATTGTCTTATGCTCCTCCGATCTTGCGGCCGGCGGTCAGTCCGCCATCAACGGGCAGGTTTGCCCCGGTTATGTTAGAGGCAAGGTCCGAGGCGAGGAACATCGCCGCCGCCGCCGTATCCGCGGGATCGATCGCCCGGCCGAGCGGATGGGCCTTGCCCATGCCTTCGAGGATCGCGTCCTTGTTTTCGCTGTCGGGATCCATGCCCGAATAGTGCGTCAGCATGCCTGCCGGGCAGACCGAATTGACCCGCACGCCCTTGTCGGCGATCTCGATCGCCAGGCTGCGGGTGAAGTTGACGATCGCGCCCTTGCTCGAGCCATAGACCACGCCGCCATAGCCGATCATGCCGGCGACCGAGGCGGTGTTGACGATGACACCGCCGCTGCCTTGCCCATTTCCAGCCTGCTTGTCGAACTGGCGGATCGCCGATTGCGCGCCATAGAACACGCCGTTGATATTGACGTCCTCGACCCGTTTCATGTCCTCGACCGTCGCATCGACGAATTTCTTGAGGCCCTGGCCGGGGACCGGATTGATGGTGATGCCGGCGTTGTTGTAGATCACGTCGAGCCGTCCGAAAGTCGCGACCGCCAGCTGTACAGCCGCTTCGACCTGCGCCGGATCGGCGACATTGCAGGCGATAGCCTTCGCCTGACCTTGGCGCGCGCCCGCCAGCCTCACCGATTCCTCGGCGCCGGGCAGGTCGATATCGGCGGCGATCACCTTGGCACCGTGCTCGGTCCACAGCTTGACCGCCGCTCGGCCCACTCCCGAACCCGCCCCGGTTATAACCGCGACCTTTCCTTCTAAAAGACCTTGCATCCTCTATCCTTTTCCAGCTCCTCCCCCTTGCGGGGGAGGATAGCGGAACTTGCCCCGCATGGGGCTAGCGAAGCTTGGAGAGGGAGTGCGGGCAGCAGGCCCGCGCGAGGTTTCGCCTCGCCCCCCTCTCCAACTACGGCTAGGCAACAAGTTGCCAAGCCTTCGTTTCCTCTCCCGCAAGGGGAGAGGAGAAACACCCTAATCAGCCGCCGATGTTAAACGTCGTCAGCATCTGGAATTCGCGCAGGCCCTCGGTGCCGCGTTCGCGTCCGATGCCGCTCATCTTGATGCCGCCGCCCGAGGCATGGCTGCTCATCACCGCGCCGTTGACGTTGACTGCACCGCTGCGGATGCGCTTGCCGACATCGAATGCGGCCATCTTGTCGATGCCGTGAACCCAGCCCGAGAGGCCGAACTTGCTGTCGTTGGCCATTTCCACCGCATGGTCGAGGTCGCGGTAGCCGATCACGCCCACGACGGGCCCGAAGATCTCCTCCTGCGCTGCCGGGTTCTTGTTGTCGGGCAGGTCGAGCACGGTCGGTTCGTAGAAGAAGCCCTTGTTGAATTCCGCCGGGCGTTTGCCGCCGGTCACCACCTTGCCGCCGGCATCGACCGCAGCCTGGGTGAAATGCTCGCAGCGGTCGCGCTGGCCCCGGCTGATCACCGGGCCAAGCTGGGTTGCAGGATCGCTCGCCACGCCGATCTTTACGCTCGCCATGGCGGCGGCCATCTGTTCGAGCACCTTGGGCTTGTCGGCCTCGGGCACGAAAATGCGGGTGCCGAGCACACAGCCCTGACCGGCATGCGAGGTGCAAACCTGATAGGCCCCGCCGGCCGCCTTATCGACCGAATCGGGCAGGAAGATATTGGCCGACTTGCCGCCGAGTTCGAGCACCAGCCGCTTGAGGGTCGGCGCAGCCTGTGCGGCGACTTTCGCGCCGACCACGCAGGAGCCGGTGAACGAGACGAGGTCCACCCGGTCGTCGGTGGTCATCAGCAGGCCGCCCTCGAGGCCCTCCTCGATCAGCACGTTCATCACGCCCGCCGGAATGCCCGCTTCCTCGGCGGCCTCGGCGAAGATCAGCGCGGAGATCGGGGTCAGCGGATTGGGCCGCAGGATCACCGAGTCGCCCGCCATCAGCGCGGGGACGACTTTCCAGAAGGCAGTGTAGAACGGCACGTTATAAGCCGAAATCGCCGAGACCACGCCCAGCGGCGTCCAGCGCTTGAGGCTCTGCACCGCAAAGTAGGGATTGACCCGCTCGTGCAGCGGCAGCGGGTTTTCCTGCACTTCCGGGAGCGTCAGGAACATGTCGACTATTTCGTCGGTCATCCGCAGCGGCGCATGCACCTGCGCGCCCATCACCGTCGAACTGACCGGGCAGCCGGCCTCGTCGATCGCCAATTGCTTGAGCTTGTCGGCCCGCTTCCGCAGCGCCTCGGCATAGCGGCGCATGACTTCGCCGCGCTGCTTCATCGTCTGGCCGCTCCAGCGCCCGTCGTCGAAGCTCGTGCGCGCCGCGCCGATGGCCTTGTCGACCTGGGCTGCGGAGACGCTGGCGACTTCGTCCACCACACTTTCGTCCGAAGGATTTTCGACAATGAAACTCGTGCCCTCGCCCTTGACGAAGGTGCCATCGATATAGGCGGAGTATTCCAGCACAAGCCTCTCCAAAATTCGAAATACCGAACTGTTGTTCGCGAATTATACCCCTAGCCAAGCGGCAGGCGAGCGTCAATCAGCGTTGCAGAGTGAAGGGCGACGGGCAAGGGCTTTGCCGGAGCGAAGTCTCACCCGTCGCGCGCACCGCTTGCAATCGATCCGTCTTCTTGTAGCTTTCACCGCGAGGAGACGGCGAGAACGCCGCCCAAGGGAGTGGTGCCTGTGACTTTACCAGCCTGGACCCGCACGGCGGGACGAATTGTCTACGGTCTGCTGCTCGCCGCCATCGGCCTGGCGCTTGCTCTGGGCGGGGCGAAGCTGATCTGGCTGGGCGGCTCGCTCTATTACCTTCCGGCCGGGCTGATGGCGCTGCTGAGCGGTTACATGGTGCTAAAGGGGCGCTGGTGGACCGGGGCGGCGGTGTTCGGGGCGCTGCTGGCGCTGACGCTGGTCTGGGCCTTGTGCGAGGCCGGGCTCGATGGCTGGTCTTTGATGCCGCGAGTGGTCTCGCCACTCGTGCTGGGCCTGCCGTTCTTGCTGGCCGCTCTGTTTTCACGAATCAAGGCTGACCGGCAGGCTGCCTGGCTGGTGCTTGGCGTAGGCGCAGTGCTGGGCCTTTCGGTCTGGGGCGCTTCGGGCTTCACCCCGGTGGTGCCCGCGCAATATGCTGCCGCAGTCACAACCGGTGAGCCCGGCGGCGAATGGCCGCATTTCGGCAACGATCAGGCCGGCACCCATTTCTCGCCGCTCACCCAGATCGACAAGACCAATGCCGGCAAACTCAAACTCGCCTGGCAAGTGCCGCTGGGGCCGATGCCGATGACCCCGGCCGCGCAGATCGACGCTTCGCCGCTGAAAATCGGCGATCACCTCTACGTCTGCACCCCGTTCAACGAGATCCTCGATGTCGTGCCGGAAACCGGAAAGGTCCGCTGGCGCTATCAGGCCCCGCGCAACAACGAGGGCTTGTCGGTCGTGCGCTGCCGGGGCGTCGCCTATTATGCAGTGCCTGGCGCCAGCGGCCTGTGCGCCCGGCGCATCCTGTCGGCGGTGTCCGACGGAGCGCGGCTGGTCGCGCTCGACGCCGACACCGGCGCGCTATGCCCCGGCTTCGGCCAGGGTGGGATTTCCGACATTGCAAAAGGCATGAAGCAGCGCAACCACGGCTATTACACCGTGTCATCCGCGCCGCAGGTGATCCGCGGCAAGGTCGTGTTCGGCGGTGCTGTCGCCGACGGGCAGCATGTCGGCGAACCTTCGGGCGTGGTGCGCGCCTATGATGCGGTCACCGGCAAGCTCGCCTGGGCCTGGGACCTTGGCAATCCGGGCAAGCACGGCGAACCGGGCCCCGGCGAGTTCTACACCCCCGGCACGCCCAACAGCTGGGGGCCGATGAGCGGCGACGAGGAACTGGGGCTGGTCTATGTGCCGACCGGCAATTCCACGCCCGATTACTGGGGCGGGCATCGCAGCGACGAGAGCAACAAGTATTCGAGTTCTGTCGTCGCCATCGATGCCATGACCGGCGAGCCGCGCTGGCATTTCCAGACCACGCATTACGACGTCTGGGACCTCGACGTCGCCTCGCAGCCGGTGCTGTTCGAACTGCGGAAAGACGGCGCGACGGTTCCCGCGCTGATCCAGCCGACCAAGCGCGGCGAACTGTTCGTGCTTGATCGCCGCACCGGCAAGCCACTGTTCCCGGTCGAGGAAAAGCCTGCCCCCCAGCGCGGAGCGGACGAGACGACAAAAATCTCGCCGACCCAGCCCTGGTCGACCGCTTTCCCTTCGCTGATGGGGCCGCTGCTGACCGAGCGGCGGATGTGGGGGATCAGCGCACTCGACCAGTTGTGGTGCCGCATACCAGTTCCGCGAGGCGCGCTACGACGGAGCTCTAACCCCGCCGGGCCTTTCTCCGGCAATCCTCGATCCCGGCTATATTGGTGGCTCGGACTGGGGCGGTGTGACGGTCGATCAGGGCCGCCAGCTAGCCTTCGCGCTGTCAAACCGAACAGTGAACTGGATCCGCCTGGTGCCGCGCTCCGAACCCAGGGCGCGCGATGCCAAGGCGGCCTCGGCTGGCGATCACGGAAAGTTCGTCGCGCAGGAAGGCACGCCCTATGCCGCCGATGTCCATCCCTTCCTCTCGCCGCTCGGCGTGCCCTGCCAGGCGCCGCCCTATGGCCTGATCAACGCCATCGACCTGACCAGCGGCAAGATGGTGTGGAGCCGCCCGCTGGGAAGCGCGCGCGACCTCGGGCCGATACGGATGAAATCGCGCCTGCCCTTCACCATCGGCACGCACACATTCGGCGGGGCGATGAGCACCGCATCGGGGCTGGTTTTTGCCGGAGCCACTGGGGATCATGCCTTCCGTGCCTTCGACGGCGAGACCGGAAAGCTGCTGTTCGAGGCCGATTTGCCCGGAAATGGCGCGGCGACTCCGATGTCGTTCCGCTCGTCCAGAGACGGCAAGCAATATGTCGTGATCGTCTCGGACGCACCCGCGAAGGGCGGGCAGGTCTATGGGGCGATGACCGCCTTTGCCGTGCCCTAGGGTCAGGATCTGTCAACTGCGCCTTCCTTCCTTGCGCTGAGCCATTTTGACTCAAACCTCGAAGGTGCGGCTAACAGCTCTGGCCCGCGTCGTGCCCCATCAGGCATACAAAACCATGGTCACCGAACTGGCGATGGAGGCCGGGCTGCCCCGGGGTCAACTTTGCTTCGACATTCAGCGCGTCGGCAACACCTCGGCGGCAAGCATCCCGCTCGCGATTCACGACGCCGTCGTGGAAGGAGTCATCGACAAGCCGATGCGCCTGTTCGCGCCGGGCTTCCTCAGGCAATCAGGGTGGATCAGATATACCCCACGCCGCTCTCGGGCCGGAGTCTGTCGCTGACAGCTACTCCAACACCTCCCCCACCGGCACGAAGTCATACCCCAGCTCGCGCGCCACTGCCTCGTAGGTCACTTTTCCGCCCGACACATTCAGCCCCTGCGCCAGGTGCGGATTGGCCTTCAGCGCCTCCTTCCAGCCCAGGTCCGCGATCCGCAGCACATGTGGCAGCGTCACATTGTTCAGCGCGTAGGTGCTGGTTCGCGCCACCGCGCCGGGCATGTTGGCAACGCAGTAGTGGACGATGCCATCGACAACGTAGGTCGGGTCGGTGTGGGTGGTCGGGTGCGAGGTCTCGAAGCAGCCGCCCTGATCGATCGCGACATCGACCAGCACCGCGCCGGGCTTCATCGTCGCCAGCATATCGCGGCTGACCAGCCTTGGCGCGGCCGCGCCTGGCACCAGGACCGCGCCGATCACCAGTTCCGCCTCGGCGATCATCTGGGCGACGGTGGAGCGATTGGAAAAGCGGGTCTTGGCGCGGTTGCCGAAATGGGTGGAGAGCCGTTCGAGCACATCCGGATCCCGGTCGAGAATGGTCACGTCCGCGCCCATGCCCACTGCCATCTGCGCCGCATTGAAGCCGACCACGCCGCCGCCGATCACCAGCACCTTGCCCGGCAGCACCCCCGGCACCCCGCCCAGCAGCACCCCGCGCCCGCCATTGGCTTTCTGCAAGGCGGTCGCGCCTGCCTGGATCGACAAACGCCCCGCCACCTGACTCATCGGCTTGAGCAGGGGCAGCGAGTTGTTCGCGCCGGTGACAGTCTCATAGGCAATCGCGGTGACGCCCGACTTTACCAGGTCCGCGGTCTGCGCCGGATCGGGGGCGAGGTGGAGGTAGGTGAACAGCACCTGCCCCTCGCGCAGCATGGCGCGCTCGGCCGGCTGCGGCTCCTTGACCTTGACCACCATCTCGCAGCCAGCGAAAACGCTCGCCGCATCGGGCTGGATGACCGCCCCCGCCGCCTCATAGTCGCGGTCGGTCGCACCGATCCCCAGCCCCGCGCCGCTCTCGACCCAAACCTCGTGGCCCTGCGCAGCCAGTTCGCGCGCGCTCTCCGGCGTCAATCCGACACGAAATTCATTGTCCTTGATCTCGCGGACCGTGCCGGTGCGCATGGGAGAATTCCTTTCAACAGCTTTCCGGCGTCAGTTCTCCGGTGACACCGGCTCAGTGATGATGCGGTCTCGCGCGGTGCGGATGTCGCCGCTCTCGAACTGCAGCTTCAACCGTTCGCGGTCGTTGGCACGGTACATCGTTTCGGCGCGCTCGATATGTTCGAGATCGACACCGATCTCCTCAAGCGCCAGCCGCGCCATTTTCGCCGCGGATTCGATCACCTCGCGCACGACATAGCGCGCCGGCGAACCCTTGAGGCGGAGCACCGCGCGGCGGTCGTAGGCGCGGACATAGATCGTTGCATCGGGAAAGGCCTGGTGGACGGCTTCGAGGAATTCGGGGCCGATCTGGTCGCCGTCGATGCAGAACAGTATCAGCTCGGCCTCCGCCGCGCCGGCCTGGCGCAGCATATCGAGCCGCGTGCCGTCGCCGAAATAGACCTTGGCTCCGAAGCCGCCGGCGATATCGATCATCTCGATGTCGGTGTCGATCAGCGTCACCGGCACGTCGCTGGCGTTGAGGATCTGCGCGACGGTCTGACCGAAACGGCCATAGCCGACGATGAGGGCATTGGCCCCGTCGGCTCTTGGCCCATCGCGCTTGCCGTCCCCATCCTCGCTGCCGCCTTCGGGCTCGGTGCGGATGCGCCTGGTCGCGGCCATCAGGAAGGGAGTGGTCGCCATCGACAGGGTGACGATCGCGCCAAACAGGCTTGCGGCCTCGGGGTCGATCAGCAGCGCGTCCTGCGCCCGCGCGAACAGCACGAAGCCGAACTCGCCGCCCTGGCTGAGCAGCAGTCCCAATGCCAATGCCTGCCGCCAGCGCATCCTGAAAGTCAGCGCGATGGCCATGATGACGCCGGTCTTCACCGCGATCAGCAGCAAGGCCATGCCGGCGACGAACAGCGGGTTCTCGGCGATGGCGCGCAGATCGAGCATCATGCCGACGGCGAGGAAGAACAGCCCGAGCAGGATCGAGCGGAACGGTTCGACATCGGCCTCGAGTTCGTGGCGATAGGGCGAATCCGCCAGCATCACCCCGGCGATGAAGGCGCCGAGTGCGGCCGATAGCCCGAGCAGCTCCATCACCGCCGCCGAAGCGATCACCGTGAACAGCGCCGCGACGACGAACATCTCACGCTCGCCGAGATTGCCGATCAGCCGGAACAGCGGCCGGATCAGGAACCGCCCGGCGAGGATCAGTCCGGCGATCGCAAGCATGGTCTGGATCGCGAGCAACCAGCCGGGCGGCCCTCCGGCGGCTTCGGGGTTGCGGCTGAGCGCAGCAACGATGGTAATCAGCGGGATGATCGAAAGATCCTGGAACAGAAGGATCGCAAAGGCGCGCTCGCCGAACGGCGTGCGCAGCCGGCCGGCGGATTGCAGCATCGGCAGCACCTGCGCGGTCGACGAGAGCGCCAGAGGCAGCCCCAGCACCAGCGCTGCGGCAGGCGTGAACTCGGTCAGCAGCGCTATCGCTCCGGCCAGCGCCAGCCCGCACAATACGACCTGCAACAGCCCGAGCCCGAAGATATCGCGCTTCATCCGCCACAGCCGCGAAGGATTGAGCTCGAGCCCGACGATGAACAGCAGCAGCGTGATGCCGAGTTCGGCGAAGCCGAGCTTGGTCTCGGCGCCCCCCACCAGCCCCAGCAGCTGCGGCCCGACGACGGCGCCGGCGATAAGGTAGCCCAGCGTCGCCCCCAGCCCGAACCGGCGGAACAGCAGCACGAAAGCCAGCGCGAAACCTAGCAGGACAAGGGCTTCATTGAGCGGGAGTGCGGCGGCGTGTTCAGGCATGGTGGGGCCGCCGTTCGCCGGCGCGGTGTCTGCTGTCCGCGATCTCGCGGCGGGTGCCGGTGCGCATGGGGGGGTGGCTCCTTCAGGCTAACCTGTTACGACTGCGGTCTAATTGGTGCAACGTCCCATCGGGGTTGCGGACCGGGGCGGGAAGCGATGACGCGGCTGATCCTTTTCAACAAGCCCTATGGCGTGCTGAGCCAGTTCACCGACCATGGGAGCGAAGCGGCACGGGCAACCCTGTCGGACTATATCGACGTGCCCGGCGTCTATCCGGCGGGGCGTCTCGACCGCGATAGCGAGGGGCTGCTGCTGCTGACCGATGATGGCCGCTTGCAGGCGCGGATCGCCGATCCCCAGTTCAAATTGCCCAAGACCTATCTGGTGCAGGTCGAAGGCGAAGTGGCGGAGGATGCGCTGGCGTCGCTGCGACAAGGCGTGCACCTGAAGGATGGGCTGACCAGGCCGGCCGAGGCAGAACTAATCGCAGATCCCGAACTTTGGCCCCGCGATCCGCCAATCCGCGTCCGCCTGAGCGTGCCCGATTGCTGGCTCAAGCTGACCATCCGCGAAGGCCGAAACCGTCAGGTGCGCCGGATGACGGCAGCGGTAGGACATCCCGCCTTGCGGCTGGTGCGCTGGGAGATCGGGGAGTGGACGGTTGAGGGGGTGGGCGTGGGTGAGTGGCGGGAGGTGGGGTAGGGGCTCAACCCTCAAAATTGCGTTTAGCCTAAAAAAGTAAGCCAAAAACCGCGCAAAACCAATAGTTTGAGCAAGGACGAGACCTCCAAAAAGACTTACACATGTCTTACACACTTTGGAGTTCTCGCAATGCCGACAGAAAGCCATCTGCTGATGGACGGGGCGCTGCACGTCTATCGGCGTGAGAGAAGCCGCTACTGGCAATGCTCAACCTATCTGGGCAGTCAAAATCATCGACAGACAACCAAGGAGGTCAGCCTTGCTGCCGCCAAGGATTTTGCGCGCGACTGGTATATGGAGCGGTGCGTCGAGGATCGCCAACGCCGACGCGGTGGCGTTTCTTTGCTGAACGATCCCGTTCAGCCCCTAATCGCCGACACCGGCGCGCCGACCGATGGTCGGCTTCGGCGAACGCCAACTGGTCCGAGTTTCGAGGATGCCGCTAAAGCGTTCACCAGTGAGTTCGAGGTCATCACGCTGGGCGAGCGCAACGCTGGGTATGTGCAATCGAAGTCCGCTATCGTCCGCGTTCACCTCTTGCCGTTCTTTGGCGATACGGCCCTTGAAGACATCACGGCCGGCAAGGTGCAGGAATACCGGGCGCATCGTCAGACGTCACGAGTCGATCCGAAAACCGGCAAGCCGAAGAAGCCCGCCCGCGCGACCTTGCACGGTGAGATCGTCACGCTCCGTCAGGTATTGAAGACCGCCAATCGCAAGGGCTGGATTGCGGCACTGCCGGATATGTCCGCGCCATATAAGACCTCCGGCAAGGTGGAGCATCGCGCCTGGTTCTCGCCAGAGGAATACAAGATGCTCTATGAGGCGACGCGAGAACGGGCAAAGAACCCTCCGAAGCCGCGCTGGCGTGAAGTCTGCGAGACATTTCACGACTATGTTCTCTTCATGGGTAACACGGGGCTACGGCCCGATGAGGCCTCGCGGCTAGAGCTGCGCGACGTCAAGATCGTAAACGACGAATCGACCGGCGAGCGCATTCTTGAGATCGAGGTGCGCGGCAAGCGCGGTGTCGGTTACTGCAAGTCGATGCCCGGTGCGATCCTGCCATTCGAGCGCGTCCGCAAGCGTAAGGGGTTAAAACCGACCGACCGGATTTTCGGAAAATCGCCGCGCGAGTTGATGAACTCTGTCCTCGACGAGCTGAATCTGAAGTTCGATCGCGAGGGGCATATGCGCACCTGCTATAGCCTGCGGCATACCTATATCTGCCTACGGTTGCTTGAAGGCGCTGATATTTATCAGGTTGCCAAGAACTGCCGCACCAGCGTCGAGATGATCGAGAAGTTTTACGGGCGGCATTTGAAGAACAATATCGACGCATCCGCCGTCAATGTTCGCCGGGCGAAACCGCCGAAAGCCGCCGCCCGAAAGAAGTCCGCGAAGCCAACAGCATAAGCTGTGTTCCTTATGTTTCGAGTTGCGCGTTTTAGCGGTGACGCTATAGGCCGTCACCAACGCGGGCGTGGTGGAATTGGTAGACGCGCGGGATTCAAAATCCCGTTCCGCAAGGAGTGTGGGTTCGATTCCCACCGCCCGCACCATCCAAGATAGCAGGCTCTGTAAAGTCCACCGCACGGGGGACAGGAGCCTGCATCAGCGGATCGCCTGGGGTCGCACGTCCCGCGCTCCGCTGCGCGAAATGACAATCGAACGGCATTGTCATGCTGGCACTTGGCAGCCCATCCGGGATGCGGCCATCGCGACAAATTGACCCCGCGAAGCGACAATGCAGCAGAGCGACTGAAGCCCGCGAGAGTTTTTAACCGCCGCAGGCCTCTCGCCCCTTGACGTTGGCATAATCATCATTATTCTCACTTACAGAAATGAGGATAGTGATGATTCGATACCCCATACTGAAAATTGCAAGTAGCAGAGCGACGTTGGCAGGCACCGCCATGGGGCGGCAGATGCTTGCCCAACTCATCGCCATGACAACGCCCGTCATTGCACCCACGGTCGCTTTTCTCGATTTCGAGGGGGTGGATATTGCGACCGGCTCCTTCCTGCGTGAGGCCGTGCTTGGCTTTCGCGATTTCAGCCGCAACGCAATCGGCACGCTTTATCCTGTGCTCGCAAATGCGAACGCGGCCATTGAAGAAGAGTTGTCCGTTTACTTGAAGGATCGCAGCGACGCGGTTTGGGCCTGCTCGCTCAATGCGCAAGGAGTGGCGACCATTCCGCACATTCTTGGCGAATTGGACGCCGCTCAGATGAAGACCCTGCGGCTCATTTCGGAGCATCAGCCCATATCGGCACCGGAGCTTGCGAAGCTGCGGCCTGATGAGGGAATTGGGACCACCGCTTGGAACAATCGCCTCGCGACGCTGGCCGCAAAAGGAATTCTCATGGAACTCAAACAGGGCAAGACGAAGATGTTCAGTCCGGTGATGGAGATTGCTTGATGGGAGTCGATTTCATCCGCGAACAGTCCGGCAAGCCGTGGCGAAAGCGCTGGGACAAGGGGTTGGATCGCTTGAAGGCACCTGGCCTTTTTGATGTCCAATTTGCTAACGAATGCCGAACGGTCACTGCCGATCTGGATAGTGGGGCATCGCTTAGCATTGGTGACGAGGTAGTTGTCGAATGCCACGGCCCGTCAGTTGTTGTGTGTAGCGGTCATCAACGGGTCGGCGGAATTGCGAACGTACCCGCCGATATGCGCGCAGCTATCGCCAATTGCGGCGGTGTTGCGCTGGGGACGGTCGAACGCATGGGCCTTTTCGGCAACAATGCGGAGTTGAGCATCCGATGAAACCGCAAGCCTCTCCATCGACCGTCAGACAGCTCCGCAACACGCAGCGGCTTTACGACGATGCATCATTAGCACCGCAGTCATTGGGATGCCTAACCTGCGTCGATCGGACCATATGCGGCGGTGCCCATAAGACAGCGGGCTTCTTCGACTGCAATGACTATTGCAGGTGTGCTGACAAGGCGACCTGCGATTTGGTTTGCCGTGGTAAATCGGCTGCGTATGTCGCCCGTTTGCGTGAAGTCAGGGGCCTCGACCTGATGACTGCACCGCGTGCGCCAGAAATCGCGGTCGAGCCAATGCCCAGCATGGTGCCTTTTATCGAACACAATTCCGCCCGCCGCGCGGCGCTCAATTTCCCGATTGTCGCAGTTCCTCTCTATAAGCTGATCGATCTGGGGAAAGGCGTTTTGCGCTTTGCTGATCGCGATGCACTTGCGAGGCAGTTTGGTATCGACGCGAACGCACGCCTGGTGGTGTCGGGCGTCGGGCGCGACAGGAAAATCGAGCGATTTTGGGCACTCGCCAATCGCCCAGAATTGCTGGCGCAACTGCACCAGTTAGGCGTCGCGCTTATCACCTCGCCGAATTATAGCGTGCTAACGGACGTGCCGCGCACGGACAATCTCCACGCCATGAAGCGGATTATGCTCTGCTTCGCAGAGATGGCACAGGCAGGGTTGCCGACAGCCCTTCACGTAAATGCCCGGACGGAGCGCGATTATGAGCGCTGGGCTGAGGTGATTGCAGCACGAAACGAAGTCCAGTGCCTTGCAGTCGAATTTGCAACCGGCGCGGGCAGGGGCAGCCGAATCGATTGGCACGTTGCCCAACTTCGGAGGTTGGCCGCTGATGCTGGTCGTCCGCTCCGGTTGGTCGTGCGTGGAGGCAATCGGGTATTGGAAAGCCTGCGACTTTCGTTCCAGGCTGTCACAATCATCGATACGGATGCTTTCAATAGGACCCGCTCTCGGCGGGAAGCGGAATTTACCCCCGCCGGCAAACTTGTCTGGCGGAGCCATCCGACCGCCGAGGGAGAAGCTATCGACGGCTTGTTGCAACATAATGTTGCCACGCTGCACAGCCATCATACTTACTTGGAGCGACTGCACGCGGATCGGCGTCACGCGCTTTCATCAACTGCCATTGGTTCGATAGAATACCGAAATCGTCAGGCCCTCTAACGGGGCGACTTGGGCTAGCGCAGTTGCCCCATGCAATGCATCGCTCGTCGGTCGCATGGTCAGCGCGTGGTCTCCGCTTCGAAAGCGCAGCTCTACATTATGTCCTACAAGTGCGCGGAATAGCTGGTTGAATCCTTGGCCGCGCCCCGATTCCGAAGGGAAGCGTGACACTCCCTCTTTGATTATTTCCTTCAGAGCAGCGCCCGCATCCGAGATGCCCACATAGACAGGATTTTGCCGAAGCGTTTGGAGGACCCCAACTCCTCGATCTGCGACGACGAACTCAAATGAAGTCGCGGTCGCCGCATACGCGACCAATCCCGTTTGTGGCGCGTTGCTGTGCTCGTAGACATTGTCCTGAAGCTCTATCATCGCTCCCATCAGTGATGCGATCAATTGAGCGTTCAGCCCGTTGGCCTTTGCGATGTTTTCGGCATGGATGGTCCACTGATCCCAAACCGGCCCATCAGCCGTAATCGGGTTGCTCTCGGTAAGCGGGAATGCGCCGACACAATCACTAAAGCCGCTTCCAAACGAATGGCCCGTCTGCAATGCGCCCCGAAGATTGTCGGAAAATGTGCCGTTCATTGATACTGAACGGTATTGATCAGCGAACTGAATTGATGCGAGCGTTAGCTCAACAACAGGTCCGATGCGTCCCGATTTCTCGACGGAAATTGCTCCATGCGCAGCCAGTCGCGATTGCGTAGCTTCCCTCAAGAGGTCGTCGGCTACTGCGAATTCAGCGCGTGTCGCTACCATGCGGTCCCCAGAACTGCTCAAGGTGCAGTTATGAACCGCTGCCAATGGTTCCGGCAACTTGAATCGTCACGGGAAATGTTCGGCGTGTATGGCCGAGCACGTCAAATCTCGCCGTCAGGTTCCACCAAGTCGACAGGGCTAACCCCACGCGCCTGTGCCAGCTCGTAGAGCGCAATGACCGTCGGGTTACGCCGCCCGCGCGGCAAGCAACATCCGAAGCTAACGGGAAAGTCCGATGCAGCCGTCGAGAACGCCGGGCCGGATTAGCGAACGGCTGGAAACCTTCCAACGCCATCGGAGGGAGACGTTCTGGTGGATAGTCCGACGACGCTCCCTGTCGGAAACCCACCCAACTGCCGAATTTCAAACCGAGACAACACCGATTGATTGGCTATCGCTTTATCAATCATAATTGGGCTATATCGTGATTGATAGAAGGGCTTCCTATCCATCATGCGCTGGAATTGGCAACTTCCCGACTGGCCTGATTTCCGCTTCGACGCGGAACGAATCCGCGCGTCCGAAGAGCAGTTCCTGAAAGGCTCCGGCGTCGTCATCGGTGCGCTGCACCATCTTGATCCCGATGCGCGCGATGGGCTGACCATCGAACTCATATCGCAGGAGGTTGTCGATAGCTCGGCCATCGAGGGCGAGATCCTCGACCGCGCCAGCGTCCAGTCTTCGCTCGCGCGGCATCTGGGCTTTGCCGCCGACCAGCGCCGCGCAAGCGCGGCAGAGGCCGGAGCCGCCGAACTAATGGCCAATGTTTATCGCAGCCATGCTGCTCCGCTCGAAGATCGGACCCTGTTCGCGTGGCACGCTATGCTGATGAACGGGCGCCGCGACATTGCCGATGTCGGGCGCTACCGGACGCACGAAGATGCGATGCAGATCGTTTCGGGCGCACTCCATGCGCCGCGTGTGCATTTCGAGGCACCGCCGTCAGATGTCGTCCCGATGGAAATGTCTCGATTCATCGCATGGTTCAACGACAGCGCGCCGTCGTCACCAAACCCGCTTCCCGCGATAACCCGCGCCGCAATCTCGCACCTGTGGTTCGAGAGCATCCATCCCTTTGAAGACGGCAATGGCCGGATAGGTCGCGCGATTGCTGAAAAAGCATTGGCCCAAAACCTCGCTGCCCCCACTTTGACGGCACTGGCGGAAACGATCCATCGCCACCGTAAAGCCTATTACGCCGCGCTTCAGCTTGGCAGCCAGAGCAACGACATCAATGCCTGGCTGACTTGGTTTGCCGATATTGTCATCGAGGCGCAGGCGCGGACGATCACCCGCATCCGCTTCCTGATCGACAAGACACGACTGCTCGACCGCTTGCGCGGAGAAATTAACGAACGGCAGGAAAAAGCCCTGCTTCGCATGTTCCGCGAGGGGCCGGATGGTTTTGCGGGCGGATTGAGCGCCGAGAACTATCGGGCGATCACCGATGCCAGCCTTGCTACTACGACGCGCGATCTGGCCGATCTCGTCGATAAAGGCGCGCTGATCCGCACAGGCGAGCGTCGATATGCCCGGTATCGACTTGTCGCTGGAATAGCGGTCGATCACAGTGCAAGTGAAGAATGAAATGGTTACAGATTATCACTCAAAATACTTGGCCAGTGATCTTGTGCGCCGTCGATCATCCGACAGTAGCGACAAGTTGGCCGTTGCCGTCGCCGGCGCGCAGGTGGATATGAATCCGCACCAAGTTGACGCCGCGCTCTTCGCATTCGCCTCACCTTTATCGAAGGGCGCTTTGCTTGCCGATGAGGTCGGGCTTGGAAAAACCATTGAAGCGGGCCTAGTCATCTCTCAACGCTGGGCCGAAGGAAAGCGACGGGTGTTGATCATCGCCCCGTCCAACCTGCGTAAGCAGTGGTATCAGGAAATGAACGAGAAGTTCTTCATTCCCTGCTCCATTATCGAATCGAAGTCATACAACGCTGCGATCAAGGCAGGCGATTTTAGACCGTTCGACGTAAGCGGCAGCGTTGTCATTTGTTCCTATCAATTTGCCCGGAACAAGGCGGCTGACGTGCATTCGACGCCTTGGGATTTGGTTGTGATCGACGAAGCCCACCGGCTGCGGAATGTCTACAAGCCATCCAATGTTATCGCCAACACCCTGAAAGCCGCCCTTTCCGAGCGCCACAAACTGTTGCTGACTGCAACGCCGCTGCAAAATTCGTTGCTGGAATTGTTTGGCCTGGTCAGCTTCATCGACGAGCACACCTTCGGCGATTTGAAGAGCTTTCGCGAGCAATTCGCCAATCTGTCGCAGGAGCGCACCTTCGAGATTCTGCGTGAGCGTTTGAAGCCGGTTTGTCACCGCACGCTTCGCCGGCAGGTGACAGCCTACGTCCCCTACACCAAACGCCACGCGATTTTGGAGGAGTTCAGCCCGGACGAAGCTGAAGACCGGCTCTATAATCTCGTGACTGACTATTTGCAGCGCGACAACCTACAGGTGTTGATTGTCACTGAGAGTTGACCCGGGATTTTCATCGAGAAGTGACCCGGGTGGATGGTATGTCCCGCAGTGCGGGCATTGGGTCAAGCTGGTGTTTTTTCCTTTCTGGTTTTTGGTGCAGCGGAGCTCGCTCTGAACCGGAAGCTGTCGTTGCCGGTCTCGAGGATGTGGCAGTGGTGAGTTAGCCGATCGAGCAGCGCGGTGGTCATCTTGGCATCGCCGAACACGTCGGCCCATTCGCTGAAGCTGAGGTTGGTGGTGATGACGACGCTGGTGCGCTCGTAGAGTTTGCTGAGCAGGTGGAACAGCAGCGCCCCGCCTGACGGGCTGAACGGCAAGTATCCGAGCTCGTCGAGGATAACGAGATCGAGACGCAGCAGGCGCTCGGCCAGTTGCCCGGCCTTGTTCATGGCCTTTTCCTGTTCGAGCGCGTTGACCAGGTCGACCGTGGAGTAGAACCGGACCTTCTTGCGGTGATGCTCGACCGCCTGAACGCCCAGAGCTGTGGCGATGTGGGTCTTGCCGGTACCGGGACCGCCTATTGCCACGACGTTGTGCGCGCCGTCGATGAACTCGCCGCGATGGAGCTGCCGGACAAGGGCCTCGCTGACCTCGCTGAAGGCAAAGTCGAACCCGGCCAGGTCCTTGTAGGCCGGGAACCGGGCGGCCTTGATCTGGTAGGCGATCGAGCGGACCTCGCGCTCGGCCATCTCGGCCTTGAGCAGCTGGGAGAGGATCGGCACGGCGGCATCGAAGGCGGGAGCGCCTTGCTGGATCAGTTCGCCGACAGCCTGGGCCATGCCGTACATCTTCAGACCGCGCAGCATGACCTCCACGGCGGCGCTGGCGGGATCATGACGCATGGCGCAGCTCCCGCAGATGATCGTAGCGCCCGACATCGGCGACTGGTTCCTGGTGAAGGCGCAGCGCCTGGGGTGCATCGATCGGTGAGGCAGGCGGGGCCTTGCCGTCGGTCAGGCGGTGCAGGATGTTGAGTATGTGGGTCGTGGTCGGAACCCCCGCTTCGAGCGCCAGCTCGACCGCGCACAGAACAGCCTGTTCCTCGTGCTGCAGCACAAGTGAGAGTATCTCGACCATCTCGCGGTCACCGCCGGGGCGCTTGAGCAGATGGCCCTGGAGTTGCCGGAAGGCCTCGGGCATCTCGGTGAACGGCGCGCCGTTGCGCAGGGCCCCGGGCTTGCGCTGGATCACCGCCAGATAGTGCCGCCAGTCATAGACGATCCGTCCCGGCAGATGATGGGAGCGCGCGATAATCCGGCCATGCTCGCACAGGATCCGGCCCTCGGCGGCGATGACGATCCGCTCGGGGTAGACCCGCAAGGACACAGGCCGGTTGGCAAAGGAGGCCGGCACCGAGTAGCGGTTGCGCTCCAAGGTCACCAGACAGGTCGGCGATACCCGCTTGGTGTGCTCGACGAAGCCGTCGAAGGGGCGGCCCGGCGGCATCAGGCTGGCGACCTCACCGGCATGCACATCGGCGACAGTGCCGGGCAGACCGCCATGCACGATCTGACCCCAGTGCGTGATGCACTGCTCCTCGAGCCAGGCGTTGAGCGCACCAAGGTCCGGGAAGCTGGGCCCAGAAGGACCATGGGCCTGCCACAAGCGGCGGCGTGCATCCTGGACGTTCTTCTCGACCTGGCCCTTCTCCCAACCGGAAGCCGGGTTACAGAACTCGGGCTCGAACAGGTAATGACTGGCCATGGCGGCAAAGCGTGCGTTGACCTGCCGCGCCTTGCCCGAGCCGATCCGGTCAACCGCAGTCTTCATATTGTCGAAGATCCCGCGCTGCGGCACGCCGCCCAGAACCCTGAACGCCTGGGTCAGGGCGTCGAACAGCATCTCGTGGGTCTGGAGAAGATAGGCCCGAACGGTGAAGGCCCGGCTGTGCGACAGCTTGGTGTGCGCCACCTGCAGCTTGGTCTGCTTGCCGCCCAGCAAGGCCCAGTCCTCGCTCCAGTCGAACTGGAAGGCCTCGCCCGGCGCAAAGACCAAAGGCACGAAGGTGCCACGGCCAGCGGACTGGGCATCGCGTTGACGCTCGGACTTCCAGGCGCGAACGAAGGCCGCCACACGCCCGTAGGAACCGTCGTAGCCCAAGGCCACAAGATCGGCGTGCATCTGCTTTGCTGTGCGCCGTTGCTTGCGTGACTTGCCGGTCTCAATCTTCAGCCAACCCGTCAGCTTCTCGGCAAACGGGTCCAGCTTGCTCGGCCGAGCGGCCACGTTGAACCTCGGTTCCACCGTACCACTGCGCAGATACTTGCGGATCGTGTTGCGCGACAGCCCAGTGCGCCGCTCTATCTCCCGGATCGGCATCCCCTCACGGAAATGCCAGCGCCGGATTACGCTCAATAACGCCATGTCGATCACTCCTGTATCCCCCAACCCAACAGCCAGGGGAAAGCTCAGAACATGGGTCACTTCTCAGTGGAAATTTATGCCCCTCCCGGGTCAACTCTCAGTGACAATCAACACCGAGGCGCTGGTAATCAACAGCAACACCGCTGCCTCAATCGGGATTCCCGCCCAGAGCGCCGGGCGTGTCACCGCGAGGAACAACGTGTTCTTGGTCAGGATTTCTGTTTCGTCGCTCACACGCGTCAGCCCGCAATGATGCCGACGATGGAATCCGCCGAGAAGACAATGGCGATTCCGATGATCACCGTGACCAGGATCGCCGTAGAGGCCCGGCCCGTGAACCAGAGCAGGCCGGTGACGATGACGGCGATCACCGCGAGCGTCCTGAGCAGCGTCGAAGACAGCAGCCCGCGCACCTTGGTCGCAAAGCTCTCCAAATTCTGCGCATAAGCAGGGTCTGGATTGAAGGCTGACACCACGACCACCAGCGCGAGTGCGACGCTCCATATGAGCGCGCTCTGCCGCGACTTCGGCATGGCATCGAACCAGCGCGTCAGTCGTGACCGGACACGGACGGTGCTGCGCAGCATTCTTCTCAATCCTGCCATACGCTTATGCTTTCTCTCGTTTCGGATTGGTTGGCCGTTTGCTGGGCATGGGCAACGCGCTCGAACAGGTTCCAAGCAGGCGGGGCGCTGCGGCCAGCGGCAGGCATCATGGCAGGGGCGAGGTTTTCAGAGATGAGTTGCACGCGCGCATCGAGCGACGGTTGTGGCATTGTCGGCTCTTGCACCGCTACGGGGTCGGCAAAGCCCGCGTTACTGACAACCTTCGCGACATAGCCGTTGCGGAAACCCCGCGACGAGCTTCCGGTATTATAGAGCGATAGTGCGACCCGGAGCGCGGATTGCGGATCTCGTCCGGCAATTGCCGCGTTATAATTTTGGGTGATGACTCTCCCCAGCGCCGCGACATTGGTGCAGGGGTCGAATACCGTTTCCCAGGTGAGACCAAGCCAGCGCATATTCCGGGAGTTGATTTGACCGAGGCCGAGATCGACCGAGTAGCCCGCGGCGATGTAGCGCTGTGCAGTTGCAGCGGCACTGGCGGCATTGGTCTGCACTGGCGGTTGCGACCCGCCATTGACGTTAAGCGCAAAAGGGCGACCGTGGCTCTCGGTCTGTACGATTGCAGCGACAGTTTGCGGCGCGACATTGGGCGCACACTGCGACGCCAGTGCGAGGATGGCTGCCGCCGAATAGCCCACTATGCGCCGTTACCCGAAGGACTGGTAATTGACAGGCGTTGCGCTTGGTAAATCACAGTGCATCGCCCCCAAATTCCTACGCTCAAACAAGAAAGCCCCGTTTGGCGGTAGGGTTATTGATAGCGGTAGGGCCAGCGGGTCAGCTATAGATTCAAGAAGGCTCAGCGACTGTTTCGACTTGTCTATCGAAACCCGTATCGGCCTTTGACCTTCAAACGTGATGCTGTGGACTATTTGTTCGTCGTTGGACGGATTCGTTTTCAGCCCAATTCATTGCCCGATCTATGACAAATAAGGCAAAATCGCACATTCGCCTTCGCAATCTCAAGGCCTGGCCGGTGTCAACCAGCTAGGAGCTAAAAATAAATCGAAGCCGATATGTAACCCGGCCACTCGACACGACCGATCGAGCCATTATCGCTGCATTGTCCGAGAACGGTCGCATGACCGTTCGGGAGCTTGCAGCACACATTGGCTTGTCCAGCCCCAGCGTAACCGAGCGCATTCATAAGCTGGAAGATGCCGGTGCTATCCGGGGATATACGGTTTTGGTCGATCCCAAAGTTTTCGGCCTCGACATCGCCGCGCACGTCCGGATGCGCGCCATGCCTGGTGAAGTTAAAAGGGTGGCGCAGATGCTGATCGACGCGCCCGAGGTCGTCGAAGCGGATCGCGTTACCGGCGAGGATTGTTTTCTGGCAAGAGTAGTAGCCTGCAACGTACTTGAACTTGAGAGTGTGATCGATCGCTTCCAGCCGTATGCATCGGCCGACACCGCCATCATTCTATCGTCAACGGTCGTTCGCCGCCTTCCCAAGCTGTAGATCGCCCCGCCCCGGTAAAGGTTATCGACCTCCATCTCCAACAACGTTAGGCGGCAAACGAGACCATGTCGCGCAAAACATCCGCATGCGTCGTCTTCTCGACTAGAGTTTTTCCGCAGTTGAATGAATCGGCAGGGATTCCCAATCGCGCAGATCTGTGATTCACACTGTCCACTGGTAAGGAGGCCAGCATGGATGAGGCCATTATCGCAAGATTTGCGGGTTCGCTTTTGTCGGGCGCTGGACCGGGGCATGTCGGCGCGAGCGGCGGCGCGGTTACTGGAAGTGAGCGCGGCGACGGGTGTCCGCTGGGCGCAGGCTTGGCGGACGCGAGGGTCGGTTGAGCCAGGCAAGGTGGGTGGCCACCTGCGTCCGCTGCTGGAAGGGGAGCGCGAGTGGCTGGTGGCGCGGATCGAGCAGAAGAAGGACTTGACGCTGCACGAGCTGTTGGCGCAGCTGCGCGACGAGCGGGGTGTGGTGGTGTGCTGCGATACGCTGTGGCGGTTCCTGGGGCGCTGCGGCAAGACATTTAAAAAAAGACGCTCTTCGCCAAGGAGCAAGACCGGCCCGACGTCGTCCGCCGCCGCAACCGCTGGCACTGGGTCCAGCGCTGGGTAGACCCCAAGCGGATGGTCTTCATCGACGAAACATGGGCGAAGACGAACATGACGCGCACCCATGGCTGGCACACGAAGGGCGAAGCGCTCATCGACAAGGTGCCGCATGGACATTGGAAAACGCTGACCTTCATTGCCGGGCTGCGGCATGATGGCATCGTTGCCCCCTGCGTTCTTGACGGCCCGATCAACGGTGAGAGCTTCGCCGCATGGGTCGAGCAGTTCCTGATCCCAGCATTGGAGCCAGGTGTCATCGTCGTGCTCGACAATCTCGGCAGCCACAAAGGTGCCCGCGTGCGCAAACTCCTCAGGGCGGCAGGCATCAAGCTGTTCTTCTTGCCGCCCTACTCGCCCGACCTGAACCCGATCGAAGAGATGTTCTCCAAGCTCAAACGCCTCCTGCGAAAGGCGAATGAGCGCACCGTCGAAGCCACCTGGCGGCGCATCGGCAAGCTGCTCGATCACTTCCCGCCACATGAATGCGCAAACTACGTCCGGGGAGCCGGATATGCCTCAATCTAAGTCAGAATGACTCTAAGGGGTGGCAGCTATCGTGCCTGGATGCCTCGTCCCTGAAGACCTGCCAGTCTGAAGGCAACCAATAGCTTTCGTAAACGGCGCTCCATTCCCGGGAGAAAGACAAGCGGCAGGTATTAGGATTGCGGTTAGGCTGACCGAACAACGATATTTGAACGCGAAGCGGTCGTGCCACATTGAAGATCGGCACTTCTCCACTCTGCCCCATTCCGGTCAAATGCGCCCTTGGCGCGGGTCCACTTGGTCTGAGACTTACACAAAGTCTTACACAGTTTTCACTTGCGCTAAGAAATATAACTGTTTATCAACACTATACGGAAGCCTCGTCCCACTCAAAATGGCGGATTACATCCCGGCTGCCATGCAGCACATTGACCACCTCAAGCACATCGTCCCGATAGCGAAAGAATATCACGTAGCCATTACAGGGCGTGCTGCGGATGTCTTCGCGCAATTCGGGACGGGCGGTTCCAAGGATGCCGGGGAGATATGCCAGATCGCGGCACTTCGCGCGCAGCCGTTCGACAAATGCCAGCGCGATTTCGCGGCTCTCGCTTTCGGATGCAATGTACAGAGCGATATCGACCAGATTGCGGTCGGCGTCGTCGGTAAATCGCAAGTGCCGCATTACCCCGCTTTCGCGGCATTTTCCCATGTATCCAGCGCAGCATCAATATGCGTGCCGACGGTTTCGTCACTGTGTGCCCCTCCGCGCGCGATAGAGGCATCGAGCGTTTCGCGCAGCGCTTGCAGCTTCACCTCGCGCTCCTCAACGAGGCGCAAGCCTTCCCTCACGATCTCGCTGGCCGAGCCGTAGCGCCCGGCTTTGAGCGCGCTGTCCACAAAACTTTCCCAGCGTTCTCCGATCGAGACATTCATGGCTCTACTCCTGCATCAAGTTCTGCCGATATCTTAGTGCAATAGCATATATTGCGCAATTATTGTTATTCGGCTGCTCAATCCTCAACCTCAAAAGCCACACTTCCCTGATTGAACAGCGACACGATCATCTCCATCGCCGCATCCGACTTAAGCAAATCCGCCCCGCCTGAGCAGCGCTCCCCCGCGCAGAGCATTTCAGCAAACCCCGCCATCTCTCCTGCACACTCGAACCACTCCCCATCGACAAACAGCGCCACCGCCCCTGCTTCCCCCCGGATAAACGAAAACCGGCTCGCCGGGTTGCGGATCAGCGGCATGCCCTGAGCCAGAAGCGCGCGAAATTCCTCCAGCTCCAGCGGCTCCTCCGGCGCCCAATCCATATCGGGGTATTTGCGCGTCGTAGTGTATTCACCGAACCACCGTGCGAAAGCCGCCCGGTCGGCCAGCTTCCCGGTGACCAGCGCGTGCAGCTTTGCCAGGGCCTCTGCCGAAATTTCGCCGGGGTTCGCCTGTGCAAGCAGCCCGGGATCCTCGTAGCGATCGTCGTCTCCCAGCCCCGCCACCAGTTCATCGCACCAGCCGCCGATCAGTTCCGCCCGCGACGGCGCCCGGAAGCCGATCGAATAGGTCATGCAGTTCTCGCCCACCGCGACGCCATCATGTGCATAGCGGGGGGGACGTAGAGGATGTCGCCAGGCTCTAGCAGCCATTCTTCGGCAACTTCGAAGTTTGCCAGCAGGCGCAGATCGTCGTGCGGCAGCAATTCGGTGGTCTCGTCGCACAGCTGGCCGACTTGCCAGCGGCGCTGGCCCAGGCCCTGGACCAGGAACACGTCGTAATGGTCGAAATGCGCGCCGACGCCGCCGCCGTCGCTCGCCGTGCTGACCATGACATCGTCGATCCGCCAATTGGGCACGAAGCGGAACGGTTCGATCAGCGCGGCGACTTCCGGCACATGATGGTCCACCGCTTGCACCAGCAGCGTCCATGCCGCCTTGCCCAGTTTGCCGAACCGCGTTTCCGGGAAGGGGCCGTCTTCGGCTATTAGCGCATCTGGCAACACTTCGTTGCCATGCGAGATGAGCCGCGATTCTACGCCGTGCTCGCAGGCCAGCCCGGCCAGTTCGTCAGGATCAATCGGATTGCGCCACGACTGCCACGGGTTGCGGATCAGCAGCGGCCGCTTTTGCCAATAATCGCGCAGGAATGCGGCAGTGTCGAAATTGTGCAGTTGCATGGGCACTCGCAGGCAAATTCGGCAGTCAGATGCCGGCTCGACGCCTACAGCACATTACCGTCCTTATCCCGGTAAATCTCCCGCCGCCCTACATGGTTCGCCGGGCCGACCAGTCCGTCCGCTTCCATCCGCTCTATCCATTTGGACGCGGTGTTGTAACCGACGCCCATCTGGCGCTGGAGCCAGCTTGCGCTGGCTTTCTGGCTTTCGAACACCAGCTGGCAGACCTGGCGGTATTTGCGATCTTCCGGACTGTCGGAGGCGGAGTCCAGATCGTCGAAGCCGAACATGCCGTCCTCGGGTTCCTCGGTGACCGAATCGACATATTCCGGGCTGCCCTGGCTACGCCAGAAGTTGGCGATGCCTTCAACTTCCTCGTCGGACACGAAGGGCCCGTGGACGCGTCTGACCGGCTCGCTGCTCGCCTTGTAGAGCATGTCGCCCTTGCCCAGCAGCTGCTCGGCGCCCTGCTCGCCCAGAATGGTGCGGCTGTCGATGCGGCTGGTGACGGCGAAGCTGACGCGGGTCGGCAGGTTGGCCTTGATCACGCCGGTGATGACATCCACCGAAGGCCGCTGGGTCGCCATGATCAGATGGATACCGGCGGCGCGGCTCTTCTGGCTGAGACGCTGGATCAGTACCTCGATTTCCTTGCCGCAGGTGACCATGAGGTCGGCGAGTTCGTCGACGATCAGTACGATCTGCGGCAGGGTGTGGTAATCGAGCTGGCGGTCCTCGTAGAGTTCCTCGCCGCTGTCGGGATCGAAGCCGATCTGGATGCGGCGGCCGAGCGGCTTGCCCTTGGCCTGCGCGGCGCGAACCTTGTCGTTGAAGCCGGCCAGGTTGCGCACGCCGATCTCGCTCATCTGGCGATAGCGCCGCTCCATTTCCTCGACCGCCCATTTCAGAGCGCGGATCGCCTTGGCCGGTTCGGTGACGACAGGGGAGAGCAAGTGCGGGATCTCGTCGTAGCTCTTGAGTTCGAGCACCTTGGGATCGATCAGGATCAGGCGGCACTGCTGCGGGGTCAGCCGGTAAAGCAGCGACAGCAGGATGCAGTTGAGCCCGACCGACTTGCCCGAACCCGTGGTGCCCGCGACCAGCAAGTGCGGCATGGTCGCCAGGTCGGCAATCACCGGCTCGCCGGCAATATCCTTGCCCAGGATGATCGGCAGCATCGCCTTGGAATTGGCGAATGCCTCGCAGGCGACCAGTTCGCGCAGTGCGACCATCTGCCGGTCGGCATTGGGCAGTTCGATACCCATCACCGTACGGCCGGGGATAGAGGATACGCGGGCCGAGATCGCGCTCATGTTGCGGGCGATGTCGTCGGCGAGGCCGATGACGCGGCTGGCCTTGATCCCGGGGGCAGGCTCCAGCTCGTACATGGTGACCACCGGCCCGGTGCGGACGGCCTCGATCGTGCCCTTGACGTTGAAATCGTCGAGCACGGTTTCGAGCAGGCGGGCATTGCGCTCAAGGCTGAGCTTGTCGATCTTGCGGTGCGAATTGGGCGGCGGCTCGGCGAGGAGATCGAGCCCGGGCAGCTCGTATTCGTCGAACAGATCGCCCTGGCGGGCCTGGCTGGTGAGCTGCGCGGGCTTGGCCACCCTCGCCGGATCGGAGATCTCGGTCGGCTTGCGCGAGGTTTCGGGCATGGCGGCGGAGGCAGCGCGCTGTGCACGCTCCTTTTTGCCGAGCGAGGGAACGAACGAGCGGGGCGCGGCCTCGCCCGGCGACGAGGCGCGGCGGCGCAGCGCGCCCGGCAGCGTCAGCAGCGAACCCCAGTCGAGCGCGAAGACCCGGCCCGCTAGGAATATCCCGGCTCCCAGGCAGGCGAACGCGGCGGCGAGGATCGCCCAGCCCGCGGCGGCTTCGGGCAACAGCGAAGCGCCGCCGCGGATCGCCTTGGCACCTAACAGCCCGGCGACCCCGCCGCTCGAGGCCGGCAGCGAGCCGCCCGGGCTGGTGAAAGTCAGCGACAGCACCGTGCCGAGCAACAGCATTGCGAACAGCAGGATACCGATCGGACGCCACCAGCGCTGGTCGGTGTGGGGCACGTTGCCGCCGTCCTCCTCGGCGAAGCGCCACAGCTTGCGGGCGAACACATAGAGCAGCGGCAGCAGCAGCACCGCGACCAGACCGAACAGGGTGAGCGCCGCGTCGGCGGCCCAGGCGCCGCTCGCCCCCATCCAGTTGCGCACCACCCCGCCGGCAGCGGTGGACGAAGAGGCGTCGGTCTGGTGGTAGCTGACCAGCGCCAGCGCGAGGAACAGCATGCCGGCGAACAGCAGCACTGCCCCGCCAAGCTCCGCAGAGCGCCAGGCGGCGCGGCGCAGGATCGCGTTCCAGTTAGCGGTGCCGATCCGCTGTTTCGATGCGCCAAGAGGACGTGTCGCCATGATGCTACCCCGATTTGCGGGCATAATGCGCCAGAGGGTGACTCCTCGTCAAGAATCCTTGGGAATCCAGTGCTTCGAATTACCGCAAAGCCCGTCGATAGCGGCCCATTGCGCGGCTTTGAGCCGCCGGGCGCAGTGCGGCGTCATGCCTCCGAGCGCGATCACGGGTACTTGTGAGCGCATCGCTAGCAGGCGGTAACGGACCGGCCCAAGCGCGGCGCGGCCGGGGTGCGAACGAGTCGGGAATGCGGGGGAGAGCAGGATCGCGTCGGCACGGGCGCGACGGGCCTGGGCCACTTCCCGCAAGGAATGGGCGGTGACGAGGCGCAAGATGTCGGGTCCCCGCGCAAGTTCGTGAGGCGATCCATAGGCCGCGTCCGCACCCCATTGCCGGGCATTGGCGGCACTGGCGGCAAGGGCGATGCTGTGCCCGCGCCGCCGCGCGATCCGGGCAAGCGCCGCGAAGCGCTGGCGCCGATCGCCGGGCAGCAGGTGATAGTGGCGGAAGATCAGGCCCGAGCTGCGCGGCAGGTGCATCAGCACGCGTTCCAGCACCGCATCGTTGCGCGCATCGCTGACAAGCCACATTCGGGGCCAATTTCGCATTGGGACTGGCTGGCGCTTGGGCATCGCGGCGCTATAGCATCGCGCGATGGAACAACCAGAGCAGCACCTAGCCGAAATTCTGGGTCGTATCGACGCCGCCGCCAGGCTGGCGCGCCGAGATTCGGCGGAGGTCACGCTCGTCGCGGTGAGCAAGACCCATTCGCCAGAGCGGATCGTCCCGCTGATTGCGGCGGGCCAGCGGGTGTTCGGCGAGAACCGCGTGCAGGAGGCCGAAGCCAAATGGCCGGAGCTGCGCGCGGCGCATCCGGGCATCGAGCTCCACCTGATCGGCCAGTTGCAATCGAACAAGGCCGAGGATGCCGTGCGGCTGTTCGACTGCATCCATTCGCTCGACCGGCCGTCGCTGGTCACCGCATTGGCCCGGGCGATGGACAAGGCGGGGCGGCAGGTGCCGTGTTTCGTACAGGTCAACATCGGCGAGGAAGAGCAGAAGGGCGGCTGCGCGATTGCCGCCCTGCCCGCTCTGCTGGCTGAAGCCCGCGCGGCGGAGCTGCCCTTGTCCGGTCTTATGTGCGTGCCGCCGCTGGCCGTCGAGCCCGCGCCTTATTTTGCCTTGCTTGCCAAACTGGCGGACGAAAATGGCCTTACCGGGCTGAGCATGGGCATGAGCGAGGATTTCGAGACCGCGGTGATGCTTGGTGCGACGCATGTCCGGGTGGGCAGTGCGCTGTTCGGGACGCGAGCGTGAACCAGCCTAACCAATCCCTTGATCCCCGAACTTGATTCAGGATCCATCGTGCCGATAGTGCGGCGTCTGGTTCGAAATCATTGCGGCGCAGTTTGCGCTCGTCCGGCAAGCACCGGGCTGGGGGCAGAATGGGCCCTGGAACATGCTCAGGGTGACGAAGTTGGGGACGGCTTTATCTTCCCTCAAATCCCCATGCAGAGGTATTTCAGCTCCATGTAATCGTCGAGTCCGTAGTGGGACCCTTCGCGGCCTAGCCCCGATTGCTTGACCCCGCCGAACGGCGCGACCTCGGTTGAAATAAGGCCGGTGTTGATACCGACCATGCCGGCCTCAAGCGCTTCGGCCACCCGCCACACGCGCGACAGGTCGCGGGCGTAGAAATAACTGGCGAGGCCGAATTCCAATTCGTTGGCAAGCGGCAGCACTTCCTCCTCGGTGGCGAAGCGGATGACGCCGGCGAGCGGGCCGAAGGTTTCCTCGTGCGCCAGCTTCATTGCCGGGGTCACATCGACGATTACGGTCGGTTCGAAATAGGTTCCGCCGAGAGGACTGCGCTTGCCGCCAGCCAGCAGCCGGGCGCCGCCAGCCAGGGCGTCTTCGAGGTGTTCCTCCACCTTGCCGACCGCCGCCTCGTCGATCAGCGGGCCAACGGTGACGCCTGCGTCCATGCCGTAGCCGAGCTTCATCTCCTTCACCCGCACGGCTAGCTTGGCGACGAATTCGTCGTAGACGCCGTCCTGGACGTAAAAGCGGTTGGTGCAGACGCAGGTCTGGCCGTTGTTGCGGAACTTGGAGATCATCGCGCCGTCTACCGCAGCATCGACATCGGCATCGTCGAACACCAGAAACGGCGCGTTGCCGCCCAGTTCCATCGAGCACTTCTTCACCGTCTGGGCGCTTTCCCGCAGCAACTGGATGCCGATCTCCGTCGAGCCGGTGAAAGTCAGTTTGCGTATCAAGGGGTTGCGGGTCAGCTCGCCGCCGATCTGCCCGGCACTGCCGGTGACGACGTTGACCACGCCGGCGGGGATCTCGGCCATTTCGCACAGCCGAGCGATGGCCAGCGCCGAATAAGGCGTGGCCGATGCGGGCTTGATGACGATGGTGCTGCCCGAGGCCAGGGCCGGGCCGAGCTTGCGCGTGACCATGGCGTTGGGGAAGTTCCACGGCGTGATCGCCCCGACAACGCCAAGCCCTTGCTTGAGCACGACGATCCGCTTGTCCGGCGCATGCGGCGGGATCACCGATCCGTAGGCGCGCTTGCCCTCTTCGGCGAACCATTCGATGAAGCTGGCGCCATAGCCGATCTCGCCGCGTGCTTCCTCGAACGGCTTGCCCTGCTCGCGGCTGAGCAATTCGCCCAACGCATCGCGATGCTCGGTCATCAGATCGAACAGCCGCCGCATCAAGCGGGCCCGCTCGCCTGCCGTTTTCGCACGCCACAGCGGCAAGGCGGCCTGTGCGGCGTCGATAGCCCGCGCGGTTTCTGCGGCCCCCATCTTGGGCACGGTTCCAAGCGGCTTGCCGGTGCCGGGGTCGATTACGGACAGCGTGTCACCACTATCGGCATCAACCCAGACGCCGTCGATGTAACACTGTTGGCGGAGGAAATCGGTGTAGCTCATGGGCCAGACTTTCGCTGTCGTATCGGTTCACCGGCCCGGGGCCGCCGTCACAATTCGCATAGGCAGCGGGGGAGGCGGTGGCAACGGGGGAATGACCTGGCAACGCGGCGCGAATCCGGGGTGCAATAAGGACTCGCCGGAACGGCATCGGTTCGATATTCCTTCCGCACCAAGTTCACGAAGGGGAGAATTTCAATGAAATTCCGTATAGTTCTTGCCGCCGGCGCTGCCTTGGCCCTGGCTGCATGCGGCGACTCCAAGCCCGCAGATGAAGCAGCCGCGCCAGCCGCCGATGCTTCCGCAGCTCCGGTGATCGAAGCCCCCGCAGCCGCTAGCCCTGCAGCTGCAGCTGCCGCAGCAGCAGCGCCCGCCGCTGGAGCGGCACCGACCAAGGAATTCATGGTCGGCAGCTGGGGAACTGACGGCGACTGTGAGATGGCTATCGGCTTCAAGGCCGACGGCTCCATGGACGGGCCGTTCGACGGCTGGGAACTCAACGGCAATGTGCTGACGATGAAGGGGAATCCGCAGACTTCGACACTGTCGGTCGTCGATGACAAGACCATGTCGGCGAAGAACAACAAATCCGGCAAGTCTTACAAGCTGACGCGCTGCTGAGCGCTAAACACCAGCTATGCTGCGACTACGCGAACGTTCTCGCCCCGTCCCAACAACAACAGCAGCGTCGCTCCTGCCACCACTGCCGTCCCGACGATCAACAGGAACAGGTTGAAATTGCCGGTGGCGGCAAGAGTGACGCTGAGCAGGCTCGCGCCAAGCGCGGTTGAGGCCGACATGAAAGCGGTCATCAATCCCATCACCGAGCTGTAGATCTGCACCCCGAAGCGCCGCGCCACCAGATAGGCAACGACGTCGCCCTCGGCGCCATAAGTGAACCCGAGGAAATAGACCGCGCCCCACAATAGCCAATAGGCATCGAGGCTCGATGAAATCATGAACAGGCCGAGGCTCGGTAGGCCCATGGTCAGAAACCCGACCCAATAGGGATTGAACCGGTCGATGGCGAGGCCGGTGAGAATGCGTCCGGTGAGCATGCCGAGCGAGGCGGCGGTCAGCATCGCGCCGACCGCGCGGCCGCCCACGCCGTTTTCCAGCATCAGCATCTTCAGCTGCGCTTGCAGGATGGTCTGCGGCAGGTTGCACAGCAGCATCGCCGCCGCCAGAATCCAGAAGGCCGTGCTGCGGAAGATCATTGGATAGTCCTCGCGCGCGCGTCGCTTCGGACGGACCGCTTGCGCTTCGTCTTTCGGTGCGGACGGGATCAGCCAGTAAGTGACGATGCCCGCTATGACCGCGAAAATCGCCAGCGCCTCATATCCGCTGCGCCAGCCATGCGATTCGACATAGCTGTTGAGCACGGGTCCGACGACTATTCCCGACAAGGCCGGCCCCGAGGCTACGATCGCCAATGCCAGCCCGCGCGCCTTTTCGACATACTGCACCGCGAGCCGGGCATAGACTGTCGCCGTGGTCGTCATGCAGACAATGCCCTGGAAGATGAAGATGCCGATATAGGTACCGATGGCCCCGTCCTGCAGGCTGTAGGCGAGATAGGTCAGCGGCATTGCCACCTGCCCGATCAGCGCGGTGCGCTTGACGCCCAGGACATCGGCCAGCCTGCCGACGAAAGGCAGGGTCAGCGAACTGAACAGGCCAAGCATGCCGATCATGGCAAAATCTGCCTGCGACCAGCCATTGCCGGAAATCAGCGCGGGCGCCATCGTGCTGATGACAATGCCGATCAGCGACATGCCGGTACCCAGGCCTATCGTTGCCGCCAGCAAGGGCCGCCAATTGCTTCGCAGTTCCGCAAGATAGGTGATAGTCTCTCTCCCGAAACCGGCCTTCTAGGCCACGCGTGTTTCGCCCTTGAGCGGTAGCAGCAACAGCGAGCCGACGAACACGGATATCGCGCAGGCGACCAGAAAGAAATCGTAGCTGCCGGTCTTGGCCAGCGTCACGCTCAACAACGCCGCGCCCGACGAGGAGGCGATCGACATGGCGAAGGTCATCAGCCCCAGCACAGAGCCGTAGATCGCAATGCCGAAATTGCGCGCGACCAGAAATCCGACAATGTCGCCCTCGGCTCCGAACGAAAAGCCAAGACATAATACCGCGAATGTGAGCAGCGCCGGGGCGTCGAATGAGGAGGCGATCAGCGCGAGGCCGACGCCGGGCAGGCCCATGCAGACGAACGAGACCAGCTGCGGCGCGAAGTGATCGAGCATCAGTCCGGTCATGAATCGACCTGCCAGCGTGCCCATGGCGAAGGCCGAAAGCATCACGCCCACACCCGTCGCCGCGACGCCATTGTCGATCATGACCAGCTTCATCTGCGAGAGAAACACCACTTGCGGCAGGTTGCACAGCAGCATAGCGCCGGCGAGCAGCCAGAACGCGGGAATGCGCATCATTGCCGGATAGTCGTCGCGCGCGCGGCGCTTTTTAGGCGGCAGCTCACCGGGCGCTGCTCGCTTTTCGCCGGGGAGCAGCAACATGGTGATCGTCCCGCAGATCGCCGTGAACAGCGCCAGCGCCCAATATGCGGCCTTCCAGCCCTCGGCCTCGACCAGCATGTTGAGCAGCGGGCCGCCGATCGCTGCGGTCAGCGCCGGGCCGGTCGCGACGATCGCCAGCGACAGCCCGCGCGCCTTCTCGGCGTATTGCACGGCGATGCGGCTGTAGACCGTCGAAGTGGTGGTTACGCAAAAGATGCTCTGCAAGCAGAAGATCACGACATATTGCCACATCGGCCCGGTCATGAACGAGTAGGCGATATAGCTCAGCGGCAGGACGACAATCCCGATCAGCGCCGTCCATCGCACACCGATGACATCGCCCAGCCGCCCGGCGAAGGGCAGGCTCAGCCCCGCCAGCAGGGCGATGGTCGAAAGCATGGCGAAGGCCGATTTCGACCAGCCGAACTCGGCGAGCAAATGCGGCGCGATGACGCTGACGGCAAAAGTCGACATTGCGCCGTAACCGGTCGCCATGCCGAAAGTCGCCGCCAGCACCGGCCGCCAGCTGGCGCGCAGTTCGGAAAAATAGGCGATGGTCTCTCTCCCCCGGGCCCGATTGGCCCATGGCGCGCTATGTCAGCGCTGCCACGCCCCACACTACACCGACAATCAGGAATGTCCCGGCAATATCGAGCATGAACCCGGCCTTGAGCACGCGCGGCAGCGAGACATGCCCTGACGCCCAGGCAATGGCGTTGGGTCCGGTCCCCGAGGGCAGCATGAATCCCCAGGTCGCGGCAAAGGCGGCGGGGAGCGCTAGCAGGATCGGATCGGCGCCCAGCGCGGCGACCAGCGCCGCCACGATCGGCATGATCCCGCTGGCCGCCGCCACGTTGCTGGCAAACTCGGTGACGATGACGACGAAGCCGACCAGCACCAGCGCGACAATCGGCAGCGGCACGGAAGCGAGCGGCAGCAGCATCTGGCCCATCCAGTCAGCAAGGCCTGAAGCTCCCATGCCCATGGCCAGCGCCAGGCCTCCGCCGAACATCAGCACCACGTCCCACGGCGCGCGGTTGGCTTCGCTCCAGGTCAGCATCTTGCGCCCGGTTCCATCGGGAATGACGAACAGGCTGAGTCCGGCGACCGCGGCAATCGTGCCGTCGGTCAGCCCGCCCTTGGGAAACAGCGGCTCGGTGAACGGCTGGGTGACCCAGGCCAGCACGGTGAGCGCGAATATCGGCACGAGGCGGCGTTCGGGCACTGTCCAGTCAGGCGAATGGGCGATGGCTGCGCGCGCGGCGATGGGATCGAAGCGGTCTGCACCGAGGCGCTGCACTCGGGCGATGATCAGCGCCGCCAGCGGCACCCCGAAAAGCACGATGGGAACGCCGAACGCGCTCCATCGGGCAAAGCTGATATGCACGCCCAACGTCTTTTCGATCAGCGCGACGCAAATGGCGTTGGTTGGCGAGCCGACCATGGTGCCGAGTCCGCCGATCGAAGCGGCGAAGGCAATACCCATTGGTAGCGCGCCAGCGATTCCCCCGGTCTCGCCCTGCTCAACCCCGCCCGAGGCCAGCATCGCCAGCGCCATCGGCATCATGATCAGTGCGGTCGAGGTATTGGAAATGAACATCGACATGATCGCGGTAGCCGCCATCACTGCGAGCAGTACCTGCCAGGGCTTGCTGCCCGCCCGCTTGAGGATCGAATGTGCGAGCCGCCGGTGCAGCCCGGTTCTCTCGATCGTCAGCGCCAGGAAGGCGCCGCCGAGGAACAGGAACATGATCGGCGAGTAATAGGACGCCGCCGTTTTGTTGGCATCGGCCACGCCCAGCAGCGGCAGGACGATGAACGGCAGGAAGGCCGTGGCATAAAGCGGCAGAGCCTCGGTCATCCACCAGGCCGCCATCCACCAGACCAGACCCGCGACTGGCCATGCCTGCTGGGGCATCCCGCCGGGCGCGGGAATCAACAGGGAGAGCAGGAACCCAGCCAGGCCGATCCAGAAGCCGCTCCGGCGTGTTGTCATGCAAATCCCTCCCCGTGCCAATGCGCTGTAGCAAGCGCAGCGCTTGGCGCAATCGGCAGGTTCGCGGCAATCTCAGGTTTCCGCGAAATGCAGGTGCTCTGAAGTTAATGGAATTGAAGCCAATTTTCCATAGCGGCTGAAACAGACTTGCACCTCGGGAAGGCGATGTGAAGACTCCTCGCAAGATTGCCGTGGCCCTGTGTCTGCTGGCTGCCCTGCTGTCAGGGGCCTATTTCGTGTGGTGGAAGCAATCGCTGACATGCCTCGATCTTGCCGACCGGAACGCTCCAGCGGCAATGTTGCGTGCGGCTACGACCGCCGATGCCGGCGGGGGTCAGGAACTGTGCGAAGGTCTTGCTCTGCTTGCCGAAAAGAAGGCAGGTCCGGCACGCCAGAAGCTGGCAGTGGCCGCGAAAGCAGCGAACGATCAGGACCGATGGTCGATCCAGGGCTATCTGGCCCGCGCACTTGCTTTCGGCGATCAGACCGATCTGGCCCTGCAAAACTGGGACGAAGCAATCGAAGGCGCAGTCCGCGCAAAGAATATCGACCGGCAGAACATCTTCCGCACCGACCGGGGCGTGCTGCTGGCGATGCGCAAGCAATTTGGCCCCGCTCTGGCCGATTTCGAAACAGTGTACCGACAGACCAGCTATGACACGGTGCGATCCGCAGTTGCCCACCTGGCCCTGAAGGTGTCGGTCTCGGGCGAGAACCTGGCCGCCGCGACGCGGTGGTATCCGCTCAGCATGCAAGCGGCCCAGGCGATCGGCGATGCGGAAACGATAGCCCATGGAACCGAGTACTTCGGCCAGATGCTCGATGACCGCGAGCAGTTCGATGCAAGTGCAAAGGTCTATCAGCAAGGCGTCGATACGATCGAGGGAACTGGAAGCAAATTTCTGCACGGCGAATTGCTCGAATTTCAGGCCCAGTCGCGCTTCGCGGCAGGCGATTATCGCGGCGGAGAAAGGGCGTACGGTCAGGCGGCGGAACTGTTCCGTCAGGCTGGCAGGGTTGAGTATGCCGTCTATCTGGAAAACAATCTCAAAGCCAAGCAGGGCCGCTTTGAATCGGGCGGCTCCTGCTCGACGCTTTTGGAGCAGGGCAGCTACGAAGCGGCGGAGAAAGCCGTTTCGGACATTCCCGAGGATCGGCGCAGCTTTCAGGCGAAGGTCTGCCTAGTCCAGGCACTCAACTTGCAGGGCGACACGGCGCGCGCGCGTTCGGTTCTGGACGAGCTTGTCGCGGAAACCGAACCGGGCGGCTGGCCGTGTAATGAGCTTCAGGCCATTTCCCGGCAGATCGGCGTGACCCCCGCCTCGCATGACGCGATTCCATCGCCGCCCATGCCGTTGCAGCAGATAGAATCGCTGCAATGTGGCCGCTGATTTGTCGTCGCTCTCACTAAACAGCGATCTAATTTTTCCTACTTCGGCGCCAGCACCATCAGCATCTGGCGGCCTTCCATGCGGGGATAGGCCTCGATCTTGGCGACTTCGGCGACGTCGTCCTGCACCCGCTTGAGCAGGTTCATGCCGTGCTGCTGATGCGACAGCTCGCGGCCCCGGAAGCGCAGGGTGACCTTCACCTTGTCGCCCTCGCCGATGAACTTGTTCACCGAACGCATCTTGGTGTCGTAATCGTGGTCGTCGATGTTGGGACGCATCTTGATCTCCTTGATCTCCTGCGTCTTCTGCGACTTGCGCGCGAGGTTGGCCTTTTTCTGCGCTTCGTAGCGGAATTTGCCGACATCGAGGAATTTGCACACCGGCGGATCGGCGTTGGGCGAGACTTCGACCAGATCGAGGCCGACTCCCGCCGCCTGCTCGATCGCTTCGTTGGTGTACATGACGCCGATGTTTTCGCCGTTCTCGTCGATCACGCGGACCTTGTCGACGGCGATCATCTGGTTGTAGCGAGGCCCGCTCTTGACGGGGGGCGCCATTGAGCGCCGGGGTGGGGGTGCTATCGTCTGTGCTCCATAGAAGATGATCCTTCGGGCGCGTCCTTAGATCGAATCACGCGGGCAAGCAAAGCGCGAATCTCATGCAGCCGCGCGCCACAGTGGATATTGCACCAACTGGCCTTTGGCCGAGGTTACCGCGTCGATCGCCCGGGCGGGCTGCATCGCCGCGAGAATCTCGGGCGATGCGGCATCCATCCCGCCGGTGAGTGCGCCATAGGCAGGCAGAATCATGCGGTTCTCGCTCATCACCGCACAGGGCCGGGCGAGGCGGCGGCCTCGCGCCGCAAGGGTAAGGCGAGGGTGGTAATGTCCGGAAAATTCGGGACGAGTCTCACCAGCCAGGGCGCGGTGGCGCAGCAGCAGGCCCGAGACTTCCAGCTCCTCAAGGCAACTCGCACCTCCCGCGCCATCGTGGTTTCCGGCAATCCACACCCAGTCGGTCGCCCGGGTCAATGCGGCCAGCATTCCCGCCGCATGCGGCTCAAGCCGCGCCGCGCCGGCGCCGTCGTGGAAGTTGTCGCCCAGGCAGAACACCCGCCGCGCTCCGGTCTCGCGGATCGCCGTGGCCAGCCGCCCGAGCGTCTCGCGGCTGTCATATGGCGGCAGCATCTGGCCGTGGGTGGCGAAGAAGCTGGCTTTCTCCAGATGCAGGTCGGCGACCAGCAGCGCTCGTTCGCGCGGCCAGTATAGCGCGCGGCCTTGCACCAGCCGCATTTCCTCCATAGCGAACATAAAGGGAACCATGCTTTCCCTTTACGCGGCTGGCGCGATTTGGCAAGCGCGCCCGATGACCGACTGGACCCCCTTTACCGCCCGCGCCAAAGACTGGTTCGAGACTCTGCGCGACCGCATCTGCGCCGAGTTCGAAGCGATCGAGCGTGAGGCTGGCAGCGATGCGGCATTTCAGTACACCCCCTGGCAGCGCGAGGCGGTGGAAGGCGGCGGTGCAGGAGATTCTGGCGGCGAGACGGGTGGCGGCACCCGCGGTCTGATCAAGGGCAAGGTATTCGAAAAGGCCGGGGTCAATGTCTCCACCGTACATGGCGCGCTGTCGAAGGATTTTGCCGGCTCGGTCAACGGTGCCAGCGCCGAAGCCCCTGCCTTTTCCGCCACTGGCATCAGCCTTGTCGCGCACATGGCCAATCCTCATGTGCCCGCCGTCCACATGAACACCCGTTTCCTGACGACCTCGAAAGCCTGGTTCGGCGGCGGGGCGGATTTGAACCCGCCGCTGGCTTATCCCGAGGACACCGCGCTGTTCCATGCCGAGCTGAAGCGGGCCTGCGACGCCCACGGTGCGGACTATTACGAGCGGTTCAAGCAATGGGCCGACGACTATTTCTACATTCCCCACCGCAAGGTCCATCGCGGGGTCGGTGGGATTTTCTACGATCATCTCGACTGTGCCGGCAATGCCGCGTGGGAGGCGAATTTCGCCTTCACCAGGGCTGTGGGCGAGGCGTTCCTCGCGGTCTTTCCGCGGCTGGTGCGGCGGCGGATGGGGATGGAATTCACCCCTGCCGAGAAACTGCAACAGCTGGAATGGCGCGGGCGCTATGCGGAATTCAATCTGGTTTACGACCGGGGCACTGCCTTTGGCCTCAAGACCGGCGGCAATATCGACGCGATCCTGATGAGCCTGCCGCCCGAAGCAGTGTGGAGCTGAACGCTATGCCGGCGCGCAATGCGTGCGGAACCAGTCGGCCAGTTCGTCCTCGCTGAGTTCGCCTGCGGCGAGCGCTAGCATGGCGACGACGAGTTCGGCGTCGCTTGCGGTTGATCGATAGCCGTTTAGCATCAGAAAGGTTTCGCTGACCACCGCCGCCGTCCGCTTGTTGCCATCGACAAACGGGTGGTTGCGGGCGATGCCCCAGGCATAGGATGCGGCCAGCGCGGCAGCGTCCGGCTCGCCATAGAGCGCCAGATTTTGCGACCGGGCCATTGCGCTTTCGAGCAGTCCGGCGTCTCGTACGCCCTCGCCGCCGCCATGCTCGGCCAGCTGTTCGGCATGCGCTGCCTCTGCCACCGCGAAGGCGACCCAGACCCAGTTCTGAGCCATGACTACTTGGCTAGCTCTCGCAATGCCCGCTTGCGCCGCGCCATCACCTCGCGCGCCGCCGCCATCTGGGCGTCGAAGTCCGGCTCGGCGGCAGACAGCTCGATCCCGCGCGACGTAGTGACAACAGACAAGGTCTCGCCGACCTCGGCCTTGAGATGAGCCAGCAGTTCCTTCGGCAGGACGATCCCGGCGGAATTGCCGATCTTGGTGATTTTGAGGGTCGCGTTCATACGAGCGTTATAACGAGTTCTCGGCACGGCTGCAAGTCACGATACGCCGGCCCATCACTTCCGCACCCTCCAGCCTGGTCCGGTTCGCTTCGCTCCCTGTTCCAGCGGCGCGGCAGCATGGCCAAATCGCGGGGCATGGCCGCCGCGCCAAGCTTTCCCCTTGCCCTTTCCACATTTCGCCGTTCATCTATCCGCAATGCTTCGCCAATACGAACTCGTCGAGCGCGTCAAAGCCTACGACCCCGATGCCGACGAAGGGCTGCTTAACCGCGCCTATGTCTATTCGGTGGTCAAGCACGGCTCGCAGAAGCGCGCCTCGGGCGATCCCTATTTCAGCCATCCGGTCGAAGTCGCCGGGCTGATGTGCGATCTGAAGCTCGACGAGGAGACCGTGGTCACCGCGCTGCTCCACGACACGGTGGAGGATACCCTCGCCACCATCGAGGAGATCGAGGCCTATTTCGGCCCCGACATCGCCCGGCTGGTCGATGGCGTTACCAAGCTCTCCAAGATCGAGACGCTGACCGACGACGAGCGGGCGGCGGAAAACCTGCGCAAGTTCTTCCTGGCGATGAGCGAGGACCTGCGCGTGCTGCTGGTCAAGCTGGCCGACCGGCTGCACAACATGCGCACGCTGCATTTCATCAAGAGCGCAGAAAAGCGCCGCCGCATCGCCCGCGAGACCATGGATATCTACGCCCCGCTCGCCGAACGGGTCGGCATGTACGAATACATGCGCGAGATGCAGTTGCTGGCCTTCGAACAGCTCGAGCCCGAGGCCTATGCCACCATTGCCGGACGGCTGGCCCAGATTCACAGCCAGGCGGGCGGTCAGGTCGATACGATCGCGCTCGCCATCAAGCAGGCGCTGGCCGAGGCGGGGCTGAAGGTCGAAGTCTGGGGCCGCGAGAAGCACCCCTACTCGATCTGGAAGAAGATGGAGGAACGCCACGTCAGCTTCGAGCAGATTACCGACGTCATGGCCTTCCGGGTGCTGACCGACAGCCCGGCCGAATGCTACCGTGCGCTCGGCGTGCTGCACACCACCTGGCAGATGATCCCGGGCCGCTTCAAGGACTATATCTCGACGCCCAAGGCCAACGGCTATCGCTCGCTGCACACCGCGCTGATCTACGAGAATTCGATGCGGGTCGAAGTGCAGCTGCGCACGCGCGAGATGCACCGCACCAACGAATTCGGTCTCGCCGCGCACTGGGCCTACAAGCAGGGCGACCGGCCCGACGGCCAGGTTGGCTGGCTGCGCGACCTGATCGAGATCGTCGATGCCAGCCACGATGCCGAAGAGCTGCTCGAGCATACCCGGCTGGCGATCTATCAGGACCGCATCTTCGCCTTCACCCCCAAGGGTGCGCTGCACCAGTTGCCCAAAGGCGCGACGCCGGTCGATTTCGCCTATGGCGTGCACACCGATCTTGGTGACTCCGCTGTCGGCGCCAAGATCAACGGGCGGCACATGCCGCTGCGCACAACGCTGGGCAATGGCGACGTGGTGGAGATCATCCGCAGCCGCAGCAGCTCGCCGCAGCTCTCGTGGCTGGGCTTCGTCGTCACCGGCAAGGCGCGTGCGGCGATCCGGCGGGCAGTGCGCGCCAAGGAGCGGCAGGAAGTCGCCGCCATCGGCCGCAAGCTGTTCGACGAGATTGCCTCGCGCCTGCCGACCAAGATCGGCAAGAAGGCCATCGCCGCCGCCGCCAAACGGCTGGGGCTGGGCAATGAAGAGGAGCTGATGGCGGCTGTCGGTACAGCCAAGCTGACCGACCGCGCGGTGATGGAGGCGCTGGTTCCCGGCAGCACCGGTAATCTGGCCGATCCGGAGGACTGGCCCAGGCAGGAGCGGGCGATCTCGATCCGCGGCCTGACCCCGGGCATGGCCTTCCACCTTGCCGATTGCTGCCATCCGGTGCCCGGCGACCGCATTGTCGGGCTCAAGCAACCGGGGCTGGGTGTCGAAGTCCATGCGATCGATTGCCTGGCGCTGGCCAGCGGCGTCGACGCCGACTGGCTCGACCTGTCGTGGGGCGAACGTTCGACCGGCGCGGTCGGGCGGATCAGGGCGGTGCTGCACAACCGGCCGGGGACACTTGCCGAAGTCACCGGCATTTTCGCCGGCAACCGCGCCAACATCGTCCAGCTCGACCTGGTCAACCGCGACGAATTGTTCGGCACTTACGAGCTGGATCTGGAAGTGACCGACCTGGCGCATCTGACGCGAATCGTCAGTTCGTTGCGCGCCAGCGACGCGGTGGCGGAGGCGGAGCGGATCTAGAGCCTGATGAGGTTAGATTGATGCATCGGGACGGAGCCAATTTTGGCCCAGTGCAAGGCGCGAGGAGGGAGCCATGCCGATGCATAGTGACCGACGAGCAACGCAGCAACGGGCCAAAAGTGGCCCGCCCCGGAGGGGTTGTCATGGGAAGCCCGCCGGACAGCGTCGCGTCGCTGGCACGGGCTACCAGCCCGCACTGCGCGCCGCTCCTTGCCGGCGAACTTCCCATGACAATCACGATGTATCAATCTAACCTCATCAGGCTCTAAAATTCGAGAAAGAGTTCCACCACGTCGCCTTCGCCGATACCTTCGGCCCGGCGCACGGCTGCCTTGACCGGCAGCATGTAGCCGCCCGTTTCCTTCGACGGGAAGACCGAGGTCCGCCATACAGTCCCGCCGATCGCCGCCGTCACCTTGATCGAGCCGAAGCCGCGCGACTGCCCGCCCTCCAGCCGCCGCATCAGCGCCGTCGCCGCCAGCACCACTCCGGCCTCGCCATCGATGGTGATGAAGAACCATGCGGCCGGTGCCGAGGGACCGGTCCAGCGCCACAATGGGGCGGTGTGGGTTATGCTTTCGGACATTTGTTGTCTCAATTCGAAGGCACGAAGGGATAAATCGACCGGATTTGCAGCCAATCCCCCCTTGATTCACGGACGACTTACATTTGCGCAAGACATGATCGCGAGCGCGGTGTCTGGCCAGCAACAGCCGCTATTCGATGCTTTCCTCCAGCGCCTGCATCTGCGCATCGCTGAGCCCGAAGTGATGCCCCACTTCGTGCACCAGCACATGGGTCACCAGGTGTTCGAGGGTTTCGTCGCCGCGCGCGATCCATTCGTCGAGAATGGCGGCGCGGAACAACCTGATGCGGTCAGGCATGGCCCCGCTCGGCGCGGAAGCTTTCTCGCCCAATGGCACGCCTTCGTAGAGGCCGCTGAGTTCGAACGGATCGTCGATGCCAAGCTCGGCCAGTATTGCCTCGTCGGCGAATTCCTCGACCTGCAGCAACACGTCCTCAAGGTGCCCGGCAAACGGCTCGCCCAGCCGCGCTAGAGCAGCTTGCGCCAAAGCCTCGATTTCCGCCGCGTCGGGCGCGCATCCGAATGTCCGTCTCATCCCATGAGGATAGTCCTTCGCGCGCCCAGCGCCAGTGCTTGCGGTTTCGTCCACCCCCCGCTAGGGCGCTGGCGTTCCAGAGCATGCGGAGCGGTGGCCGAGTGGTCGAAGGCGCTCGCCTGGAAAGTGAGTATACGCCAAAAGCGTATCGAGGGTTCGAATCCCTCCCGCTCCGCCACCGGCCTGACTTTAGCGACTCTCCCGCCTATCGCAGCGATGCGAGAAAGGTGGTTGCAGTCAGTTCCGCGTAAGCTTCAAGTGGGGGGCGCAGAGCGAAAGCTCTGGGGTGGCGGGCGAAGTCCCAGACCCTGAAGAGGTGCCAGTCATCTCGCCGTGCTTCGGCGACAGCTAGTTCGTTTCGGGTGATGTGAAACGGAGAGCGCTCCCACCCGTTCGTGGTTTTGACCTCGATCAAACGTTCGCGCCCGTCGGGTTCGAAGCTGGCGATATCATAGCCAAAGCCGTCGCCGTCCTGTTCCGCTGTCCAGCGGACTTTGTCCGCAAGGTCGCCGCGTCCCGCCTGGGACAGGGATTGTCGTTCGTGGTAAAGGATCAGCTCCTCTCCGGCCTTCCCAAGCCTGCGATTGCGCGCATCGCGTTCGGCAACATCATACTTCCGACTGATCGCAGCCATGAACGCAGGATCGACCAGGGGCGGTTCATTGCGCTGCGTGGGCGGCGGCCCGATCCATAGTGATGTTGCCTCTCTAACCAGCGAGGGTACAGTGTCAGCCTTCGGCGCGAGCCAATCCGGACGGGCATTGAGCCAGCGAAGTACGCCATCGACAAGGGCATTCTGAAAGTTCGCGGCGGGCTTGTAGCCGTCGATCCAGGGCTCATTCAGGCCCAACAGGACTGCACTGATGTTCTGGTGCTTGAATTCGATGGAGCCCCGGCTCCTCGGAATCAATTCCTGCAAGGCGCGGTTGTGATCCGCCTTGCTGAACGGATTGCCTGACAGTTCGTAACCGAGCATCGCGAAATAGTCTGCGACGATCAGGTCGATCTCATTGTCGTTCCATACGTCTGCCATTAATGTTGGCTATTCGGTTTGAAGCGGCTTGACCAGGGCAAGCAGCCGGTTCGCGTTATCAAACCCGATTCGGACCAGATAACCATGCCCGGCGTGCAGCCGGTCAGCCTGGACGAGCGGTTGCAGTTTCAGACAGCTGCGTCCCATGCCCACAGCGCAGAAATCGGCACCGCGCGCTTGCCTTCGCCGAACGGCAGCGATTGCTCTCCATCATACAGCACTACGCCGCCAGCAAAGCGGTCACCCGCTGCCGCTGCCAGCTTGGTCAGTCCTGCAAAGTCTCTCCGGCCAACCGTGGCGGCGGCTTTGACTTCGACCCCGGCGATCCTGCCTTCATGGTTCTCGACAACAATATCGACTTCCGCCCCGTCCTTGTCCCGGAAATGCGAGAAGCTGTAGCGGCCCTCGCTCCAGCGGTTCTGTTTGTCTAGTTCGCCGAGGACAAAGCTTTCGAGGAGCGGGCCGAATGACCCCTTTTCCGGGGTGAGCTTCTCCGCCGTGAAGTTGGCGAGATGGGCGGCAAGGCCGGTATCGACAAAGTGCAGTTTGGGGGCCTTGACCAGTCTCTTGACCGCATTGTTCGACCATGACGGGAGCGTGCGCACCGCGAATGTCTGTTCGAGCAGGTCGAGATAGCGCAGCGCCGTCTTGCGGTCGATGCCCAGGCGGCTGCCGATGTCGTTCGCATTGACCAGTTGCCCGTTGAGCGCGGCGACGAGCTGCAACAGTCGCGGCAAGGTTGCCGGACGCTCGATATTGGCGATGTCCGGAATGTCCCGCTCGGCAATGGCGCTGGCATAGGATGCGAACCAGTCCTGGCGGCGTGCAGGCGATGTCCGGGCAATTGCGTCTGGAAAACCGCCGGTCAGCACCCGGTCGATCAGTTGCGGATCGCGCTTTGCCTCAACGAAGCTGTCAGCGGCAAACAGGCGGTCGAGAAAATGCGCCGGGCCTGTCGCGGCAAGCTCGTCCTGGCTGAGCGGCATCAGCGGCAGCAGCTCGATCCGCCCGGCCAGCAAATCCTGGATCGTGCGCAGCGTCAGGAGATTGGCCGATCCGGTCACGATGAACCGGCCCGGACGCCGGTCGGCATCGACTGAAGCCTTGACGGCGAGCATCAGGTCGGGCGCGCGCTGGATTTCGTCGATGATGACGGCGTCGCGGTCGCGCAACAGCCCAACCGGATCATCGAGCGCCGCCGCCCGCAAGCCCGGATCATCGAGGTTGAAATAGGCGCGCTCGCCGCCGATGGACTTGGCCAGCGTCGTTTTCCCCGCCTGCCGCGGCCCGACAATCCCCAGCACCGGGGTGTCGGTCAGGATGACTTTCGCGTGATCCGAGGCGTAACGCGGGAACATGGTCAGCTTCCGTTTTGTTCGGCCATCTGGGAAAATTCCGCTCGGCCAATCGGGATTTTGATAGCGGCCATTTGGGAATATTCAAGCGTCCATTCGGGAGCAGTGGAGCATTTTACGGCGCGACCTGCCGGAGCTTCCGACGAAGGTTCGCGCGAGATTGGCGGCATCCAGCCTGATCGCACCAGTTCCTGCCCTTGATCGACGGACCCTTGGCCGCTCTGCGCCGCCCTTGGACAGCAAAGGTTGTGGAACTCGAACCCACGACCTTGACCGGGATGTTGGGGAGTCCGGAACGTCCGGTTTTACAACTTACGCGTCTATAGCGGCCATTGGCTTGACTGGTCCAACGAAGTTCAGGCAGGCAAGATCAAACACGACAACGTGCGCAAGTTCGGGTCGTGAGCGGGAAGAATAGAGCAACGCCTGCGCTCCCTCTTGCCTAGCGACGTCTGAAATTGCCCAAGTTGAAGCAATTGCGCCGGATTGCCTCTGATCTTGCCAAACGACAGACGCCGATGCATCACCGCGACTGTCTGCCACAGCTTTAGCCTTTAGCCACATTGGAACGAGCATTCGCTTGCGATTGTCGGTCAGATACCGCTTGATTGCGACTTCCGCGCCTTTTGCTGTCAATGAAGCATAGGCAGCGATCTGTCCTGAATGGTGAAACCTACCTTCAGGAGCAGTCGCCGGAGCTGCAGGCGATCCGACGAGTTCCTCAGTAAGGAGCCGCCACACAGGCCCGTCAAAGGCGATCAAAGACAAAGTTCCAAAGATAATGGAAGAATGTGGTCGCGAGTCAGCGGCGCTAACGGCATTGATTCTGCTTGTGAACGACTGACCCAAACGGCTTCTTCGATTTCTGACCGAATGATCGGATCGTGCGAAACTCGAATATGGAAAACTTCCGCTTCAACAATGTGATCCGGTTCATTTGCAGCCGGGGCCGAGAATGAGCCCAAGTGTCGTGCGCGATCATCGGCTAAAGCCAACCCTATCTCTTCCCTCAGTTCGCGCCGTAAAGCCGACATAGGGCTTTCACCGTGTTCAATCTTTCCGCCTGCTTGCATGAACCATTGGGTACCAGCTTTGCGCACCAGCAACAGGCGTCCAGCGCCGTCATCTATAAGTGCTGCGGCAATGCGGATCGCTAGTTTGGCGTTCTTCTCCATATGGCCTTTGGTAGCCGAGATAACGATGATTTCAATGTCCGCTTTTCAGAAGGGATTGTAATCGATGGAACGACCGCAATTGTCGGTTGCTGCCCCAACCCCGTCATCCCGGGCTTGACCCGGGATCCCGCCTTTCTTCGGCGGCGCAGTCAGGAAGCTGGACCCCGGGTCAAGCCCGGGGTGACGGCAGGTTTGGTGCCAAGGCGATCAATCTGGCAGCGTCCGAAAACTTGTCGGAAGCGGACTTGGTTTCCCAGGGCGCGGGCCGCTTCAGCAGCTCGACCATTTCGGGCACCGGCTTGGCCGGGCGGTCCAGCAGTTCGACAAAGGCGGTGAAACCTTCGGGCGACATGCGAATGACCGTGTTCTCCATGATCACTTCCTCGGCAGCCCGCACCGCCGCATCCCGCATGAATTCGGTACGCGACCGGCCAAGCAGGCTGGCCGCGCGATCGATGATCGCGATATCGGAACTGAGCAGCCGCATCGATAGCGGATGACCTTTGCGCGAGGTGAAGCGAACCACGGTTGTTCTCCTTGGATCACCCCATAAATCGTTGTGCTGATTTTGGCACAACATTCTGTGGCATTTGACATCGCCTTGCCGAGCACCATGGGGGGCTTTCCAAGGCACTATTGACGATGTGCAATGGCTCCTCCACGGTCCTTCGACAGGGCACAAAACCATGCTAGAAATTGGCCTGGTTTGGATGTCGATTTGGATTCTGTGGGAAGAAATGTGGGAGCGAAATTTCGGAATTTCGCCGGAAAATGCCGGAATTCTCACGTTGCTTGAATGACCTTGGCGGACTCCCGCTCCGCCACCGGCCCGGTTCCCGGTCTGTCGCCAGGACAAGCCGCCATCGACCGGGAATTCGGTTCCGGTGGTGAAGCCTGAATCCTCCTTAATTCACAACCTCAAATCTGTGCCATTGGTGCTGACGGCGGACAGTCTATTGGCTGCGCTTGCTGGCGGAACGTCATGGGTCCCCAAACTGTGCGCCCCCATTCTGCAGGCTTGGGTCAAACATAGGCGCGCCGGAGCGATTGGCCAGAGCCGATTTGGGCGGGTCAAATCTGCGATATTGGAGCGGGTGAAGGGAATCGAACCCTCGTATTCAGCTTGGGAAGCTGCTGCTCTGCCATTGAGCTACACCCGCCAATCCCGGGCCGTACACGCCGGGCAGCGACACCCGCGGGAATTGGGTGCCGGTAGGCGTACTGCCGCTAGCAAATCCGCTGCGCCATGGGAAGGCTTCACGCGCCCAGCCGGTCCAGCACTTCGCCGACATAGTGCGCGGCCCGCCCGGCGGCCTTGACGTGGCCCTCGCCGGCGATCCGGGGGCCCAGCAGTTCGAGGTCGAACAAGCCGGAGTAGCCGCCCCGCACGATCCATTCGAGGATCTGCGCCACCGGGATGTCGCCGTCGCCCGGCACCGCGCGGGCCGGGAAGCTGGCGTCGCCGACAACATAGTCGCCCACCTGGACCAGGCCGGTGAGCGGCAGGGCGCGCTCGATCAGCTGCTTCAGGCCGGCCTCGCTCCAGACCGAGAACAGGTCGATGCAGACACCGATTTCGGCCATCTCGGCCAGGGTGATGGTGTCGCGCAGGGTGTGGGCGAAATGGACGCCGTCATAGAAAAACGGCGCGGGTTCGATCAGGATCGGCACGCCCGCCGCCTTCGCCTCGGCGACACAGGGCGCCAGGGCCGCGCTGAATATTTCGGCGGCTTCCTCGAAGGTGCGCCGGCCGCGGCCGCCGGTGACCATGTAGATCGTCTCGGCGCCGACTGTTTTGGCATAGCGGATCGCGCGCGACAGGTTATCGCGCGGGGCCTGCCAGTCCGCTTCGTTGCCCGGCAGCGGGCCCATGTGGAAGCCGTGCGCGAGAGTGGCGACGCGGTATTGGCCCGCCTCGACGATCGCGCGTGCCTCCTCCTCGCAGTCGGGGAAGACTTCCATTGTCGAGAGCCCAATGCACCGGGGCGCCAGGTCGCGCCAGTAGCCGGCCTGAACGCTCAGCGCCGCGCCGCCGAAGCACAGCGAATTGACCGAAACTCTCTCGTGCATGGCTATCGTCTCCCTTATTTTTTTGCCTCGATATCGATGCCGAATTTGGCGCGATAGGGGGCGAATTTGTCGTGCAGTGCGGCAATACCGGTGCCGAGAATGTCGGTCGAATACCGGAACTTGCCGTAGCGGTCGGACTTGTTGCCGGCGATGTAGTCGCGCCAGGCCGTCTCGGTCTCCGGCTCGCAGGGGATGCCCGCCTTCGCATAGAATTCCCCGAGCGTGCCTACCGGATCGGCGGTGAGGTCCCGGTAACGGACGTGGTGGATGCGCGGGTCGTCGATCAGCGGGTTGTTCAGTGTATTCAGTATCGAGGCGGTCATGCCATCCAGCAGCATCTGCGCGGTTCCCTTCCAGTCGGCCTTGCCGCACAGCATCTCGTTGAGATTGCAGCTGAGATAGACCGCCGAGGCGATCACCTGCACCGGGTCGCGGTGGGTCCAGATAATCCGCGCGTCGGGGTATGCCGCAAGCAGCGCGGGCAGGCGGGCCTGGTGGAAGCCCTTCAGCACCCAGTATTTCTGCGGGCGGCCAAACTGGCATTGCTGCAGCATCATGGTGTGCAGGCGGTATTGCGCGGTGTGATCGGTCGGCAGGCCGAAAGGATGCATCGGCATCGGTACGCGCCACCAGGCAGTGGGCGTGAGCGCGCGGAAATCGAAGGCCCAGGTGCGTTCGCACTCGGGAATGCCATTGCCCAGCATGTCGTTATAGGGATGCATCGGCAGCCAGCCGGGCAAGCGGGCATTGATCTCGCGCCAGTCGTCGTCGGCGCGGGCGGCGCGCGGATCGTTCGGCCCCGCGAGGCCGGGCGGCGGCGATGGGTAGAACAGTTCCGCAAAGCGCAGCGCCCGCCCGTTCGGATCGACCGACAGCAGCGCGTGGAGGAATGTCGTGCCCGAGCGCCCCTCGCCAATGGCGATCACCGGCGCCTCGATCTTCTCGTCGGCAATGGGGTGGCGTTTGAAGTCCTCGAATAGCTGCAACCGCGAGGTCAGCAGCCACCGGCACACACCCTCGGCCGCTTGCCGGCCTGCTGCATCGAGGCCCAGACTGTTGAGATGATCGACCGCGAGAGCGAAGCGTCCGGGCAGCGTATCGTCGCCAAAGTCGCCCAGGCCGGTTTCATCCCGGGCGCGGCGCAGCATTTCGCCGGCGTCGATCAGGCCTCCCGTCATGTCATCCGCCTCCGGCTTTGTTTCGGCGTGGGTAGTCCATCACCCGGACCCAATACCAGCCCCTTTTCGGCAGACTGGAATCAACCCGTGATTCAAGGGGTTTACGCGCCGCCAAAAATAATGGTACTTAACCGTTCCATTATTCAGGACAGGCGGGAATGACCGAAGGCGAGGCGGACAAGCCCAGGCAAAATGGCGCCAGATCGGCAGCGATGCGGGTGGCGGGGCTTGGCCTGCTGGTGCTCGCCGTCACCGGGGGGATTGCCTATTATTTTCATTACCGGGGCACGCTGCGTTTCTTCCAGGAGACCAACGACGCGACGATCCAGGCGGACCAGGTGGCAATTGCCGCGAAGCTGTCAGGCTATGTCCGCACGGTCGATGTCGCCGACAACCAGCTAGTGCTGCAGGGCGCGCCGCTGATCGGGATCGATCCGGCCGACTACCAGACGAAGGTGGCAGCGGCAGAAGCCGATATCGCCTCGGCGCAGGCGGCGGAGGCAGCCTCGCGGGCCAGCCGCGCCGAGGCCGAGGCCGGCATAGCCCAGGCCCGGGCCGGTCTGGCGGCGGCGCATGCCGGGCTCTCGCTGGCGAGCCGCGAGACCGCGCGCTACCGTCCGCTGGTCGCCGCCGGGGCCGAGCCGGCCGAACGGCTCTCGCAGCTCACGGCCAATCGCGACAAGGCCGTCGCCGATGTGGCCGCAGCACGCGCAACGCTGACCCAGGCCGAGCGGCGGGTGCTGAGCATCTCGGCCGATACCGCGCGGATCGCCACACAGGCCGATGCCGCGCGGGTGCAGCGCCAGACCGCCGGCAACGATCTCGCCGCGACGCGCCTCACCGCGCCGATCGCCGGGCGCGTGGCGAACCGCAGCGTCCGGGTGGGGCAATTTGTCCAGCCGGGCATGCGGTTGATGACGATCGTGCCCGACAAGGACATCTACGTCGTCGCCAATTTCAAGGAGACCCAGGTCGGGCTGATGCGTCCGGGCCAGCCGGTACGGATCCGCGCCGATGCGCTGCCCGAAGTGGAGTTCGCAGGTTCGGTCGCCAGCATCACGCCGGGCACGGGGGCCAACTTCTCGATGATACCCCCGCAAAATGCCACGGGCAATTTCACCAAGATCGTCCAGCGCGTGCCGGTGCGCATCCGCATCGATGCCGGGCCGGCGGCACGCAAGGTGCTGGTGCCGGGTCTGTCGCTGACAGTCGAGGTCGATACCCGAAGCGCGAAAGGCGAGCTCGACGCGATCCGCGCCGAGCAGGAGCACGCCGGGCAGGGCAGGGCCGGCGAGTGAGCGCCGCCGCTGCCGAAGCCCCGCCAGCGGCGTCCGCCGGGGAAAAGGCCAGCCTGGCCGACTGGCTGGCAGTCGTCGCCGGTACGCTTGGCGCGATGATGGCTTTGATGGACGTTTCCATCGTCAACAGCTCGCTGCCGGTAATCCAGGGCGAGATCGGCGCGACGCCGAGCGAGGGCACTTGGGTCGGCACGTCGTATCTGATCGCCGAAATCGTCGTGATCCCGCTTACCTCCTGGCTCGAACGCCTGTTCGGCCTGCGCCGCCTGCTGCTGGGCGGGTCGACGCTGTTCACCCTGTTCTCCGTGTTGTGCGGGATGTCGACCAGTCTCGAGATGATGGTCGCCGGGCGGATCGGACAGGGGCTTGCCGGGGGGGTGCTGATCCCCTCGGCGCTGACCCTGGTGGCGACCCGGCTGCCGCCCAGCCAGCAAGTCGTCGGTCTGGCTCTGACAGGATTTGCGGCGCTGCTCGGCCCCTCGATGGGACCTGTGCTCGGCGGCTGGCTGACCGAGAATTACAGCTGGAGCTATGCCTTCTTCATCAATGTGCCGATCTGTGCGGTGCAGGTCGCGATGCTGCTGGTCGGTATTGCCAAGACCAAGGGCGACCTGAGCGAACTCCGCAATGCCGACTGGTTCGGCATTGCCGGCATGATCGTCGGGCTCGGCGCGATGACGACCCTGCTCGAGGAGGGCCACCGCGAGCAATGGTTCGATTCGACGCTGATCTGGCAGCTGGCGATAGCCAGCCTGTTCGGTTTCGGCCTGATCGCCTGGGGCCAACGGCTGCCAGGCAGACCGGTGATCCGGCTGTCGTTGCTGCGCAACCGAGCGCTTGCCTCTGCCAGCGGGTTGTTGGCGGTGATTGGCATGCTGATCTTCACCGGCATTTTCGTCACTCCGCAGTTCCTCGTCGCGGTGGCCGGATACAACGCCTTCCAGGCGGGCCAAGTCGCCTTTATCGCCGGGATAGTCTCCTTGCCTACGGCAATGCTCTTTCCGGTTCTCGGCAAGTTCGTCGATCTGCGGGTGATTGTCGCCCTCGCCATCTTCCTCGTGGTCTTCGGCAACTTCCTGCTGAGCGGGTTGACCGTGCATTCGGCGGCGAGCAATTTCTTCGCCGCCCAGTTGCTGTATGGCATCGGCACGACGTTGTCCGCGTTGCCATTGCAGCAGGCGGTGATTTCCTCGGTGCCGCCCGAGGATGCCTCCGAAGCCAACAGTCTCAGCTCGATCACGCGCAATCTCGGCGGCTCGCTGGGCCTTGCCGCGCTGTCGGGGTTTCAGGAAACCCGCTTCGATCTGCACCACTGGCAGCTCAACAGTGCGCTGGGGGCGAACGATATCGAGATCCAGCAGCAAATCGCCGGTGTGGCGTGGCAGTTCGGCGGCGGCACCGCCGCGTGGGAAACGGCCTATCGCATGCTCGACGGGCAAGTGATGCAGCAGGCTTTGGTTATGACGTTCAACGATTTGTACCTTGCGCTGGCGGTGGCCGGGGCAATCTCGATCCCGCTGGTGCTGTTCCTCCGTCCGGCCCAGCCCGGCGCAGCGGCGGCGATGCACTGATGGCGCGGGTTTTCCTTACCGTCGTGCTCTGTGCGGCACTGGCAGCTTGCATGTCCGGCCCGAACTATGCGCCGCCGCAGCCGCCTTCGTCAAAGGCGCTCGTATCGGGAGCTTTCCTGCGCGCAGGCGACAGCGCGGCGCAGCCTGCGCCGGCTCGCTGGTGGGAGGTACTGGGCGATACGCAACTCGATGCGCTGGTCACCAGGGCCCTCGCCAATGCCCCCGGCATCGCAGCTGCCGAGGCGCGGCTGCGGCAGTCTCGCGCCGGGCTGGCATCCGCGCGCGCCGGATCGAAGCCGTCGGCGGGCGCTTCGGCGCTCTATGCCTATGCCGATTTGCCCGCGGGCGCGATTGGCGGAGGCGATGCGGGAGGTGATGGCGGAGGCGGGGGCAACAGCTCCATCAACTTGTTCAATCTCGGTTTCGATGCCCAATGGGAGGCCGACCTGTGGGGCGCCAAGCGCCGCGATGCCGAACGCGCGGAGGCCGAGGCCGGAGCAGCGCAGGCGCGTCTGGCCGATGCGCAAGTGGCACTGTCGGCCGAAGTCGCCCGGACCTATGTCGCCCTGCGGGGGCGGCAGGCGGGGCTGGCCTTGCTGGATGAGCGGCACGTGCTTGAGACGCAGCTCGTCGCCATTGCCCGTCAGCGCCTCGCCGGTGGCACGGCATCGCGTCAGCTGCTTGAGAGCGCATTGGCCCAGTCCGAACGCACCGATGCGGAACAGGCTGGAACCTCCGCGGAAGTGGTCGTCCTCACCGATGCGCTGGCCGTGCTGACCGGCGAGGCGCCGGGAGCGCTCGACACACTTGCCGCAGCCGTCATCCCCCTGCCGCCGGCGCAAATCGCGATCGGCGATCCGGCGGCGATGCTTGCGCGCCGTCCCGATGTGCGCGCCGCCGAACGCCAGCTTGCCGCCGCGAGCGCAAAGATCGGCATGGAGCAGGCGCGGAAATTCCCCAGCGTCTCGCTGATGGGCATAATCGGCATTGGCGGAACCAGCGCAGGCGACCTGTTCGATACGGCGAATGTGTCGACCATCGCCCTGCCGCGCCTGAGCTGGAGCTTCCTCGATTTCGGCCGGGTCAAAGCGGCGGTGAGCGGGGCTGAGGCCGGACGCGACGCGGCGCTGGCGGACTATAACGGTCAGGTACTGGCAGCATTGCAGGATGCCGAGGCCGCGCTTGCCCGCTTCGGCGCGGCGCGCGTGGCTCTGTCCCGGGCCGCCAGCGGCACGGGGCACGCGCGGGAGATCGCCCGGCTGCAAGGTCTGCGCGGCAAGGCCGGAACCGCCCCGCCCGCCGAAGTGATCGAGGCCCGCCGCGGCGAAATAGCCGCCCGCCTTGCCGAAACATCCGCCCGCACCGATCTGACGATCGCCTATGTCGCGCTGGCCAAGGCGCTCGGCCTGGGCTGGCAGGCGGACGGGAAGCCGGGTGACTGATCTGGCCCCTTCGCGCGGCCGCCCGGCGGCGAGCGAGGCGCCGTTGATCGCCGGGCGCATTGTCGATGCGGCCTGGGAAGTTCTGCTGGAGACCGGGCCGGAGCAATTCTCGCTCGACCGTGTGGCCAGCGCCGCACATGCCAGCAAACAGACGATTTACGCGCGGTTCTCTGGCAAACTGGAGCTGTTGCAAGCCGTGCTCGCCACGCGTGCCGGGCTGATCTACGCCGAATTCGGGGAAGTGGAGGAAGCGGGCGGTATCGAATCCGTAGTCGCCGAAGTAACCCGGCGCTCGGTAACCTCGCTCAGCGCGCCGGAAGCCTCGATGCTCGACCGACTGGTCGACTGGGTGGATGTGACTCAGCACGGGACATCCGCCTCACCTGCCCGCGAGGCGATCTATCGCGAAATGCACGCCCTGCTCCGCCACTATCTGGAGCAGGCGGTGGCGCAGGGGCAACTGGAGATCGGGGATATCGACGCGGCGGCATCGTTCTGGCTCGACGGGCTGATCGGCCACGTGCGCGGCGTGCCGAGGAGCGGTGCGCGGCTCGAGCAATGGGCGCGGACTTTCGCGCGGATGTTCCTGCGGGCGGTTCGCGATTGACCCTGGCATGCGATCGGCCAATACCGGCGATTGCAGACCGGCGAGCAAGTTCCGATATTGCTGCTCAGCTGTTACGGCCCTGGAGCGGACCCATGCCCTTTGAAACCGTCAATCTTGCGCCGAACATCGGCACCGAGGTCAAAGCGTCGCTCGACACCGTGCTCGGCGGCTCAATCGCTGCCGATCTCAGGGCGCTGCTCGAAGAACGCGGGGTGCTGTTGTTTCGCGGTCTCGGCATGAGCGACGAGCAGCAACTTCAGTTCGCCAGGACACTTGGCACACCGCGCAACGAACATGGCACGGATATCACCAAGGTCTCGTCCGATAGGGCAAAGAGCCCGATCTTCGCCGAATATACCGAAGGCACCTATTTCTTCCATTTCGACGACACCTATATGCACGTTCCGGCGCTGGCCTCGGTGTTGCGCGCTCGCGCGATCGCGCCCATCGGCGGGCAGACCGAATTCAGCAACACCTATGCGATCTACGATGATCTGCCCGCCGGCGAGCAGCGCTATCTCGACGGCTTGCAGGCGGTGCACTCTCAAGAAACCATCCAGCGCAAGGCCTTTCCCAATCCGACCCCGCAGCAGCTTGCGCTATGGGGCGAAGGAGCGATCCCGGCGACCGCCCACCCCTTGGTTTGGCACCACCGCACCGGGCGCAAATCGCTGCTGCTCGGCAATACCATCTCGCGGATCGTCGGCCTCGATCCGGCGACGAGCGACGCACTGGTCAGCCGCCTGCTCGCTCTCGCGGACCGGCCGGAATATATCTATCGCCACGATTGGCAGGTCGGCGATGTACTGATCTGGGATAATACCGGGACAATGCACCGGGTGGTGCCTTTCGATCTCGATTGCGGGCGCGAACTGCACCGGGTCAAACTCGCCGGCGAAGAGCCGATCCGCGCACCCGAACCGGCGCTGGCCTGAAGTCGTTCCGCAAGAATTGCCCGGATTGCGCCGGTCAACTCTCGAACCGCCGCGCATAGCCCGCTCCCCGTGCGGCAATCTGCGCCTGCCTGCCTGCCTCGTCGATCCGCGTAACCCCGCGGGGAAGCTCTTTCTCCAGCTCGGCGAACTTCACCACCCGCGATGTCATCCACGGGTCCGGGTTCTGCACTCCCCGGCTAAACGCCTGCCAGCGCTGGCCGAACTGGGTGCGGCGTACGCCGCCGTTGTCTAGCCAGTTGTGAATGCCGGGATCGCGCTCGGAGACGACAAAAGTGAAATCGCCGTCCGCGTCCGCCGCCATCTGGTCCATGTTGAGGCTGGAAGTGCGCTTCCAGTATTCGATCGAGATGTGGAAGGCGTCGGTCAGCACCAGATTGCGGAAGGTCGCGCCCGCCGCGTTGGAGCGCACGATCAGCGCCTGATCGGGATCGAGCGCGAGATTGGCCTTGCTGCCCCACTGGGTCGGCATGCCGCCAAAGGCCCCGGCGGACATCGGCTGGCGCAGCTCGTTGGGGCCGGTGCCGTTGCCCGAATGGGTGATGTAGAACGAGTAATAGACCCCATCTACGGCGATCTTTGCCAGATGCCGCGCCATTTCCTCTTCGCTTTTCTGCCCTGCGTCGGGGTTGAGCCGGATGACTTCGAGAGCATTTGCGGACTGGTTCAGCCAGTCGCCGAAGGCATCGCGGATCATGATGAAATCGGCGCCGGGTTTGGTCTGGATGTGGTTCTTGCGGCCCTCGGCGGGGCTATCGTCGATGGTGATCGTGAAGCTGCCGTCGTGCTCGAATTCCATGTCGAGGCTGTCTAGGATTGCCTGGGTAATCGGTGCGGCGGAATTGTTGTCCATCAGCGAGTAGTTGACTGTCGGGGCAACCGCGCCGCTTTGCCTGCCGTGGATTTCGTACTTGCCGCCATGGGCAATAGGCACGGTGCGGTAGACGAAATCGGGGCTGTCGCCCGCCCAGCGCGATCCCGGCACATCGCGGCCGAACCAGTGATGCGGCGGAGCCATGAACCGGGTGGCGTGCGGATGGTTGGCGTCGCCGTTCGCCGCGCGCATGGCGTGGTGGAACAGGTATTCGTCGATCATTGGCTCGAACCGGTCCCGTTGATCGCGCGAGGGCCATGCGGTGGCATTGTTCCACAGCAGCGTGACAACATTGCGAATACGCTCCATCTCCGGGCGACGGAGCAGGGCGAGGGCTCTGTCTTCGACTTCGCGCTGAGCGGAGGTGGCGAGGGGGTTTTTACCGGTCACATTCGTTCTCCCGTGCACTCCTCTCCCCTTGCGGTAGAGGATACGAAGGCTTGCGAGCATGCTCGCTAGCCGTAGTTGGAGAGGGGGGATGAGGGCAGCGCTATGCCGCCCCCTCTCCAAGCTTCGCTAGCCCCTTACAAGGGCAAGCTATGCTTTCCTCTCCCGCAAGGGGAGAGGAGCCGTAGCGATTAGTTTCACACCGATTTATCTCTCTCAATCCAGCCCGAACCGCTTCGAATAGTCCGCAAACAAGTCCTCGATGAAACTCCGGCTCAGCCCCAGCGCCTCATAGGAATAGGGATAGCGGCCATAGCGATCGACCCGGTTTTCCGGATCGTCGAGCCAGCCTTGCGCGCGCGCCGCGAAGGCATCGCTCACCGGGAGACCGGCCCGCGCATAGACCTTTGCGACTACGCCCAAAGGATCGTCGGCGAGTTCGCGAAACGGCAGATGCATAACGCGCGGATCGTCCAACAGATCTTGCGACAACATCTTGTCGATGCCGGCTTTCATCGATTCTGCGATGACGCGCGAACGGCTGTTCCAGTCGTTCACCTTTCCGCTGATCGTATCGAACACCGCTGCCCGCAGCGCGACATTGGACGCATATATCTCACCCAGCGGACGGTGGGCCCAGACGCAAAGTGCATCGGGATAGACATTGAAAATCACATCGAGATAGCCCTGCGCACTGGGGCTTTTACATACCCAGCGGCTCTTGCCGGTGTTCCACTGATGGTGCTGCAGGAACTCGCGGTGAAATTGGTAGGCGCCCAGCGCATCATCGCCGAGCCGCACTCCAAAATCGGCAGTAGGCACGCGGTAGTAGTGGAAGGGATAGACATTGCGGAAATCGAGGCAGTAGACTTCCTCGTCCTCGGTCAGCTGGAAGGCACCCTTGTCGATATAGGGATGCATCTGTTTCTGCGCCGGACAGAAATCCATCCAGCCTTCAATGATCCGCTGGGCGTGGGCGATGCGCCCCGAAGCCACTGGCCCCCTACCCGGCGGGGGCGAGGGAGAGAGCATATGCCAGCTTTGCGGCGCGTGGACTTCCGGGTCCTCGGCGAGCAGCGCGTGAAGCAGGGTCGTGCCCGTGCGAGGCAAGCCGACGACGAAGATCGGCCGTTCGATTTTAACGTCTGCAATTTCCGGCCAGGTCTTGCGGTCGAGTGCGATGCGCAGGCGGCCCACCAGCATACGTTGCACCTGCTGCTGGATTCCCCACACCTGGTCCGGTGTGAACGGTCCGGTCGCATTGGCCCATTCGAGCACAGCGGCCACTCGGCTCTTGAGGCCATCGTCGGCCAGCCCGTACCCGCCGCTCTCGCGCTCGGCGAGGGTGACGATGTCTTCGAGTGAAGGCAGATTCATGTACCGGGCTTCCCTTCTCTGGAGCGCCGGTAGGACTCAGCCATCCGCGCGCTGAAGTCGGGGCGATTGGTGCAGTGCAGCTGGCGGGCGCTTTCAACGTTGATAAAATCGGCGATGGAGAGTTCCTCCGCCGAGACCATGTTAGCCTTCATCATCCTGAGCGCAAAGGGTTCGCGCGAGCACAGCTGGTCGGCCAGAGCCCGCACCTCGGCATGGAATGTCTCGCGCGCGAACAGGCGGGTGACGAGGCCGATGTCCAGTGCCTGCTGACCGGTCAGCTTTTCGGGGAAGAACATCAGCTCGCGCGCCCGCGCCCCGCCCAGCATGCGGCTGAGCGACCAGGCCATGCCCATGTCGCCCGGCACGCCGACAGCGAGGATCGCTGTGTTCAGACGCGCCTCGGGCGTGGCGAAGCGGAAGTCGCAGGCCGCAGCCCAGCCGAAGGCCGCGCCTGCGCAGCCGCCGTCGATCGCGGCAATGCTGACCTGCGGCATAGTGTGCAGCACAGTGCCGGCGTGGTGAAGCATGCCGAGTTCTTCGTAAGTCGGCGAGCTGTGGCCTTCTCCCCCGCCACCTCCGGAAATATCCGCACCAACGCTGAAATCATTATTCGCCCCGCGCAGAATCACCACCCGCGCGTCGCTGTCGGCAACTTGCCGAGCGGCATTATGGACTTCGCGGCACATCTCGACTGTGACGCCGTTGCGCCGTTCCGGGCGGTTGAGCGTGATCGTCGCCAGCGGACCTTCCCGCTCGACAAGGACAGTCGGCTCCCTGACGCTCACGAGGGGTCGGCCCACACCGGTTTGCGCTTTTCGGGATGGTTGAGCGTGACAATCATGACCTTGCCGTCCGTCTCAACGGTGCAGAATCGGGTTTCCATTGCGCTTTCTCGTTGCGGGCATCCTCACCGGCCAGTTGACTGGAAATTCGGGTGCCGGTCAAGCAGGCCTCACCCACCGGGTCCCGGACTTGCCGCATGTCCCGAAAGCGTTATGGACCGGCCAAACGAACTGGAGAGGATTGCATATGATGCGCTCATTGGCCGGAAGCCCCAGCGCCGCTGCCCGCGATGCCGAGATCAACGGCCAGCCGCCCCGCATCGGTCCGCTGCCCGACGATCGGCTGACTGACGAGGCCCGCGAGCTTTGCAAACAGATGCGCGCAATGTTCGGCATTCCCGAGGACGGGGCGATGCCCGAAGTCGTCGCCACCATGCTGCGCCATCCCGGGCTTTACGACGCGCAGATGAAGATCGGCATCCAGCTTGCCGGCAAGGGAGTGCTCTCGCATCGCGAGCGAGAGCTGGCGGTGCTGCGCCAGGCCTGGCTGATCGGCGCGCCCTACGAATGGGGCGAGCACGTCGATATCTCGCGCCGCATCGGCGTGAGCGCGGATGAAATCGAGATGGTCATAACCGGCCCTTCCGCGCCGGGGTGGAGCCGCCACGAGAAGGCGCTGCTCACCGCGGTCGATGAGCTGGTTGCCACCTATATGATCTCCGACGAGACCTGGGCGATTCTGGCGGAAAGCTGGGATGAGCCGAAATTGATGGAGCTGCCGGTGCTGGTCGGCAGCTACATCTCCACCGCCATGCAGCAGAATGCACTGCGGGTGCGGCTGAACAGCAACAATCCGGGGCTGAGCCACCGCTAGAGAACACCACTCTCAGAGAACACCGGGGAAGCAGGAATATGGTCAATATGAACGGCTACGACATCGCCTCGCGCGAAGCCCATGTCATCGGCGGTGGCCCGCGCATTGCCGCGCTGGAAGACGGCGAGATGACTGGCGAGACCCGCGCCATCGTCGACAATGTCCGTGCCGCCGCCGGGGCGGGCGCCGCCGCCGAAGTGCCCGAATACATGCGCACCATGGTCAAGCATCCAGAGCTGTTCCGTGCCCAGATGGACATCGGCGCGGTGCTGTTCCGCGGCCTCATCCCGGCGCGCGAGCGCGAACTGGCGGTGCTGCGCATAGGCTGGCTGGCCGGAGCACCCTTCGAATGGGGGGAACACGTCAAGATCAGCCAGCGCTACGGCGTGACTCGCGAGGAAATCGCCCGCACCAAGCAGGGCTCCGGCGCGACCGGCTGGAGCGAGCACGACGCCGCCATCCTGCGCGGGGTCGAAGAACTGCTCGCCGATTTCGCCCTGTCGGACGCGACATGGGAGACCCTCGCCCAGTCATGGAACGAGGCGCAGATGGCAGAATTTCCCTCGATGGTCGGGCAGTATGTCGTCACCGCCTATATCCAGAACTCGCTGCGCATACGGCTGGCTCCCGACAATCCGGGGCTGGCGCACAAGTAGGGCGGTAATCTAGCCACCCGCCAGCACGGCGTCGATATCCGCCGCACTGTGGCGTTCGGCTATGTAGCCCTCGCCGCCGCCGCGATTGACCGTCAGCCCTCGCCGCACGCCTTCGCGCTGGTGCAATTCATCGACCCAGCGCCCGACGTTTTCGTAGCTTTTGGTATCGAGGAATTTCGAGCCGCCATAGGCGTCGCCACGGATAAAGTAATTGAGCCAGCCGAAATTGGCGACATCTGCAATGGTGTATTCCTTGCCGCAGAAATAGCGGTTGCCCGCAAGATGGCGGTCGGCGACATCGAGCACGCGTTTGGCTTCCATGGCATAGCGGTTGATCGCATATTCGAGCTTGACCGGGGCCATCGCATAGAAGTGCCCGAAGCCGCCGCCGAGCACCGGCGCGGTCGACATCTGCCACATCAGCCACGAATAGCATTCCGCCCGTGCCGCTGCCTCGGTGGGCAAGAAGGCGCCGAACTTCTCGGCAAGGTGCAGCAGGATCGCCGCCGATTCGAACACCCGCACCGGCTTTTTGCCCGAGCGGTCGAGCAGCGCCGGAATCTTCGAATTGGGGTTGATCGCGACAAAGCCCGAGCCGAACTGGTCGCGGTCCATGATGTTGATCAGCCAGGCGTCGTATTCCGCGCCCTTGTGCCCGGCCGCGAGCAGTTCCTCGAACAGGATTGTGACTTTCTGTCCGTTTGGCGAGCCGAGCGAATAGAGCTGGAACGGGTGCTTGCCCCTGGGCAGCGTGGTCTCATGCGTCGCTCCGGAAACCGGCCGGTTCATGCCGCCGAAGGGATCGCCCTTGCGCTTCTTCCATTTCCAGATTTTTGCAGGCTTGTAATCCTTGTCCTTGCTCATTTGCGGCTCCCGAATGCGTTTGCACAAGGCTAGGCTGGGCAGCCGCGCACCGCAAGCGGACGTTCGGGCAGCAATCTTGAATTGACATGTGCCGGGTTCCGGCATGCAATGACGTCAACGAAAATCCGGGAGCCAAGCCATGAACGCCCAATTCAAGAATATCCCCGAGCCGCGCGAAGTGCGCAGCAACCAGATGGTGCCGACCATTCGCGGCCAGTACCACACCTTCATGCTGATCCCGATCATGGAGCACCACACCAGGTGGTTCGATGCCGGGCCGGTCAGCATCGGGGTTGAGGCGCGGGCGCTGGGGGACAATCCGGAGAAGTTGATCTGCGGCCCGTCGATCCATGTCTGTAACGCCGCCCACACCGAGGAATATGTCCGCTTCGACGTGTTCGGCCCGGTGCTGCACTATCACTACATCCACCACGAGCAGGATGCGAATACGCTGTGGGGCTACGATCCGGACGTCAATGGCCCCATGATCCCCTGGGCCTGCTCAGCCCTGCGCGAACGCCTGCCGACCCTGTTGCGCAATGCCGGCGCGGATAAGCTGGCGAGCCAGGTGGAACAGTGCGGCTGGGACACGTCGGTGCTGGAAGATGTCGCGCAGGCCTGCAACGAGGCACTCAAGCCGAGCGAGAGCGATCTCATCAATGCCAAGGAAGGTATGGACTGGATGTACGCCTGGAAGAAGGTCCATCCGCAGTTCAATACGCTCGACGAGCAGGACTATTGAGGCAGGATGGGGCCCTGCGCTATTTCATCGCATATTGCCCTGCTTCGGCCCGGAAATTGTCCCGGGCGAATACCTTCGCGGCGGCTGCCGTCTTGAACAGCTCGTCCTGCAGGTTGGCCGTGACGATCGGATAGCCTTGCGAATTGTAGCGCGTGTCGCGCACGGTCAGCCGGAAATTTCCGGCCTCGTCCTTGTTGATCAGGAAGGGGCGGAGTGGGCCTTGCGACATGACGGTATTCCTTATGGTTATAACGAAATTGCGGAGTTGGTTGGTAGCTAATTCACTTCCGGCGCAGTGGCGAACCAGATGACATGGACTGGCCCCTTGCCGTTGCTGCGCGCGCGCACGGCCACTTCCTCGACGGCAAAACCGGCCTTCCTCAGCCGCCCGGCGAACATATTATCCCGCGCCGCCGACCAGATGGCCAGCACGCCTCCGGGTTTCAGCGCCGCCCTCGCGGCCAGCAGGCCGGGGCGTGAATAGAGGCGGTCGTTGGCCTCGCGAACCAGTCCGTCGGGCCCGTTGTCGACATCCAGCAAGATGGCGTCATAGCCGCGCCGGCTGGAGGAAATGACATCTGCGACATCGCCCAGCACCAGATCGACGCGCGGATCGTCGAGGCAGCCTGCCGCGAGGTCCGTCATCGGGTCACGCGCCCATTCGATAATCTCGGGCACCAGCTCGGCGACGACGATCCGCGCGTCGCCGCCCAGCGCCGCCAGGGCCGCGCGCAGGGTGAAGCCCATGCCATAGCCGCCGATCAGCAGACGCACTTGCCTGCGTCCCGCAATCCGCTGGCAGGTCTGTTCCGCCAGCGCCACTTCCGAGCCGCTCATCCGGCTGCTCATCAATTCGTTACGGTCCAGCACGATCATGAAATCGCGGTCATGGCGGTAGAGTCGCAACTCCTCGCCGCCCGGCACCTTGGCCGTGGCAAGAAGTTCGCGGGCGATCAAGCTGGGTGGACCGTCATCTATCGGCCCGGCTCAGGACTTGCGGTTCTTGCGCGCTGCATAGCGGGCATCGCGGGCAGCCTTGCGCTCTTCCTCGGTCAGCACGACCGGCTTTGCGGCTTCTGCTGCGGCAGCGGCAGCGGCGGCTTTAGCCTCCTTGGCTTCCTTGGCCGCCTTCCTGGCTTCCAGCATGGCGGCCCGTTTTGCCGCAGCTTCCTGTTCCTTCGCCAGCCGCTTGGCGGCCTTGCGTGCCAGCTCGGCTTCATCGACCGGGGGCTTGTTGCGCAATTTCTCGAGCGCGGCTTGCTTGGCGCGTTGCGCTGCTGCCGTGCGTTCCTGAAATGAGGGTTCCTTGAAGCCTTTCATTGATCGAACTTGGTCCCTTTTTCGCGTTGGAGGAGGTGTTGGGGGAGAGGTGGAGGCGCCGGGCGAAGCGCTAATCCAAGCGCTTCGCCCGGAACGCCATCATGCCGGCTGGAGATTGACGGCCGAGGTCTTGCCGCGCTTGTCCTGCTCGAGCTCATAGGAAACGCGCTGGTCCTTCTGCAGCGTGCTCATGCCGGCGCGTTCCACCGCCGAGATGTGCACGAAAGCATCGTCGCCGCCCGATTCCGGGGCGATGAAGCCATAACCTTTGGTTTCGTTGAAGAATTTGACTGTTCCGGTGATCATGTGGATATCCTTTATCCAGTTTGTTAGCGGGCATCCGCAAGTAGTGCGGATCCCGGCCTTGCGAAGCGATGTGGGGATAAAGGGGGCGGCAGAAGCCGCCGATCATCCGTCGAAAGCGACGTTAGCCGGGCGCCCTTAGCATGGTTTGCCCGGTTGGGGGAAGAAATCTTGGCGGGGGGCGTGGCAGCGCAGGAAAGTGCGCGCACGCGCCGGTGAAGCGCCGATTGACAATTTTATTTTTATAGCTACATAAAATAACAATGCAGATCGAGTTCGATCCGGACAAGGACGCCGCCAACATTGCCAAGCATGGCGTGTCGCTGGCCCGGGCGGTCGATCTTGAAGTGCTGGCCTATGTCGAGGATCGCCGCTTCGCCGAACCGCGTTTCCGGCTCTACGGCGAGATCGATGGTGAGGCCTATTGCCTGGCAGGGACGGATCGCGGCGGCATAATCCGCGTGATCGGCCTGCGCCGCGCCCATGCCAAGGAGATGCGCCGCCATGTCGAGTAAGCCGCCAGTCGTTTTCGACGAAGACAATCCCGAATGGACAGAAGCCGATTTCGCTGCGGCGAAAGCCGGCGATGCTATCCCGGCTCATATCCGTGAGGCTTTCTCGAGGGGGCGCGGGCGGCCGAAGGGTTCGGCCAAGCAACTGGTCAGCCTGCGCATCGACCGCGATGTGCTGGAGCGCTTCCGCGCCGGCGGTCCGGGCTGGCAGTCGCGGATCAACGAGGCGTTGCGGAAGGCGGTGGGGTGAGGCTGGGGGGCTGTTACCCCTGACAACGTTAACGCGATGCCAAATCAATCAACCTTGGGCAATGTCAGTTTCATGGCCTCAGAAAGGAAGTCAATGTACCCTAAATCGTGACCACGAAGCCGGGTCCATCTCACCCTTCAGGACGTTGATAAGAGCTGGTAGGCGATCTAGTCGGGTCGCTCGCAGAAACGTGCCGATCCTGGTAACTCCCGGGTGGCCAAGCTGCATTGTTCGAAATTTGTATAGATAGAAGGTGGAGCCGTCTTTCCGGACCTGCAACTGACGAAACATTGCTGGACCGGGACTTTCGAGACAAATTAGCATGCCAAAGAAAGCCAATGTAGGCGCAAATAGAAACAGCATCGTGGCACCACAGGCAACACCCACGAATTTATGAACACGCTTGGCTGCCGTTGCACTCTTACGTTCACTCGCCATCGATCCCGCTGCGACCCAAAAGCCTATCGCCACCACAACCTTACTGGATCGGCCGGGCGTCTGCTCGACGTGCGCAAGCCACTCTTCGAGCATACGTTCGCGCAAATCTTCCGGGCAATGTCGCGCCGCAAGGCTAGCGATCGACTTTGCAATACGTGGAGCCCATGCGCTGAACTCCGCACAGATTAGGGTCGCGATACATGACCCAATGATAGTTATGAGAAACGTCATGACAGTGCCATCCGAGCGATTGCCGGCGGAACCCTCCGAGCGGATTCGAAAACTGCGCGAGCACCTTCAGCGGACACCTTGTAAAACCGACGGCGCGGCCGTCCTAGATCGGAGGCACGGCCTCTTTCCCACCAACTCTCCAGAAAACCTGCACTCTCAAGCCTCAGAAGTATTGGATAAAGGGTACCAGATGCGAGGCCCGTGGCACGGCAAATATCCGCTCCAGATAGACCGGGTTGATCTAGCAAAACGCCGACGACTTCGATCGTCTGGCTTGTCATTCGAGGACTCTTAACCATAGTAGAAACTCTACATAGGGTGTCGAACTAAGTCAATGCTGCCAATTCAACAATCCTTAGATACCCTCAATCCAACTTCATCACCCACTCATGCTTATCCTCAACCTCGCCGCGCTGGATCGCGACCAACCGCGCCTTGAGCCGCCCGGTCAACTGACCTGGCCCGCCCGACCCGATGGTGAATTCCCCGTCGCGCCCGGCGACCTTGCCGACCGGCGTCACCACCGCAGCCGTGCCGCAGGCGAAGCATTCGACCAGCTTGCCGGAAGCGGAGTCAGCGCGCCACTGGTCGAGGCTGTAGCGTTCCTCGCGGACTTCCAGCCCTTCCTCGCGAGCGAGCTGCATGATCGAATCGCGGGTGATGCCGGGCAGGATGGTGCCGGTCAGCGGCGGGGTGATCAGGCTGCCGTCGTCGAAGGCGAAATAGAGGTTCATGCCGCCCAGTTCCTCGACCCATTTGTGCTGCTCGGCATCGAGGAACACGACCTGGTCGTGGCCGCGCGCGATGGCTTCGGCTTGCGGCACCAGGCTGGCGGCATAGTTGCCGCCGCATTTGGCCGCCCCGGTGCCGCCGGGCGCGGCGCGGGTGTATTCGCTCACCCAGATCGACACGGCGGGCGCGCCGGACTTGAAATAGTTGCCCGCCGGGCTGGCGATGACGAGGTACTTGTATTGCTTGGCCGGGCGCACGCCGAGGAAGGCCTCCGTGGCGATCATGAAGGGGCGCAGATAGAGCGAGCCGCCATCGACGCTGGGAAACCAGTCGCGGTCGGCGGCGACCAGTTGCCTGACGGATTCGATGAACAGCGCTTCGGGAAGCGCCGGCATGGCGAGGCGCTCGGCGGAGCGGTTGAACCGGGCGGCGTTAGCCTCGGGCCGGAACAGGGCCATGCCGCCATCGGCCTGACGATAGGCCTTGAGCCCTTCGAAAATCTCCTGGGCATAGTGCAGCACGGCGGCGGCGGGATCGAGCGGGATCGGCTGGCGGGGGCCGACGGTCGCATCGTGCCAGCCGCGTCCCTCGTCCCATTCGATCGAAACCATATGGTCCGAGAAATTGGTGCCGAAGCCCGGATTGGCGAGCATCTGCGTACGCACCTCTGCCGGCGTCGGCGCGGGGTGGGGCAAGCTGGTGAAGTGCAGTGCAGGTTCGGCGAATGTCGCCATGGATGTCGCTTCCCTCATGTTGAACGCGCGGCGTTGAACGAAAATTACGTTTTCGGCAATTGCCAAGAAATAAATGGCAAGTGCAGTTTCTGCATCTTGCGAATAGGGGGATTTGCGCAATGAGGAAAGAGGGGAGGAATGGATGACCCTAAAATGCGAAGGGCCGCACGGGTCGATCCCCTATGGCCCCCAAGCACATCGCCAGATATGAGAAGGGCCGCAGGGGTCAATCCCCTACGGCCCTTCGCATGGTCAGCGGCAGGAAGTGCCGCTTACGAAGCCTCTATCGCATCTCAGCGATAATGCTCCGCAACGGGCATGTCCGACCTCTGTGCTGAACCATGAGACATCGGATCACCTCCTTTCGCGCTGTTGAGCCAAGTTGCCGCCTTCGCGGCTGACCACTTTGTGAATCATTCCGCACTGCACAACAAGTCTTGTGCAAAATTAATTTGGTGTCAGAATCAGAACTTCGGGCCTGCTGGATTTGCGGCCCTCTGCCGCCGGCTTTTCGTTCAGCCCCTTAGCGGCAATCCTCGATAACCCGGCTGACTTCCGGCCAGCTTGGCACATAGAGCGTCGGCAAGCCGGCGGTCTCGACCGCAAACCGCCCCCGGCTGTAGGCCATGGCGTCGAGCGCGGGGTCGCGGGCCGGCAGTGTCAGTGCGATCACCGGCGGCGGGCCGGCCATGCCGAGACCGCTGAGCGGGCGGCTGCCGAATGAGGAAACGATAGTCATCGGCACCTGGCCGTCGGCAATGCCCGGGCGCATCAGGGTGATGGCGCCGGCATCGCGGTTGCAGCTCAGCACCAGCGTGTCGCCGGCAAAGCGCGCCACCGAGCGGCTGCCTTCCATGCCCCAGCGCCATGTTCCCGGCGTGATTGGTGCGTCGCGCCAGTCGAGCGCGGCGGGCGGCGGCGGTGGCGGCAGGGCCCTGGGCGGCGGTGCCGGACTCGGGGCGGGCCTGGGGACCGGGGGCGGAGCGGGAGGGGGTTCGACCTTGCGCTGCGTGCAGCAGGTTGCGAACGCCAGAATGCTGGCGCCCAGTGCAATCAAGCCGAACTGACGGACGCGATTTGCCTTCATCGGCTCCCTATGGGATTAGTCAGCCTCCACGGCAACCCCGCTATCCGATTGAACAACCCGCCAAAACCCCGACCCGCCGCCTCGAAACCCGCCAAGCAGCGCGTCGACCAGTTGCTTGTCGCGCGCGGTCTGGCGGAAAGCCGCGCCCGCGCCCAGGCGCTGCTGCTGGCGGGCCTGGTGTTTTCGGGCGAGACGCGGATTGCCAAGTCCGGGCAGTTGCTGGCGGAGGATGCGCCGCTCGAAGTGCGCGGTCGCGATCATCCTTGGGTCTCGCGCGGCGGGGTGAAGCTGACACATGCGCTCGACCATTTCGGGCTCGATCCCGCTGGTTGTGTGGCCATGGACATCGGCAGTTCGACCGGCGGCTTCACCGATGTGCTGCTGAGCCGGGGCGCGGCGCGCGTGTTCGCGGTGGATTCGGGCACCAACCAGCTCGCGTGGAAACTGCGCACCGATCCGCGCGTGACCGTGCTTGAGCAGACCAGCGCCCGGTTGCTGACCCCCGGACTGATCGACGCGCCCTGCAACTGGGTCGTTTGCGACGCCAGTTTCATTTCTCTCCACAAGGTTCTCGCAGCGCCGCTGCGGCTCGCCGTGCAGGAGTGTCAGCTCGTCGCGCTGATCAAGCCGCAATTCGAGGTCGGCAAGGGGGAGGTCGGCAAGGGCGGGGTGGTGCGCGATCCGGCGCTGCACGCGCGGGTCTGCGCCGAAGTGCGCGAGTGGCTGGAATCGGAAGGGTGGACGGTGCAGGGAATTGTCGAGAGTCCCATTACGGGACCGGAGGGCAATGTTGAATTCTTGATTGCGGCGCGGCGGGGAGACAGGAGCTAGTGGCATTGCTTACGATAGCAACGCTCGCCAATATTCGGCGACGATCGCGGTGAACGATTCGAGGGCACTTTCCAGATGACCGAGCTTGCATCTCCCGGACAACTCCGCGCCGGCCTGTTGCGCTGGGCGCTGTTTCTGGTGCCGGGGGTCGTGTTGCTCGGTTTCCTCTCCAGCGCGTTTTCGGGCAGCGGGCCGGGCAGTGCCTGGTTCGATTCGCTGACCAAGCCCACAACCTATCCGCCGCCGCAGGTGTTCGGGATTGTCTGGACCGTGCTCTATGTGCTGATGGGCCTTGCCATGGCCATCGTCCTCGCGGCGCGCGGGGCCTGGGGGCGGGGCGCCGCAGTGATCGCCTTTGCCGTGCAACTGCTGCTCAATCTCGCCTGGTCGCCGCTGTTCTTCGGCGCGCACCAGATGACCTGGGCGCTGGTGCTGCTGGGTGTGCTCGATCTGGCGGTGATCGTCACGATCTACCTGTTCTGGCGGGTGCGGCCGCTGGCGGCCTGGCTGATGGTGCCTTACCTCGCCTGGATTCTCTTCGCGACGCTGCTCAACTACCAGTTCCTTGCCGCAAATCCCGCCGCAGACGGGCGCGAAGGCCCGGCCCCGGCGACGCGTTTCGAGTTCTGATACTTGCGAAAATGCGCGGGCAAGCCCATCTGGCGGCGATGCAAAGCGAAAACCCCCTGATCGCCGATTTCGTCAAACTGATGAATGCCGCTGCCGGCACGCTGGCCGGCATGACCCGTGAGGCGCGCGACGGCGCCCGCGAGCGCATGCGCGAGGCGATGGGCGGGCTCGACTTCGTTTCCCGCGAGGAATTCGACGCGGTCAAGGCTATGGCGGCCAGGGCGCGCGAAGAAACCGAGGCGCTGAAGGCCCGGGTCGAGGCGCTGGAGAAGAGCCTTGGCGGCAAAGTGAAAAAGTAGGCCAAACCTAACGCTTCCCGGCAAGCCGGACGCTTGCCGGTTGCGCTCCCCTTTGCGCAGCATTACCCACAGCATCGATGGAGGGAGCCCCGGCACAGCAGCGCGATCCCCTGGTCTGGTGCGTCCTGATCGCGCTGGGCTTCCTCGCGCTCGTCTGGCACCGGCTCGGCGTCCCCTCGCAGATCTATTTCGACGAAGTCCACTATGTCCCCGCCGCGCGCAAGCTGCTGGCGATGGAGGCGGTCAACGCCGAGCATCCGATGGTAGGCAAGGAAGTGCTTGCCGCCGCCATCTGGCTGCTCGGAGACAAGCCCCTTAGCTGGCGCGTCCCCTCCGCTATGTTCGGCGCCTTCGGACTGTTCGCTTTCGGGCGGGCGATCTGGTGGGCGAGCCGCCGCCGCTTTGCCGTGCTTGCAGGCATGGGCTTGCTCGCCACTTCCTTCGCCTGGTTCGTACAGAGTCGCATCGCCATGCTCGACATGGTCATGGCCGGCTTCACCATGGCGGCGCTGTGGCAGTTGGCGGTCGCCGTGGGCTTGCCCGCCGACCGGGCGCGCTGGCGGCTGGCCGCAGCGGGCGTGCTGCTCGGGCTGGCACTCGGCACCAAGTGGAGCGTGGTGACTGTCGCCATGCTGCCGGGCGTGGCCTTCCTCGCTTGTCGCTTCCGCGACCACGGCCGGCGGCTGCTGGCCGAAAGCAGCAGCCGGCCGATCGCGGGCATTGCGTTGTGGGAGGCAGCGATCTGGCTCGGCGTCCTGCCGCTCGCGGTCTATTGGGCGACCTATTTGCCAGCGTTTTTCTACCCGGTGAACCCGGTCGATCCGCTCGCGCCGATTGCCTGGCACCGCAACATGGTCGAGCTGCAGGACAGCGTGAAGAAGCTTCACCCCTACCGCAGCATCTGGCCCGACTGGGTGGTGAACTGGCGGGCGATCTGGTATCTGTACGAGCCGGTAGATGGCGCCCAGCGCGGGGTGCTGCTGGTCGGCAATCCCTTCACCATGCTGGCGGGACTGCCGGCTTTGCTGTGGTGCCTGTGGGCCGGGTTGTGGCGGCGCAGGAACGATGCGCTGGCATTCGCCCTGCTCTATCTCGCCGCGCTTGGCTTGTGGATGGTCAACAGCAAACCGATCCAGTTCTATTACCACTATCTGCTGCCCGGCAGCTTCCTGATGGCTTGCCTGGCGCTGGCGCTCGATGCGCTATGGTCCAGGGGCGGAAAATGGCGCTGGGGACCGGCGGCGTCGCTGGCGCTGTCGTCGGGGATGTTCGCCTGGTTCTACCCGGTCCTGTCAGCAGCGGTGCTGCACGAAGGGCGCAATGCCTTCGTCAAATGGATGTGGCTGAACAGCTGGCGTTAGCCGCTGCGCTTACCGCTCGTGCTTCGCGTTATGGCGGGCCTCGGCCTATTCCGAACCCGACGAACGGCGACCGCCGCCAAAGATCGTCGGACGGCGGCGTTTGACGCGCGGCTGTTCGGCCTGAGGTTGGGGATACCCATAGGCGCCCTGTGCGGTTGCCGGCTGGCCTGGCGTTTGTGCATAACCGCTATAGGCGGGCTGCCCGCCCGGCTGGGCATATCCGGTATAGGCTGGCTGCCCGGCATAGCCCGCATAGCTGGCTGACTTGCGGCCGCTGCCGCCAAAGATCGTCGGCCGGTAGCTCACCGTCAGCGCCCTCGGCGGCTCGACTACGCAACCGCCGCTGGAGGCGCGGCCCGAGAAAATCGACGGCCTGGTAGCCTTGCAGCGCGGCTGCCACGAGGGGACAACACAGTCCTGTCCGGGCGCGCGTCCGGAAAAGATCGTCGGACGCTTGGATACACATTGCGCCGTTCCGGCGGTGCTGGCTGCCGGACCCGGGGACGACGAATCCTGGGCCAGGGCCGGGGTCGAGGCCATCATGGGAACAATCAGCAGCAAGGCATAGGTGCGGGACATCGTCGATCACTTTCAGCGAAGGGCAAGCCGGATGGCGCCGAAGCGATTTCGATAGCGCCTTCGCGGCGCGAAGGCAATTCGCCTGAAAGACTCTCGTAACCTGCCGTATCGGCGCTGTTCAGTATTTGCCCCAGACGAATTTCGAGCTCAGCGCGAAATTCCACACCGATCCGATGACGATGCCGGCAATCGCCGAAGGATAGGCGTGAAAACCCATCCGCATCAGCGCGGCGGCAGCGCCGACATTGGCCAGCAGGCCGACCGAGCAGGTCAGACCGAACTTGGCCCAGCCGCGCAGCAACGGCAGCAGACCGCGCAGACGCTTGTCGGCGTAGGTCAGCTCGTTGTTGAGCACGAAGTTGAAGGTCATGGCGACTACTGCGGCGGCGGTCTGGGCGACGATGAATTCGATTTCTGCCGACCAGTTGTTGTAGATGAATTTCTCGCCAAGCAGCGCCAGCACGGTCGCGAGCACCGCCATGTGTACGACCACGCCGGCCCCGCCGATGGTGCCGAACAGGGCGAAGCGCGTCGGGATGATGCGGCCCAGCCACTTGTCGTAGAGACCCACGAGGAATTCGAACACCACCGTGCGGTCGAGCTTGCTTTCGCCCTCGACGCGGGCGGCAAAGTCCATCGGGAAGTCCCTGACCCTCAGCGGCTCATCGACTGTGGCGAGGATATCGAGCAGGATCTTGAAGCCGACACCCGACAGCCGGTGCGCGTCGGCGCGCAGGGTTTCGGTCTTGAGCAGGAAATAGCCGCTCATCGGATCGCTGAGGGTGACGCCGGTCACCTTGCGGGCGATGGCGTTGGCCAGGCCCGAGGCCTTGACCCGGTCGGGACGGTTCCAGGCCTCGGTGCTCGCCCCTTCGGCAAAGCGCGAGGCGACCGCGACATCGCATTCGCCGCCGGCGACAGCGGCGAGCATGCCGGGAATCAGGGCCGGATCGTGTTGCAGGTCGGCATCCATCACCGCTACATGCGGGGCCGAAGTCGACAGCATGCCTTCGATCGCAGCCGAGGCGAGGCCGCGCCTGCCGATGCGCTGGATCACGCGGATGCGTGGGTCCTCCAGGTTGATAGCCCGGGCCTCGTCGGCGGTGCCGTCGGGGCTGTTGTCATCGACATAGATCGCTTCCCAGGCGATCCCGGTGAGCGCTGCGTCGAGCCTTGCCACCAGCGGACGCAAGTTCGCCCGCTCGTTGTAGGTCGGCAGTACGATGGCGAGTTCGAGCGGCCTTGAGGCAGCTTCGAGTGCCTGAACGAGCTGTGTCTGCGTCATGTCCATGGCCCTGCGCATTAGATGGTAAATGCCAATAAACCCTTATCGGGCAGGCACTGCGGCACTTTATAGCCTCGCCAGCACCGCGTCGCCGATCTCTCGCGTGCCGTGGATGCCACCAAGATCGCGCCCGCGTATTCCGTCGGCCAGCGCTTTGGCCACCGCCGCCTCGATCCGCGCCGCTTCGGTTTCCTTGCCAAAGCTGTGACGCAGCAGCATCGCGCCCGAAAGGATCTGCGCCATCGGATTGGCCACGCCCTTGCCGGCGATGTCGGGCGCCGAACCGTGGATCGGTTCGAACAGCCCCTTGGTTCCTTCCGCCATGGTCGCCGATGCGAGCAGGCCGATCGAGCCGACGCACATGCTGGCCTGATCGGACAGGATATCGCCGAACATGTTGCCGGTGACGATAACGTCGAACTGGCCGGGGTTCTTGACCATCTGCATCGCAGCGTTGTCGACATAGAGATGGCTGAGTTCGACCTCGGGATATTCCACGGCCACTTCCAGCACCACATCGCGCCACAGCTGCGAGGTATCGAGCACATTGGCCTTATCGACCGAGCACAGTTTCTTCTTGCGGCCCATGGCGGTGCGGAAGCCGACGTGGGCGATGCGGCGCACCTCGTCTTCGGCGTAGGACATCAGGTCGTAACCCTGGCGGCGGCCGTCGGGCAGGGTCCGGATACCCTTCTCGCCGAAATAGACGTCGCCATTGGCTTCGCGCACGATGATCATGTCGATCGGCGCGGCGATCTCGCGCCGCAGCGTCGACATGTCTTCCAGTCCGGCGAACACCTTCGCAGGGCGCAGGTTGGCGAACAGGCCCAGTTCCTTGCGCAGGCCGAGGATCGCCTGCTCGGGGCGCAGGTGGCGCTCCAGATGATCGCAGTCGAAATCGCCGACCGAGCCGAACAGGATGGCGTCGCAGGCGCGGGCGACTGCAAGTGTCGCTTCGGGCAGGGGATGGCCGTGCTTGCGCCATGCCATGGCGCCGACATCGCCTTCGATCAGCTCCATGTCGTTGAGGCCGAGTGCTTCGAGCACGCGCACTGCCTCACGAACTACTTCGGGGCCAATGCCGTCGCCGGAAAAAACCGCAATTTTCATGGGAATTCTATCCTTCAATTGGCCTGTTCAATTCTGGCCAGCCGCTCGCGCAGCAAATCGCGCGCCGCCATAACATCGCTTCGCCGTTCGGCAAGCGGGTAGCGCGCGATGGCATTGCCCATGCGGTCGAAGGCGGCGAGCAGCGCGGGCCAGTCGTCGCTCACCGGGCGGACGACGGGCTCGCCATAGCCAAGCTCGCGCAGCAGCAGCGCCTCGTAGGACAGCAGTCCCATCGCCCAGCCGCGCGCCGAGGGCGCGGCGCAGATCGCGTCGAGCACGGCGGCAAGCGCGTCGTGGAGCGCGGGGTAGGCGTGGCGTTCGGGCAGGGCAGAGGCGGCGAGCACGGTCGCCCAGCTGATTGCGGCGGCAGGCAGCGGCTCGCTCAGCCAGGGCCCGCGGCTTTGGGTGAGCTCAAGCCGGGCGGAAGGCAGCTGGCTGCCGGGCCGCGCCGTCAGCTCCGCCGCAACGAGGTTGCCGGGGATCAGCACCGGTCGAAGCTGCCGCCCGCGCCCGCCCGCGACATAGCCGGCGATCAGGCCATGCTCTGCGGTCAGAAGCCGGACGATGACACCGGTTTCGCCGTGGGCACGGGTAGCGCAAACGATGGCGGGGGCGCGCAGATGCATGGACGCAGGTGTGGCGCGGGCCGGAGCGGGAGGCAAGCGCGTCTCTTGCCCCGGTCGTTTCGCACTCCTAAAGCGCTTTCATGAAACGCGATACCGGCCAGAACCGCTCGATCACCTCGAAATGGCGCTCCGCCACCCGTGCCGTGCGCGGTGGCACCTGGCGTTCGGAGCAGGGCGAGACCAGCGAGGCGATCTTCCTCACCTCGGGTTACTCCTACGACGACGCCCACACCCCCGCCGCTCGATTCGCCGGGGAAGAGCCGGGCATGACCTATGGCCGCACGCAAAACCCCACCGTGCAGATGCTCGAGGAACGCATTGCGCTGATGGAAGGCGCCGAAGCCTGCCGCGCGCAAGCCTCGGGCATGGCGGCGATGACTGCGGCGATGCTGTGCCAGCTTTCGGCGGGCGACCACATGGTGATCGCCCGTGCCGCCTTCGGGCCGACGCGCTGGGTGACCGACAATCTGCTGCCGCGTTTCGGCATCGAAGTAACCCCGGTCGACGGGCGCGACACCGAAGCATGGGAAGCCGCGGTGCAGCCGAACACGACCATGTTCTTCTGGGAAACCCCGGCCAATCCGACGATGGACATCGTCGATATCCGCGCGGTGTGCGAAATCGCCAGGGCACATGGTATCACGACCGTAGTCGATAACGCCTTTGCGACGAGCGCCCTGCAGCGTCCGCTGGAACTGGGCGCGGATGTTGTCGCCTATTCCGCCACCAAGCTGATGGACGGCCAGGGCCGGGTGCTGGCCGGTGCAGTTTGCGGCAATGCCGATTTTATCAACACCAAGTTGCTGCCGTTCCAGCGCAACACCGGCCCGACGCTCTCGCCGTTCAACGCCTGGGTGGTGCTCAAGGGTCTGGAAACGCTCGACCTGCGTGCGCATCGCCAGTCAGAAAACGGGCTCGTGGTGGGCCGGTTCCTCGAAGGCCGGGTTCCGCGCATCCTCCATCCCGGCCTGCCCAGCCATCCTCAGCACAATCTTGTCGCCACCCAGATGATCGCGCCAGGCGGGATATTCTCGTTCGAGATCGAGGGCGGGCGCAAAGCGGCGCATGCGGTGCTCGATGCGCTGGAACTGGTCGATATCTCGAATAACATCGGCGACACCAAGTCGCTGATGACGCATCCGGCCTCGACCACCCATTCCAGCCTCACTCCGGAAACCCGTGAGACCATGGGGGTGAGCGAGGGCATGTTGCGGATCAGCGTCGGGCTCGAGGATCCGCAGGATGTCATCGAGGATCTCGACCAGGCGCTCACCAAAGTGGGATTGTAAAGCCGGTTCCCTGTCGCGGCATTAACCATCCGGTTTCATCGATTCCTAAGCATGTGAATTAAGCGGCGGCAAAGGGCTGAGGCTTATTGCTGCGTTTGTCATGGAGACGGCGCGGGGCGGATATTGGCCTGCCGGCGCTGGACACATGGGAATGACAATTGCCGGGTCGCGCCGCAGAAAGTCAGTTACAATGTTCGACCCGACCTATCAGCGCCGTCAGTCACAACGCCATTTGTCCAAGCTGACAGCAACGTGCCGGACGTCGATGGGCCGAGTCGTGAAACTGGTACTCTCCAACATTTCGACCGATGGATGCGGCATGGAAGCACCTGCCGCCAATCTCAAGCCGGGCGAGATAGTGGTCATACGGCCTCCGGCGCTGGAAGGACTGTCCGGCAGGGTGTGCTGGGTAAAGGGCAACCGGGCTGGAGTGAAATTCGACCGGCCGCTCTATGGCCCGGTTGTCGAACACCTTGTTCGTGTCGAGATGTCCAGCCCGGTGCCACAATATCGCAGCCTCAGCGGAAATCCACCAAAACGGTCTTCACGCTGGTAAAACTTGCACGGTGCAAATGAGGCATGCGCACGATTGTAGTGTGCCCGAATCGCCGCTAGGCTGCCCGGGTCATGAAAGAGCTCTTCCAGCATGCCGCGATAACCGACGGCATCATCGTGCGGGTGGCGGTCAATTTCCTGCCCGAGCAATCCCGTATCGAAGCGGGGAAGTGGTTCTGGGTTTATCACATCCGCATAGAGAACGAGTTCGAACCAGGCGGTGCAGCTGCACACCCGCCACTGGAAGATCACCGACGGGCACGGCAAGGTAGATCGGGTCGATGGTGCGGGCGTGGTTGGCGAACAGCCGCTGCTGCGGCCGGGCCAGTCGCATGACTATGTTTCCGGCTGCCCGCTGACCACGCCGACCGGCAGCATGCAGGGCCACTACACCTTTCGCCGCGAAGACGGGGCGATGATCGAAGCGGCGATCCCCTTCTTCCCGCTGACTGCTCCGGCGACCGAGAGCAGCGATCACCGCCAGGAACCGCGCCCGTCCTGAATTCCGCACGGAATTTTCGCTGATGCGGCAAAACCGAATCGCGGTTGTCCAATGCGCCCCGCCGCCATAGGGATGCGTCATGAAGCGCACGCATCTTCCCCTCAACGCCCTGCGCGTGTTCGATGCAGCCGCGCGTCACCTCTCGTTCACCCGCGCCGCAGACGAGCTGGCGGTGACGCCGGCTGCGGTCGGCCAGCAGATCCGCGCGCTCGAGGACCTGCTCGGGGTCGTGCTGTTCCGCCGCACCAGCAAGGGGCTAGAACTGACCGAGGAGGCCAGCGCCGGGCTTGAGGCGCTGCGGACCGGCTTCCTCCATTTCGAGGATGCGGTTCAGGCGATGCAGGCGGGGCAATCCAGCCATGTCTATACCATCGCCGCTCCGCGCGACTTCTTTGCCGCCTGGCTTGCCCCGCGTCTTGCCGCCTTCCGCGAGATAAATCCGGAAGTGCGCTATGTGCTGGTCGATGGCGAGATGACCGATTTCACCGAAGCCAATCTCGATCTCGCCGTGCGCTGGATCGAGGGACCGGGCGACCTTGAGGGTGTGCAGGTTGGCAGCGCCGAACTCGTGACACTGGGCGAGGGCGACTGGATCGCCTGGCCGGGCGATCCGAACCCAGCGGGCGAGAGTGAGGAGGCCGCGTCCCAGCTCACGGTTGGCGATGCCGGGCAAGCCTTGTCGGCTGCTGCTGCCGGGATGGGCCGCGCACGCGTTCCCGCCATGCTCGCGGCAGGCCTGATCGAGCGTCAGAAGGCAATGGCCGGCCTGTCCGAACCCTGCCGCCGCGCCTATTGGCTGGTTGCGCCGCTGCCGCAGTGGCGGCAGAAAAAGGTCAAGGCCCTGGTGGCGTTCCTGACGGAGAGCTGACGGGCATTGCTTGCGGCGAGTGCACATGCTCCTGCCGTACCCCGCGACCGATCAGGGTTCCCGGAATCCGTCGCAGAACCGGAAACCGGTCGAGAATTCGCAGGGCCAGCGGTGGCTTGCCGGACTCCGTTGCCCGTCCTTCGATCAGCGGTCGCAGTACGCGCTCGTGCGCCTGACGCTGGGCCCCCTGGACCAGGCGCGTAGGCAGCCAGCGCCGCTTTTGCACTTTCGCCAGCAGCGGATCGGCATTGTCGCCCCGGGCTATCGGCGCGGCCAGGATATTTGCCGTGGCAACCGCATCGGCGATCGCCAGATTGATGCCGATCCCGCCGACCGGGCTCATCGCGTGCGCGGCATCGCCGATCGCCAGCAGGCCGGGACGCGACCACTGCGTCAGCCGGTCCAGCGCAACCGAGAGCAGCCGCACTGCGTCCCAATCGGGCAGTGCGGTTTCCAGTGCAGTCAGGTCGGGAGCGACAGCGCGGACGCTGTCGCGGAAGGCTTCGATACCCTGTGCCTTGATCGCCTCGGCCCCGCCCTTGGCGATGACATAGGCGCACTGGAAATAGTCGCCCCGGTCGATCAGCACGATCAGCCGCGAACCGCGCAAGCCTCCGCGCAGCAAATCGACCTGAAAGGCCTTTGGAACTGCGAACCAGAACACATCGATCGGTGCCCCCAGATCTTCGAGCGGCAGCATCGAACGCGCCAGCGAGGTGCGTCCATCGCACATCAGCACCAGTTTGCGTGCGGCGATTTCCTCTCCCGACGCCAACCGCACCCCGGTCACGCGCCCGCCGCTCTCGATCATGCCGGCGGCTTCCGCTTCCATCCGCAGGTTGAAGCCGGGAAATGCTTCCGCCTCGTCGCGCAGGAAATCGAGGAAGTCCCATTGCGGCATCATTGCGATGAACGGCGCGGGCATGCGCAAGTGGCTGAGGTCGCCGATAGTCAGCAGACGGCCGTTGAAGTCGATCTGCGCGCCGGAGAGCCGGTGGTGCGGGCGCGCTAGAAACCGCTCCAGCATGCCGAGTTCGGACAGTATCTCCATCGTCGAGGGATGCACGGTGTCTCCCCGGAAATCCCGGAAGAAATCGGCGTGCTTTTCCAGCACCAATGTCTCGATTCCGGCGCGGGCAAACAACAGCCCGGCCATCATGCCCGCCGGTCCGCCGCCAACAATTATGACGTCCGCCTCTCTCATACCGTGACTTTTGCGCCACTTGTGCGATAGCATCAAGCCATGGCCGGTGAACTGCATTCCCCTTTTCTATCTGACGCATTGGTGATCCTGGGGGCGGCGGGCATTGTCATTCCGGTATTCGCCCGCTTTCGCATCACCCCGATCATTGGTTTCATCTTCGTCGGGTTGCTGGTGGGGCCTTATGGGCTGGGGCAATTGGTGCCCACTTATCCCTTGCTGGAACATGTCACCATCACCGATCCCGAGGGGCTGGATCCCTTCGCGGAATTCGGCATCATCCTGCTGTTGTTCTCGGTCGGGCTGGAGCTATCGTTCGACCGGCTCTGGGCGATGCGGCGTCAGGTATTCGGGCTGGGCGCGCTCGAACTGCTCGTCGCTGCCGCGCTGCTGACGTTTGGGCTTTCAATATTCGGTCAGTCACTGAGCGGCGCAATAGGACTGGGCCTGGCACTTGCCATGTCCTCGACGGCACTGGTGCTGCCAATTGCCGGCACCCGCACGCCGGTCGGCAAAGCGGCGCTGGCGATGCTGCTGTTCGAGGATATCGCCCTCGTCCCGATCATCTTCCTGCTGGGCGCAATGGCTCCATTCGCGGCCAGCGATGGGGTCGACGGCATGTTCCGCACGCTGTGGCTGGGGGCGCTGGTGATCATCGCGCTGCTGGTCGTCGGCCGCTTTGGCCTGCCCCGGCTGTTTGCCCAGGCGGCGCGCACCAAGAGCCCCGAGCTTTTCCTTTCGGCCAGCCTGCTGGTGGTGATCGTCGCGGCGCTGGCGACGGCGGGAGTGGGCCTTTCGCCTATCGTCGGCGCGCTGATCGCCGGGCTGTTGATTGCCGAAACCGAATATCAGGACGAGGTTGAGGAAATCACCGCGCCGTTCAAGGGACTGGCGCTGGGCATATTCCTCATCACCATCGGCATGAGCATCGACCTGCGGGTGATCTGGGAAAATCTCGGCACGATCCTGCTCGCCACTGCGGCGGTGCTGCTCCTGAAAGCGGTGGTGACGGGGCTGCTGCTGCGGCTGATGGGCGCGCGCAGCGGCACCGCGACCGAGACCGGCATCCTGATGTCGAGTCCGTCGGAAACCACGTTGATCGTCATGGCTGCGGCCCTGTCGGCACGCCTGATCGATGCCGAGACCGCGCAGTTCTGGCAAATCGTTACCGCCATCGGCCTCACGGTTACACCGCTGCTGGCCAAGCTGGGCCGCCGCCTTGCCCGCCAGGTCGATGTCGCGGCAGGTGTTACTGCTGCCAACAACGCCGGGACCGATGCCGACAGTCCGCGCGCGATCATCATCGGTTTCGGCCGTGTCGGCCAGCTTGTCGCCGATATGCTGGCGGTTCACGGCAAGCCCTTCGTTGCGCTCGATTCCGATGCCGACCTGGTCGCAAGCGCACTGGCCAGGGGCTATCCGGCGGTGTTCGGCGATGCTGCCAAGGGGAATACCCTGGCCCGGATGGGCATCGAGCGGGCGACTGCGGTTATCCTGACGATGGACGAACCGGTAGCCGCCCAGCGCCTGGTCAAGCGCCTGCATGGGCAATACCCCGGCTTGCCGATCATCGCCCGCGCCCGCGACGCCAGCCACGCCGCCGCGCTCTACCGGGCAGGCGCAAGCGATGCCGTGCCCGAGACGCTGGAGGCTGCTTTGCAACTTTCGGAAGCCGTTCTGGTCGATATGGGCGTGGCCATGGGCCCGGTGATCGCCTCGATCCACGAAAAGCGGGACGAATTCCGCGAGCAGATCATGCAGGAGGGCGATCTTGCGGAGAAGCCTGCCCTGAGGAGCGCGACACTGCGAGAACACCCAGGCTAATCCGATCCGGCCGTGCGATTGACGGCATTGTTGGCCGCCGCCGGGCGTGGTAGGGCCGGGCGCGATGGGAGTATTCGAGATGCGGGACATGTGGGTTTCACGCCGGCCGAGGCTGGCTGTGCTCCTGGTTCTGGGGTTGGCCGTTGCCGATGGTGCCGGAATTTATTTCGCTCACAACAAACTCAACCGGCCCTGGGATACATCGCCAGGCATATATGCCGAGGCGCCGGTTGCGGCGGCTGGCACCGGGCCCGTCGTGACGGCGGAAGGCCCGCCAAAGCCGCCGGTGCTGGCGTTTAACGATATTGCGGCGCCGAAGTCCGCGCCCGTTTACGAGCCGCTGCGCCCTGTTCCGGAATTCAGACCGGTAGAGATCGACATGTCGCAATACGATCTGTCGCAATACGACCGGGCGGACAGAAGCACCGCGAAGCCGGCGGCGCGGGAAACCCTGATTCCTGCCGTCCGGATCGCGGTGCTGCGTCCCGCACGGCACAAGATGGATGCCTTCGCGTCGGCATTCGCATCGGACATTTCGCGCGCGGCGCCGGGCAGGCTGGAGCTGCCGGAGGTGTCCTTCGCAGCCCCGCCGGCGACGTCCGGCCCGCTTCCGTTCGCCGATTCGCCAGAGGGTCCTGCCCGGGACGAAGCCACGCCATCGCAAGCGGAAATTCCGGTGGTGCAGATCGAGGACCAGGTAGCCGCACCTGCCGACGCCCGCACGGAGGAGAGCAACGTGGCGGATGCCCAAGCTGCACCGCAGTCCGCGCCGGAGACAAATGCCGGTTCCGAAGGTGAGCTTCCGGCGCTCTGACAGTCGGGCGGTTGAAAGTCAGGCGGCGCCCAGCGCCGCCCGCACAGCTGCAATCGCATCGGCGGCTTTAGAACCATCGGGTCCGCCGCCCTGCGCCATGTCGGGCCGCCCGCCGCCACCCTTGCCGCCAAGCGCCTCGACGCCGAGCTTGACCAGATCGACGGCGCTGAATTTGCCGGTGAGGTCGTCGGTGACGGCTGCGGCAAAGCTGGCCCGGCCATCGTTGACCGCACAGATCGCTGCCACGCCCGAACCCATGCGTTGCTTGGCGGTATCGAGCAGCCCGCGCAATTCCTTGGCGTCAAGACCTTCGATTACCTGACCGGAAAATGTCACGCCATTGATCTGCTCGTCGGCTGGCCCGGCGCTTGTTCCGCTGCCGCTGCCACCCAACGCGAGTGCCTTCTTCGCATCGGCCAGTTCGCGCTCCAGCTTCTTGCGCTCGTCGAGCAGCGCGGCAACGCGCGCTTCCACTTCGTCCGGCGTCGTGCGCAGGATGGCGGCGGCGCCCTTGAGCGCTTCCTCGCGGCCAACCAGCCACTGGCGCGCGCCTTCGCCGGTCAATGCCTCGATCCGGCGGACGCCTGAGCTTACCGCGCCTTCGGAGACGATGCGAAAGAGGCCGATATCGCCCAGCGCGCGAACGTGAGTCCCGCCACAGAGTTCGACCGAGTAGGGCTTGCCTGAAGTGCGCCCCATGCTGAGTACACGCACTTCATCGCCGTATTTCTCGCCGAACAGCGCCATCGCGCCTGCCTCGATCGCGTCATCGGGGCTCATCAGCCGGGTCACGACCGGATCGTTGGCGCGGATTTCGGCGTTCACTTCGGCTTCGACGGCGGCAATGTCTTCCGCCGTCAGCGCCACTGGCTGGGAAAAGTCGAAGCGCAGCCGGTCGGCGGCAACTGCCGAGCCTTTCTGCGTCACATGCGCGCCGAGCCGGTTGCGCAGGGCCGCATGCAGCAGGTGGGTCGCCGAATGGTTGGCGCGGATCGCATCGCGGCGGGTGGTATCGACCGCGAGGTGGACGGTATCGCCCAGCTTGATCGTTCCGCTCACCACTTTCGCCTGATGCGCATGCAGACGTCCCAGCGGCTTGGATGTGTCGGCAACGGCGAGCTTGAGCCCCTCGCCGCCGTCGATGCCTCCGCTATCCCCCGCCTGACCGCCGCTTTCGCCATAAAACGGGGTCTGGTTGGTGAGGACCACGACCTCATCCCCGGCACTGGCGCTCTCGACTTCGGCCCCGCCCCTGACCAGCGCGACCACACGGCCTTCGCCGCTGGTGGAGGAATAGCCGGTGAACTCGCTGGCCCCTTCGCGTTCGGCGATATCGTACCAGACTTCGCCGTCCGCAGACTGGCCCGAGCCCTTCCACGCGGCGCGGGCAGCGGCTTTCTGGCGGGCCATGGCGGTATCGAAGCCGTCCTTGTCCACGCCAATCCCCCGGGAGCGCAGGGCATCTTCGGTTAGGTCGTAGGGGAAGCCGAAGGTGTCGTAGAGCTTGAAGGCGGTTTCGCCGGGCAGCTCGCCGCCGGTTCCCATTCCTGCGGTCGCCTCGTCGAGCAGCTTGAGGCCATTGTGCAGCGTCCGGCGGAACTGCACTTCCTCGCGCTCCAGCGTTTCCTCGATCAGCGGCTGGGCGCGGCCAAGTTCCGGGTAGGCCTGGCCCATCTCGGTGACCAGCGCGCCGACCAGCCGGTGCATCAAGGGATCCTTGGCGCCCAGCAGATGCGCATGCCGCATCGCCCGGCGCATGATCCGTCGCAGCACATAGCCGCGGCCTTCATTGGACGGGAGGACGCCGTCGGCCAGCAGGAACGAGGTCGAGCGCAAGTGATCGGCGATCACCCGGTGGCTGGCGCGTTGCTCGCCCTCCGCCTTGACCCCGGTCAGGCTCTCCGATGCGGCGATCAGCGCCTTGAACGTGTCGATGTCGTAATTGTCGTGCACGCCCTGCATCACCGCGGCGAGGCGCTCCAGCCCCATGCCGGTATCGATGCTGGGCTTGGGCAGGGCGGTGCGGCTGCCGTCGGCGGCCTGCTCGAACTGCATGAACACGAGATTCCAGATCTCGATGAAGCGATCGCCATCCTCGTCCGGGCTGCCGGGAGGGCCGCCGGGGATATGATCGCCGTGATCGTAGAAAATCTCGCTGCACGGCCCGCACGGCCCGGTATCGCCCATCGACCAGAAATTGTCCGAGGTCGGAATGCGGATGATGCGGCTCTCGGGCAGCCCGGCGATCTTGCGCCACAGATCGAAGGCTTCGTCGTCGGTATGATAGACGGTGGCGGTCAGCTTGTCGGCCGGCAGACCCCATTCCTTGGTGAGCAGCGTCCAGGCATGCTGGATCGCCTGCTCCTTGAAATAGTCGCCGAAGGAGAAGTTCCCCAGCATCTCGAAGAAAGTGTGGTGGCGGGCGGTGTAGCCGACATTGTCGAGATCGTTGTGCTTGCCCCCGGCGCGCACGCATTTCTGCGAGGAGGCGGCGCGCGGGGTCTCGCGGGTCTCGAGGCCGGTGAACACGTTCTTGAACGGCACCATGCCCGCGTTGACGAACATCAGTGTCGGATCGTTGTAGGGCACCAGCGGCGCGGAAGGCACAGCCTCGTGGCCGTTGGCCGCGAAATAGTCGAGGAAGGACCGGCGGATATCGTTCGTCGAGGACATAGATCGCGCCGATAAGGCAGGCTGGCGCAGGCGGCAAGGTAGAAGAAACGGTTACGGTAAGCGGAAATTAGCTGTTCCGCGCGCTGACGATCCACGCGGCGGCGGGAAATAACACGAGATTGCCGTCGCGGTGCGCCGCCAGCCAGTCGATCAGATTTGCCCTTAACGCGCCGCGCTCCGCCTCGGGCAACTGCCGCATCGCCATCGCGGCCGGTCCGATCTGCGAGAAGAAGGCGGCGGCATCGGCGACGGGATCGTCGCCCATCCCGGCAATATAGGCATAGTCGAAAGGCTCGAAGACGATATCCTGCCAGCCGGCAGCAGCAAGGATCGCCCGCACATGATCCGGCTGGGCAAAGGCAAAGGGCCCCGGGGCGTGCGGATCGGGCGGGGTGACGACGAGGCTGGCCGGGAGCATGGCGGCAATCTCCGAAGCCCAGGGATTCTCTCGCGGAGTGCGGAAGCAGGAGAAGACGAAGTGTGCGCCCGGCGCGGCGATGGCGCGCAAATGGGCGAAGGCGGCGGGGGGATCGGTGAAGAACATCACGCCGTGACGCGAGACGAGCAGGTCCGGGGCGAGTCGTTCCGGCTGCCAGCCGGCGGCATCGGCCGTGACGAAGCGCACCAGATCGCGCGCGCCCGCCTGTTCCTTCGCCACTTCGATCAGGTGCTCCGACACATCGACGCCGGTTATCTGCGCCTGCGGTCTCGTTCGTGCAATCGCCAGCGACAGCTCGCCCGCACCGCAACCGACATCGAGCACCGCCCCGCCCGGCAGCCGTGCGATCCGCTCCAGCAGGTGCGGAGTGAGGCCCGAAAACGAACGGTCGGTCTGGCGGTGGGATTCCGCCCAGGCGCGTCCGACAGTTGCCTGCCAATCATATTCGCTGGTCATTCCGGCAGGCTAGGAATGCATGCTGCCTTGCACAAGCAAGATTCCACTTGCGACTCGCTTCACAGTGGCAGAGCATCGCACCAGTCCTTGCGCGTCGGAGTGCAAGACATGCGCCCGGCGCGCCTTCACACGAGAGGAGGCGACGATGGGCAGCACTCAACCCAAAGGCATCAAGTCGGGCAACATTGGCGGCAGCAAATCAACCCGTGCGGTCGCCCTGGTCGGGCCGGCCGGCACGGGCAAGACAAGTCTTGCCGAGGCGCTGCTCTTCGCCAGCGGCGCGATCAACCGGCAGGGAAGCGTGGAGGCGGGGACCACGGTGGGCGATGCCAGCCCCGAGGCCCGCGCCCGCCATGGCTCGACCGAAATCAATCTATCGCATTTCGACTATCTGGGTGACCGGTTCGCGGTGATCGACATGCCCGGAGCTCCCGCCTTCGCCACCGATGGCCTGGCCGGGCTGCAATCGTCCGACATGGCGCTGGTGGTGATCGATCCCGATCCGGCCCGCGCGGTGCTGTGCGAACCGGTGCTGCGGCGGCTGGACGAGCTGGGCGTGCCGCATGCGATCTTCGTCAACAAGATCGAGCACGCCCGCGCCGGCGCGGTGCGCGAGCTGATCGCCGCCCTGCAGCCGATGAGCCGCGAGCCGCTGGCATTGCGGCAGATCCCGATCCGTGAGGGCGAGCTGGTGACAGGCTACGTCGATCTCGCGCTGGAGCGAGCCTATCGCTACCGGCCCGGCGCGGAATCGGAAATTATCGAGATTCCGGTCGAACTGACCGAGCGCGAAAAGGCGGATCGTACCCGCCTGCTCGAAACCCTCGCCGATTTCGACGATGCGCTGATGGAAGCGATGCTGATGGACGAGGAGCCGGACCGCGCGACGGTGATGACCGACCTCGCGCTCGATACCGCCGGCAACAAAGTGGTGCCGGTGATACTCGGTTCGGCGCTGACTGGCGGCGGTGTGCACCGGCTGCTCAAGTTGCTGCGCCACGAAGCGCCCGCGCCCGATGCGGCGGCGGAGCGGCTGGGTGTCAACGGCGGCGGCGCATTACACGTGTTCAAGATCGCCAATGGTGGTGCGATGGGACGGCTAGCTTTGGGCCGGGTGCTGGGCGCGCCGCTGGGCGAAGGCGACGAGCTGGCGGTCGGCGGCGAGACCGCCCGCACCGGTTCGATTTTTTTCGTCCAGGGTGACAAGACCGCCAAGCAAGGCGCGGCGGCGCCGGGCGACATTGTCGCGGTGGCGAAGATCGATACCGCCCGAAGCGGGCTGCTGCTCGGGCGCAAAGGAACCGGCAGCAACGAAATCGCGGTTGAATACCCCGCACGCAACGCCGCTGTCGCCATCGCCACGCGCGACCGTCAGGACGACGTCAAACTCTCCACCGCGCTGCACCGGCTGTGCGAGGAAGACCCGGCGCTCGAATGGACCCAGGACGACGCCACTCATGAGACCATCCTGCGCGGGATCAACGACGAGCATCTGCAAGTGGTGCTGGGGCGGCTGCAGCGCCGCTATGGCGTCGCTGTCGATACCCATGTGCCGCGCATCGCCTATCGCGAATCGATCCGCAAAGGCGCCACCCAGCGCGGACGGCACAAGAAGCAGTCGGGCGGGCATGGCCAGTATGGCGACGTCATCATCGAAATCCGGCCATTGGATCGCGGCGAAGGCTTCGTCTTCGAGGACCGGATCAGCGGCGGGGTTGTGCCCAAGCAGTGGATCCCGGCGGTCGAAATGGGCGTGCGCGACGCCATGGAAAAGGGCCCGCTGGGCTTCCCGGTGGTCGATGTCGCGGTGACTCTGACGGATGGCTCCTACCATTCGGTCGACAGTTCCGAACTGGCCTTCCGCATCGCCGGGCGCATGGCGATGGGCGATGCGATGGCCCAGGCCGCGCCCTATCTGCTCGAGCCGGTGTGCAAGGTGACGGTGGATACGCCGGCGGGTACCGGTTCGAGGGCGGGCTCGGTGCTGTCGAGCCGGCGCGGACAGATTCTCGGCCTGTCGCCGCATCCCGACTGGCTGCGCTGGGAACGGGTCGAGGCGTTGCTGCCCGAAGCGGCCGTTCACGGCCTCGATGCCGAACTGCGTTCACTGAGCCAGGGGCTGGCGGGCTTTACCGCCGTGTTCGATCACCTGGCGGAACTGGGCGGCAAGGAGGCGGATCAGGTGGTCAAGGCGCGGGCCGGACTGGTGGCGGCTTAGCGCCTATGGTTGCTCTCCGGTTCTTTGGCTGAATCCCATTGCCGAACACCGCCAAACGCGGCAGGCTGGGGCAAAGCAAACAAGTCCGGAGAGGGACCTCATGACCATCCGCCGATTCTGGCCGCTCGGCCTTGCTGCCGTCGCGCTGGCCGCCGTGCCGTATGCAGCCCGCGCGCAGAATGCGCCCGCAACACCAGGTGCCGTCGCCGGGTGGAGTGATTTTGCGGAGACCGTTCGCACTCTGCCCGACCGGATGCTCGCCAAGCTGCCGCCGGAAATGCGCAGCGATCCGCAGATCCAGCAGGAAGTCGCCCGGCTGGCGCTGGAGGCGATCACCACTTCGGCGCTGGAAGCGATTGGCGGTGACGGCGATGCGCCGGTGTTCCTGCCTTCGATCGGCCAGATTCTCAACGTCGGTCAGCCCAATGCCGATACCATCTACCGCGCGGCGACGATCACGCCGGGCGGCAGCTATCGTCTGCGCGGCAAACGCGGCTCGCTGCGGCTGACCGTGCTCGCCCAGGTCGCGCCGCCCACCAGCCCCAGCGACGGCCCGCGCGCGCATCTCAACCTCGACGAGCTCAAAACCGATGCCGATGGCCGCTACGACGTGCTGCTCAGCACCGAACGCCCGGCGGGCCATGAGGGCGACTGGTGGAAACTCGACCCCAAGGCGACCCGGCTGATGCTGCGCATGGTCAGCGCCGACTGGGGCAAAGAGGCGGAGCCGACGTTTTCGCTCGAACGCACCGACAAGCCGGTAGGCCGCAAACGCCCGCCCGCCGCCACGCTGGAGCAAAGGTTGCGGCTGCTGCCCGGGGCGATCGACTTCATTGGCCCGCTGTTCGTCGCCCACGTCGAAAAGATGCGGGCCGATGGCTACATCAACAAGCTCAGGTCGTTCCAGGCACCCTATGGCGCGCTCGCAGGGCAGTTCTATTATGAAGGGTCCTACGATCTCGCAGACGACGAGGCGCTTATCATCAATTCGCCGGTCCCGGCGAAATGCGATTATCGCTCGCTGATCCTGACCAACGACATCTACGAGACCATCGACTGGCACAACAACCATTCCGCGCTCAACGACACCCAGGCCCCCGTCGACAAGGACGGCAGGCTGCGCATCGTCATTTCACCGCAAGATCCAGGGGTGCTGAACTGGATGGATACCGCCGGCCACAGGCGCGGGGCGATCCAGGGCCGCTGGACCGGCTGCGACAGCCAGCCAATCCCCGAGGTGCGCAAGGTCAAGCTGCGCGAAGTGGCTAAAGTCCTGCCTAAAGATACGCCCAGGGTCACCCCCGAACAGCGCCAGTCCATCATTCGCGAGCGGCGGCGGGCGCTGATGGAGCGGCCCTACTGGTAATGCCTTCCTAAAACTCGAACTGCTGGATCGGCCCGTCGAAGTTGCCGCCAAGCGCCTGATTGGCCCGCGCCAGCTGCTCGGCCGGAACTCCGGCGATATAGCCATCGACGAGCCGCTGGAAGTTGCTGATCAGCCCTTCCATGTTCTTGGAAAGCCGCATGAATTCGAAGCCCTTGGCGTGCAGGCCCAGCTGATTGATCGGAATGTTGCCATAGTCCTGGCGCGGGATCGGCGGGAACTCCGGGCTGTCATAGGGCAGCATGGTCGGTTCCATCGGCACTTCGGGTTCTTCGCCGGGTGGATACATGGTCAGCGACCAGAGCTCGAACAGGCAAGACTCCGGCCCCAGCGGCCGGATGCGATAGGACGAGAAGCTGGAGAACATCGGCAGCAGGAAATAATGCGGGAACAGGAATTCGACCGCATTGACCGGATCGGACTGCATCACTTTGGGCAGATCGGGAACCGGCTCGCCCTTTGCGCCAAGTTGCTTGGTGATCTGGTCGGCGATCATGCCGTACCACATCGGCACCGCGACGTTGGGATCTTCCGGCAGTCCATCGAGCGGAATGCCCCTGATGATCTCAAGCTCCTTGGCGTGGAGCATGCCGGCCATGCCTTCGCTGAGCAGTTCCATATGCTTCAGCGCGGAACCGATTGCCTGAGCAGTCGTCGTCCCTGCCTTGGCCGATTTCTTCTTTTTTTCCGCCGTCGTAGCATTCGGATCGGCGGCAACGTCTTCATACATGTCGTTGGAGTGATCGCCGTCAGCGTGATACAACTGCGGGTGGGTCTTCATCACGTGATAGCCTTCCATGAAGGCTTCCATGGAAAGCTTCCAGTTGGCTGGCAGCACCGTGGCAAACCACCATTCCGACCGCAGCTGGCTGACATTGTGCGCTTCGAGCCGATCGAGCAGCGGGCCGATGGAATCGCGCAGCGAAGGCGCATCGTCGTCGAAATTGATGAAAGCGCAGCCGATTGCGGTCTCGACCCGGCAGGGGATCAGGTTGATGTCGTCGGGATCGAGCTGGCGTTCGGAGAACAGGTGCTTGCCATAGACGAGGGTATTCTCGCCATCCATGTTGAAGCGCCAGCCGTGGAACGGGCAGACGAAGCCGGATTGCTTGCAGTTGCCGTGATCGTTGCCTTTTCCGCCCGCGACGGGCACGCCGCGGTGGCGGCAGGCGTTGAAGAAGGCTTTCACCCCGCCTTCGGTGCGCACGATGATGACCGACTGGCCGACGTTCTGGTATTCCACCCAGTCGCCCACTTCGGGAATCCGCTCGAGCCGGGTGGCCATCTGCCAGGTGTGCGGCCAGACGTGGTCCAGTTCCGCCTGGTAGAACGCTTGGTCGTAATAGCGCGGCGCCGGAATGCGCTCGGGATCGTCGACAGGAAACGGCACGGCGCGCAGGCCGCCATCGGCTGATTTTAGCATGGTACCTCAATCTGCAAGGGGACACCCGGTAGAGTGTCCCCGCTCAAACCCTAGAATTCAAGATCCTTGATCGGCCCATCGAAATTGCCGGCGAGCATCTGGTTTGCATGAGCCAGCTTTTCGGCGGGAACCCCGGCAATATAGCCATCGACCAGGCGATGGAAATTGCTGACCATCCCTTCGACATTCTTCGACAGCCGCATGAATTCGAAGCCCTTGGCGTGCAGACCGACCTGGTTGATCGGAATGTTGGCGTAATCCTGGCGCGGGATCGGCGGGAACTCCGGGCTGTCATAGGGCAGCATGGTCGGCTCCATCGGCGCGTCGGGCTCTTCGCCTTCCGGGTAGGTGGTCAGCGACCACAGTTCGAACAGACAGCTCTCCGGCCCCAGCGGCCGGATGCGGTAGGCCGAGAAGCTGCTGAAATAGGGCAGCAGGAAGTAATGCGGGAACAGGAATTCCACCGCATTGACCGGATCGGTCTGGCAGACGGTGTTGAGATCGGGAACCGGCTCGCCTTTGGCTTGCAGACGCTTGGAGATCTGGTCCTGGACCATGCCCAGCCACATCATCATTGCCTGGTTCTTGTCCTCGGGGAATTCCACGCCCAGATTGTCGACATCGGCAAGGCTGCGGGCAATCTCCAGTTCCTTGGCGTGGAGCATGCCGGCCATGCCGTCGCTCAGCCGTTTCATCGATTCGAGCTGAGTATCGACATTCTCGCGCAGGCTCTTGTCCGGATCGGCTATTTCGATCTGCGGCTTGCGCGGTTCCTTGTACATCCCGTCATAAAGCTGCGGAACTACCGCGTGCAGCTGCGGGTGGGTCTTCATCACGTGATAGCCTTCCATGAAGGCTTCCATGGAGAGCTTCCAGTTGGCTGGCAGCACCGTGCCGAACCACCATTCGGCCCGCAGTTTGTGGACGTTGTGCGCTTCGAGCCGGTCAATCAGCGGACCGATGGAATCCCGCAGCGAGGGGGCATCGTCGTCGAAATTGATCCACGCGCAGCCGATCGCGGTTTCCACCCGGCAGGGGATCAGGTTGATGTCGTCGGGGTCGAGCTGGCGTTCGGAGAACAGGTGCTTGCCGTAGACGAGGGTATTCTCGCCATCCATGTTGAACCGCCAGCCGTGGAACGGGCAGACGAAGCCGGAGCTCTTGCAGTTGCCGTGATCGTTGCCCTTGCCGCCGGCGATGGGCACGCCGCGGTGGCGGCAGGCGTTGAAGAAGGCTTTCACCCCGCCTTCGGTGCGCACGATGATGACCGACTGGCCGACGTTCTGGTATTCCACCCAGTCGCCCACTTCGGGAATCCGGTCGAGCCGGGTGGCCATCTGCCAGGTGTGCGGCCAGACATGCTCGAGTTCGAGCTTGTAGAACTCCTCGTCGTAATAGCGCTTCGCCGGAATGCGCTCGGGATCGTCGACGGGAAACGGCACGGCCCGCAGGCCGCCATCGGCTGATTTCAACACTCCTACACCTCTCTCGGATTCGTGAAACTCTTGTGCTGAACAAATGTACAGGACCGGAGACGGTACGCAATGGGGGAGTTTGGAGGCCAGGCCTTGCCCATTGCGCGCCGCAGGTTCAGTTTCCCGGAATTCCCGGCAGCAGCGCCGGGCGCGGGTTGCGCTCGCCCGTGAAGTTCAAATGCATGTCGTAAGGATAGATCGGCGGCAGCGCGCTGGCCTCGTCGAGCCGGGCGATTTCCTCGTCGCTCAGCGACCAGCCCGCCGCGCCAAGGTTGTCCTCCAGCTGAGCCATGGTGCGTGCGCCGATAATGATCGAGGCGACACCGGCCTTGCGCGCCACCCAGTTGAGCGCGACCTGGCTCAGCGTCGCGCCGCGCGCCCCGGCGATGTTCTCCACCGCCGCGATCACGCCGCGGGTGAAGGGGTTGTCCATCGCATCGAGGCTGCCGCGCGAGCCAAGCCGGGTGCCCTCGGCGCTGTCCTTCGAGCGGAACTTGCCCGAGAGGTAGCCCGAGGCAAGCGGGCCCCAGATGAGCGCGCCGACGCCCTCGATTACGCCGAGCGGCAGCAGCTCGTTCTCGGCGTTGCGGTCGAGCAGCGAATAGCGGATCTGCTGGCTGACATAGCGGTTCAGGCCGAGCCGGTCCGAAGTCGCCAGCGCGCGCATCTTGGTCCAGCCGGAATGGTTCGACGAGCCGGTATAGAGCACCTTGCCAGCCCGCACGAGGTCGTCGAGCGCGCGCAGAGATTCCTCGGGCGGGACGATCAGGTCCTGGTTGTGGATCTGGTAGACATCGATGTAGTCGGTGCCGAGCCGCCTGAGGCTGGCCTCGCAGGCTTCGATAATGTGCTTGCGGCTCGATCCCAGGTCGTTGACCCCCGGCCCCATTCGCGCGAAGCATTTGGTCGCGATCAGCACCTGCTGGCGGCGGGGCTTGAGGATGGCTCCGAGCAGTTCTTCCGATTGGCCATTGGTATAGGTATCGGCGGTGTCGAACAGGTTGACTCCGGCATCCAGGCATTTGCCGATCTGAGTCTCGGCATCCGCGCCGCGCGTGTCGCCGACGGTTTTGAAGATGCCCGAGCCGTCGCCGAACGTCATCGCGCCGAAGCTGTAAACCGAAACCTTGAGGCCGCTGCGGCCGAGCAGGCGGTATTCCATGACTGTGTCCTCTCACCGACTTTCGGCGATAGAGCCATATCGGCGGAGTTGGCGCAAGTGAGCGGCGTGACTGGTCTCTCACGCGATCAGCGGAATGCCGGGATCACCTCATTCGCAAACACCGTCGCATAGTCGACGAAGCGCTTGGGCGGCAGGCCCGGCGGCATCATCATCATGACGTGGTCAAGCGGCATGCGATCCTGCTTGGCCTTGATTGCGGCGATGGCATCGGCAGGGGTCATGATCTGGAGGGTGCCGCTGGCCTTGAACGCATCGAGGCTCATCGGTTCGAGACCCGTCGCCATGGTGCCTTCGTTGGCCCACTCGCCATAGCTGTTGTTGACGTGGTGGTAATAGGGCGCGAGCTCCTCCATCGCCTGTTCGGGATCGTGGGCGACAGTGAAGAACAGCTCGGTGGTGCGGACCTTGGCAGAGTTCAGGTCGCGGCCCTGCGCCTTCATCTTGTCAGCATACATGCCGCACAGGTCTCCGCTGCCAATGAAGCCGTCGCCATAGCGGGCAACGCGTTCCATCGCCTTGTCGGTGAAGCTGCCGATGAACAGCGGGATGCGGCCGCGCGGGGCAGGGGGCATCAATTTGGCGCCCTCGATCCGGTAGAACTGGCCGTTGAAGGTCACTTCCTCACCGGCCCACAGCCGGGTGACAATTTGCAGGAACTCATCGAACATCTTGCCGCGCTTGGTGAAGTCCACCCCGAAGGCCTCTGTCTCGCGCTTGCGGTAGCCAATGGCCAAGCCCGCCTCGAGCCGTCCGCCCGACAGGATATCGAGCACCGCGCAGTCCTCGGCGAAGCGCACCGGGTTGTAGAGCGGGGCCAGCGCTATGCCGGTGCCGATCTTCATCCGCCTTGTCCGCGCGGCAATCGCGGCGAGCGCGACCAGCGGGGCTGGCATATAGCCGTCGTCGGCGAGATGATGCTCGGGCACCCAGGCACCGTCGAAGCCGGCCTCCTCGGTCCAGGCGATCACGTCGAGGATCTCGGCGTAGAGCTCATCCCAAGGTCGCCGCCACTGCTCCGGATTGCGGAAATCGTAGAGGTATCCGAAGGTGGTCTTGCCAGGCATGGTTTGCTCCCGTGTCTCGGTGTTGGTCGGTCCGGCGTGCCGCCCAGCTGCTGTCTTGCGGCGAATGCGCGGTATTGCAAGCGAGCGCGTCCAGGGGCAAGAAATTGTGAGCGCCCGGTCGGCGCCATCGGGGGAATACGAAATGGCAAGCCTGGTAGAGCAGCCCTCCGAGAATTCCGGGAGTGCAATGCGGCGTAGCCGCAAGCGTGCGCTCGATGCCTTCGGCGGCGGTGTGCCGATGGCGCTGCTGGCGCTCGCGGTGACCTGCATCGGCTTCTGGCGGACTTTCTTTGCGCAACTCGGCGCTATCGACGCGGTGCATATGTGGCACGGCGCGACCTCGACAGGCTGGCTGGTGCTGGTGCTGGTCCAGGCCTCGCTGATTTCTTCGCGCAAGCACACTTGGCACCGCACGCTCGGCTGGGCCTCGGTGCTGCTGTTCGTGTCGCTGATTGTCAGCAGCTGGACCGTGCTGTCGCTGTTGCTTGCGGGCAAGGGCGCGCCGATGCCTTTCGAATTCGCCAAGCTGTTCGCCCTTTCGGACGTGACCGCGCTGCCGCTGTTCATCCTGGCCTACGGCGGGGCGATCTGGTTTCGCAAGGACCGCCACCTGCACTCGCGGCTGATCGCCATTACGCTGCTGGCCGGGCTGCTGCCAGCATCGGCGCGCATGTTCAACCGGGTATGGACCGGGCTCGACGGGCTGATCTTCTCGATGCACCCGACCTATCTGCTGAATCTCGCGGTGCTTGGCGCGGCGATCTGGTTCGATTGGCGCAAGGACCGGCTGCGCTGGCCGTTCCCCTTCGCCTTCGCCTGGACAGCCATCGCCTATCTTATCGAATTTACTGCCTGGCACTCTGCCTGGTTCGACTGGCTCGCCCGGGCGATTGCTGCCACCGCCTAGCTAACAAGCTTCAATTGACCGACTGGCACTGGCCGCCGTCGATCCGGTAATTGGCGCCGTTGATGAAGCCGCTTACCGGGCTGGCGATCAGCGCCACCAGCGCGCCGACTTCCTCGGGCCTACCATAGCGTTCGGAAACGCAGGGGAACACGCCCATGTCCATGAACAGCTTCTCGCGCGCATCGTAGTCGTCCGGCCAGCCGTTCGCCGCCGCCATGCTCTCGAGCGTGCGTTCGAACATCGCGGTGCGGGTGCAGCCGGGGCTGACCGTATTGACCGTGACGCCGCTGCGGGCGAGCTTCTTCGACAGGCTGACCGTCATGTTGTTGAGCCCGGCCTTGGCCGCGCAGTAATCGGGCACACTGTCGGGCGGAGAGGAGCCGCCGCCGCTGGATATGTTGATCACCCGGCCCCAGCCCGCTTCGCGCATTGCCGGCACGAAGGCCTGGACCATACGCACCGCCGCGATCAGGTTCTGCTGCATGCCGCCGGCCCATTGATCGGGGGTCACCTCGAACCAGTCATGCAGGCCGCCGCCGGAAGATTCCGTGCCGCCGATGTTATTGACCAGGATGTCGATGCCGCCGGCCGACGCGAGCGTGCTTGTCACGACCGCAGCCGCGCCTTCGTCGCTGGCGAGATCGCCGATCGCGAGGTGGGCCGTGCCGCCCTCCGCGCGGATCGACGCAAGCGTCTCCTCGCAGCGCTCGCGGTTGCGTCCGTGCACGACCAGAAGCGCGCCCTCGCGGGCAAGCACTTCGGCGATCCCCCGGCCAATTCCCGAACTGCTCCCGGTAACCAGCGCGCGTTTTCCGGCGAGTTGCAGATCCATGGTGGCTCCTTTCGGCCAGGGTTGGGCGGGATGGGGCTAGTGGAAATGAGGCCTCATGCCGGGGTCAGGCATCGCAAAGGCGGCCGCGGAAATCCACTCCGAATGCATGGTGGATGCGATTTTCGATGTCGCATCATGACGGCGCGAGCGGTTCATCGCGGTCTTCGCCCAAGGACTCCCGGACTTTCAGGCTCCGACAGTCTCCGATGTTCACGCCTTCATTAAAAGGTAATGATTTTCGGCAACTTAGGCAGAATTCGCAGATGGGACAACATCGCCGCCAGTATTTCTCGTTCTGGCGGACATGGACTGCGAATTGCACCTGGGGAGCTATCCAATGACTGAATTCGCGCGGCTGGGCCTGGAATTGACCGAAAACACGCTGACCACCGGATGGCAGATTGCACCATCGATTGCGGGCTTTGCGGCTGGCGGGTTCATCATGGCCTGGCAGTCCAACGATGTCGCTCAGGACGGAAGCGGCATCGCGATCAAATATCAGCGCTACAATAGCGCCGGCGCCAAGACCGGCGGCGAGATACTGGTCAATACGTCCGCGACCGGCGACCAGACCGCACCGAACGTGACGACGCTCGCCAGCGGCGGGTTTGTCATTTCGTGGCAAACGTCCGACACTGCCCAGGACGGCAGCGGCAGCGCGATCAAGGCGCAGCTTTACGATGCTGCCGGAGCCACGGTCGGCGGCGAATTTCTGGTCAACAGCCAGGCGGCCCTCGGCCAGTCACGGCCGAGTATCACTTCACTGAGCGACGGCGGTTTCGTGATCACCTGGGACACTGCCGACACCGCCCAGGACGGAAGCGGCGCTGCGATCAAAGGGCAGCGCTATTCGGCGAGCGGAACCGCGGCGGGAAGCGAATTTCTGGTCAACCCCGCCGGACTGGGGTCCGAAGCGAAATCGAGCGCGGCAGGGCTGGCCGGGGGCGGCTTCGTCGTCACCTGGACGCTTGGCACCGGGACCGGTGCAGACGTCTATGCCCAGCGCTTCGACGCCGCTGGCGTCAAGCTCGGCAGTCAGGTGCTGGTCAATGGCGCCAATGCCACCAATGACGACAGTTCCAAGGTCAACGGCCTGGTGAACGGCAACTTCGTGGTCACCTGGTCTGCGGGCGACACCACGATCAAGGCGCAGCTGTTCGCGGCCAACGGCTCCAAGATCGGCGCCGAGCAAGTGGTAGCGGCTCCGGTTTCCGATCCGACGACGGGAGCGACGCTCAACAATTCCAAGCCGCATATCGAAGGACTCGCCGATGGCGGTTTCATCGTCACCTGGACGCAGGCCGGCACCATGGCCTTCCAGGACAGCGTTCGCGGGCGCCACTACGATGCGGGCGGCGCCGCCCAGGGCAGCGACTTCTCCATTACCACCGGCACCGACCGGTTCGAGAGCGAAGGCGATGTCGCGGTGGATGGCACCGGAGCGATCTTCACAGCCTGGGCAAGCAATGTATCGGGCGTGACACCGCTCAATTACGATATCCGTGGCACGGTGCTTGTCGATCATGCCGCCCCGGCGTTCACATCGTTGGGCGGCGGGCAGACAGCCTCGATCAGCGTCAACGAGAATCTTGTGGCAGTCACGACCTTGACCGCGACCAACCCCAATGGCGCGGCGGCTCTGACCTATTCGATCGCCGGGGGAATCGACGCCGCCCGGTTCGCGATCAATGCAGCGACCGGCGCGCTCAGTTTCGTTTCGGCCAGAAACTACGAAAGCCCGGGGGATCTGGGCTCTAACAACGTCTATGACGTGCTGGTCGCGGTTTCGGACGGCACCTATGCCGATATTCAGGCGATTGCCGTCACTGTCGTCAATGTCAACGAGGGGCAGACTTTCAACGCACCGGTCACATCCTATGTGTGGTCTTCAAATGCGGCCGGCGTCACCATTACCCTCCCGGAAAACAGCAGCGGCCTGATTGCAACCTTGACCGCAATCGATGGGGACAACAATCCGCTGAGCTACAGCCTGGGCGGAGCCGATGCCGCGCTGTTCGCGATCAATTCCGCGACAGGCGCCGTCAGCATCGTTGCCCCGCCCAACTACGAAGCACCGCTCGACGATGGGGCGAACAACGATTTTTCGATCACCGTCATTGCCAGTGACGGGACGATCAGCACCAGCCGACAGGTGACGATCAACGTCAACAACGTCAACGAAGCGCCGGTAGTCACCTCCGGCGGCGGCGGTGCCGCGGCGGCCTATACGGTGAACGAGAACACCAGTCTCATCACCACGCTGACCGCGACCGATCCGGAGAACAATCCCCGGACCTGGTCGATATTTGGCGGGGCCGACGCCGCGCGCTTCAGCATCGCCTCGGCATATGGAGAACTGTACTTCCCGAACGGCTCGAATTTCGAAGCGCCGGTAGATGCGAATGGCGACAATGTTTACGAGGTCACGGTGCAAGTCAGCGATGGCTGGGGCAACACCGATGTTCAGACGCTTGCGATCACCGTGGCGAATGTCAACGAAGCGCCAGTCATCACTTCGAACGGCGGCGGCGCAAGTGTATCGGTAAGTCTGGCGGAGAACGCAGCTTCGGTCACGACTGTCACATCGACCGACCCCGATGGGCAAGCCCGTGTCTACAGCATCACAGGCGGGACCGACGCCGCCAGTTTCGCGATCGACGCGGCCACCGGAGCGCTCAGCTTCGTCGCGGCACCCGACTTCGAAGCCCCGGGCGACGCCAATGGCGACAACGTCTATCAGGTCGTGGTCGGCGCAAGCGATGGCGCGCTTAGCGACACACAGGCGATTTCCGTTACGGTCACCGATGCCAACGAGGCACCGGCCATCACCTCGAACGGCGGCGGTGCCACGGCCTCCGCCTCGGTAGCGGAAAATGCCACGGCGGTGCTGTCAGTTGCCGCGACCAATCCGGGTGGCGGCGCACTTGCCTACAGCATTTCCGGCGGGGCCGACGCGGCGAAGTTCGCCATCGATGCGGCGACTGGCGCGCTGAGCTTCATCGCTGCGCCCAACTTCGAGGCTCCGGGCGATGCCGGCGGGGACAATGTCTATGACGTAATCGTCCAGGCAAGCGCCGGTGCCGCCATTGACACGCAGGCCATCGCCGTGACTGTCACCAACGTCAACGAGGCTCCCGCGATCGCTTCGGGCAGCAGTTTCTCGATTTCGGAGAACCAGCTTGCGGTGACGACTGTCGCCGCCTCCGATCCCGACGGCACAGCGCCAAGCTTTTCGATCACCGGCGGAGCGGATGCCGCACTGTTCGCCATCGACGCCGCCACCGGTGCTCTCAGCTTCATCTCTGCGCCCGATTTCGAAGCGCCGGGCGATGCTGGAGCGAACAACGCGTATGACGTGATCGTCCAGGTCAGCGATGGCACACTTACCGACAGCAAGGCGCTCACGATTGCTGTCACCGATGTTGGTGAAACGCCAGTCATCACCTCGAACGGCGGCGGCGCCACGGCCTCGGCTTCGGTATCTGAAAATGCCACGGCGGTGCTGACTGTTGCCGCCACCAATCCGGGTAGCGGCGCGCTTGCCTACAGCATTTCCGGCGGGGCCGACGCGGCGAAGTTCGCCATCGACGTCGCGACCGGTGCGCTGAGCTTCATCGCTGCGCCCAACTTCGAGACGCCTGCCGATGCCGGGGCGAACAACGTATATGACGTGATCGTGCAGGCGAGCGCCGGTGCAGCCAATGACACGCAGGCCATCGCCGTGACTGTCACCAACGTCAATGAGGCTCCCGCTATCACTTCGGGCAGCAGTTTTGCGGTCGTTGAAAACCAGCTGGCGGTTGCCACGCTAGCCGCCTCCGACCCGGACGGCACTGCGCCGACCTTTTCGATTGCGGGCGGAGCGGATGCTGCTCTGTTCACTATCGATGCCGCCACCGGCGCGCTGAGCTTCATCTCTGCGCCCGATTTCGAAGCGCCTGGCGATGCCGGATCGAACAATGTTTATGACGTCACCGTCCAGGCCAGCGATGGCTCGCTGACCGGCACCAAGGCGCTCACGATTACTGTCACCGATGCCAACGAGGCACCGGTCATCACCTCGAACGGCGGCGGCGCCACGGCCTCCGCCTTGGTAGCGGAGAATGCCACGGCGGTGCTGACTGTTGCCGCTACCAATCCGGGAGGCGGCGCGCTTGCCTACAGCATTTCCGGCGGGGCCGACGCGGCGAAGTTCGCCATCGATGCGGCGACCGGTGCGCTGAGCTTCATCGCTGCGCCCAACTTCGAGGTTCCTGGCGATGCCGGGGCGGACAATGTCTATGACGTTGTGGTCCAGGCGAGCGCCGGTGCGCTGAACGATACCCAGGCGCTTGCGGTGTCAGTGACCAATGCCAACGAAGCGCCCGCGATCACCTCGGGTAGCAGCTTCTCGACATTGGAGAACCAGCTTGCGGTGACCACTGTCGCCGCCTCCGACCCGGACGGCACTGCGCCGACCTTCACGATCTCCGGCGGAGCGGATGCCAGTCTGTTCACGATCGATGCCGCCACCGGCGCGCTGAGCTTCATCTCTGCGCCCGATTTCGAAGCGCCTGGCGATGCCGGATCGAACAACGTTTATGACGTCACCGTGCAGGCCAGCGATGGCTCGCTGACCGGCACCAAGGCGCTCAACATCTCGGTAGGCAATGCCAACGAAGCGGTGGTCATCGTTTCGAACGGGGGCGGGGCGAGCGCCTCGATTACGGTTGGCGAGGGGGTTGCAGCGGTGACCACGGTCGCAGCGAGTGACCCCGAAAACGCCCCGCGCAGCTACGCGATCTCTGGCGGCGCCGATGCCGCCAAATTTGCCATCGACGCGGCGACCGGGGCTCTGAGCTTCATCGCCGCGACCGACTTCGAGGCACCCGGCGATGCCGGGGCTGACAATGTCTATGACGTGATCGTCCAGGCTAGCGATGGTGTAACCACCGACACCCAGGCGCTCGCGGTCACGGTCGGCAATGGCAACGAAGCGCCGGTGATCACCTCGAACGGTGGCGGGGCCAATGCCGCAGTTTCGGTGAGCGAGAATGGCACGGCGGTGCTGACGGTGGCATCGAGCGATCCGGAAGGAACCTTGCGGACCTATTCGATTGCCGGCGGCGTCGACGCGGCCAGGTTCGCCATCGATGCCGCCACCGGCGCGCTCAGCTTCATCGCCGCGCCGAATTTCGAAGCGCCCTCCGATGCCGGGGGGAACAACGTCTATGACGTGATCGTCCAGGCCAGCGACGGTTCGCTGAGCGACAGCCAGGCGATCGCCGTGACTGTGACAGGAATTAATGAAGCACCGGTGATTACGTCGAACGGCGGCGGCGGCTCGGCCGGGATCGCTGTCAACGAGAACACGACGGCGGTTGCCACGGTGATTGCGACCGATCCAGAAGGCGCGGCGCGGACCTATTCGATTACCGGCGGCGCCGATGCGGCCAAGTTTGCGATCAACGCCACCACCGGCGTACTGACCTTCGTTGCGGCACCCAATTACGAAGCGCCGGGCGATGCCGGGGCAAACAATGTCTACGATGTCATCGTCCGGGCAAGCGATGGCGTCAATTTTGCTACCCAGACACTGGCGGTAACAATTGGCAATGTGGTCGATGGCTCGACGATCAACGGCACTAGCGGGGGCAATACCCTGACCGGCACGGTCGCCGAAGACACCATAAACGGTCTTGGCGGTAACGACACGATCACCGGCGGCGGCGGTGCCGACATGCTGACCGGCGGTACGGGCGCCGATACCTTCCGCTACAATCTGGCCAGTGATTCGGCAGTCAATGCGCGGGACATCATCACCGATTTCACGCGTTCGCAGTCGGACAAGATCTCGCTCAATCCCATGGACGCCAATGCCAATCTGTCCGGCAATCAGAACTTCGCCTTTATCGGCACTTCGGCATTCTCCAACGTGGCCGGGCAGGTGCGTTTCGAGCAGACTGGCGGAAATACCTTTGTCAGCGGCGATGTGAACGGGGATGGGGCCGCCGACTTCCAGATACAACTGACCGGGACCATCAATCTGCTGGCGAGCGATTTCGTGTTGTGAGGGGGCGATAGCACTTTGGTCGCCGCTTCACTTTTTCGCGGCTGGGGCACCGTTGGCATTGGGCCGCGGCGCCAGCCAGATCACCGCCGAGCATAGAAAGAACACTGCGGCGGTGATCAGGAAGAGGTAATCGATTGCCATGGTCACGGCTTCCTTGTCGATAATGGCACCGATGTAGCCGGCAGATTGCTGGGCGGAAAATCCCGCATTGCCCAAGGTCCGCATCGCTTCGTCAGGCTGCAGCCGCGACACGATCTCGCTGCGGGCTTCCTGCTGGGTATCGCCCCAGATCGTCAAGGCGATGGCGGTCGATATGCCGATCGAAACCGTGCGGACGAAATTCTGCAAACCGGTGGCCGAGGCGACTTCCTCGGGCGGTACCGAGTTGATCGAGATCATCGTCAGCGGCAGCATGAAGAAAGACATGGCGAAACCCTGGATCAGCTGCGGCGCCGCCAGTTGCCAGAAATCGACCCCGCTGGTCCATTGCGAGCGGACAAGCGCCATGCAGCCGATCCAGCCGACCGCCAGGGACACCAGTAGCCTGGGATCGACACCCTTGGCCACGGTTTTCGCGGCGAACTGCGAAGTGGTCAGCGCCATCAGCGCGGTGCCGGCAACCATGAAGCCGGCTTGCTGTGCCGGATAATTCATTGTCGTTTGCAGCCACTGGGGAATGACGACGATGGAGGCGAAATAGGCCCCGAAGCACAGTGCCAGCGCGATCACGCCAAAGGTGAAGCCGGGATGACGGAACACCCGGATATCGACAATCGGATGTTCTTCGGTCAGCTCCCAGATGACGAAGGCGATAAAGCCAATGCCTGCAACCAGCGCCAGGGCGACGATCATGGGGTCGCTGAACCAGTCATGCTCGCGGCCAAGATCGAGCATCAGTTGCAAGGCGCCGATCCAGACGAACATCAGTGCCAGGCCGATGCCGTCGATCGGCACAATCCTTATCGGCGTTTCGGCCGGGCGCAGCATCAGGACGGCCGCCGTAACACAGATCGCGACAATCGGCAGGTTGATCAGGAAAATCCAGTGCCAGCCGAAATTGTCGCTGATGAAGCCGCCGATATTGGGACCAAGCGCGGGCCCCATCATCACGGTCATGGCCGAGAGCAGCATTGCCTTGCCCCGCTGTTCGACCGAGAAGATGCGCAGCAGCAGCGTCTGTACCAGCGCCATAAGCAGCCCGCCGCACATGCCCTGACCGAGGCGGCAAGCCACGAGCATCGGCAGTGTCATGGACATGGCGCAGAGCATCGAGAAAAACCCGAACAGGCTCATGGCGCCAATGTAGAGCCGCACCGCGCCGAAGCGTTGAACCAGCCATCCGGTCAGCGGAACGGTCAGCGCCTCGGCGACCGCATAGGAGGTGATCACCCAGCTGCCCTGATCGAGCGAAACGCCGATATCGCCAGCGATATGGGGGATCGAGACATTGGCCACCGTCATGTCGAGCACGACGATAAAGTTGCTGAAGGCGAGGAACCCCGCTGCAAGCCACAATCGGTTGGGCGGTAACAAGGCCTCGCCGGTCACCGCTCAGTTCCCCGAAATGTCGATCTCGACTTCGGTCGACAGGCCGACGCGTAACGGGTGCGAAGCCAGTTCCCTGGGGTCGAGTTCGATCCGCACCGGCAGGCGCTGGACGACCTTGATCCAGTTGCCGGTGGCGTTCTGCGCCGGGATCATCGCCATCGATGCGCCGGTCCCGGCCGCAAATCCCACGACCTTGCCACGATAAACCACATCGCCGCCGTAGATGTCGGCGGTGACTTTGGCCGGCATGCCCACGCGCACGCGATCGAGCTGGCGCTCCTTGAAATTGGCATCGATGTAAACCTGGGTGAGCGGAACGATGGTCATGATCTGCTGGCCCTGGGCTACCCGCTGGCCAAGCTGGACTTGCCGCCGGGTGATGGTGCCGGCGATCGGGGCGCGGATTGTCGTGCGTTCGAGATCGAGCTGTGCCGCCTCGAGCTTGGCGGCGGCGGCCATGACACCGGGATCGGTCGCTTCGGTCGAACCGGCGACCATGGCGTCGTTGGCTGCGAATTCGCCCGACGCTGCGCTGCGGCTCGATTCGGCGCCGGCAATCCCGGCCTGCGCCGAGGCGATCGCCGCCTGGGCCGAGGCGAGCGCTTTTTGGGCGGCGGTCAGTTCCTCGCCCGACACCGCTCCGCTGGCAGCAAGCGCCTGACGGCGGCGCAGATCGACGCGCGCCTTGTCGTATTCGGCCGAGGCCGCGCCCAGCCTGGCGCGGGCTTCGGCGATCCCCGCCGAGCGGGCGAGCACCTGGGCCGAAAGCGCGGAATTGGTCGCTACGGCCTGCCGGAACCGCCGCCGCGCCGCCGCCAGCTCGGCTGCGGCTTCTGCCACGGCGATCCGGGCGTTGGTGGGATCTATCCGCAGGAGCAGGTCGCCTTGCTTGACGGCCTGGGTATCCTTGACCGCGACTTCGGTTACCGTGCCGGAAATCACCGGCGTCACCTGCGCCACTTCGGCGTTGACATAGGCATTGTCGGTGCTGACGTGGTTGCGGCCGATGAGGAAATACCACAGGCCGTAAACCAGCGCGCCCAGGGCGACGAGCAAGGCCAGACGGGTCAGCCAGGTCTTGCGTGTCCTCTGCTTCGCAGCGCGCGAGGTGGCTGCTTCGGCCTCGGCCTCGAGAACGGCGGCATCGGTCGAGACGTCATTCATGCGGGGCATCCTCGGGAATTCGGGCGGCTTGGGCAGGCTGATAGCCTCCGCCCAAAGCGCGGATCAGGCCTATATCGACAGTTCGCGCGATCGCGCTCAGATCGGACAGGGCAAGCCGCGCTTGGAGCACGCGGTCCTCGACTGTCAGCACATCGAGATAGGTCGATAGCCCGCCTTCGTAGCGGAGCCTGGCGATGGCATAGGCTTCTTCGGAAGCCGCCAGCGCTGCCCGGGTATCGCCGAGCCGGCGGACGGCCAGCCGCTGGGCAGTTACCGCATCGGCGACCTGTTGATAGGCGGAGATGACCGACAGGTTGTAGGTGGCGACGGTCTCGTCGAAGCCGGCGGCTGCCCCCTTGTACCGGGCAGTGAGCGCGCCGCCGTGAAACAGGGGCAGGCTGACGGCCGGGCCGGCCTTGCCGAATACCGAGTTCGATTCGAACAGATTGCCGATGCCGAGCGATTGCAGCCCGATCAACGCGTCGAGCCGCACCGCCGGATAGAACGCCGCTCGTGCTACCTTGACCTGCAGTGCCGCTGCTTCGGTGCGTTCGCGCGCAGCCGCCACATCCGGACGGCGGGCGACGAGCTCGGTGGTGGCGTCCGCCGGCAATGCGGCAGTGAAGGCAGCTGTCAGTTCGGGGCGTGCAATCGCGAGGCCGCGATCGGGCCCGGCACCTGCCAGCGCAGCGATCTGGTGGCGCTTTAGTGCGACCAGTTCCTCGGCTGCGCCAAGATCGGCCCGCGCCGCTGCCACCTGTGCTTCCGCCTGGCGCAGGCTGCCGCGCGTGTCGAGACCGTTGCGCTCGCGCGCAGTGACAAGCCGCGAGGTGGCGAGGCGCACTTCGAGCGCCGCCGTGCGGATATCGCGCAGTTCGAACAGCCGGGCGAGGTCGGCATAGGCCGAGGCAATGCCGGTTGCCAGCAAAAGCCGGGCCTGCGCCGCATCGATCGCCGCTGCGCGCGCCTCGGAAGTCGCGGCGGCGAGAGCGGCGCGGTTCTTGCCCCACAAGTCGAGGTCGAAACCCGCGCTGGCGGCGATCTGAGCGTTGTCCTCCCAGCCGCTGGGGAACAGGGCGATCAGCTGTTCGGGCAGGCCATTGTTGAGGCTCTGCTTGTCGATGCTGGCCGACGCCCGGACATCGAGCGTGGGCCGCAATGCGGCACCCGCCTCCTGCGCCATGGCGGCGGCGCGGCGCAGGCGGGCGGCGGCCATGGCGACATCGGGCGAATCGCGCAGACCTTCGCCGATCAGCGCATCGAGCTGGGGGTCGCCCCAGACCTTCCACCATCCCTCGCCCGGCCAGGCAGCGCCGGCGGCGGCCTGCAGGCTCTGCTGCGCTGCCACGCTTTCGGGCCCGCGCAGTGCGGATGCGGTCTCCAGCCTGGGCAACGGCGCGCAGGCGGCAAGCAGCGCCATTGCCGCCGCAACCGGCATGGTAGCCCGCAATCGCGGCAGCGGTGTTGGTGAAGTGTATCTCATGGCCGTGGCCCGGCTTTTGACCGGGCGGCGAAGGCCGTCAAACAAAAAAGGCGGATTGCCTCCGCATCGGATGAGTCGCCCGGGAGGCCAGTGCGTGAGTGCTTGACCGCAGCCGCAAAGCTGCCTAAGGGCCCGCGCTTCACGGAGCGGCTTCGGCTTGCTCCGGATGAATTGAGCTGAACATTGCCGGTGCGCGTGGGCCTCCCTAGCAAAGGGGGTCTCCCGGGCAAGCCGTCAAAGTAACCCGGCGCTGCGGCGCGGGTGGAGTGTTTTCGGCTCATGCGGCGCGCGGCAGGCCTTGGCCTTGCCACCATTGCGCCGTGTGGGAACGTCCGCGAACATCCCGCCTGTCAGGCCACATCGTCCCAACACAGGTGAAGAGTACTTCATGCCGACAATCAACCAGCTGGTTCGCAAGGGGCGCGAGCCTCAGAAGACCAAGTCGAAGGTTCCCGCGATGGAGCAGAACCCGCAGAAGCGCGGCGTCTGCACCCGGGTCTATACCACGACGCCCAAGAAGCCGAACTCGGCGCTGCGCAAAGTGGCCAAGATCCGACTGACCAATCAGCGCGAGGTCATTTCTTACATCCCGGGCGAAGGCCACAACCTGCAGGAGCACTCGGTTGTGCTGATCCGCGGCGGTCGCGTGCGCGATCTGCCCGGTGTGCGCTATCACGTGCTGCGCGGCGTGCTCGACACCCAGGGCGTCAAGGACCGCAAGCAGAGCCGTTCGAAGTATGGGGCCAAGCGGCCGAAATAAGCGCAGCTTCCCCGTCGTCCCGGGCTTGATCCGGGACCCCGCTGTTCTTTGCTCGCTGACGCAGCGCTGGACAGGAAGCGGGACCCCGGATCAGGTCCGGGGTGACGAACTAGAGATTGGAGACAAATAAGATGTCACGTCGTCGTCGTCCCGAGAAGCGGGAAATCCTGCCCGATCCCAAATTCGGGGATCAGGTGCTGTCCAAGTTCATGAATAACCTCATGCTCGACGGCAAGAAGTCGGTCGCCGAAAGCATTGTCTATGGCGCGATGGAAACCATGGAAGCCAAGGCCAAGTCGTCGCCGGTGCAGCTGTTCCACGATGCGCTGGAAAACGTGAAGCCGCAGATCGAAGTGCGCTCGCGGCGCGTCGGCGGCGCCACCTATCAGGTGCCGGTCGAAGTCCGCCCCGAACGCGCCCAGGCGCTGGCGATCCGCTGGCTGATCTCCGCCGCTCGCAACCGCAGCGAAACGACGATGGCAGCGCGGCTCTCCGCCGAACTGCTCGATGCCGCCAACAACCGCGGCAACGCAGTCAAGAAGCGTGAAGACACTCACCGCATGGCGGATGCCAACCGCGCGTTCAGCCACTATCGCTGGTAGCAGCGAAAGCTATCTGACGTCGCTGGTAATGCGGCTGTCACACATTTGAACCAGTGGGCGGCGGCAATCCGGCTCCGCCTGCAGATCTAAGGAAATCCCCATGGCACGCAGCCATCCGCTCTCGATGTACCGCAATATCGGTATCATGGCGCATATCGACGCCGGCAAGACCACGACGACCGAGCGCATCCTCTATTACACCGGCAAGTCGTACAAGATCGGCGAAGTCCATGACGGCGCCGCGACGATGGACTGGATGGAGCAGGAGCAGGAACGCGGCATCACGATCACCTCGGCTGCGACGACCTGTTTCTGGAACGATCACCGCATCAACATCATCGACACCCCCGGCCACGTCGACTTCACCATCGAAGTCGAACGCTCGCTGCGCGTGCTCGACGGTGCGGTTGCCTGTTTCGATGGCGTCGCCGGGGTGGAGCCGCAGTCCGAGACAGTGTGGCGCCAGGCCGACAAATATGGCGTGCCGCGGATGTGCTTCATCAACAAGCTCGACCGCACCGGCGCGAACTTCAAATATTGCGTGCAGTCGATCATCGACCGTCTGGGTGCCAAGCCCGCCGTACTCTACATTCCCATCGGCCTCGAAGCCGACCTCAGGGGCCTGGTCGATCTGGTCGAGAACCGCGCGATCATCTGGAAGGACGAAGCGCTGGGCGCCGAATTCTTCTACGAGGACATTCCCGCCAATCTTGCAGACGAAGCGGCGAAGTATCGCATGGAGCTGATCGAACTGGTTATCGACCAGGACGACGATGCGATGGAAGCCTATCTCGACGGCAAGGAGCCCGATGTCGCGACACTGAAAGCCTGCATCCGCAAGGGCACGCTCAACCAGTCGTTCGTGCCGGTGTGCTGCGGCTCGGCGTTCAAGAACAAGGGCGTCCAGCCGCTGCTCGATGCCGTGGTCGACTATCTGCCTTCGCCGCTCGACATTCCCGATGTGCAGGGCGTCAAGATGGACAGCGACGAGAAGGACAGCCGTCCGCCGACCGACGAAGCGCCGTTCAGCGCGCTGGCCTTCAAGGTGATGAACGATCCCTTCGTCGGCAGCCTGACCTTCATCCGCATCTATTCCGGAACCCTGACCAAGGGCACCTATCTGAACTCGGTCAAGGACAAGAAGGAAAAGGTCGGGCGCATGCTGGAAATGCACGCCAACGACCGCAAGGATGTCGACGAGGCATTCGCCGGCGACATCATCGCGCTGGCCGGCATGAAGGAAACCACCACCGGCGACACGCTGTGCGCAGAGCGCCAGCCGATCGTGCTGGAGCGGATGGAATTCCCAGAGCCGGTTATCGAACTGTCGGTGGAGCCCAAGACCAAGGCCGACCAGGAGAAGATGGGCGTCGCGCTCAATCGCCTGTCAGCCGAGGATCCGTCTTTCCGCGTTTCGACCGATCACGAATCGGGCCAGACGATCATCAAGGGGATGGGCGAGCTTCACCTCGACATCATCGTCGACCGGATGCGCCGCGAGTTCAAGGTCGAGGCCAACGTCGGCGCGCCGCAGGTGGCTTACCGCGAATACCTCGCGAAGCCGGTGGACATCGATTACACCCACAAGAAGCAATCGGGCGGATCGGGCCAGTTCGGCCGGATCAAGTTCCGCCTGACCCCGGGCGAACGCGGCACCGGCATCATCTTCAACGACAACATCAAGGGCGGCAATATTCCCAAGGAATATATCCCTTCGGTCGAGAAGGGCATGCGCGAGACGGCCGAGAGCGGTTCGCTGATCGGTTTCCCGATCATCGACTTCGAAATCGAGCTCTACGACGGCGCCTATCATGACGTTGACTCCTCGGCCCTGGCATTCGAAATCGCCGGACGGGCGGGCATGCGCGAGGCGGCCCAGAAGGCCGGCATCAAGCTGCTCGAGCCGATCATGAAGGTCGAGGTCGTCACTCCGGAGGACTATCTGGGCGATGTCATCGGCGACATGAACAGCCGCCGCGGCCAGATCCAGGGAACCGACACGCGGGGCAATGCCCAGGCGGTCGAGGCGATGGTGCCGCTGGCGAACATGTTCGGCTACGTCAATCAGCTGCGCTCGTTCACCCAGGGGCGCGCGAACTACTCGATGTTCTTCTCCCATTATGAGGAGGTCCCGGCCAACGTCGCGGCCGAGGTCAAGGAGAAGCTTGCCTAAGCGGCAAGATACGATTAGGGGCGGCGCCTGATTCAGCGGGTGCCCCTCGACTCCGGTAAAATTATTCAATTCCCGCAGATTTCAATTCAAGCGAAAAGAAGGTTTGGACAATGGCTAAGGCAAAATTCGAGCGGACGAAGCCGCACTGCAACATCGGCACCATCGGTCACGTCGATCACGGCAAGACCACGCTGACAGCAGCGATCACCAAGGTGCTGGCTGAAACCGGCGGCGCCACGTTCACCGACTATGCCAATATCGACAAGGCGCCCGAAGAGCGCGAGCGCGGCATCACCATCTCGACGGCACACGTCGAGTATGAAACCGCTGCCCGTCACTATGCGCACGTCGATTGCCCGGGCCACGCCGACTATGTGAAGAACATGATCACCGGCGCGGCGCAGATGGACGGCGCGATCCTGGTGGTGAACGCTGCCGACGGCCCGATGCCGCAGACCCGCGAGCACATCCTGCTTGCCCGCCAGGTCGGCGTGCCGCAGCTGGTGGTCTACATGAACAAGGTCGATCAGGTCGACGACGACGAAATCCTCGAGCTGGTCGAACTCGAAATCCGCGAGCTGCTGAGCTCGTATGGCTTTGACGGCGACAACATTCCGATCATCCAGGGTTCGGCTCTCGCCGCGCTCGAAGGCCGCGACGACAACATCGGCAAGAACTCGATCAACGCGCTGATGGCCGCTGTCGACAGCTACATCCCGCAGCCGCCGCGTCCGACCGACAAGCCGTTCCTGATGCCGGTGGAAGACGTGTTCTCGATTTCGGGCCGCGGCACCGTGGTGACCGGCCGTATCGAGACCGGCATCGTCAAGGTTGGCGAGGAAGTCGAAATCGTCGGCCTCAAGGATACCCGCAAGACCGTCGTCACCGGCGTCGAAATGTTCCGCAAGCTGCTCGATCAGGGCGAAGCCGGCGATAACGTCGGCGCGCTGGTTCGCGGCGTCGCCCGCGAGGAAGTCGAGCGCGGCCAGGTTCTCTGCAAGCCCGGTTCGGTCACGCCGCACACCGAGTTCAGCGCCGAGGTCTATGTGCTGTCGAAGGACGAGGGCGGCCGTCACACGCCGTTCTTCGCCAACTATCGCCCGCAGTTCTACTTCCGCACCACCGACGTCACCGGCGAGGTCATCCTCCCCGAGGGCACCGAGATGGTGATGCCGGGCGACAACGTCACCATCGGCGTCAAGCTGATCGCGCCGATCGCCATGGACCAGGGTCTCCGCTTCGCCATTCGCGAAGGTGGAAGGACCGTCGGTTCAGGGGTTGTCAGTTCGATCTCCAAGTAATATAGGCCGCGCTCCGCCGGGGGGATTCGTCTCCTCGGCGGCGGTTTTTTGCCTCCGCGCAGGTGGGGGTTTGCTCTTTCTCATCGGTAGTTGGACATGGAAGCCCAGAATATTCGCATCCGCCTCAAGGCGTTCGATCACCGCGTGCTCGATCAGGCGACTGGCGAGATCGCGGAAACCGCACGCCGCACTGGCGCGCTGATTCGCGGCCCCATTCCTCTCCCGACGAGAATCGAAAAGTTCACCGTGAACCGCGGACCGCACATCGACAAGAAGTCGCGTGAGCAGTTCGAGGTGCGCACCTACAAGCGGCTGCTCGATATCGTGCAGCCCAACGCCACCACCGTCGATGCGCTGATGAAGCTCGATCTGGCCGCTGGCGTTAACGTCGAGATCAAACTCGCGTAATCAGTTTCAGGGCTGCAAGGCCCTGCGGACATAGGGATACCTCCGGCGAGTGCCGGGCAAGCGTCCCCCGTCTCGTTTTCCTTCCCGTTCGGGGCAAGGAAGACACTCAGCCCGGACGGGGCTCGCACACATTTTGGGCTGAACACGCCTTGCGGGATTTCCCCGTCAGGCCTCTGTATGGAGTATGGATCATGCGCACCGGCGTGATCGCCAGGAAAGTGGGAATGACCCGCCTGTTTCAGGACGACGGACGGCATGTGCCGGTTACCGTGCTGTCGCTGGAAGAGTGCCAGGTCGTTTCCGTCCGCACCGCTGAGCGCGACGGCTACGTCGCGGTTCAGCTGGGTGCCGGATCGGCGAAGCAGAAGAATGTCGCAAAGCCGCAGCGCGAGCATTTCGCCAAGGCGCAGGTGCCGCTCAAGGCCCGCGTCTGCGAATTCCGTGTGGCCGACGATGCCACGCTCGATGTCGGTTCGACCATCGCCGCCTCGCACTTCGTGCCGGGCCAGATGGTCGATGTCGCCGGCCATACCCAGGGCAAGGGCTTTGCCGGTGCATGAAGCGCTGGGGTTTCGGCGGTATGCGCGCCACCCACGGCGTCTCGATCAGCCACCGTGCGCTCGGTTCGACCGGGCAACGCCAGGATCCGGGCAAGGTCTTCAAGAACAAGAAAATGGCCGGCCATATGGGTGACCGCGAGCGGACCCAGCAGAATCTCGAGGTAGTGCGCGTCGATGACGAGCGCGGCCTTATCTTCGTCAAGGGCTCGGTCCCCGGCGCCAAGAACGCCTGGCTGACGGTGAAGGACTCGGTCAAGGTTCCGCGCCACGCCGAAGCGCCATATCCGGCAGGCATCAAGGGTGCTGCCAATGGCAATGACGAGCCCGAGGAAATTGCGGCCGTCGCCGATGCGCCGATCGAGGAAGTGGCAGCCCCGGAAGCCGCTGTCGAGCAGGAAGCGCTGGCTGTTCAGCCCGGCGCTCCCGAGGCCGCTGCGGACGCCCCCAATGAGAAAGAGGAGGGCTAAGCCATGAAAATCAAACTCCTCAACCTCGATGGCAGCGCCGGCAAGGGCGACATCGAACTCGACGATGCGGTGTTCGGTGTCGAACCGCGCGCCGATATCCTCCACCGGGTCGTCACCTGGCAGCTCGAGAACCGCCGCGGCATCGCCCGCGCGACCCGCGAGCGCTCCGATGTCGCCCGTACCGGCAAGAAGTTCGGTCGCCAGAAGGGCGGCGGTACTGCCCGTCACGGCGACCGCGCGGCTCCGATCTTCATCGGCGGCGGCAAGGCCCACGGCGCGCGCCGCCGTGAGTTCGACGTGTCGCTGAACAAGAAGGTTCGCGCGCTCGGGCTCAAGATGGCGCTGTCGTCGAAGGCGAAAGACGGTCTGGTGATCGTCGACAGCCTCGATCTCAAGGACGCCAAGACCAAGGCGCTCGCCGCCAGCCTCGCCAAGGCGAACTGGGGCCGCAAGGTGCTGGTGATCGACGGCGAAGCGGTGAACGAAGGTTTCGCCCGCGCTGCCGGCAACATCGTCGGGGTCAACGTACTCCCGGCCATTGGCGCCAACGTCTATGACATCCTCAAGCATGATACGCTGGTGCTGACGCGCGCCGCGGTCGAAAGGCTGGAGGCGCGTTTTGCCCTCCCGGGAGGGGCTAGCTAATGGCTAAAGATGCAATCGACACGCGTCACTACGACGTGATCGTCGCGCCGCACATCACCGAGAAGTCGACGCTGCTGAGCGAGAACAACGCCGTTGTCTTCCGCGTCTCGCCCGATGCGACCAAGCCGCAGATCAAGGCGGCGGTCGAGGCGCTGTTCGACGTCAAGGTGATTGGCGTGAACACGCTTACCCAGAAGGGCAAGACCAAGCGGTGGAAGGGTCGTCCCTACACCCGCTCCGACGTCAAGAAGGCTGTCGTGACCCTGGCCGAAGGCCAGTCGATCGACGTCACCAGCGGCATCTGAGGCCCAAGGGGAGCAACTGACTCATGGCACTCAAGAGCTACAATCCGACCAGCCCCGCCCGGCGCGCGCTGATCCTCGTCGACAAGTCGTCGCTGTGGAAGGGCAAGCCCGTCAAGGCGCTGACCGAAGGCAAGCACAAGACCGGCGGCCGTAACAACAAGGGCCACGTGACTTCGCGCGGCATTGCCGGCGGCCACAAGCAGAAGTACCGGATCATCGATTTCAAGCGCCGCAAGTGGGATAGCCCCGCGACCGTCGAGCGTCTGGAATACGATCCCAACCGCACGGCCTTCATCGCCCTGATCAAGTATGCCGATGGCGAGCAGACCTACATCCTCGCGCCGCAGCGTCTCGCCGTGGGCGATACGGTGATCGCCGGTGAGAAGACCGACGTGAAGCCGGGCAACGCCATGCTGCTCAGCCAGATGCCGGTCGGCACGATCATCCACAATGTCGAGATGAAGCCGGGCAAGGGCGGCCAGATCGCCCGTTCAGCGCCGGGACTTATGTCCAGCTGGTCGGTCGCGATCGCGGTATGGTCATGGTGCGGCTAAACTCCGGCGAACAGCGCTATGTGCGCGGCGATTGCATGGGAACGGTTGGCGCGGTGTCGAACCCCGACAACCAGAACCAGAATTTCGGCAAGGCCGGCCGCACGCGCTGGCAGGGCCGGCGTCCGCTGACCCGCGGCGTCGCCAAGAACCCGGTCGATCACCCGCACGGCGGCGGCGAAGGCCGCACCTCGGGCGGCCGTCATCCGGTCACTCCGTGGGGCAAGCCGACCAAGGGCGCCCGCACCCGCAACAACAAGCAGACGGACAAGATGATCATCCGTTCGCGTCACGCCAAGAAGAAGAGGTAAGCGCCGATGGCACGTTCCGTCTGGAAAGGCCCGTTCGTCGACCTGCACCTGCTGAAAAAGGCAGAGGGCGCGCAGGATCAGGGCAACCGCGCAGGTCCGATCAAGACCTGGTCGCGCCGTTCGACCATCCTGCCGCAGTTCGTCGGTCTGACGTTCAACGTCTATAATGGCCGCAAGTTCATCCCGGTCTCGGTCAACGAGGACATGGTCGGTCACAAGCTGGGTGAGTTCGCCCCGACGCGGACCTTCCCCGGCCACGCCGCCGACAAGAAGGGCAAGCGCTGATGGGCAAGGAAAAATCTCCGCGCCGCGTGGCCGAGAACGAAGCACTGGCTGTCGGCACGCAGATTCGCGGTTCGGCGCAGAAGCTGGGTCTGGTCGCCGCGCTGATCCGTGGGCGCAGGGTCGAGGACGCGATGAACATTCTCGCCTTCTCGAAGAAGGGCATGGCGGTCGATGCGCGCAAGGTGCTCGAATCGGCGATCGCCAATGCCGAGAACAACCACAACCTCGATGTCGACTCGCTGGTCGTCGCCGAGGCGAGTGTCGGCAAGTCGATCACCATGAAGCGCTTCCACACCCGTGGTCGCGGCAAGTCGACCCGCATCCTCAAGCCGTTCAGCCGCTTGCGGATCGTGGTTCGCGAACAAGCTGAGGAGGCCTGATCATGGGTCACAAGAGCAATCCGATCGGCCTGCGCCTCCAGATCAACCGCACCTGGGACAGCCGCTGGTACGCCGAAGGCCGCAACTATGCGAAGATGCTTGAGGAAGACCTCAAGATGCGCAAGTTCGTCATGGAAAGTCTGCCGCAGGCGGCGATTTCCAAGGTGGTGATCGAGCGCCCGGCCAAGCTGTGCCGCGTCTCGATCTACGCTGCCCGCCCCGGTGTGATCATCGGCAAGAAGGGCGCCGACATCGAGAAGCTGCGTTCGCAGCTCGCCGCGATGACCGGCAGCGACGTCAAGCTCAACATTGTTGAAATCCGCAAGCCCGAGATCGACGCCAAGCTCGTCGCCCAGGGCATCGCCGACCAGCTGGTCCGCCGCGTTGCCTTCCGCCGTGCGATGAAGCGCGCGGTTCAGTCGGCGCTGCGGCTCGGCGCCGAAGGCATCAAGATCACTTGCGGCGGCCGCCTCGGCGGCGCCGAAATCGCCCGGGTGGAATGGTACCGCGAAGGCCGTGTGCCGTTGCACACGCTGCGCGGCAATGTCGATTATGCCACCGCCGAAGCGCTGACCGCTTACGGGATCATCGGCATCAAGTGCTGGATCTTCAAGGGCGAAATTCTCGGCCACGATCCGATGGCGCAGGACCGGCTGATGATGGAGGCCCAGACCACGGGTGTCCGTCCGGCCCGCGAAGACCGCAGGAACTAAGTCATGCTGCAACCGAAAAAACACAAGTTCCGCAAGGCCTTCAAGGGCCGGATCAAGGGCGACGCCAAGGGCGGCACCGATCTCAACTTCGGTTCCTATGGCCTCAAGGCGATGGAACCGGAGCGGATCACCGCCCGCCAGATCGAAGCTGCCCGCCGCGCGATCACCCGGCACATCAAGCGTCAAGGCCGCCTCTGGATTCGCATCTTCCCCGATGTTCCGGTGTCGAAGAAGCCCGCCGAAGTCCGTCAGGGCAAGGGCAAGGGCGCGGTCGAATACTGGGCGGCACGGGTCAAGCCGGGCCGCATCCTGTTCGAGCTTGATGGCGTTCCCGGCCCGCTCGCCGCCGTCGCCTTCCAGCGCGCGGCGATGAAACTGCCGATCAAGACCAAGGTCGTTGCCCGCCTGGGCGACACCTCGCATCTGGGAGCCTCGTGATGGCTGGCAAAAGCTCTGCTAAGAAATCCAACAAGATCGAGGATATGCGCGTCAAGAGCGACGATCAGCTGTCCGGCGATCTGGCCGAACTGAAGCGTGAGGCATTCAACCTGCGCTTCCAGGCCGCGACCAACCAGCTCGAGCGTCCGGCGCGCATCAAGGAAGTGCGCCGCGACATCGCCCGCATCAAGACGCTGCAGACCGAGCGGACCAGTTCCGCCGTGAAGGCGTAAGGAGACACCCATGCCCAAGCGTATTCTGGTAGGGACCGTGGTCTCCGACAAGACCGACAAGACCGTGGTGGTGAAGGTAGAGCGCAAGGTGAAGCACCCGCTCTACGGCAAGATCATCCGCCGCTCGAAGAAGTATCACGCCCACGACGAGGACAATGCGTTCAAGGCCGGCGAGACCGTGCGGATCGAAGAAACCCGCCCGATTTCCAAGCTGAAGACGTGGAAGGTTCTCGACCGCGTCCAGGCGAGCAAGGGCGTGGCGGTCGAGGCCGACGTCTGATTTGAGAATTTGCACCCACCCCCGCTCACCCCGAGCTTGTCGAAGGGTGTTTGGCACAGGGCCTTCGACAGGCTCAGGCTGAGCGAAGTTGGGAAATGGAATTTTGGAACTGCCGAACTTGTTTCGGCAAGCCAGTTGAGAAGGAAACGGATCGATGATCCAGATGCAGTCCAATCTCGACGTCGCGGATAACAGCGGCGCCAAGCGCGTTCAGTGCATCAAGGTGCTGGGCGGCTCGAAGCGCCGGGTTGCCGGCGTTGGCGATGTTATCGTGGTGTCGGTGAAAGAAGCCCAGCCGCGCGCCCGCGTGAAGAAGGGCGATGTTCACCGCGCGGTGATCGTGCGCACCCGCAAGGATGTGCGCCGCGCCGATGGATCGGTGATCCGCTTCGACACCAATGCCGCGGTGCTGATCAACAAGAACGAGGAGCCGATCGGCACTCGCATCTTCGGACCGGTGGTGCGCGAACTGCGCGGCCGCGGGTTCATGAAGATCATTTCGCTCGCGCCGGAGGTGCTGTGATGGCTATGGCCAAGATCAAGAAGGGTGACAGCGTCGTCATCCGTTCCGGCAAGGACAAGGGCCGCACCGGCACAGTGCTGCGGGTCATGCCCAAGGACGGCAAGGTGCTGGTCCAGGGCGTCAATGTCGCCACCCGCCACAAGAAGCCGACGCAGGAAGATCCGCAGGGCGGCATCGAACGCCGCGAGGCGCCGATGCACATTGCCAAGGTCGCGCTCGCCGATCCCAAGGACGGCAAGCCCACGCGCGTTCGGTTCGAGACCGGCAAGGATGGCAAAAAGGTCCGGATTGCCGTGAAGTCCGGGGAGAAAGTGGATGGCTGATAAATACACACCCCGCATGCGCCAGCGTTTTGATGGCGAGATCACCAAGGCGATGACCGAGCGCTTCGGTTACAAGAACCACATGGAAGTGCCCCGGATCGAGAAGATCACGATCAACATGGGCGTTGGCGAAGGCACGCAGGACCGCAAGAAGGTCACTACTGCCGCCGAGGAAATGGCGCTGATCGCCGGCCAGAAGCCGGTGATCGTCAAGGCCAAGAAATCGGTCGCCCAGTTCAAGCTGCGCGAAGGCATGGCGATCGGCTGCAAGGTCACGCTGCGCCGCGAGCGGATGTACGAATTCCTCGACCGGCTGATTACCGTCGCGATGCCCCGCATCCGTGACTTTCGCGGCCTCAACCCGAAGAGCTTCGACGGGCGCGGCAACTACGCGATGGGTCTGAAGGAGCAGATCATCTTTCCGGAGATCAGCTACGACCAGATCGACAAGGTGAGGGGGATGGACATCATCGTCACCACCAGTGCCAAGACCGACGACGAAGCGCGCGAGCTGCTCCGCCTGTTCGGTTTCCCGTTCCCGCCGGAGGCTGTTGAAGAACAGCAGGCCGCGTAATTTAGATTTGTAGAAGAGAGCTTAAGTCCATGGCGAAACTGAGTTCGGTAAACAAAAATGAGCGTCGCAAGAAGCTCGTTGTCAAATTTGCGGCGAAATATGCCGCGCTGAAGGCCCAGGCTGGCGACAAGACGCTCGACGATACCGAGCGGCTGATGGCGCGGCTGAAAATGGCCGAGCTTCCGCGCAATGCGAACCCCACCCGGGTGCGCAACCGCTGCGCCACCACCGGCCGCCCGCGCGGCTATTATCGCAAGTTCGGCCTGTGCCGCATCGAACTGAGGGACCTTGCCAACAAGGGCATGATCCCCGGTGTGACCAAGTCGAGCTGGTAAGGATTAGCGATGGCATTGACCGATCCCCTGGGTGATATGCTCACCCGTATCCGCAACGGCCAGCGGGCGAAAAAGGACTCCGTCCTGTCGCCTTCTTCGAAGCTGCGCGCCCGCGTACTCGAAGTGCTGCAGCGCGAAGGCTATATCCGCGGCTTCGCCGAGGACGCCACCGGCGTTCATCCGCAGCTGCGCATCGAGCTCAAGTATTTCGAGGGCGAACCGGCGATCAAGCATGTCGCCCGCGTCTCGAAGCCGGGCCGCCGGGTCTATTCGGGCAGCAAGGAGCTGCCGGTGATCCGCAACGGGCTTGGCATCACCATCGTCTCGACGCCGCGCGGCGTGCTTTCGGATGCCGAAGCGCGCGCCGCGAACGTCGGCGGCGAAGTGCTGGCGGAGGTGTTCTGATGAGCCGCATCGGCAAACGTCCTGTCGCGATCCCGAGCGGTGTCACCGCCGATATCGCGGACGGCATCCTTACCGTGAAGGGGCCGAAGGGCACCCTGACGCTGGGCCTGCGCGACGAGATCGCCTACAAGGTCGACGGTGACGTCATTTCGGTGATGCCCGCCAACGACAGCAAGCAGGCGCGTGCCTTCTGGGGCATGCAGCGCACGCTGGTCGACAATCTGGTGACCGGAGTGACCCAGGGTTACACCAAGGTGCTCGAGATCACCGGCGTCGGCTATCGCGCCAATGCCCAGGGACAGCGCAAGCTCAAGCTGCAGCTGGGCTATAGCCATGATGTCGATTTCGACGTGCCCGAAGGCATCGAGGTGAAGACACCCGACAACACCACGATCGAGATTTCCGGCATCGACAAGCAGAAGGTCGGCCAGGTTGCGGCCGAGATTCGCCGCTGGCGCAAGCCCGAGCCTTACAAGGGCAAGGGCATCCGGTACCGCGGCGAGTATATCTTCCGCAAGGAAGGGAAGAAGAAGTAATGGCCAAGCTCTCCCTGTTCGACCGCCGCCGGCGGCGGGTCCGCACCGCGCTCAAGGCGCGCGCCTTTGGCCGTCCGCGGCTTTCGGTGCACCGTTCCGGCCGGCACATCTATGCCCAGATCATCGACGACGCCGAAGGCCGCACCGTGGCCGCCGCATCGACGCTGACCAAGGGCAGCAAGGGGCCTGGCGCGACCATCGAGGCCGCCGCCAAGGTTGGCGCGACCATCGCCGAAGCCGCCAAGCAGGCCGGTGTGACCTCCGTCGTGTTCGATCGCGGCGGCTTCCTGTTCCATGGCCGCGTCAAGGCGCTGGCCGACGCCGCGCGTGAAGGCGGGCTGGAGTTCTGATGATGGCTGATGAAACCGAAAACAACGTCGAAGCCGAAGTCGCTGTCGAAGCAGTTGCGGCTGACGCACCCGCTGCCGAAGGCGGCGAGCAGCGCGAGGGACGCGGCGGCCGTGGCGGCCGGGGCCGGGGCGGTAACGACCGGGGCGGCGGCGATCGCGGCGGACGCGGGCGCGGCGGCGATCGCGACCGTGGACGCGGGCGCGGCGGCGACGAGGAAGGCGGCGAGGAGCTGATCGAGAAGCTCGTGCACATCAACCGAGTTTCCAAGACCGTGAAGGGCGGCAAGCGCTTCGGTTTCGCCGCGCTGGTCGTGGTCGGCGACGGCAAGGGCCGGGTCGGTTTCGGTCACGGCAAGGCGCGCGAAGTGCCCGAAGCGATCACCAAGGCGACCGCTGCGGCCAAAAAGAAGATGGTTCGCGTGCCGCTCAAGGAAGGCCGCACCCTGCACCATGACGGCCGCGGCCATTTCGGCGCCGGCAACGTCAACCTTCGCTCGGCCCCTGCCGGCACCGGCATCATCGCCGGCGGCCCGATGCGCGCCGTGTTCGAAAGCCTGGGCGTGGCCGATGTGGTGACCAAGTCGATCGGCACGTCGAACCCCTACAACATGATCCGCGCCACGTTTGACGCGCTGGTCAACCAGACCTCGCCCAAGTCGGTGGCGCAGCGGCGCGGCAAGAAGGTCGCCGACCTGCTCGGCCGGGGCGGCGCCAGCGCAGCCGAGGCGGAAGCCGACGCTGCGGCGATTGTGGAGTAACTCTGATGGCGAAAATCAAGCTCAAGCAGATCGGCTCGCCGATCCGCCGCCCGGCGAAGCAGAAGGCGATGCTAATCGGCCTCGGCCTCGGCAAAATGCACCGCGTCGTCGAGCTGGAAGACACCGCAGAAGTGCGCGGTGCCATCGCCAAGCTGCCGCATATGGTGGCGGTGGTCGATTGAGCGGCTGAGGAATTCGGAAGTCGTGAAACCATCGCCGGCAGATGTGCTGGCGCGGCTTTACTCTCTGCAGGCCGAGCAGGGCAACTTCAAACGGCGGCGTTCGGGTGAACCGATCCTCCGCAAATTTGCCGACGCTCTCACCAAAGTCGTTCGCGACAACGATGCAAAAATCGTCATCGAAGTGGGCATGGCCTTTGGCGCTTCCTCACTCGCGATTCTGGCGGGTCTTGGTCAGGGCGGGCAACTGATCTCGATCGATCCCCACCAGGATGATTTTGACCGTGCAGGTCAATCGTTCATCGCCTCGTGTTCACGCGCCGATGCACATCGGCTGATCGAACAAGCGGACTTCCAAGCACTGCCGCAGTTGTTGGCGGACGGCGTAGTCGCCGATCTCGTCTATATCGATGGAATGCACACGTTCGATTATGTCGCGCTGGACGCATTCTATGCCGACAAGCTGGTGCCGGTCGGCGGGATAATCGGATTTAACGACTGTGGCTTCCGATCGGTTCACAAGTTTCTGCGCTATTTCCGCAAGCACCGCAGCTACGAGGAAATCGATGTTGGCCTGCCCGCCGATTATCGCGGCGCAAACCCGCTGATCACACTGGTTCGCACCATCGAGGGGCGGTCGAATCAGGACCGTTACTTTCGCAAGCTTGACACGTGGGAGCCTCAGCTCAACTACTTCAAGTCATTCTGAGCTGCGTTTCTAACCCCCGCATTCGCTACATTGCAATCCAGTGTTCGCGCACCAACAGAGTGTCGATCAGGCGGCAGTTCTTGCCGACATCGACATAGGCCAGTGCATCGTGATGCATCGCCGCGCCCACGGCGCGGTAAAAGCTCTCGCCGCCGCATATGTGGCGGTGGCGGAGTAGGCCACTTGTCGCCGCATTGTGCCGGAACTTGACAAGGTGCCCGGAACTTTGACCATAGGTCACAGGAGGTCGGCGTGACAGGTTCTGGACCGGGAGATAAGCTGGGGCGCCACGCGCCGAGTTTCTCGCTTGCAAACAAGATCGCTCGGGTCGCCTGGGGCGTTACCTGGCTGCTTCTGTGCCGGTTCACTCCGCCCCCATTGTGGGGCTGGCGCCGCGCCGTGCTGCGCCTGTTCGGGGCCCGGATCGCGCCCGGAGTCCGAATTTACGGTTCGACCCGCATCTGGCTGCCGGCCAACCTGGAAATCGCAAAAGGTTCTGTGCTCGGTCGCGGAGTCCATTGCTACAATCAAGGTCACATCTCTATCGGCCGCGATGTCGTCGTTTCGTGGGATGCGACGCTGTGCAGCAGCACGCACAAGGTCGAGGACCCTTCCTTCCCGCTGATCCTAAGGCCGATCACGATCGGCGACCACGCCTGGATAGCTGCCGAGGCATTTGTCGGGCCGGGCGTCAGCATTGGGGAAGGTGCCGTGCTCGGCGCGCGCGGCGTGGCGATGCGCGATCTCTTGCCCTGGGCCTATTACACGGGGAATCCGGCAGTGCGACTGAAAGATCGCAAGCTCTTCTAATGCCAAGCGCGAACCCGCACGCTTGTGCCAGAGCCGCATAAAAGGGGGGTGACAGGCAGTGCCCCTTGGCCTATGCGCGCGCCTCCCATAGCGCGACTTAAAGCGAAAGCGAGTGCACTGACATGAAACTCAACGACATCCGTGACAATGATGGTGCCCGCAAGGGGCGCATGCGCGTCGGCCGTGGCATCGGCTCGGGCAAGGGCAAGACCGCCGGGCGCGGCCAGAAGGGCGCCAAGGCGCGTTCCGGCGTTGCGGTCAACGGCTTCGAAGGCGGCCAGATGCCGCTGCACATGCGCATCCCGAAGCGCGGCTTCAATAACATCTTCGCCAAGGACTATGCCGAAGTGAACCTCGGCCTGATCCAGAAGGCGATTGACGCGGGCAAGCTCGACGCCAAGGCAACTATCGATCACGCGGCGCTGAAGGCTGCTGGCCTGGCGCGCGGCGGCAAGGACGGCGTGCGGCTGCTCGGCAAGGGCGAGTTCAAGGCCAAGGCCAGTTTTGCGGTTGCCGGTGTGTCGAAGGGCGCGCTTGAGGCCGTCGAGAAGGCCGGCGGCAAAGTCGAACTGCCCGCAGCACAGCCCAGCGAGCACGAAAAGAAGACAGCCCGCCGCGAGGCAAACAAGGCAGCCAAGGCGGCCAAGTAGCACCGATCGGCCGGTCCCCGCCCCGGCATATGCCACTGGGGGCGGGGATTTTCGCGTTGCGGGGGGTTCGACATTGCTGGCGGCCCCCTATATGGAGCGCGCAAGCCGGGCATCCGGCGTCCTGACTGGCACACAGAACCAAGGCTCACCTGACCGATGGCATCACGCGCCGACAATGTTGCGAGCAATATCAGCTTCGCCAATTTCTCCAAAGCGACCGAGCTGAAGAACCGCATCTGGTTCACCATCGGCGCGCTTATCGTGTTCCGGTTCCTCAGCTTCGTGCCGCTGCCGGGGGTCAATCCGCTGATCCTCGAAAGCCTTTACGACCAGACCCGCGGCGGCATGCTCGACATGGTCAACATGTTCTCGGGCGGCAGCCTGGAGCGCATGAGCCTGATCGCGCTGGGGGTGATGCCCTATATCACCGCCTCGATCGTCGTGCAGCTCGCCGCTTCGCTGCATCCGGCGCTGGCGGCGATGAAGAAGGAAGGCGAGAGCGGGCGCAAGAAGCTCAACCAATACACCCGCTATGGCGCGGTGGTGTTGACGATGGTCCAAGGCTGGTTTGTCGCCACCGGGCTAGAGGCCTATGCCGCGTCGAGCGGCCTTGCGGCCGTGGTCGCGCCAGGCCTGATGTTCCGAGTCGGCGCGGTGATCAGCCTGGTCGGCGGCACCATGTTCCTGCTGTGGCTGGGCGAGCAGATTACCTCGCGCGGGATCGGCAACGGCGTCTCGCTGATCATCATGGCCGGCATTGTCGCGCAGATGCCGAAATTTATCTCAAATCTGTTCGAAGGCGGTCGCTCGGGGTCGATCAGCCCGTTCGTCATTGTCGGGCTGGTGCCATGCTGATTGTCGTCATGGTGCTGCTGATCTGCTTCATGGAGAGGGCGCAGCGGCGGTTGCTGGTGCAATATCCCAAGCGCGCGAGCCAGCGCGGCATGATGCAGGCGGACCGCAGCCATCTGCCGCTCAAGATCAACACCGCCGGAGTGATCCCGCCGATCTTCGCCAGTTCGCTGCTGCTGCTGCCGCTGACCATCAGCCAGTTTGCCGGCAACTCGCTGTCGCCCGATACGCCGATGGGCAGTTTCGTGGTGACGCTGAACCAGTATCTGCGTCACGGCCAGCCCGTCTACATGCTGCTCTATGCTGCGGGCATTATCTTCTTCGCCTTTTTCTACACAGCGGTTGTGTTCAATCCCGAGGAAACCTCCGAGAACCTCAAGCGTGCCGGCGGCTTCATCCCCGGCATCCGCCCGGGTAAGAACACGGCGAACTACCTCGATTACGTGCTGACCCGGATCACCGTTATCGGAGCGATCTACATCACCCTGGTCTGCGTCATTCCCGAATACGCGATCGCCCAGACCGGCATGACCAACATGTTCCTTGGCGGCACCAGCCTGCTGATCGTGGTCAACGTCACGGTCGACACCATTACCCAGATCCAGTCGCACTTGCTGGCCCACCAGTACGGCGATCTGATAAAGAAGGCCAAGTTGAAGGGTCGCCTGCGCTGAAAGGGTGCGGCTAGCTAAAGGATACTGCCGTGAACATAATCCTGCTGGGTCCGCCGGGGGCGGGCAAGGGCACCCAGGCGCAGCGACTGGTCGAAGCGCGCGGGATGCGGCAGCTTTCTACCGGCGACATGCTGCGCGCCGCGGTCAAGGCGGGCACGCCGGTCGGGCTCCAGGCCAAGGCCGTCATGGAGCGCGGGGAGCTCGTCTCCGACGAGATCGTCTCGGCGCTGATCGGCGAAGAGCTGGATTCGATGGGCAAGGATGCCGGCGCGATATTCGACGGTTATCCGCGCACGGCCGCTCAGGCGGAGTCGCTGGATGCTATCCTCTCGCAGCGCGGCCGCGATCTCGATCACGTTATCGAACTCGACGTCGACGAGGACCAGCTGGTCGAACGCATCACCGGCCGTTTCACCTGCGCCAATTGCGGCAAGGGCTATCACGACAAGTTCGAGCAGCCCCGCCAGCTGGGTGTCTGCGACAAATGCGGTTCGACCGAGTTCAAGCGCCGTCCGGACGACAACGAGCAAACCGTGCGCACCCGCATGGCCGAATACCGCGCCAAGACCGCGCCGATTCTGCCGATCTACGAGGCGCGCGGTATTGTCGCCCGGGTCAACGGCATGGCCGAGATGGACGATGTGACCAGGGCGATCGAGAAGATCCTGGCACGCTGACTGACCGCATTGCCGCTCCGTCAAGCTGCGGCTTTGACCTTGGCGTTCCAGGCGGGTATATGTTTCGATAACAAAAGCGCCCCTCGCCGGACATGCTTGGCGAGCCTTGTTGCGTGCGTGCGCACATGGCGTTGACACCTCGCGCGAATCGCACTAAGCGGCCCCTTCACTCGACAAATACGGGTAAGTCCGGCAGGCAGCCGCGTCCGCGCGCGCCAACCGGGCTTTTTGCCGTTCAGGCCCGGAAACTGTCGTAGTGTTCGCGTTGAGATAGGGGAGCGGCCAGCCGTTTTCCCCTGTGGAGCAGGAGAAGTAAGTGGCTCGTATTGCCGGGGTTAATATCCCCACCAACAAGCGCGTGATCATTGCGCTGACCTACATTCACGGAATCGGTGCTACCAAGGCGAAGCAGATCGCCGACAAGCTGGGGATCGAACACAGCCGCCGTGTGCAGGATCTGACCGATCAGGAAGTGCTGCACATCCGCGAATCGATCGACGCCGACCACATGGTCGAAGGCGATCTTCGTCGCAACACCGCGATGAACATCAAGCGGTTGATGGACCTCGCCTGCTATCGCGGGCTGCGCCATCGCAAGGGCCTGCCGGTTCGCGGCCAGCGCACGCATACCAATGCGCGCACCCGCAAGGGCAAGGCCAAGGCGATTGCCGGCAAGAAGAAGTAGTCCTTCGGGACGCGTCTTCGCCCTTCGACAGGCTCAGGCTCTCAGCCGCTCCTCACGATGAGCGGCAGGAAATCAAAGAACAGGTAGGCAAGAAATGGCACGCGAACCCCAACGCATCAAAAAGCGGGAGCGCAAGAATATCTCTAGCGGCATCGCTCATGTGAATGCCAGCTTCAACAACACGATGGTGACCATCACCGACGCCCAGGGCAATGCGATTTCCTGGTCTTCGGCCGGTGCCATGGGCTTCAAGGGCAGCCGCAAGTCGACCCCCTATGCTGCCCAGGTCGCCGCCGACGATGCCGGCAAGAAGGCTGCGGAGCATGGCGTGCGTACGCTCGAGGTTGAGGTCAAGGGACCGGGCTCGGGCCGTGAAAGCGCGCTGCGGGCTCTCCAGGCCGTCGGCTTTACGATTACCTCGATCCGCGACGTCACGCCGATCCCGCACAACGGGGTCCGGCCGTCCAAGCGCCGCCGCGTCTGATCGAGTTTTCGCGGTTGGGCATTTGCCTTGCCGCATCCCGGATCGGTCGCGGAGCTGAAATGCGCCGCGGCCATGTCCCGCCAGAAAATATCCTTAGGGGAATTCCATGACCGTCAACATCAAGAACTGGCAGGAACTCAAGAAGCCCAACAACCTCGAGGTCAAGTCCGGCAACGACGCCAAGCGCAACGCCACTTTCGTCGCCGAGCCGCTCGAGCGTGGCTTTGGCCTGACGCTGGGCAATGCGCTGCGCCGGGTGCTGCTGTCCTCGCTGCAGGGTGCGGCAATCACCTCGATCAAGATCGAGAACGTGCTGCACGAGTTCTCCAGCCTCGCCGGTGTGCGCGAAGACGTTACCGACATCGTGCTCAACGTGAAGCAGATTGCGCTGAGGATGCAGGGCGAAGGCCCCAAGCGCCTCCAGCTTTCCGCCACTGGCCCGGGTGAAGTCACTGCCGGTGACATTGCCGTTACCGGCGATATCGAAGTGACCAACAAGGATCTGGTGATCTGCCACCTCGACGAAGGCGCCACGCTCAACATGGAGCTGACCGCCGACAGCGGCAAGGGCTATGTCCCGGCCGTGTCGAACCGCCCGGTCGATGCGCCGATCGGTCTGATCCCGGTCAATTCGTTGTATTCGCCGGTGCGTCAGGTCTCCTACAAGGTGGATAATGCCCGTATCGGGCAGGAGCTGGACTTCGACAAGCTGAGCCTGTCGGTGGAAACCGATGGCACGGTTACGCCGGAAGACGCGGTGGCCTATGCCGCGCGCATCCTGCAGGACCAGCTGGCACTGTTCGTCCACTTCGAGGACGCGCCTTCCGCCGGCGCCTCGCCGATGATTGGCGTCGCGGTTTCCGCACCGAGCGACGAAGGCGACACCAACCAGCTCAACCGTTACCTGCTCAAGAAGGTCGACGAGCTCGAACTGTCGGTGCGTTCGGCCAATTGCCTCAAGAACGACAACATCATCTACATCGGCGATCTGGTCCAGAAGACCGAGGCCGAGATGCTGCGCACGCCGAATTTCGGTCGCAAGTCGCTCAACGAGATCAAGGAAGTGCTCAGCTCGATGGGTCTGCGCCTCGGCATGGACATCCCCGGCTGGCCGCCCGAGAACATCGAGGAAATGGCCAAGAAGCTCGAGCAGGAACTGCTGGGTTAGTTAGTTCCTCCCCCCGTTGCGGGGGAGGATACGAAGGCTTGGCAACTTGTTGTCTAGCCGAAGTTGGAGAGGGGGGAGCCCCCTCTCCGCTGCGACTAGGGCCTGCTACGCAGACCCAAGTCTCGCTGCCTCTCCCGCAAGGGGAGAGGCGCTAGTTGGGCGAAAGCCAGGACCGGGCTACCTGATACGGGCCCCGTACGAACGGAGAATATGAAATGCGTCATAAAGTCGGACACCGCAAACTTCAGCGCACCAGCGCACACCGCGCCGCGCTGCTGCGCAATATGGCGGCGGCGCTGATCAAGCACGAGCAGATCACCACGACCACGCCAAAGGCGCGCGAGCTGGCCCCCTATGTCGAAAAGCTGATCACGCTGGGCAAGCGCGGCGGGCTGTCGAACCGCCGTCTCGCCCATTCCCGGCTGCTCGACGATGCTCAGCTGACCAAGCTGTTCGACGTGCTGGCGCCGCGGTACACGGACCGCGCCGGCGGTTACACGCGGATCATCAAGGCAGGCTTCCGCGCTTCGGATGCCGCGCCGGTGGCGGTGATCGAACTGGTCGACCGCGATACCGCAGCCAAGGGCCAGGATAGCGGCCCGGTGATGACCGACGACGTGGAATAAGGGCGGGCTCACCCCGGTAACGAAACGCCCGGGGCGAACGAATTGCAAAGGCGGTCGCGAATGCTAGGTTCGCAGCCGCCTTTTGCATTTCGGAGAGCCATGCATGTTTCGCCTCGCCATCGCGTCGATTGCCGTCCTCGCGGGCGCCGCGTTCGCACAGGCCAATGAAATGAAGTCTCCCGCCTACCCAGAGACCCGCCGGGGCGATGTCGTCGAGACCCACTTCGGCGAACGCATTGCCGATCCCTATCGCTGGCTGGAGAACGACGTCCGCTCCGATCCGGAAGTGGCAGGCTGGGTCGAACGCCAGAACAAGGTCACCCGCGCCTACCTCGATGCCCTGCCGCAGCGACCGTGGTTCGAAGAGCGGCTGCGCGCGCTGCTGAGTTATGAGCGCTTTGGCATTCCGGTGAAGGCGGGCGGGCGCTATTTCTATACGCGCAACACCGGCCTGCAGAACCAGGCGCAGCTGTTCGTGCGCAAGGGTCTGAACGGCAAGCCGCGTCTGCTGATCGATCCCAACGCCTGGTCAGGTGACGCCGCCACTGCGCTCGACGACTGGAAGCCGTCTCGCGACGGCAACTACCTGCTCTACAGCGTGCAGGACGGCGGCAGCGACTGGCGGATCATGCGGGTGCTCGATGTCGCCACCGGTCAGCCGCTGCCCGATGAAATCCGCTGGGCCAAGTTCACCCAGCTGGCCTGGGTGGGCGAGGAAGGTTTTCTCTACTCGCGCTTTCCCAAGCCCGAGGACGGCAAGGACTTTCAGGCGCTGAACTATAACCAGGCGGTCTACTTCCACCGCCTCGGCACCCCGCAGGATGCCGATGTGCAGGTCTTCGCCTCGCCCGGGCATCCGGAGTACAACCATGTCGCGGAAGTGACCTCCGATGGTCGCTATGCCCTGATTACCTCGTCGGTCGGCACCGATGCGCGTTACGAAGTCCATGCCATCGATCTTGCCCGCCGCGCGCGCGCTACAAGCGATGGGGGCTGGAAACCTCGCCCGCTGGTCACCGGCTTCGAACATGACTGGCGGCTGGTCGACGGCACCGGATCGACCTTGTGGTTCGTCACCAACTGGCAGGCGCCGCGCTTCCGCCTGGTGGCGATCAACCTGGCGAGCCGCAAGCCGGAATGGCGCGAACTGGTGCGCCAGACCGAAGAGACGCTGCAGCAAGGTACGATCATCGGCGACAAGCTGGTGCTGTCCTATCTGAAGGATGCCGCCTCACGGGCGCTGGTGCTCGATCTCAATGGCAAGAGCGCCAAGACTCTGGCGCTGACCGGCCTCGGCACGGCAGCGGGGTTCCGCGGCAAGCCGGGCGATCCCGAGACGTTTTACAGCTACACCAGCTTCAATCAGCCAACCGCGATCTACCGGCTCGATCTGGCGACGGGCGCGACCAAGCCGTTCGCCCGGCCGCCGCTGACTTTCGAGCCCAAGGACTTCGACGTCGATCAGAAGTTCTACACCTCGAAAGACGGCACCCGGGTGCCGATGTTCATCGTCCGCAAAAAGGCGATCGCCGCAGCCGGCCAGCCGGTGCCGACTTTGCTCTATGGCTATGGTGGCTTCGATGTCGCGCTGACGCCGGGCTATTCCTCGGCGCGGATGGCCTGGCTGGAAGCGGGCGGGGCCTTCGTACTCGCCAATCTGCGCGGCGGAGGGGAATACGGCAAGGAATGGCACGACGCCGGACGGCTGGATCGCAAGCAGAACGTGTTCGACGATTTCATCGCGGCCGGCGAATTCCTGATTGCCCAGGGCATCGCGCCCAAGGGCGGGCTCGCCATCCAGGGCGGCTCGAACGGCGGGCTTTTGGTCGGCGCGGTGGTCAACCAGCGGCCGGACCTGTTCGCCGCCGGCAATGCGCAAGTGGGCGTGATGGACATGCTGCGCTTCGATCGCTTCACCGCCGGGCGCTATTGGGTCGACGATTACGGGTACCCGGACCGCGAGCCGGATTTCCGGGTGCTGCGGTCCTATTCGCCCTATCACAATATCCGCAGCGGAGCGGACTATCCGGCGCTGCTGGTTACCACGGCCGACACCGACGATCGTGTCGTGCCCGGCCACAGCTTCAAATATGCGGCCGCGCTGCAGGCTGCCAAGGCGGGGACACGCCCGCACCTCATCCGCATCGAGACGCGCGCCGGACATGGCTCGGGCAAGCCAACCGACAAGGCGATCGAGGAAAATGCCGACATCCTGGCGTTTCTTGCCGAATGGTCGGGGTTGAAAGTGGGTGAAGCGATCAAGGCGCCTTAGCGGGGGCGGACTGCGCCTCGGCATTGCCCTGGCGGATCGGCCAGGCCAGCACGTCGAGCATCGAGGCAGGCGCGCGGTCCAGCCCGGTCGGCGGAAAGCCGTCCGGGCGGTGGTAGGTGCCGCAGACCACGTCGAACAGCGGAAACAGCGCGGCAAAATTGCTGTTGTAGTGTTCCGGCAGGCGTGAGTGATGACGGCGGTGATAGGCCGGGGCGTTCAGCACCCACGAAAACCGGCCGAAGCCGATTGGCAGCCGGGCGTGAACCAGGAAATGCCACAGGCTCAGCCCGGCGTAGATTGCAAGGATTTCCGGCGTTGGCGCGATGACCATGAATGTGGCCGGCCAGACCGTCACCGCCTTGACCAGCTGATCTGCCCAATAATGCCGCTGTGTCGTCAGCGCCGACATTTCCGGGTCGGAATGGTGCAGCGAATGCATCGACCACAGCAACGGAACGCTGTGCTGGGCGCGGTGATAGAGAAATTCGAGCCCGTCGCGCACGACAAGGAAGGCCAGGCAACCGAGCCAGAGTGGCAGATTTGCGCCGTCAGCCAGCGAGGGAAAATGGAATGCCGTGTAGAGCGGCAGAAAGGCGAAGCCGGCCAGGCCATAGAAGAACCAGGCCTGCAGATTGCGCCACCAGTCGGTCCTGGCGGGGCGATGCAGGAATTCCCATGCGGTCAGCGTGCCGACGACAGCCAGGGACGGTAAAATGGAGATGAGCCAGATCATGCACCCGATTCTAGTTGCAACAGGTTAAGCGGGCCTTAGGTGTGTTACGTTCATACAAAGTGCGAAAAATATGAACGAAGCCTGTCGTTCCGGTTCAGTCGCGCCTCACCGGCGCTTGGCTAGACCAGTCTCGACGCTGGGGCATTTCCCCTGGCTCGATCGAGGACAAATGCAATGAAGATCCTTTCCAAAGCTCTGGCCGGCGCCGTTGTCTCTGGCGCTATGGTGCTTTCGGCAGCGGCTCCCGCGCTTGCCGCCGACGGCCACGGCCGCGGCGATTTCGACCGTAACGGCTGGAACGGCAGCGGCAACTCGCAGCGTGCGGTCCAGATGTGCAGCCGCGTGGCCGAGAGCCAGGCGAACCGCCATTCCGATGGCCGCGCGCGGGTGACCGACATCCGCGACGTGCGCAACACCCGCGGCGGCTTCGAGGTGCGCGGCAGGCTTGCGGTCAACAGCCGGGATCATGGCAGGCACGCTGGCGGCTGGCGCGGCAGCAATCTCAACCGTGACAGCGGCACGTTCACGTGCCGGGTCCAGCGCGGCCGTGTAGCCCATATCGACTTCGACGGTATTCGCGGTTTGTAACCCGAATTCATAATGGCTCGGGCGGTTCAGGCTGGTGAAAGCCTGAGCCGCCTAGCCCTCTTCCAGGGTGACGCGAATCCCGCCGAGTCTCCATTCAGGCAGGGCGTGCGCGTCAGCATTCAGGGGTTTGCATCGATGAAGATTTTCCGCTCCCGCGCCGCCATTGCGCTCACCTCCGCAGCAGCACTCGCGATGACGGCCACTCCCGCTTTCGCCGACGGCTGGGGCCGGGGGCATCGCCGGCATAACAACGACGATACCGGCTGGATCGTCGGCGGACTGATCGGCCTGATCACCATCGGCGCGATTGCCGCTTCCGCTTCGAGCAAAAACAAGCGCGACCGCGATGCGCGCTATCCCGGCGGCGACTATCGGCCCGACCGCGACTATCGCGACGATGGCTATCGCAGCGATGGCAACCGCGACGACTACCGGTATCGCGGCGACAGCACTTACCGGGACGACAGCGGCTATCGCGACCAGGGCTACCGCTCGTCCTCGCGCGGTATCGACGGCGCCGTCGACAATTGCGTCGGAGAGGTCGAGCGCGGCAGCTCCCGTGTGGATACGATCGACTCGGTCGATCGCGAAGGCGAAGGCTGGCGTATCGAAGGCCGGGTGAGCGGCGGCAAGCCGTTCACCTGCACTGCGGGCCGCGATGGCCGCGTCAGCGGTCTCTCGGTGGACGGACGCGCGCCTTACTGATTTTTGCAGCTGCTCTACCGCAGGTGAAGGGGCCGGGCCGGCAGGTTCGGCCCCTTTTCCGTCAGTGCTGGGGGTCGTCGCCGCGACGGTATGCTGGCAGGTCGATACCCCAATGGATTGCTGCGCCGCGCAGGACGAATCCCGCCAAAGCTGCCACGGCCCAGGTCGGTGAAGTTGCCAGACCAAGCACCGATCCACCTGCACACAGCGTTGCCGAGAGTGCTGCGGCGGTGACGTAAAGCTCGGGACGCATCAGGATGGATGGACGCTCCGCCAGCACGTCGCGAATGATCCCGCCGACGCAGCCGGTGATCACTCCCATCAGCACCGCCGGCACAGGCGCGACGCCATAGGCCAGGGCTTTCGCGGTCCCGATCACGGCATAGGCGGCAAGCCCTGCGGCGTCTGCCCATTCAAGCAGCTTGCCTTCCCACCAGCTATGCGGCGTGAACCAGGTGACCAGCGCGACACCCATGCACACCGGCGCAACCCAGGGATCGCGTACCCAGAACACCGGCGCGCCGATCAGCAGGTCGCGCACCGAACCGCCACCCACGCCGGTGACCAGGGCAAAGAAGGCGACAGTCACGAACGTCAGGCGAAGCCGCGCCGCAAGCAGGGCCCCGGTCAGCGCAAAGACGGCGATGGCTGCAAGATCCAGCGCGCCGAGGATCGCGGGGAGGACGATGGTGCTGTCTGGCATCGCCCGCAGGTTAGCACAGCACGAATCAGATATGTATGGGCCTAGATATGTATGGGCTTGCCCCGCACCGCCATCGCCGCTTCCTTCAGCGCTTCCGAATGCGTCGGGTGGGCGTGGCAGGTATAAGCGATGTCTTCGCTGCTCGCGCCGAATTCCATGCCAAGCGCAGCTTCTGCGATCATAGTCCCCGCCACCGAGGCGATGCACCAGACGCCGAGCACCCGGTCGCTGGCGGCATCGGCGATGACCTTGACGAAGCCCTCGGGCTCGCGGTTGGTCTTGGCGCGGCTGTTGGCCATCATCGGGAACTTGCCGACCTTGATCTCGCCCCCCGATTTCGTGGACTCTCCCGCGCGGCTTCCTCGGTCAGGCCGACTCCGGCGATCTCGGGCATGGTATAGACCACGCCGGGGATGACATCGTGATTGACGATGCCGGTCAGCCCGGCGATGTTCTCGGCCACGGCAATGCCTTCGTCCTCGGCCTTGTGGGCGAGCATCGGGCCCGGGATGACATCGCCGACCGCCCAGACGCCGTCGATCTTGGTGCGGAACGAATGATCGGTTTCGATCTGGCCGCGCTTGTTCGGCTCCAGACCAATGGCATCGAGGCCTAGGCCGTCGACATTGGGCCTGCGCCCGATGGCGACCAGCACGCAATCGGCTTCGAGGGTTTCGGCAGAGCCGCCCGCAGACGGTTCGAGTGTCAGTGTGGCCTTCTTGCCCTTCACGGCTGCCGAAGTGACCTTGGTCGAAAGCCGCAGTTCCATCCCCTGCTTCCTGAAGATCTTCGCCGCTTCCTTGCGCACGTCGCCGTCCATGCCGGGAAGCAGCTGGTCGAGGAATTCGACGACAGTGACTTTGGCCCCCAGCCGCCGCCACACCGAACCCAGCTCCAGCCCGATCACTCCGCCGCCGATGACGACGAGGTGCTGCGGAACCTTGGCCAGCGCCAGTGCGCCGGTGGAATCGACGATGATGCCTTTATCGTTGTCGACTTCCACGCCGGGCAGGGGGGTGACCGAGGAGCCGGTGGCGATGACCACGTTCTTCGCGGTGACGCTCTTGCCTGCCACATCGAGGGTGTGGGCATCGACAAATCTCGCTGCACCCTTCAGCCAGTCGACCTTGTTCTTCTTGAACAGGAATTCGATCCCGCCGGTCAGTTCCTTGACTGCCGCAGCCTTCTCGCCTTGCAGCGCGCCCAGATCGAGCTCGACCTTGCCGGTCTTCACCCCGAACTTGGCAAGCGTGCCATGCGAGGCTTCCTCGAACAGCTCCGAGCCATGCAGCAGCGCCTTGGAGGGAATGCAGCCGACATTGAGGCAAGTCCCGCCCAGCGTCTCGCGCGGTTCGGCGCAGGCGACCTTCAGGCCCAGCTGCGCCGCGCGGATCGCGGCGACATAGCCGCCGGGTCCGGCGCCGATGACGAGGAGGTCGTAGTCGTAGTTAGCCATAATCAGAATTTTCCAATGTCAGGTAATCACAGCGAATGCACCCAAACCCGATGCTGCACCGCGGGCAGCAAATTCGCCCAAAGCCCGAACACGATCACGGAGATATCCGAATCCCTCTTCACCCTCTTCTTGATACATGTCGCCGAGATAGACTTCGTCTCTGACCATTGCGTCGGGATCATAACGGCGGCGAAGTTCGGCTTCGTCCAGTGCCGCGAAGGCTTCATGAAAAGCTTTTAAATTCTCAGGCGGGATAAACCACGCCGGGCCATAGCCATTATCCTCGCCAACCTCCTCGAACTCGCCAAGGATCAAGCTAAGCGGGCTATCGGTTACTTCGGCTGAGCCAGTCAGCATGTGATGGGCGGCATGCCATTCCTTGTCGAGATCGACGATGTCGGCTTCAGCATCCTCCTCCTCAGGATTGATGAAATCGTAAGCTGAGTCCGGAGCGGACATGATCTGCGACATCTCTGCTACGTTGGCCAAACGCGACACCCAAACCATTCCCATTTCAACCCTCCCTCACAAATCGATCAGCAACCGCGTCGGATCCTCGATCGCTTCCTTGATGATCTTCAAAGCCGTCACCGCTTCGCGCCCGTCGATCAGCCGGTGGTCGTAACTGAGCGCGAGGTACATCATCGGGCGGGCGACGATCTGCCCATCGCGCACCACGGCGCGCTCCTCGATGCGGTGCAGGCCCAGCACCGCGCTCTGCGGCGGGTTGATGATCGGGGTGGACATCAGGCTGCCGAACACGCCGCCGTTGGAGATAGTGAAAGTGCCGCCCTTCATGTCCTCCATGGTCAGCTTGCCGTCGCGGGCGCGCTTCCCATAGTCCGCTATGGCCTTTTCGATACCGGCGAATGTCAGCTGGTCGCAGCCGCGCACCACTGGCGTGACGAGCCCGTTGGGGGCCGAGACCGCCACCGAGATATCGACGTAGTCGTGATAGACGATCTCGTCGCCCTCGATCCGGGCGTTGACGGCGGGGATGTCCTTGAGCGCGAGGCAGGCGGCCTTGGCGAAGAAGCCCATGAAGCCGAGGCGGATGCCGTGCTTCTTCTCGAACAGCTCCTTGTAGCGGTCGCGCGCCGCGATCACGGCGGTCATGTCGCAATCGTTGAAGGTGGTGAGCAGCGCGGCGGTCTCTTGTGCTTCCTTGAGCCGCCTGGCGATGGTCTGGCGCAACCGCGTCATCTTCACCCGCTCTTCGCGGCGGGCACCGGAGGGCGCGGGGCTTTCGCCCATCGATGGGCTTGGGATAAACTCCGGCTGGGCGAGAGCGGGGAGCGGGGCCGAAACCGCAGGGGCGGGAGCCGACTTCGCCTGGGCCGCCGCGACTACGTCGTCCTTCGTCAAACGCCCATCCTTGCCGGTGCCCTTGACGCTTGCCGGATCGATCCCGTGTTCGAGCACTGCGCGGCGCACGGAAGGCGAGAGTACCGCCGCGTCCGGGGCGGCGGGCGCATCGCCGGGAGCGGCTGAGGCGGGCGAAGCCGCAGCAGTCGCACCCCCGGCCTCGATCATGGCGATCACCGCGCCCACGGTCACCGTGTCGCCCTCCTTCGCCAGCTGCGCGCCCATCGTCCCGGCTTCGGGGGCGGGCACGTCGATGGCGACCTTGTCGGTCTCCAGGCTGGCAATCGGCTCGTCGCGCGCCACGGCTTCGCCGGGCTGCTTGAGCCACTGGCCGATGGTTGCTTCGGAAATGCTTTCGCCCAGGGTAGGGACTTTGACTTCGGTAGGCATGGGTGTCAGGCCTTCTTCTGGCGGCGAATTTCGGAGCGGACGGACAAGCCCAGCGCATCGGCGACCAGCGCGCCCTGTTCGGAGGCGTGGCGCTTGGCGAGGCCAGTGGCGGGCGAGGCGCTGGCCTGACGTCCGGCATAGCGCGCCCGGGTCGTTTTCGATTTCGCAGCCTTCAGCGTGTCTTCGATCAGCGGATCGACAAAGGACCAGCCGCCGTTGTTGCGCGGTTCTTCCTGACACCACACCACGTCTTCCAGCGCGGTCATCCGCTCAAGCCGCAATTTCAGCGGCTCGCCGGGAAAAGGGTAGAGCTGTTCGAGCCGGACGATGGCGACATCCTTCAGCTCCGCCGCATTGCGCGCCTCGATCAGATCGTAGGCGACCTTGCCCGAACACAGCACCAGCCGCTTGACCTTGTCGTCCGCCGGCGGGGTGGGATCGGAGAGGATGCGCATGAAATGCCCTTCGCCGATGAAGTCGCTGGCGGGGCTCTTCGCCATCGGATGCCGCAGCAGCGATTTGGGTGTCATGATGACGAGCGGCTTGCGGAATGGCCGGTGCATCTGGCGGCGCAGCACATGAAAATAGTTCGCCGGGGTGGTGATGTTGCAGACCTGGATATTGTCTTGCGCGCACAATTGCAGGAACCGTTCGAGCCGCGCCGAGCTGTGTTCCGGCCCCTGGCCTTCGAAACCATGCGGCAACAGCATGACCAGGCCGTTGGCGCGCAGCCACTTGGCCTCGGAGGCGGCGATATACTGATCGATAATAATCTGCGCGCCATTGGCGAAATCGCCGAATTGCGCTTCCCACAGCACCAGCGTCTTGGGATCGGCCATGGCATAACCGTATTCGAACCCGAGCACGCCGTATTCGGACAGCGGGCTGTCGAGAACTTCGAAACGTCCGTGTGGCACGGTCGAGAGCGGCACATATTTGTGTTCGTCGGTCTGATCGACCCAGACCGCATGGCGCTGGCTGAAGGTTCCGCGCCCCGAATCCTGGCCTGAAAGCCGCACTCCGTAACCTTCGGAAACGAGACTGCCATAGGCCAGAGCCTCGCCCGTCGCCCAGTCGAAGCCCTCGCCACTGTCGAACATTGCGCGCTTGGCGTCGATTACCCGGCCAAGCGTCTTGTGGATCGTCAGTCCCTCGGGGACGGTGGTCAGCGTGCGTCCGAGGCTGTCGAACAGTTTTGCCTCGATTCCGGTGGGCACATTGCGCCGCGCGGTTTCGGGGTCGACCGGTTTGTTGAGCCCGCTCCAGCGCCCGGAAAACCAGTCGGCTTCGTTGGACCGGTAGCTCGCGGCCGCTTCGAATTCCTTTTCGAGGTAGGCGTTGAAGCCATTGACGACGATTTCGCTGAAGCTGCCATCGATGACGCCCTCGGCTTCCAGGCGGGTTGCGTAAACGACGCTGACGGGCGGATGCTTGCGAATCTGCGCATACATCAGCGGCTGGGTGAAGCTCGGCTCATCGCCCTCGTTGTGACCGAATCGGCGATAGCACCACATGTCGATCACCACATCCTTGTCGAACTTCTGGCGAAATTCCATCGCCAGCTTGCAGACGAAGGTCACTGCCTCGGGATCGTCGCCGTTGACGTGGAAAATCGGCGACTGGACTGCCTTGGCGACATCCGAGGGGTAGGGCGAATTGCGCGCGAACTGGGGCGAGGTGGTGAAGCCGATCTGGTTGTTGATGATGAAATGGATGCAGCCGCCGGTGGCGTAACCGCGAATACCCTGGAAGCCCAGCGTTTCCCAGACCACGCCCTGCCCGGCAAAGGCGGCGTCGCCGTGGATCAGCACCGGCAGCACTTCGTCCTTTTCCTTGAGGTCGTCGCGCATCACCAGCGTCGCGCGGACCTTGCCGAGCACCACCGGATCGACAGTCTCAAGGTGGCTGGGATTGGGCACCAGGCTCATGTGCACCTTGATCCCGTCGAACTCGCGGTCGGTCGAGGTGCCGAGGTGGTATTTGACGTCGCCGGAGCCGCCGACATCGTCGGGATTGGCGGTGCCGCCCGAAAATTCGTGGAAGATTACCTTGTAGGGCTTGGCCATGACATTGGCGAGCACGTTCAGCCGGCCGCGGTGGGCCATGCCGTAGACGATTTCCTTCACGCCCATCTGGCCGCCGTATTTGATCACCGCTTCGAGCGCCGGGATCATGCTCTCGCCGCCGTCGAGCCCGAAGCGCTTGGTGCCGACATATTTCTTGCCGAGAAACGTCTCATACTGCTCGCCGCGAATCACGGCGCCGAGGATTGCCTTCTTGCCTTCCGGAGTAAATTCGACCGACTTGTCGGCGCCTTCCATCCGCGCCTGGAGGAAGCGGCGCTCCTCGACATCGGCGATATGCATGTATTCGAAACCAATCTTGCCGCAGTAGTTTGCGCGCAGGATGGCGACGAGCTCGCGAACGCTTGTCCATTCGAGACCCAGCGTGCCGCCGACGAAGATTTTGCGGTCAAGATCGGTGGGGCCGAAGCCGTGAAACTCGGGGGTCAGGTCGGCGGGCAAGTCCTGTTTGGCGAGGCCCAGCGGATCGAGATCGGCCGCCAAATGCCCGCGCACGCGGTAGGTGCGGATCAGCATCATCGCCCGGATCGAATCCGACCCCGCCAATTCGAGCGCCTTGTCGTCGAGCGGAGCTGCCGCTTTCTCGGCCGATGCCTTGATCGCCGTCTTCAGCGCCAGCGGATCGAGCGCCTGGGTGAGGTCGTCCTCGAACGCGCCTCCGGCCAGCGGCCAACCGGCACGTTGCCAGCTTGGACCGGGCTGGGGGCCGAGATCCAAAGTGTCAGGGAGAAATTCGAAGCTCTCGTTGCCCATTGGAATCACCTTTCCACGCCGGAAAGCCCCGGCGCCAGTCAGCTGTCAGGCCAGGGCTTTGCGGGTTCCTGGGGAGGATGACCCATGCCCTTGTTACGGTTTACCGCCGGTTGGCGGCTCCCTCAGGCAATTTCCTTAAGCAGTCCGGCCAGCGTGATGCCGAGCTCGGCGGGCGAAGGCGAGACGCGGATGCCCGCCGCTTCCATCGCCGCAATCTTGTCGTCCGCGCCGCCCTGACCGCCCGAAACGATGGCGCCGGCATGGCCCATGCGGCGGCCCGGAGGGGCGGTGCGGCCGGCGATGAAGCCGACTGTGGGCTTGGACCGGCCGCGCTTCGCCTCGTCGGCTAGGAACTGGGCTGCCTCTTCTTCGGCCGAGCCGCCGATCTCGCCGATCATGATGATCGAACGGGTGGCCTCGTCCGCCAGGAACAGCTCAAGCACGTCGATGAAATTGGTGCCGTTTACCGGATCGCCGCCGATGCCGACCGCCGTCGTCTGGCCGAGCCCGGCCATGGTGGTCTGGTGCACGGCTTCGTAAGTCAGCGTGCCCGAGCGGCTGACCACTCCGACCGAACCCTGCGAGAAAATCGCGCCGGGCATGATGCCGATCTTGCACTCGTTCGGCGTCAGCACGCCGGGGCAGTTGGGGCCGATCAGGCGGCTCCCGGTGCCGCTCAGCGCGCGCTTCACCCGGATCATGTCGAGCACCGGAATGCCCTCGGTAATCGCAACGATCAGCTCGATCCCGGCGTCGATCGCTTCAAGGATGGCATCTGCGGCCCCGGCGGGGGGGACATAGACGCAGCTGGCTGTGGCGCCGGTCGCGGCGCGGGCTTCGGCAACAGTGTCGTATTGCGGCAGGTTCAGGTGGCTGGTTCCGCCCTTGCCCGGGGTGACTCCCGCAACCATCAGGGTGCCATAGTCCAGCGCCGCCTGGGTGTGGAAGCTGCCGGTGGAGCCGGTCATGCCCTGGGTGATGACCTTGGTATGCTTATTGACGAGTATAGACATCTAAATGCTCCTGGGGAGGGAGTTGGTTCAGCCGAGGCTGGGATCGATTGCCTTGCAGGCCACCAGCAGTTCCTTCACCGCATCGACGCTCACTTGCAGACCGGCCCTGGCCTTGTCATCCAGAGCGATCTCGATGACCTGTTCGACGCCGCTCGCGCCGATCACCACCGGCACGCCGACATAGAGTTTGTCGATGCCGTACTGGCCAGTCAGATGCGCGGCGCAGGGCAGCACGCGCTTCTGATCGCCAAGGTAGCTTTCGGCCATCGAGATGGCCGACGCGGCAGGCGCATAGAAGGCCGAACCGGTGCCGAGCAGCGCGACGATTTCGCCGCCGCCGTTGGCGGTGCGCTTGACGATGGCATCGATGCGCTCCTGCGTCGAGCGGCCCATCTTGATCAGATCGGGAATGGGGATGCCCTTGACTGTCGAATAGGCGGCGACCGGCACCATGGTGTCGCCGTGGCCGCCCAGCACGAAGCTGGAGACATCGCGCACCGAGACCCCGAACTCCTCGGCGAGGAAAGTCGAGAAGCGCGCCGAATCGAGCACGCCGGCCATGCCCACCACCATGTTGTGCGGCAGGCCCGAGAATTCGCGCAGGGCCCAGACCATGGCGTCGAGGGGGTTGGTGATGCAGATGACGAATGCGTTCGGCGCATTGGCCTTGATGCCCTCGCCGACCGCCTTCATCACCTTCAGATTGATCCCGAGCAGATCGTCGCGGCTCATGCCCGGCTTGCGCGGCACGCCGGCGGTGACGATGATCACGTCGGCCCCGGCGATGTCCTTGTAATCGTTGGTGCCGGTCAGCTTGCAGTCGAACAGTTCGACCGGGCCGCACTGCGACAGGTCCAGCGCCTTGCCCTGCGGCACGCCTTCCATGATATCGAACAGCACGACATCGCCCAGTTCCTTCTGCGCCGCGAGATGGGCGAGTGTGCCGCCGATATTGCCGGCACCGATGAGGGCGATTTTCTTGCGAGCCATAATTGGGGAGGTCCTTACACTGGGCGGGCGCGCGATTGGCCTTTCGGCGCACGCGCATCGTCCCGCCAGGACGCGCGCCGCCACTCGGTTCGAGGCGTGCCCTAGGCTGGTGACGGCTGTATTGCAACCGCGAAAAGTTAGGCGGAGATGCAGTTACGCTAATGGTTCGCAATTGCATAAATATGAGATGGATTCACGCTTCAGCCGCTGCTCGGTCGCCGCTTCGAGTCCTGCGTTACCCGGCCTTGCGGCGTTTCGGCGTTACCTTCTCGCGCTCCTTGGCCAGCAGCATGGCGGCGAGGTAATCGGGCACGGCGCGGCTGAAGTAATAACCCTGGCCCAGGGTGCAGCCTGCCGCGCGAACGGCATTGACCTGTTCGATCGTTTCGAGGCCTTCGGCGACGATTTCCATGTTGAGCGTCGTCGCCATGCCGGAGACCGCGCGGATGATCGCGTCGCTCTTCTTGCCGGCATTGATCCCCGAGACGAAGCTGCGGTCGACCTTGATTTTCGAGAAGGGATACTTGTTGAGATAGCCGAGCGAGGAATAGCCGGTGCCGAAATCGTCGAGCGCAAAGCGGACACCCGCCCGGCTAAGTTCCCCGATGAAGTTCTCGGTGTTCTCGCTGTGCTCGAGCAGCACGGTTTCGGTGATTTCGAGTTCGAGCCGCTTGGGATCGAGCTTCGCTTCGCGCAAGGCGTTGAGAATGCCGAGCGCGGCGCCGGGTGCCCGGATTTGCAGCGGCGAGAGGTTGACCGCGATGGTCACGTCTTCCGGCCAGTCGGCTGCGGCCTTCGCCGCCTGCACGGTAATCCAGTTGCCCAGCGTGATGATCGCACCGGTTTCCTCGGCGACCGGGATGAATTCGTCCGGGCGCAGCTCGCCCTTTTCCGGATGGAACCAGCGCACCAGCGCCTCGAAGGCGCGGATGCGCCCGGTTTCGAGATCGATGATCGGCTGGAAGAAGATCGACAGCTCGCTGCGCTGAAGTGCCAGACGCAGTTCGGCCTCGATCTCGCGGCGACGGACCAGGTTGCGGGTCATCGACGGATCGAAGAAGCTCAGCTGTTTGCGCCCGTTCACTTTCGAATGATACAGCGCCAGGTCGGCGCCCTGCATCAATGTGTCGAGGTCTTCGCCGTCGTCGGGCAGAACGGCGATGCCCATCGAACTGGCGATCTCGAGGCGGTTGCCGTCGATCCGCATTGGCCGGGTGATCTCGTCCAGCATCTGCATGGCAAGACCTTCGACAGCGCGGCGATCCTCCGCCTCGCAGGCGACAATGAACTCATCCCCGCCAAACCGGGCGACTGTCGCGCTGTCCGGCGCGATGGCGCGCAGCCGGTTGGCAACTTCGGCCAGCAATTTATCGCCGAGCTGGTGGCCGAGCGAATCGTTCACTTCCTTGAATTTGTCGAGGTCGATCCAGAACAGCGCCAGCTTCTGGCCGCTCTCAAGCCGGGCCAGGCGCTCCACCAGGTGGTGATTGAGGCCGGCACGATTGAGCAGACCGGTAACCACGTCGCTGCGGGCAAGCACCTGCATGCGTTCAGCCAGCCTTGCGCTGGTTTCGGCCGCCGAAATCGAGTTTCGCAGGACCCTGAAGACATTGAGCGTTATCGAGGTCATCGCCGGGAACAGCAGGGCGATAGTGACGGCCAGCACCTGGTGAGCGAGGCCTCCCTTGTTGAACAGGGCAATGGTTGCCGGGCTGAGCGACAAGAGGAGCTGGCCGATCGCTATCGCCGGGCTGCCGGCATTGCGGGCGGCGATTGCAACCCCATAGGCGACCGCGTTGGATACAGTAAGCAACTGGGCGATCAGCGGCGCGTCGTAATGGACGCACAGGGCCGCGATTACACCCACAAGGAGTGCGTAGGTGAACGCGCCGATCTCGAATATCAGTTCGAGCAGCCTGGTGTTGTTCTTGATGAAGCGCGGCAGCACATGGGCCATCATCACGCGGACGACCGCAACCACCGAAATGGCAATGGCACCGATGGTGATGTGGACTTCCTGCGCTTCGTAGGCGGCCACCATGCAGTTCGCGATGCCGCACAGCGCGCCGATGGCCAGGCTCGCGGGTTGCGTGTACAGGGAATCGACCAGAATCCGGCGGACTCTGTCGTCAAGCGCACTGGTGCCGAAGAACACCCGCAGTACTGTTTGCAAACGCTTGATACGTTACTCCCGCACGGTAAACCCGCAATAGCTGCGTGCTATCACCGAATGGTTAACGGCCCGGTGAGGAATTGCCTTAATATTGGCCTACCGCAGCCCTCTGGCCCCATCCCTTTGCCCGTTCCAGGGGGGGGGTCAGGACGAAAACTCGCTGCGGAAGGCGGCGGCGGGCGCCATGCGGCGGTCTAGCGCCCGGCAGATCGCCATCCACCAGCGGTACTCTTCGCGCCGCCCCTCGAAGAAGGCGCATTCGGCATTATCGCGCGCGCGTTCGGCCGCCGACAGGCCATGTTCGGCGAAATGCAACAGCGCCGCTTTCAGCAGACGGTCGCCGCCAATGCCGCTGCCGTTGTCGTTGGCGGCGTTGAGCGGGACATTCGCCGTGAGCGCACGGGCAAGGACCGAAATACTGGTTGTCTGGGCAGCGGCGAAATGGATAGTCATCGTGTCTTTTGGCTCCAGCGGGAAGGTCAATGCCGGAGCTATAGAACGCTGCCGCTAAGTCTTTGTTTTGCGCTATGGTTTCCAGACGGTTAGGGATAAGATTCAGCCACTGTTCGGCGCGTATCGGGCGCGGGCTGGCGCTGGAATCGCCCTTTACGGGCCGTGCCGGAATCTGGCGGTAATCAATTTTAAGGTAGCTGCATCAAACCCTTAAGTGCCCGGGTTGGCGATCCAGCGGCCACTGTTCTCGAATTCGGGCCTTATCCCCGTCGCACTCGGCAGCCTGTCGCCGCGATAGAGCGCTTCGCCGCCGCGTTGCTGGAGTTCGGGCGAATAAGAGGGCGGAGGAGCGGCTCTCACCGGTGCCAAACCAGTAGCGACCGGCGCGACGGCCGCCGGAGCGCCTGCCGCAACCTGAGCCGACTTGAGACCCTCGTCGTAGGCGCGCTGAATCGCCAGTGGATCGAGCGCGGTATCGGTTGCGGCTTCGACCGACACATTGCGCGGATTCGGTGCGGCGACCGGTTCTCCGCCGGCATAGGCAAAGCGGAATGCGCCGGGCTGTCCGGCCCGTCCGCCGAACTTGTAGAACCGGTGCGCACCGATCGTGCCGATGTACGAAAGGCTGGGCGCCCAATAGGGGTGGATGGCGATGGTGTGGTAATGGGTGGCAAGCCCGACCGGCGCATAGACATAGCCGGCCAGCGCGGATCGCGCGACATTGGCGGCGCGATCCCAGAAGAAACGGCTGGGCACGCGCGCCAGCGATCCATCGCAGGTGAAGCTGAACTGGCAGCCGGTCTTTCGCTCCGAACCCTGATAGACGACGCCGCAGACGGTGTTGGGATAGCTTGGGTGGGCAACCCGGTTGAGCACGACTTGCGCCACCGCGCGCTGGCCGCCGTCGGGCTCGCTAGCCGCCTCGTAATAGATCGCCGCGGTGAGGCACTGCTCGGCGCGGGTGCGGTCGATACCGCTGTTGTCGATCCGCAGCGCGCGCGCCGCCGGTCCGGCCTGCGGGTCGAACGAGGTTGGCGCAGGCTCGGCGTCCGAGTGGATGCCCTCGCCCAGGCCGGGCTGCCAGGCCGCGGCTTCCTCGCTAGCGGCGAGGTAATAGAAGGCCGAGCCAGGGAAGCTGTCGCCGGCCTTCTCGAATGGCATAGGCTCTAGGTTCACGCTTGCCCGGCCCGCGTCGCCGATCTCGAAGGCGGGGAGGGCATGCGGCGCGGCGAATGCGGGGACGGCGGCTGCCGCGAACAGGGCAATCGCGCGCCTGCCGCGATGCCGCTGGCGGCGGCGCAGGCCCATGCTGGGCAAGCGGCTGCGTTCCAGCCGCGCGGAAAAATCGCGCGGTCTGGGTTCATGGGGCAGGACAAATTTCTGCGTCACTCGGTTGCTTTCATCGCCTCGCGCTTGCAGCGCGTAGCGTTTGTCCTTTCGCTATGCAGCCTGCGAATTCGCCGCGTGCCGATGCGGCACAACCCCGCGCGGTAGGGTAAACCGGTTAAGAATTGGCGCGCTTGCCCCTCCCGCCTTTCGGGAGTAACGCGCCGCCCACGTCATCGGTTGCCCAGTTCGCTGGGCCGAAGAGGGAAGCGGGTTCAATTCCTGCGCTGCCTCCGCAACTGTGACCGGGGAGGCTGTTCTCCACATGCCACTGGCCCAAATGTCTTCGGACTGCGGGCTGGGAAGGCGAGGGCAGCTGATGATCCGGGAGCCAGGAGACCTGCCTTTGACGGTCGTTCCGCAGCCGGGCGGAGTGTACCGGATGCAGCGTGGACTGTGCGATCCTGCGCAGGCCTCTCGCCATGAACGGCATTCGTTCAAGGCCGGAGGTTTGATCCATGAAATACCACTTATACCTAGCCACGTCGCTCCTGTTCGCCCCGCCCGCGCTTGCTGAGGAGGCCGGCGTGGATTCCACGAATATCGTCGTCACCGCGACCCGCACCGAGGCGCCGCTGAGCGAAGTGGGCCAGTCGGTCAGCGTGGTGACGGCTGAGCAGATCGAACGTAGCCAGGCGAGCCAGGCGGTGGACGTTCTTGCCCGGCTGCCCGGCGTCACGGTGTCGCCCTCGGGCGGCTTCGGCCAGCCGACCAGCGTGTTCGTGCGCGGAGCTGAGAACGCGCAGAGCCTGGTGCTGATCGACGGGGTGCGGCTCAACGATCCTGCCGACGTTGGCGGCGGGTTCGACTTCGGCGGACTGACGATCAGCCAGTTCGACCGGGTCGAGGTGGTTCGCGGATCGCAGAGCGTGCTGTGGGGCAGCCGCGCGATCGGCGGCGTGATCAACTTCATCACCCGCCGCCCTGGCGAAAAGTGGGAAGGCCGCGCCCAGGCCCAATACGGCTGGCGTGATCGCAAGCAGGTCTCGGCCTCGCTTACCGGCAAGGTCGGGCCTGTCGGCCTGTCCCTGGGCGGCGACTGGCAGAAGGGCGACGGATTTTCGGCTTTCAGCGAAGCGCGCGGCGGGGCCGAGCGCGACCGGTTCGAAAGCAAGGCGGTCAACGCCCGCGCCGAAGTGGAAATGGTTGCCGGACTCAGCCTCGATGCCGGCGGCTATTACACCAAGGCCGACTATGGCTACGACAACACCGGATCGGATGCGCTCCATACCGGCAGCAAGCGGGACGCCACGCTTTACACCAATTTGCGCTATTCTGGCCTGGATGACCGGCTGGACGGCCGGATCGGCTTCGGACTGACCGACAGCAACCGCGTATCGAACCACGCCATTTTCGGTCCCTACATCACCGATGGCCGCAATGAGCGGTTCGAAGGGCAGCTGTCGTTCACGCCGGCCCCGATTGTCACCCTGCTGATCGGCGCCGAAACCGAGAAGTCGGAATTCGGCGACAACTTCGGATCGGCCGATACGACCCGGATCGACAGCGTCTACGGCACGGTTACCCTGCGTCCCGTCAACGGCCTGACTGTCAATGCGGGACTGCGCCATGACTCGCACCAGGACTTCGGCAAGAAGACCAGCTTCTCGGCCAGCGGGGCTTGGGTGCTGGGCGAGAATGCGCCGATCCTGCGCGCCAGCTATGGCGAAGGATTCAAGGCGCCCTCGCTATACCAGCTCTATACCAATGCGGGGTTTGGCGCGCTTAAGCCGGAAATCGCCAAGGCCTACGATATCGGCATCGAGCAGCCATTCGCGGGCGAACACGGCAAGGTGAGCCTGACTTGGTTCGATCGCACCACGCGCAACCTGATCGACTTCGATTTCGCCACCTTCACCTATTTCAACATCGGCTCGACGCGTTCGCAGGGGATCGAGGCGGCCGTGGATGTGACCGACTGGCGCGGCTTCGATGCGCAGCTCAGCTATACCTGGCTCGACGCGATCAATCAGGAGACCGGCATGCAGCTCGCCCGCCGCCCGCGCCACAACCTGTTCGCCAGCCTGGACTATGAGTGGCCGTTCGGGTTGCGCACCGGCTTTGATGTGCGCCACGGCGGTGCGCGGTTCGACGACCAGGCCAACAGTAACCCGATCGGCGAGCATACCGTGTTTTCGGTGCGGGCATCCTATGCGATCACCGAACATGTGCAGCTCTTCGGACGGATCGAGAATGTCTTCGACGAAACCTATGAAGTGGTGCGGACCTACGGCACGCCGGGACGTTCGGTCTTCGCCGGGGTGAGGGCGCGGTTTTGATGCGCGGCGGGGCGCTCGCTGCCGGACTATTGCTTGCTGCTTGCATGCAGCAACCGGTCGTCGACGCGCCCCGCCAGCACCCCGCTATGGTCAGCCTCAATCCGTGCAGCGATGCGGTGCTGGCGGAGGTCGCCGATCCTTCGCAGCTGCTGGCGATTTCGGCCTACAGCCACGATCCGGCTTCGAGTTCGATGGATGTGGCGAGGGCGCGCCAGTTCCGCGCCGTCTCGGGAACGGTCGAGGAGGTGATGGCGTTGCAGCCCGATCTGGTGATCGCCGACCAGTTCCTGCCTCCAGCGACTGCCGCTGCCTTGCAGGCGCTGGGCATTCGCGTCGTGCGGCTTCCGATTGCCTCCTCGGTCGAGGAAAGCAGGGGGCAAGTGATTCAGCTGGCCGGGATCGCCGGTCACCCCGAACGCGGCCGCGCGCTCAACGCCCTGATCGACGCCGCACTGGCCCGCGCCGCACCGCAGCCGGGCACCGCGCCCGTCTCCGCGATGGTCTGGCAATCGGGCGGGATCGTTCCGGGCGAGGCATCGCTGATCGGCGATCTGCTGCGCCGCACTGGCTATCGCAATCTCAGCGCGGCGCGCGGGATGAAACAGGCCGATGTGCTGCCGCTGGAGACGATGCTCGCCGATCCGCCGGAAGTGATATTGGCCGCCGGAAATCTGTCGGGCAACGAGGACCGCCTGCTGTCGCACCCGGCGCTGGCGGCACTGAAGCGCACTCGGCGCGAGCGCCTCGATCCCTCGCTGCTGTGGTGCGGTGGCCCGAGCATTGTCCGCGCGGCGGAGCGGCTGGCTGCGGTGCGGAGAGGCCAATGACCCGCCCGATCCCCCTCCTGCTGCTCGGCCTCGCCATCGCCCTGCCATTGTCGCTGCTGGCAGGCCGGGTGTGGATCGATCCCGTCGACCCGCAGACCGCCAATGCCGCGATCGTTCTCCTGCAATTGCGCCTGCCGCGTGCGCTGCTCGCTCTCGCTATCGGCGCCGGTCTTGGCGGCGCAGGCGCAGCGATGCAGGGTTACCTGCGCAACCCGCTCGCCGATCCCGGCCTGTTCGGCATAGCGCCGGGCGCGGCGCTGGGGGCGGTATTGAGCCTGTGGCTGGGTGCGGCGAGTGTCTGGGCGCTACCGGTCTTCGCCCTGATCGGCGCGGGCGGAGCCATGGCGCTGCTCGCCCTGATTGCCGGGCGAAGCGGCGGCGTTGCGCTGTTCACGCTCGCGGGCATGATGATCGCCAGCCTGGCGGGCGCGTTGATGAGCCTTGCCATCAGCCTGTCGCCGACACCCTTCGCGCTCAGCGAAATCGTCACCTGGCTGATGGGTTCGCTCGCGGACCGCAGCTGGCGCGAGGTGTGGATCGCCGCACCGATGTCTCTGGCCGGGCTTGCCGTGCTGGCCACGGCGGGCCGCAGTCTCGACGCGCTGACGCTGGGGGAGAGCGCCGCCCGCTCGCTGGGTGTCGATCCGCGCCGTCTGCAATGGCTGATGATCGCGGGCGTCGGGCTGACCGTGGGCTCGGGGGTGGCGGTGGCGGGGATCATCGGCTTTGTCGGACTGATGGTCCCGCATCTGGTGCGCCCCTTCACCGACCGGCGGCCAAGCTCGCTGCTGGTTCCCAGCGCGCTGGCGGGGGCATTGCTGTTGCTGGTGGCCGATTGCTTGTGCCGCATCCTGCCGCTTGCCGGCGGGGAACTGCGGCTGGGGATCGCGCTGAGCCTGCTGGGTGCGCCGTTCTTCCTCCACCTGCTGCTGCGGATGAGAAGGGGGCTGGCATGATGCTCGCCGCCGATGCGCTTTCGCTGGCAGGCCGCCTTGCACATGTCAGCGCCACGCTGAACCCTGGCCAAGTCACGGCGATCTGCGGACCAAATGGGGCGGGGAAATCGACCCTGCTGGCGTGCCTTGCTGGATTGCTGTCACCGGACGAAGGCCGGGCAACCCTTGGTGGCGTGCCGCTCGCCAGACTGGCCCCGCGTCTGCGCGCGCAGGCCATCGGCTATCTGCCGCAAAGCCCCGAGATCGCCTGGGACGTCAGTGTCGAAACGCTGGTCTCGCTCGGCCGTATCCCGTGGTCCGGTGGTCCGGCGGGCGAGGCGGGCCAAGCCATTGCCAGCTCCCTGGCCGCTATGGACCTCGAACCACTCCGCCACCGCCCGGTCTCGCGCCTGTCGGGCGGCGAGCGGGCGCGGGCACTGATGGCGCGGGTACTGGCGGGAGAGCCGCGCTGGCTTCTCGCCGACGAGCCGCTGGCCAACCTCGATCTCGCGCACAGCGCCGCCCTCGTCGCCCGCTTCCGCGAGCAAGCGGGGCAGGGCAAGGGGGTAGTGCTGGTGCTTCACGATCTCGCCCAGGCGATGAACCACGCGGACCGGGTGCTGGTGCTGGAGCAGGGCAGGCTGGCGGCGGATGGCCTGCCCGGCGAAGCGCTTTCGGCGGAAGTCATTGCCCGCGTCTGGGGCGTCGAGGCGCGCTGGCTGGGAGAGCCGGGCGCCAGGGCGCTGGCGGTCCACTAGCGGTTAGCGGGAGGTCTGCAGGGCTTGCCGTCATACTGAAAGCGGTGCAGCGCATAGGCCCGTCCATTCCAGCGCTCGACCGGGAAGCAGAACCCCGGGCCGCCGACCTCGATATCGGGCCAGCCAGTCGCGGCGCGGCGCGGCTGGAAAGTCGGGATGCCGGCTCCGCCAGCCAGCATGATCCAGCGCCCATTTGCCTGCTTGCTGACCAGGGTGAAGCCGGTGCCGGTCATGCCGAAGCAGTCGGTGCCGCCTTCGGTGATCACCGCGTCGGGAAGTCCGTCGCCGTTGATGTCGCGCACCGTCTCGATGGTGCCGGGCGAATAGGACAGCGATTGCACATCCTCGCAAGCCCGCCACTGGCGACCGACGCGCTTGAAGCCGGCGGCGCGGAAGGCCGCAGCCTGATCTGTGGCGGAGAGGCGGATCGCAGTGGCGGGGGGTGCGGACGTGGCCGCAGTGGCAGCCAGAACGGCAATCGAAGCCAGGGCACAGGTTGCTTTCATTCGCCTAATCTCCGTTCGAACCGGCACAATGCAGGATGCCCGACTCGCGGCAGCAATCAAGCCGAACTTCGCGATTTGCCGCGCTGGCTTGTTGGATGAAGCGCATTCGGAGGATGTCGTTGCCCGGGTCCGGGGCGTAAAAGGCGCGCCGGTGTAAGCGCCTACTAGTTGGCGCAGGCGGACCGGTCGCCGGCGCGGCAGGCGCGGACAGCCGCGCGCCAGGCGGCGTGGCGCTGTTCATAACGGCGGCGGTCCTGCGAATAGCGCTCCATGGCCTGCTGGTGTTCGGCGCGCTGCCGCTGATATTCTGCGTTTGCCGCACCTCGGTTGCGCCAGGCGCGCCAGCCCTTGGCTTGCCGCGCGTCGCGCTGGCGCACATAGGCGAGCTCGCGCTGATTCAGTCCGCGGATGATTTCGCGATCGCGCGCCAGTTCCGCAGGCGTTTTCGGCCCGCGTGCCTGCACCGCTAACGGCGCTGCAACTGCCAGAATCGCAACCATCAGTGCGATCAAGCCTGCTTTGACCCTCACTGCAACCCTTCCTCCGAACCCGTCGGAGCAGGAATAGATGCCGGGAGGTTGCATTCAACGCGATTGCGGCGAGGCGTTTGCAAGCCGTGCCGAAAGTGGCGCAGCCCGGCGGCATCGGCCATCCTCGCCGCCCCCAAGGCCAATCGATCCTAGGGCTTGGCGCACTTGCTGTAATCCCCGGCCTTGCAAGCCGCGACATCGGCTTTCCACTTCTCCAGCGCTGCCTCGTATTCTTTCTGCCGGGCGATGGCGGCGTCATAGGTCTGCTGACTTGCCGCATTGGCTTCGAGCTGGCGGCGGGCAGGCTTCGTACTGGTCCTTGTTGAGCGCGGCGCGGGCCTCTTCGTCCGTCATCTTCGGACCTTCGGGCACTTCGGGGGCTTCTGCGGAATCGGTCGCAACCGCAGCGGCGTCGGCGGCGGCAGCCGCCGCAGCCGGCGCCGCAGCAGCCGGGGCCGCCACAGGAGCCGCAGCCGGAGGCCTGGCGGCGGCGGGCCGGGCGCTGCGCCGAGGTTTGGCGTCGAGCGCGGTCGGGACGGCGAGGGCGAGGACGAGCGAGAGAGTCAGCAGGTTCCGGGCAACAGTCATGGGATCGAACTCCGCGATTTGGTTGACGGGTGCATAACCGCATCGTCAATTAGGGGAAAGGCGGCACAGGCGGCTATCCACCCCCTTGCCCGACTCGAACAATTCCTGAACATGGCGCGTTATGAGTCTCACGCATATAACTGTCCGCGGCGCCCGCGAGCATAACCTCAAGGGCTTCGACGTTGCGTTGCCGCGCGAGCAGCTGATCGTCATCACCGGGCTGTCCGGCTCTGGCAAGTCGAGCCTGGCTTTCGATACGATCTATGCCGAAGGGCAGCGGCGCTATGTCGAATCGCTCTCGGCCTATGCGCGCCAGTTCCTCGAGATGATGCAGAAGCCCGATGTCGAGCATATCGACGGGCTGAGCCCCGCCATCTCCATCGAGCAGAAGACCACCAGCCGCAATCCGCGCTCGACCGTCGCCACGGTGACCGAGATCTACGACTACATGCGCCTGCTGTGGGCGCGGGTGGGCATTCCCTATTCGCCCGCGACCGGCCTGCCAATCACCGCGCAGACTGTCAGCCAGATGGTCGACCGGGTGATGGCGCTGCCCGAGGGCACCCGCGCCTATCTGCTCGCCCCGGCGGTGCGCGGCAGGAAAGGCGAGTACCGCAAGGAACTCGCCGAGTGGCAGAAGGCGGGTTATACCCGGGTGCGGATCGACGGGGAGATGTATCCGATCGAGGAGGCGCCCGGCGCTCGACAAGAAGTTCAAGCATGACATCGAAGTGGTGGTCGACCGGATCGCGGTGCGGGAGGGGATAGAGACGCGGCTGGCGGATTCGTTCGAGCAGGCGTTGAAGCTGGCCGAGGGGCTGGCCTATGTCGATCTGGCAGATGGGACTGTGGCGGAATTGAGCGGCCAATCCCCCTCCCCTTCAGGGGAGGGGTTAGGGGTGGGGGCTGTCGGTCAGGCGCAGCGCTCGCCGGACAGCCCCCACCCCCGGACCCCCTCCCCTGAAGGGGAGGGGGAAGCTCAAAGGCGCTGGCCTCCCGCCCAATCGCATCGTCTTCTCCGAAAAGTTCGCCTGCCCGGTCTCCGGCTTCACGCTCGAAGCGATCGAGCCGCGCCTGTTCAGTTTCAATGCACCGCAGGGCGCCTGCCCGGCCTGCGACGGCCTTGGCGAGAAGCTGCTGTTCGATCCGCAACTGGTGGTGCCCAACGAGGCACTGACGCTCAAGCAGGGGGCGGTGGTGCCTTGGGCCAAGTCCAATCCGCCGTCGCCCTATTACATGCAGGTGCTCACCTCGCTGGCCAAGGAATTCGGCTTCGACCTGACCACGCCCTGGCAGGACCTCTCCGGCGAAGTGCGCCTGATCATCCTGCACGGCACCGGCGGCAAGCCCGTGCCGCTTACCTTCACCGACGGGCGCAAGAGTTACACGGTGAACAAGGCGTTCGAGGGCGTGATCGGCAATCTCAACCGGCGTTTGTTGCAGACCGAAAGCGCCTGGATGCGCGAGGAGCTGAGCAAGTTCCAGACCGCGCAGCCCTGCGAGACCTGCGAAGGCAAACGGCTCAAGCCCGAGGCGCTCTCCGTCAAGATTGCCATGCAGGACATCTCGTCGGTCAGCCAGCTGTCGGTCTCGGACGCGCTCGGCTGGTTCTCCACGCTGGACGGCAAGCTGACTTCGCAGCAGCAGCAGATTGCCAAGGCTATACTCAAGGAAATCAACGAACGCCTTGGTTTTCTTAACAATGTCGGGCTCGATTATCTGAACCTAAACCGGACTTCAGGTACCCTTTCCGGTGGCGAAAGCCAGCGCATCCGTCTCGCCAGCCAGATCGGCTCGGGGCTTTCCGGCGTGCTCTATGTGCTGGACGAGCCCAGCATCGGCCTGCACCAGCGCGACAACGACCGGCTGCTCGAAACCCTCAAACGCCTGCGCGATCTCGGCAACACCGTGATCGTCGTCGAGCACGACGAGGACGCGATCCGCCACGCCGACCACATCGTCGACCTTGGCCCCGGCGCGGGTGTGCATGGCGGCGAGATCGTCGCGCAGGGCACGCTGGCAGACATCCTCGCCGCGCCCCACTCGCTCACCGGGCAATACCTCACCGGCGCCCGCCGCATCGAAGTTCCGCTCAAACGCCGCAAGGGTAATGGCCACAAGGTCACGGTCCACAATGCCCGCGCCAACAATCTGCGCGGGGTCACTGCCGCGATCCCGCTCGGCACCTTCACTTGCGTCACCGGCCTGTCCGGCAGCGGCAAGAGCAGCCTGATCATCGACACGCTGCAGGCAGGCGCCGCGCGCGTACTCAATGGCGCGCGCGTCATCGCCGGGCCGCACGACCGGATCACCGGCCTCGAATATTGTGACAAGGTCATCGAGATCGACCAGTCCCCCATCGGCCGCACGCCCCGAAGCAACCCCGCCACTTATACGGGCGCCTTCACCCAGATCCGCGACTGGTTCGCCGGCCTGCCCGAAAGCGGCGCGCGCGGCTACAAGCCTGGGCGCTTCAGCTTCAACGTGAAGGGCGGCCGCTGCGAGGTCTGCCAGGGCGACGGGCTGATCAAGATCGAGATGCACTTCCTGCCCGACGTCTATGTCACCTGCGAGGAATGTGGCGGCAAGCGCTACAACCGCGAGACGCTGGAAGTGAAGTTCAAGGGCCACTCGATCGCCGACGTGCTCGACATGACGATCGAGGACGCCGAGGAGTTCTTCAAGGCCGTCCCGCCGATCCGCGACAAGATGCACATGCTCAACGAAGTCGGCCTCGGCTACGTCAAGGTCGGCCAGCAGGCGACGACGCTCTCGGGCGGCGAGGCGCAGCGGGTGAAGCTGGCCAAGGAACTCTCGCGGCGCTCCACCGGGCAGACGCTGTATATCTTGGATGAGCCGACGACTGGTCTGCATTTCGAGGACGTGCGCAAGCTGCTCGAAGTGCTGCAGCGGCTGGTCGATCAGGGCAATTCGGTGGTGGTGATCGAACACAACCTCGATGTGATCAAGGTGGCCGACTGGATCGTCGATTTGGGCCCGGAAGGCGGCGTGCGCGGCGGGGAGATCGTCGCGGAAGGGACGCCGGAGCAAGTGGCGGAAAACCCGCGCAGCTTCACCGGGCAGTATCTCGCCGGGTTGCTCGAACGGGCGAGGGAGGCAGCGGAGTAGGGTTCGCAGCTGTCGATACCATTCTCACTTTCGTCGCCCCTGCGCAGGCAAGGGTCCAGCTAATCTGGCGTCCTGATGCAGCCGTGGCGTGAGGAGGTGAGCTTAGTTAGGCCCCTGCCTGCGCAGGGGCGAAGAGGAACAGCGTACCCGTCTCGACAAGCCCCCCGCCGTGTGACAGCCTCCCGCCCAACCAGAACAACACCGCACGGAGAGAGAACCATGTCCCGCCTGCTCGGCAACCCCGCCCACTCCTGCTATGTCTATCCCCACTTCGACAAGGCGATCGAGCGGTTCGCCGCTGCCGGGATCGGGCCGTTCTTCAAGCTCGACGCGGCTGGCGGCATGGGTGACTACCGGGGCGAGCAGCATCCGCTGTCGATCCAGGTCGCCTTCGTCTATTCGGGCGAGAGCTGCATCGAGATCATCACGCCAAAGCCGGGCTGCGTCTCGGCCTACAACGAGTTCCTCACCCGCCATCCCGGGGGCGGACTGCACCACGTCGCCTACTATGCCGCCGACTTCGACAAGGCGCTCAGGATGATGGCGGACGCGGGCAAGCCGCTGGAGGTGGTGGTGGACATGAAGGACCCCTCGACCGGCAAGTCGATCGAGATCTATTGCGAGCCGGTCGGGGTGGACGATCCGGTGCTCGTTCAGCTGATGCTGCCCGGCCTGTTCGATCCCTGGTTCGAGACCATGCGCCAGGCGGCGGCCGAGTGGGACGGCAGTGACCCGGTCCGCGACGCCCGCCCGTCGATGTACGCGGCCATGGCGGCCTTTGCGGCTTGATCGGGGACACGCAATAGCATGTCCCCGATTGGGCCCTCCCGCTACGGCATTCTCACCCCCGGCCTCGCGCTCGCCGGCGGCGGACGGCCGCAGTGGGAGATCGACGCCAGGCCGCAGGATTTCATCGCTATCGCCGAGGCGGGCGATAGGCTGGGTTTCGATCACCTGACCTGTTCCGAACATGTCGGTATTCCGCCCGATGTCGAGGCGGTGCGCGGGGGGCGGTATTACGATCCGCTGTCGACGCTGGGCTTCCTCGCCGCACGCACCTCGCGAATCCGGCTGACGACCTATGTGCTGGTGCTGGGCTATTCGCACCCGCTAGAAATAGCCAAGCGCTATGGCACGCTCGACCGGCTGAGCGGCGGGCGGCTGGTGCTGGGCTTGGGTGTGGGCTCGCTCAAGCCCGAGTTCGAGCTGCTTGGCCTCGGCGGCGCGGAATTTGCAGAACGCGGCGCGCGCGGCGACGATGCGCTGCGGGCGATCCGGGCGAGCTTCGGGCATCGTCTGCCCGAATACCACGGGCCGCATTACGACTTTTCCGGCTTCATCGTCGATCCCTGCGGCGTGCAAAGCCACGTGCCGTTCTGGATCGGCGGGCGTAGTGGCCGCTCGCTGCGCCGCGCGGTCGAGCTGGGCGAAGGCTGGATGCCGTTCGGGCTGGGCGCGCAGGAGCTGGCGGCGATGATCGCTGCGGCGCGCGATAGCACTGCCTGGTCGGCGCGGGACAAGCCGCTCGAGCTGATCCTGCGCTTCGAAGGCCAGTTCGATCCGATGGGCGATCCCGGCCAGACAGCGGAGCGGATCGGCGGCATGTTCGCTGCCGGAGCGAGCATGGTCTCGGTCGACTGTGCTGCCCGGTCCTGCGTGCATTACCTTGAGCAACTGGAGGCTCTGGCGGGGCTGAAGGTCTAGCTACATGACTTTGGGGCGCAGCCGGGGCTTGCAGCGGCGCGCCAAGGCGCTAGCCTGTCCGCGATAATAAGAAAGAGGGACAGGACCATGACCGCACTTGATCGCCGCACCGCGCTCGCACTGCTGGGAGCGGGCGTTGCCGCCTTGCCCGGTGGCGCTCTCGCCAAAGCCGCCCGCCGCCGCCCCCTGCCGTGGATGGCCAGCCCCGAGCAGATCTGGGCCGAGCGCATCGTCATGCAACTCTCCGCCGACCCCGCCGTCAAAAGAATCCAGGCCCAGGTCCGCACCGAACTGATGGCCAGGGACCGGGCCAGATTGCCCGACGCCGCCGCGACGCTCGACGAATCGATCGCGCAGTGGACCCGCTCGCTGATCTTCGCCGAATGCATCGAGCGGCCAACCAGCCCTGCCTTCATCTGGGCAACCGACGATACGCCGCGCACTTGGATGGGCTACACGTTGCCGGGAGTCGGCACCTCCGGCGACAACCCCGACGCCTTCTACCAGACCGGCGGGATCGAAGGCGGCGGGCGTTACGAGATAATCGGCCAGTTCCACCGCGACAGCCGCCCCACCCAGTTGCTGATCGAGGTCGACAAGGGCTCGATGGCGCAGGCCGCGAAAATCATGACGGTCACCGCAGGACAGCACAACGACGTGCATTCCACTTCGATGATCAGTGACCGCGAACTGGTGGTGAACCCGGACGGCAGCTTCCGCATCACGCTTGGCGGCACTGCGGACGGACCCAATCACCTGACCATCCCGCCCGAAGGCTTATGCTCCATCGGCGTGCGCCACATCCTCTCGCCCTGGACCCAGCGCCCGGCGCGCCTGTCGATCCGCCGCCTCGATACGGTCCGCCCCGCCGCTTACACGCTTGCCAGCGTCAAGGCCAAGGTGCTCGAAGACCTCCACGGCTACATGGGCTTCTGGGCCGGTTTCCCGGACATCTGGTTCGGCGGGCTAAAGGCCAACACCAGGTCCGAACCCATGGCCCGTCCCGGCGGCTGGGGTTTCGTTGCCGGGCTCAATTTCAGCCTCAAGGACGACGAGGCGATGGTGGTGACGCTCAACCCCTCGGGTGCGAAATACACCGGCTTCCAGCTCAACAACCCCTGGATGATCGCGCCCGACGCGACCAGGGCGCAGGTCTGCCTCAACAACAGCCAGACGACGCCGAATGCCGACGGAACCGTGACCTATGCCATCGCCCGCAGCGATCCCGGCGCGGCCAACTGGCTCGATACCGCTGGCTTGCGCGACGGTATCGGCATCATGCGCTGGCAGGCGATCCCGCAGGGGCTGACCAAGGACGGCCTGATCCGCGAGTTGAAAGTGGTCAAGCTTGCCGAACTGGCGGCGATGGCGGACTTGCCGAGGGTGTCGGCGGCGGAGCGGCGGGCGATTGTGGCGGCAAGAGCGGCGGCGTATAATTCGCGGACACGCTGAAATTCTCCCGCGCCGCGTTTGTCATTGAGGACGTTGCCCGCGCCTTCAAGGGCAAACAAGCTGCAACGAATGGCGGAAAAGGTGACGCATCAAGCTCGCCGACGATGAGCACCATGGTTTCGCTATAACACGATCCGAGAGACCGACGTCCCAAGCGAGGCTTGCGTGGTCGATGTTCCTCGACCTGGAAATCAACAATTCCACAACCGGGCAAGAAGTTCCGCTTCATCTCCGCACAGAAGAAATTTAATGTCTATCAATATAATTGAGATTATAGAGGCATTCGAAGCCCGGGGCATCCTTGCCATTCGGCTTCGCAAACAAAATCGAGCGGTCGACCGCAAATTCTGTCCGTAAAATTGCCATGTGGGGAACCAGCGCGCCAGCTGTCCAGTTTGCGTGCCGGGTCACTGCGACTTGTTTTCACGCAACCACAAAATTGGCGGAGCCAGCCATGACCAGCACGAATGAGCATCCCGAAAATCCTCAGGAAGACCCTGCACTCGAGGAGAGTTTCGGCGAGGTGCGCAAGGCTTTGGCCGGTCTGAAATATGGCAGTGTATCGATCACCGTCCACGAGGGCCGGGTCGTGCAAATCGACGTAACCGAGAAGAAGCGGTTCAAGCCGAACTGACCGGTCAAACCCAACCCGAACATAACAAAAAACGCGCGGCACGACCCCGACCAATGGGAGTCGCCGCGCACACTTCAAGGAGGAAGTAATGATTTCCCGTGCCCTTTTGCTCGCCGGTGCCGCCGGTGCCGCGTTCTTCACTCTGCCCGCTTTTGCCAATGACGGTGCCGCCGGCAGCGCTGCGCTTTCCGCGTCGGCCGATGAGGCCGCTGTCGATTCCGCCGCGGTCGATGAAGCTCAGGTCACAGACGAGCCCAGCCGCGGCGATGTGATCATCGTCACCGCGCGCCGCCGCCAGGAAACAGCGCAGGCGGTGCCGCTGGCGATCTCGGTGATCCGGGGCGACAGCATCGAATCCACCGGCAACTTCAACATCGTCAAGCTCCAGCAGCTTGCCCCAACTCTACAGGTCTACACATCGAACCCGCGCAACACCTCGGTCAACATCCGTGGTCTGGGCGTGCCGTTCGGCCTGACCAGCGACGGCTTCGAGCAGGGCGTCGGCATCTATGTCGATGACGTCTACAACTCGCGTGTCGCCGCAGCGACTTTCGACTTCCTCGATGTCGAGCAGGTCGAAGTGCTGCGCGGGCCGCAGGGCACACTCTATGGCAAGAATACCACGGCCGGGGCGATCAACATTACCACCAACCAGCCGACTTTCGATTTCGAGGGCAGGGCCGAGCTGACGCTGGGCAATCTCAACTACAAGCAGGCCAAGGCCGCCATCTCGGGCCCGCTGTCCGACACAGTCGCGGCGCGCATCGCCATCGCCTCGACCAGCCGCCGCGGCACGATCTACAACGTCACGACCAGGCGCTGGATCAACGAGCAGGACAATCTCGGCATCCGCGCCCAGCTGCTGTTCAAGCCCAGCGACAATCTGAGCATCACGCTTTCGGGCGACTACAGCAGGCAGGACCCCCAATGCTGCGGCACGTCTTTCGTCCGCATCGGCACGACGCAGCGTGCGCTCACGCGTCAGTATGACGCGCTGGTTGCGGCGCTGAACGCCGCCAATCCCGGCAGGAACTATGCGGTTCCCAGCCGCGATGTCTATGACCGCCTGACCGACATCGACGCCCCGCTTCAAGCCGGAAACATTATCGGCGGTGCCTCGGCGCGGGTGAAGTGGGATCTTGGCCCCGGCACCTTCACCTCGATCACCGCCTGGCGCTTCTGGGACTGGAAGCCGCAGAACGACCGCGACTTTACCGGCCTGTCGATCGTCTCAAAGTCACAGAATCCCTCGCAGCAGAACCAGTACAGTCAGGAGTTCCGCTACAATTATGAGGGCGACAAGATCGACTTTGTGGTCGGTCTGTTCGGTTTCAAGCAGCGGATCGACACGCAGGGCACCGAGCAGCAGGGCTCCGACGCCAGCCGCTGGAGCCTGACCGGCGCCCAGGCCGCCGATGCCAGCATTCTCAATGGGCTGACCGCGACCAACACCCAGTTCCTCAAGAGCGACAGTGCAGCACTTTACGGCCAGGTCAGTTACAAGCTGACCGATTCGCTGACTATCCAGCCGGGCATCCGTATCAACTATGACAAGAAGGAGGGCTTCTATCAGCGCGTGGTGACCAACGGGGCGGGCCAGGTGATCAGTTGCTCGCCAGCGCCGACCGCCGGCACGGCTCTGGCGGCGCAGTGCGGTGTGTACCAGCCGCAGAATACTTCGCCGTCGGCCAGCAAATGGAACTTCAGCTACGACTTCAACCTGAATTACAAGATCGCGCCAGACGTCCTCGCCTTTGCGACTTACGCGAAGAGCTTCAAGACGTTGGGCATCAACCAGAACGGTCTGCCGCTCACCACGGCAAACGTGCCCGATCTCAGCGCGAGCACGGTCAAGCCGGAATCGGTCAATCACTTCGAAGTGGGCATCAAGACCCAGTTCTGGGACCGCAAGGCGACCTTCAACCTCTCCGCCTACTACACCGAGATCAAGGATTTCCAGGCGACGGTCAACGGCGGGCAGTTCGGCACGGTGCGCGGCTATCTCGCCAACGCCGAAAAGGTGCGCTCGCAGGGCATCGAGGCGGACTTCAAGGTCCGCACCAGCGATCGGTTCACGGCTTACGCCAACGCTGCCTATACCGATGCCAAATACGTCAAGTTCACCAATGCGCCCTGCCCGCCCGAGCTTTCCGGCGGAACTTTCGTCGCTGCTGACGGCAGCCAGGCTCCCGGCCCGGCGGGCGTCCCGGGTGCGCTCAGCCCGCGCGCCTGCGACATCTCGGGCCAGGGCCTGCCGGGCGTATCGAAGTGGGCGTTTTCCTACGGCGCCGAAGTCAATGCGCCGGTGTCCTTGCTGGCCAAGGAAGGGCAGGCCTACCTAGGCGTCGATGGCAACTACCGGTCTGACTTCCAGTCGAACGCTTCGCCGTCGATCTACACCGGGATTGATGGCTATTTTCTGACCAACTTCCGGGCCGGCTTCCGCGGCGAGGGCTTCGATGTCTTCGGCTGGGTGCGCAACGCCTTCGACAAGAAATACATCGAGCTGCTGCAGGTCGCGCCCGGCAACGTCGGCCTGATCGCCGGCACCCCCGGCGACCAGCGGACCTGGGGCGGGACGATCAAGTTCTCGTTCTGATCATGACCACGGCAAGGGGTAAGCTGGCCTGCCCCTTGCCGCCGCCAACCTTGGAAAAGCTGGCGCACCCGACAGGATTCGAACCTGTGACCTCTGCCTTCGGAGGGCAGCGCTCTATCCAGCTGAGCTACGGGTGCCTGAACCAATACTGGTGCGGGGGCGCGGTTAGCAGAGCAAATGGCTCCTTGCCAGTGCTATGTCGCGGCTAAGCTCATGCCGCGATCGCGCGGTCCGGAGGCGGAGTTGCGGCCGGGGCAGCTGTTTCCGGGTATTTTCCCAGCATCATGAAAAAGATCGCCGAGGCCGCGCAGGCGGGCAGTTGCACCCACAGCACCGGATCGTAGCTGCGGGTGATATCGTAGATGTAGTTCGCCGCGAAAGGCGCGAGGCCGTTGCCCAGCAGCATCAGCCCGTTGATCATGCCGAACAGCGCGCCGAAATTCTTGAGGCCGAAATGCCGCGCAGCAAGATAGGAGCAGGCATCGACCTCGGTGCCGATGGCAAGGCCCAGGATCAGGCAGGCCGCCGTGGCGACCAAGCGGTCATCGCCGCCATAGATCAACAGCAAGGCCGTCACCATCGGCGCCATCACGCTTGCTGCCGCAACTTTCTTGGCGTCGAAGCGGTCAAGCAGGAAACCGCCGGCAATCCTGCCGATCACCGATCCAAGGCCCATCCAGGCTGCGGTGTCGGCAGCGGCGATGGCGCTGTGGCCCATGCTGCGAAGCACCGGCACCGAATTGGTGGTCAAGGCGCAGATCGTTATCGAGAACATGGTCGAGGCGCCGAGCAGCTTGAGATAGCGCGGTGAACGGTATTCGTCGCGCAATTCGCCGGAGACAGGTTGAGCGGTGGCCGAATGAGCCTGCCCTGCCGCCGGGGCCGGGGGCAGCCTGTCCTTCGGGCCGCGAAACCCCCACAGCGCGATCGGGAAGACCACTAGAAACCCGGCCACAGCCATTATCGCATAGGTGCCGCGCCAGCCCACTTCGGGGATCAACCGCGAGGCGATGGGCGGCAGCAGGAAGGAAGCCAGGCCGGTGCCGCACAGGGCAAAGGCCAGCGCCATGCCGCGGTTGCGATCGAACCGCCGGTTGATTTCCGCCGTCCAGATCGTCGGCAGGATGCACATGTTGCCCAGCGTCAGCAGGAACCACAGCGCCCACCAGGTGCGGATATCGCTGGAGGCCGTGCCCAGCAGGCCGAAGGCAAGGCAGAACAGCGGTATTCCCGCCAGCGCCACCTTGCGCGGGCCGACACGGTCGGACAACCGGCCGGCCAGCGGGGCAAGGAACACGGCGAGAAACGAAATGATCAGCAGCCCGCCGGTGATGCCCGCGCGCGACCAGCCGTACTCTTCTTCCAGCGGGCCGATCATCACGCCAATGGTATAACCATGGCTGGAGCACAGGGTGATGCCGGCCAGCGAGGCAGCGACGACGGACCAGTCCCGCCGCCATTCGTCGCGCGCGAAAATTGCTGCCTTGGCCGCCATTGTTCCCCGAATCCCGTTGGTTGCTTGTTCTGCGCTTGGTGCGGGGTTTTGGCGCGCTTGCATAGCCCCCGGGCGGATTCGCCAAGCGGATTAGCGATTTGGCAACGGGGATGCCGCTATGTTCCCGGCATGGATACGACGCCGATCGACCTGATCAAGACCAATTCGCCGGGCGGCATCATGCCGTCTTCCGGCCGGGCGGGGTTCGGCCAGGCTTCGGCCAGCGCCATGAGCATGAAGTGGTCCGCGCTGCATGACGCCGCCGGGGTGGTCGCCACGCTCGCCGGGCTGTCGGCAGAACCGATGACGGCGCATATCCGCAATTTTCCGGCGGCAATGCGCGATGCCGGCGGCTGGCGGCGCAATCTTGCCGAACAGGGTGTCGAGGATCTGAGCGCGATCATGGAGCCGGGTCTGTCGGCGCTGCTGGCGGTCCACGCCCGCGGCGCCAGCCCGGGCGCTGCTGCCCAGGCGCTGTGGCAGGAATTCCTGACCGCGCGCGATGCGCTGATGATGCTGTCGCCCGCACCCGGCGCGGCGGGGCTGCTGCGTTTCACCTGACGGAACTTCCACACAAAGCGCCTTGCAAGTTCCCTCTATGTTCCCAATAAGGGGGCATGGCCGAAGGCAATTCGCTCCCCATTCCGATTGCCGATGAACGTGCCGCGCTTGCCGTGGCGCGCGGTATTGCCCGGCTGTTCGCCCGCAACGACATCTGGTGCCTGGCGGAGATGCCGCTGCGCAACAATCGCCGCGCCGACCTGATGGGGATCGACGCCAGGGGGCATGTCGTCATCGTCGAAATCAAGGTCAGCCGGGCGGATCTGCTGGGCGATGGCAAATGGCCCGATTACCTCGACTATTGCGACCGCTTCTACTGGGGCCTGCCGCCGGAGCTGGACCGCTCGCCGCTCGAAACCCAGGCCTTCCTGCCCGAAAGCTGCGGCGTGATCGTTGCCGACGGCTATGACGGCGAGATCATCCGCCCGGCCCCGTCGCGCCCGCTGGCAGCGGCGCGGCGCAAGGTGGAAGTCGAGCGGCTGGCGCGGGCGTCCTTGCGGCGGCTGGTGACTGGAGGCGACCCGCTGTTCATGCGATAGTGCGGGCAAGACCGGACCAGCGGGGAGAAGAGCAATGCCGTCGCGCCGCGATACGATCAGCATGACGCCGCAGGAACTGCGCACCTATCTGCAAGAGCAGACCCGCATCATCATCGTCACCAATGGCCCGGACGGCATGCCGCATCCGGTGCCGATGAATTACGGCATCGACGGCGAGGGCCGGGTCGTCATCACCACTTTCCGCAAGAGCCAGAAGGTGAAGAACCTCGAACGCGACCCGCGCGCCACATTGCTGGTCGAAAGCGGCGAGGCCTACCGCGAGCTGAAATCGGCGATCCTCTACTGCGACGCGGAGATCATCGGCGATCCGGACGAGATCGCGCGCAACATGGCGCTGGTGCGGGCGGACCGGGCCATGTCGGGCAGCCTGAGCGCGGAAATGAGCGAACAGGTGCGGGCCTCGCTGGCCAAGCGCGTCGTCCTGCGGCTGACGCCGTTCCGCACGGTGACCTGGGATCACGGGAAATTGGGCGGGTTTTATTGAGGGTGCGGGAGGCGGATTGAGATGCCGATGCCGGGTTGGGTCGTTGCGGTTGCACGAGATGCACAACATAACTTTGCCAAGCGGGTTGCCAACGAAGTGCAGCTGATTGCCGGAGAAGGCATCGAAGGCGACGCGCATCGAGGGGTGACGGTCAAACATCGATCCCGGGTGGCAGTGGACCCGGCACAGCCAAATCTGCGTCAGGTCCACCTGGTCCACGCCGAATTGTTCGCAGAGCTCTCGGCGAGCGGATTTCAGGTCGGCCCGGGCGAACTGGGCGAAAACATTACAACATCGGGCCTGGACCTGCTCGGCCTGCCCCGGGGCACGAGCCTGCTGATCGGTGACGCAGTGCAACTGGAAGTCACCGGTCTGCGCAACCCATGCTCTCAGATCGAGCGTTTCCAGCATGGCCTTCTGGAAGCCGTGCTCGATCGCGGGCCAGCGGGCGAAGTGGTGCGGAAGGCGGGAATTATGTCTGTGGTGAGGACTGGCGGCATCGTCCGTGCCGGTGACAGGATAAAGGTTGAGTTGCCGCCGTTGCCCCATGTGCCGTTGGAGAGGGTGTAGCAGCACTGCCAGACGTCAGCCCCTGCCCCGCAAGCCCTCCAGCATCTCCCGTTTCTCCAGCGCCGTCAGCATCGGCCAGTCGGCGATTTCCCGGAGCGTGCGCTTGCAGCCGAGGCACCAGCCGGTTTGCGGATCGATCCGGCAGGTGGTGTCGCAGGGTGAGGGCGGGTGTTTCATCGGTGGCCGATCATGGCGCAAGCGCCGGGCCGCTGGCAAGTACCGGCCACTGGGTCAGGCTCGTCCGGTCCGGGGCTTGCGGCATCTGTCCGCGCTCCCTAACCGAAATCCATGGCGGACAGGGAATCACCCCCCGAAAAGTTGGCGGCGGCACAGGCGGAGGCGCAATTGCAGCCCCGCATGCAGCCGGGCGGCACCTTCGCGCCATTCCGCTATCCGGCCTTCCGCGCGATCTGGATCGCCAATCTGTCGACCAGCCTGGGCGCGACGATCCAGTCGGTCGGCGCCGCCTGGCTGATGACCGACCTGACGACCTCGCACCGGATGGTGGCGCTGGTGCAGGTCTCGACGACCATCCCGATCATGCTGTTCGGCATTTTTGCCGGAGCCATCGCCGATAATTTCGACCGGCGGCGGGTGATGCTGGTCGCTCAATGCGGCATGCTGGTCGCCTCGGCGGTGCTGTCGTTTCTGACCTATCACGGCGACATCACTCCCTATCTGCTGCTTGCCTTCACCATCATCGTCGGGACCGGCACCGCGCTCAATTCGCCGGCCTGGCAGGCATCGGTGCGCGCGCAGGTCGGCCAGGCCGATCTGCCGCAGGCGATCTCGCTCAATACCATCGCCTTCAATCTCGCCCGCAGCGTCGGCCCGGCACTGGGCGGCCTGCTGATCTCGATCTGGGATGTCGGCCTCGCCTTTCTGGTCAACGCGGTGAGCTATATCGCGATGATCGCGGTGCTGCTGCGCTGGCGGCCCGGAGTGGCCGCGCCGGTGCGCCAGCCGATGCTGCCGGCGATCCGCGCCGGGCTCCATTTCTGCGCCACTTCGCCGTCGATCCGCCGGATCCTGCTGCGCGGCAATATTCTGGGCTTCGGCGTCGCGGGCTATCAGGCGCTGGTGCCGATGGTGGTGCGCGAGCGGCTGAACGGCGACGAGATCGACTATGGCATGATGCTTGGTGCTTTCGGCATCGGTTCGATCCTGGCGGCGCTGTTCATCGGCAAGGCGCGGCGGCGCTGGGGCACCGAGACGGTGCTGACGGTGGCGACGCTGGCCTTCATCGTCGCGCAGTCGGTGCTCGCCGCAGCCCATTCGATCGCCCAGGCACTGCCCGCGACCTTCATCGCCGGAGCCGGCTGGGTCGCGGCGCTGACCAGCATAAATGTCGCCATGCAGATGCGTTCGCCCGACCGGATACTCGGGCGTTGCCTGTCGATCTACCAGGCGATCACCTTTGGCGGCATGGCGATCGGCTCGTGGGTATGGGGGGCCATGGCGGACTGGGTCGATCTGCCCTTTGCCTTGCACGCCGCCGCCGGCTTCCTGCTGGTGACATTGATTTTACTGCGCTTGTTCGCCCCCATGCCAAAGCCCGGCGAGGGCCGGCTGGATGCCGACACCGGCGAGGTCGCCGCGAATTAGGAGGCTGTCTGCGGATTTCCCGTTCAGCTTAACGGTAAGTTTACCACGTTGCGCCAAAACGGGACCACCAGTGCCTATGGGGAAGCCACATGGATACGTTGCGCGGGAGCTTTTCGGGTCATGATTTGCCTGAGGAGGAACTTCCGGACCAGGATACCGGAGACGACGATACCGGACGCGAACCGCCGCCGCTGGCCATCGGCCAGGACGAGCGGCGCATGCAGGTGCGCGCCTATAATTTCTGGGCGAGCCTGCTGGTAGATCAGAGTTTTCCGTCGATCGAAGAGCTCGATCCCGACCATCTGCCGGATTTCGGTCCCTACAGCGTGCTGCTCGACTTCACCAGCGGCATCGAAGACCCCGCAGTGGCGTTCCTGGGCGGCGAGCTGGCCAAGGAATGCGGCACCGATGGGCCGATCACTAAGTTGTCGGATGTGCCCAGCCGCTCGCTGCTCTCACGCATAACCGACCACTACCTGCAGATCATCGCCAACCAGGCGCCGATCGGCTTCGAGGCCGAATTCGTCAACCAGCGCGGCGCGACGATAATGTACCGGGGCATCCTGTTGCCATTTTCCAGCGACGACGATACCATCGATTTCATCTATGGCGTGATCAACTGGAAGGAACTGGCCGATCAGCAGACAACCGACAAGCTGTTGCTCGAGATCGACAATGCACTCGTTACCGTGCCGGAACCGGCGCGTCTGGATGAACCAATGACTGAATGGGCCGATGGACCGGTCGATATCGAAAAAGACGACGTGATCGATCTTGTGGGTTCGATCGACCCGGCCGATCCTGAAGGATTGTGGCCTCAGCCCAAGTTCGCCGAGATGGCGCCTGCCGGCTTTGCCCGCGATGGCGACTGGCGTGAGAAAGAAGAACCCCTTGAGCTGACCGCCGAATTTGCTGCCGATCCCGATGAGCCGTTCGAACTGACGACCGAGGCGGATGCCGGTGCCGGTTTGGGCGCGGTCGTTGTCGAGCCTTTGGACCTTACCGCAGAATTGCCAGAATTCACCGGAACCGGTATCGTCGGACAGGCCGACGGCCTGCTGGAGCTGGCCGACGAATTGTCCAATGAATCCCCCGATGCGATGGAGCTCGCCGACTGGCTCGCCTCGGCCCGTGAATTCGCCAATGCCGCGCAAGGGACGGAAGACCGGTCGCGCCAGACGCTCTATGCCGCGATCGGGCGGGCCTACGACTTCTCGCTCGCCGCCGCCGCCGATCCCGAAGGCTTCGCCGAACTGGCTGCCGATGCCGGTCTGACCGCGCAAGGCCGGGCGCCGATGACACCGGTGGTCAAGCTGGTGTTCGGCGCCGAATACGACAAGACCCGTCTTGCCGAATTTGCCTCCGCCCTCGGCCACGCCCAGCGGCAAGGCCTGGAGCGCGGTGCTTTCGCCGGCTACCTTGCTTCCGCTCCCGGCGGTCTCAAGGGCGTGGTCAAGGAAGAACGCAGGCTGCGCCGCGAAGAAAGCGCGACCCCTGCGATTGCCCGCCAGTCCCCGCAGGAACGGCTCGCGCGCAAATTGCGCCAGCTCGATCACCAGCCGTTGTCCAGCGTTTCGGCGGAAGGCAGCGAATTCACCGTGCTCGTCGCGCGCCGGCTCGAAAACGGCGAAGTGGTGCTGCTCGGCGAGATTGCGGACGATACCGCGCTGCTCGAACGCGCGGCGCGCAAGCTGCTCGGCTGATTTTCCTGCATTTCCGGCAACGAGCGCCATCGCGCCAAAGCGGCGCGGTGGCGCTGTGCCATTCTATCGGCTAGGGTTCCGGTCGATGTCCGGCCCAGCTATCATCGCTTCAGCCCCGGTTCACCCCGCAAGGCGCTAGCCGCCGCCATGTTTTGCTCGCCCTTTTCCGGCCCGGCAGCGCGCCCTGCCGCAATCCTCGCCGCAATGCTGGCCGCCGGCCTGCTCGCGGCCCAGCCAGCGGCGGCGCAGTCGGTCCTGCGCGATGCCGAGACCGAAGCTCTGCTGCGCGATATGGCTGCGCCTCTGGTGGCGGCCGCCGGCCTCGATCCCCGCAATGTCGATATCGTCCTGATCAACGATTCCGGGGTCAACGCCTTCGTTGCCGGCGGGCAGGCGGTCTATGTCAACAGCGGGCTGATCAATGCGGCGGACACCGCGGGCGAAGTCCAGGGCGTGATCGCGCACGAACTTGGCCATGTCACCGGCGGCCACGCGGTGATCAACGGCGGCGCCAAGGCATCGACCGGGATCAGCATTCTTTCGCTACTGCTCGGCGCGGCAGCCGCAGCGGCGGGCGCCGGGGACGCCGCGATGGGCGTGATCATGGCCGGACAGCAAGCGGCCATGGGCAAATACCTCGCCTTCAGCCGCGCCCAGGAAGCCACCGCCGATGCGGCCGGCATGCAGTACCTGTCCAAATCGGGGATTTCCGGGCGCGGATCGGTCGCCTTTTTCAAGAAGCTGGAGAACATGGCGATCCGCCAGGGCTACCGCAAAGACGACGACGACGAATTTTACAGCACCCATCCCGTCACCAGCGACCGCATCGCCGCGCTGCAGGACAGCTATCAAAGGGATCCCGCCTGGACCAGGCCCGACGACGCGGCACTGCAGGCCCGCTTCCTGCGCGCCAAGGCCAAGCTGTTCGGCTACCTGGGCACGCCGCGCGACACCTTCAATACATATCCCGACTATCTGAGCAGCGTGCCCGCGCGCTATGCCCGTGCCTATGCCTGGCACAAGGATGCGCATCTCGACAAGGCCATGGCCGAGACCGACCGGCTGCTCGCGCAGGCGCCTGCCGATCCCTATTTCCTCGAATTGAAGGGCCAGATCCTGCTCGAGGCGGGCAAACCCGCCGAGGCATTGGCGGCGCTGCGCCGGGCGACCGAGCTAACCGGCAACCAGCCGCTGATTGCCACCACTTTCGGCCACGCTCTGATCGCCACCGAAGACCCGAAGAACTTCGCCGAGGCCGAGCGCGTACTTAAGGCGGCAGTGGCGCGCGACCGCGAGAACCCCTTCGCCTGGTATCAGCTTGGCGTGGTCTATGCCGCCAATGGCGACCTGCCGCGCGCCCGGCTCGCCAGTGCCGAGCAGCAGGCGATGAGCCAGCGCATGCCCGAAGCCCTGGCCAGCGCCGAGGCGGCGGAAGCGGCACTGCCCAAAGGCTCGCCCGACTGGCTGCGCGCGCAGGATATCGCCCTGCAGGCGCGCGCGGCAATTGAACGCCAGCGCAAACGCAAGTAGGCGGGGGCGGATGATTGGCATTATCGAGAAGATGGGCGCGGGCTGGCGGCTGGCAATTGCGGCGGTACTGTGCGCCGCAGCCGGAACGGCGGCGGGCTGGCTGTGGCATTCGCGCAGCTTTGGGGCAGATCCTGCAGCGGCCTTGACCGGCCAAAGCCGCGCGGCGATCGAGCAGGTCGTCCGCGACTATGTCCTCGAACATCCGGAAATCTTGCCCCAGGCCATGGAAAACCTGCGCCGCCGCGAGGACGGCAAACGGCTCGCCGGTATCCGCAGCGAAGTCGAGAATCCCTTTCCCGGTGCGGTCCTTGGCAACCCTTCGGGCAAGCTGACACTGGTCGAGTTCAGCGATTTCGCCTGCGGCTATTGCCGCAAGAGCGTGGAGGATGTGAAAGCGCTGATCGCCGCCAACCCCGACCTCAGGGTCGTGATGCGCGAGTTGCCGATCCTCTCGCCCGAAAGCACCGAGGCTGCCCGCATGGCATTGGCGGCGGCCCGCCAGGGCAAGTATCCGGCATTCCACGACGCCTTGTTCGCCGCTGGCAGACCCAGCGCCCAGAGCATCGAAGCCGCAGCCCGCGTCGCCGGACTCGATCTCGCCAGGGCACGCGCCGACATCGCCAGCCCGCAGATCGCCGCCGAAATCGAGCGCAACATGGACTTCGCCCGCCAGCTCGGCTTCCAGGGTACGCCAAGCTGGATCGTCGGCGAAGACATCCACGCCGGCGCGGTCGGCAAGGAAGAGCTGGCGAAATCGATCGAAAAAGCGCGCGGCTGATCGCGGAATGGTCCGGGGGCTGACATTTCTGGCATTGCTGCTGGCCCCCGTTGCCGCAATCGCCGGGCCACCAGCTGCCGAATACCCGCGGATCATGCGCGACTGGCAGGCGCATGACGCGCGGCTGCTGTCGATCGGCTGGCGGCTGGCCCGCGCCAATGCGCCGCTGTGCCGCCGCACCCAGAGCGCGATCGGCCTGATGCTGACCGATGCCGGTCTCTACGAAGAGCCCGCGCTCGCCCGTGCCGGCCTTGGCATTGCCGGCGACATCGCGGTCGAGGCCGCCGCCATCGGCTCTCCAGCCGAGGCCGCAGGGCTGCGCGCAGGCGACGAGGTTCTCGCCATCGGCGGCGAAAAAGTGGCCGCTGCGGACAGGAAGACGGCACGCAATGGTCAGCGGCTCGACGCGCTGCATGACCGCATCGACATGCTGCTTGCCCGGAATGGCTCGGTCTCGCTCACCATCGCGCGTTCCGGCAGCCCGGCGCGCGAAGTGACGATTTCCGGCGAACCGGCCTGCCGCAGCCGCTTTGCCCTGCAACGCTGGGGCACGAGCGCCAGCGCCGACGGCCTGCGGGTGCAGATCGCGGTGCAGCTGATGGCGGAGCACGCCTCGGACGACGAGGCCGCGACGATGATCGCCCACGAACTGGCGCACAACGTGCTGGCCCACCCGCAGGCGAACGAGCAGGCCGGCCGCAATTACATCGTCATGCGGCGAAACGAGCGCGAGGCGGACCGGATGGCGCCCTGGCTGATGGCCAATGCCGGTTACGATCCCGCCGCCGGCCCGCGCTTCATGGCCAGCTGGGGCAAGCGCCACAGTGGCGGCATCACCCGCGCGCCGACGCATGACAGCTACCGCGACCGGGTCGAGGCGATTGCGGCAGAATTGCCGGCGATCGCTGCGGCGCGCGCCGCGCACCCGGACCGTCTGGCCGACTGGCGCGCGCGTTTCCCCGGCCAAAGCGCCAACTGATCCGCCTGGGTATTTCCCGCATGGGCCATTTTCGGCTAGAGTAATGCGCATGGCTGTCCTGCCCTTTCGCCCGACCCCTTTTTTCGCCAACAAGAACCAGGCTTTCTGGCGCCTGCAGGCCGCCGGCTGGGGCGGCGCCATGTTGCTGCGGACCATGTCGAGCCTGGCCAATGCGCAGCCGGTGTCGTTTCTCGTGCTGGTGCTGATCGCGATTATCACCGGCTTTTCGATCTCGCTGATCCTGGCGGTGATTTTCCGCCAGCTGATCGCCCAGCGCCCGCTGATCACATGGGGTGTCACCGCGCTGATCCTGCCTTTTGCGATCGGTCTCTATGCCTTCATCGACGCCTGGGTGATCGGGCTTTACCGGCCGGACAGCGAAGCCAGTTTCGCCCAGCTGTTCATCGGGGTGTTCTACCTCGATGCAACACTGCTGGTGAGCTGGTCGGCGCTTTATTACGCGATCAATTTCTTCCTTCAGGTCGAGGAGCAGAACGACCAGCTGATCCAGCTGGAAAGCCAGGCAACCAGCGCCCAGCTCGCCATGTTGCGCTATCAGCTCAATCCGCATTTCCTGTTCAACACGCTCAATTCGATTTCGACGCTGGTGCTGCTCAAGCAGACCGAGCCCGCCAATGCGATGCTGAGCCGCTTGTCCTCGTTCCTGCGCTACACGCTGACCAACGAGCCGACCGGGCGGGTGACCGTGGCGCAGGAAGTCGAGACGCTGAAGCTCTATCTCGGTATCGAGCGCATGCGGTTCGAGGAGCGATTGCGCACCACTTTCGCCATCGATCCCGCGACCGAAGGCGGCTTGCTCCCTTCGCTGCTGCTGCAGCCGCTGGTCGAGAATTCGATCAAATATGCCGTCTCGCCGCAGGAATCCGGTGCGGAAATCACCATCGCGACGCAACTCGTCGGACCAAACCTTCGCATCACCGTCTCCGACACTGGTCCCGGATTGCAAAGCGACACGACCGACAACAGAATGACCGGTGTGAATTTCGACGGTGGCGAACAGGTTTCGACAGGCGTGGGCCTTACCAATACGCGCGATCGGCTGGTCCAGGCCTATGGCGACCAGCATCGCTTCGAAATTCTCGATCCGCCCGAAAGCGGCTTCGCCGTGCAGATCGAGATTCCGTTCGAACGCCGCGAAATCGCTTCTCCTGCACCCGCACCCAGCCCGTTCGCCACTGCCGCCAGTTGAAAACTCCCGGCGTCTCCGCCCCATACCGTTTCCAATACAGGACCAGCCCATGACAATCCGCACAATTCTGGTCGATGACGAGAAGCTGGCTATCCAGGGCTTGCAGCTCCGGCTGGAGAAGTTCCCGGAGGTCGAGATTATCGACACCTGCTCGAACGGGCGAGAGGCGATCCGCAAGATCAAGACGGAAAAGCCCGATCTGGTCTTCCTCGACATCCAGATGCCGGGCTTCGACGGGTTTTCCGTGGTCAAGGGGGTGATGGAGATCGAGCCGCCGTTGTTCGTCTTCGTCACCGCCTATCAGGAACATGCGGTGCGGGCCTTCGAGGCCAATGCCATCAACTATCTGATGAAGCCGGTCGATGAGGACAAGCTGGCCGACACGCTGGAGCGGGTGAAAACGCGGCTTGCCGAAAAGCGTTCGTCCGAAGAGGCGGAGAAGCTCAAGACCGTGCTCGCCGAAGTTGCCCCCGATGCGATGGACGCGATGCCCGACGAGGCCGACGCCGGCGCCAGCCGCTTCGAAAAGCTCATCAACATCAAGGACCGCGGCCAGATTTTCCGGATCGACGTCGATTCGATCGAACATATCGAAGCGGCCGGCGATTACATGTGCATCCGCACCGCCGACAATTCGCTGATCCTGCGCGAAACAATGAAGGATCTGGAGCGCCGCCTCGACCCGCGCGTGTTCCAGCGGGTCCACCGTTCGACTATCGTCAATCTAAACCAGGTCCGCCAGGTCAAGCCGCACACCAATGGCGAATGCTTCCTGGTGCTGGAGAGCGGCGCGCGGGTGAAGGTTTCGCGGTCCTACCGCGACGTGGTGGCGCGGTTCGTGCACTGAGCTAGCGCCAGCCCGACTCCCGAACCTTCGCTCGACACGAACGGGGCTAGTTGGCAATGGGAGGGGCATGTCTGAATTCTCCCTTCCCGGCTTCGACCTCGACGCCTTCATCGCCGCCACTCTTGCCGAGGACCTCGGCGATGGCCTCCCAGGCGGCGGGCATGACGTTACCTCCGAAAGCGTGATCCCCGCCGAGGCGCGCTTCTCGGGCACGATGGACAGCCGCGATGCGATCGTCGTCGCAGGCCTGCCGATTGCCGCTGCCTTCTTCCGCAAGCTCGATCCCGGCATGACAATCGAAGTGCTGGCGGGCGAGGGCGCTGCTGCTCCCGCCGGCGCCGACCTGATGCGCCTCACCGGCAACGCCCGCGCCATGCTGACGGCAGAGCGCAGCGCGCTCAACACCGTGCAGCACCTCTCCGGCATCGCCACCATGACGCGCCAGTATGTCGATGCCATGGGCTCCACGAAGGCGGTTCTGCTCGATACCCGCAAGACCATTCCCGGCCTGCGCCACCTTGAGAAATACGCAACCCGGATGGGCGGCGCGCAAAACCATCGCATGGGCCTGTGGGATGCGGCGATGATCAAGGACAACCACGTCGCGGTGGCCGGCGGCGTCGGCGAGGCGGTGCGGCGGGCGAGGGCGGCTGGCGTCGTGCGGATCATCTGCGAAGTGGACAGCCTCGCCCAGATCGAACCGGCGCTGGGCGCGGGGGCGAGCCACCTGTTGCTCGACAACATGAGCGTGGCGGAGCTGCGCGAGGCGGTGGCCTTGGTCGCGGGCCGTGTTCCCTGCGAAGCCTCGGGCGGCGTGCGGCTCGACACCATCGGCGCGATTGCCGCGACGGGGGTCGACTATGTCTCGGTCGGGCGGCTGACCCAGAGCGCGCCGGCGGCGGACATCGGGCTGGATTTTGCATTGCTGTGAATCGAGGCAAGCCGATCCTGCTGTCGCCCGGGGTTCTGGCGCTGGCGCTTGCGGCACTGACATTCCCTTATTCGGCGAATGCCCAGGCCTACCAATGCCGCCTGCCGCAGCGGATCGCGCCGATCCCCGCCCCCCGGCCAGACGGCCCGCCGCGCCTAACCGCCATTTCAGGCTACATTCTCGCGGTCAGCTGGTCGCCCGAATATTGCCGGGGCGACAAGAATTCGATGCAATGCTCGGGCCGCAACGGGCGGTTCGGCTTTGTCCTCCATGGGCTCTGGCCCGAGTCCCGCAGCGGACCGCCGCCGCAGTGGTGCAGCGTCACCCCGCGCCCTTCGCCCGAGCTGATCCGCCGCAACCTGTGCATGACGCCGGTGCCGCATCTGCTCGAACACGAATGGGCCAAGCACGGCAGCTGCATGAGCAAGACGCCCGAGGTCTATTTCCGGACGAGTTCGATCCTGTGGCGCTCGCTGCGCTGGCCCGATGCCGACCGGCTGTCGCGACAGGAGGGGCTGACGGCGGGTGATTTTCGTAACGCCTTCCTCGCCGCCAATCCGGACTGGAAGCGCGAGCAAGTCGGCATCCTGCTCAACCGCCGGGGCTGGCTGAAGGAATTGCGGCTTTGCTATGGGCGGGACTTCATGCCGGCGGACTGCGACCGGCGCAGCTTCGGGCCTCGGGATTCGGCGGAGCTGAAGATCTGGCGCGGGCTTTAGAGCGGCGTGCGGTATATCTGACCCACCCTGATTGCCTCAGGAAGCCCGCCGGCAAGGAACGTCGCGCAGTGCGGGTCGGGAACCCGTGCCAGCGACGTGACGCGGTCCGGAGGACTTCCTGAGGCACCCCCCTTCGGCTGGCTGGCAAGCCTGCCGCTCAGGATAAACCGCGCCATTCGGCGCGGGCGGCTTTTGGCCCATTTCCGCGTCGCTCGTCAGTCGCTATATGCTCGCATAGCTCCTTCCTCGCTTCTTGAACTGGGCCAAAATCGGCTCCGTCAGGGTGGGTCAGATATACCGCACGCCGCTCTAGCGCCGCTCCCGGAAAAACTCCCTCAGCATTTTCGCCGCCTCCGCCTCGCCGATCCCCGGGTAGACCTCGGGCCGGTGCAGGCACTGGTCCTGCTCGAACACCCGGGCACCATGCTCCACCGCCCCGCCCTTGGGGTCCGCCGCGCCGTAATAGAGCCGGGCGATCCGTGCATGGGCAATCGCCCCGGCGCACATCGCGCAGGGCTCCAGCGTCACCCACAGCTCGCAGCCTTCCAGCCGTTCGCTGCCCAAAGCCGAGGCCGCCGCGCGAATCGCCAGCATTTCGGCATGGGCGGTCGGATCGCTCAGGCCGCGCGGCGCATTGTGCGCGGCGGCGATCACCGCGCCGTCTTTCACCACCACCGCACCGACCGGCACTTCGCCCGCCGCCCCGCCATGCTCCGCTACGGCCAAAGCGCGCGCCATATGTTCGGGAAGCGGCCATTTCGTCATCGGCTGCGCTTGGCCCTAGCGCCTTGACCTCGCAAGGGTGAATCGCTATGCGCGCGCCTTCCCCGGAAACCCGGCCCCCATTCTGAAGCGAGTTAAGCCATGTCCCGCATCTGCGAACTGACCGGAAAAGGCCGCCAGACCGGCAACAATGTCAGCCACGCCAACAACAAGACCAAGCGCGTGTTCCTGCCCAATCTGCAGAACGTCACGCTGATGTCGGAAGCGCTGGACCGCAGCTTCAAGTTCCGTGTTTCGGCCAATGGCCTGCGTTCGGTGGAACATGTCGGCGGGCTGGATAACTGGCTGCAGAAGACATCGGACACCAAGCTTTCGACCAATGCGCTGAAAGTGAAGCGCGAGCTGGCCAAGAAGGCCGCCGCCTGAATTACCGGCCAAATACTGCGAGCATACCTGCGGGAAGCAAGCCTGCCGGCGGCGGCGTGTAACACATCTGTGTATTCCGAACAGAACTACCCTCAGTTAGCCATTGTCCATCTGAAACAATCTCACTAGGTTGACCGCCACCTGGGGAGGGTAGGCTGGCCAGTTTTTTCCGGCTGAGTCGTGCGGTTCTGGCTAGCGGTAAAGCGGCCAGTGAGCATTCTCCTCCGGCAGCGGGAAAAATCCCGCGGTAAACGAGGAGGAAATCGATGAGGACCACCAATCTGCTGCTCTCCGCTGCGACCATGGCTCTGGCCATGGCGTCCCAGACGGCTTGGGCGACAAGACGCGAGCGAGACTGGCGCAAGTGATCGCAACGCCGAAATTCTCGTCACCGCACGCAAACAGGCGGAATCGATCCTCAATGTGCCGGTGGTCGAAAACGTCATCACCGAGGCGGCGATCGAACGCTATGCGATCGACGATATCCAGGATGTCGTCACCAAGATTCCGGGCCTCGTCAGCGGCAATGCCGTGCTGGCGATCGGCGAGCAGATGTCGCTGCGCGGCGTCGGCTCCAACGCGCTCGACCAGGGCGTCGATCAGTCGGTCTCGCTCAATGTCGACGGTCTGTCGATGACCCACGGCCTCGCCTACCGCGCCGCCACCTTCGATCTCTCGCAGGTGGAAGTGTTCAAGGGCCCGCAGGCGCTCTATTATGGCAAGAACAGCACCGCCGGCGTGATTTCCTTTCGCACTGCCGATCCGGGCGACAGCCTCGAAATCAAGGGCCGGTTCGGCTATGAGGCCGAAGCCGACGAAAAGCGAGGCGAGCTGATCGTCTCCGGCCCGCTCAGCGATACGCTGGGCGTGCGGGTCGCAGGCTTGTACAGCAGCTCGGTCGGCTTCTTCAACAATACCGCGACCGCGCTGGCGGGGAGCGGGGCGGTGACGCCCAAATACAAGCGCTTCGGCGGCGGCGAAAGCTACCTGGTCCGCGCCACGGTGCTGTGGAAACCGTCCGACGCTTTCAGCGCCCGGCTGAAGGCTAATTTCTCAAAGGACAAGTTCCACCAGGGCGGATCGAACCAGCTGACCAGCTGCCCGGACGGCTTTGCCACGCCCTACACCACGGCAGGATTCCCCAATGGGGTGAATTTCTTCAGCCCGAAGGAAGACTGCAATTACGACCGCAATCTGAACGTCGTCGATGTCGATCCGGTCGCCTTCCCGAATGTGCGCAATGGCGGCGTGCCGTTCCTGAACGTGCGGCAGAATTTCGGCTCGCTGGAACTGAACTACGATATCAGCCCGGAAATCTCGCTGAATTCCACCACGGGATATTACAATTCCCACGCCGATACCTTCATAAACGGTTCCTTTGCCGGATATGCCGGGCCGACGATCACGGCCGACAATATCTTCGACCGCCGGGATATCACCCAGGAACTTCGCCTGTCGTCGGATTTCACGGACAAGCCGATCAATTTCACGCTTGGCGGCTACTACCACGACGGCAAGGTGTCCAATGACATGACCCTTGCAGGCAACACCGCCTTAGGGCGGCCAGCGACGCTTCTCAAGGGCTTGGCGACGATCGATATTAAATCCATTTCCGCATTCGGTCAGTTGCGCTGGGAGGCTTCGGAACAACTGGAAATAGCCGGCGGCGCGCGCTGGACACACGAAAAACGGAACCTGACGGTTTTCAACCGGGCAACCAATCTGCCCACTGTGTTAAAGCCGGGCACCGATCGTATCTCGTCGAAGAACTGGTCGCCGGAATTCACCATCACCTACAAAGCGTCCGATAGCTTCACCGTTTTCGGCGCTCTCAAGCAGGCCTACAAATCCGGCTCGTTCAACATCGTCACTCCGCCCGGCACGGGATCGGACAAGAAGTTCGGCGACGAGAAGGTCCAGGGCGGCGAAGTGGGTATCAAGTCGCGCTGGCTTGACCGCTCGCTGTCAATCGATATCGCCGGCTATTACTACCGGTACAAGGGCCTCCAGACTGGGGTAAACCAGCCATCGGACAGTGTCACCGCCTTGCCGGTGCTGCAGACGATCAATGCCGGCAAGGCCGAAGTCTATGGCGTAGATTTCGAGCTTAGCTACCGGCCGCCGTCTATCGACGGACTGAGCATCCATCTGGCCGCAAACTGGAACAAGACCAAGTTCCTTGAGCTGAACAACGTGCCTTGCTGGGGTGGACAGCTCGTTTCGCAGGGCTGCAATCAGGTCTTCGCCGCACATCCGCTGACTTCGGCGACACCCGGGGCATTCACGCAAACCAATCCGAGTCCCGGGGCGGTTCTGGATCCTGCCGGTTCGGGCCTGTTGGGGCGTTACACGTCGCAAAACCTCAAGGGCGTTGCCTTCGTGCGTGCGCCCGTCTGGCAAGTCAATTTCGGCTTCGATTACGATATGGAAGTCGGCAACGGCATGAAGTTCGGCATTGGCGTCGATAACAAATATTCATCGAGCTATCTGACGGTCCTTGGCAACCGCGCCGATTTCCGGCGGCCGAGTTTCCTCAAGACCGATATCAGCCTGACGCTGACCGGGCCGGATGAAAAGTGGAATGTCGGCCTGATTGCCAACAACATCGCCAACAAGATCACTGCGGGTTATTGCAGCCCATTCGACTTCGCGACTGGGACAACCCCGCTTGCATCTTCGGTGGGTGGTACCGCTCGCAACAGCATCGGGGTCGCCGAATTGGGCTGTTCGGTCGGTCGTGGCCGCGAACTCTGGGTGCGGGTCGGCTTCAAGCTGTAACACGAGAGCGCCGGCCCTTCGCGGGGCCGGCGCTGTCATTTTTCGGTCCGGCCTAATCCAGCCCCGGCGGGCGCAGATGGGTCCACGGGCGTTCCTGCTCGAACGCCCGCGCGGCACGCAGGACGAGGTCTTCCTCGTTCGGCCGCCCGATGATCTGCAGGCCGACTGGCATGCCCTCGAAGAACCCCGCAGGCACCGACGCGCCGCAATAGCCCGCGAGATTGGTGATGAAGGTGTAAGCCGTGTACTGGAACGGGGTGACGTTGCTCACCCCGCATTCGAAGGCGGTGCGGGCGATCACCGGGCACAGCAGCAGATCGTGGTCCTTGAAGAATTCGTCGATGTGGGTGCGAGCCCGGTTCCGCACCTCGGGCCGGATAGACAGGGTATATTCGAGCGCGGTCGGGCGGTCGCTGCGGTCGCGGATATAGATGGTGGCGAGGCCCTGCTGCTCGCGCGGCAGGCTCATTGTCCAGCTGATCGGGTCCTTGGCGTCGGGCAACAGATCGCGCGATAGCTGGGCGACTTTCCACTTCGCATAGTCGCCATCGATTTCTAGCTCGTCCATCGGATCCTCGAAGCGGAACAAGGGCTCGCTGTAATCCGCCCCCATTGTGCGAAAGGCCTTCGCCGCCTCGTGGCACAGGGCGACGATACCCGGCTCGTCCGGCACCACCCGGCCGAGATCGGGCGACCAGGCCACGCGCAGGCCTTTCACGCCCTTGTCCAGTTCCCCGAGATAGTCGGGCGGCGCGTCGGTGCGGCTGCGCGGATCGCGCGCGTCGCTGCAGGCGAGCGCCTGCATCAGCATGGCCGCATCGCGCACGTCGCGGGTCATCGGGCCGATCACGCTGGAAACCAGCTGGATCGGCCAGAGCCCGTCCGGCACGCGGCCCCGGCTGGTTTGCAGGCCGAAAATGCCGCTGAACGAGGACGGGATGCGGATCGAGCCGCCGCCATCGGTGCCGACACCCAGCGGCCCGAGACCCGCCGAAACCGAAACCCCTGTTCCCCCGCTCGATCCGCCCGAAGTGCGCGTGCGGTCCCACGCATTCACTGTTTCCGGTCCGAGCAGGTTGATGCTGCGGCGATTGAGTTCGAATTCGGGCAGGTTGGTCTTGGCGAAGACGATCGCGCCAGCCTTGACCAGTTGTTCGGCGGCGACCAAGTCCTTCTCCGGAATGTGATCCTTGAACAGCAGCGAGCCGTAAGTGGTGCGCAGGCCCTTGGTGAAGATCGAGTCCTTCAGGTGCACCGGCAGACCGGCAAGCGGCGGCAGGTTTTCGCCGCGTGCGTAGGCTTCGGTCGCGGCTTTCGCCTCGTCGCGATAGTGATCGCCGAACACCGAGATGAAAGCTCCGAGATCGCGGTGCCGCTCAACCCGGGCTAGCAGGAAGTCGGCGAATTCGAGCGGCGACAGCTCGCGCCGCGCGAACATTTCCTTCAGCCGCCAGGCCGGCGTCCAGGCAAGGTCGCTCATGGCAATTCTCTCCAGTTATTGTCCGGTTTCGGGCCAGTCTAGCCCGCCCCAGTGACAGCGCAAGCAGGGGCTTTGTTCCGCCGCGCTTCCGTCCTATGCATTGCCCAGGCCGGACAAACGGCGACGGTGAGAGGATCAGGCACATGAGCAAGCTGCGCGTAATCCAGTGGACTACCGGCAAGGTCGGCAAACTCGCCGCCCGCGCGATTCTCGACGATCCGCGGCTGGAGCTGGTCGGGGTCTATTCGCATTCGCCGGACAAGGCAGGCGAGGATGCCGGCAAGCTGATCGGCCGGCCGAAGACCGGGATCAAGGCGACCAACAGTGTCGACGAGCTGCTCGCGCTCAAACCCGACAGCGTGCTCTACGCGCCGTTCGAGGCCGATCTCGACCAGGCGATCCGCATTCTCGAATGCGGAGCGGACATCGTCAGCACCAACCTGTTCCTCAATCTCGGCGGCATCCAGGGCGAAGTGGCGGAAAAGCTGGAGGCGGCGTGCAAGCGCGGCAAGAGCTCGCTCTACATCACCGGAATCAACCCCGGCTGGATCAATTCGGTGGTCGCTTCGATGACTGCGGTCTGCCGCAAGGTCGATCATGTCGAACTGGTCGAATCGGCGGATTGTTCGGTCTATGAATCGGTCGAGACCTGGAGCTTTCTCGGCATGGGCGAGCCGGGCGGGGCGACGCCCGAACTGATGGAGCGGGCCCGTGCCTGGCTGATCCTGTTCCGCGACGCAGTGCAGCGGATCGGCGATGCGCTGGAATACAAATTCGACGATATCGAATTCTTCTGCGACTACGCCACCGCCGCGAAGAAAGTCGATCTCGGCTGGTTCTGCATGAAGAAGGGCACCAACGCGGCGCTGCGCGGCGGCTGGAAGGGCAAGGTCGGAGGCAAGACCGTGGTCAATCTGACGGTCGTCTGGTACCTGACCAAGAAGCTCGCCGAAGGCTGGGATATCGACAAGGACCAGTACCACCTGACGGTTCAGGGCGAGCCAAATGTGGACGTGCGCATGCGCTTCACCCCGCCCAAGAACTGGACCAACCACGATTGGGACACGATGACCGCGATGCCCGCAGTCTCCGCCATCCCCGATATCAAGGCGGCGCGGGCAGGCATCCTCGGCCTCAAGGATGTCGGCCTGCCCTGGGCGCCAGCTGGGCTGTGGAAGTAGGGTGAAGGGGCGGCGGCTCAACCACGTCGAATTCGCCCACCGTCCTGGCGAGGGCGAGCTTGCGGTGGGGCTTTTCGAGGCGCTGGGCTGCGAATGCTCGGTCGTCGACAGTCCGCCCTACGGCAAATACATCGTCGTCAGCCTCGACGGCTCGCCCCACGGCGAGAATGACATGTTCGCTTCGCAGGCCGAGCCCGAACAGCTGGCATTCGAGGAGGCGATTGTCGGCCTGATGCCGGGGGAGGCGGCGCGGGGCTTTCGCGCTTTGCAGCAGCAGCGGCCATTCCGCGCGTCGCATATCGGCCTGCGCATTCCCTCGGTTGCCGCTTTGGAAGCCGCGATCGCGCGGCTGGAGGAACTGCGCGGCGGCGCGCTCGCCGGAAGGCTGGAGCTGGGCTTCGGGATGGAACGCACACTGGAGGAAGCCCGTGCCACCGATACGCCGATCAGGCAGTTGTGGATCTGGACCGACGTGATCAGCACCGGGCTGCTGGCAGTCGGCCAGCAGATCGAGTTGCAGGCCTACGACTTCTAGAGCGAGCGGTGTGAAATATGAATCACCTTGCCCCTCTCCCCGTTGGGGAGAGGTAGCACAGCTTGCCGCTTCAGCGGCTAGCGGAGCTGGGTGAGGGGGTTCGACCTATCGAGGGCAGAGCCCCCTCTCCAACTCCGGCTAGGCAACAAGTTGCCAAGCCTTCGTATCCTCTCCCCGCCGGGGAGAGGATACTGTGCCTCTGATTTAGCGCACACAGCTCTAATCTTCCCCCGAGACAGGCTCCGGGAGGATTTTGGCTCTAATCGTGCCCCGTCACTGGGTGCGGCGCATAGGGCGCTTCGATGGCGGCGGTTTCCTCGATTGACAGTGTCGCGTCCACGCCGGCGATCGCCTCTTCCAGCTGCGCCATTTTCGTAACGCCGATGATCGGCGCGGCGATCCCCGGTTTGGCCAGCAGCCAGGCAAGGGCGATCTGCGCCATCGGCACGCCGCGCGCCGCCGCAACCTTGGCCACTTCATCGACCACCAGCCGGTCGTTCGCCTCACTCGCCTTGTAGATGCTCGATCCGAACTGGTCGCTTTCCGAACGCTGGGTTTCTGTTCCCCAGGGCCGCGTCAGCCGCCCGCGCGCCAGCGGGCTCCAGGGGATAACGCCGACGCCCTCCTCGCGGCATAGCGGCAGCATCTCGCGCTCTTCCTCGCGGTAGAGCAGATTGACGTAGTTCTGCATCGAGACGAACCGGGCCCAGTGGTTTTGCCGCTGCAGGTTGAGCGCCTTTTGGAACTGCCAGGCAAACATCGAGGAGGCGCCTATGTAGAGCGCCTTGCCCGCCTTCACGATGTCGTTCAGCGCCTCGAGCGTCTCTTCGATCGGCGTTGCATAGTCCCAGCGGTGGATCTGGTAGAGGTCGATGTAGTCCACGCCGAGCCGCCGCAGGCTGTCGTCCACCGCCTGGAACAGCGCCTTCCTTGAAAGCCCGCCCTGGTTCGGCCCCTTGCCCCAGGCGCCATAAGCCTTGGTGGCGATAACCAGCTCGTCGCGCCGGGCGAAGTCGTTCAGCGCCCGCCCGGTGATCTCCTCCGAGGCGCCGCCGCCATAGAGATTGGCGGTGTCGAAGAAATTGACCCCCGCCTCCACCGCGCGCTTCATGATCTCGCGCCCCGCCGCTTCGTCCATCACCCAGGGGTGGAACTTCTGCCCAGGCACGCCCCAGCTCATGCAGCCGATGCAGATGCGCGAAACCTTGAGGCCGGTCTGGCCGAGATTGGTGTATTGCATGGTGCTGGCAGCTTACCGCAAGCGCTGCCCGTGTCTATCCGCTGTCTCAAGCCAAAACGGCATGACAGGCGGAGCGAATTGCCGTTAAGGTTGCCGGCAACAGTAAAACAGACTGGCAATGGAGAGGTTCTCGATGGCGATTTCATTCGACGGACAAGTGGCGATCGTGACTGGCGCGGGGCAGGGGCTCGGACGCGCCTATGCGCTTGAGCTCGGGCGGCGCGGAGCCGCAGTCGTGGTCAACGATCTCGCAGGAATAGGCGAAGCTGAGGGATCGGCCGCCGAAGCAGTCGTGCGCGAGATCGAGGGCGCCGGCGGCAAGGCGGTGGCCAGCCACGACACAGTTGCGACGCCGGAGGGCGGCCAGGCGATTGTCGATCTGGCGCTGGACCGGTTCGGGACGATCGACGCCGTGATCCACAATGCCGGGGTGTGGCGGCACAAGATGTACGAGGAGATGACGGCGGACCAGCTCGACCCCGTGCTCGATGTCCACCTGCGCGGCGCGTTCTTCGTGACGCAACCGGCCTGGAAGGTCATGCAGGCGAAAGGCTATGGCCGCATTGTCCTGACCAGCTCGAGCACCGGCGCTTTCGGCCGGCTAGCGGGGACCAACTATGCTGCGGCCAAATCCGGAATGCTGGGCCTCGCCAAGGCACTCTCGCTCGAAGGTGCGGAATACGGCATCAAGACCAATTGCATCCTGCCGGTTGCCCCTTTCCGCAATCGAGGACCGGTTCCGGCGGTGCTGCTGGACCATCTCCACAAGACCGGGCTGGCGCCGGAAGACGCCGGGCCGGAGCTGGTGGCGCCGATGGTGACCTATCTGGCCAGCAGTGCCTGTTCGGTCAGCGGCGAGGCGTTTTCGGCGGGCGGCGGACGCTTCGGGCGGGTGTTCGTCGCGGTTGCGGACGGCTGGGTTAGTCCTGCCGGCACATGCGCCAGCGCCGAGGACATCGAGGCGCACCTTCCCGAAATCGAGGACCTGAGCAGCTATGCGATGCCGCCGACCTCGCTGGACGAACTGAGCGTTATCGGACGGCTGCGCAGCAGCCGGAACTGAACCGATCGGACGGGTCAAGTCTCACTGCCCTGGAGTTTGCGATGCCATCGATCAACGATCTCGATCTCGTCCACATGCCGATTACAACGGCCGAATTCGGCGAGGATCCCCTACCCTGGTTCGCCAAGGCGCGGGAACGGCACGAATGGCTGGCGGCGAGCGATATCGGCTATGTCGTCACCGGCTACCGCGCGATTGACGAGATCATGCGGCTCGACGCCAATCTGACCATGCCCGGCGAGGAAATCGTCGATATCATGGGCGCGCGCGGCACAGGCTGGGGCGATTTCGCCGTCGATCAGATGCTGGTCAGCTCCGGCGAGCGCCATGCCCGGCTGCGCGGCAGCGTCAGCACCGCTTTCGGGCCGGGCAGTGTCAAGCGGCTGCGTCCGCTGATGCGCGAGACCGTGACGCGGATACTCGACGAATGGGCACCGAAGGGCGCGTTCGATTTTGCCGGTTTCGCCGCCCAGTTTCCCGTCCGGGTGATGTTCGCCCTGCTTGGCACTTCGACCGAGCGCTTGCCCGAGATCATGAAATATCTCGAAATCCATGGCGAAAGCTTCAACCTCGAAGTCGAGAAGATGGCCATCATCGAGCATGGTTATCAGACGCTTTGGGGCTTCGTCGACGGTCTGGTCGAGGAACGCCGGAAGGAAGGCGCCAGGGACGATCTGCTCGACACGATGATCGCCGCCAACGCCAGTGGTCAGCTAACCGATACGGAACTGCGCCAGATGCTGATCCTGATGTTCGCCGCTGGCTACGATACGACAAAGAACCTGACGATCCTGCTGATGCGTTCGATGCTCGACAACCCGGAGGTCTACCGGCGCTGCGGTGAGGATTTCGACTATGCCAGGAAGGTGGTGAAAGAGCAGCTGAGGTTCATGACGCCGTCCAACACCATGCGGATGGTGAAGGAGGGTTTCACCTGCCGCGATGTCGAAATTCCGGCGGGCACCATGCTGATCTTTCCGCTGACCATTTCGGGGCGCGATCCGGCCGTGTTCGGCGATCCGGACAAGTTCGATCCGGAGCGGTCGGAGAAGCACCCCAACCAGGCCTTCGGGCGCGGGATGCACATCTGCCTGGGTCAGTTCCTCGCTGTCGCCAATGTCGAGGAGGGCATCCACCAGATCGCCCAGCGCATCGCCAATCCGCGGCTGGCGGGCGAGGTCACGTGGAAGCCGTTTCCCGGGGTCTGGGGAATCACCAGCCTGCCGATCGCATTCGATCCGGTGCCGGCAGGATTGCAGCCGGCGATCTGACGCTTGATTACTTGGCCTGAGGTGCCGCCGCCGAGGCGTTTTCGGGGAGGCCGCCCAGCTCGGTGACCATCTTGGTATAGGCATCGAGATAGGCCAGCACGATGATCTGGCCGATCTCGGTGTTCTGGTAGCCGCCGCCGCCTGCGCCTGCGAAAGTGCCGCCGAACCAGCCGCTGCCACTGCCGCCGAAGCTGACGTCGCTCTTGCGTGAATATCCCTCGACCAGGGCCATTTCCTCGGTGGTGCGGGCATTGACTACCGATAGCGTGACATTGGCCTCGCCCTTCTTGACGTTGATGCCGCCTGCGATCGAGCCGAATGCACGGCCCGCGCCGCCGAACATCCCGCCGAGCCCGCCCAGCACGGCGCCAGCTCCGCCGCCGCCGGAATTGCTGTTGGTGCTGACGATGTCGGGCTCGAGGAAGTAATCGGCGGCCTTGACCTGGCCGCGACCGAGATTCGAGCCGTCCTGCAATTCGCCATTGTCGGCGAGTGCCCGCTCCATCGCGCGGCTCTGCATCGAGCGGCCGCGATTGACCAGGCCGAAGCAGCCGGAGCGCTGGACGAAAATCTTGAGGATAGCCTCGGGGCTGCCGAGGTTGTACGCGCGCCACCACTGGATGTCCGGATCGACAATCGCGATGGTGCCGAGATTGCGCGTGCAGCGCGGAATTTCCTGGGTGCCGCGGGCTTGCGCCTGATGGCCCGACGAGCCGCGGTCGGCGGCCTCAGCCGGCAAGGCGGCAAGGCCAATGGCAAGCGAGGCAGCGGCGCAGACGAACTTTATCATCGAAAAACTCCCGAAAATGATGACCGGCGCGGCCTTGATCCGCCTGCCGGGAATTTCAGTCTGCGACCATGCGGGCAATTTATCCCGGATTTCCGGATCGGGCAAACAGCTAATTCGCATTTGGCCACAACATTGGGACAGCTAGACCGCCATGTTGTCGATCAGCCGGGCCTTGCCGATCCGGGCGGCGACCAGCAGGCGAGCAGGGGACTTGCCGGGCACGGCCAGCGGCTCGAGTGTCGCGGCATCGCACAATTCGGCATAGTCAACCGCGGCGAAACCGCCGGCGAGCAGCGTCTGCTTCAAACCGTCGAGGCACTCCGCCACCTCCGCGCCCGCGCCGATCCGCGCAATCGCATCGTGCATGGCGCGGGGCAGCGTGGCGGCCTGGGCGCGCTCCTGCGCTGTCAGGTAGGCGTTGCGCGAACTCATCGCCACACCGTCCGCCTCGCGCACCGTGGGGACACCGATAATGTCCGCCGCGAAGGGCCGGGTGAGGTCGAGATCGCGGGCCATGCGGCGGATCACCGCAAGCTGTTGCCAGTCCTTTTCGCCGAACAGGGCCATATCGGGCTGCACCTGGTTGAACAGCTTGCAGACCACCGTGGCGACTCCATCGAAATGCCCGGGCCGCGCTTCGCCGCACAGCCGCTCGCTGACGCCCGATACCGCGACATTGGTGGCATAGCCCGCCGGGTACATCGTCGGCACTTCGGGCGCCCAGACCAGCGCGACGCCTTCCGCCTCCAGCAAGGCAAGATCGCGGGTCCGCGGGCGGGGGTAGGAGGAAAGGTCCTCGCCGGCCCCGAACTGGCGCGGGTTGACGAAGATCGAGACCGCGACATGGGCGGCACGCGCCTTGGCCTCGCGCACCAGTGTCAGGTGGCCGTCATGCAGCGCGCCCATGGTCGGCACCAGCGCCAGCGGACCGTCGCGCCTCAGCGCGGCCACTGCACTGCGCAGTGGATCGAGCCGTTCGATTGTTTGCATGGGGACTGCCCCTCCGATAAGACCGGCCTTTCCGGCATCACCCCTCCTGCCTAGCGCCAGTGCGGGGCCGCCAGCAAGCATTCGAGAAAGCGATACCCGTCATCGTGTCACCGCATCGCATTGTTTTCGCCAACGAAAAGGGCGGCACGGGCAAATCCACGACGGCTGTCCATGTCGCCATTGCGCTTGCCTATCAGGGCGCGCGAGTCGCCGCAGTCGATCTCGATCCGCGCCAGCGCACGCTGCACCGCTATTTCGAGAACCGCGCCGAGACTGAACGGCGACGAGGGATTGCCTTGCCCGGCGCACGCTTTGGCGTGTTCTCGGGCGACAGCGTGGAGCAGCTCGATGCCTTTTCGGCCGAGATCGGCGCGGGCATGGACTTTCTGGTCTACGACACCCCTGGCCGCGACGACGAGTTCGCCCGGCACGCCGCCACCGCCGCCGATACCCTGATCACCCCGCTCAACGACAGCTTCGTCGATTTCGACCTGATCGGCCAGGTCGATGCCGAAACCTTCAAGATCCGCCGGCTCTCGTTCTACGCGGAACTGATCTGGGAAACCCGCAAGAAGCGCGCCATGGCGACGATCGAGGAACGGCAGAAAAGCGGATTGGGCCGCGAGATGGATTGGGTGGTGGTGCGCAACCGCACCGGCTACACCGAGGCGCGCAACATGCGGCGGCTCGAAGGCGCGCTGACCGAATTGTCGAAGCGTGTTGGCTTCCGCGTCGCCAATGGTCTGTCCGAGCGGGTGATCTATCGCGAGCTGTTCCCGTCCGGGCTGACTCTGCTGGACAAGGGTCAGCTTGGCGAACTCGGCACCAGCCACCTCGTCGCCCGGCAGGAATTGCGCGCGCTGCTCGCCGGGCTCAATCTGCCCATGCCCGCCAAGCCGCAGGCCGAGCTGGCGCTGGCTGCGCAGGCGTGACTTTGCGATGAAACTGGTCTGGCTGTTATTGCTGGCTGTGCTGGCATGCAAGCTGATCGTCCGGCGCTGGCCATGGGAGCTGCTTGGTTTCTCTCCCTTCTCACGGGAAGCGGCAAAAGCGCGCGCCTTGCTGGGGGTGGGCAGGAATGCAAACCGGATTGAAATAATCGAGGCCCACAGGCGCCTCGTCGGCCTGGTCCATCCGGATCGGGGCGGCACCAGCGATCAGGTGATCGAGGCGAATGCCGCACGCGATCTGCTGCTGGCATCACTGGGGAAAAACCGGATCGACAAATGATTTCGGCGCAACCTTACCCCGCCGTGTTCGGCAACAATGAGATTTCCCGATGACCCACCAGTTCCATTCCACTGTCCTGCGCGAATACGATATCCGGGGGATCGTCGGCGAAACCCTGGGGCCGGACGACGCCCGCGCCATCGGTCGCGGCTTTGCCACGCTGCTGCGCCGGGCCAGGGGCGATGGCAGCGTCAGCAAGGTCGCGGTCGGCTATGACGGGCGGGTCAGCTCGACCATGCTTGAGGAAGCCCTGGTCGGCGGGCTGCTCGAAACCGGCGTCGATGTCGTGCGGATCGGTATGGGCCCCACGCCGATGCTCTATTACGCCGAGGCATCAGCCCCAGATGTGCATGGCGGCATTCAGATAACTGGCAGCCACAATCCCGCCAATTACAATGGCTTCAAACTGGTATTCCAGGGCCTGCCGTTTTTCGGAGCGGACATTCTGGAGCTGGGCCGGATCGCCGAGCGGGGCGACTGGCTCAATGGACAAGGCAAGGCCGAGCGCCGCGAGGTCCTCGCCGCCTATATCGACCGGCTGGTCGAAGGACTTGCGGGGATCGGCCACGATCGGCTGTCCGCTCTTCGGATCGGTTGGGACGCGGGCAACGGCGCCGCCGGCCCCGCGCTCGAACTGCTGACGGCTAAACTTCCTGGCGAGCATCATTGCCTCTTCACCGAAGTCGACGGGAATTTTCCGAACCATCATCCGGACCCGACTGAGGAAAAGAATCTTGCCGATTTGAAGGCGCTGGTCGCGGCGAACTCGCTCGATTTCGGAGTGGCTTTCGACGGCGACGGCGACCGCATCGGCGCGGTCGATAGCGAGGGGCGGGTGATATGGGGCGACCAGCTGCTCATGATCTTTGCCGAGGACCTGCTCCGGATGGTGCCCGGATCGACGATTATCGCCGATGTGAAGGCCAGCCGGGCTTTATTCGAGAAAGTCTCAAGCCTGGGTGGACACCCGCTTATGTGGAAAACCGGACACAGCCTGATTAAATCCAAAATGAAGGAAACAGGCGCGCCGCTGGCCGGGGAGATGAGCGGGCATGTGTTTTTCGCCCACGAATACTACGGCTTCGACGATGCGCTCTATGCCGCTGTGCGGCTGATCGCCGCCTCGGCGCGGCTGGGCAAGAGCGTGACGCAGCTGCGCGGCGAGATGCCGGCGCTGGTCAATACCCCCGAGCTGCGCTTCCAGGTCGACGAGAGCCGCAAGTTCGCGGTGATCGATGAGGTGAAGGCGCGGCTGGCGGGATCGGGCGCTGATGTCGATGCGACCGACGGCGTGCGGGTCTCCACCGCTGACGGCTGGTGGCTGCTGCGCGCCTCGAACACCCAGGATGTGCTGGTGGCGCGTGCGGAAAGCGCGAACCAGGCCGGGCTCGACAGGCTGATGGAACAGATCGACGAGCAGCTGGCGGCAAGCGGGCTGGAGCGCGGGGAGCAGGCGGGGCATTGATTTGCCGGCCTATCGCCGGAATTCAGATCATCAGCGCAGGATCGCTGCCTTCGTCCACAGGAAGGCCGGTTTCGCGCCACGCCTTCATCCCCCCGTCGAGCGCGATGGCACGCCGGAAACCGAGGCTTCGCAGCGTTGCGGCGGCAAGAGTCGAGACTTTGCCTAGTTCACAGACAGTCAGGATTTCGATGTCGGGATCGGGAAACTGCTCATCGACCTTGAGTTCGAGCTGGCCGCGCGCGAGGTGGCTGGCTCCGGGGATGCGCCCTCGCTCCCAGGCATCGCGTTCGCGCACATCGAGCACGACGAAATCGTTTGGCCGGGCCTCCAGCTTTCGGACCAGCTCTTCCATTGCCATGAATGGCGTTGCCGCGGCCGCATCGGCGAGGAGTTGCCGCACCGTCATCCCGCCCGAAATGTTGGTGCGCAGCGCTTCGGTCAGATGGGTCGGCATCGCCAGATCCAGCGATTGCATCATCGCAACGAATTCTGCTCGGTCGCGGCATTGCAGACGCTGATTGGTCTGGCGCTCCTCGCCGATCGTGGAAAATCCTGTGTCCTTGTAATCGTGCGCCGGGAACAGCTTGGTGTCGTCGGGCAGCAGGAGCAGCTTGTTGAACAGGCTGTCATACAGCGCCCCGGGATCGCCGGTCGGGAGATCGGACCGGCCGGTGCCGCCGATCAGCAGTGTATCGCCCGTCAGCACGCGGTCGGCAATCTGCAGGCACATCGAATCGCGCGTGTGGCCCGGTGTGTGCAGTGCTTTCAGGCGAAGGTCGCCGAGGACGAGATGCTGGCCATCTTCGATACGCATATCGACATCGCTGGCGCCGGCGAAGCGATGCATGACAATGGGGGCACCGAGACGTTGCTTCAGCAGGCGTGCTGCCGTGAAGTGATCGGCGTGGGTATGCGTTTCGACGATATATCGCAGCGACATTCCTTCGCGGGCGAGCAAGCCGACGGTGCGCTCGATCTGCCCAAGCGCCGGGTCGATAACAGCCGCCGCGCCGGTTTGAGGACAGCCGATAACGTAGGAACGGCAGCCGCCGTCGGCAATCGTGTGGAAATGCATCACCCTTCCTCCAACTGCGTGCCGCATCATGCGTTGTGTTTGCGCGGAGAACAAGCTGGCGAACGGAGGAGGATGCTTGGCGGGCAGGGCGGGGTGGGGCACATTGATTCGGCATGCTGAGCGCGGTCCAACTTCCTCCCGAAATCGCCGCCTGGTTCGCCGCGCGCGGCTGGCGGGTGCGGCGGCATCAGGCGGAGATGCTGGAGGCGGCCGATGCCGGGCGGCATGCTTTGCTGGTCGCCGATACCGGGGCGGGCAAGACGCTGGCGGGCTTCCTGCCGACACTGGCTGCGTTCGCGCCCTCGCGGCTTGGCGGCGCCACTCCGCCGGAAGGCCTGCACACGCTCTATGTCTCGCCGCTAAAGGCACTCGCGCACGATGTTCAGCGCAATCTGATGGCGCCGATCGAGGAGATCGGCCTGCCGATCAAGGTCGAGACCCGCAGCGGCGACACCCCGGCCGATCGCAAGGCCCGCCAGCGCGCCCGCCCGCCGCACGTGCTGCTGACCACGCCGGAATCGCTGTCGCTGCTTCTGACATGGCCCGAAAGCACGGCGCTGTTTTCCACATTGAAGCGCGTGGTGATCGACGAGGTTCACGCTTTTGCCAGCGGCAAGCGCGGTGACTTGCTGGCGCTATCGCTGGCCCGGTTGCAGACCCTGGCGCCGGACATGCGCCGCGCGGCGCTGTCCGCCACGGTGGCCGATCCGGAGCATTTTCGCGGCTGGCTGGCGCCGTTTGGCGACCTTGACACCGTCGCGCTGGTCGAAGGCGAAGCGGGCGCGGAGCCGCAGGTCGAGATCCTGCTGCCCGAGGAGGAGCGTGTGCCCTGGAGCGGCCACGCGGCAAGCTGGGCAGTTCCGCAGCTTTATGACGCGATCAGGGCCAACCGCACTACGCTGGTCTTCACCAACACCCGTTTCCTTGCCGAATATATCTTCCAGCTGCTGTGGGATGCCAACGAGGACAAGCTGCCGATCGGCATCCATCACGGCTCGCTGTCGAAAGAGGCGCGGCGCAAGGTGGAAGGGGCGATGGCGCGGGGGGAACTGCGTGCGCTGGTCTGCACCGCCAGCCTCGATCTCGGGGTCGACTGGGGCGATATCGATCTGGTCGTGCAGATGGGCGCGCCCAAGGGCAGCTCGCGGCTGCTCCAGCGGATCGGGCGGGCCAACCACCGGCTCGATTTGCCCAGCCGGGCGCTGCTGGTGCCGGGCAACCGCTTCGAATTCCTCGAAGCGATGGCGGCGATGGATGCAGTGAACGAAGGCCAGCGTGATGGCGAGGACTTCCGTCCCGGCGGGCTCGATGTGCTCGCCCAGCATGTCATGGGCCTCGCCTGCGCCGGGCCGTTCCGCGAGGATGCACTGCTGGCGGAACTACGCTCGTCGCTGGCCTATGCCTGGCTTGACGAGGCTACATTCGCCCGCGTGCTCGATTTCGTCGCCACCGGCGGTTACGCGCTGCGCGCCTACGACCGATTCCGCCGCATCGTCCGCGAGAAGGACGGCGAGTCCGGAGCGTCCATTTGGCGGCTGACGCACCCGGAACAGGCCCACCGCCACCGCATCAACGCAGGGATCATCGTCGATGCCGAGATGCTCGACGTGCGCTTCCGTAACGGCCGTTCGCTCGGCCGGGTCGAGGAGATGTTCGGCGCCAGCCTCAAGCCAGGCGACACCTTCCGCTTCGCCGGCATGGACCTCGAAGTCGAGGCGATGCGCGAATCCGAACTGGTGGTGCGAGCGGCGAAACGCTCGGCCACCATCCCCAGCTACATGGGCGCGCGGATGCCTCTGACCACGCACCTGGGCGAGCGGGTCCGCGCGATGTTGCAGGACCGGGCCGGCTGGGGGCGCTTCCCGGACGATGTCCGCGAATGGCTGGAAATGCAGGACTGGCGCTCGCACATGCCGGGCCCGGGGCGCCTGCTGGTCGAAAGCTTCCCGCACGGCAGTTTCGAATACACCGCCTATTACACTTTCGAGGGGTGGAACGCGAACCAGTCGCTGGGCATGCTGATCACCCGGCGGATGGAGGACAAGGGGCTGGGGCCGCTGGGCTTCGTCGCCAACGACTATGCGCTGGCGGTCTGGGGGCTCAGGAAAGTGGACGACCCTGCCGCGCTGCTCTCGCCCGATATCCTCACCGATGAATTCGTCGACTGGGTGCAGCAAAGCTATCTGCTGCGCCGGGCTTTCCGCGAGGTGGCGGTAATCTCCGGGCTGATCGAGCGCCAGCATCCGGGGCAAGGGAAATTCGGGCGCAAGTCGGGCCGGCAAGTGACATTCTCGACCGACCTGATTTTCGATGTGCTGCGCAAATACGAGCCGGATCACCTGCTGATCGAGGCCGCCTGGGCCGATGCCCGGGCGCGGCTGACCGATGTTGCGCGGGTTGCCGACGTGCTGGAGCGGGCGGCGCGCGAGATCGACCATGTCCACCTCGACCGCGTCAGCCCGCTGGCGGTGCCGGTGCTGTCGATGATCGGACGCGAAAGCCTGCCCGCCGGTGCGGCGGACGACGAACTGCTGGTCGAGGCGGAGAGCCTTGCTGCGGCGGCGATGCGGGCAGACGGGCGGGCAGACGGGCGGGCTGACGGGTAGTCCATCGCGCGCCGGCAAACAAAAAGGGGCGGATCGCTCCGCCCCTTTGCTCCTGTTTCCAGGCTTCGGTTCAGTTCTTCGGTGCGTTCGGCGATTTGCCGAATTCCGAATAGAGCTCGTTGTGCACGAAGCCGAACTTGGTGACCTTGGAGGCCTTGATGATGTTGAGCACCTTGGCCGAAAGATCGTAGCTTGCTTCGGCTTCCGGCTCGAACTGCAGTTCCGGTTCGGGCTGCATGGTGAGCGTGGTCTTGAGGTTCTGGACCAGCTGACCGCCGGTTACCGGCGCGCCGTTCCACACCACCTGGCCATCGCGGGTCAGCGACACCTTGTTGACCACCGGCTTGACCGGCGGCGGCGGCGGGTCGTTGGGGTTGGGAACCGGCAGGTCGATATCGACCGCATGGGTTGCGACCGGGATGGTGATGATGAACATGATGAGCAGAACGAGCATGACGTCGATCAGCGGCGTCGTGTTCATTTCCATCATCGGCGAGCCATCGTCCTTGCCGCCTGACATTGCCATGGGAACTTACTCCTGAATCTTTGCCGGTAACTTCGGCAGTTTTGCCGGATTAGGGCGCGGTCGGATCGACGGGGTTCGACAGGAAGCCGACCGTCGGATAACCCGAAATCTGAATGTCGTAGATCACGCCGGCCACGCAGCGCCATGGGGCGTTGACGTCGGCGCGGATGTGAACCTGCGGCACCTTCTCCGGATTGTTCTTCAGCGCTTCGGGTCCGCCCTCGCGCTTGACGATGTTGTCGAGCCGCTTGAACGCCAAATCGCGCAGTTCGACCGAATCGACCGGCGTGATGTTGTTGAAATAGACCCGGCACTCGCCATAGCGCGACGCACCTTCGAAGCCCGGTTCGCCGGCGCTGCGCCCGCCGCCGTCGGTCGTACCGACGCTGAGCAGCAGGTTCTCGACCTTGTCCTTCGATTCCTGTGAATAGATGACCGGAATCTTGAGCTTTTCGATCTGCTGGATCGCGATCGGAATCGCAATCAGGAAGATGATCAGCAGCACCAGCATCACATCGACCAACGGCGTCGTGTTGATGTCGGACATCGGGGTTTCGTCCGAGCCGCCTACTGAAACCGCCATATTAACATCCTATCCTAACATTTGTTCCGGGAGAAGGCGGCGGACCCGCATGCCGCAGCCCGGCACCCTTTCCCGCGAAACGGCAGCCTGCAAGCGGGGCTTGCGGGCTGCCGGTATTCTATCCTTCGCGCTCAGGCCTTGGCCGGAGCTGCCGCAGGCTTGGCGGCAGCCGCAGCTGTCACCAACGCGGGCTTCACCGCGCCCTTGGAATTGATGTTCGCCAGCACATCGGTGGCGAAAGCCTGTCAGTTCCTCGGCGATGCGCTTGTTGCGGGCTTGCAGGTAGTTGTAGGCAAGCACCGCAGGCACTGCGACGAGCAGGCCGAGCGCGGTCATGATCAGCGCCTCGCCGACCGGACCCGCGACCTTGTCGATCGAGGCCGAACCGGAAACGCCAATAGCGATCAGGGCGCGGTAGATGCCGACCACCGTACCGAACAGGCCGATGAACGGCGAGGTCGCGCCGACGGTTGCCAGAAACGGCAAGCCGGAGGCAAGGCGGGCGTTGATCGAGGCTTCCGAACGGGCGAGCGAGCCGTGCAGCCAATCGTGCGCATCGGTGGCATCGTGCATCTTGCCGTGCTGTTCCTCGGCGGCGAGGCCGTCATCGACGACCTGGCGCCAGGCGCTGTTCTTCTCGAGCTTGGCAGCGCCGTCGCGCAGCGAAGGTGCCCGCCAGAAGCTGGCGCGCAGTTCGCGGCCCTGACGCATGATCTTCGACTGTTCGACCCATTTGGTGAACAGGATGTAGAACGAGCCGAACGACATGATGCGCCAGAATGGAAACCGTGGTATAGGCGACGAAGCCACCCGCTTCCAGAGCTTCGAGAAAGCCGAACTTGTTCTGGGGCGCTGCGCCGGGAGCGGCGCCGGCAAGGGCAAGGAGATCAACAATATGCATGCGTAGGTCCTCTCAAGAAGATTGGGTTATTGCCATGGGTGAACCCGGATCGCCGGGCACCCTCAAAAAAATCAGTCCTTCGGAATTTGCCAGCGCACCGCGCTCGACCAGCTGTCACTTGTCGGTTGTCCCTCGCCATCTTTCGCCGGGTTGAACCGGCCACGGCGGGTGACAAGCGAGCAAGTGGCTTCGTCGAGGTCGCCATGGCCGCTTGAGCCGGTGACCTGGCAACCAGTGATCCGCCCATCGGGGCCGACCGAGACGCGGAAGCGGGTGACGCCTTCGCGTTCCTCACGGAGCGCGCGCGATGGATAGTCGTTGGAGTTAGCCCAGCTGCCGGGGTTGCCTCGCGGGGTCGCCTTGGTGGCGGTGAAGCGCGGCGGCGGCGGCGCGGCCGGCGGTGGCGGGACAAGCACCGGCGGCGGCGGCGCCGGCGGCGGTTCCTGAACGGTAGTGATCTGCTGCTGCGGCGGCGTGATCGTCATCTTCGGCGGCGGCGCAACGACCGGTGGCGGCGGAAGATCGAGCTTCTTCGGCGGCGGCGGCAGTTCCTTCTTCACCTCTTCCTTGATGTCGACAGTCGTCACTCGCTGGACGGCTTTCTTGACCACGTCGTAAGCCAGCCCGGTAACCAGGGCATAGCCGAGAACAATGTGTAGGATGGCAACGATGATAAGCGCAGTAATGCGATTACCGCTCATCGGTTGGTCAGCGTAAGACATTCAGGCGCACCACTCCATAATCGTTGCCCCGGCGCAAGTCCGGGGTGCGACCACAGTCGAGATCTATTCTCGACCCATGGCCTGATCTTCATTCCACCCTGCCGGACGGTTCGGTTCGCCTTTGTGGACCCCGACGCCCGGTAAGGCGAACCTTGGGGCCGTTTTCAACCCCTATTTTGACGCAGCTTTAGCGTCGAAGCCCCACCCGTGCAACGCACTTTCGGCACTTGTGCGAGTTAACGCGGGATTCACCCGGGATAGGGTGCAGTCATTTCCGGCCCTGGCTTGCCTTCCCGCCCGCGAATCGCGCAGACAGGCTGTGGATTCAGGAGTTTGACGGAAATGAAAATGCCGAAGCAAATTTCCCGCCCGCTTGTCCTTGCCCTGTTCGTGGGCGCCATTTCGATGTGCCCGGCGTATGCGGCGGGGCCTGCGCCGGCGATTTCGGCAGCCCCGTCCGCCACTTACGCGGACCTTGCCGACCTTGCCGATTCGGCAACGCTGGTCGCGCGCGCGCAGGTCCGCAAGCTTGCCCAGCTCGAACCGGTCCGGGCCCGTGGGGTGAGGCCGGGCTGGGGGCGTTTCTATGCCGAGGCGAAAACCGGCGCTTTGCTGGCGGGGAACACAATACTCGGCGAATCGCTGCGCTATCTTGTCGATCTGCCGCTGGACGGCCGGGGCAAACCGCCCAGGCTGAAAAAGGTCACCGTGCTGCTGTTTGCCCGCGAAGTGCCGGGCCGTCCCGGCGAAGTGCAACTGGTCGCGCCAGATGCGCAGGTCGTCTGGGACGCGGCAAGCGAAGCCAAGCTGCGCGCCATTCTTACCGAGCTGGTCGCGCCGGGCGCCCCCACCGGCATTACCGGCGTGCGCGAGGCTATCCATGTCCCGGGAACCCTTGCGGGCGAGGGCGAGACGCAGATATTCCTGAACACGCGGGATGGATCTGCAGCTTCGCTGGCTATCAGGCGCCAGGGCAACGGGCCGACCGGCTGGGGGGTATCCTTTTCGGAGCTGCTCGATGGCGGCAAACCCCCGGCGCGCGAGACGCTGGCATGGTACCGCCTCGCCTGCTTTCTTCCGTCTGCCTTGCCGCGGGGAGTGAATCTGTCGGAGTCGCCTGAAGACAAGGCTGCGGCAGAGGCAGATTACCGGATGGTGATGGGCGAACTGGCTCCCTGTCCGCGCTTGCGGCGCTAAGAGGCCGGGCGATCCCTCTGGCATTTCGCCCCGCACTCGCCTAGGGCGCGCTCCCGAAAGCGAGCGTCATGCCAGAGTCTTCCAATCCTCCCCTTCGCCCACCCCTGAGAATTGCCCTTGCCGGGCTCGGCACCGTTGGCGCGGGCGTCATCCGCCTGATCGAGGCCAATGCCGGGCTGATCGCGCGCCGGGCCGGACGGCCGATCGTCATCACCGCTGTCAGCGCCCGCGACCGGAGCAAGGATCGCGGCGTCGATCTGTCGCGCTATGTCTGGGAAGACGACATGGTGATCCTGGGCGAGCGCGAGGATGTCGATGTCGTGGTCGAACTGGTCGGCGGCTCGGACGGCACTGCGCTGGCCTGCGCGCGCACCACATTCGAGGCGGGCAAGGCTCTGGTCACTGCCAACAAGGCGATGATCGCCCACCACGGGCTGAAGCTCGCCGAAATGGCGGAAGCCGCGAAAGTGGCGCTGAAGTTCGAGGCGGCGGTCGCCGGCGGCATCCCGGTGATCAAGGGCCTGCGCGAGGGCGCCGCCGCCAACGAGATCGAGCGGGTTTACGGCATCCTCAACGGCACCTGCAATTATATCCTCTCGACCATGGAAGACACCGGCCGTTCGTTTGCCGAGGTGCTCGCCGAAGCCCAGGCCAAGGGCTATGCCGAGGCCGATCCCGCTTTCGACATCGAAGGCACCGACGCGGCGCACAAGCTGTCGATCCTCGCCGCCATCAGCTTTGGCTCGCGGATCGATTTCGCCTCGGTCGAGACCGCCGGGATCACCCGCATCCTCGCCGCCGACATCGCCCAGGCCGATGCGCTCGGCTATGTCATCCGGCTTATCGGCATGGCCGAGGAAGACAAGTCTGGCGATACGCCGCGCCTGTTCCAGCGCGTCCAGCCGCACCTGGTGCCGTTCGACCACCCGCTCGCCCATGTCGACGGGGCGACCAACGCCGTGGTGGCAGAGGGCAATTATTCGGGCCGCCTGCTGTTCCAGGGCGCGGGTGCCGGCGACGGGCCGACCGCGAGCGCCGTGGTCGCCGATCTCATCGACATCGCGCGCGGAGATGTGGGCGCGCCGTTCTCGGTGCCGGTGGTGGAACTGGAGGCGATGGCGCCGGCCATGTCCGGGCACCGCCTTGGCCGCGCCTATATCCGCTTCACCGTCGCCGACCGCCCCGGCGTGCTCGCCGAAATCGCCGCCGCCATGCGCGATGCCGGGGTTTCGATCGAAAGCCTGATCCAGAAGGGCCGGGCCGAGGCCGGCGGAGAAGTGCTGCTGGCGATCGTCACCCACGAAGGCCCGGAAAGTGCGGTGAGCGAGGCTTTGCGGCTGCTCGAAGGCTCAGCCAGCCTCACCGCGCCGCCGCTGGTGATGCAAATCCTGGGGGATTGAGCCACCACGGAGCCACTTGCCCCGACGTTACAATTCGTCGCGCGCACCGCTGATCTGTTGTTCCATGTTGTCGGCTAGTTCCGCCGCTGCCCGGATCGCCGCGCGCAGTTCGGCCGCGTTCGCGCTGTCGGGCAGTTTGATCGCCAGGAACAGCACGCCGCCGTTCAGTTCCCAGGCGCCGAGCCCATTGCCGTGGTTGGCGCCAAGCAGCTCGAGCGCCTTGGCTGCGGTCACCGGGTTCTTCGACCCCACCGAAGCCGGGGCGAAAATCTTGCGGGTGGCCACGCCGTTCACCGGCACCGTGCGCCCGGAGACGAAGACTTGCTGGCTCCGGCGCTCCTGCGCGTAAGTGACGACGATGAGGTAGTCGCCGTCCTTGTCGACCTTGAACGTGTAGCCCGCCTGCGTCAGCCGCCGCGCGAGGCCGGGGTCTTCCGCCAGCGCCATTTGCGGTGCTATCGCCGTGAGCCCCGCACAGACCGTCACTGCCCACCGCACCAATCGCTCGCCGCGCATACTGTTCTCCCAATGGATTGCCGAATGATCTGTCGTCCGGACCCTAGTTGCGGCGTCAGTCGTTGACCATACTCGACATTGTCACGGCTGCTGGCTAAGCGGCGCGCAGCCAAACGCACCAGAAATTTTACGCCATAGGACCGGCCATCAAGATCAGGCCAACAAGATAGGGATGCCCATGACCGCCATACCCCCCAGCCAAGTGCTCGACCGTGTCCTCGTCCTCGAAATGGTGCGCGTCACCGAGAAGGCGGCGATCTCCGCCTCGAAGCTGATCGGCCGCGGCGACGAAAAGGCCGCCGACGCCGCCGCTGTCGAAGCGATGCGCGAGGCGCTCAACGAACTGGCGATGGACGGCACTGTCGTCATCGGCGAGGGCGAGCGCGACGAGGCGCCGATGCTCTATATCGGCGAGAAAGTCGGCTCCGCCCAGGGCACCGGCCCGAAGATCGACATCGCGCTCGATCCGCTGGAAGGCACCACCATCACCGCCAAGGCCGGGCCCAACGCACTGGCCGTCCTCGCCATCGCCGAGGAAGGCAACCTGCTCAACGCGCCCGATGTCTATATGGACAAGCTGGCGGTCGGCCCGGGCTATCCCGACGGAATCATCGATCTCGCCAAGAGCCCGACCGAAAACGTCAAGGCCGTCGCCAAGGCCAAGGGCGTCGCGCCGGGCGATATCATCGTCTGCGTGCTCGACCGCCCCCGCCACGCCGAGCTGATCGCCGAACTGCGCAGCCTGGGCTGCGGCATCCAGCTGATCCCCGACGGCGACGTCGCGGGCGTGATCGCCACCACCAACGAGGACACCGGCATCGACCTCTACATGGGCAGCGGCGGCGCGCCCGAAGGCGTGCTGGCGGCAGCGGCGCTGCGCTGCGTCGGCGGTCAGTTCAACGGGCGGCTGCTGTTCCGCAACGACGACGAACGCGGCCGGGCGCGCAAGTGGGGCATCGAGGACCTGGGCAAGATCTACAAGCTGGAAGAACTGGCCAAGGGCGACTGCATCTTCGCCGCGACCGGCGTGACCGACGGCTCGCTGCTCGACGGGGTGCATCGGCGGAAAGACGGGACGATGACGACCGAGAGCGTGGTGATGCGGGCGAGCTCGGGGACGGTGCGCTGGGTGAAGGGGGAGCATCGCAAGGGGCGGTGAGAGCAAAATATACTGCCCCCCAGGCTCCCTGACGAAATCACCTCAGGCTATGGCCATTTCCGCGAAATAGTCCTTGGAGGTGAAGGTGGCCGGATCCTTGCCCGTGGCATAGGCAGCGACACCCATCCACTGCTTGCTGTCGCTGTAGAGCTCGATCCGCACGACGTTGAAATCGGCGTCGGTGAAGCAGAAGCTCAATTCCTGCGCCGCCTTGATCTCGCCGTCGAGGCCGGTCCCTGCCCAATAGAGAATCTGCCCCCAGCCGTCTTCGGTGGCGAAGATCTTGTATTCCTTGATGCCAAAGTCGGGAATCCCCCGCCAGAACATGCGCAGTTCCTTGAGTGGGCCATCCTTGGGGTCGTCCGGCCCGTAGATCGAGTTCTCGACCACGCGCTCGCCCGACTGCGGGGCGAAGACGACGCAGCCGGGCGTGATCTTCGACGCAGCGCTGACCGGCTCGCGGCCTTCGATCTTGGCCCGGGTCATTGCCTGGTGCTCATGGATGTGGCTTTCGGCCATCTCGCGGTGGCGTGTCGTGCGGTCATTCATCAGTGGTCCCCGCCGATCAGTTCCATGTAGTTGCCATCGACATAGGTCTCCGGGTCCATATGCTGAACATAGGCGACCAGCTGGCGCCACTGTTTGGCGTCGGAATAGATTTCGAACCGGGTCACGCGGAAATTCTCGTCGGTCTTGACGATATCGACCTCCTCGGCGTTGAACACCTGGCCATCCTCACCGGTGCCGCCCCAATAGAGCGTCTGCGCCCATCCCGCCTCGTTGGTGAAAATTTCATAGCGCTGTATCCCGAAGTCGGGAATGCGCTTCCAGTAAAGCTGGAGTTCGCGCAGCGGCATCGCACCATCGGCAAAGTGTCCGCCGTTCTGCATCATGCTGTTGCCGCGCTGCGGGATGTAGAACTCGATCGGCCCGGACTGGATCGCCGTCGGCAACACGATTTCGCGCCCCGCGACATAGGCCGCAGTCATCGCCTGGTGCTCCTTGAGATAGCATTCGGCCATGGCGAAATGCCGCTCTGTGCGTGCCGTCATGAAACTGGCCCTCCTCCGCCTGCCCGGCTGGCATCGGTGCGTGATCTTAATCGGTTCGCCGAGGCTTGCAACTCTGCGGTAGTTGGCTTGTTGTTGCCGTGTTGAACGTCCGCTTCAGAGAGCAGGCGGCGAAGCTGTCGGGGAAGAGTTTGAACCAGTGGGGTGAGGCGGTGCTGGAGCGGGCTGCTGGAGGTTGATAGCCTTCCGCGTAGCCTAGGAATCCATTGCGATTATTGAAGTCGGCAAGCCGATCAAAATCAGCGGGCAGGGATTGCCGACACCGCGATGAACTCGGTCCTGCAACTTGGACCAATGCGTCGTCGCCATGCCGAACTTGTCGGCAGTGAACTTGCGAGACCATGCACGAGCGAATGGCGCGCCGCGCTTCATTTCCGCTTCGATCTGCTTTCGTTGCGGTGTTGTCGGACTTCCAGCACCGTATTCTGCCAAACCGTCAAAGTCCTGAATGTTCCGATCAGTCGCAAATTGCTCGACCCGATCCCGCATTTCTGCCTGCATTGCCGAACCTCTTGTGACAATTCCGCCAAGGCTTATGGCACCTTCGGCATGCAAGCGTTTGAAGTTTTCCAGATCCCGATCAAAAAACGGGTCTTTGTTGTTCCATTCGATTTCGAAAGCGACAACACCGTTAGCCGCGCGGCGAACATGGTCGATCTCGTGACTGATCAATTCCTTCGGAACGCCATCGACGATTTTCTTCAATTCAAAATTGTGTTTGGTCCATTGCATCGCAGAAAGTCCGCGCCGCAAGCGTTGGGTCATTTTGGCTTCACCGCCACCGCCGCCGATGATTTCGGTCATGGGAAGCGAGATGCCGAGCAGCGCCCCTTCGAGTTCATCAACAAGTTCGGGAAAATCGTGAAGCATGATCGCTTCTGCATGGCTGGTGAACTCCACCTCAAAGCCATGTTCTTTAAGCCGCTCCAGCATTATTCTGCTGCAACAGCCATCGCACTGTTATAGCCATAGGTTGCCCAATCCGGCGCATAGCTATCATCGGCTTGGTTGCCCCAAACCGCCCAACCTTTGCGCTTTCCGCGACTGAACAGTTCAATGCGCGGACCCCAGCTGCAATCTTCGATGATCTTATATTGCTCATCCGGCTTGCGGCTGTGTTCACGCTTGCGCGACTGGATCATGTTCACCTGACTGCGACCCGGATCAAGGGTTCGCGCATTCTTGCCTCGAACACCAAACAGCAGGATTTCGGTGACGTTACGAAAATAGAACCCAACACCCCGTCCATCCGATCCGCCGTCTTTGCGCACTTTGTGCCAGACGATGTTGGATATGTAGCGAAAGCCCCATGCTTCCATCACGCGCAACCCGTCGGGCAGCAGTGCATTGGGCACCCAGAGGTAGAGATGCGCCGGATCGTCAGCGATATCTTCTACCGGCAATGCGCAGATATCATCCAGCGTCATCGTACCATAACGGTTGAGCCGCTTATGCTCGGGCGCAACCTTGCCGGTGCGGTTCTGGAATTGCCAAGGCGGATCGGCAAGAATTGTCCCAAAGCGCTTGCCCCGCGCGGCGGCGAGCAAGTCGATATGAGCAGCGAGGGGGTTTATTTCAGAGAACATAATAGGATCTTCTTATGGCGGCCCGCAAATGTCAATTGGGCTGTGCAGAAATCTATTCCGGAAACTCTCGATATAACGCCCGAGCGGTGGAGATACGAGTAGCGGCTGCTGGCCCAGCCCCACCCCCACCCCAAAACCACCATTTTCCTACACCACCACATTCCTATACCTGACCCGGTTCCCCTGCCCGCAACGCAACAGGTGAACCATGCCAGCCCCCAACCAATCCGCCCGCCTCCCGGCCCGCCGCAAACCCGGCCACGACAAGTGGAACCGCGAAAAGATGGTGCTGTTCCTGCGCGAGCTTGCCGCCACCCAGTCGGTCTCCCACGCCGCCAGCGCCGCCGGCATGAGCCGCACTTCCGCCTATAATCTGCGCAACCGGCTGCAGGGCACGCCCTTTGCGCTCGGCTGGGAAGTCGCGCTGGAGATGGGGATGCATCAGCTCGCCCATGCCGTCATGGACCGCGCGGTGAACGGCTCCGAAGTGCAGCATTATTATCACGGCGAACTGGTCGCCACCACGCGGCGCTATGACAACCGGCTGGCCCAGTGGGTGCTGGAGAACCCGTGGAAAGTCGGCCGCCACCAGATCGCGCGCGAATATGCTTCGGGCAATCTCGATGCGCTGATCGAGCGGGTCGAAACCGCGTCGCTGGACTGGGAGGAGGGCGAGAGTGTGCCGGGGCCCGGGCCCTGGCCGATTGACGATCCGGTCGAAGCGGAGGAGCGGGAGGGCCGGTTCGTCAGCAAGCAGAGCTGGTATGCCGCCGAGGCCACCGCGCAAAGCCAGCGTCCGCATGGGCGGCGGCGCTAATGCGAACCAACGACAATCTAAATCATAGGCCCCTCCCCATTTTCACGAAGTGCAAATGGGGAGGTGGCTCGTCCGTAGGACGAGACGGAGGGGTTTCGGCGCTGGCGGAATACCCCTCCGTCAGCCGCTACGCGTCTGCCACCTCCCCATTTGTGCTGCGCAAAAATGGAGAGGGACAGGTGGGCCGGATTTGCAGTGGTTCGCTTCAGGCCTTGCGGGGGTGTAGCAGGCTATTTAATTCTATCCGCTTCCTCCGCTCCGCCAGACCCCCGGCAAGCCGCCCATTTGCGCGGCTTTACGGGTTGCCGGCACAGGTTGACACTCAGTCAACCTTGTCAACCTGTGCCGGATTTTCGATTGTTCTCCATCGCTGCGCCCGGCCCTGCCTGCCAGCCCGCATGCAATCCCCACCTCTCCCCCTCAGCAATATTGCAATCCTGCGCCTGCCGACTAGAGCCGGGCGCACGAGTCACGCGCAAAAGGGCACCCCGATGAAAATCATGGCCGGCAACTCCAACCTGCCCCTGGCCCGCGCCATCGCCGGCTATCTTGAGCTGCCGCTGACCGACGCCTCGGTGCGGCGCTTTGCCGACGAGGAGGTCTTCGTCGAAATCCACGAGAATGTCCGCGGCGAGGATGTGTTTGTTGTCCAGTCGACCTCGTTTCCGACCAACGACAACCTCATGGAACTGCTGATCTGCATCGATGCACTGCGCCGCGCCTCGGCCAAGCGGATCACCGCGGTAATGCCCTATTTCGGCTATGCCCGGCAGGACCGCAAACCCGGACCCCGGACGCCGATTTCGGCCAAGCTGGTGGCCAATCTGATCACGACCGCTGGCGCCGACCGGGTGCTCGCGGTCGACTTGCACGCCGGGCAGATCCAGGGCTTCTTCGACATTCCGACCGACAATCTCTACGGCGCGCCGGTGATGGCGGCGGACATCCAGGCGCGGCTTGGCGGGCAGCAGCTGATGGTGGTCTCGCCCGATGTCGGCGGCGTGGTGCGCGCCCGGGCGCTCGCCAAGCGGCTCGACAATGCGCCGCTGGCCATCGTCGACAAGCGGCGGGAGCGGGCGGGCGAGAGCGAGGTGATGAACATCATCGGCGACGTCAAGGGCCGCACCTGCATCATGATCGACGACATCATCGATTCGGGCGGCACCTTGTGTAATGCGGCAGAGGCGCTGATGGCGGCGGGGGCTTCGAGCGTCTCGGCCTATATCAGCCACGGGGTGCTGTCGGGCAAGGCGGTCGAACGGGTCAACGCGTCGGCGCTGAAGGAGCTGGTGATCACCGATTCGATTCTGGCCACCGGCGCGACGCAGGATTCACCGCGCATCCGCATTCTGCCGATCGCGCCGCTGATCGGCGAGGCGATCCGGCGGATCGCGGATGAGAGTTCGGTGAGTTCGCTGTTCGACTGACCGGCGCAGGTCAGCCGATCACTGCCACGGGCGCACGCCGCCCGGGGCGAGCCGCTTGAGAGCCTCCAGGCGGCGCGCCTGGCGCGATTCGAGCGTGAAAGTCAGGATCGGCTGAGGCGTGGCGACGAACTGGCGCGGCGACATGCCGAACAGTTCTGTAAATTCTCGGATCAGGTGGCTCTGGTCGTAATAGCGCAGCATCAGCTCGTCGGCTTCTTCATCGTCGGCGACGCCGCGCAAGTGGCTTGCCATGTCGAGTGCGCGGGCGCGGCGCAGCACTTGCTTGGGAGGCATGCCGAAATCGCGGCGCACGATCCGCTCCAGCCGCCGCTGTTCGATGCCGCAATCCCTGGCGAATCCGGCGATGCTGATCGACGGATCGGCATAGGCGATCGCCTCGAACTGCGCTGTTACCGGATCGGGCGGGGTCGCTCCGGCCATATCGACGATGCTGCGAATCAGGCTTTCCAGCGACTGAATCCAGTCCTCCGGATTCCCGCCTTGCTCCAGAATTGTGAGAGCGGTTTCGCTAGGCAGCGACCACTCCTCGCAAGGGGCCAGCCGGTCAACGTAGTCGGCGGTCTTGACCTTCTTGAGGGCGTATCCGGTTCCGGCGCGAAGCGCTATCCCGACGCTCACGAAACTGCCGGTTACCGAAATCGGCATGCGGCGGGATTGCGGTCCGAAGATCAGCGCGGCCCGGCTGTGTTGCTTGATGCCATCGGCCGTATGTGCGGTCCAGTGCCCCTTGAGCTGAATACGGATCAGCGAGTTATCGTTGAACAGGCCGCATTCCAGCCGGTGGTCCGGCGGTGCGTCGACCATAGTGACGTAGAGCCCGGCGATCCAGGGCGCCAGATCGGCCGACGGGGCGCGATTGTAAGACATCGGCTGGCCGTCACGCGTGACGCCGTGCTGCGGTTCGATTACCCGGTCGACACCCGGGGTGCTACGCTTGAGCATGCCCCACCTTAATTGTTGCGACCCGGCCCATTTTCGATCCGGGTTTTTGTTCCGGCACACTATATCATCGGTGAAACCAACATACTTGTAGTTTTGCGCCAACGCCGAACTTGACCGCCGCCAGCCGGGGCGGGCACAGGGGGGCGATGAATCTCGATGCAGATATCGCCCTTGCCCAGCGCCTCGCCGATGCGGCGGGCGAGGCAATTCGCCCCTATTTCCGGGCCGGCCTGACTGCGGAGCGCAAAGGCGACGCCACACCGGTCACTCTCGCCGACCGCGCCGCCGAGGAAGCGATGCGCCGCATTCTCAAGGCCGAAATGCCGCGCGACACGGTGATTGGCGAGGAAATGGGGGCGACGCCGGGCGAATCGGGGCGCAGCTGGGTGCTCGATCCGATCGACGGGACCACCTCGTTTCTCGCAGGCCGCCCCATCTTCGGCACCCTGATTGCGCTGGTGATCGAAGGTTGGCCGGTTTTGGGCGTGATCGACCAGCCGATCCTGAAGGAGCGCTGGGTTGGCGCGGCGGGCCGCCCGACCACGTTCAACAATGCTGCGGTGCACACCCGCGCCTGCCCACGGCTCGACGAGGCGACGCTGGCCACCACCGGCCCGCACTATTTCGACGACCACCAGGGCAGCCACTTCATGGCGCTCGCCGCGAAAACCGACCACAAGCGGATGATCATGGGCGGCGATTGCTACAACTATGCACTGCTCGCCTCAGGCCATGTCGATCTGGTCTGCGAAGCCAATCTCAAGCTGCACGACTGGGCGGCGCTGGTACCCGTGATCGAGGGTGCGGGCGGGACGGTTTGCGACTGGAATGGCGAACCGCTGCACGCGGCGAGCGACGGTCATGTGCTGGCGCTGGGCGACCCGGCACGACTGGAAGATGCGGTGGCGGCGCTGGCTTGCGGGCATTGACCGGACCTGGATGACTGGTCCCCTCCAGCCGTCTCGCGAGGCTCTCCGCCCGTCGGGTATAGCCACCCGCTTGCAAAAAGTTTCCGCTAATTGATTGAATGGGCACTTGAACCAGGCCACAAGTTCGTGTTAACAGGTCAGTGTTAGAGCGTGTTTTAGACTTTTTTGATCGGAGTGGTCACGATGCGGAATGCGAAGGTTCTTTTGGCGACTCTGGTGCTTCCGGGGTTGATCGTATCGGGATCGGCGCAGGCTGCCGGGACGCGTTCGATCAATGTCGGCGATGCCCGCAGCGCCGCGGATGTCGCCTGCATGCCTCGGGTCGGCAAGGACGGCCAGCCGATCGTCACAAGCTGGCAGAAAGGCCAGTGCACCAATCTGATGACGGGTTCGCGTACCTCGGTTCGCACGGTCACACTCGAAGGTGGCGAATCGGGTGCGCCGCATGGCTTTGTCAAGGGCGCTGGTTGGCTGATCTATCTTTTTGGCGGACTCGCACTGGGCGGGATCATTTATGGTGTAACCTCGGGCTCAGACGACAGCCCCGGCGGCTGATTGCATTTTCGCCTGCAGATTTTGAAGGGTTCGGTCGAGAGGCCGGACCCTTTGTTTTGTGCGGGAGGAGTCCCGCCGGTCACATCGCAGGGTGCTTTAAGCGCCATGCGGGGTTCTCCGGCTCTGGAGTCAGTGCTTGAATACTAGGGGATAATCGGCGAGTAACGTCCATGCTCCGGCAACGCACCATCAACGCACATGCGCCGCGTTCCCCAAGCACATCGACCCGGTTCATCGCCTTTGATCCCCCGAATGTGCGGGCAGCGATTGCCGCGCTGTTCGTCGCGGCATCGCTCGTTCTGGGCGGCGGCGGCAGCACCGCGCCATTTCCGGAAATGCTGCTGCAATTGGTGGCTGCGCTTGCCGCAATCGCCTGGATGCTGGTTCCGGGCGGACCCTCGGCAGCAAGGCGAGCCATACCTGCCGACTGGCGCCTGTGGGTTCTTGCCGGATTGGTGCTGATCCTGCCCTGTCTGCAATTGCTGCCGCTTCCGCCCTCGATCTGGCAGAATCTGCCCGGGAGAGAGCAGGAGCGCGTGGCTCTATACCTGGCCGGGAGCGAGGGTGCCTGGATGCCGTGGACGCTGACTCCGGCGCGCACATTCGCCTCGCTGCTGGCAATGCTGCCACCCCTGCTTGCCATGTTCATGGTCGCCCGGCTCGACCGCGCCGGACGCAACTGGGTTATCGCCGCAGTAGCATTCACGGCCTTGTTATCGCTTGTGCTTGGCGCTCTGCAGCTCAGCGCCGGCATGGAAGATCGATGGCGGCCTTACGGATCGGGAAATCGGGGTTTCCTCAACGGATTTCAGGCCAACCGCAATGCTCAGGCCGATGTACTGCTGATTGGCCTGACCGCAACCGCAGCTGTCTTTCAAACATGGAAGGATACCGCGCCGGGAAGAGCTGCGGATTTGCTGTTGGCGGCATTGGCCGCACTGTTCCTGATCGGTTGCCTGTTGACCGGTTCGCGTGCGGGCATCGCGCTGATACCGGTCGCGCTGCTGGCTCTGGCGTGTATCCGGTTTTCCCGGCGTATCAGCCTGCGCACGGCGCTGGCCGGTATCGCGGCGACGCTGGCGCTGCTCGCAGCCGGTTTTCTGATCCTGCGCCAGGCCGGGCCGGTGCGCCATGTGCTTGACCGCTTTTCGCTCGGGCGGGATTTTCGCTGGGAACTTTGGGAGGACACGCGCTTCGCCATTGCCCAGTACTGGCCCTTCGGCAGCGGCATCGGAAGTTTCCGCCCCATATTCATCGCCGCCGAACGGCTTGAAGTTGTCGACCAAACCAACCCGGTGCGGGCGCACAACGATTACCTCGAGCTCGCGCTTGAAGGCGGCATCTTTGGTCTGATGCTGCTAATTCTGGCATCTGCCTGGCTTTGCTGGATCGCCGTGCGGGCCTGGTTGCGCCTCGGGCAGAGTTCCGGGGAATCATCCAGCCGGACTAAAGGTCAGCCACGCGAATCGGGAGACCGGCCGCACATTCTTTTTTCGTTTGCGGTGTTTCTGACTATCGCACTGCATTCGGTCGTTGATTATCCGATGCGATCCATGGCAATAGCATGCCTTGCCGGGGTCGCCGCCGGCCTAATGTCGGCAGTGCCGTCGTCCCGAAGAAATCTGGAGTTCGCGGGCAGGTGAAATTTTCCATGCAGTTCACGAGCGCGGTAGTTTCTGCCGCCTGTCTGGCGTTGGCAGGGTGCGGCGGAGGGCTTAATGTGTCCTCTTTGCCGGTGGGGGAGGCTGCCTACAAGATCGTTCCGCCGCCCGATCCGTTTGCAGAGCAGCAACCTTATGTCATCGAGCCCAACGATCTGCTTTCGTTGCAGATATTTCAGGAGCCCGATCTCAGCAGCGATAAATTGCAGGTAGACGATACCGGCAGGATCCAGATGCCGCTGATCGGTGAAGTGCGCGCTGCCGGCCTGACGGCCTCGCAGTTATCTGCGGAAATCGCCACGCGTTTGCGGGAACGGTACATCGTCAATCCGCAAGTGGTGGTGTCGGTGGTCAAGACCGCCGTCCAATTTGTTACGGTCGAAGGTCACGTCACCAAGCCGGGCGTCTATGAAATCGGCCGGGACTACACTCTGCTGTCGGCGATCGCCCGCGCGGAAAGCGTGAACAAGACAGCAAAGCTCGATCATATCGTGGTATTCCGGACAGTCGATGGGCAGCGCATGGCGGCGCGTTTCGATCTCAACCAGATTCGTGGCGGCGCTGCGCCCGACCCGCGGATTTTGGGTGGCGATGTTATCGTTGTGGGCTATTCGCCGACCAAAGGTCTTTGGCAGACGGTTCTCTCGGCCACCCCCCTGCTGAATCTCTTTTACGTAATTCGACTATAGGAAGCCTGACATGGCTACAATCGCCGATGGCGCCTCATACCGCGAGTTCGAAGTTTCGCTCGCCCGCTCTGACGATGCCGACGACCTCAACCGTTTTGGCGATCAACCGATAAGTCCTTTCAGCCTGCAGCACGTTGTCTCGATGGTCCGGGCGAATTTGCTGGTCATCATCGCTATATTGCTTGCCGCGTTGGCGCTCGCGGTGACGCTGACACTGCTGCAGACGCCGCTCTATACCGCGACGGCTTCGATCCAGATCAATGAGCAATCGGACCGTGTGCTGAAGGAGGGCGATGTCTCCGAAAACAGCACTGACTTCTACGATACGGATCGGTTTTTGCAGACTCAGATCGATATTCTGCGAAGCCGGGGCCTGGCCCAGCGAGTGGCACAGAGCCTCAAACTGACCGGAGATCCTGCATTCTACCGGGCCATGGGCGTCGAACCTATGCCTGCGGATACACCCGCAAGCGTGATGCGCGATGTGACTTTCGGGCTCTTGCTGGGCAATCTCCAAGTCGATCTCCCGCGCAATTCGCGGATCGTAGATATCGATTTTGTCAGCCCGGACCCGGCGTTTTCAGCGAAAGTCGCAAATGCCTTTGTCAAGGAATTCATCGCTGCCAGCTTGCAGCGCAAATACGATAGCTCCGCCTATGCGCGCAGTTTCGTGTCGGAACAGCTGGCCGAAGCCAAGGGCCGTCTTGAGGCCTCGGAGGAAGCCGTCAACGCTTATGCGAGGGCTGCCGGACTTATTGTGACAGGTCAGGGGCTGGGCAAGAGCAGCGATGGTGCGCAGGGAAGCTCGGTCGTTTCCGCCAGTCTCGATCAACTCAACCGGGCCGCAAACGATGCCCGGACCGCGCGGATATCCGCAGAGGGCCGCTGGCGGGGCATCTCCGGCGGAACGGCGCTGAATGCACCGGAAGTTCTCGCTAACTCCAGTGTGCAAGGGCTGCTGCTGCAGCGGGCGGATTTGCAGACCAAACTTCAGTTGGAACGCGCCAAGCACTTGCCCGAGCATCCCACGGTCATCCAGCTTCAGGCCCAAGTTGCCGAAATAAATCGTCAGATCAATGCCCTGGTTGGGAGTGTCCGCTCGGGGGTAAGGGCGCAGTACGATGCGGCTTTGTCAAATGAACGGCAACTTGAGGCCCAGGTCGCAAATCTGAAGAGCGCATCGATGAGCGAGCAGGACCGGTCGGTTCAGTATAATATTCTGGCGCGCGAGGCCAACACCAACCGTGTACTCTATGATGGTCTGCTGCAGCGCTTCAAGGAATTGAACGCTGCCGCCGGAATCAGCGCGTCGAACATTTCGGTTATCGACAATGCCGATCCGCCGCTGGGGCCCTCTTCGCCGAATTTGCTCGCCAATATTCTGATCGGCCTGGTGCTGGGCGGCGCATTTGCGGTCGCGGTAGTCTTCGCTCGCGATCAGTTCGATGACGCTATCCGTGTGCCCGAAGATGTCGAACACAAGCTGGGACTAAGCCTGCTAGGCGTGATTCCCAAGTCCGACCAGAATGTCGACGAAGAGATAAAGGACCCCAAGGCAGCAGTATCCGAGGCCTATAATTCTCTCGGTGGATCGTTGCTCTATTCGACCAGCGAAGGCTTGCCGCGGGTCATGCTGATAACGTCCGCGCAGCCGACCGAAGGCAAGTCGACCAGCAGTTTCGCCATCGCAAGCGGCTTTGCCCGGATAGGCCGGCGAACAGTGCTGATCGACCTCGATTTGCGGCGGCCGTCGCTGCATCGCAGGATCGGGACCGACAACAAACTGGGCATGACAACCTTGCTGACATCGAGCGAACCGGTCGAAACGGTGATCCTGCCGATGGAGCAGCCGAGGCTGTCGGTCATCACCTCCGGCCCGATTCCGCCTGCACCGACCGAATTGATCGGCTCGCATCGCATGCAGGCTCTGATCGACGAGTTGTCGGGCAAGTTCGATGTCGTGATAGTCGATAGCCCGCCGGTGCTCGGACTTGCCGATGCGCCGCTGATGGCGCCTCTGGTGGACGGCGTGATCATGGTGATCGAGGCGAATCGCAGCAGGCGCGGGACGCTGAAAGCGGCGCTGCGGCGGTTGCGCGCAATGCGGCCGCTAATACTCGGCGCGGTGTTGACGAAGTTCGATGGCCGCAAGGCGTCCTACGGTTATTCCGGCTATTACAACACCAACTATTATCAATATCGTTCCGACGAACCGCAAACTGGCAAGCGCGCCAAACAGGCCGCCTAGCCGCTACCGTTGGGGGCAGGCATGCGATCGATTGTCCGCAGACTTGCCGGAATCGGGCTTGCCTGCCTGTTCGCAGCAGCGGCGGTTGTCAGCGGCCTCGACCGCACTAGTGAGTACAGGCCGGGCGTCGCGTCTTCAGTCCCGGGGGCGTTTCGTGTCAGCTCCGCACGCATCCTTGGCGGTGAGGCACTGACGGACAAGCGGCTTTTACCGGCTTTGGCTGAAGCGCGCCGCGCCGTTCAGCGCGATCCGGTCGATGCCCGCTCGTCCAGCCTGCTGGGCAGCGTGCTGCTCGCATTGGGAAACGAGGCGGGAGCGAGGGCGGCCTTTACCGTGTCGTCGGCGCTCGGCTGGCGCGATCCGCCAACCCAGCTCTACTGGATGGCGGAAGCGTTTGACCGGGGCGATCTGAAAGTCGCATCGCAGCGGCTTGATGCTCTGCTGCGCCAGAACCCGGTTTTTCCTCAAGGTCAGCAGTTCCTGGCGCAATTCGGCGCGACACCGCAGGGCCGGACCGAGCTGGTTGACCGGCTGGCCGATACGCCGGTGTGGCGGCGAAACTACTTCCTCGATTTCACCGACACCACTCCCGAATCGCTGACCCATCGGGCACAAGTGGCGGTTGGACTGGCGCGTAAGACCGGCACGCCCGAATGCGCACTCGTCGCGCCTTTGACTCACGCGCTCGCCGCCAACCGGCGGTTCGCGGAGGCGACGCAAGTCAGGCTGGCCCATTGCCTGGGTTCCTATGGAAATTCCTACCTTGCCGACGGCGATTTTGCCCATGCGCTGCCGTCCAGCCCGCTGACCGCGTTCGACTGGACATTCCCCGAATCCGGTGAAATCGGAATATTGCTGGCGCCTGCCGCCGGATTTGCGGGCAAGGCGCTGTCGATCAATTCCGCCGCGCCGCGAGAGAGTGCCTTCGCCACACAGCTCCTGGTGTTGCCGCAAGGCCGGTATGCGCTGAGCTGGCGGGCGCTGACTACGGCAGGCGAGCCCGCGGCCGTGGTCAGCCCTTCGGTCGCTTGCGACCCTGCTTCGCGGCGCCCGCTCAATGCGGAAATCCAGGACCGCCGGTCCGGTCGCTTTGCTGGCAGCTTCGCCGTTCCGCCCGATTGTCCGGCGCAGTGGCTCACCTTCTGGATGGCGCCGGGCTCGGAGCCGGCGACGATCGACGATGTTGCAATCGCTGCTCCGGCAGATGGCCCGTTTGCGCAATGACCGGCAATTTCAGGGCGAGCCTTCCGTTTCGCCGCATATCGCCTACATAACGCCCCATGCCGCCCGATACCGCAACCAACGATCCTGACGCGCGCCACGATGGCTGGGGCACGCTGCGGCGTTTCCTGCCCTATCTCTGGCCGCGCGATAACCCGGCGCTGCGCTTGCGGATTGTCGTCGCGGCTCTACTGATCCTGGCAGCCAAGGCCGTGCTACTGCTGCTGCCTTTCGCCTACAAGCGGGCAGTCGATGCCATGACCATTGGTGGCGAACCGGCCTTCCAGATCGCCTTCGCTTTCGTGCTCGCTTATGCGTTGGGGCGTTTCGCCGGGGTGGTGTTCGACAATTTGCGCAACATCGTGTTCGAACGCGTCGGCCAGGATGCGACCCGGGCGCTAGCCGAGGATGTCTTCGCCCGGCTGCACCGCCTGTCGCTACGCTTTCACCTCGCGCGGCGCACGGGTGAGGTCACCAAAGTGATCGAGCGCGGCACCAAGAGCATCGACGTGATGCTCTATTTCATGCTGTTCAACATTGCCCCTACCGCGCTGGAACTGATCGTGGTGGCGGTGATCTTCTACTTCCACTTCGGCTGGGGGCTGGTCGCGGCGACGGCGGTGGCGGTGGTCGCCTATGCCTGGACGACCCGTGCGATCACCGAATGGCGCAATGCCCTGCGCGAGCAGATGAACCGGCTCGACGGGCAGGCGCTTGGCCGCGCAGTGGATTCGCTGCTGAATTACGAGACAGTCAAGTATTTCAGCGCCGAGGAGCGCGAGCAGGCACGCTATGCCCAGGCTACCGGTGCCTATGCCGAGGCGGCGGTGAAGAGCGAGAACTCGCTCGCTATGCTCAACATCGCGCAGGCGACGATCGTCAACCTGCTGATGGCGGGGGCGATGGGCTATACCGTGTGGGGCTGGTCGAAGGGGCAGTACACCATCGGCGATCTGGTTTTCGTCAACACGTACCTCACCCAGCTATTCCGCCCGCTCGACATGCTCGGCATGGTCTATCGTACTATCAGGCAGGGGCTGATCGACATGGCGGCGATGTTCACGCTGATGGACACCGATATCGAAGTGCAGGACGCGCACGGCGCCCCCGCCCTGCTGGTCAAGCGCCCGGTGCTGACCTTCGAAAATGTCGTGTTCGGCTACGACCGCGACCGCACCATTCTGCATGGCCTCAGCTTCGAAGTGCCCGCCGGGCATCAGGTGGCGATTGTCGGTCCGTCGGGTGCCGGCAAGAGCACGATCGCGCGGCTGGTGTTCCGCTTCTACGATCCTTGGGAAGGCCGTATCCTGATCGACGGGCAGGATATCCGCGAGGTGACCCAGGCGAGCCTGCGCGCGCAGATTGGCATCGTGCCGCAGGACTCCGTGCTGTTCAACGAGAGCATAGGCTACAACATCGGCTATGGACGCGACGGGGCGACGCAAGCCGATATAGAGGCGGCGGCGAAAGGCGCGGCGCTGATGGGGCTGATCGAACGGCTGCCCAAGGGGTTCGGCACCGAAGTGGGTGAGCGTGGTCTGAAGCTCTCCGGCGGCGAGAAGCAGCGGGTGGCGATTGCCCGCACCCTGGTCAAGAACCCGCCGATCCTGCTGCTGGACGAGGCGACCAGCGCGCTAGATTCGCGGACCGAGCAGGACATTCTTGCGACGCTGCATGCGGTTTCGACCGGCAGGACCAGCTTGAGCATCGCCCATCGGTTATCGACGATTGCCGATGCAGATCTGATTCTGGTGCTGAACGAAGGCCGGCTGGCGGAGAGCGGCACACACAATGAGCTGCTGCGCCTGGACGGGCTTTACGCCGAAATGTGGACGCGGCAGGCGCAGGAAGTTGAGGAAGTGAGCGAGGCGGCGGAGTAGGCGGGAAGCCTTACTTCACCACATCCGCCTCGCCCCACACCACTGCCTGTGCCGCCTTCATGCAGTTGCTCTCGACATCCCAGGCAATCGCCGGCGAGCCATAGAGCCGCCAACCCTGCTCCAGCGCCTCGGACACGCGCTCGCAGAAGGCGCGGTCGTCCTTGCCGGTTAGCAGGCGATAGATCGGGCGGTCTTCGGGGGGCTGGTGCATGCATGCAACCATATCGCCAATGCACTGTAATGGCGAGCGCAGTGCGGAGCGTGTGCTGCCAAGAAATTCTGGTGGACGAGACTGGGATGAAGTGCTTTGCAACCGGTCCATCGCGTGGTGGCTTTCGGGCAAGGCTCCGAAAGGCGGTTCTGGAGACGAACTTGGAAGACATCCGATCCTTGAGTGCGGAAGAATCTAAGAAACTGGAACCAGGCGCGCATCATTATCGCGCTTATGTCGGAGATCCACAATCATACGACATTACTGGTGCAAACCAGTTCTCGCTGCTTGTTTCTCTCGGCCTGAGAGAGGAACATACGTTGCTGGACGTTGGATGCGGATCGCTGTGCGGGGGGCGCCTGTTCATCCCCTATTTGCTTCCGGGGCGCTATTGCGGGATCGAACCTGAGGATTGGTTGATTCAGGATGGCATTCGCCGCGAGGTTTCAAGCGAACTTTCCGAATTGAAAAAGCCACGATTTGTCATATCGGATTCGTTTGAATTTTCAAAATTCAAAGAAAAGTTCGACTTCATTGTATCCCAATCCGTCTTAACTCATGTTTCATTGCAGCAATTGGAAATTTGTCTCTCAAAAGCCCGAGACGTTTTGAAAAAAGATGGGTTATTTTCCGCTAGTTTTTACTACAATGGCAAGGATAAATTTCATGAAGGGGAGTGGATATATCCGGAATTTTCGTCTTTCTCACCAAAATTTGTTTTTGAGTTGGCGAAAAAGCATGATCTATCCTGTCACCACCTTATAAGACACAGTAACTATGGCCATTACTGGATTGTATTTTTCCATCGCGCGAGTGCAAAGTCGTTTTCATGGATCGGCACTTCGGATGACCGCAGTTCGATATTTCAAATTCTCGAGCTGAAGCGAGAATTGGCCGATGCAAACGAAGGCTGGAAGAAGGCCATCAAGCGAGCAAAGCGACCCGTCAGAATTCGTCCCCGAGACCGGCTGGCCAAAACCTGACCAATCGCCCTACTGGCCCGGAAAGCGCTCGAACTCGGGCAGGCGGTGCGCCTCGGCCATCCAGCCGATGCGCTCGGCGACCTGGATGTGGACCTGCGGTGCGAGTGCGCCCGGATCGTCGAGCGTCGCGGTCTGAATATCGACGACGCCGGGCAGGTGTTCGGCGTTGCGGAAGTACAAGCCGGTCCCGCATTCGGGGCAGAAGCTGCGCATCGACTGGCCTGACGAATTGCGCGTCCTGGCCTCACCGCGCGTCACCCGGAAGGCCTCTTCGGTGAAGGCCGCCCAGGACACGACCGGCGCGCCAGCGGCCTTGCGGCAATCGCTGCAATGGCACATCGCTATGTGCAGCGGCTCGCCGTTCACTTCATAACGCACCGCGCCGCAGTGGCACCCACCCTCAAGCTGCATGGCGAATCTCCTTCAGGCCCAGTTTAGCGGCCTCTCAGGAACATTCAAAGAACATATTTCGACAGATCGCTGTCCTTCGCCAGCCCTTCCAGCCTTTCCCGCACATAGCCGGCATCGATCGTCACGGTCTCGCCCACGCGGTCCTCGGCCTCGAAGCTCAGTTCCTCGAGCAGCTTTTCCATCACTGTCTGCAAGCGCCGCGCGCCGATGTTCTCGACGCTTTCGTTCACCAGCGCAGCAATTCTGGCGACTTCGCGCACCGCCTCGGGAGTGAAGTCGAGTGTTACCTTTTCGGTGCCGATCAGCGCGCAATACTGCTCGACCAGATTGGCCCGGGTTTCCGACAGGATGCGGACGAAATCCTCCTCGGTCAGCGCTTTCAGCTCGACGCGGATCGGCAGGCGGCCTTGCAGTTCGGGCAGCATGTCGCTCGGCTTGGCGATTTGGAACGCGCCGCTGGCGATGAACAGCACGTGGTCGGTTTTCATCGGGCCGTACTTGGTGGCGACAGTCGTGCCTTCGATCAGCGGCAGCAGATCGCGCTGAACGCCCTCGCGGCTGACCGAGCCACCGCGAACGTCGCTGACCGCTATCTTGTCGATCTCATCGAGGAAGACGATGCCGTTGGTCTCGGCATTGGCCAAGGCGACGCGGGCGACATCGTCCTGGTCCATGCGCTTTTCGGCTTCCTCGTCGACCAGCTTGTCCCAGGCGTCGGGTACTTTCAGCTTGCGGCGCTTGAGGTTCTGCTTGCCGAACGCCTTGCCCATCATGTCGGACAGGTTGATCATGCCGATGCCGCCGCCCATGCCGGGAATTTCCATCGGCATGCCGCCGCTGTCCTCGACTTCGATCTCGACTTCGGTGTCGTTCATCGCGTTTTCGACGATGCGCTGGCGGAAGCTTTCGCGGGTCGCTTCGCTTGCACTGTCTCCGACCAGCGCCTTCAGTAGCCGGTCCATTGCCGCCTGGCTGGCCGCCTCGCGCACCGATTCGCGGCGGCGGTCCTTTTCGAGCCGGATCGCTTCCTCGACCAGGTCGCGGGCGATCTGCTCGACATCGCGGCCGACATAGCCGACCTCGGTGAACTTGGTCGCCTCCACCTTGACGAAGGGGGCTTCGGCCAGTTTCGCCAGTCGGCGGCTGATCTCGGTCTTGCCGCAGCCCGTCGGCCCGATCATCAGGATGTTCTTGGGCGTAACCTCGTCGCGCAGTTCGGCGCTGAGTCGCTGCCGCCGCCAGCGATTCCGCAAGGCGACGGCGACAGCGCGCTTGGCATCATGCTGGCCGACGATGTGTTCGTCGAGGGCGGCAACGATGGCTTTGGGAGTAAGGTTATCGATCATTTTTTTCCTTCTCCCCTCCCGTCTGCGGGAGGGGTCGGGGGAGGGCTTGTTAGGCGAGGTCCCAAACAGACCCTCCCCTAACCCCTCCCGCAAGCGGGAGGGGGACTAGTCAAGATTCAATCACTTCCACCGTCACCCGGTCATTCGTAAACACGCAGACCTCGGCGGCAATCTGCATGGCGCGGCGGGCGATTTTTTCGGGGTCTTCTTCGTAGTCCTCGACCGCCTTGGCAGCCGCCAGCGCATAGTTCCCGCCCGATCCGATCGCGGCGATCCCGCCTTCGGGTTCCAGCACGTCGCCGTTGCCGGTGAGGATCAGCATGACCTCGGCATCGGCGACGATCATCAGCGCCTCGAGATTGCGCAGGTACTTGTCGGTCCGCCAGTCCTTGGCCAGTTCCACTGCGGCGCGCATCAGCTGGCCGCGGTATTGCTCCAGCTTCTTTTCCAGCCGCTCGAACAGGGTGAAGGCATCGGCGGTCGCCCCGGCGAAGCCGGCGATGACATTCCCGCCCTCGCCAATGCGCCGCACCTTGCGGGCGTTTGGCTTCATCACTGTGTTGCCCATCGAAACCTGGCCATCGCCGGCGATGACGGTCCTGCCGCCCTTTTTCACGCCGATGATGGTGGTGCCGTGCCACTGGATAAGGCCGTGGCTCGCCGCGCTGTTGTCCATCGCGCGGATATGGCGGTCCGCGCGGCGCTGTTCAAGTCGGGTGAGTTAACTCAGCTGCCGTTGGGTCCGCCGCCCGCGCCGCCGCCACTGCCCATGCCGGGTGCGCCGACTGCGCCGATATTGCCGAACAGGTCCTCGATGAAGGTACGGTCACGCCCGAGGGTCGGCGTCTTGTGGCCGTCGGGATCGAGCCGCGCGACCTTTTCCATCCCAGCCCGGTCCACACCGGCGACATTTCCGGCGCCATCGAAGCGCACGCGCAGCACCATCTGCTCTTTTGTCTGCGGCCGCTTGAACGCCACTTGCCGGGTATCCTGCGAGACATAATACCAGGTATTCTCGCCAAACTGGCTGACGAATGTCGGCCGGCCCAGGGTGCGCTCGACCGAGGTCCGGTTGTCGATCCCGGGCTGCACCGCATCGGCTAGCGCGGAATCGACCAGATAGCCGCGATGGTCGCGGATCGCCGAACAGCCGCTGGCAAGCAGCGCCGCCAGCGTCACGGCCCACATCTTTCGCCCGTCGAACCGCATTTGCAAAACTCCATTGCCAGCCGGCAACCGGCGCGTGTAACGGCGCAAGCCTTAGGCTCCCGTACCGCAGATCGCAATCCCGATGGGCCTGGCGGTTGCCGCAAGGCTGTTGAATTCCTCCTGAACGAAAGGACGCCAAGCGGTGTCGATGCTCTCCCGCCTGTTCGGAAAACGCGATGATGGCCGGGATGCCGTGCGCCCGCTGTGGCACCGCGTCGTCGAGCTGGCGCGCGATCCGGCATGGTACGCGCAATGCGGCGTTGCCGATACGGTTCCCGGCCGGTTCGACATGATCGCGCTGGTGCTGTCTGCGGTGCTGCTGCGGATGGAGCGAGAGGCAGTGCTTATCGAGCCTTCGGTGCGTCTCAGCGAGCTGTTCGTCGAGGACATGGAAGGCCAGCTGCGCCAGCGCGGGATTGGCGACATGGTTGTCGGCAAGCATGTCGGCAAGTTGATGGGTGCGCTGGGCGGCAGGCTGGGCGCGATCCGCGAGGCATTCGAGCAGGGGGATGAGGCGCTGACAGATGCGGTGCGCCGCAATGTGACCATGCTCGAGGGCGGCGGCGATCCGGCGCAGGCTGCGGCGCGGCTACGCGCGCTGGCGGTGCAGCTCGGCACACTTACTGGCGATGAGGTGCTGGCGGGGAGGTTCGCGTTATGACTGCACCCGAAATGACTGGGCCCGAATTCTCCCGCCCGTTCGATATCCGGCAGCTCGAAGGGCGTCAGCTCCACTTGGTCGCGAGCCCGGAAGAATGCTCGGCGCTGGCCCGCCGCTTCGATCTCGTGCGGATCGACCGGCTGGAAGCGGAGCTTGCGCTGAGCCGCGACGGCGAGGCTGCGAATGCCTCCGGCACGCTCAGCGCCGATATAGTGCAGAGCTGCGCGGTTTCCGGCGAAGACCTGGCGGTCGCGATCCGCGAGCCGCTTAGCTTCCGTTTCGTTCCTGCCGGCCAGCACCGGCCCGACGAGGAAATCGAACTGGATATGGGGGAACTCGACGAGATCGAATACAGCGGAACCGAGCTCGAGATTGGCGAGGCTGTCGCGCAGAACCTTGCGCTGGCGATCGATCCCTTCGCGGTTGGTCCCGACGCGGAGGAAGCCCGGCGCAAGGCAGGGCTGCTGGGCGAAGGCGAGACCGGGCCGTTCGCTGCGCTGAAAGGCCTGTTGGGGAAGGAATAGATCTCCAGCCGCGCGCTTACGCGTTCCCGTCCAGCAAGGAAAAGTCGGCAAACCGGTGGCGCTTGCGCTGCTCACGGAAGAACGGCTGCCACTCGCCGCTCATCTTGTCGCGCAATCCGATCACCGCGCCTTCGGGCAGATCGATCCGGACTGGCCGGGCGGAAGCATTGGCGAAGGTTTCGCTCTTGCCGTCCGATGAAACCATGAGAACGATATGGGACATGGCACTCTCCAATAGCGTGGCGACCGCCAGCAATGATTTGCACGCCCGGGGCCGCACTGCGAATTAAACCTGCAAGGTTGCCGAATCGTTGCAATGCAGGAACCGCCGCCGGCGGGATTTCCCGCCTGACGTTACATGCTGGTTAGGAGCATAGGCTAATTTCACGCCCCGGGCATGGCAATTGCGACAGGCGCGCAGCGAAATGCGTCCGATTGAAACCGCGAACGCTTTGCCAGGCGCAATCGCGCGCCGCCGCTGCCAGCTGCTCACGTCAAATCGTCCCGGTGGCAAACGCGAATTTGGCGAAGTCAGGCTCGCGATACCCAACTCAGAACGGAATATCGTCGTCCAGATCGTCCGCGAGATCGTGATGGCTGCCGCCGCTTGCAGGCTTGCCGCCACCGCCCCAGTCGCTTCCACCGCCGCCGCCCGAGCGGGCGCTGCCGCCGCCCCAGTCGCCGCCGCTTGAGCCGCTGCCGCTGGAACGTTGGCCGCCGCCGCCCGGCGCGCTGTCGAGCATGGTCAGCACACCCTGATTGCCGCCCACCGAAACTTCGGTGCTGTAGCGGTCGTTACCCTGGGCGTCCTGCCATTTGCGGGTGCGCAGCTGTCCTTCGATATAGATCTTGCTGCCTTTCTTGAGGAAGCGCTCGGCGACGCCGACCAGACCGTCGGACTGAAGCACCACGGTGTGCCACTCGGTGCGCTCCTTGCGCTCACCTGTGTTCTTGTCTTTCCAGTTTTCGGATGTGGCGATCCGCAGGTTGGCAATCCGGCCGCCGTTCTGGAACGACTTCACTTCAGGGTCTTGCCCCAGATTGCCGACCAGGATGACCTTGTTGACGCTGCCTGCCATGACTTCTTCGCCCTTCTAGAACCCGAGAGCGACCGCGCTCCAATAGGTGATTCCCGCAAACACATAAGCCAGAGCGAAGAGATAGGCGAGCATGAAGCCGGGCCATTTCCACCCGTTTGTTTCGCGCCGGGCGACCGCGATGGTCGAAAGGCACTGCGGCGCGAAGACGAACCAGGCGAGGAAGGCGAGGGCGGTCGGCAGGCTCCAGCGTGCCTTGAGCTGGTCGCCCAGCTTGAGCGCCGCCTGCTCATCGTCCGTCGCCGAAACCGCATAGGTCGTCGCCAGCGAGCTCACCGCCACCTCGCGCGCGGCCATCGCCGGGATCAGCGCCAGCGCCATGTCGCGGTTGAAGCCGATCGGCGCGACCACCACCGCCAGGCCATTTGCGATCGTGCCGGCTATCGAGACATCGACCTGGTTTTCGCCCGGCTCAGCGCGCGGGAAGCTGAGCAGCAGCCACAGCACCACCGAGACCGTGAAGATGATCGTGCCCGCGCGGCGCAGGAAAATCCATGCCCGCTGGTAGAGCCCGATGGCGAGGTCCTGCAGCCGCGGCATCTGGTATTTTGGCAGCTCCATGATGAACCCACTCGCCGCGCCCTTGGTCACCGAACGGCGCAGTACCAGCGCGACGGCCATCGCCCCGCCTATGCCCAGGACATAGAGCGCGAACAGCACCAGCCCTTGCAGGCCGATCCCTGCGCCAACAGTGCGGGCGGGAATGAAGGCGGCGATGATCACCGCATAGACCGGCAGCCGCGCCGAGCAGGTCATCAACGGGGCGATCAGGATCGTCGTCAGCCGGTCCTTGGGATCGGCGATGGAGCGGGTCGCCATGATCCCGGGAATCGCGCAGGCGAAGCTCGATAACAGCGGTATGAAGCTGCGCCCCGACAGGCCGACGCCCGCCATCATCCGGTCCATCAGGAAGGCGGCGCGGGCCATGTAGCCGGTGGCTTCCATGACCAGGATGAAGAAGAACAGGATGACGATCTGCGGCAGGAACACCACCACCGAGCCGACACCGGCAAGCACGCCCTCGGTGACAAGGTCGCGCAGCAGGCTTTCGGGTATGACGTTACGAACCAGGTCGCCCAGCCAGCTGACACCTGCCTCCAGAGCATCGGCAAAGGGCGTCGCCCCGGCGAAGACCGCCTGAAACACCACGAACAGCAGCGCGAACAGGATCGCCGGCCCCAGCCATGGGTGCAGAAACAGACGGTCGAGCCGAGAATGCAGCCGGTGTTTCGCAGTCTCCGAGACGATGGCTCCATCGGCAATGGCGCGCGCGGTCAGACGCCGCTCGGGGAGGAATTCATGGGGCGCGCGCGGCACGGGAAGGCGGGCTTCGGCCTCGGCAATCGCCGCCGTCAGTTCGGCCAGCCCCTTGCGCCGCACGGCGATGGTCGGGATCACCGGGACGCCGAGCTCGCTAGCCAGCGCGGCGGGGTCAATCGTCAGCCCGTCGCGTGTCGCAAGATCGATCATGTTGAGCGCCACCACCACCGGCTTGCCGAGTTCGAGTACCTCAAGCGCGAAGACCAGGTGCTGTTCGAGATTGGAAGCATCGAGCACCAAGACCAGCACATCGGGCGCCGCCTCGCCGGGAAACTCTCCCATGATCACCTTGCGGGTGACTTCTTCGTCGGGGCTGGTGGGGTTGAGGCCATAGCTGCCGGGCAGGTCGGTCAGCTCGACTGGTTCGCCCGAAGGAAGCAGCAGCCGCCCCGCCTTGCGCTCGACAGTTACGCCAGGGTAATTCGCGATCTTCTGCCGGGCACCGGTCAGCGCATTGAACAGCGCGCTTTTGCCCGCATTGGGGTTACCGACCAGCGCTGCACTGCGCCATCTGCTCATCGGGGCTGCGCCATGGTCAGACTGCTTCGACCTGCACGAGTTCCACCTGCATGGCCTTGGCATGGGCGCGGCGCAGCGCCACGGTCATGCGACCGATGGCGATGGCCAACGGATCGCTTCCACCGAGCACGCCGCGATGGGCTACCGACACCTCTGCGCCCCGATCAATACCCAGTGCGCGCAATCGCTGGCCCTCCTCGTCTGCCAGGCAAGCCCAGTCGATAGCGGATATCCGCGCGGTCTGGCCTATCGGGAGCAGGTCGAGAGTCATGGGCGAGGCGCTGCCATATCGCAATGGTAATTGCAACTCATTCGCAACAATTGACTTCGATCAATTTCGGTACGGTCTAGGCGGCCGGATAGCGCAGCCGGCCCAGGAATCGCGCAACGTTGAATTGCTCGTCGCCTGGCCGCAACAGCCGTGCCTTGGCCTTCTCGAACCGCATCACGCCTTCGATCCGCCGGTCTAGGAATGCGTGCGCATCGGCGTGGCCCTCGCTCTTGTCGCTGGCGAACACAGCCAGCGTCGCCGCGTAAATCCCGGCGAGGAGAGTACGTTTGCTATAGTGGTTGAAGTCCGTCGCCCGGTCACCCGCAAGCCGCCACATGGCATCGGCGCTGGCCCAGCCGAGGCCGAGCGCGCGCGGCGCATTATTCGGCATGGCCATCGTCGCCAAGGCGCGCCGCAGCGCCTCCTCGCGGCCGGTCAGCGCGTCGAGCCGGAAGCGGACCAGGCACCGGATGCGCTCGCGGATCGGCAATGCGGCCAGCGCCCCGTCGCCGAATTCCCGCTCCATTGCGGCATCGACCGCATCGATCCATGCGGCGATCATGTCCATCGCGCCGCCGGGAAAGGCGAGCGCAGCCACCTCGGGCTTGATGCCAAGCGCTTTGGCCGCCGCCTCGACCGCAGTCATGCTCCAACCATCGAACACTGCGGCGCTGGCCACGCCCGGCGCGAGAGCAAGGCGCAGTTCGGCGAGTGTCAGGTCGCCCGGCGTCAGGTCCGCTGCGTCCGCCATGGCGTCAGAGCTTCGGCCCATAGGACTGCCCGCTTGCCGCGCGTTGACCGGTGGGTTTGGCGTTGCTTTCGATTTCGGAGACCAGCGAGCTGTTGCGCCCGTCGAGCAAGGCATAGGCGCGCGCCGAGCGGCCGGAATTGTCCGACCGGTCCGGGTCTGCGCCGGCCTTGAGCAGGGTCCGCAAGACCGCGACGTTGCGGCGATGAACGGCGGTGATCAGCGGGGTTTCGCCGGCGGTATTGGGCTCGTCGATCCGCGCCTTCTGGGCGATCAGCAGATCGACGCCTTCCTGGAAATCGAGATTGACCGCCAGTTGCAGCGCCGTTCCGCCGCGCCCGTCGCGCGCATTCACGTTGGCGCCCTTGGCGATCAGGAAGGTCATCCAGGTAAGGTCGCGGCGCGCGGTGACAATGTGCAGCGCGGTGTCGCCGGTGGTCGAATCGCGGGTGTTGACGATCAGCGAGCCCGGCTCGTTGAGCGCGTCCTGGACCACGGCCCCGTCCTTCTTGCGCACTGCCTCGAGGAATTTGTAGCTCTTCGAGAATTGCGCTTGAGCCGCGCCGGGCAGCACCAGCGCGCCGGCCAGCAGCCCCATCAGCACGCGCGCGACCACCCCTGTCTTGTTCACCTGACGAACCTCCGGTTGCGGACGGCGGACCGTCCTGCTCCCCCACTTGCGCGCTGGAGTTTAGCAGAGCATGAACCGCTCCGCCATGACCCTGTTTATCCGACTATTCGCCGCGATTGTTCTGCCCTTGGCAATTTCCGGTTGCGGCGGCCAGCCCGAGGCGGAGCGGCCGCCGCTGGAAGGCGCCCGGATCGGCGGGGCGTTCGAACTGGCGGACAAGACCGGCAAGACCGTGCGCTGGCAGGATTTCGCGGGCAAATACCGCATGGTCTATTTCGGCTACACCTTCTGCCCGGATGTCTGCCCGCTCGATGTCGCCCGGATGATGCGGGGATTCGACAGCTTCGCAAAAGCCAATCCGGAACTGGCGGAGCAGGTCCAGCCGATTTTCATAACTATCGATCCGGCGCGCGATACCCAGGCGGTTGTCGGGGAGTTCGCGGCGGCCTTTTCGCCTCGCTTGCTGGGTCTCACCGGCACGCCTGCCCAGGTCGATGTCGCCGCCAAGGCCTTCGCCGCCTATTATGCCAGGGGCAAGCAGACATCCGGCGGCTATCTGATGGACCACAGCCGCGTTGCCTACCTCATGGGCCGCAAGGGTGAGCCGATCGCGATGCTGCCGGTCGATCAGACGCCGCAGGCGGTCGAGGCGGAACTGGCGAAATGGGTGCGGTGAAGGCCGAAACCCCCTTCTGGGAACAACCGCTCGACACTCTCTCCCGCGAGCATTGGGAGGCCCTGTGCGACGGCTGCGGCCAGTGCTGCCTGCACAAGCTGGAGGACGAGGATACCGGCGAGATCCATTTCACCAATGTCGCCTGCCGCCTGCTCGATGTGGCCACCGCGCGCTGCAAGGATTACCGCAACCGCCTAGCCCATGTGCCCGATTGCCTGCGCCTGACGCCCGGCAAGATCGCGCAATACGAATGGCTCCCGGCGACCTGTGCCTATCGCCTGCGTGCCGATGGCGAGCCGCTGCCCGATTGGCACTATCTGATTTCCGGCGACCGCGAGGCGGTGCACCGCGCCGGTGCGTCGGTCGCCGGACGGGTGGTGAGCGAGGATCGCGCGGGGCCGATCGAACAGCATATCCTCACCCGCGAGGCCAACTGGAGCGCGGCTTCACCCGGCGAGGACGGCGATGCTTGACTGGCTGAAGCGCGATCCGCACGGCGCGCAATCGATCGAGCTTGGCGAGCGGAAAATCCCTATCGTCATCCGTCGCCTAGCCCATGCCCGCCGCCTTACGCTGCGCCTAGCGCCTGATGGCAGCGAAGTGCGCGTGTCGATGCCGCGCTGGGGGCGCACTGCCGAAGCGCTGGCTTTCGCCCGCTCGCGCAAGGACTGGCTGGCGCGGCAGATTGAGGCATTGCCAAGCCGGGACTCGCCAGGGCCGGGCACGAGCGTGGCCTATCGCGGCAGCGAACTGGCGATCGACCATGCCGATACCGCGCCGCGCCGGGTCCGGCTGGAAGCAGGCGCAATCCGGCTTGGCGGTCCGGCGGAGGGACTCGCTCCGCGCCTGCGCCGCTGGTTCGAGCAAGAGGCGCGGCGGCTGCTGACCGAGGACCTCGCCCATTATTGCGCGCTGGCCGGGCAGGACCCGCCAAAGCTCGCCCTGTCGAGTGCCCAGCGGCGCTGGGGCAGCTGTGCGGCGAGCGGCACGATCCGGATCAACTGGCGCCTGGTCATGGCGCCCGATTTCGTGCGGCGCTCGGTGGTCGCGCACGAGGTCGCCCATCTCGTCCACTTCGATCACAGCCCGCGCTTTCACGCGTTTCTGGCCGAGATCTACGAGGGTGACATCCAGGAGGCCAACCGCTGGCTGAAGCGCAAGGGGCGGGGGCTCTACGGAGCATTCGGCTAGCGGCGGGCGCCGGAATGGCTGGCGCAAGGCGTCCTCTCGCACTATCTAGCGCCAATGGCACTTATCCAACGCAGCGGCATGTGGCGCCAGGTCGCCGGCCCGAAGGGCGCCATTGGCGATTTCATTTCGGTTTGGCGCGCGGCCGGCCCCAACCGCTGGCGCTTCGCCGTGCTCGCCGCCTTGCCGCCGCTCGGCATCTTCGCTGTCTTCGTCAACGAGGAAATGCGCGGCAATCCGCCGCCGCCCAAGATCGACTATATCACCACCTTCGATCCGAGCCGCAGCGCGGCTGAGATTGCGGCTTCGAATCAGGTCAACCAGCGCCGCAAGGATTGGCTGGCTGCCGAGCAGGCCAAGCGCGAGGAAGAAGCGCGGCGGACCTATGAGACGATTGGCCGCCTGTCCGGCATGGATGTCGATGCGATCAAGCGCAAAGCCGCTGTCGAAAAGGCCGCGCAGGATCAAAGGGACAGGGCAGAAGCGGACAAGCTGAGGCGGCTACAGCAACAGGCTGTCGGCACTCCGGAATGATTGCATGAGCGAGATTGCATGAGCGAGGACGCGCGCTGGCTGGCGGCTGCGGCAAGTCTCGCTGCCCGCGCCCGGCCCTTGTCGCGGCCCAACCCGGCGGTCGGCGCGCTGATCGTGCGCGACGGGTGCGTGCTGGGGCGCGGCTGGACCGGAGCGGGCGGGCGTCCGCATGCCGAGGCACTGGCGCTGGATGCGGCGGGAGGGAATGCGAAGGGCGCGACGCTCTATGTCACGCTGGAACCCTGCGCACATGAAAGCGCGCGCGGACCGGCCTGTGCCGATCTAGTGGCCGCATCGGGGCTGGCGCGGGTGGTCGCCGGTTGCGGCGATCCCGATGCGCGGACAGCGGGCAAGGGGCTGGAGCGGATTCGCGCGGCCGGGATTGCGGTGGAACTCGTTGCATCCCCGGAGTCCGAGGCGAGCCTGTCGGGCTATCTGATGCTGCGCCGCATGGGCCGACCGGAAGTTACACTTAAGCTTGCGACCTCCCTCGACGGCTGCATCGCCCTGGGCGACGGGACCAGCCAATGGATCACCGGCGAGGCGGCGCGCGCGCATTGCCATGCGATGCGGGCGAAGTGCGACGCGATCCTGGTCGGCGGCGGCACCCTGCGTTCCGACAATCCACGGCTCGACGTCCGGTTGCCCGGGCTGGAGGATCGCAGCCCGCAGCGCTGGGCGCTGACGCGCGGAGATGCGCCGGAAGGCTGGCGGGCGCTGTCATCTCCCGAAGCCATCGGTGAAATGGCCGGTGTCCAGTATCTTTTCGTCGAAGGCGGGGCAGCGGCGGCGGCCTCGTTTCTCAAGGCCGGGCTGGTGGACCGCCTGACGATCTACCGCGCACCGATCATTGTCGGTTCCGGCCAACCCTCGATTGGCGACATCGGCCTGGGCTCGCTCGACGCGGCTCATGGACAATGGCGGATGACGGACAGACGCCAGCTTGGCAGTGACACGCTGGAAGTCTACAGCCGCATTCCATGTTCACCGGAATAGTAACCGCCATCGGCACGATCCGCGAGGCCCGTCAGGGCGGCGATCTGCACGCCGTCATCGCCTGCCCCTGGGATCCGGCGACCATCGCCATAGGCGCTTCGATCGCCTGCTCGGGTGTCTGCCTGACAGTGGTTGATCGCGGCGGCCCAAATCCTAAAGATGGGGCAGGGGATGCGTGGTTCGCGGTCGATATTTCCGGCGAGACGGTGTCGTGCAGCGTCCCGGGGCGCTGGGTGGAAGGGCAACGGCTGAACCTTGAGCCTGCCCTGAAACTGGGCGACGAACTCGGCGGACATATCGTCACCGGCCATGTCGATGGCGTGGGTGAAGTGCTGGGCATTTGCCCCGAGGGCGAATCGCTGCGCATAGGCATTGGCGTCGCCCGCGAACTGGCACCCTATCTCGCCGCCAAGGGTTCGATCACGGTCGATGGCGTATCGCTGACGGTCAACGAAGTCGCGGACCAGCCGGATGGCAGCTGCCACTTCGCGCTCAACATAATCCCGCATACCGCCGAAGTGACGACGCTGGGCGCGCTGAAGCAGGGCGACAAGGTCAATCTCGAGATCGACGTGCTCGCGCGTTATCTCCAGCGGATGCAGAGCCTGCGCGGTTAGGCGGTAAGCGGGCCGGAAGCGAAGTTGCCGCGCGTGATCTCGAAGCAGACATGCATGGTCTCACCGCTCGCCATCAGCCGGACCTCGCGGTAATCTGTCAGCCGCCCGCCGATCTTTTCCATCGCGCGGCGCGAGCGAAAATTGGTTTCACCGACCATGAATATCACCCGCTCGACGTAACGAAGCGCATGCGTCAGCATCAGTCGTTTTATCTCGCGGTTGCAGGTCCCGCCCCAATGGCTGCGGGCGAGAAATGTCCAGCCGATCTCCACCACACCGCCGTCAGCAGGGTCATGGAATTGATACCGGGACGAGCCGATTATCGCCCCGCTGGCCTTGTCGATCGCGGCGAGCGCGCCGCCTTTCGCCAGCGCATCCTCGAAAAACGTACGGAACACGGGTTCCTGCCAGCGGTCATGCGCCGGGTGCACTTCCCAGATCAGCGGATCGGAAGCGACAGTGAACAACGCTTCCCAATCGTCGTAGCGTAACGGGCGCAGCGTAAGCAGCTCGCCCTCAAGGACGGGCTGCCGGTCCATGGTCACCCCGTCACATCCGCCACGGCGGCGATGAACTGGTCGATGTTGCCCATGGTCAGCCCGGCAATGTTGATCCGGCCGGACCCCGCGAAATAGATGCCGTGCTTCGAGCGCATCGCCTGCACCTGATCCGGGGTGAAGGGGATGATCGAGAACAGGCCATGCTGGCTGCCGATGGGTGTCAGATCGACCCCGCCGACCTTGCCCGCCGCGCCAAGCCGTTCGCGCACCTGGCGCATGCGGGTGCGCATGATGTCGAGCTCGCCCAGCCACTGCCTGGTCAGCGCTGCGTCCTCCATCACGATCCGCGCCGCCGCCGCACCGTGATCGGGCGGCTGCGACCAGTTGGCGCGGGCCAGCGCATGGCCGTTCGACATGGCGGCCTTGAGCTGGCCGGGCTCGGCCATCATCACATAAAGCGCGCCGGTGCGGTCGCGGTAGAGACCGAAATTCTTGTCGCAGCTGTAGGCGACAATCGCCTCGGGCACGGCGGCCAGCACGCGGCGCACCCCGTAGGCGTCTTCCTCCATGCCCGCGCCGAGGCCCTGATAGGCAAGATCAAGCAGCGGCAGCAGTTTCTTGCCCGCGATCAGTCCGGCGATCTCGTCCCAGTCGGCGTTTGAATAGTCGATCCCGGTCGGGTTGTGGCAGCAGCCGTGCAACAGGAAGCAATCGCCTTCCGAAGCCTCGGCGATCGCGGCGCGCAGCGCGTCCATGTTGGCGGCACCATCGGCGGTGGCATGGTCGAAATTTTTCATGCCAAGCCCGAGGTCGGCACAGATCTGCGCGTGGTTGGGCCAGCTTGGCGTGCCCATCCACACGGTGGGCACTTGCGCCCTTTTGACCATCGCCAGTGCGAGCCGCAGCGAGCCGGTGCCGCCAGGTGTCTGCATGCCTTCGATCCGGCCATCCATGTCCGGATTGGCCGCTCCGAAGACATAGGGCATCAGCGCCTTGACGAAGCCCATGTCGCCTTCCGGCCCCAGATAGGCCTTGGAATCCTGCGTCTCGACCAGCCGCTTTTCCGCCGCCTTCACTGCGCCGAACACCGGGGTGTCGCCCTGACCGGTCTTGTAGACACCGACGCCGAGGTCGATCTTGTCGGCGCGCGGATCGTCGTTGTGGAGCTTGATCAGCGCGAGAAGCGCGTCGGCGGGCTGTTGTGCGAGGTTGGTAAGCATGGCGCGCGGGCCTTTAGCCGGATGGGCTGCCAGGGGCAAGGGCGCGGTTCCAATAGGGAGAAGTGCCTACGCCCAAATCCACCCGGTATTTGCCAGAGTTGCCGCATGCTCCCCGATCATGGCCAATTCACTCGCCAATCCCCGCATCGTGCCGAATGGCCGGCGGCGGCACAGCCGGCTGCGCCTGCAATTGCCCGCGCGGCTGATCACGCTGGAAGGGACCTTGCAGGCGACGCTGGTCGACCTGTCGTTCACCGGCGCCAGGGTCGCTCTCGACGTCAAAGGTCCGGCGCGCGGCGATGCGGTGCTGGAATGGGGCGGGTTCGAAGCTTTTTGTTCGATTGCCTGGACCGAGGGCCGGATGTGCGGCCTCGATTTCGAAGCGCCGCTGCCCGGCAGGATCCTCATCGCCACGCGCGATCTCGGGGATACTACGCCCCCTGCCGACACCAGCCGTGCCGCAGCACGAGCCTGGGCTGCAGGCCAGACACGATGACGGCCTTCGGGCCTAGCTCAGCGAAATCGCACTCTCCGGACAAGCCCCGGCAGCCCTCTCGGCAAGCACTTGCCGATCCTGCGGCACTTCCTCGCCGTCGCTGTCGTTATAGCCCGCACCGTCGAAGCGGAACAGGTCCGGGGCGATCTGCCGACACAGCTGCACGCCGCAGCACAGGTCCTTCCTGATCCCGATTTTCATTGCGCCGTTCCCTCAGTTCAGCAGCACATGCATCGGCCCCGGGCCGCGCTGAATGAGGCTGCCGGTGAGTTTGGCGGGCGGCTTAGAGGTGTCCCAGCGGATATTGGGGAAGCGGTCGAACAGCGCATTGAGCGCCGCCGTGATTTCCTGGCGGGCGACGTGCTGGCCAAGGCACGAATGCGCTCCCGCTGCGAAGGCGACCGAGCGCTGGAACGGGCGGTGGATGTCGAATTTCTCCGGGTTCTCCCAGCGCTCGGGATCGCGGTTGGCCGCGCCGAGGCAGAGGTGGAGATGCGCGCCTTCGGGCAGCTCGATTCCTGCCAGCACCGTGTCGCGCTTGACCTTGCGCGGGAACAGCGGGTCGGGCAGCCAGCGCACCGATTCCAGCACCGCCGGGCCGAGCAGCGAGCGGTCGGCGATGACATCCGCCAGCTGGTCCGGGTGGCTCAGCAGGGCGAACAGGGCATTGCCCATCTGCCGCCAGGTGGTCTCACCCCCGGCGAAGACGATCAGCCGGCAATAGGAAACGATCTCGTCCTCGCGCAGCTTGCGCCCGGTGCCGTCGTCTTCCTCGACTTCGGCCTGGGCGAGGTGGGATATGAGGTCGTCCTGCGGGCTTGCGCGTTTTTCGGCGATAGCCCGGGCGATCACCGCACCGGCACCGTCGCGGCCCTGCATGCGCTCCTCGGGCGTCGTGCCGTGCAGGCTGTGCAGCATGTTGCGCCGAAGTTCGAGGCCTTCGGCGAAAGTCAGGCCGAAGCCGCCGGTCATGGTGTGCAGCGGCAGCCGGGCGAAGAAGCGCGAGTTTACATCGACGCTCTCCTCGCCGTCGAGCGTGGCGACCAGTTCCTCGACCAGCGGATCGATCACTTTGTCGCGCCACCAGGTCTCGGCCTGGCCGGGCTGGAAGAACGGCTGCAGCAGGTCGCGGTAACGGCGGTGGCGCAAGCCGTCCATGTTGAGGATGGTGTCACCGAATTCGGTGGCGGTGCCCATGTCGTTGTAATTGTCGGACCAGAAATCGTCCCTGCGGGTGAACACTTCGCTCACCGCGTTGAAGCCGAACACCGAAAAATAGGTACGGTCCGGGTGATAGAGCCCGCCGCCGTTGCGCGCGACCGGCAGGCCCATGCATTCGGCGATCGAGCCCCTGTGCACCGGTCCTTTCGTCAGGATTTCGGCCCATTCCGGCCAGGGATCGTCATGCGTGCCGCCGCCTGCCGCGCTTTCCTCGACGATGTTGAACAACTCTTCCATTTCACGCTGGTCGATCGCGGTGCTCGCCATGATCCTGCTCTCCTCTCCCCAACTCATCGACCGGGTTGTGGCGGGGACCTTAGCAAAGCGTTAGCGATGCGCCAGCGGTTGACACGCTCCTGAAAGTTGACAGGGGGCCTCCCCGGCGCAAAGTCGGCCGGTATTCAAGCGAGGGTCAAGCGATGCAAATTCCCGGTGGCAAATTTGTCATTACCGGCGGTGCCAGCCTGATCGGCAGCCATGTCGCCGATCGCCTGCTCGCCGAAGGCGCAAGCGAGGTGCTGCTGCTCGACAACTTCTCGCTCGGCACGCCCGCGACGGTGGCGCATCTCGAAGGCGACGGCCGGGTGCAACTGGTCAAGGGCGACATTCTGCGGATCAATGAGCTCTACGACGCATTCAAGGGCGCTCAGGGCGTGTTCGCCATCGCCGGGTTCCTTACTCTGCCTTTGTCGCAAAACCCGCCGCTGGGGCTGGCCGTCAATGTCGAGGGCCAGGTCAATGTGTTCGAGGCCTGCCGCTATGCCGGGGTCAAGAAAGTGGTGTTCTCCTCCTCGATCGCCGCCTACGGCGAGCCCGAAGGCGACGCGGTCATCGACGAGATGTCACCCGCCAACCTCGCCAGCTATCAGCCCGGCTCGATGCTCTACTCATGTACCAAGCTGATCGGCGAGGCCTTGTGCAAGCTCTACTCGCAGAAGCACGGGGTGGATGCGGTGGCGCTGCGCTATTCGACGGTCTATGGCGAGCGCCAGCATTATCGCGGAGTCAACGCGCTCTACATCATCCAGAACTACGACCGCATCGCTCGTGGCGAGCGGCCGAGCTTGCCGGGCGATGGTAGCGAGGTGCATGACTACATCCATGTGGCGGACGTGGCGCGGGCCAATGTCATGGCGATGGCCTCGGAAGTGACCGGCGAGGTGTTCAATGTCGTTTCGGGGGTGGAGACTACCGTGAAGCGCATCGCCGAGATCTTGCTGGAGATCGCCGGCAGCGATCTGGAGCCCGAGTATGCGGACGATGCCGGCGCGGTGAAGGCGACGTCCAGCGCCTCGTTGAAGCTCAGCCGCGAGAAGGCCAGGTGCATGCTCGGCTGGGAACCGGAAGTGAGCGTCGAGGCGGGCGTGCGGCGGCTGACCGACTGGTTGAAGTTGCAGACGACAGCCTGATGCCGCTCCACCGCATCCCCTGCACCTTCATGCGCGGCGGCACGTCGAAAGCGCTTATGTTCCGCGCTGCCGACTTGCCCGCCGAACGCGCAGCATGGGATGCAATTTTCCTCGCCGCCATCGGCGCGCCCGATCCAATAGGCCGCAATCTCGATGGCATGGGCGGCGGCCTTTCCTCTCTCAACAAGGTCTGCGTAGTCGGCCCGCCCAGCCGTGCGGATGCCGATGTCGATTACACCTTCGCGCAAGTTGCGGTGAAAGAGGCCAAAGTCGATTACGGCGGCAATTGCGGCAATATGTCCTCCGCCGTCGGGCCTTTCGCGGTGGAGGAGGGGCTGGTGCCCTGCCCGCCCGATGGCGAGGCAGTGGTGCGCATCCACAACACCAACACCGGCAAGATCATCGTCGCCAGGTTCCCGATCGAGAGCGGCGCGCTGGCGGCTGAGGGCGATCTTTCGATTGACGGTGTGGCAGGCAAGGCCGCCTCGATCCGGCTTGAATTTCTGGAACCAGGCGGGGCGAAGACGGGTAAGCTGCTGCCGACCGGCAAGGCGGTGGAAGAGTGGGACGGGATAGAAATCAGTTGCATCGACGCCGCCAACCCTTGCGTCTTCGTTTTGGCCGAAGCCATGGGCAAAACCGGCAGCGAAACGCCGCAGGAACTCGAAGCCGACTCCCAATTCCTTGCCCGCATGGCCGTCATCCGCGGGGCCGGGGCCGGTCTGATGGGAATTCCCGGCTCGGCCAGCGTGCCTTTGGTGGCGATGGTGGCTCCGGGTGGCGGTACAGAGGCCGGCATCCAGGTCCGCATGATCTCGATGGGCCAACCCCACCGCGCGACGCCGATCACCGGCGCGGTGTGCCTCGCCATCGCCGCGCGCATCCCCGGCTCGCTCCCAAATCGCCTTTGCGCCGAGAGCCAGGGCCCGCTCCGCATCGCCCACCCCTCGGGCGTGACCATGGTCGATGCGGCGCTGAATGCGGCGGGCGAGGCGGAATACGGCGCGGTTTACCGGACGGCGCGGCGGCTGTTCGAGGGAAACGTGCTCTATCGGGGAACCGATTGACAATTGGGCGTAAGAAAGTCATACTATCGGTATGAAAGTTGCCGTTTCCATTCCCGACCCGATCTTCGATCAAGCCGAAGCCTTGGCCCGGCGCCTCAAGCTCTCGCGCAGCAAGGTCTATGCCCGCGCATTGGAGGAATTCGTCGCCAACAACGATGGTCCTTCACTCACTGAACAGATCAACGCCGCGCTTGACGAGATTGGCGAGGAACCGGATCTTGAGTTCGTGCACGAAGCGGCCCGGCAAACACTCAAACGCATCGAATGGTAGAGACGACATTTGGTCGAACAGGGTGAAATCTGGTGGGCCGACCTTGGCGCACCGCAAGGGTCGATGCCAGGATTTCAGCGACCGGTAATTGTCGTTCAGGATGACAACGTAACCCGGACTCGCATCCGCACTGTAATCTGCATTCCCCTGACGGCCAATTCAAAATGGTCCATAGTTCCGACGAACCTGCTGCTTCCGAAGGCATCGACCGGCTTGCCCCACGATTCGGTTGCGCAACCGACGCAAATCCTGACCGTCGATCAAAGGTTACTGATCGAATGCATCGGCCGGATATCGCGGCGTCAACTGGACCAGCTGTTTGCCCGGCTGGACTTGGTGCTGGGGCGGGGGTGAAGTTTGCAAGGGGGATAAGTCAAATTTCGCCTGCCTTGTTGCATCTGCGGTTGACTAACAATGACAACCCGCTCTAGGGGCGCAGCTTATAATGGCACCTTGTGGGTTTCATTATCTAGTTGCTAGACGCAAGGAGAAGCAGAATGCCCGCCCCCGAGATCTGGGACGTCATCGTCGTCGGCGCCGGCAATGCCGCGCTCTGCGCTGCGCTCTCCGCCGCCGAGCAGGGCGCGAAAGTGCTGGTTCTGGAGAAGGCCACGCTCGAAGATCGCGGCGGCAATTCCACCTTCACCGCCGGCGGCTTCCGCTTTTGCCACGATGGGGTCGAGGATCTGCGGCAGGACATTCTCGACGATATGACGCCGGGCGAATACGATTCGATCGGCAATCTGCCGACGCTGTCCGAAGAGGAATTCATGGCCACCTTGATGAAGGTGACCGACCACAACGCCGATGAAGATCTTGGCCGCATCCTGATCGGCCAGTCGCGCGAGACGATGCGCTGGATGCGCACCCACAAGATCCGCTTCATCCCGATGTTCGGCCGCCAGAGCTTCAAGATCGAGGGCAAGCACCATTTCTATGGCGGGGTGAATATCGAGGCGGTCGGCGGCGGTTGGGGGCTGGTCGATATGCTGGTCACCGCCTGCGAGCGAATGGGGATAACGATCCGCTACGAGACTGGCCTGCGCGATCTGATCGAGGACCAGAAAGGCCGCGTCATCGGCGTCCGCGCCAAGGGCCCGGATGGTTATGAGGATTTGCACGCCAAGGCGGTCGTCCTTGCCTGCGGCGGGTTTGAGTCATCGCCCGAAATGCGCGTGCGCTATCTCGGCGAGGGCTGGGACCTGTGCCGGGTGCGCGGCACCCAGCATAACACCGGCGACGGGATCAACGCCGCGCTGCGCATCGGCGCGCGTCCGCACGGCGGCTGGTCATCATGCCATGCGGTGCAGTGGGATATCAGCGCGCCGCCCTATGGCGACCGGGTGATTCTCGATAATTTCCAGAAGCACAGCTACCCGATCGGCATTGTCGTCAACATGAAGGGCAAGCGCTTCGTCGACGAGGGCGCGGACTACCGCAACCACACCTATGCCAAATATGGCAAGGAAGTGATGAAGCAGCCGGGCCGTGCCGCCGTGCAGATTTTCGACGCCAAGACGCATGACAATGTCCGCGACGAGTATCGCATTCGCGAAGTGACCAAGGCGACATCGGACACCATCGAAGGCCTCGCCGAGGCGCTCGACATCGATGTCGAGGGCCTCAAGGCCGAGATCGCCGCTTACAACAAGGCTTGCCAGCCCAATGCCTTCGAACGCGAGTATAACCCCTCGATCCTCGACGGTGTCGCGACCAAGGGCCTCGCCGTGCCCAAGTCGAACTGGGCGCTTCCAATCGATACCGCGCCGCTACCACGGCTATGTCGTCACCTGCGGCATCACCTTCACTTTCGGCGGCCTGAAGATCGACACCGAGGGGCAGGTGCTCGATCTGGTCGATAAGCCGATTCCCGGGCTCTATGCGGCGGGGGAGCTGGTTGGCGGGATATTCTATCAGAATTATCCGGGCGGCACGGGCTTGCTCAATGGTTCGGTGTTTGGCAGATTGGCGGGGAAGAATGCCGGGCAGGTCGCCACGGCGGTGTGAGAGAGAAACCCCGATGGCAGACGAAGTTCCCCAGCCCGGCATGCGCGCAGGCGTCGACTATACCCTGCTCAACGAAAGCCACGTTGCGGCCTATCGTGAGACCAATGGCGAGCGCGGGGGGGTCTGGAATGGCGCGACGGCGGTGCTTGTGACCACCAAGGGGCGCAAATCGGGCGAGAAGCGCACGATTGCGATCATCGGCAAACAGGTTGGCGAGAACTTCGTCATCATCGCCTCGAAGGGCGGATCGCCGACGCACCCGCTTTGGTATCTCAACATTCAGGCCGATCCCCATGTCGAATTCCAGTATCTGGCGGACAAGTGGGAGGGCGTGGCCCGCACTGCCAAATCGCCGGAGCGCGAAGAGCTGTGGGCGCAGGCCTGCACGCAGTGGCCTGCCTTTAACGATTATCAGGCCCGCACCGAGCGCAAGATCCCGGTGGTGGTGCTCGAGCCGAAACGCAAGCTGAGCTGATCGGGGAGGGCGGCTGCGGATTTCCGCCGCTCTAGGCTCCCACCCGCACAAAGCTGTCGATCACCCGCTTGCGGCCAGCAGTCTCGAAATCGATCTCGAGCTTGTTGCCCTCTTGCGCAGCGACAATTCCATAGCCGAACTTGTCGTGGAACACCCGCGCGCCAACCGCGATGTCGTCTCGCGGCTTGGCGGCAAAGCTCGCTGCGCTGCGGGTCGATTCGGCGAGGCGGCGGGGGGCCGGATCGAATGTCTGCGCCGCAGCGCGCTGCCAGCCGGGACCGCGCGATTGCACTCGGTCAGGACGATCGCGAGCGACATCGGCGAAAGGATCGGCGCGCTCGGACCAGTTTGCCTTCCACAGCGATGCCCCGCCCGCCAGCGTGGTTTCCTGTTCGACATGCGCCGCCGGCAGTTCGGCGATGAAGCGGCTGGGGATCGAGCTGGTCCACTGGCCGTAGATGCGGCGGTTGGCGGCGTGGAGGATGGTGCAGCGCTTCTTCGCCCGGGTGATCGCCACATAGGCGAGGCGGCGCTCTTCCTCGAGGCTCGCCAGCCCGCCTTCGTCGAGCGCGCGCTGCGAGGGAAACACGCCTTCCTCCCAGCCGACCAGAAACAGCTGGTCGAATTCCAGCCCCTTGGAGCCGTGGATGGTCATGATGGTGACCTTTTCCTCGTCGCTGGCGGCATCGTTGTCCATCACCAGGCTGACATGTTCGAGGAAGTCGCCCAGCGTTTCGTATTCCTCCATGGCGCGGGCCAATTCGGTGAGGTTCTCCAGCCGCCCTGCGCTCTCGGCGCTGCGTTCGGCCTGAAGTGCGGCGGTGTAGCCGCTCTCGTCGAGGATCGTGCGGACCAGTTCTGCGGGGGAGGCCGTCTTCGACAGGTCGCGCCACCGGGCAAAATCGCGCATCAGCGCCAGCAGCGTGGCCCGCGCCCTGGCCGGCAATTCGTCGGTATCGACGATTTCAAGCGAAGCTGCGGCGAGGGGGATGCCGCGCGCGCGGGCGTGACGGTGCATCTTTTCCAGCGTCTTGTCACCGAGCCCGCGCTTGGGGGTATTGTAGATGCGTTCGAAAGCGAGATCGTCGGCGGGCTGGGCGATCAGGCGCAGATAGGCCAGGGCATCGCGGATCTCGGCGCGCTCGTAAAAGCGGAAGCCGCCGATGATCCGGTAGGCGAGGCCGATGGCGATGAAGCGGTCTTCGAATTCGCGGGTCTGGAACTGGGCGCGCACCAGGATGGCGCATTGGTCGAGCGAAGCGCCCTCGCGCTCCAGCCGCTCGATCTCCTCGCCGACCCGGCGCGCCTCCTCCGGCCCGTCCCACACACCGATGATGCGCAACTTGTCGCCGCCGTTGCGCTCCGTCCACAGCGTCTTGCCAAGGCGTTCGCTGTTGGCGTTGATTAGCCCCGATGCGGCGGCGAGGATGTCTGGCGTCGAGCGGTAATTCTGCTCCAGCTTGATCACTTTTGCGCCGGGGAAATCCTTTTCGAACCGCAGGATATTGGCCACTTCGGCGCCGCGCCAGGAATAGATCGACTGGTCGTCGTCGCCGACCACGCAGATGTTCTTGCGGGTCTGCGCCAGCAGGCGCAGCCACAGGTACTGGACCTGATTGGTGTCCTGATACTCGTCGACCAGGATATATTTGAAGCGCTGCTGGTATTGCTCGAGAATCTCGCGGTGGGCGCGGAAAATGTTGACCACATGCAGCAGCAGGTCGCCGAAATCGCAGGCGTTGAGCGCCTTCAGCCGGTCCTGATAGAGCTGGTAGAACTGCTTGCCCTTGCCGTTGGCATAGGCCTCGTTCTCCAGCGCATCGAGATCGGCCGGGCCCAGCCCCTTGTTCTTCCAGCGGTCGATGCATCCGGCCAGTTGCCGGGCAGGCCAGCGCTTTTCGTCGAGGCCCTCGGCCTGGATCAGTTGTTTGAGCAGGCGCAGCTGGTCGTCGGTATCGATGATCGTGTAGTTCGATTGCAGGCCCACCAGCTCCGCATGCCGCCGCAGTATTTTCGCCGCGACCGAATGAAACGTGCCCAGCCAGGGCATCCCTTCCACCGCGCCGCCGATCATCGCGCCCACCCGCTCCTTCATCTCGCGCGCCGCCTTGTTGGTGAAGGTGACGCAGAGGATCTCGCTGGGCCAGGCCAGCCGCGACCGGACGATGTGGGCCAGCCGCGCCGTCAGCGCCGCCGTCTTGCCGGTTCCCGCGCCCGCCAGCATCAGCACCGGGCCTTCGGTGGTCAGCACCGCCTCGCGCTGCGGCGGATTGAGACCGGCGAGCAGGGGGTCTCCGGGTGATTCGGTATAGGGCGGGGCCGGGTCTTGCACTTGCGAACAGCTAGGGAACGCACACGCCTCGCGCAAGGCCATGATAGCGGCACCTGTTGACATGGTGCCCGCTGCTTGCGAGCGACGCGGGCAAGGGAGGAACTGGATGCACCCGATCCGCCAGCACCGCCGCGTGCTCACTGCTTCGATGGTGGGCACGGCGGTGGAGTTCTACGATTTCTACATCTTCGGCACTGCGGCGGCGCTGGTGTTCGGGCCACTGTTCTTTCCCGGCGAAGCCCCAGCGCGGCAGCTGCTGTTTTCGCTCGCGACGTTCAGCATCGCATTTTTCGCCCGGGCGATCGGCGCGATGTGCTTCGGCCATTTCGGCGACCGGATCGGGCGCAAGTCAACGCTGGTGGCATCGCTGCTGACCATGGGGCTATCGACCCTGCTGATCGCCTTCCTGCCGACCTATGAGCAGGCGGGATGGCTCGCCCCGGTGCTGCTGTGCGTGCTGCGCTTCGGCCAGGGCTTCGGACTGGGCGGCGAATGGGGCGGGGCGACGCTGCTGGTGGTGGAAAACGCGCCCAAGGGCTGGGAGGGCCGCTTCGGCACCGCCCCGCAGCTCGGCTCGCCGATCGGCTTTCTTGCCGCCAACGGCCTGTTCCTGCTGCTGGGCCTTATGCTGAGCGAGGCGGACTTCAAGGAATGGGGCTGGCGGATACCCTTCCTTGCCAGCGCCGTGCTGGTCGGCATCGGTCTGTGGGTTCGGCTCAAGATCGGCGAGACTCCGGCCTTTCAGGCCGCGCTCGAACGCGAGCCGCCCGCGCGGGTGCCGCTGGCACGGCTGACGAGCCGCTATCTCGGCCCTTTGCTGGCGGGCAGCGCCGGCGTGATCGCGGTATTCACGATTTTCTATCTGGCGACGTCCTATGCGCTGGCGCAGGGCGCGGGGCCGCTCGGGCACAAGCGCGAGACATTCCTGGCGATCCAGCTCGGCACGGTCTGCGTCCAGGCTGTCAGCCTGCTGATCGCGGCGCATCTGAGCGACCGGCTGTCTCCAAGGCGCGTGCTGCTGTGGGGCTCGCTGGGAACCGTGCTGTTGGGCTTTGTTTTCGGACCCGGCCTCAATGCGCCGTCACTGTGGACAGTTGCTGCGACGCTTTCTGCATCGCTGTTCGTCATGTCGTTCGTCCATGCGCCGCTCGGGGCCTGGCTGACGTCGCTGTTCCCGGTGCCCGTGCGCTACAGCGGGGTAAGCCTGGCTTTCACCATCGGCGGCATCGCCGGGGGTGCGCTGTCGCCGCTCGCCGCGCAAATGCTGGCGAGCGAGGGCATGGAGACCAGCGTCGGCCTGCTGATTTCGGCAGCGGGAGTGCTGACTTTCCTGGGAGTCAGCCTGTCGCGCCCGGCATCCGAAATAGAGTGAGCCGGGCCTTGCCGACCTTGCGGTCGGCAACAGCTTCCAGCGGCCTGACCGCCGGTGTTTCGGTGGCAGAGGTTTCCAGGCTGACCCAGGTCGCCGGGCCGATCCAGCCAAGCCGCACCAGCCGGTCGAGCGCGACTTCGCCCGCGCCGCTGGCATAGGGCGGGTCCATCAGGATCAGGTCGAGCGGCTGCTTCGCGGCAGCGAGCGTCATCACCGACGCGGCGCGGACATCGCACTGCGGCGCGGCCTGCAAGTGCGCGATATTGGCCCTGAGCGCACGCAAAGCCGCCGCATCCTGCTCGACAAAGGTACAGCTCGCCGCCCCGCGCGACAGCGCCTCCAGCCCCAGCGCGCCCGATCCGGCGAACAGGTCGGCCACGGCCAGCCCTTCGAAGCTGCCGAGCCGGCTCACCAGCATCGAGAACAGCGTCTCGCGGGTGCGGTCCGCCGTCGGGCGGGTAGCCTCGCCCGGCGGCGCAGTGAGTTTGCGCCCGCGCCATTGCCCGGAAATGATCCTCACCTTCGCGGTGCCCCCGGTCCCTTCTTCGGCGCGCGGCGGCTGAGCGGGCCGTCGGCGGGCCGGAGAGGGAGAGCCGGGCCGCTTGCCCGCTGGGCTGCCGGGGTCACGAGAAGGTCCGCGCCGGGGCGGCGTGCCCGGCTTTTTCGAGGCAGGATCGCGCGCTTCGCTGCGGGCGAGGCTGGGCATGGCTTCGCGGAAACGCTCGACATCGACCGGGCGAACCTCGTTGGCCGCCCCGCGCGGGATATCGCCAAGCATGAACGGGCCATAGGCAGTTCTCAGCAAGCGCGAGACTTCGAGGCCGAGATGCTCCAGCACCCGGCGCACTTCCCGGTTTTTGCCTTCGGTCAGGGTCAGCTCGATCCACTGGTTGCGACCGGTGCGGCGCTCCATGTTGGCGTCGATCTTGCCGTAATGGATGCCCTCGATGGTCACGCCTTCGATCAGCTGCTCGAGCTGTTCCTGCGTGATATTGCCATAAGTGCGGGCGCGATAGGTACGCGGGATGCCCGAGCTGGGCAGTTCCATCGCCCGCTTCAGCTCGCCGTCGTTCGTCATCAGCAGCAGGCCTTCGGTGTTGAAGTCCAGCCTGCCGACCGGCATCAGCCGGGGCGTGCCGGGCGGCAGGGCGTTGCGCAGCGCGGCATAGATCGTCGGCCTGCCCGCCGGATCGCGCTCGGCGGTGATCAGCCCCGAAGGCTTGTGAAAGCGGAACAGTCGCGCGGCTTCGGCGGCCCTGACCGGATTACCATCGACAGTCACGCCCTTGAGGTCCGGCAGCACCGTGGCGGGGGTGGTGAGCACCGCATCGTTCAGCCTGACCCGCCCCTCGGCAATCATCCGCTCCACCTCGCGGCGGCTGGCGATACCGGCGCGGGCGAGGAGCTTGGCGATACGTTCGCCTTTGCGGGGTTCGTTGGGGGGGGGAGGTGCCATCCGCCGTGCCTTAGCCTTGTGGACAAGTCCGGTCAAAAAACTCCTTTGTTAACCATTCTTCTTTAGCTTTGATCCCAAACGGCAAAAAGGTAAGGGATCGCCCATGACCGAGATGACAGCCGAAGCGCCCAAGGAGCAACCACGCAGCCTGTGGGATTCAATCCGGCCCTATCTCGAGAAGGAATCGCTGGCAGCCTTCTTTCTCGGCGTCTCGTCGGGCTTTCCCTATGCGATGATCGGCGCGACCCTGACCACGCGGCTGGCGCAGGACGGCATCAGCAAGAAGACGGTGACCGCCTTCACTCTCGCATTCCTGGTCTACAACCTCAAATTCCTCTGGGCGTGGGTCGTCGATGGGGTGCGGCTGCCTGTCATCGGGCGGCTGGGGCAGCGGGTTTCCTGGATGCTGGTCTCCGGCCTGCTGGTGATCGCGGCGGTGGTAAATCTGGCGCTGGTCGATCCCGCTGCCGACATCGCCTGGACAGCCACCTGCGCCATTCTGGTGGGTGCGGCGGGGGCGACCTTCGACATCGTCATCGACGCCTACCGGATCGAGACGCTCAAGCCCTACCAGCTCGGCACCGGCTCGGGCATGAGCCAGTATGGCTGGCGGATCGGATCGGCGGGCGCGGGGGCCTTGGCGCTGGTGGCATCGGCGCGCTGGGGCTGGAGCGCGGCCTACATCGCCTGCGCCGCCTTCGCCCTGCCGGCGATGCTGACCGCGCTGTTCCTCGGCGAACCTGCGCGGCACCGCGATCCCCTGGCGAAGCGAGGTCTGGGCGAGGTCTGGTCTTCGATCGCCGGGCCGTTTGCGGAGTTCTTCCAGCGCAACGGCGCGCTGCTGGTGCTGCTGTTCATTCTCGTCCACAAGATCGGCGACACGCTGGCCAACCTGACCTTCCGCCTGCTGTTCGACGATCTCGGCTTCACCAACGACGAAGTAGCGATCTGGGACGTCGGGGTGGGCTTCTGGGCTTACCTGATCGGCGTGTTCATCGGCGGCGTCGCTTACTCCAAACTGGGGCTCAAGCGGTCGGTTCTGGTGGCGCTGGTGCTGATGGCGGTCTCCAACCTCAGCTTCGCGGCATTGGCGGGGGCGGGGCATTCGAACATCGGCATGGCGGGCGCGATCGGCTTCGAGAACATCGCCAGCGGCTATGGCGGCGTGGTCGTCGTCGCCTACTTCTCGGCGCTGTGCGACCTGCGTTTCACCGCTTCGCAATATGCGCTGATCTCGGCGGGGGCGAGCATCGTCGGGCGGTTCGTCACCGGCACCACGGCGGGCGGGCTGATCGAAGGCATGGGCTATGTGAACTTCTACCTGCTGACGACGCTACTGGCCGTGCCGGGCATCGTGCTGTTCTGGTGGATGAGCCGCACCGGGCTGGTCGATGCGGCGATGGGTACGGCGGGCGGTGGCAGTGACGGCGACGCCGAGACGCCGCACTGATCAAATAGGATTAAATAGGGACAGTCCCTATTTAATCAAATAGGGACAGTCCCTATTTAATCGGGCAATTCGCCGTTGAGCCGCAGCACTTCGCCCGCGAGATAGAGCGATCCGGCGATCAGCACGTCGCCTTCGCTTGGCAGCGCGGTAAGTGCGGCGGAGACATCGGCGAAGCTGCGTACCGGCAGCGCGGTGTGTGCGGCGAACACGTCCGGTGAGTGGGCATCGTGGCCCGGGGCGGGAACTGCCGAGATGCTGAGCACCTTACTTACCAATGGCGCGAGGATTGCCGCACGGGTCCTTGTTTGCCAGCATTCCGATGATGAGATGGAGCGGTTGAGACTGGGTAAAGAACTTCGCAATCGCCGCTCCGGCATCGGCATTGTGCCCGCCATCGAGCCACACCTTGCGCCCTGGAACCAGCGAGGTCAGCGGGCCATCGCCGAGCAATTGCAACCGCGCCGGCCACTTCGCCGCGAGGATACCCTGCGCCATCGCTTCGGGCGAGACCGCTACCCGGTCCTGATGCCGTAGCATCGCTACTGCCAGCGCGGCATTGTCCGCCTGATGCGCGCCCGCCAGCGTTGGCAGGGGCAGACTGAGCGGGCCGTAACAGTCATAATACTCGATCCCGTCCGCCTGCGCTTCCGCACCCCAGGCATGGCCGCGCATGAACAGTTCGGCGCGGTGCAGCGCGGCAGTCCGGGCGACGGCGCGGGCCATTTCGCCCGGATAGGCCTGAGTCACCAGTGGCGCCCCGGGCTTGGCGATGCTGGCTTTCTCGAAGGCGATGCGTTGCAGAGGCTCTTGCGGCACGCCCTCTTCGGGCCGCAGCAGGAAGGCCTCGTGGTCGATCCCCAGCGTGGCAATGCCGCAGGCAGCGGGGCGCTCCAGCACATTGGTCGCATCGAACCGCCCGCCGAGGCCGACTTCGATCACGCAGGCATCCGCCGGATGCCGGGTGAAGGCGAGGAACGTGGCGGCGGCGGTGATTTCGAAGAAGCTGGGTTCGAGATCGCTGCCGATATCGAGCACTTCCTTGAGCAGGCTGGCGAGCAAGTCGTCCTCGATCAGCTTGCCGGCAATGCGGATGCGCTCGTTGTAGCGAACCAGATGCGGCTTGGTCGCGGCATGGACAGTCAGGCCCTGCGCTTCCAATATCGCGCGCAGATAGGCGCAGGTCGAGCCTTTGCCGTTGGTCCCGGCGACGTGGAAGGTGGGCGGCAGCTGCTTCTGCGGATCGCCGAGGCGACTGAGCAGTCCGGTGATTGTCTCAAGCCCGAAGCGGCCCTGCGGCAGTGAAAGCGCGCCAAGCCGGTCTAGCTGGGCCTGGACCGCCGGATCGTCGGAAACGGCGAAATCGCGCATCGACTAGCGCGCGGAATGGACCGCATCGGCCAGCGCCCGGGTCGCCTCGCGCACTGGACCGGCGGCATTTGCGCCATGCTTTGCAACCAGCTCGACCAGCGCCGATCCGACTACGACGCCGTCGGCGACTTTCGCAATCGCTGCGGCTTGTTCGGGGGTGCGCACGCCGAAGCCGACGGCGACGGGCAGGATGGTCGCGGCCTTGAGGCGGGCGGTCGCTTCCTCGATCGAGCCGAGTGCTGCCTGCTGCTTGCCGGTAATTCCCGCGACCGAGACGTAATAGACGAAACCTGAAGTATCCTTGAGGATCGTTTTCAACCGCGCTTCGTCGCTGGTCGGCGTGGCGAGGCGGATCAGCGGAGACGCCCGCCGCGCGCAGGGCGGGCCCGAGTTCCGGATCTTCTTCGGGCGGGATATCGACGCAGATGACGCCATCGACGCCTGCCTTCTTGCATTCAGCGGCAAACCATTCCGGCCCGCGCGTGGTCATCGGATTGGCATAGCCCATCAGCACCAGCGGGGTGTCGGGATGGCGTGCGCGGAAGTCAGCGGCGATACGGAAGATGTCGGCGGTGCGGGTCCCCGCGCCGAGCGAGCGCAAATTCGCCGCCTGGATCGCCGGGCCGTCGGCCATCGGATCGGTGAACGGCATCCCCAGCTCGATCACATCCGCGCCGCCCTCGACCAGCGCGTCGAGGATGGCGGGCGTGGGGCCATCGCCGGCAGTGACGAAAGTGACAAGCGCGGGGCCGCGCGCGAAGGCGTTTTCGAAGCGGGTCACTTAACGCAACAGGGCAGCGATGAGGGTGCCGAGGATTGTGCAAGTCAAAGTCAGCATGCCTGCGTTGATAACACTCATTCTAATCGTCTGCTTGTCGAGTGCGGCTTCAAGTTGATCTTTGGTCACAAGATCGCCCGTCCCATCGGTAATTTCACCGGCAATGGCCTCGGCCTGTTTGCGCGGAAACCCGGCTGCTTCGAGGCGTTGCGCCGATGACAAAGGATTGTATGCATTCATGAGAGTGTTTCTATCACGATGCTACTGGATTTGCACGACCATTCAATCTCTGAATTGCAGCGACTTTGGATCGAAATGCGACGAGGGCGGGGTGGCCCTTGGCCAAGGCGGCGGAGAGTCTGTTAGTCGTCACGAGGGTTCTTCTCGTCAATAAAATTCCCCACTAGCCAAACGAGGCCCAAGCTAAAGGGAATGGCCAACAAGGCATGGCTCCACACTGCCTCGTCCGGGCGGAGCCAAGTTCGGAAAGCACCGTAGCCAACCACTAGGGCAACTACTGCTGCAAGACGGATCCATCGGATTGTCTGAAACTTCGCAAGACTCATATCTCCACCCCCAGCGCCTCGGCGACGGTGAAGATATCCTTGTCGCCCCGCCCGCACAGATTGGCGCAGATGATTGCGTCCTTCGGCATCGTCGGCGCGACTTTCTTGACCGCCGCAATCGCGTGCGAAGGCTCCAGCGCGGGAATGATCCCCTCGGTGCGGCAGAGCAGCTGGAAGGCGTCGAGTGCCTCCACATCGGTGACCGAGGTGTAATCCACCCGGCCGATCTCCTTGAGCCACGAATGCTCCGGCCCGATGCCGGGATAATCCAGCCCGGCGCTGATCGAATGCGCCTCGGCGATCTGGCCGTCCTCGTCCTGGAGCAGATAGGTCTTGTTGCCGTGGAGGATGCCGGGGCGTCCGCCGGCGAGGCTCGCCGCGTGCTGCTTGTCGAGCCCGTGCCCCGCCGCCTCGACGCCCAGCATCTTCACGGACGGATCATCGAGGAAAGGATGGAACAGGCCAATGGCATTGCTGCCTCCGCCAATCGCCGCGACCAGCAGATCGGGCAGGCGGCCGGTGCGCTTGAGCATCTGCTCGCGCGCCTCCCGGCCGATCACGCTCTGGAAATCGCGCACCAGCTCAGGATAGGGATGCGGGCCGGCGGCCGTGCCGATGATGTAGAAGGTGTCGTGCACATTGGCGACCCAGTCGCGCAGCGCCTCGTTCATCGCGTCTTTCAGCGTGTTCGCGCCGCTGGTGACGGGGATCACTTCGGCGCCGAGCAGCTTCATGCGGAACACGTTCGGCGCCTGCCGCTCGACGTCCTTGGCGCCCATGTAGATCACGCAAGGCAGGCCGAAGCGCGCGGCGACAGTGGCGGTGGCGACGCCGTGCTGGCCGGCGCCGGTTTCGGCGATGATCCGGGTCTTGCCCATGCGGATCGCCAGCAGGATTTGCCCGACGCAATTGTTGATCTTGTGCGCGCCGGTGTGGTTGAGTTCGTCGCGCTTGAACCACACCTGTGCGCCGCCAAGCTCCTCGGTCAGTCGCGGGGCGAAATAGAGCGGGCTGGGGCGGCCGACGTAGTGTTCGAGCAGATCGTCGAATTCGGCCTGGAAAGCCGGATCGGCCTTGGCGCGGCGGTATTCGCGCTCAAGCTCCAGCACCAGCGGCATCAGCGTTTCGGCGACATAGCGCCCGCCGAACTGGCCGAAATGGCCGCGCTCGTCTGGCAGGGTGCGGAAGGAGTTGGGTGCGGTCATGATTGCAGCGCGATTGGCAGAGGGCAGGCGCGAAGTCCAGTGTTTCGGCGAGGACGCAGACTTGGCTGCCGGAACGGCTCGTCCCGCCTGAACCTCGACTTAACATATTGTAATATCATCCTATCGTTCGTCCGGCACAGGCCAACGAGCGGTTCATCCAGCCGCAAGATCGCGCTGCCTAGCTCCAGTGCCGCCCCTGTTTCGGGCGCGCATATCAAGGAGTTTATCATGCGTAAGGTTCTTCTCCCGCTGCTGGCATCGCTGGCCGTGGCCTCGCCGGCGCTCGCCAACGAGGCTCGCGTCGAGGCGCGCGGCGGCGTTTATTGGGTGCCGGGCGCTACCGAAGCGACTGCCGGGGTCGCCGCTGGCTACGATTTCGATCTCGGTTCCAGCGCTTTCGCCGGAGGCGAGGTGTCGGGCGACAAGATCCTGGCCTCAGGCACCAAGGTCGCTTTCGGCTTCACCGGGCGGCTGGGCCTGAAACCGAACCCCAACGGCAAGATCTACGTCGCCGGCGGCCACACCACCAAGCCCTGCGATCTTTGCGAAAGCGCCGAACATATCGGCGCGGGCTATGAGCACAAGTTCGGCTCGGCGCTTTATGGCAAGGTCGAATACCGGCACTTCATGACGCACAACGGTGCGCCGAACGCCAATGCGGTTTCCGCCGGTGTCGGGCTCAAGTTCTGATTGTTGCCGATACTAGCAGCGAGGAGGGGCGGTCCGGAAACGGGCCGCCCCTTTTGCTATGCGCGGCGGACAGCGGCACAGAAGGCGGCGATCTTGTCCGCGTCCTTGACGCCGGGGGCTGACTCCACCCCCGATGAGGTATCGACCAGTGGTGCACCGGTAAGGCGGATCGCTTCGGCGACATTGTCCGGCGGCAGGCCGCCGGCGAGGCCCCAGGGCAGCGGTCCCTTCCAGTTCGCCACCAGGGACCAATCGAAACTCAGTCCCATGCCGCCCGTCAGCGCCGCATCCTTGGGTGTCTTGGCGTCGAACAGAATGAGGTCGGCGGCTCCGGCATAGGCGGCGGCTCGATCGACATCGGCTTTCGCGGCGACGGAGAGCGCTTTCCACACCGGCAGGCCGAACTGTGCCTTAGCTGTGCCGCGCGTTCGGGCCTCGTTGCCATGCAGTTGCAACCCGTCGAGTTTGGCGGCGGCGACGGCTTCGGCTATCGCAGCATCACTGGCATCGACAAACAGTCCGATCCGGGCAATCCGCCCTTCCGCCCTTGCGCCCAGCGCTGCGGCATCGGCGAGCGTCAGGTTGCGCGGCGAAGCCGGGAAGAAGACGAACCCGGCATAATCCGCGCGCGCCTTGATTGCCGCGTCGAGGGCATCGGGCGAGCGAATTCCGCAAATTTTGATGGCGGGGGCAGGCATGCGCGCCGAAATAGCCAAACCGCCGCTCGTGTCGTGTGAAGTCGAAACTCCTCGCCGCTCAGGGCGCCAGTTCGAACATCACCGTCACGCTCGCGTTCATCGCCACTTCGCCTGCCGCCACCGGGGTCGGTGCGCCGTCATCCATTGCTACGGCGCGGGCATACATCACCGGCGGCTGCGGCACATAGCCGCCGCTTTCGCTGATGGTCAGGATGCGCAGCACTTTCAGCCCCGCCGCCCTGGCATAGAGGTTTGCCCGCTCGCGCGCCTTCTTCACCGCCTCGACCCGAGCCTCGTCGAGCGCGCCGTCGGGCTCGTCCATCTGGAAGCTGGGGCCATTGACCTGATTGGCGCCGGAAGTGACCAGCGTGTCGATTGTCCGGCCGAAGTCGGCAAGATTGCGCTGGCGGACGGTGACCTGATTATTGACCTGATAGCCGATGATGCGCGGCACCTGCTGCTCCAGCGGATCGGCGGGCTGGCGCGACATGTCGGCATAGACCGGGTTCAGGCTGAGGTTGCTGGTCTGCATATCGCGGTCGGCGATGCCCGCGCGCTTCAGCGCGGCGATCACCCGGTTCATGTCGGCGGCATTGGCAGACAGCGCCTCGCCGGCGGTCTTGCCCGTGCTGCCGACCCCGGCGGTGAACACCGCCAGGTCGGGCTTGCGGGTCGAGCGGCCTTCGGCGGAGACGGTGAGCGCGGTGTTGCCCGCCGCGACCACCGGGCCGGAGGAGGCAACCTGCGCCTCAGCCATCGAGGGAACGGCCATGGCCGCAGCGGCGAGAGCGAGCAGGATGTGCTTCATCGATGAAACTCCTTGGCGTCTTGGGGGACATCATGGGGTGCCCTGTGATGCAAGTTCGCTTTCGGCAGGCTGAACCTACAGCGTTGCCTCGATCGCCCGCGCCGCCGCTACCGGATCGTCCGAGCGGCTGATCGGACGGCCGATCACCAGCACGCTGGCCCCGGCATCGCGCGCTTCGCGCGGAGTCACGGTCCGCTTCTGGTCGGCGAGTTTGCCGTTCGCCGGGCGCAGGCCGGGGACGACAAGGAAGCCGTCCTTCCACTGCTTGTGGACCGAGGCGACTTCGTGGCCCGAGCAGACGATGCCGTCGAGCCCGGAGGCATGAGCGAGCTCCGCCAGCCGCAGCGCCTGATCGTGCGGCGTGCCGGCTATGCCGGTGCGGGCCAGATCGCGCTCGTCGAGGCTGGTGAGCACGGTGACCGCGACCACCTTGCAATGCTCCCCCGCCGCCGCCTTGGCGTCCTCCATCATCGCCCGCCCGCCGGCGGCATGGACGGTGACAATCGCCGGTTCGAGCACATGCACCGCCTGCATTGCCGCTGCGACGGTGTTGGGGATGTCATGCAGCTTCAGATCGAGGAAGATCGGCAGGCCGAGATGGGCAATCTCATGCACCCCGTGATGGCCGTGGGCGCAGAAGAATTCGAGCCCGAGCTTGAGCCCGCCGATATGGCCCTTGACCCTGCGGGCGAGAGCTTCGGCGGCTTCGAGACGGGGCAGGTCGAGCGCGAGAAAGACGGGGTTTCGGTACATATCAGGCGGCGGGGCTTTCAGGCGCTTTGGCGGGGGTCTGTGTTTCGAGCTGGGTGGCAGTGGCTAAGGGAGGCGGCGTGGAAGTGGCGCGGACGGTATTTTCCAGCGCATTGATCCGCCGGGTCAGCCGCCATTTCCCGGCCTTGGACAGCAGCCACATCGGTAGCAGACCGAGCAGGAAAGATGCGAGAACCAATGCCGGCAGCTTGGTCTCGAGGATCAGCCCCTCCCAGATTTTCACTTCGACCGGATTCCAGTTGTTCAGCGAGAACAGCAGCAGCGCCCCGATGAGCACAACCCAGACAACCGTGCGTATAACCTGCATCCCAGCCTCCAGTTCCCGCGAACATGCCTTTGGCGGATGCTAGGCGGGAATGGCGGTTATGGGAAGGGTTTGCGCTATTTACCGAACACCCGCTCGAAAATCCGGTCCACTTGCTTGAAGTGGTAATCGAGGTTGAACTTGTCCTCGAGTTCGGCATCGCTCAATGCCGCGCTGACTTCCGGATCGGCCTTGAGCAGTTCGAGCAGCGACAGCGCGCCGTCGCTCTCCCACACCTTCATCGCGTTGCGCTGGACGAGGCGGTAGCTGTCGTCGCGGCTCAGCCCGGCCTGTGTCAGCGCCAGCAGCACGCGCTGCGAATGGACCAGGCCGCCCATGCGGTCGAGGTTCTTCTGCATGCGTTCGGGATAGATCAGCAGCTTGTCGATCACGCCGGTAAGGCGGGCGAGGGCGAAATCCAGCGTGATAGTCGCATCCGGGCCGATGTAGCGCTCGACCGAGCTATGCGAGATATCGCGCTCATGCCACAGCGCGACATTCTCCAGCGCTGGAGTGACAGCGGAACGCACCACGCGGGCGAGGCCGGTGAGGTTCTCGGTCAGCACCGGATTGCGCTTGTGCGGCATCGCCGAGGAGCCTTTCTGGCCGGGCGAGAAGTACTCTTCCGCCTCCAGCACTTCGGTGCGCTGCAAGTGCCGCACTTCGGTGGCGAGCCGCTCGATCGAACTGGCGATGACGCCCAGCGTGGCGAAATACATCGCGTGCCGGTCGCGCGGGATCACCTGGGTGGAGACCGGCTCGATCTCCAGACCCATCTTCTCCGCGACATAGTCCTCCACCGAGGGATCGATATTGGCGAAGGTCCCGACCGCGCCGGAAATCGCGCAAGTGGCGATCTCGGCGCGTGCTGCCACCAGCCGCGTCTTGCAGCGGTCGAACTCGGCGTAAGCCTGGGCGAGCTTTACACCAAAGGTGGTCGGCTCGGCGTGGATGCCGTGGCTGCGGCCGATGGTGGGCGTGTGCTTGTGCTCGATGGCGCGGCGCTCGATCGCGGCAAGCAGCGCGTCGAGGTCTTCCAGGAGAATGTCGCTGGCCTTGACCAGCTGCACGTTCAGCGTCGTGTCGAGCACATCCGAGCTGGTCATGCCCTGATGCATGAACCGCGCCTCCGGCCCGACCTGCTGGGCCACCCAGTCGAGGAAGGCGATGACATCGTGCTTGGTCACCGCCTCGATGGCGTCGATCGCGGCGACGTCGATCTTGGGATCGGTCGCCCACCAGTCCCACAGCGCCTTGCCCGCGCTCGGCGGAACCACGCCCAGCTCGCCCATCTTGTCGGTGGCATGGGCCTCGATCTCGAACCAGATGCGATAGCGCGCTTCCGGCTCCCAGATGGCGGTCATCGCGGGGCGGGCGTAGCGGGGGACCATGTTCGACTCCGGTGGCGTTGGATGCTGGAGCGGCTAGGGGGAGGGGGGGCCGAAGGCAAGGGGTGACCTGGACTTTCGCGCGAACCGGGAGAAGTGCCCGGCGTGTCGAGATTGCCCTGCCTGCATATGCACAATAGGATCGATGGATGATCGATCATGTCTCGATAGCGGTTCGTGACCTCGCCATATCGACTGGCTTCTATAGTGCGATTCTCTCGCCGCTTGAGTTTACTCTGCTTGTAAGCCGCGGGGCCACAGTTGGATTTGGCAAGAAATATCCCGAGTTCTGGCTAAATTGCCGACCCGAACACAGGCCCCAGGAAGATCCGGGTGCCCATGTTTGCCTGCGAGCACCGGATGAAAATGCTGTCAGCGAATTTCACAGGCTGGCGATTGCGCAAGGCGCATCCGACGCAGGCGCTCCGGGCCCACGTCAGGCTGCAATGGCAAATTACTATGGCGCTTTCATTATCGACCTTGACGGCAACAAGATTGAAGCGGTGACTTTCCCCAGGAAGCTGGATGGCTAATGTCCCGCAATAAAATTCATAATATAATCAATATTTTGACAAATTTTAGGAGAGGCGCATGACCGACCCGACCCCGGACGAAGGCATCGCGGGCATATATCGCCGCTATGTCGAGACCTTCAACACCGGCGACGGGGCGGCGGTCGCGGCGCTGCTCGCCTATCCGGTGATGGTCGGCGGCAGCGGCCATCCGCCCATCTGCATTCCCGACGCGGCTGGCTATCAGCGGATGATCGAGGACACCTTGCGCCAGTTCAAGGAGATGGGCTGGGTCCGATCGCAGATCGATCGCATCGAGGCTGTGGCGACCGCGGGCGACACGGGAGTCGTCGCCGCCCATTTCAGCCGCTATCGCGCGGACGGCAGCATGATTGCGGACGGCAGTGGCCACTACGTGACGGTCAAGCGCGATGGCGAATGGAAGATTTTCGCGGCCATTGTGGCGTGAAGGAAGGAGTCACTGCATGCTGACAGTACATCATCTTGGCGAATCGCAATCGGAGCGGATCGTCTGGCTCTGCGAGGAACTGGGCCTCGATTACACTTTCGTGCGGTATGACCGCGATGCCACCATGGCCGCCCCTGCGGACTACAAGGCGCTGCATCCACTGGGCACCGCGCCGATCATTACCGATGGCGCTGTCGCCCTCGCCAAATCAGGCGCTATCGTCGAATATATCTGCCGCAAACATGCGGGTGGCAGGCTGATACTTGGTCCGGATCATCCCGATTTCGCCGATTATCTGTTCTGGTTCCACTATGCCAACGGCTCGATGGTCCCTGCATTCATGATGGACATGGTGGCCAAGCGGATGGGTGCAGAGCCGATGGGCGGGCGCACCGAGTTGGGCTTCAACTTGGTCGAGGCGCGGCTTGGCGAAGCGATCTGGTTTGCCGGAAGCGAATTTACGGCTGCCGATGTGATGATGGTATTCATGCTGACCAGCGGGCGGGTCCATTCGGGCCGAGAACTGGGCGCATCGCCGAATTTGCGCGCCTATCTTCAGCGGGTCGGTGCCCGGCCTGGCTATAAGTCAGCGATGGCCAAGGCGGAACCGCAGCGCGAGCCGATGCTGGCCTGATCGCGCCGGGCCTGCTCCGTTTCAGTCGAAATAGCCCTCGTCCACGAGTTCATCGAGCTGTTCGAGCCAGCCAGTGCCGATGCCGCCGATCAGCTTGGCCTTCTTGCCGGTCCTGGTATTGGCGACGCGCACTTCGTAATAGACCGTGAACATTCCGCCGCCATCGGGATCGGGCGGCAGATACTCATGCTCGAATGCGAAATCCGCCGGATCGCGGCCGCTGGCGGCGATTTTCGCGCGTGCAGCGGGCAGTTCTGTTGCTTCGGGTTCCATGCTTCCTTCTCCCGGTCCGGTCAGGCAGGCCAGGCGAATTCCAGTGCGGTTTCGCCCGCTCTCCTGCCCTCTGCATCGAACCGGCGCTCGACGATCCTGCCCGCTCCGTGCCGGTTCACTGTTACCACTGTCCCGCAACGGGTGCCATAGATGGCGTTGCAGATGAACACCGGGGTTTGCGGGGCTTCCAGTGGCACATCGGAGGGTGTGTTCGGGGCAATGCCGATGTTGCCGAGCTTGTCGTTGCGCAGGGCGGCGAACAACGGTTCGATGCCGCCGCCTCCCGCGCCGAGCCAGTCGCCCAGCGCCGATTTTAGTTGCAGTGTCTTGGGCCAGGGCTCGTCCAGCGAACCGTTGGACAAACCGTAAATGCCATGCGGCAGGGCGGTGCGGATGTCCTCGGGCCGGTTCGATAGGAAATGCGCGCCAGCGGCGTCGGCGACGATCAGGTTGAACGGGTTGAAATCGCCAAGCGCGGCCGTGCCGGGATCGCCGTAGCGGCCGGTGCCGGTCAGCTGGTCTGTGACCAGGGCCCCGCGCGAGACGCGCACCGGGTCGGGGTCGCCATGGCCCCTGAGGTTGGTGACGAGCGCAAAGCGGCCCGCTTCGGATACCCCGAGCCAGGTTCCACCGGACTTGAGATCGCGTCCTGCGAGAATGCCGCTTTCCCATCGGGCAAGCGGTGCGGCGGGGCGCTCGTGGTATTCGTCGCGGTTGCCGATGGCGATCAGCGGGTAGTCCGGATGGGCATGCCAGGCGACGGCAGCTACACACATCTCAGATCAATCCCTTCGCCTTCAGGCTGACGTGCCCCTCGCGTCCGATGATGACATGATCGTGCACGAGTATCCCCAGCAATCGCCCAGCCTCGGCAATCCGGTTGGTGATCTGGATATCGGCCTTGCTGGGCTGCGCCGCGCCGCTGGGGTGGTTGTGAACCAGGATCAGCGCGGTGGCGCCGAGGTCCAGCGCCTTGCGGATCACTTCGCGCGGGTGGATGACCGCCTCGTCGATCGAGCCGTCGGTGACGTGCCAGTCGTGCACCAGCATGTTCTGATGGTTGAGATAAAGCACCCGCACCCGCTCGACGGTAAGGTGCGCCATGTCGATGGTCAGGTAGTCGATCAGCGCCTGCCAGCTGGCAAGGATCGGGGCCTCGCGCACTTGCTGCCGGGCCATACGCCGCGCGGCCACTGCAACGATCTTGAGCGCGGCGGCGCTGGATTCGCCCATGCCGGGATGCAGCGCCAGCGCCTTCGGCTCGGCATTGAGCACGCCCGCAAGGCTGCCGAAGCGCTGGATCAGGCTGCGGGCGAGCGGCTTGACGTCACGGCGCGGGATCGCGGTCATCAGCAGGTATTCCACCACCTCGTGATCGGCGAGGGCATCCGCCCCGCCTTCGAGCAGGCGTTTGCGCAGGCGCGCCCGGTGACCCGCCAAATTGTGACCCGCCGTATCCCGACCTGCCGAATCGTGACCGGAGGCACTGCGCCCAGGACCGGATTCGAACAGATCCTCGCCGTCAGCCACCCGGGTTCTTCCCGCCCGCCTGCTTCGCCGCGCGAGCTTCCTGGCGGACATATTGCCAGATCTGCAACACCTGTTCGCGGGTGAAATCGTCGTAGCGCGGCATGCCCCTTTCGAGCAGCGCGCCGCCTTTGACCACTTGCAGGAAGGCCTCGGGATCGAGCGCCAGCGCGGATTCGCGCAGATCCGGACCCGGCGAGCCTGAGGAACGGGCATGGCGGCCATGGCACAGCGCGCAGGCGAGGAACAACTGGTGGCCGGTTTCGGCGGCGATGGGATCGATCTTCACCGCCGGATCGTCGACCGCATCGACCGCGAGCGTCGGCCTGGGCCCTGCCGGGATCGCTGCCTTGCCGTCCAGTGCGAAGACCAGCAGGCGGCGCGGGTTGGCGCCGTATTTCCATCCCGCATTCATCACGTCGCTGCCGACCGATGCCGAGCCGCCCCAGCCGACCAATATCGCGACGTATTGCTTGCCGTCTGCCGTATAGCTCATCGGTGCGGCGATGATGCCAAGGCCCGCATCGAAGCTCCACACCTTGTTGCCGGTGGTGGCGTCATAGGCATTGAAGGTGCCATCGGCGATGCCCTGGAACACCAGCCCGCCCGCCGTCGCCATCGCGCCGCCGTTGAACATAGTCTCGTGCTTGACGATCCAGGCCTGCTTCTGCGTCACCGGGTTCCAGGCGAGCAGCGAGCCCTTGCCGTCGCGCTCATCGCGGATTTCCGAAGCGATCGACAGCCCGCCGACATCGAAGCCGCCTTCCAGCGAATGGCCCTTGCCATAGCGCACGCCGTTCTGGGTGACCGGGATATAAAGCAGGCCGGTCTTGGGGCTGAAACTCTGCGCCTGCCAGCTATGCGCGCCGGCCGGGTTGGGCCAGATGGTGACGTCGCCCTTCTCGAAACGGATGTCCTTTTCCTCCACCGGCCGCCCGGTGGCGAGGTCTATGTGGCTGGCCCAGGTGACCTTGACGATTTTCTCGGCAGAAATGACCTTGCCGCCCGCGCCTTCGCGGTCGAGCACATAGAGGAACCCGTTCTTCGGCGCGTGCATCAGCACCTTGCGCTGTTTACCGTCGATGGTGAGCGTGGCCAGCGTCATTTGCTGGGTGCTGTCGTAGTCCCAGCTGTCGCGCGGGTTTTCCTGATAGTGCCAGGCGTACTTGCCGGTCTCGGCATCGATCGCGACAATGCCCGCGGTGTAGAGGTTATCGCCCTGTTCGAGCCCCCGCGTATTGGGATCGACCGGCGCGACATTGCCGGTTCCGATGTAGATGCGGTTCAGCTCCGCATCGAAGGTCAGGTCGTCCCACGGCCCGCCGCCGGTGCCGGTCTTCCACCATTCGCCGTTCCAGGTTTTCGCGGCGGCTTCCATCGCCGGATCGCCCTTGTTCTGCTCCGGAGAGCCGGGCGTGACGTAGAAGCGCCAGACCTGCTTGCCGCTGGACTGGTCATAGGCGGTGACATAGCCGCGCTCGCCGAAATCGGCCCCGGCCTGACCGATGATCACCTTGCCGTTGAAAGTGCGCGGCGCGCCGGTGACGAACTGGTGCGATTTGGGCGGCACCGTTTGCACGCTCCATTCGAGCTCGCCGGTTTTCGCGTCCAGAGCGAACAGGCGCCCGTCTAGCGATGCGGCGAAGACGCGCCCATTGTCATAGGCCGCGCCGCGGTTGGCGGCGAAGTTCTGGGTGAGCATGTAAGGATTATGCTTCCAGGTCTGCGGATCGTACTTCCAGAGCTGCTGGCCGGTCTTGCCATCGACGGCATAGACCTGCGCATGGGTGCCGGTGAAATAGAGCGTGCCGCCCACCGCGACCGGGGTGGCCTCCAGCGTGGTCTCGCCCGGCAGGTCGAGCGAGAAGGCAAGGCCGAGCTTGGCGATATTGCCGGCGTTGATTTCCTCCAGCGGGCTGTAGGCGGTTTCGGCGGAATCGTTGTTGTGTCCTACCCAGTCTCCCGGGCCAGCCTTTGGCGCGCTGCCGCATGCGGCAAGGGCCAGTGCGGCCAACACAGCGATACAAATCGAGCGGACAGACAATTCCCGTTCCCTCCCCGTTCAGCTTACCCGGGGCAAGCGCAGGTTATCCAGTTGGGACATAGCCCAGCTGGGACATAGCATTGCCTTTAAGGGGCCATGGGCGCAAGTGTAAGGCGGATGGCTGACGACGAAGTGGACCCCCAGGCATCGCCAGAGCAAGGCGATATGGTGCTGGCCCAGGAGCCGCCGCGCCGCCGGGCCTTTCGTCTTGCGGTGTTCGGCATCTTCTGCCTGGTCGCTTTTGCCCTGCTCATGGCCTGGCTGACCCGCAAACAGATCGCCGACGAAATCATTTCGGGCCAGCTGGAAAAAATGGGCCTGCCCGCGACCTACACAGTCGAATCGATCGGCCCGGATGCCGAGGTGCTGCGCAATCTGGTTGTCGGCGATCCCGCCAGGCCCGACCTTACCGTCGAGCGCGTCAAGGTGGCTATCGTGCCGCGCTGGGGCATGCCGGATGTCGGGCGGATTACGCTGGAGAAGCCCCGGCTTCATGGTAGCTACAAGCAGGGCAAGGTGTCGTTCGGCAGTCTCGACAAGGTGCTGTTCACTGGCAGCAAGGAGCCATTCCGTCTGCCGGACCTCGACGTGGCGATCGTCGACGGGCGCGGGCGGCTGGACAGCGATTTCGGGCAGATCGGCCTCAAGGTGGAAGGCGTTGGCAAGTTGAGGGACGGCTTTTCCGGAGTCCTCGCCGCGATTGCCCCGGAAGCGAGCGTTGCAGGCTGCCGGGCCGAGCGGGCCAGTCTTTACGGCAAGGTGACGATCAGCGGCGAGAAGCCGCATTTTGCCGGGCCCGTGCGGCTTGCGGGCCTTGCCTGTCCCAAACAGGGCTTGCGGCTGGGGGCTTCGGCGGTTCAGCTCGATACGACAATCGATGCACTGTTCGATGGCGTCGAGGGCAAGCTCGGTCTCGCCGCCGGGACCATGGCGCTTGGCAGCAACCGTCTGGCGTCGGCCTCCGGCGAGGCCCGCTTCACGTTCCGCAAGGGCGCGCTGACCGCGAACTACGATCTTGCGGGCAAGGGCTTCGCTGCGCCGCAAGCCCGTCTGGCTTCACTGGCGAGCAAGGGCGTGCTGCGCGCGCAGGACAATTTTGCCCGGCTTGAAGTGGATGGCGATCTCGCCGGCGGCGGACTCCAGACGGGCGATTGGCTCGACGGCGCGCTCGCCGACGCGCAGCACGGCGGCCAGGACACGCTTGCCGCGCCGTTGATCGGCCGGATGCGCGCCGGCTTGCGGGGCGAGGCGCCCGGCAGCCGGATTGCGGGCAACTTCGTGCTGCGCCAGACCGGATCGGTGACCAACCTCACCGTGCCCCAGGGCCGGGTGACCGGGACTAGCGGCCAGGCACTGCTCGCCTTGTCGCGCTTCCAGATGACCGCCGACGGCCTCTCGTCCGCGCGCCTGTCCGGCAATTTCAGCACCGGGGGCAGGGGACTGCCGCAGATAGCCGGACGCATGGAGCGCGGCGCCGGCGGCGGGATGTCGTTGCGCGCGGCCATGGCCGAATATGCGGCGGGCGAGGCAAAGGTGGCGCTGCCTCAGCTGGTCCTCCTGCAAAACCCGAACGGCACGCTTGGCTTTGCCGGCAATGCGCGGCTCAGCGGGCCCTTGCCGGGCGGCGCGGCGAGGAACCTGACCTTGCCGATCGAGGGCAACTGGTTGCCCGGGCGCGGCTTGCTGGCCTGGCGCTCATGCGTTCCGGTCGGATTCGACAGCCTGACGCTGGCCAATCTCACTTTGCAGAAGCACGGAATCACGCTGTGCCCGCCCCCGGGCGGTGCAATCTTCGCCTCCGATGCACGGGGCACGCGGATCGCAGCGGGGGCGAGCAAGCTCGATCTGGCGGGCAGTCTTGGCAAGACGCCGATCCGGATTGCCGGCGGCGCTCTGGGCCTGGCCTGGCCGGGCACGATGGCGGCTCGCTCGCTCGATATCGAGATAGGGCCCAGAGGCGACGCCTCGAAGTTCCGCATCGGCAATCTGAACGCGCGGATCGGCAAGGAGGCTGCGGGCCATTTCACCGGCGGCAATGTCGAGCTGTCAGGCATTCCGCTCGATGTACGTGAAGCCGTTGGCGACTGGCGCTATGCCGATGGGCGCCTGTCGATCGCCAAGACCGCCTTCCGGCTCGAAGATCGCTGGGCCGACGATCGCTTCCATCCGCTGACCGGCAACGCCGGCGAGTTGCAACTCTACAACAATGTGATCACCGCCAGGGCGGCAATGCTCGAACCCAAGAGCCTGCGCGAAGTCGTCCGCGCGGATATCCGGCACGATCTCGGCTCGGGACGGGGAACGGCGGAGCTGTTCAGCGCCGGCATCGTGTTCGACCGCGATCTCCAGCCCGATACGATCACACCGCTGGCGCTCGGTGTCGTCGCCAATGCCTCGGGCACCGTGCGCGGCGAAGGGCGCATCGCCTGGGACCCGGAGACGACCGTGAGCACCGGTCGTTTCACCACCGATAGCTTCGATTTCGCCGCTGCGTTCGGTCCGGTCCATGGCATGTCCGGCACGGTCAATTTCACCGACCTGCTGAACCTCGTCACCGCGCCGGACCAGCGCTTCCGCATCGCCTCGATCAACCCCGGCATCGAGGTCAACGACGGCGAGCTGAGCATCGAATTGCGGCCGGGCAACGTGCTTGCGGTTAATCGCGGCCATTGGCCATTTCTTGGCGGCACGCTGACCCTGGAGCCGACGCAGATGCAGCTCGGTGTCGCCGAAACCCGCCGCTACACGCTGACCATCGCCGGTCTTGACGCCGCCAAATTCGTCGAGCGGATGGATATGGGCAATATCTCCGCCACCGGCACGTTCGACGGCGCTCTGCCGCTTGTGTTCGACGAGAACGGCGGGCGTCTCGAAGGCGGCCAGCTTGTCTCGCGGGTGCCGGGGGGCAATGTTTCCTATGTCGGCGCCCTGACCTACAAGGACCTCTCTGCCATGGCCAATTTCGCTTTCGACGCGCTGAAGTCGCTCGACTACCGGCGGATGCAGATCGATCTCAACGGGCCGCTGGAGGGCGAGATCGTTACCCGCGTGTCATTCGACGGGATCGGCCAGGGCGCGACGGCGCGGCGCAATTTCATCACCAAACAGATCGCCAAGCTGCCGCTCAAGTTCAACGTCAATCTGCGCGCGCCCTTCTTCAAGCTGGTTGGCTCGCTGCGTTCGCTCTACGATCCCAGCGCCGTGCGCGATCCGCGCGAACTGGGGCTGATGAGCGGCGAGGGCAGGCCGCTGCAACCGGCGGCGGTCCCGGCAGCGGATGGCGTTCAGCCGTCAGTCAGCGAGAAGGGCCTATGAGATACAGCGAATTGACCGGAGGCGTTCCGGCTGCAACAACCCGCCCCATGCGGAAATTGCTCGAAACGCCGAGGTCCGGCAGGCGCGCCGTTCGCGCCGCAACGATGCTGGTGACAGCTTCGCTGGCGCTTTCGGGGTGTATTTCGGTGGCAGCGCCGGACAAGCCGATCGTCATCGAGCTCAACATCAACATCAAGCAGGAAGTGATCTATCGCCTGTCTGCCGACGCGGCGAACACGATAGATGAAAACAAGGAAATCTTTTGATGTCCGTATCTTTCGCTCCGAAAAGTCGCCGTCTGGCGCTGAGCTTCGCGGTCGCCGCGCTGGCACTCGGCGCAGCGGGCGCCGCCTGGGCGCAGCGCGATCCGGCCTATGCCGCCGCGCGCGCCGCCGGTCAGGTCGGTGAGAAGACCGATGGCTACCTTGGCTATCCGGTGCCGCCGAGCCCTTCCGTGCGCGCAATGGTCGAGGATCTCAACATCAAGCGCCGCGCGGTCTATTCGGAAAAGGCGCAGGCCGCCGGTGCGACGATCGAGGAATATGCCTTCACCTCGGGCTGCCGCCTGATAGCGCAGACTTCGCCCGGTGAGAAATATCAGGCGCCCAGCCAAAGCTGGGCGGTGCGCACTGCCGCCGCGCCGCAACGCGACAGTCGTTGTCCGTAAGGCGCTGCCCGTAACGCAAGCCGGCTCCTTCCCTCCAGGCGAGGGAAGGAGCGCCGTGCCCTGCCGGAAATCCTGTCAGAAATAGCGCGCGATCTTGAATTCGACACGGTGGCGCGTCGATGCGTAGATGGCGTAATTGGTCGATATCTGCGCGAAATTGTATTCGATCGAAGGTGAAAAGCCCCAGACCCGAATCTGCCGCAGGCCGAGATAGACCCTTGCCTGATAGCGCCAGTCCTTGCGCGGATCGGGGGAAAAGAAAGTCTGCGCCTCGTCGTAGGTCGCCCGGCTTGCTCCGCCGAAGACGCCCGCGTTGATGCCCAGCGGCAGCTCGCCGCCGATGCCGAGATTGAAGCCGAAGGTCTTGCTCGAATGGGATGTCAGCTTCATCGCGTCGCGCCGCGCGATAAGGCTGGCCGAGACGATCGCCGATTTGGCGATGACCTGCTCAAAAGTCGCCGCGCCGCCCAGCTGCCAGCCGCGATAGCCGTCGCCAAAGGCTGAATCGGTGTGGCGTCCGTCCAGTTGCACGGCGATCCGCCGGCTGGTGCTCAGATCGTGCTGGAGGTTAAGCTTGGCGCCGAACTGGCGGGCCGCAAGATTGCCGCCATACCAGCGATAAAGGCCGACGCCCTGGAGCGACAGATTGGTGCGGTTGCCCAGCTTCCACTCCGGTCCGATCGCCAGCTGCATCGAATAGTCATCGGCCTGTTTACCTTTGTAATTAACCATATTCGCATCGAGGTCGGCGACAACCGCGGTGCGCTGGGACAGCGGCAGGCGCACACTTCCGAACAGGCTGGCAGTGAGGCCGGTGCCGGATCGCTCGCGCGCTTCTTCGTCGAGCGTGACCGGCAGCCGCACCGGGCCGAAATTGACATCGACGGTCTCGGCATTGGTGGCCGAATTGATGTTCGAATCGGGCGCGATGCCGATGTCGAAGCCGAATTTCCAGTTGCGCTTGCTGCGAATGATGCTGCGCGCGTTGCTGATCGCCCGGCCAATGTCCTCGGGCAGGTTCTCGTCGTTCTGCGCCAGCCGCAGGTGATAGTCCGCTGCGTTCAGCTTGCCCTGTGCGAGTAAGGCCTTGGCCAGCTCCAGCCGCACCCGCGTCTCGCCGGGATGGTCTTCCAGAATTGTGCGGAACCTGCTGGCGGCGCTTTTCGGGTCGCCGGTTTCCAGCGCGATCATGCCCTCGAGAAAATTATAGGGAACCGCCATACCCGGCGCGCTTTGCAGCGCCGATACCAGCAGCCGCGCTTCCTCGAACTTCTTGTCGGACACCAGCTTGGCGGCGACCCCCAGCAGTTGCTCGGCGGAGAAGCGGTAGTTGCACTGGCCGTCCTGGCAGCTCGTCGTGGCTGCCGCGGGCGCGGTCACCGGAACGGCAAGATCGGCTGCGGCCGGCGTCAGCTCCTCGCCAAACGCGGAACTAGCGCAGACCGCGCCGGCCATTGCCAGGGCAACGGCGGGGAAACGGCGCCATCGGGGAAGCATTACTTCTTGCCGGTAAAGGCGCCAAGCACATCCACACGCTCATCGGGATTGCCGCCGACGATGCGGAATCCGCCGCCCACTTCATTGGCATTGGGGCCATAGAAGGCACCGTCGATGCTCGATCCGGCGACACTGACATTGCGGACCGATCCGTCGGGATTGGCAAATCGCGCGGTGTCGAAGGCTCCCTTGAAGCCGCCGAAATTGACCATGTTGATGGTGCCCTTGCCCGCTGCGGTGAAAGTCGCGCCGGCCGCCAGAACCGTCGCTTGCGGCGAGGTCATGTAATCGAACTGCGGGGCGAGAACATTGCCGGTCAGCGCAAGCTGGAACGTGTTGTTCAGGAAGTCGACATCGACACTCGACGTGCCCTGCATCCACTGGAAGTAGCTTGAGAGAATCTCGCTGGTCGACGGATCGGCACCATCGAGCGTCGGATTGAACAGGATCGTCGCCAGCATCGATCCCCTGAACGCGCCGGTCCCGGTCTTGGGAACATTCGCGGTGCTGGTTAATTCGCCATAGGCAAACGCGCCGCGTTCCAGCTTGCTGTCGATCGTATCGTAAGGCGTGCCGTTAATCGTGACCTTGGCGAATTTGAACGCATTGCGGACATAGCCGGCATAGGTGACATATTGGGTTTCAGTGCCCGGCTTGAGGTAGAACAGGCTGGTAGCCTGATACTCGCTGCCCTCAGCGCCCATCGCCGGCCGGCTGTTGTTGCCCGGATCGATCGCACCGCTGCCCGACTGGCCATAGGGCGAGTTGGGATTGCCGTCGCCGGCCTGCAAATAGCGGACATTGGAATTGGTCAGCTGGGGGGTGCCCCATTGAGGCTCCTGGGCGCCGCCAAAGTTCGTCCGGCTGCCGGGATCCTGGAAGCGCGTGTTGGCGGTGGCACCCGACAGCGCATCATTCACAGTCAGTGTGAAAATCGCGTCGCGCGGATCGTAGGTAATCGAGATGCCCGAATTGCGGACGGTCGTGGCATTGCCCGAATAGACCTGCTTCTGCTGATCGCAGCAGCCCCGCGAATCGGTGCCGTAGTTGAACACCTGGGTTCCGCCGATTCCGACATAAGTCTTGGCTTCGGAGGGATTGGCAAAGGTGTGCGACGATGTCGCGGTTGTCGTGCTGCCCCCCGTGCCGGGCGCAGGCGTGCTGTTGAGCGCGATCCCGCCGCCGCCGTCGCTACAGGCAGCAAGCAAAGCGGTGCTGGCCAGCATCAGGTAAAAGCGCATGTGTAAGCCCCCGTCGTGTCGTAGGGGCCACGGCTAAGTGAATAGGGTTAAGATGGGGTAAAGCCGCAGGAGGATCGGCCGCTTGAATTTAGCGGGTGCAGTTAGGCCGCCGGGCGGCCCGTCCCCGCCCCCGGTTGACTTGCCGCCCCCCCGCCCCTAAGGGGAGCGCGCCTTGGCGGGGTTGCTCGCTTTCATGGCGGTTTTCCTGCGTTTGGTGGACGAATCGACATGATTGCGAATGATCCCGATGAGGCTCCCGGAGGTGGTGAAGACCCTCGGCTTGCGTCGCTCGACGATAGGCTGAAGGCAGCGCATCACGCCGAAAAGGAACGCACGACGCCAGTGGCTGCCGGCAATCCTTTCACCGGGAAGGGCGCGTCTCAGGGCAACCGGGTGCTGTCCACGCTGATCGGTGCGCCGCTGGGCGCCATGCTGATCGGCTGGCTGATCGACCGGTGGCTGGAGACATCGCCCACGGCGATGCTGGCGATGCTGTTTCTCGGCATCGTTTCGGCTTTCGTCCAGATCTGGCGGATTTCGCAGGAGCGCGCCGAATAGGCGGCCTCCGGCAACAGGATAAGAGGGTTTACGCGTGGCGGCCGAGACTAAGATCGACCCGATGCATCAGTTCCAGATCGACGCGCTGGGTGGCGGCGCGCTTGACGGGACTCCCTTCATCTTCACCAACAGCGCGCTGTGGATGCTGATCGTGCTCGGCGCGATCCTGCTGTTCATGTGGGGCGGCATGAAGCGCGAGCTGATCCCCGGTCGCTGGCAGGCTGCGGTCGAGATGCTGACCGGCTTTGCCTCGGGCCTGGCGATCGGCAACATCGGGCCGGAGGGCAAGAAAGTACGCCCCGTGGATCTTCACCGTGTTCACTTTCATCCTGTTCTCCAACTTCATGGGCATGATGCCATTCGGCATCGTCGATGCGGCGCATCCCTTCACTGTCACCAGCCAGTTCACCGTCACTGGCGTGCTGGCGCTGATCAGCTTCGGGATCGTGCTGATCGTCGGCTTCTGGAAGCACGGGTTTCACTTCTTCAGCCTGTTCGTGCCGCATGGCACACCCAAGCCGCTGCTGCCGCTGATCGTGCCGATCGAGCTGATCTCGTTCATGGTGCGCCCGTTCAGCCTGGCGCTGCGACTGTTCGTGGCGATGATCGCCGGGCATATCCTGGTGAAAGTGTTCGGCTACTTCATCGTCAACGGCATCAATGCCGGCGGGATCGGCTATGCCATCTCGTTCATCAGCTTTGTCTTCATCGCTGGCGTCAATGCGCTCGAACTGCTGGTCTGCGCAATTCAGGCCTATGTCTTCGCGCTGCTGACCTCGCTCTACATCAACGACGCAGTGCATCTCCACTGAGTCCTTGTATTCCACTCATATCCAACTGATTTTTCTAGGGAGTTCGTAACATGGATCTCGCATCAGCCAAGGTTATCGGCGCTGGTCTCGCAGCAATCGGCGTTGGCGTTGCCGCCACCGGCGTGGGCAACGTCTTCGGTTCGTTCCTGCAGGGCGCGCTGCGCAATCCTGCGGCGGCCGACGGTCAGCAGGGCCGCCTGTTCATCGGCTTCGCCGCCGCGGAACTGCTCGGCCTGATCGCTTTCGCGGTCGCCATGATCATTCTTTACGCCGTTTGATCGCGCTGCCGAATGCCGATGGGCGGGAGCGCGAGCTACCCGCCTTGACGCACTTAGGCCAAATTCGACGGAAAGCGCCGTAAATGCCTCAACTTAACCAGCTCTTGCTCGTCTACCAGTCGCAGTGGTTCTGGCTGCTGCTGGTGCTGGCCACGATATATTTCGGCATTGCCAAAGGCATGGTCCCGAAGATCGACCGCGTTGTGGAAGACCGCAACGCCAAGATCGCCGGCGATCTCGCCGCCGCCGAACGCGCCCGGGCCGAAGCCGATCAGGCTGAGGAACGGGCTCGCGCCGCCGATGCCGAAGCCCGCGCCCAGGCTCATGCGGTGACCGCACAGGCCAAGGCCAAGGCGGCAAAGGACGCGGAAGGCCGGCTGGCCAAGGCCGATGCCGAAGTAGGGGCAAAGCTGGCAGCGGCCGAGACCGCGCTGGGTACCGCCCGCAAGGGCGCGCTGGCCAATCTCGAGACCGTCGCTGCCGAGGCGGCGCAGGATATAGTCGCCAGGGTTTCCGGAGGCAAAGTGACGGCTGCTGCGGCCAAGTCTGCGGTGAAGGCGGTGTTTGCCAATGCTTGATCTCAACCTCCTGTCCGCCGCCGCCGAAGCGGTGCATGGCGCTTCAGAGGCTGCTCATGGAGCGGCCAACGCCGCCGCCGGGCATCACGAAACGCCGACCGCATGGTTGCTGACTCCCGGCGGCTGGGTCGCGGCTTCGATGCTCGCGGTCATCGCGCTGATGCTCTATCTCAAGGTGCCGGCGATCGTCGCGGGCATGCTCGACAAGCAGATTGCCGATATCCGCAAGCAGCTCGATGAAGCCGCCCGGCTGCGCGCCGAGGCCGAGGCGCTCAAGGCCGAATACGAAAAGAAGGTTGGCGATGCCGCCAAGGACGCGGATGCCCTGCGCGCCGCCGCCAGCGACGAAGCCAAACTCATCGTCGCCAAGGCCAAGGCCGACGCCAGCGCCCTGATCGAACGCCGCGGCAAGAGCGCCGAGGAAAAGATCGCCGCTGCCGAACGCAATGCCATTGCCGAACTGCGCGCCAAGGCTGCCCAGGCCGCTGCGCAAGCCGCGCGCAGTCTGATCGCCGAAGGGCACGACGCCAAGGCCGACAAGGCACTGGTGGATCAGGCGATCGCCGGTATCTGAGTTTTCCCGTCATTCCAGTTTTCCCCCTCATTCCAGTTTTCAGCGACGGCTGAATTCGAAAAGCCCTCGCCTCGGCGGGGGCTTTTTGTTTGGCGCCGGTGCCTGTTGGGGGCAATATCGCTCCAGCCATTGGGAGTGGAGCGACATGCAGGACAAGATCGACGAAATCCTCGATACCGTGCGCCAATTGAAAGACCGGCAGGACATTCTCGACTGCATCCAGCGCGAAAGCCGGGCCCGCGACCGGCAGGATGTCGCTCAGATCGAACTCCTGCTGGTGGCCAGAGGGCGTCGATGAGCACGGCTCGGTGATCACCGGGGCAAAGGACTACGCGGCGCGGTCGAATCTCGGGCACAGCATGAATTTCAACATGACCAGCCACAACATCACCAACCACATCTGCGATCTGCAAGGCGACACGGCCTATTGCGAGTCCTACGTGGTTGGCGGCCTGTTCTGGCAGAACGGCAAGACCACCACCATCGCCATGGGCCGCTATCTCGATCAACTGGAGAAGCGCGATGGCGAGTGGCGCATGCTGACCCGCAAATGCACCATCGAGATGACCGCCGATACCGACGCCAGTTGGGTCTATTCGCAGAACATCAAGGGCTTCCTGAAAGCGCGCTGGGACGGAAAAGACCCCTCTTACGAGCGGCCCTATGAGGCTTCGACCGAGGGGCTGCGTTGGTAGGTATCGCCGGTTTCTCTTCGCCGGGAGAGGGCGGAGCGGCCCACCGTTAGCCTGCTTCGAACCTGTCCCCCCGGATATGCCGCCCCAGATCGCGGCGCTGCCACAAGTGCAGCACATTGGTCATGACCGTCAGCTGGACGCGCGGGGTTTCCAGCTCCTCGAACACCGGATCGTGCCGGCTTGGCACTGCCGCGAGGCCGGGAAGCTCGGCAAGGATGCGCGGCGGGGCGTCCATCAGGTAGGCCAGCCCCATCATCATGACATAGAGTTCGACGTGCCGGGTCAGTTCGTCAAGGTCGAGATGCGGTCCGCCTGCGCCTTCGAATTCGGCGGCGAACAGGGCGATAAATGCATCGAAATGGGCCTCTAGAAATTCGGGCTCGGCGCCGCTGAAACTGCCCCACAGGGTCATGGCGATATGCATCTGGCCAACCAGGCCCCAGTCCATCAGTCCGCATTGCAATTCGCCGTCCGGGTCGCGCCAGAACCAGGCATTATCGAGATTGGCATTCCAGTGGCACAAGGCGAGGAAGTGGGGCTGGCTGTAGAGGCAGGCCTTGATCGCATCCTCATGATCGAGGAAGCGCGGCGCCTCCTCGACAAAGCGTGCGGTGAATGCGGGATCGGCGACATTGGCGGGCAGCAAGTGCGGATAGCTCGCGGCAAAGTCGCGGATGCGCATGGCCCGGTTGAGCAGGCGCTGGTGCGAATAGGGGTTGCGGTCGGCGGCCAGCAGCTTTTCCCGGTCGAGCGGAAAGGCCTGATCCACGCCCGCGCCCAGCCGCCCCGACTTGTGCGTGCCCGACAGGTGGGCCAGCGCGCAGATAACGGCGGTGTAATGCGCCAGCGGCTCGGGCATCTTGCGATCGAGGCATTTGGGATAGTTCGGCTCGATGCCATCCCGGCCAAAGGGAATCTGCTCTGTGATAAGCACGCCGGTGCCGGTCTGCCGGTCGAAGTCGGCATAGAGGCAGGCGGGTACGGGAACCGGAAAGCCCGGCTGGCGTGACAGCATGGCAAGGCGGACTTCGCCTTCGAGGTAATGGCGCACGGAGTCGCGGATCGGGTCTTCGAAATTGCGCGAGAACTTGACGAACAAATCCTCCGGCAGTCTGGCAGCGTTGCTGGCGTAGCGGACCGACAGCATGACTTTCGCGCCGGTGCCGCCGACATCCCAGGGCTTGAACCGGGTGATTTCCGCGACGCTGTTGTCCCTGTCCAGCGCACCTGTGGCGCGGAACGCCTGCGTCAGAAACTCCGCCCCGCCAGCGCGCAGCGCCCCGGCATGGGCAGGGATCGGGATCCCGGGCAGGTCGCCTTCGGCCCAGTCGATAACAGTCGGTGCGGATTGATTCATGGCGCTTTCACTAGGGCGCACCACATTGGGCGCAACACCCCGGTCCGACCTTCTGTCTGCTGTTGCCGCAGGCTCTCAGAAATTGTCTTTTGCGCTCCTCAAGGCCGCAAAGGTCGCCACGGCATCTCCGCCGCCCCATCTGGCCTGCATGCCGGGCACGTCCGCCCGCAGGAAGGGGTTTGCCGCGAGTTCCTTGTCGAGCCGCGTCGGTACGGTCCATTCGCCGCGCGCGCGCTTGTCCGCGACCTCATCGGCATAGGCTTGAAGCGCGGCATTGTCGGGATCGGCGTGCAGGGCAAACCGCGCATTCGAAGCCGTGTATTCATGCGCACAGTAGAGCACGGTTTCAACCGGCAGCGCTTTCACGCGCGAGAGACTCGCCCAGAATTGCGGCGGGGTGCCTTCGAACATCCGCCCGCAACCGAGCGCGAAGACCGCATCGCCGACAAAGGCAGTGGCGGCTTCGGGCAGATGATAGGCGATGTGGCCATTGGTGTGCCCGCCGACGTCGATGACACGGGCAGTAAAGCCGCCGAGCGAGACAGTGTCGCCTTGGCCGACCGTGCGGTCGATCCCGGCGATCTTGTCGGCCTCGGCGGCGGGGGCAGTGATGGTGCATCCCGTCACCGCCTTGATCGCCTCGTTGCCGCCGGCGTGATCGGGGTGCCAGTGGGTGTTCCATATCTGGGTGATGGTCCAGCCCTTGCCTTCAGCCTCGCGCAGATAGGCATCGGCATCGGGCGTATCGATGCAGGCGGTCTCGCCGCTGGCCGGATCGTGGATCAGATAGCCGTAATTGTCGTCGAGGCAGGGGAACTGGTGGACTTGCAACATGAGGTGACTCCTTGCCTTCACGTTAGGCGCGATCAGGCCAAAGCAAAAGCCCGCCCGGCCTGCCCCCGCGAAGGCGGGGGACCAAGCCGGACGGGCTTTGCAACGTTTTCGCCGGTGCGGCGCTAAGGCTTACTGCTTCGCCTTTAGCGCTGCGCCCAGGATATCGCCCAGCGACGCGCCCGAATCGGACGAGCCGTACTGTTCGACAGCCTGCTTCTCTTCGGCCATCTGGTGCGCCTTGATCGAGAAGTTGGGCTTTTTCGAACGGTCGAAGCCGGTGACCATGGCGTCCAGCTTCTGGCCGACCTGGAAGCGGTCGGGGCGCTGCTCGTCGCGGTCGCGGCCAAGATCGCTGCGCTTGATGAAGCCGGTGGCGCCATCGTCGCCTGCCTGCACTTCCAGCCCGCCGTCGCGCACTTCGAGAATGGTGACGGTGACGACTTCGCCCTTGCGCAGCGAGCCTGCCGCCGCGGCAGTACCGCCGGCTGCCGGAGCGCCCTTTTCGAGCTGCTTCATGCCCAGGCTGATGCGCTCTTTCTCGACATCGATGTCGAGCACCACGGCCGTGACCATCTCGCCCTTGCGGTGAAGCGCCAGCGCGTCCTCGCCCGAGATGCCCCAGGCGATGTCCGACATGTGCACCATGCCATCGACGTCGCCATCGAGGCCGATGAACAGGCCGAACTCGGTGGCGTTCTTGACTTCGCCTTCGACCTGGGTGCCGACCGGGTGCCGTTCGGCGAAGCTTTCCCAGGGATTCGAATTGGCCTGCTTGAGGCCCAGGCTGATGCGGCGCTTGTCACTATCGACCTCAAGCACGATGACATCGACTTCCTGGCTGGTCGAAACGATCTTGCCCGGGTGGACGTTCTTCTTGGTCCAGCTCATTTCGGAGACGTGGACCAGACCCTCGATGCCGGCTTCCAGCTCGACGAAGGCGCCGTATTCGGTGATGTTGGTCACTGTGCCGTGCAGCTTGGCGCCGATCGGATAGCGGGCAACGACGCCGTCCCAGGGATCGCTTTCCAGCTGCTTCATGCCGAGCGAGATGCGCTGGGTATCCTGGTTGATGCGGACGATCTGGACGCGCACGGTGTCACCGATGTTGATGACTTCGCTGGGGTGGTTGACCCGCTTGTAGCTCATGTCGGTGACATGCAGCAGGCCGTCGATGCCGCCGAGATCGACGAAGGCGCCGTAATCGGTGATGTTCTTGACGACGCCGTCGATGATCTGGCCCTCGGCGAGGTTCTGGATCAGGCCCGAGCGCTGTTCGGCGCGGGTTTCTTCGAGCACCGCACGGCGCGAGACGACGATGTTGCCGCGGCGGCGGTCCATCTTGAGGATCTGGAAGGGCTGGGGAATATCCATCAGCGGCTGCACGTCGCGCACCGGGCGGATATCGACCTGGCTGCCGGGCAGGAAGGCCACGGCGCCATCGAGATCGACAGTGAAGCCGCCCTTGACCCGGCCGAAAATCACCCCGTCGACGCGCTTGCCTTCGCCGAATTCGGCCTCGAGCTTGTCCCAGCTGGCTTCGCGGCGGGCGCGGTCGCGGCTGAGCATGGCTTCGCCGTCGGCATTTTCCACGCGGTCGACATAGACTTCGACTTCGTCGCCGACCGAAAGCCCGTGCGGCTGGCCGGGAGGGGCGAATTCGCGCAGGGACACGCGGCCTTCGCTCTTGAGGCCGACGTCGATGACGGCCTTGTCGCCTTCGATCGCGGTGACGGTGCCTTTGACTACGCGGCCTTCGAAGCCGCCATCGGCTGCGCCGCCAAGAGATTCATCGAGCATCGCGGCGAAATCGTCGCGGGTCGGGTTGGCAACAGATGCCATAGGGTTGAGTTTCCTCTATCGATGTTTCCGGCCGGGCGGTTGTTCCGCCGGTCTTTCTCCGCCGCCGGCACCATGCCGATTGCGGGCCAAAAGGGCCGATCTGCCGCGTTGACCGGATGTCATGCGCGGCATCCCCTGGGGCCGAACGGCCTTGCGGGACCGGCGGCGCTTAGGCGCGGATGCGCGCAAATGCAAGGAATTTGGCGGGCAAGCGCGCCAATGTCCAAATGCTGACAGGTTGACAAGGTTGACAGTGTGTCAACCTGCCACCCAGCACATTGCAGCATTGTATTTCAATAACTTGTATTCGGCCGAAGCCGCCAACTTGCCGGAGAAAAATAGAATTCCCGTTTTGCGCGCGGAACCACTTGCGCGGTTGGCGGGAATGGATGGGGCGGGCTGCATCGTTCCAGTGTGGCAGCGCTGCGCGATGTAGGAAAGAATTTCCCGTCAGCTCACATCAGCGGCCGGTAACCCGCCTTTTTCATCGTCAGCACATAGTCCGCCAGATCCCTGATCCGGGCCTGTTCGACGCGGAAATTCATCGCGGCGGGATAGTTGTGCGAATCGCGCAGGAATTGGCGCAGGGAGAGCCGGGTGACGCCGGGGCGGTTGGCGATGTCTTCGAACGGCGGCGATTCCGGATTGGGGGAAATGCTGTTGGTGGTCACGCTGTGGCAGGCCGAGCAGCGCTGCTGTGCAAAGGCCAGACCGCGCTTTGCCCCGGCGGACAGGGCGGTGCGGGGCTTCGCGGCGTGGGCTGCCGCGCCAGTCGCTGGCAGGGCGGGAATGGTGGCACAGGCAAGCGCCAGCGCGGTGAGGGCTAAGGGTCTCTGCATGGGCCGGGTATCTACCCAGTCGTTCCCATCTTCAACTCCACAAAGGCAATCGCCCGGGCAATCGCCTCGGCGGGCGAAAGCAGCGAGGTGTCGAGCACTATGGCGTCTTCGGCCTGCACAAGCGGCGCAGTGCTGCGGGTGGCGTCGCGCAGGTCGCGGGCTTCGAGGTCGGCGGCGATATCGGCGAGGGTGACACTGCGGCCAGTCTCCTGCATCTCACGAAACCGCCGGTCCGCGCGGGCGGGAACGCTGGCCACGACGAACAACTTGGCATCGGCTTCCGGCGCGATGACCGTGCCGATATCGCGCCCGTCGAGCACCGCGCCGCCGGGCTGAAGCGCGAAGGCGCGCTGGCGTTCGAACAGCGCATGGCGGACGGCTGGATGCACCGAGACCCGGCTGGCGAGGCCGCCTGTTTCCTCGGAACGCAATTCGGGATCGGCGACCAGGCTGTCGGGAAAGGCGCAGGCGGCGAGGGCATCGGACTCGCTATCGGGATCGCCGCCGTTCATCGCGCACTGCCGCCCGACCGCGCGGTAGAGCAGACCGGTATCGAGATGCGGCAGGCCAAAATGCGCGGCGAGGGCTTTGGCGATAGTGCCCTTGCCCGATGCAGTGGGGCCATCGACGGCGATGATCATGCAGCCAGATAAACGGCAACGGATCAAACGCTACCGTTTAATTCCAAAAACTCCCAATCATCGAAATAGGCACCGAGCTGGTGTTCAATGTCCCAAAGGGTTTCAAACTTCAGGAGCAATCGTGACTTGTCATCCTCTGGTCCAATTTCCACCCCGACGATACGAGCGGCCGACCATGCCTGGTCGGCAGTCTTAATTGCTTCAATTCTTGCAACGGCTTCATCATCCGGAAACTCTTCGACCAACTGTCCGCGAGTTTTCGGATCCAGCAAGGCATCCTGGTATGGTTCCAGATGTTCCAACAAACCCGCAGCAATCTGTGGAATCAACGATTTCATACGCGTCGGCAATTCGTAGGCAGCTGCAAGTGCCTGCGGAAAGGGGGCTTCTCTAGTGCCATCCAGTTCCAGTTCGACTGCAGCACCGCCGAGGAGGGAAATCGTCCCTGTCCACTGTCGGCCACGCCGCCTGAACTCACCAAGCGTTGGGTCTTGATGGAACTTTGGTTTGAACAGTCCGAACATTTCCAAATCTGCTAAATTACATATCGGAGGGGTAATATGCCGGGCAATACTGAATCTTTGATTATCCTGGACTCAATTGTTCCAATAACGCCTCGAACACTGGAAAGCTCGTCGCAATCGGGCGGGTGTCGTCCACTTCGACGCCGTGGTAGCTCGCCAGACCCGCTACCGCCATGCTCATGGCGATGCGGTGATCGAGGTGGGTGGCAATGGGGCCCCCGGAACGGCCTGTGCCTTCGAGCGGCTCGCCGCCCGTGCCGTCGATGACGAGCCCGTCAGCGGTCTCTGTCACCCGCGCCCCGGCGGCGCCGAGGGCGGCGGCCATCACCGACAGCCGGTCGCTCTCCTTGACCCGCAGCTCGTCCAGTCCTGAGGTCACCGTGCGCCCTTCGGCCAACGCGGCGGCGACGAAGAGGATGGGGAATTCGTCGATCATGCTGGGGGCGAGGGCGGGATCGACTTCGATGCCCCTCAGCGGCGAGTGCTTGACCAGCAAGTCCGCCACCGGCTCGCCGCCGACTTCGCGCCTATTCAGCGCCTCGATGCTCCCACCCATCTGGCGCAGCACTTCGATCGATCCGGCGCGGGTGGGGTTGAGGCCGACGTTTTCGATGGTCAGCTCGCTGCCCGGCACCAGCAATGCCGCGACGACGAAGAACGCCGCCGAGGAAGGGTCGCCCGGAACTTCGATTTGCCGAGGTTTCAGTTCGGCCTCGCCGCGAATGCGGATGGTGCGGGTGCCATCGGCCTCCACATCCACCGTCAACTCCGCGCCGAAGCCCCGCAGCATCCGCTCGGAATGATCGCGCGTCGGCACTGGCTCGATTACCGTGGTGACGCCCGGCGTGTTGAGACCGGCGAGCAGCACCGCGCTCTTCACCTGGGCTGAGGCCACCGGCAGGCGGTAGGTAATCGGCACGGCAGGCGAAGCGCCGCGCAGCATCAGCGGCAGGCGGCCTTCCGGCGAGGCAGAGATATCCGCGCCCATCTGACTGAGCGGCTCGATCACCCGGCCCATCGGGCGTTTGGACAAGCTGGCGTCGCCGATGAAGGTTGCATTGATCGGGTGGCTGGCGATCAGGCCCATCAGCAGCCGCGTCGAGGTGCCGCTGTTGCCCATGTCGAGCGCCTGCTGCGGCTGCAACAGCGCGCCGACGCCGACGCCGTGGACCCGCCACTCGCCCTCTCCGATGCGCTCGATCTGCGCGCCCATTGCCCGCATCGCGGCGGCCGTCGCCAGCACGTCTTCGCCTTCCAGCAGACCGGAAATCCGCGTCTCGCCGACCGCAAGTGCCCCGAGCATGATCGAGCGATGGCTGATCGACTTGTCGCCGGGCACCCGGATCGTCCCGCGCAAGGGGCCCGCAGGCAGGAAGCGGCGCGGGCGCATCTGGGCGGGATCGGCTGCGGACACTGTCGGGCTTTCACTATCTGGAGCGCGGAAGGCGCGCGGCTTTTGACAGCGCGCGTCCGCTATGGCAAGGCGCGCCCGCGCTGGGATCGGCGCAGATCGCCACCCGCACTTGCAACAGTTTCAGCCCGCTGTCCAAACCGGCGGGAACTATGAGGAATATTCATGGCCAAACCGGAATGGGGCGCCAAGCATGGCTGCCCGAAATGCGGCACCCGCTTCTACGATCTCGGCAAGGACGATCCCGTCACTTGCATCGACTGCGGCTATGCCTGGAGCCCGGAGCCGGTGCTCAAGTCCAAGCAGCCGATCCCCTATGAAGAGATTCAGAAGGAGAAGGTTACCGAAGTTGCCGACGTCGATCTGGCCGAAGAGGATCTGGATATCGACGACGATGGCGATTCGCCCGACAACGATGTCGACCTCGGCGGCGACGAAGACCTTGGCGTGGGTGTCGATGACGGCGAAGGCGACGAGCATTAAGGGCCTTGCAATGCTGGGGGCGCGCCACTAGAGGGCTGCGTCCCGGCCTCACGGCAGGGAATCGGCCCGCCTCCCAGGGTGGGCCGAACGAAATGGTAAGGGGCCTTAGCTCAGCTGGGAGAGCGCCTGCATGGCATGCAGGAGGTCAGCGGTTCGATCCCGCTAGGCTCCACCAGTTTCCGCTTCGCGGAAACAGGGTTACAGAGTAAGCCTTTCGAGGCGAGAACGAGTTTTTGTTGCAAGCTGGTCGGCGAGGTTTCGCCCACCGGCTTTTTTCGCGTTTCGGAGCAGTTGGCCCATGTTCGACAGTCTCAGCGATCGTCTTGGCGGCGTCTTCGACAAGCTGCGCGGGCGCGGTGCGCTCAAGGAACAGGATGTCCGCGACGCGATGCGCGAGGTGCGCATCGCCCTGCTCGAAGCCGATGTCGCACTGCCGGTGGTCCGCCGTTTCATCGATTCGGTGACCGAACAGGCAGTCGGCCAGAATGTGCTGCGCTCGGTTACGCCGGGCCAGCAGGTCGTCAAGATCGTCAACGACGCGCTGACCGAGATGCTCGGCGGCGAGATTCCCGCCGAGCTCGATCTCGCCGCTGCCCCGCCGGTCGTCATCCTGATGGTCGGCCTTCAAGGCTCGGGCAAGACCACCACCACCGCCAAGCTCGCCAAGCTGCTCAAGGAGAAGCAGGGCAAGAAGGTGCTGATGGCCTCGCTCGACGTCAACCGCCCGGCCGCGCAGGAGCAGCTGGCGGTGCTGGGCGAACAGACCGGGGTGGCGACACTGCCGATTATCGTAGGCCAGCAGCCTACCGAAATCGCTACCCGCGCTTTGCAATCGGCGAAGCTGCAGGCAGTCGATGTGCTGATGCTCGATACCGCCGGTCGGCTGCATGTCGATCAGGCTTTGATGGATGAGATGAAGGCGGTCGAGGCGATTTCCGCGCCGAAGGAAGTGCTGCTGGTCGTCGATTCGCTCACCGGCCAGGATGCGGTGAATGTCGCGCAGAGCTTCGGCGGGCAGGTGGAACTGACCGGCGTCATCCTCACCCGGATGGACGGCGATGCCCGCGGCGGTGCGGCGCTCTCCATGCGCGCGGTTACCGGCAAGCCGATCAAGTTTGCCGGCACCGGTGAAAAGATCGACGCGATCGAGCCGTTCCATCCCAGCCGTGTCGCGGGCCGCATCCTCGGCATGGGCGACATCGTCTCGATCGTCGAGAAAGCCGCCGCGACAATCGAGGCCGAAGACGCCGAGCGCATGGCCGAACGCATGGCCAAGGGCCAGTTCGACATGAACGATCTGCGCACCCAGCTGCGCCAGATGCAGAATATGGGCGGCGTCGGCGTGCTTGCGGGCATGCTGCCGGGGATGAAGAAGGCCAAGGCGGCGATGGCCAGTTCCGGGGTCAGCGACAAGGTGCTGGTCCATATGGAAGCCATCATCGGCTCGATGACGCCCAAGGAGCGAAGCCGGCCCGAATTGCTCAATGCCAAGCGCAAGATCCGCATCGCCAAGGGCTCGGGCACGCAGGTTCAGGAGATCAACAAGCTCATCAAGATGCACCAGGAAATGGGCAAGGCGATGAAGCAGATCAAGAAGATGGGCGGGCTCAAGGGCCTCGCCGCGATGTTCGGCAAGGGCGATTTCGGCGCGGGAACGCCCGGGATGGGCAGTTCCATGGGCGGAATGGGCGGCGGTGGCGGCGGCGCGCCGTCGTTGCCCGGCCTGGGCGGCGGCGCGCCCGATTTTTCAAGTTTGCTCAAGAAATAAGAATTCAAGTCTCTGATAGAAAGGTAAATTCACATGTCAGTTTCGATTCGTTTGTCGCGTGGCGGCTCCAAGAAGCGCCCTTATTACAAGGTCGTCGTCTCCAACAGCCGCTCGCCCCGCGACGGCAAATATCTCGAGCAGGTCGGCACCTATAACCCCCTGCTCGCCAAGGACGACGCGACCCGCGTCCGCCTGACCGAGGACCGCGTGCGCTATTGGCTCGGCGTTGGCGCCCAGCCGACCGACCGCGTCGCCCGCATGCTCGACAAGGCCGGGATCAAGGAACGCGCCGCGACCAGCAACCCCAAGAAGGGCGAGCCCGGCCAGAAGGCCAAGGACCGCGTCGAGGACAAGGCGAAGAAGGCGGTTGAGGCTGAAGAAGCCGCTGCCGCTGCGGCTGCTGCTCCGCCGCCGGTGGTTGAGGAAGTCGTGGCCGAGGAAGCGCCTGCGGTTGAAGAAGCCCAGGCGGAAGCCGCCCCTGCTGCCGAGGAAGCCGCTCCGGTCGAAGCCGCTCCCGTCGAAGCCCCTGCCGAAGAAGCCGCAGCTGAGGAAGCGCCCGCCGCTGAGGCCGCCGAGGAAGCCCCTGCCGCAGAGGCTGCCGCCGAAGCAGCACCGGCAGAGGAAGCTGCGGCTGAAGAAGCCGCTGCCGAAGAAAAGCCTGAAGCCTGATCCTGACTATGGACAAGCCCGTCACGCTCGCCGCCATCATTGGCGCGCATGGCGTGACGGGCGAAGTCCGCCTCAAGCTGTTCGGTGAAGGCGTGGCCTCGTTGAAGCGCCACCGTGCGTTTGGCATTACTGGCAACGGCGGCAAGCTGACCCTCGAAAAACTGCGCGACGACGGCAAGGGCGGCGCCATCGCCCGCTTCGCCGAAGTGGCGGACCGCACGGCTGCGGAAGCGCTGCGAGGCACTGCGCTCACCGTTCCCCGTTCTGCCCTGCCGCCATTGGGCGAGGGCGAGTATTACTACGCCGACCTGATCGGACTGCCCGCCGTTCTCCACCATCCGGCGAAGACGCTCGGTCGTTGCGTCGCGGTCGAGAATTTCGGCGCGGGCGACGTGCTTGAGATCGAGCGGCGCCGTGATGGCAAGCCGGCAAGCGCTTCATGGTGCCGATGCGGCCAGAGGCAGTGCCGGAGTGGGATGGCGAACGGTTGATGGTAGCTGCTGCCTGGGCCGCGAGCGACTGACCAGCTTCTCCACCTCACGCGCGAAAGCCTTGAGCTCGAAATTCTGCGGATCGTCGTGCGCGCCGGGAATGCCGTCATCGACTGTCGCGTGGAAGGCCGGAATCAGCCATTCTCCCGCTCGCACGCTGGCATAGACATAGAGCGCCGCCAGCAGCCGGTACTGCTCTTTCGAAAAGCCCGGCTTCGGCGCCAGCGTATCGGCCAGCGAGGTCGATCCCGGCGTATGGCGGCGCGGCTGCACCAGCTCGATATGCACGAACCGCCCGCGCGCGGGTACGCCCACTACCCGTGTCTCCAGCTTGGTCGCCCGCCAGGGCCGGGCAAAATCGTGCCCCGGCCAGATCTGCCCGGCGCGGTTGAGGAAGATGTGCGCGACCGGCTCTTGGGCGAGATAGGCGTCGAATGCGTTGACCTTCCAGTCGCGGTCGAGGTCTCGCGGGAAGCGGGCATCGCCGAGGAATGGCGTGCTGGTGTCGTGGATGACGAAATAGCGCACCGGGACGCCTGCCTCGGTTTGCGAGGCGGGGTCATTGGCGTGCTGCTCGGCATAAGGGCGGTAGTGATCGGGGAACTGGGCGAGAGCGCTTGCGAGGAACGGGGCAGGAGGACCGCGTTCGCCCGAAAGCAGGGCTCGAAACACCTTGGGCAACTTTTGCCTCTTGAGTTCGCCCTGCCACCGGACTTTCTGCAACAGGCATTCGGCCTGCTCGACCGGTGTGCCGGCGAAAGTGAGCGTCGGGAAGTCGAACGGCAGACGCCGATGGGTTCGGAGGCAGGTTCGAGCGCCAGGGCTGCCGGGGCGAGCAGGGAGAAAATCATTTGACGCGGACATCTGTTGAAGTATATACAATAAGTATATACGGAGACTGGCATGGACAAACCCTCACCCAATCGCGTCGCCGAAGCGCGCGGTACGTTCAATCTGGATACGGCCAACAGCATGCCTTCGCGCCTCGTGCGGGGAGATGTGAAACAGTATCGGGCCAAAGTGTTCAAGTCGGGAAATTCGCTGGCGCTGCGGCTGCCGGCGGCGCTGGGTCTGGAGGCCGGCATGGAAATGGAACTGATGGCAGGCCCGGATGGTACCTACACACTCAAGCGGGCCGATGCGCCCAAGCGCAAGATCGATGTCAGCAAATTCACGGGCAAGGCGCCGTGGCTCGAGGAATTGCCGCGCTACGACTTCGAGGATTCGCCGCGCGATTGGCACTCTGCTGGGTGAGCCGGAAAGCGACGCATGAAGTTCATGCTGGATGCCAACAGCATGCATTAATCTGCTGTCCGGCTCATTCCCAAACTGGTCTCGCGACGTCGCGGACAACGAGTCTGGTGCGATCTGTCATTTCCGCAATCGCCTATCGCCGAGGTGGCTCTGGGCAGCCACAACGGCAAACCGCCTGAACTGTGGCTGTCTGGACGCGAATTGATCGGCGAAATGCCGGTGGTGCCGTTCGATGAAGCCGCTGGCTCGTGTCTATGCTAAACTGCCGTTCAAGCGCGGCAATTTCGACCGGTTGATCGCCGCCCATGCATCTGTCGTTAGATTTGACTGTCATTACCCGCAACACAACGGATTATCGCCGATGTGCCGGGGTTGATGGTTGAGAATTGGACGGTTTGATGGCCTTCGCCGCCACCGTCCTCACCCTCTATCCGGAGATGTTCCCCGGTCCGCTCGGCGTCAGCCTTGCCGGGAGGGCACTGGCGGAGGGGAAGTGGTCGATCGACACGGTTCAGATTCGCGACTTCGCCATCGACAAGCATCGCACCGTCGATGACACCCCTGCGGGCGGCGGGGCGGGGATGGTGCTTCGCGCCGATGTGCTGGCAGCAGCAGTCGACCATGCGCAGAGCCTTCATCCGAACAGCCCCATCCTCGCCATGACCCCGCGCGGCAAACCCCTGACCCAGGCCCGGGTGCGCGAACTGGCGGCAGGCCCCGGCGTTATCGTCCTCTGCGGCCGGTTCGAAGGTTTCGACGAGCGCATTTTCGCCGCCCGGGCAATCGAGGAAGTCTCGATCGGCGATATTGTCCTGTCGGGCGGAGAGCCTGCCGCCCTGATGCTGCTCGACGCTTGCATTCGGCTGCTTCCCGGCGTAATGGGCGCCCCTTCCAGCGGTACCGAAGAGTTGTTCGAGAACGATCTCCTTGAGTATCCGCACTATACCCGGCCCGCAGAATGGGAAGGGCGCACGATCCCCGAAGTGCTGCGATCGGGGGATCATGCGAAGATCGCAGGCTGGCGCAAAGCCCAGTCCGAGATCGATACACGGTCACGCAGGCCGGACCTTTGGGAGCGTCATGAGGACGCTCGGGTTCAGTCTGCCTCTGGCGCGCGGCGTGAAAAGAAGGACTTGGACCAGTGAACCTGATCCAGCAGATCGAGGCCGAGGAAATCGCCAAGGCGGTAGCCAGGCCCAATGGGGAAATTCCGGCGTTTCGTGCCGGCGACACGCTGCGCGTCGGCGTGCGCGTGGTCGAGGGTGAGCGCACCCGCGTGCAGAACTACGAAGGCGTCTGCATCGCCCGCTCGAACAAGGGCATCGGCAGCAACTTCACCGTTCGCAAGATGAGCTTCGGCGAAGGCGTGGAGCGCGTCTTCCCGCTCTATTCGCCGAACATCGAGAGCATCACCGTGGTGCGCCGCGGCGTCGTGCGCCGCGCCAAGCTCTATTACCTGCGCGGCCGCACCGGCAAACGCGCGCGTATCGCCGAGCGCAAGATTACGCGCACCGCGATGCGGCTGCACGGAATGAGCAGGAGACTGACTTTCAACAGATCAGTTTAGCGGACAGACCGAAGCGGCCGGCTCCCCACCAGGAGACCGGCCGTTTCGCTTCAACTGACCCTTCGTCATTGCGAGCGAAGCGAAGCAATCCAGAGTCCCATGAGCAGCCCTGGATTGCTTCGTCGTTTGCTCCTCGCAATGACGAAGAGGAGATAATCGGAAGGTTACGAAATGGGTTATCGGGTAGTTGTCGTCGGCGCGACGGGCAATGTCGGGCGCGAAATGATGAATGTCCTCGCCGAGCGCGAGTTTCCTTGCGACGAGGTGGCGGCGGTTGCCAGTCCGCGCTCGCAAGGCACCGAGGTCGAGTTCGGCGACACCGGCAAGATGCTGCGATGCCAGAACATCGAGAATTTCGATTTCACCGGCTGGGATATCGCGCTGTTTTCGGCCGGGTCCGGCGTGGCCAAGGATTATGGCCCCAAGGCCGCCGCGCAGGGCTGCGTGGTGATCGACAACAGCTCCTACTGGCGCATGGACCCCGACGTGCCGCTGATCGTGCCCGAGGTGAACCCGGATGCTATCGATGGCTACAAGAAGAAGATGATCATCGCCAATCCCAACTGCTCGACCGCGCAGATGGTGGTGGCGCTCAAGCCGCTGCACGATGCGGCGACGATCACGGCGCGTGGTGGTGGCGACCTATCAGTCGACCTCCGGCGCGGGCAAGGCCGGGATGGACGAGCTGTTCGAACAGACCCGGGCCGTGTTCATGCCCTCTGGCGAGATGCGCGAGCCGATCAAGTTCACCAAGCAGATCGCCTTCAACGTCATTCCCCACATTGACAGCTTCCTCGACGACGGCTCGACCAAGGAAGAGTGGAAGATGGTGGTCGAAACCAAGAAGATCGTCGATCCGAAGATCAAGGTCATCGCCACCTGCGTGCGCGTGCCGGTGTTCGTCGGCCACAGCGAGGCGATCCACCTCGAGTTCGAGAAGGAAATCACCGCCGAGCAGGCGCAGGATATCCTGCGCGAGGCGCCGGGCGTGATGCTCGTCGACAAGCGCGAAGACGGTGGATACGTGACGCCGGTCGAATGCGTCGGCGACGGCGCGACTTTCGTCTCCCGTGTGCGCGAGGATCCCACTGTGGAGAACGGGCTGGCGCTGTGGTGCGTCTCCGACAACCTGCGCAAGGGCGCGGCGCTCAATGCGGTGCAGATTGCCGAGCTGCTCGGGCGGCGGCATCTGAAGAAGGGGTGATGGCGGCTGAGGTTCGCCACGGCCATGGCGGTGCGCGCATTGCCGTGCATCGCTTCGGTCCGCGAGAAGGAGTGGGCCGCCCTCTCCTGCTCCTCCACGGGCTGTTCTCCAGCGCCCAGGTCAACTGGATCAAATACGGCACCGCCGCCCGCCTCGTCGAAGCCGGGTTCGAGGCGATCATGCCGGACCTCCGCGCCCACGGGCAGAGCGAGGCGCCGCACGATCCCTCAGCCTATCCGCCCGACGTGCTGGTGCAGGATGCGTTGGCGCTGGTCGCGGAACTCGGTCTCACCGATTACGACCTCGCCGGTTTCTCGCTCGGCGCGCGCACGGCGGTGCAGGCGGTCGTCGCAGGCTTGCGGCCGCGTCGGCTGGTGCTGGGCGGCATGGGGCTGGAGGGTCTGTCGGGCTGGGCGCGGCGCTCCGCGCATTTCATCGATGCCATCGACCGTTTCGGCACCATCGAGCGCGGCGATCCCGCCTTTGTCGCTCAGGCCTTCATGAAGACCATGAAAGTCGATCGCGTGGCCACGCGGCTGCTGCTCGAATCGGTGCGGGATGTGCCGCTTGAGGCGCTGTCGGCGATTACCATGCCGACGCTGGTGGTATGCGGGGCGGACGACGGGGACAACGGCTCGGCCCCCGCGCTGGCCGCGGCGCTGCCGCACGGGCGCTATGCCGAAATTCCCGGCAACCATATGAGCTCGGTCACCAAGCCCGAGTTCGGCGAAGCGATTGCCGCGTTTCTCGCGGCTTGACCGGAGCGGCGTCACAAGCCAGCCTGCGCGTCCATTCTGGAAGAATGACATGAGGCCGCTTCGATGAAATACCTGGTTTCGCTGACCGCGCTCGCCGCGATGCTTGCCGCCGCGCCCGCGCAGGCCAATCAATACCCGAACGAACAGGCCGCCGCCGATGGCTTTGTTCGCGATACGGAAGCGAACCTGGCCAAGTCCGTCGTTGAAGCGGCGCAGGCGGAATGGGTCTACCAGACCTACATTACCCGGGAAACCGAGGCGCTGACTGCCCGTGCGGATGCGGCGCTGACCGGCGAGTTGGTCCGCAATGCAATCGCTGCGGCGCGCTATGCCAAGGTTCCGGGACTGACCTACAACACCGCCCGCAAGCTCGACCGGATGCGGACGGCGATCACCTTGCCCGCGCCGACCCGGCCGGGCGCGGCGGAGGAGCTTTCGACGATCAAGGCGCGGATGCAGGGCATCTATGGCAAGGGTCAGGGGACGCTTGCGGGCAAGCCGATCAATGGTTCGGACATCGAGGAGAAGATGGGCTCCAGCCGCGATCCGGCCGAGCTCAAGGAGATGTGGACCAGCTGGCACGACAATGTCGGCAAGCCGGTGGCGGCGGACTACACCAGGCTGGTGAGCCTGGCCAACGAGGGCGCGACGGAACTCGGCTATGCCGACACCGGCGCGCTGTGGCGGTCCAACTACGACATGACGCCCGAGGCCTTCACCGCGCTGACCGAGAAGCTGTGGACCGAGGTCAAGCCGCTCTACGACCAGCTGCATTGCTACACCCGCGCCAAGCTCAACGAGAAATACGGCGACGGCGTGCAAGCGAAGACCGGCCCGATCCGCGCCGATCTGCTCGGTAATATGTGGGCGCAGGAATGGGGCAATATCTACGACGTGGTCGCGCCGCCGGGTAGCGGCGATCTTGGCTTCGACACCACCGAGCTGCTCAAGGCCAAGGGCTACGATGCGATCAGGATGGTGCGCGCGGGCGAGGGCTTCTTCAGCTCGCTCGGTTTCGATCCGCTGCCGCAGACTTTCTGGGAGCGCTCGCAATTCGTCAAGCCGGCGGACCGCGACGTCGTCTGCCACGCCTCGGCCTGGGACCTCGACAATATCGACGACCTGCGCATCAAGATGTGCATCAAGATAAATGGCGACGACTTCGTCACCGTGCACCACGAACTCGGCCACAACTATTACCAGCGCGCCTACAACAAGCAGCCGGTGCTCTATCTCGATGGCGCCAACGACGGTTTCCACGAGGCGATCGGCGATGCCGTGGCCCTGTCGATGACGCCCGAATATCTCGTCCAGATCGGCCTGCTCGACCGCGCCCGGGTTCCGAGCGCAGCCAAGGATACCGGCCTGCTGCTGCGCCAGGCGATGGACAAGGTCGCCTTCCTGCCCTTCGGCCTGCTGATCGACCGCTGGCGCTGGCAGGTGTTCTCGGGCGAGGTGAAACCGGCGCAGTACCAGCAGGCGTGGACGGACATGCGGCTGCGCTATCAGGGCATCGTCCCGCCGGTGGAGCGCGGCGCGGACGCCTTCGATCCCGGTGCGAAGTATCATATCCCGGCAGTGGTTCCTTACACTCGCTACTTCCTCGCGCGGGTGCTGCAGTTCCAGTTCTACGAAGCGGCGTGCAAGCAGGCCGGCTGGAAGGGCCCGCTGCACCGCTGTTCGTTCTACGGCAACAAACGCGTGGGCGAGCGGCTGAACGCGATGCTGGCGATGGGGGCGTCGAGGCCTTGGCCGGATGCCTTGCAGGCGTTCACCGGTAGCCGCGAGATTTCGGGCAAGCCGATGATCCGTTACTTTGCGCCGCTGACGCGGTGGTTGCAGGGGCAGAACAGGGGGCGGGTTTGCGGGTGGTGAGGGCTAGGGGGAGGCTTGCCTTCTCTGCCAGAATCGAAGCCAGGCCATGGCAAGGCACGCCAAAGGGGAAAGAGCGAACGGGCTGGCCGGCGCTGAGGTTGCCTGACGTGACAGGCTTGGCTCGACTTGTTTATTGCGAACGTCCGGCGAGACAGGTCTGAAACCCGCCGGCTCGGCCCTGCGGCGCAAAGGAGGCAGCGGTTCGGGCTCGCTGGGCGTGCCGCATGCCTTCGGGGCATACCCCGATATTCCGGGCCGGAGATCGCTGGCCACTCCTCGCATCGATGAACGCGGACGCTTCCGCTGTGGGGAGCGCCGGCCTTGCGGGGTGAGGAGAGGCAAAGCGCTTTCCCGCCCCCGCACCCGTCGCTGGTCAGTCATGGGACTGACGGCGGGGCATATAACCTATATGGTTTGTTTTGTCAAGATTTGAGATGCGCACCAGTCTAAGGATCAAGCTCCTCTGCCTGATTCACATCAACAGTCCAGACGTAGCCGTAGATACCCATTTGCTTGTAAGGGCTTGCGCCATCGAAAGCGTCCTTAAATTTATCCATGCGTTCCGCCGTTACAAGCATTTCACCTGAGCCAAACTCGAGGTTGAAATTTTTTACGCTTGGACCGGGAGACTGGACCTTCCCCGCATTGAACGAGAACCGAGCTGTGTCGGCAGCACCCTGTAGGGTATCGAACGCGCTCTGAACGATGTTCTGTTCTGGGCCGGAAACGGTTATGTCGTCCATGTAGACAGACACTATGACTCCCGACCGGCGCAGCTTCCTGATGACGCTCCCAAGCGCTGAATGGTAAAGCACAATCGATGCAAGCAGTGGCGACTGTACAAAGCCGAATGGAATGCTGAATCGGGCTAGTGGCTGGTGCTTGTCCACTGTACTGTCGCACGCCATCTCCCATGCGGTAGCGTGTGGAAACCGCAGCCGCTTTAGCGAGCGATGTACTCGCTGTCGTGTAATCTGATCGAAAAACCGATGGAGATCGACGGAAGCAACCCATGGTGAGTTGCTGTGCGATCTAGCTGCAGCAACATGGCCGCCCTTGTTAAGGTGGTAATAGTAGTCAGGTGCATTCCAGCGAACTCTCTACGGCCTGCTTAATCTCCTTACCTCTATTCTTGCCGTAAAGGGTGGGAACATAGACTCGTGTTCCTGGTTTAAGTTGAAAACTGTGTCCGTATAGGTTGCGCACGATAGTTGGTGACCTCAGCCAAAAGCTTCAAAGCCCAGTAGACACTTTGCAGTGCCCCGGCGATAATGCTCAGGCTGAGGCCACAGTAACGGAACAATTTTAATTTGCTCTTCATACCGCGGGTTCCCCACACTACCCTCGGCTGCCTTGCGCTTGCGCGCCAGTCACCAACCAAAGCGACATCATGCAACAGGTAATACCAGTTGCCAGATGACCCGAAGCAGTCACCCGGATTAACCGAATGGCCGCCGTGAAGAACCTCATACCGAGGGATAGTGACTATGGGGTTGCCAGTCGGAGATTTCAAGAAGTCAATTCGTGATGTGCTGCCGTGCCTTCTGACTACATGTTACTCGACGATTGCAGATCATAGGCCAAACAAAAACCCCGCCCGGATCGCTCCGAGCGGGGTTTCAATTCACCCAACAAAGGCAGCAGGAACTACACCCCAGCCTGCGCCGCCAGCGCCGCCAGCAGCAGCAGCGCCACAATGTTGGTGATCTTGATCATCGGGTTGACGGCCGGACCGGCAGTATCCTTGTAAGGATCGCCGACCGTGTCGCCGGTCACCGCGGCCTTGTGGGCTTCGGAGCCCTTGCCGCCGTGGTTGCCGTCTTCGATGTACTTCTTGGCGTTGTCCCATGCGCCGCCGCCCGAGGTCATCGAGATGGCGACGAACAGCCCGCCGACGATGACACCCAGCAGGAGCGCACCCAGAGCGGCAAAGCCCTGGGCCTGTCCGGCAACTGCGGTGATCACGAAATAGACCGCGATCGGGGCCAGAACCGGCAGCAGCGACGGGATGATCATTTCCTTGATCGCCGCCTTGGTGACGAGATCGACCGTGCGGGCATAATCGGGCTTTGACTCATAGGTCATGATGCCGGGGTTGTTCTTGAACTGGTCGCGAACGTCCTTCACCACTTCGCCAGCCGCGCGGCCCACTGCCGTCATGCCCATCGCACCGAACAGGTACGGCAGGAGCGCGCCGAGCAGCAGCCCGACGATGACGTAGGGGTTCTCGAGGCTGAAGCTGACGTTCAGTTCCGGGAAGAACTCCTTGAGGTCGGTGGTATAGGCGGCGAACAGCACGAGTGCGGCAAGGCCTGCCGAACCGATGGCATAGCCCTTGGTCACGGCCTTGGTGGTGTTGCCCACGGCGTCGAGCGCGTCGGTCTTTTCACGGACCGAATCGTCGAGGCCGGCCATTTCGGCGATGCCGCCGGCGTTGTCGGTGACCGGACCGTATGCGTCGAGCGCAACGACCATGCCGGCCAGGGCCAGCATCGCGGTTGCGGCATAGGCAATGCCCATCAGGCCAGCCAGCTGGAAGGCGATGATGATGCCGGCGCAGATCACCAGAGTGGGCAGCGCGGTCGATTCAAGGCTGATTGCCAGGCCCTGGATGACGTTGGTGCCGTGGCCGGTTTCCGATGCCTTGGCGATCGAGCGGACCGGGCGGTAGTTGGTGCCGGTGTAGTACTCGGTGATCCAGATGATCAGGCCGGTGATGACCAGACCGAGCAGCCCGCAGTAGAACAGCGTGCGGCCGTTATAGGCCTGGCCTGCAATGGCAGATTCCATGTCGCCGCCCAGTGCATAGGAGATCGCCCACCAGATCGCGGGAACCGATAGCACGGCAGTAACCAGGAAGCCCTTGTACATGGCACCCATGATGTTCTTGCCGCTGCCGAGGCGGACGAAATAGGTGCCGATGATCGAGGTGACGATGCAGACGCCGCCGATCAGCAGCGGCAGGCTCATCAGCGCCATCAGGTTGTCCGCGCCCTTGAGCAGCAGCGCGGTCAGCACCATGGTGGCGCCGATGGTGACGACATAGGTTTCGAACAAGTCGGCGGCCATACCGGCGCAGTCGCCGACATTGTCGCCGACGTTATCGGCGATAACCGCAGGGTTGCGGGGATCGTCTTCGGGGATTCCCGGCTTCGACCTTGCCGACCAGGTCGGCGCCGACGTCGGCAGCCTTGGTGAAGATGCCGCCGCCGAGACGGGCGAAGATCGAGATCAGCGAAGCGCCGAAGGCGAGGGCGACGAGGCCATCGATAACGGTGCGGTCTTCACCGCCGACAGTGTGTCCGGCAGGTCCGGTCAGATACCAGAAGAACCCGGCAATCGCGAGGAGCGCGAGGCCCGCCACCAGCATGCCGGTGATCGCGCCGGCGCGAAATGCCAGGGTCAGGCCCTGTTGCAGGCCGACCTGGGCGGCAGCGGCGGTGCGCACGTTGGAACGCACCGAGATGTTCATGCCGATGAAGCCGGTTGCGCCCGAAAGCACGGCACCAAGCAGGAAGCCGACAGCCGAGATCGCACCGAGGAAATAGGCAACCAGCACGGCAACAACCACGCCAACCATTGCAATCGTGCGGTACTGGCGGCCGAGATAGGCTTGTGCGCCCTCCTGGATCGCCGCTGCGATTTCCTGCATTTTTTCATTGCCGGCCGAAGCGCCGAGCACCTGGCGGCTGGTGAATGCGCCGTAAAGCACGGCCACCAGGCCAAGAACTATCGAGATCTGAATGAGGTCCACTTGCGCTGCTCCCCCTTGTTGGTTGCGCATAACAGACGGCCCCGCTCGCGCAGGGCCGAAAGATCGCCCGCCGCTAAAGGCAAGTGCGCTGCCGCGCAACCCCCAATGGCGCAATTCTGCCCAGTTTCGGGATAGGCCGCATCATCGGCAGGGCTGTGCCCGCTTGCGGAATTTCATGGTTTATGCCAGGTTAACCCAATGGAAGCCGGGGTTAAAAAGCTTTTGGCGGTTATGCCGTTCCTGTTCGGAATCGGTTTCATCGCGCCGCTCATCGCGCAGTCGATGTCTGTGTGGGGCCTCGATGCGCCATTCGGCCTTAGCCGGATTGCCATTGGCCTGGCGATCGGGGGAACCTGGGGACTGGTCGCCAACATCCGGGGCCGCTGGCTGTGAGCGAGGGCGATCTGCTGATCCAGCCGGGCGTAACTGCCCGGGTTCCGGCAGGCGACGGGCCGGCAATTCCGCTGCTTGGGCCTGATGGGCTCGATCGCTACACCCGCCGCAATCTGCGCAAGGAAGAGATCGAGATCGCCCGCCAGTTCCACGGCGGGCGGATGTGGCCCTATGCCGTGGCGGCCTTCGGCTGTTTCGCGCTGTGGCTCTCGTTCTTCCCGCTGGCGATCATGGGGCTGATCAACTTGCCGCTGGCCTGCCTGCTGTCCTGCATCTTCGCCACCGGCGGCTATGTCACCAGCCACGAGGCGATGCATTCGAACATCGGCCGGATTGGCGAGAAGAACCGCTGGCTGAACGAAGCGGTGGGGGCCATATCGACCATCCCGATCGTGTTTCCCTTCAGCATGGCCCGGCTGATGCACCTTGAGCATCACTACCACTGCAACCACCCCGAGAAAGACCCGGACTATACCGACGAGGCTCCCAATGCGCTGATGGCCTGGTACAAGACCTGGTACAACCGCCAGCCGGGGGTCGATGGCTCGATCCATCACTACAAGCGCATTCTCACCGAAATGGGCACGCCTGAAGCCAACCGCGCTTTGAAGGAAACCCTGCTGCTGCAGCTGTTCTTCATGGGCACGCTGTTTGCGATGGCATGGAGCGGTTACGCGATCGAGGCGGCGGCGATCTGGTGGCTGCCGCGTCATGTCGGGCTCAGCTATATCCGGTTCTACCTCAGCTGGGCCCCGCATCACCCGCGCGAAGGGCACATGGGCCGCTACGAGAACGCCTATATTTTCAAGAGCCGGCTCGGCCATGTGCTGTCGATGGGGATGGAGACGCATCTGATCCACCACCTCTATCCGGCGATCCCCAACCACCGCACCCGGGCGGCCTATTTCGCGCTCAAGCCGATCCTGAAGGCACGCGGCGTGGATATTTCGAAGCTTTGAGGCACCTGGCGAGATCGGATGACACCATGAACCCCGCACTCAAACAGCTATTCTACTGGTTGCCGCTGATCTTCGGCGTTGGCTTCATTGCGCCGCTGATTGCGCAAACCATGGCCTATTGGCAGATCGCCGCGCCCTTCGGCCTCAGCCGCATGACGTTTGGTCTCGCAATCGGCGCGCCGTGGGGGCTTTACGCGGTGCTGCGGGGACGCTGGATATGAGCGAAGCCGAATCCGATCTGATCGCGCCGGGCGGAGTCGATGCCCGCCTTGCTCCGGACGATACCGGCGCGCGCGCGATTCCGCTCGATCTGGGCAGCGGGCTCGATGCCCACGTCCGGCGAACCCTGTTGCAGCAAGAGCGTGCCATCGCTCACAAATACCGCTCAAACGATGCCCAGATGCGTATCTACACGGTCGTGACGCTGACCTGCTTCGCGCTGTGGCTGAGCTTTTTCCCGCTGACTATGCTGGGTCTGGTGCCGTTGTGGATCGCCTTTCCGGTAAGCTGCGTCTTCGCCGCCGGGGGCTACATCATCAGTCATGAGGCGATGCACTGCAACATCGGCCGCCCGGGCACCCGTGCGCACTTCTGGAACGAACTGGTCGGCGAGGTGGCGACGATTATCCTGACCATACCTTTCAGCCTGGCGCGTTCGCTCCACCTTGAGCATCACTATCATTGTAACGATCCCGAACTCGATCCCGACTATTCGGACGCCGCCTCCGGACCTGTTGCGGCCTGGTACAGGACCTGGCTTACCCGCCAGCCTGGCAAGGACGGCGCGATCCATCACTACAAGCGCGTGCTTGAAGGTCTTGGTACGCCGATTGCCAGGCGCGCGCTGCAGGAAGCGCTGTTGCTGCAACTGTTCTCGGTCGGCGTGTTCTGCGTCATGGCGCTGAGCGGCTATGCGCTGGAAGCAGCGCTGGTGTGGTGGCTGCCGCGCCATATCGGGATGTCCTACATCCGCTATTTCCTCAGCTGGGCACCGCACCACCCGCGCACCGGCACCAGCCGCTATGACAACACCAGGCTGTTCCGCAGCCGATTGGGGCACATCCTGTCGATGGGGATGCAATATCACCTGATCCACCACCTTCACCCGCATATTCCCAACCACATGACCAAATATGCCTATGCGGAAATGAAGCCGTTGCTGATCGCGCGCGGCGTGGATTGCAGTGCGGTTTAGCGGTGCTGATAGCCGAGGCCGTCTGCCTCGCTGAGCAGCCGGCTGTCGACCCGCAGCGGGCTGGCCTCAATTGCGATGGCTTCGCCGATCCGGAAGGCGGGGACCGGCGGGTCAAAGCCTTGCGGCGCGGTGAACAGCAGCTGGTAGTCGTCACCCCAGCGCAGGGCCTCGGCGCGGCGGTTCTCCGGTGCGGCGATGGGAACTGTCTTGCTGTCGATGGCCAACGTCACCCCGCTGGCCCGGGCCAGCCTTGCCGCATCGAGCAGCACCCCGTCCGAGACGTCCATCATTGCCGTGACATGCGGGGCGAGCGTCTGTCCCTCGGGGAGCAAGGCATGCGGGCGGCGGTAGGCAACGCTGTCGCCATCGCCTGCGCGCAGGGCCTCCAGCCCAAGCATCGCCGCGCCAACCGGGCCGGTGATCCAGAGGCCGTCGCCCGCCCGCGCTCCCGAACGCGAGGGCACCGGGCGATGCGTGGCCCGGCCGAATGCCGTCAGCCCGAGCACCTGCGGCCCATTGCTTGAAACCGTGTCGCCGCCCAGCAGGGGAGCGCTGTAGTGTTCAAGCGCCTCCTCCAGTCCGTCAAGAAACCGCGCGTCGGCTGCCCCCAGCATGTAGCCCAGCAGCACCCCGATGGGTTCGGCGCCCTTGGCGGCGAGATCGGACATGTTGGCGGCGACCAGCTTCCAGGCGACATCGGCGGGGTCTTGTCCTGGCAAGTAATGCACGCCTTCGGCCATGGCGTCGTGCGTCAGCACCAGCGCCTCGCCGCCGAATTCGATCACCGCGCAGTCATCGTCCAGCCCCCGCGCGCCGGGGTGCGTCGCGAGGCGGCGCAAGGCATCGATGAAGGCGAGTTCGTCCACTTAATTTCTCTCCATTTTGCGAAGCCAAATGGGGAGGGGGACCGCCGCGAAGCGATGGTGGAGGGGTATTTGCGCTGGTGTCGATACCCCTCTGTCTGCCGCTACGCGACAACCACCTCTCCATTTGCGCTTCGCGAAAATGGAGAGGATTTGAGGGCTCACCGAACTCCCTTCGCCACCGCATCGAGCACGCCGTTGACGAATTTCGCCTCGCGTGCGTCGAAGAAGGCGTGGGCGACGTCGAGGTATTCGCCGATGGCGGCGCCCGTCGGCACATCGGCGCGGGCGAGGAGTTCGTAGGTCCCGGCGCGCAGGATCTGCAGCATGGTCTTGTCGAGCCGCTCGATCTTCCAGCCCTCGGCGAGTTTGGCGCAGATCAGCGCGTCGATTTCCTCGCGGCGGGCAAGCGTGCCTTTCACCACATCGTCGAAGAAGGCGACCTCGGCCTCGGCGTATTGGTCGTCATCCACTTCCATGCCCAACCGGTGCTGATGGAATTCATCGAGCAGCCGAGCGAGGGGAGTCGCCTCCATCTCATGCTGATAAAGTGCCTGCACCGCAGCCAAGCGGGCGGCAGCGCGAGCCTGCGACCGGGCCTTCATATCCCCAGCCTGACTTCGATCGAGCGCGCGTGCGCGGTCAGCCCTTCGGCATCGGCGAGCGCGATCGCGGCTGGACCGACGGCTTTCAGCGCCGCCTCGTCGAGCTGGATGAAGCTGGTGCGTTTCATGAAATCGAGCACCGAAAGCCCCGAGGAGAACCGCGCCCTTCGGCCGGTCGGCAGCACGTGGTTGGGCCCGGCGACGTAATCGCCCACCGCCTCGGGCGTCATCCGGCCCAGGAACACCGATCCGGCATGGCGGATCGCCTGCATCAACGGTTCGGGATCGTCCACCGCCAGCTGGACATGCTCGGCCGCCAGCGCGTTGGCGAGGGCAGGGGCCTCATCCAGACTGGTGACTTCGATGATGACGCCATGCTCGTTCCAGCTCTCCGCCGCGACGCGGGCGGTGGGCAGCATGGCCAGTTCGACGCCGATGCGGTCGGCTACAGTGTCGGCGAACAGCGGATCGTCGGTGATCAGGATCGATTGCGCGACGGGATCGTGTTCGGCCTGGCTGAGCAGGTCGGCGGCGGTCCATTCGGGATCGTTCTTGCCGTCGGCGATCACCAGGATTTCGCTCGGCCCGGCCACCATGTCGATGCCGACGACGCCGTAGAGCTGGCGCTTGGCCTCGGCCACCCAGGCATTGCCGGGTCCGGTGATCACATCGACCGGAACGATCCGGGCGGTGCCATAGGCCAGCGCCGCCACCGCCTGCGCCCCGCCGATCCGCCAGATCTCGTCCACTCCGGCAAGATGGGCGGCGGCCAGCACCAGCGGGTTGACCACACCATTGGGCGTCGGGCTGACTGCGACCAGCCGCTGCACGCCCGCCACTTTCGCGGGAATCGCATTCATCAGCAGCGACGAGGGATAGGCCGCCCGCCCGCCGGGAATGTAGATGCCAGCCGCATCGACCGCACGCCACTTCGCGCCAAGCCGGACCCCCGCAGCATCGATCTCATCGCGATCCACAGGCTTCTGCGCTTCGTGCCAGGTGCGGATGCGCTGGGCGGCGAATTCGAGGGCGGCGCGAAGCTCCGGCGTCAGGTCCTCGAAGGCCTCCTGGCATTCCTCCGGGCCGATCCGCCAGTTCTCGGACTTGTTGAGCGAGTGGCCATCGAAGCGCTGGGTGAGTTCCTCCAGTGCCTCGTCGCCGCGATTGCGGACATCCTCGATGATCCGCGCGACGTCGCGCGAGACATCGTCGTCGCTTTCGCGCCGGTCGTTGACCAGCCGCTGGAACGCCTGCGCAAAATCCGGATCGCTGGAATTGAGGCGGAGCATCAGGCGGGCACCGTCTGTTTCTGGCTTTCTGCGGCGACGGTGCGAAATGCCTCGACCAGCGCGCCCAGCCGCTCGTCTGTCTTGAGCGCGGCGCGGTTGACGATCAGGCGGGCGGAAATCTGCAGGATGGTGGAGGTCTCGATCAGCCCGTTGTCCTTCAGCGTCTTGCCGGTGGAGACAAGATCGACGATCCGGCTGGCGAGGCCGAGCCCGGGAGCCAGTTCCATCGCGCCGTTCAGCTTCACGACCTCGGCCTGGATGCCTTTGCCCTCAAAGTGCCGTCGGGTGAGGTTGGGATACTTGCTGGCGACCCGCAGGTGGCTCACGCCGTTATCGTCCCGCCCACCAGCCAGTTCCGCTACCGAAAGCCGGCAGTGGCCGATATCGAGATCGACCGGGGCATAGAGGTCCGAATAGGCGAATTCCTCGACCACGTCCGAGCCGACAATCCCCGCCGAGGCCGCGCCATGGGCGACGAATGTCGCGACATCGAAGGCGCGCACGCGGATGATCCGCATATGGCTGTTCTCGCAGGCGAACGACAGTGCGCGGTTTGCCTTGTCGTGGAATGCCGCTTCGGGCACCACCCCGGCGCGTGCCATGAATGGCAACGCCTCGTCGAGAATGCGGCCTTTGGGCACGGCGAAGGTAAGCGGGTTGGACATAGCCGGGCGCATTAGGCGGCACCGGCGCAAAGGGCAACATGGCGATGGCGGACGCGCAAATGGTTTCGGGCTTCTTTCCTGCCTCGGTGAAGGAGGCTTATGCCAATCAGGTCGCCTATTGCCGCAGCAACGATGCGACCGTGACGGCGCGGATTGTCGCGGCGATAGGCGCTTTGCTCGATGAGCCGGCGCCGGGGGCCTTCATCGAACGGATTCGCGACTGGCAAGGACCGGCGCTCGGCGATGCGGTGCCCCTGCGCTCTGCGGGCGGGTTGCACGCGCTGCACTTGTCGGGGGCAGCGCCGGAACTGGCCGCGATCTATGCCGGTGAGCCGGCGGACGACCGGGCGATTGTCGCAGGTGTGGTCCGCAGCCACGAGCAAGAGCTGCTCCCCTGGCTCGACGGCCCGCCGCAGACCAACGAGGCGGGGCGAAGCTCGGGCTTTGTCGCGGCGATGCTGTGGCTGGCGCAGCAGGGCCTGCCGCCGCGTTTCGAATGCCTGGAGATCGGCTCGAGCGCGGGTATCAACCTGATGATCGACCGCTATTTCTACGATCTGGGCGGGGTGAAGGCGGGGCCGGGCGATGCGGCGATGCGCTTCACGCCCGAGTGGCGCGGGAAGCCGCCGCCGGATCGGACAATTTCCTTTGCCTCGATCAAGGGCTGCGACGTCGCGCCGGTCGATCTCACCGATCCGGCGCAGGCACGGCGGATCGAGGCCTATATCTGGCCGGAACACACGGTGCGCTTCGAGCGGCTGGAAGCGGCAATCGCGGCGGCGAAGCAGCGTCCACCCAATCTGGTCCGGATGAACGCCGCCGATTTCGTTGAGCAGCAACTGGCGCGACCGCAAGAGGCGGGGACGACGCGGGTGCTGATGCATTCGATCGTCTGGCAATATGTGCAGGGGGACCAGCAGGCGCGGGTGACCGCCGCGATGAAAGCTGCTGGCGCGCGGGCGACTGCGGACAGGCCGCTCGCCTGGGTGGCGCTGGAAGCAAACCGCACTTTGCTCAATCACGGACTGACGGTGCGATACTGGCCCGGCGGCGGGGAGGAGAAGCTGCTGGCGGCTGCCCATGCCCATGGCGCCTGGCTGGAATGGCTGGCGGGCTAGCCGCCGCCATCCTTTGCGCGCCGCCCCGCCACGGTGCGGTCGAACAGGGCGCGCAACGGCCGGGCTATCCGCCAGCCGCGTGCTTCCATGGGTTCGATCCAGCCGCCATGGAAACTCACCCATTCCCACAAGGCTACTATTGCGAAAATTGCCGTCGATGCCATCGCCAGGCTAAGCGTTGCGGGGTGCGCGAGCCATCCCCAGACAGCCAATCCAGCGACCAGAATGAGGCCAAGCGAGTGGGACAGCGGGTTCCACGGATTGCCGCTGCTGATCTTCTTGAACACCATCGTCCCCCACAGGAACAGCGCCATGCCGCCGCACAACACGATCAGGTTCTCGGCGTGGACAGGCTCGTTCGGGTGCGCGAGCGTCAGTTCGTCGGCAACGGCTATCGCGATGATCCCGGCGACGATAGGAATGTGCCAGTAGGTAAAGGCATTACGGCCGACGAGGCCGGGCACGGCATGGCCCTCGATATGCTGGGCACCGCGCTTTGCCCCGAGGTCGAAATAGACCCACCACATCGCGAACGAGCCGACGAAGGCTGTGACGAAGGCGAGGACGGCATCGCGGCTTGGCGCAAGCCCGCCGAAAGTCGCGCCGGTGATCAGCACGCCTTCTCCCAAAGCGATGATGATGAACAGCGCGCAGCGTTCGGCCATGTGGCCGCCGGAGATTATCCAGTCCCTGGCATGAGAGCGTCCGAGGCCCGGCACCCGGAAATAGGCCATCGGGCCAAGATATTCGATAAGCAGGGCCGCGGCCCACCAGATCATCCGTTCCTGCACGACCGGTGTGAGGCTGCCGGCAATCCACGGAATTGCCGAAACGCAAAACCAGATCGAGGCGCGGGTCAGGTTTTTTGCGCCGCCAGGCTCCCATTCGCCCATCGCCCAGGCCGTATAGAGCGTCCGGCCGACCTGAACGGCGACATAGGCCAGGGCAAAGACGGTTCCGCCTGCGCCGAATGCCGTTGGCAGCGCGCTCGACATCGTCAGGCTGCCGATCATCACACAGCCCAGCATCAGCCGGTTTGCCGGCCGGTCCGGATCGATCCAGTTGGCCGCCCAGGTGGTGAACATCCAGGCCCACCAGACCGCGAGGAACAGGATCAGCGTCTGCAGCGCCCCCAGCCAGTCGAGGTGAGCCAGCAGGAAGTGGGAAAGCTGGGTAATGGCAAATACATAGACCAGATCGAAGAACAGCTCGATATAGCCGACCGGGGCATGGCCGCCGCCATGGTCGCGTAGCAGCGAGCGGCGGGGCTGCCTGGCCATTACTCCCCTGGCGCCCGCGCCTTGATCGCCCCAGGTTCACCGGGCGCGTGCGCCCGGATAGAAAGCGCATGCACCCGCTGGCCCGGAATGTCGCCCAGCGCAGCATTGACCAGGCGCTGGCGCTGGAGCCGTGAGATACCGGCGAACACCGCGCTTTCGATCTCGACGGTAAAATGCGATTCGCCAGAGCCATCGTCGCCGCTGTGGCCGTGGTGCCTGGCGCTGTCGTTTGTCACTTCGAGCTTGCCCGGCGCGAAGGCTTCGGTGAGCAGGCGGGCGATTTCATCGGCGATTTTGGGGGCTAGGGATCCTGTCATGTCTTTTCATCTAGCCTATTCACCGGCATTTGACAGCCAGTGAGACACGACCGATTCCACGGCCGCCGCGAGGCGCAAGGCAGGCGGTGCGACTGGCCGGGCTGTGACCAGCCGGGCGAGTTTCGTGCGCCCGGCATCCAGCCATCCGGTTTCGACGGGCCGGGCAACAGCCGCTGGTTCTGCCTCGATCACGTCCGTGCGTTCAACGCGGGTTACGACTATTTTGCCGGGATGAGCACCGAGGAAATCCTGCGCGCGCAATCGCCGATTTACGGCTGGGAACGCGAAGTGCGCGCGTTCAGCCCAACAGCGGGCATCGACAGTGCACCGCGCTGGGCGGACTTTGCCGATCCGTTGGAGGCTATTTCTGCGCGGGCCAGAGACTACCAACGCATGCGCATGCCTGCCCAGCGGCGCGATGGCCGGGCGGTGACGCCGGAGCAGCGGCGCGCGCTCGAAATGCTGGGCCTGCCGCTCGATGCCGACCGGCGGGCGCTGCGCGAGCGCTATTCCGAACTGGTCCGCCGTTATCACCCGGATCGCAACGGCGGTGACCGGAGCTTCGAGGCGCGGCTGCAACAGGTTGTGGAGGCCTATCAGCTGCTGCGCCGGGCGGCAGCGTTTGTTTAACTCCCCTCCCGCTTGCGGGAGGGGCCGGGGGAGGGCTTGTTGGCCAGCCTCCGATAACAGGCCCTCCCCTAACCCCTCCCGCAAGCGGGAGGGGGATTACCCAGCCTCGCACAGCGCCTTCAGCTGATCGGCGCAAGCGCCCCAGCCTTCGGCAAAGCCCATGTCCGCGTGCTGGTTCATCGCCTCTTCGGTCCAGTGGCGGGCGCGGGCGGTGTAACGGGTGCCCCGAATACCGCCAGACTCCTCGGGAGCGATCTCCCAGATGCCGATCATGAACGGGCCAGCGGGCGCCATGTCCTCGGTCACGGCGTCGGTGGTGGCGAAGCGGCGGCCCTCGTCATAGGCGAGGTAGATGCCGTTCTGGGCCTCCTTCTCGCCGTCCGGCCCGTAAAAGGTCATGTTGCAAGCGCCCCCGGCGCGGGGCTCGTGCTTGTCGAACCGCGCATACCAGGGCGTCGGGCACCACCATTCCTCGCGGCGTTCGGTCAGGGCCTGCCAGACTTTGGCTGGCGGCGCGGCGATAAGCCGGGTGACGGATAGCTCGTTAACGTCGCTCATTGGTCCTCCATGGCGCCATAGGGCTTGGTGATGAGTTCAAGGAAATGCCCATCCGGGTCCTCGAAATAAACGCCCCGCCCGCCCCAGTGCGTGTTGATCTCGCCGGGCTTTTCCCGCGCGGGATCGGCCCAGTAAGCAAGGCCGCGCCCGCGGATCAGGGAAAAACCGTGATCGAATTCGGCGTCGCTGACAAGGAATGCATAGTGCTGCATCGCCACTTTGCCGCCTTTCTCCATGAAATCCATCGACACGCCCTTGCCCAACTCGACGACGAGAAAATGCGCGAACGGCTTGGCGGGTGGCAGGCCGAGCACGTCGCACAGGAATGCCGAGGATCGGGTCTTGTCGCTGCACCAGACGATCGTGTGATTGAGCTCCGGCATTGCCGCCTCCTGGTTCCGCGTTGTCCTTGCCTAGGGCGCGCCGCCGCCTTGCATGCACATCCCAAAAGACAGGCGCCGGCACCAGGGTTCGTACCAGACATCGGTTGCACCCGATACGGCTTCCAGCACTTTCCAGCGCCCTTTGACGCGCTGGAGGATAGCTTCGGCGTGGCAGCAATCGATCAAGGGGTCGGTCATCCCGGCGCGGCGCTGGGCGGCGGCGGCGGGCGTGCGCATGACGTCGATTCTGCCCCCGCCCGGTCGCTGCGCATCGAGCAGCACCACCGCATAGCCGCCCGAAATATTGAGCGCCCTGACGACGAATTCCACCGGCGCGCCGAAGTCCTTTTCGACATGGGGGCGGATCGCATTCATGATTTGCGCACGTTCCGCCGAACCGGCGGGTGCCGTGCGGATTTCGGCACGCGGCGGCGCGCTGTGACCGGGAACCGGAAACGCACCTGCCATTGTCAGCAATGCCAGCATGATGCACGCCGATTGAAGCAGCTTCATCGTGCAGTTCCCTTCAGATATCCGGTATATCTGCTCAATCCCGGTCAGGCGCGCCTGGCGGGAAGTTTGCGCGGTATGGCCGCGCATCCTCGACGCAGCGCATCACTGGTTCCAGGCTCAGCAAGTGGGCGCGCCATTCCTTCAGCCGGGGGAAGGCGTCGCCAATCTGTTCGATCCAGTCGGCATAGAACAGCGAGGGCGCAGCGGCGCATTCGACGAGGGTGATCTGGCCGGAAACAGGATAGTATTCCAGCCAGCCATCGATCCACGCATAGCTGCGCCGCAGTCGCTCCCTGACCGCATCGATCTTCGCCATGTCGGGCGCATCGGGATTACCGATATACTCCGTCACGACGTCCTGCATCGTGTTCATGACGTAATTGTCGAACACCCGGTCCAGCATGCGTACACCGGCGGCCGCCTCGGGATCGTGGGGGATCAGTATCTCTGGCCCCGGACGCTTGATGGCGAGGTATTCGATGATCGAGCTAGCCTCGAAGATCAGGTTGTCGCCATCGGCCAGCACCGGAAATTTGCCGTGCGGACCGGCGGCCTGAACCACGGCGCAATTGTCGGGATGATCGGCATCGACCATGCGGAAGGTGAACGGCGTCTCGTTGGCATAGAGCGCGATCAGCGCCTTCCACGTGTAGGACGAGAACGGGTGGCCGTAGAGTTCGAGTTTGGTCTCAGCCACGGGCGGCCTCCTCGATTGCGGCAACGTCGATCTTCTTCATTGTCATCATCGCCTTGAATGCGCGTGCTGCCTGTTCCCCGCCGGCCATCATAGCGTCGGTGAGCACGCGCGGGGTGATCTGCCACGAAATCCCCCACTTGTCCTTGCACCAGCCGCACTGGCTTTCCTCACCGCCGTTGCCGGTGATGGCGTTCCAGTAGCGGTCGGTTTCGGCCTGGTCCTCGGTCATTACCTGGAAGGAGAAGGCTTCGGTGTGCTTGAACGCTGGACCGCCGTTGAGGCCGATGCAGGGAATGCCCATGACAGTGAAATCGACCGTCAGCGCATCGCCCTGCTTGCCGTCGGGATAGTCGCCGGGCGCGCGGTGAACTGTGCCGACCGTGGTGTCCGGAAAGGTTGCGGCATAGAAGCGCGCAGCTTCCTCGGCGCCGCCTTCGTACCACAGGCAGACAATGTTCTTCGCACTCATTTCCGCATCTCCGCGATCAGGGCATTGTCGATCGCCTTGGCAGCCTTGTAGGCATCGCGCGCCTGGCAGCGTTCGACATAGCCGACAAACGCCTCGTTGGGCGGCACCGATCCGAAATTCAACCCCCAGTCGAGCTGGCTGCCGGCATAGACATCGGCCATGGTGAAGCGCTTGCCGCAAAGGAAGGCGTTGCCGTCCAGATGGGCCTCGAGCGTCGACATGGTGCGCTCGTAATTGCCCCAGCCGGCGGTTTTTTCCTGTTCGGGCTTGGGCGCGAAGCCGAGGTAGGTGCTGACGATGGCGGACTCCAGCGGCCCGGCGGCGAAGAACAGCCAGCGGAAGTAATCCGCCATTTCGGCATCCTTGGGCAGCAACCCAGCCTCGGGGTGCATTTCGGCGAGATAATGACAGATCGCCGCCCCTTCGGTCACCACCCGGTCCTCGCCATTATCGTGGTGGACCAGGGTGGGAACCTTTCCCATCGGATTGACCGCGAGAAGCGCGGCTGGCTTGTCGGCGAGGTCAACCAGCACCTGGCTGTAATCTGCTCCCGCCTCATGCAGTGCCCAGCGCGCGATCTGGCCGCGCGACATCGGCTGGGTGTAGAACGTGTAGTCGGCCACGGCTTACGGACCCTTCTTGCTGACCAGCGAGAACATTGCGCCCTGCGGATCGAGGCCAGTGATAATCCAGTCTTCGCCCGGGACTTCCATCGGTCCGTTCAGCACCTGGCCGCCGCTCGCCTCGATGGCCGCCTTGGCCCTGCCGATATCGTCGACCCAGAAATAGTGCTGCCACATCGATACCGGAATCTGCGGCATTTTCGGCATGATCGCCCCGACTATCGTGCCGTCGTGTTCGATGAACTGGTATTTGCCGATTGCTCCCATATCCATCGCCTCGGGCAGCGCCCAGCCATAGAGGCCGGTGTAATAGGCAATGGCGCTGGCCGCATCGCCGGCGTTGAGCTCATTCCAGCCGCAGCTGCCGATGGTCCCGGTCGAAAAGGCCGTGCTCTCGCCGCCGCCGGGCGGGGGGGTGGGGGTCATGATGTAATAGGTCGCGCCGCAGCAGTCGGCGACCATGGCGATGCGCCCGGCCATCGGCACGTCCATCGGCGGCATCAGCACCTTGCCGCCCTTGGCTTCAAGCGCTTTGGCCGCGGCGTCGCAGTCATCGACGCCAATATAGCCGAGCCAGCACGGCTGCGCTCCTTGGCCAAGCATCTCGTCGTTCAGCTTGAACACCCCGCCGGTCATCTGACCATCCGGGCGCTTGATCATGCGGTAATCCATGTCGGGACTGGCCGATGCGGCGTCGATGTCCCAGCCAACCACCTTGTCGTAGAACGCCTTGGCGGCGAGCGGGTCGGTGGTCATCAGCTCGTACCAGATCCAGCTTCCCTGCAACTTGGCCATTCCGGTTCTCCTTTCAGGAACTGAGTTCGACTACCGGCGAGAAACCCGCCGAAGATCATGCGCTTGCCGTCGAACGGAATTTCCGTGCCCTCGGGCATCTGCATCCGCTCGTCTTTCCTCATTTCCTCGTGCGCCTTGTCGCAAATTTCGCGCGAAGGCCACTCCATGAACGAGAACACCACCTTTTCGTCCGCCCCGGCCTTGACCGCCCGGCGGAAGTCGGTGTGTTTGCCCTCGGGCACGTCGTCGTCCCAGCACTCGACCACGCGCAGCGCGCCGTAGTCGCGGAACAACGGCCAGACGTCTTCGGCCATCTTGCGATAGGCCTCGCGCTTGGCGGCGGGAACCGGGATCAGGAAGCCCTGAACGTAGCTGTCCGGGGAGGCATCGCCTTGCTCGACGATCGGCTGGAATCCCCCGTATATCATGCGCTTGCCGTCGAACGGCATCGGGTTCTTCTCGGGGTTGATCCGGTCGTCGATTTTCATCAGCTCGACCATCTCGGAATGCACCCTCGTCCGCGTAGCCTTGTCGGGCCATTCGATCCAGCTGAATGCCGTTGTCTCGTCGGACTTGGCATCAACTGCTCCATAGAAGTCGGTCTGTTTGCCATGCGGAACATTGTCGCCCCAGCACTCGATCACGCGCTGCGCGCCGTGTTCGACGAGCACCCCATCGCACGCGCGGGCATGCGCGATGAACTGTCCTTGTTGGCGGTGGGAACGGGGATCACGAACCCTTCAATGTAGGTCATTATGGTTCTCCGGTCATGCGCTGGGCGGCACTGCCGCCGGGTCCATCCACATCGTTTCCCAGACATGGCCGTCGGGGTCCGCGAGGTTGCGGTTGTACATGAAACCATGATCCTGTTTCGGATTGATGTCGGCAGTGCCGCCGTTGGCAGCTGCTGCCTCGTTCATCGCATCCACGGCGCCCCTGCTGTCGCAGGAGAGGCAGAGCAGGACTTCGCTCGACGTGCTGGGCGGGATCGGGCGAGTGGTGAACGTCTTCCACTTTTCATGCGTGAGGATCATGACGTTGATTGCCTCGCTCCACACCATGCAGGCGGCGGTATCGTCTGTGAAGTGCGGATTGTTCTTGAATCCCAGCGATGTGTAGAACGCCATCGACCGGGGCAGATCGGTGACTGGCAGATTGACGAAAATCATCCTGGTCATTGTCAGTTTCTCCCACAGCTTTTGCCAAGGCTACCAGCGGCATCGCCAATCCGCCAGTCGCTGACAAGCCTGCCGAGGCCGGACGTGCGATTAACCCGATCTTTCCGGGTCTCGGTTATCGCGCAACTGTGAGGAATGTTTTGGGTCTGTTGCGGGCGATTGCCCTGCTGCTAGCCTCCTTTTGGGCGGCTGTCCCTGCGCACGCCGCCGCAAGTCGCGACATAGTCACCTGCATCGCCCCGCTGCCTCACGCCGCGCAACTGGCGGAGCGCATGGCCAATCCGCAAGGATTCGACTGTTCCGGCGATCAACCGGCCCATGGCTCGGGCGATTTTCTCGCCCAGCTCAAGTTCGCGCCGGCGACGGCGGCGCTCGAAAATCCTCTGGTGCTGCGGATGAGCAGTATCTGGCAGGATCACGCCCGCATCCATTTCCGCTATGCCGACGGTTCCACTGCCCGCCTCGACTATTCGTCGCGCGATTCCTCGCGCTTCATCACTATCGGGGCGATCATGGAATTTCCCGTGCCTGCCCGCACGGCGTCGCTGGATGCCATTTTCATCGAAGCTTACGGTTCGGGAAACATGCGCGGGGTAGTGCTTGGTCCGGCGCTGATGACCCGTAGCGAGAGTTACGTGCTGCGGGTGGGCATGACGATCCTCTATTCCGCTTTTGCCGGACTGGCGCTGGCGCTGGTTGTCTACAATCTGTCGATGTGGGCGGCATTGCGGCACCGCTTTCAGCTGCTGTATTGCGCCATGGTCGTTTCGCTGGCGGGCTATACACTGACATCGTCCGGCATGCTGACCATCCTGCTGCCCTTCGTCGACAACAACGACCGCCTGCGTTGCAACTATGTGCTGCTGGCGCTCAGCGCGGTCACGGCATTGCTGTTCATCCGCAATTTCTTCGAAGCCAAGGTCTTCGGCCCCATGCTGCGCCGGGTCTTTCCGGTCGCATTGACTGTCGGAATGGCGTTGGCGGTAATCTTTGCAGTGCTTGCTCCTTGGCGCATCCAGCAGCTCGACCTGGCCTATACCGCCGGGCTGACGGCAATGCTCGGATTGCTCGCACCGATCCTGTACAATGCCTGGAGGAGCCGCAGCCGCTATTTCTGGCTTTTCCTGCTGGCGTGGAGCGCGCCGATCGCGATGTCATTCGCGCGGTCGATGCATGCGTTCAACCTGATCGGCTACCACTTCTGGCTGGATAACGGCAATCTCATCGCGCTGGCGATCGAAGGCCTGCTCAGCGCGCTGCTGATCAACGCGCGCCTGCGAGCGCTGGGCAGGGACCGCGACAACGCCCTGGCCGGCGAGCAGATGGCGCGGCGGATGGCTTCGACCGATCCGCTTACCGGGCTGCTCAATCGCCGCGCGTTCCTCGATCTCGCCATCGGCCGCCGCTCGCGCCAGCGGCTGTTGCTGATCGATGTCGATCATTTCAAGACGGTCAACGACCGCCTCGGCCATGTCGGCGGCGACGATGTTCTGCGCGGGGTCGCCGAGGCGATCCAGTCATGCCGCCCGCAGCGCAGCCTCGCGGTGCGGCTGGGGGGCGAGGAATTCGCGCTGCTCGTCCCGCGTCCTGCGTTCGGGGAATGCACCGCCGACAAGCTGCTTGAGGCGGTTCGCCGGTTTCCGATGCCGCAAGGGGTGAAAGTCACGATCAGTGTCGGCTTTGCCGAAGGTTCGGTCGAGATCGAGGAGGACTGGAAACGGCTCTACCGCCTCGCCGATGCCGCGCTCTATCGCGCCAAGAACGATGGCCGCGACCGGGCCTGCAGGGCAACGGATTTCCGGGCTGCGGCCTGAGGGTTAGCGCCTGGCCTCCCGCTCGGCGATCTTTTGCCAGGCCGGGCGTTCGCAGACTCGGGCGTACCAAGCGGCGGTGCGCGGATAGCTTGCCGCGTTTGTGCCATGCCCGACATAGGCAAGGCTGCAGAAAAGCGAGGCTATCGAGATGTCGGCGAGCGTGAAGGTATCGCCCATCAGCCAGCCGCTGTCTGGCGCGACGCTTTCGACGTAGGCAAGGATTCGCGGCAGTTCCGCCTCGCCCTGCAGCGCAATCGCCTCGTCGCCGCCGACTTTCAGCAGTTTTGGGCCGACCAGCCGGTTGAACAGGATTTTCAGGCCTGATGCGGCGAAAATCGTGTCGGCAAATTCGTCATACCACATCACTGTGCCGCGTGCGCGCGCCTCGGTGGGAATCATCGGCTGGCCGGGGTGCTTGGCCTCCAGATAAGTGATGATCGCGGTCGAATCGGCGAGGGTGTAGTCGCCATCCTTCAGAGCGGGAATCTTGCCGAACGGGCTGGCGGCGACGAAATCCGGATTGGGGTTCCCGGGACTCGAAAGCACCAGTTCGTATGGGATGCCCTTTTCCTCCGCTACCAGGCAGACCTTGCGGACGTAAGGTGAGAGCAGTGCGCCGAACACTTGCATGAAAATCTCCGTCTGGTTCAAATGCCGAGTGCAAAGCTTATTGCAGCCCCGCGTCCGCCCGTATAGGCGGCTATGCCTATGACCGAAATCCCAAACATCCTGACCGACGCCGGCAGCAACACCGTGCTCGATGCGCCCGACACCGAAGTTAGCGTGCGCGAGCTTTTTGGCATCGATATCGACATGAAGGTTCCCGCCTTTTCCGAAGCGGATGAGCGGGTGCCCGATTTCGACAGCAGCTATGTGTTCGATCCCGACACCACGCTGGCGATTCTCGCGGGCTTCGCCTTCAACCGGCGGGTGATGGTGCAGGGCTATCACGGCACCGGCAAATCGACTCACATCGAACAGGTCGCCGCCCGGCTCAAATGGCCGTGCATCCGGATCAATCTCGACGCCCATATCAGCCGCATCGACCTGATCGGCCGCGACGCCATCGTGCTGCGCGACGGCCTTCAGGTCACCGAATTTCGCGAAGGCCTGCTGCCCTGGGCGTTGCAGCACCCGGTCGCGCTGGTGTTCGACGAATACGACGCCGGCCGTCCGGACGTGATGTTCGTGATCCAGCGCGTGCTGGAGACCGAGGGCAAGCTGACCTTGCTGGACCAGAACCGGGTGATCCGCCCGAACAAATGGTTCCGCCTGTTCTCCACCGCCAACACGGTGGGGCTTGGCGATACCAGCGGGCTCTATCACGGCACCCAGGCGATCAACCAGGGCCAGATGGATCGCTGGAACATCGTCGTCGGGTTGAACTATCTGCCCGCCGCAGGTGGAAAGCCAGATCGTCCTGTCGAAGACCGAGGGCATGGACGACAAGACCGTCGCCGATATGGTCAAGGTCGCCGATCTCACCCGTCAGGGCTTCATCAACGGCGACATCTCGACCGTGATGAGCCCGCGCACGGTGATCACCTGGGCGCAGAACACCGCGATCTTCAAGGACCCGGGCTTTGCCTTCCGCCTGTCGTTCCTCAACAAGTGCGACGAGACCGAGCGGATGCTGGTGGCGGAATACTACCAGCGCGTGTTCGGGACGGATTTGCCGGAGAGCGTGGTGGGGAAGGGTTAGTTTCCCAAAACCCCCGTTGATCTACAAAGTATCGTCACCCTGAACTTGTTTCAGGGCCCATTTCGCGTCACACCCGCAGCGCAGAATTGTGAGACCAGGTCTCGCGGTTTGCGCCTATCGGGTTAGCTTCGAGCGTGCAGCACGATGGGCCATAAAACAAGTTCAAGGTGACGGAATTGTTGGAATTTCTTAATACCGCGCCCCCACGAAATACAGCCCCTGCGGCGGCGCATTGAGCCCCAACGCCTGCCGCTCTCGTGCCGCCAGCGCCTCGGCCACGCGGCGTTCAGTCCACCGCCCCAGCCCAACCAGCACCAGGCACCCCACCATCGAGCGCACCTGATGATGCAGGAAACTGCGCGCTTCGGCCTCGATCAGCACCGCATCGCCCTCCCGCCGCACATCAAGCCGGTCGAGCGTCTTGACCGGGCTCGCCGCCTGGCAATGCGCCGAGCGGAAGGTGGTGAAATCGTGGTGCCCGACCAGCGCCTGCGCGGCGCGGTGCATCGCCTCGGCATCGAGCGGGTGGTGGACCAGCCAGGCCTTGCCCGCCTCCAGCGTCAGCGGCGCGCGGCGGTTGATAATGCGGTAGCGGTAGCTGCGCCCCATGCACGAAAACCGCGCGTGCCAGTCGTCCGGGACAGTCTCGCAGGCGATGACGGCAATCGGGGCCGGGCGCAGCCGGGCGTTGAGCGCTTCCATCAGCCGGAACGGAGCCAAGTCCTTCGCCACATCGACATGCGCGCGCATCGCCAGCGCATGCACCCCGGCATCGGTACGCCCGGCGGCGTGCATGGTCACTGCCTCGCCGGACACCGCGAAAACCGCCTCCTCGACGGCCTGCTGCACCGACGGCCCGTGCGCCTGGCGTTGCAGGCCCATGAAGGGGGCGCCGTCGAACTCCAGGGTGAGGGCAAAGCGGGTCATCTGGCTCCAGCGATTCAGGCCTGAGCCTCGGCCTCTAGCTTTTCGCGCACGACCAGCGGGAACCGCGCAGAGATGCTGGTGCCCTTGCCAAGCTCGCTGGCGATTTCGAGTTTGCCGCGATGGCGCTCGACGATGTGCTTGACGATGGCGAGGCCGAGCCCGGTGCCGCCGGCGGCGCGGCTGCGGCCCGGATCGGTACGGTAGAAGCGGCGGGTGAGGTGCGGCAAGTGCTCGGCGGCAATACCCTGGCCCTTGTCGCTGACCGTGACCTCGGCGATGCCGGAGCCTGCGTCCTCCAGCGAAACCGTGACCGGTTTGTCCGCATCGCCATATTTCAGCGAATTGTCGATCAGGTTGCGGATCAGCTGTTCGAGTTGCCGGGCATCGCCGGCGATCGGCAGCGGGACTTGCGGCCGCGACAGGACAACGCGGTCATTGCCCAGTGTCGCGGTAAATTCCCCTACGATTCGTGCGGCAAGCTGGCCAAGTTCGACATCGTCGGTCGGCGAATCGTGTTTCTCCGCCTCAAGCTGCGACAGCGACATCAGATCGGCGACCAGGTTCTGCATGCGATTCGCCTCGCGCAGTACCGTCGCGTGGAATTTTTTGGTGGTCACGGCATCGATCTTGCCCTGTTCCTCCGACAGTGTCTCGACATAGCCGATGATTGCCGAGAGCGGCGTGCGCAGCTCATGGCTGGCATTGGCGACAAAATCGGTATGGGCGCGGTCGATGTCGGCCTCGGTGGTGCGGTCGATCAGCTCGATGATCCAGTAGCGCTCGTCGATCCGGGCGCGGTTTAGCTGCCACAGACTGCGTGCGCCGGTGAGCCCGGGGATTGTCACGGTGCCGCCTTCTGCCATGTCGAGCAGCCGCACGGCAGCAGGATGGCGCAGCGCAATGCGACCGTCCTGCCCGACGATATGCGCGCCCAGCGCCCGCCTGGCAGCAGCATTGGCGGCGAAAACGCGGTCGCCGTCGAACACGACCAGCGCGATCTCCAGCGGCTCGATCAGCTCGCGCATGACATCGCGCGAGACCGTCGCGCGATCGGCCCGGGGCTCGATTACCGGCGGTTCCGGGCGGGTCAGCCACAGCGACCCGGTCCACAGCACCCAGACGCCCAGGGCGAGCCAGACCGACGTATCGGCAAACAGCATGCCCACGGCGGTGGCCGCAGCAAGGCCCATGCCGGGCCAGGGAATCGCTTTAATCCGGGTCATTGCGGGATCAGGCTCTAGCCGCGCCGGACCATTGCCGCCAGTCGCCTCGCCACGGAATTTTACGACAGTTGTGTGACAGGGCAGCGAAGCCCGAGCGCCTGGTGACCCCTACGGGAATCGAACCCGTGTTTCAGCTGTGAGAGGGCGTAAAATAATGCGTTTCATGCCGTTTCGTGAAACGGCATGAAACGCTATAAAACAACGCATTTACAAAGGGTATGGCATTTTTCTGTCCAGCACTGTTCGCCGACGTTTCACCGTGTATATTAGGGAAGTATTGGGGAAGTTTGGAAGAGTCAGTCGATGGCGCGGATCGTGCAGGATGTGAAGCTGGGCAAGCGGGAGCAGCGGTTGCGACTGGCCGAGCGCAAAAAGCCATATTGGATGACGATCAACGAGGGTGAGCATCTGGGTTATTATCGTGGCGCGCGGGTCGGCAAATGGCTCGCCCGCTACCGGCGCGCTGGTGCGGCAGGAAACTATCAGGAAACGACGATCGCGGAAGCGGATGACAATGCCGATGCGGACGGCACCGTGATCCTGAATTTCCGGCAGGCCCAAGAGGCGGCGCGCAAGTGGTTCCTGTCGCTGGAACGTAACGGTGGGCGCAAGACCGGCGCATATACCGTTTCCGACGCCCTGGACGACTATCTGGAGGGGTTTCAGGGAAAGGACCTGGCAAACACCCGCCGCCGCATCGAGGCAATTGTAAGGCCGGAAATGGGCAAGCATGACGTTGCCAAGCTGACGGCCAAGACAATCAACGACTGGCTTGTGTCGCTTGCCAATTCCCCGGCGCGGTTGCGGACCGCCAAGGGGGCTGAGAAGCAGAATGTCAGGGCGACCGCTGACACTGACGAGGCCCGCCGCCGTCGCCGTTCCAGCGCGAACCGGATTCTCACCATCCTGAAAGCGGCGCTCAATACCGCCTACCGGAACGGTAAGGTGGGGGCGGACGATACGTGGCGGCGCGTGAAGCCTTTCGCCAAGGCGGATGCGCCCAAGCTGCGCTACTTGTCTGACGATGAGGCGCGCCGCTTGGTCAATGCCTGCGATCCGGCGTTTCGCCCTCTGGTGCAGGCAGCTCTCCTTACCGGCGCGCGCTATTCCGAACTGGCGGGGCTGGAAGCGCGGGACTTTGATTGCCAGTCGCAAACCCTCTGGCTGCGCGAAACCAAGGCCGGGGTGGCGCGGGCGGTTTACCTTGAAGGGGAGGGCGTTCGGCTGATTGAGCAGGCAACGCATGGCAAATCCGCTGATGACCTGATTTTTCCGCGCCCTGATGGCAAGCGTTGGGGGCCATCCCAGCAGACGCAGTAGCCTGCACCAAGGCCAAGCTGGCCCCAACCGGCTTTCACGATCTGCGCCGCACCTATGGCGCGCGCATGGCGCTGCGCGGGGTGCCGATGGCGGTGATCGCGGAAGCCTTGGGGCATGCCGACGAACGGATTACCCGGCGGCATTACGCGCATTTGTCGAAATCCTATGTGGCGGATGCCGTGCGGAATGCGGTTGCGGGGCTGGGGATTGTTGGGGAGGTTAATGTGGTTCGGTTGGATGTCAGCGTCTAGCGTGGGTTGCGAAGATCGTTTGCAAGCCCCCGCCTTATTCGGTCAAAGGAAGCTACGATCATTCGCGGAGAAAGTCGCTGAATTCACTTCGACAAATGCGCTGCGTTTCGGTTTCAGTCTGGGCATCTCCGATCAGCAGGATGACGTTTTTCGGTGCAATCAGTTCTGCGACGCCGATATTTGATCGGATCGTTTCGATATAGTTGGCAAAATGGGACAAGTATGTGGAGCACTGTGCGATTCCCTCGTTCCCAGATCGCGAATATGATTTTCCATTACGATTCGAAAACTGAATGGTTGCACGTTTCAATTCGATGATATGTCAATAATATCCTAACGAACTTTTGGGTACGATCAGATAGTCGGGTATCAAACCGGGGGTTCCGTCCACCTTTTGGGTTCTGATCGTCTTCTTGGGAAATACCCATGTGCCATGATGCCCAGAGTTCGGAATGACATATTGCAGCAGATAGGGATTGGCGGTCAGGATTTTTTGGATCGCCTCTTCCGATCCAGCTATGGCTGTCTCAAATTCTTCATCAAGTCCTGCACGCAAGAGCCGCTGATCGCCATATTGCGAGCCGGGAAATTTGGCGCGCTGCTGAGCGATGTCAGCTGCGTGATTGACATTGCTGACTTTTGGCATCGGCGATTTACACTACCAACAGGTAAGGGTGGATAATCTTATCTGCCAATATCAATGGAATGACGAGGTAACTCATGATGAGTTGGTGATCGACTTGGAACTGTGTGGCATCTGGAAATTTCATCCTGTATTCTCTCTCATGCTGTTCAATATAATCAAGTCCTCCTTCGACATTATCCTTTTTCAACCGCCATGTTTCCAGTATTCGAGCAGCCTGAAAACTTGACACCCCTCGTTCCGTATAATCTCCGTTGTCGGAGATTGCTCTTAACCACGCCTCCTCGAGAACGGTATCATTCGCTATAACCGCTTGCCGCCACTGAAACATAATGTCTCCGTCTGGAACATTGTTCAGAATCGCAAAGTGTATCTGGCCGATTCCATCCCTAAATCCGAGGGCGAAATCATCGCGCCACCTCGCCGGTGTGAAGGGCAAATTATATTTCTCGCGATAATCCATGTAGAAGAGCATCGCGGTTGAGGCGTCATCCCAAGCCTTGGCCGCAATATTATTTGGCTGCGGCTTACCCTCCTTGGCTTTCCTGCCCCAATTCCAGAACACCATCATTTGTCCCCACCGAAAGCCAGTTGCATAGTCCGTAATTGCATTCTCACAATTGCAACGCATTCGCCCCCGCTGGGTCGCGCGGATAGACGGCTACAGACACTTGCACCTTGCGATTGAGCCGGTCGAGGATGGTCATCAGGCGGTCGATGGTGAAGCTCTTGAGCCGTGCCTGCCGGATGCGTGAGAAATCAGCGGCGGCAACGCCGGTGATCTTCTCGGCGGCGCGCACGGTCAGCTTGTCGGCGGCCAGCGTCTTGCCGATTTCGGCGGCAAGGATGGCGCGGAACTGTTCCAGCTCGGCATCGGGTAGCCCCAGATCAACGAACACGTTGCCGGAGCCGCGAACCAGTTCGAAATCGTCCTCTTGATCGGTCATGCTAACGCCTCCTTCAAGCGTTTGATTCGTTCTTTCACCACGTCGATTTCATGCTTCGGCGTGGCGATGCCGCTCGTCGATTTCTTCTGAAAGGCGTGAACCACCCAGACGTCATCATCGAGCTGGAGCGCATAGATCACGCGGAATGCGTCCCCGCGCTCCTTGATGGCCAGTTCCCATACGCCCGCGCCAAGGCCGGTCATCGGCTTGGCAATTTTCGGCGTGTCCCCTTCGGCAATCTGTGTCAGGCCGCGCGCCGCCTTCTGCTGTGCGGGCAGGGGGAAGGTCTTGAAGTCCTTCAACGCCCCTTTGAGCCATGAAATGTCGCGCAGTGCTTTTCGAGCCATACAGTCATGTAGTGAAATTCAACTACAAATGCAAGGGGCGGCGTTACCGTGCCGGTGCCTCGTCCGACCATCGCCAAGCCCTACGTCGGTCACGACGTATAAGCGCGCACTCCAAATTTCGTCCCTCTTTCAGGAACGGTCGGCGCAAGTGAGCAAGGGGCTGCGATGCTACGCATCGAGCCAGCAATATGGATACACACCTCACGCACGGGTGAATGCAGGTTTTCCGCCACTTTCCGAGGGGGCTATTAGCATCCCATTGGACGGACAATTTGAGAACTGGCAGATTTCAGCCATTATTCGAGCATGCTATCCGCACCCTCGCTTCGATCCAGCGCGTGTTTCCTGTCGAAGCCGCTTGACGACCCCAAACGCCATATTAGGGAAGCGTTGGGGAAATTTCCAATGCGGAACCTATAAGCAATTGATTTTATGGTGACCCCTACGGGAATCGAACCCGTGTTTCAGCCGTGAGAGGGCCGCGTCCTAACCGCTAGACGAAGGGGCCATATGCACATGGCAGGCTAATCATATACGCCCCGGCGCGAGCAGGGAAGCAATGGTGACCCCTACGGGAATCGAACCCGTGTTTCAGCCGTGAAAGGGCCGCGTCCTAACCGCTAGACGAAGGGGCCATGCCGGCTGCCGCCGATGGCTGTAGGGCCGCGCCTTTAGGCAAGGCGGGCATGGGGGTCAAGTCCCGGAGGGCGCACGCAAGTCCGATGCGATATCAATCCGCCCAGGCGGCATCGTCGAGGTGCAGTTCTGCCTGGGGGCGGCTGGCCCAGTCGTCGATCCTCGCGCGGCCGGCAAGCCACAGGCGGCGACCGCTCGCGCCGTGCAGCAGGGCCTGGCCCATGTCGCTGGCCGCCGCGCGAAAGGCGATGGCTTTGATCCGCGCGCCGTCATCGCCGCTGACGATCAGGCGGACGTGGTCGGTGCCGACCAGATCGGCCTTGATCAGCCGCACCGGACCAAGGCAGACCTTCGGACCGGGCCAGCCGTTGCCGTAAGGTCCGGCGCTTTCCAGCAGTGTGACAAGCTCCGGCGTGAGTCCGCCCGGGGCCAGCGCGAGGTCGAGCTTCAGCGCCTGGCTCGCGGCGGCGGCGGTGACCGCCGCGCCGAGCCGTTCGTCGAGCCATTCGCCCAGAGAATCCTCCTTGCCGGGCGCGATCGTCAGCCCGGCGGCCATGGCATGGCCCCCCCCGGCGAGCAGCAGTCCGGCCTCCTTCGCGGCGATAATCGCGGCGCCGAGATCGACTCCGGTGATCGAGCGACCGGAGCCCTTGCCATTACCGTGTTCGTCGGCATCCAGCGCGATGACCAACGCCGGTTTGCCCGCCTTTTCCTTGATCCGCCCGGCGACAATGCCGATCACGCCGGGATGCCAGCCGCGCCCGGCGAGGACCAGCACGGCGCGGTTGTGCTGGCCTGCGATCAGCGCTTCGGCGGCTTCCTGCACGGAAGCCTCGATCCCCCGGCGCTCTTCGTTGAGGCGCGAAAGCTGCGCGGCGATGTCGCGGGCTTCGTCCGGGTCTTCGGTGGTCAGCAGCCGCACGCCGAGGGTCGATTCGCCGACCCGGCCGCCGGCATTTATCCGGGGCCCGAGCGCAAAGCCGAGGTCGCTGCAGGTCGGTGGGCGGCTGAGGCGCGATGCGTCGATCAGCGCCGCCATACCGGTGTTCTCGCGCCGGGCCATGATCTTGAGGCCCTGCGCAACCAGTGCGCGGTTCAGGCCGTGGAGGGCGGCGACATCGGCCACCGTGCCGAGCGCAACGAGATCGAGTAATGAGAACAGATTCGGTTCGCCACGGTCTTCAAAATAACCGCGCTGGCGCAATGTTCTCAGCGTCGCAATCGCCAGCAGAAAGGCGACACCGACGGCCGCAAGGTGCCCGTGCGCCGCGCCGATTTCGCTCTCGTCGAGCCGGTTGGGATTGATCAGCGCGGCAGCCCTGGGAAGTTCGGCCGAGCACTTGTGATGATCGACGACGATGACGTCGGCGCCAGCGCCGTGTGCCTGTTCCAGCGCCTCATGCGCCATTGCGCCGCAATCGACCGTGACGATCAGGCTGGAGCCTTCTTTGGCGATCCGCACCAGCGCCTCGGCGGAGGGGCCATAGCCTTCGAGCAGACGGTCGGGGATGTAATAGCGCGGCTCGCTGCCCAATGCGCGCAGCAGCCGGATCAGCAGCGCCGCGCTGGTCGCACCATCGACATCGTAGTCACCGTAGATCGTAACGGTCTCGCCGGTCAGCACTGCCTGCGCCAGCCGTTCGGCGCCCGCGTCCATGTCGCGGAACTGTGAGGGATCGGGCAGGAATTCGCGCAGCGAGGGGGAGCGGTGACGCTCTATATCCTCGCGCGGCACCCCGCGCGACAGCAGCAACTGGGTGACGATATCGTCTTCCAGACCGCCCGGTCCATTTGAAGGTTTATTGGCCGACATATCCATGTTGCCGCCGCGCCAGCGCCAGGCCTTGCCGCTCAGCGATTGCTCGATGCCAAAGACGAAAGCGGACATGGGTGCGGAAGCGGATGCCATGGCGAGTGGGCTAGCCGATTGCCGGCGCGGCGAAAAGGGCCGTGACCCGACGTTGAAATTTGACTATTTGCCGCTGCCCGGGTTCGCTAGGCACGAAGCTGGATCGAAAGGGAGATTCGCGCATGAAGCCTCGCCGCAAGACAATCGCTATTCTCACCGCAACGGCTGCGACCATGGCCGCGCTTCCGCTGCTGGCTCAGCGTGTGGCGAGCGGACCTGTCGCCCGCTACGACATGCGCGCCGGAACGATCTCGGGATTTGGCGGCATGGCCGGAATGAACCCGATGGCCATGGCGATGGGCGGCGGGCGCGGCAACAATGTGCAGCACGAGCTGCATTTGCGGCTCGGCACATCGCAGGCGCCAACCAGCGGCGGAGCCAAGGCCGACCACTTCATGCCGCCCAGCGCCAAGCTGGGTAAATCGGTGGCGCTGGTGACACCGCAGCTTGAGCGGGGCGGCACCGATGAGCTGCCGCAGAAGCCGACTGGCCGGATGCTGATCTACTGGGGGTGCGGCGAGCGCGCGCCCGCAGGGCAGCCGGTGATCATCGATTTCGCCAGGCTCGCCGCCGGGCAGGTGCCGCCCGGCCTGTGGTCGACGACGATCATCCGCGACTGGGGGCCGACGATTTCCAATAGCCGCACGTTCGGGCGCTGGCCGGCCGAAGACGGCAAATTTGCCAAACCTGACTCCTCCTTGCCAGGCGCGCACAGTGTTGCCGGCAATTACACGCCGAATATCGCTTTCACCCTGACCAAGGACTTCATGTCCCCGCTTAGCATCCGCGCCACTGCCAATCCCAGCGGCTCGACCTTGCTCAACTGGACGGGTATCGCCGATGCCACCGGTTACCTGGCGACAGTATTCGGCGGAAAGCAGGGGCCGCGCGGGCAGATGGGCGACATGGTGATGTGGTCGAGCAGCGTCTCGCGCCAGTTCGGCGGCGGGCTAGCTGACTGGCTGACCCCTACCCAGGTCGCAGGTCTGGTGCGCGACCGCACGGTCATGGCGCCGGCGACGACGACCTGTACGGTGCCGGCCGAGGTCAAGCGCGATGCACCCGATTTCCGCATGGGCATGCTCACGGCCTTCGGGCCGATGGAGGACTTCTCCTATCCGCCGCGTCCGGCCGACCCCAAGGCCGCATGGCACCTGCAATGGACCGCGCGCATCCGCCACAAGTCGACCACCAGCTGGATGGACATCCCCGGGATGCCTTCGGGCATGCAGGGCAGCGCCGATGGTTCGCAGCAACAGGGCGAACAGCCGAAATGCAAACCCAAGCGCGGCCTGGGCGGTTTGCTCGGCGGCGCGCTGGGTGGACCGATGGGAGGCGGATGCTGATCGTTGCCTGCCACCCCGCTGGCCCCCATGCTGGCGATCGTCTGGCATAGCCGGACCGGTGCGGCGCGGGCCATGGCCCAGGCAGCGCTGGACGGGTCGGCGATGGGAGGTGGAGGCGCCGCCGTGCTGCTAGCTGCGGAGGCTGCCCGTCCGGATGATCTGCTCGCGGCGGGGGGCTATCTCTTCATTTGTCCGGAAAACCTGGGTTCGATGTCCGGGGCGATGAAAGAGATGTTCGACCGCTGTTATTATCCACTGCTTGGACATGTCGAGGGCCGGCCCTACGCCACGGCCATCGCCGCCGGATCTGATGGCCGCGGGGCGCAGGCGCAGATCGATCGCATAGTCACAGGCTGGCGGTTGCGCCGGGTCGCGGAGTCGCTGATTGTCAATCTTGGCGCACAGACTCCCGAGGCGATACTCGCGGAAAAAATCGTTCCGGACGATAGCTTGTCGGAGTGCCGGGAACTTGGCGCGTTACTTGGGCAAGGGCTTCGCCTGGGCGTTTTTTGATACGATTGCTCCAATGTGGTGCAATCCGTCTCACTAGGACTCGACGCAAGACCAAGAATGATGTCAGAGAGAATTCCTGCAATTGGGCGGGGGACAGTCTGATCGCGAGGGACGCAAATCGGGACGCTGTGCAGGCAGAAGCAGGCCTGTGCTTGATGTTTGCAACTGGCGGTCGCCCGTCGGTTGAGGATGTCCAACGTCTGCTGTCCGAGTCTCTCGATCGGGGCAAGGCGGTCGCGCGCGTCAGCAGCCAGCGCGGCATGGCGGAAGGCTGGCTCGAACTGCTTGCCAGCGGCCTTACCTTCGATCTTACCGGACTGGTTCCCGGCAGTGCGACGCCCATTCCGCGGGCCAGCCATTTCTTCGGCCTTCCCCCGCAAACATCCGAAGGTGCCTTCGAAGCTATCATACTGCAACCGGGGCCACATCTGGCTGGCGGCGGAGCGCTGCTGCCAGTGGTAAGGGTCATGGCAGGTGTGGCAGGTGAATTGGCGACCAGGTTGGGCTGCAAGGCGGTGTGCTGGCAGCCTGCGGGTTGCTGGATGGATCCGGGCTACTTCGCCCGTATCGTCGAGGGCTGGAGCCAGGGCGGCGCCTTCCCGGCGCTGGGGCTGACGGGCATCGAGCGCACGCAGGATGGCGGCGTGGAAAGCGATGGGCTGGCTTTTTTCATCGGGCAGGAACTGCGGGTCGAGGCGCGCCGCGGGGAAGGCGCTGCGGACACGGTCAAGCTCGCGGTGCGGGTGATCGATCATCTGGTCCGCCACGGACCGCTTGCCGGCCGCGAGGAGCTGGCCGGGCCCGGCGGCGAGGCCTTGCTGGCGGAGCCGTCGGGCGACGGCCGTTTCGTTCGCGTCTGGCGGGACGCATGACCGAGCGCTCCGGGATGGCCCGCGACCGGCTTGCCTTCCGCGCGGTCAACCGTTGCTCTCTCCCCGATTACGTTCCCGGCCTGCAGCGGCATCACTTGCTGCCTCGCCAGCTGCTCGGCGAGCGGTGCTTCGGCGCCTTGTTCGACACCATCGGCTGCGACCGCATCGGCTTCGACGATTTCCGCTCGAATGGCCTGCTGCTCCCCGCGAGCGACAGTGCGGCCATCCGCATCGGTCTGCCGCTGCACCGCGGGCCGCATCGCGACTATAACGCCATGGTCATCGGCAGGGTCGGCCAGGTCGAGGAGGGGTGGTCTTCGCTGCGGCTGAAAGCGCCGGAGATTGCGCTAGACCATGCGCTGATGCGGCTCGGGCTGCTGCAGCGCGCGTTGCGGCGGCGGCTGCTAGATCCGGTTCGCAAGCGGCTGTCGCTCAACCGGCACGACCCGCTGGGCAGGTCCGTAGACTATGCCGAGCTCGATGCCATGGCCGATGCGCTGTGGGGCGAGGCCGATGTTGCTTGTTTCCGCGACAGGAGGACACCGGCGGGGTCGAAGCCGATCGCGAACGATGCGTCCCGGCCTGAATGGATGCGACGGCGCAACGACCGTTGAGCCTCCGCGCGCATGCCCAGGGCATTTCGCCAGCAAACGCCCGCTTGCCATCCTCGCCGTCATCGCCGAAGGGAATTGGTAACTTTTGGCCCCTAGCGGGCACAGCAATGGGAAACGATGCCATGACCACTGCCGAACTCACGCTCGATTGTTCGGACATCGATCAATACCTGGGCAAGCCGATTAAATCGTCGCCGGTGCGCGAACCGATCGGCAATAACGATATCCGCCGCTGGGTGCAGGCGATGCACTATCCCAACCTGCTGCATTACGACCCGGCCTATGCCAGGGAAGGCCGCTGGGGCAAGCTGGTCGCGCCGCAAAGCTTCCCCATCGTCATCGACGACGGCCATGGCTCGGCTCCGGCCTGTGTCGGCAAGATCCCCAATTCGCATCTGCTATTCGGCGGCGACGAGTGGTGGTTCCACGACGTCCGCGTTCACGGCGGCGATACTATCAACAACGAACGCATCCCGTTCGACTATGCAGTCAAGAATACTGGCTTCGCCGGGCCGACCTGCTTCCAGCGCGGTGACAATTTCTATCGCAACCAGCACGGCGAGCTGATCGCCCAGCAGCGTTCCACCTCGATCCGCTATCTCGCCCACGCCGGCGCCGAGAACACCAATCCCGACGATGCCGAGGATACCGAGTGGACCGACGCGGAGCTCGCCGGCCTTGAGGACCGCAAGTTCGAGTGGATCAAGATGCTTCACGATCTCGGCCACAACCCGCGCTATTGGGACGACGTCAATATTGGCGACCAGCTGCCCGAGCGCGTGTTCGGCCCGCATTCGATCGTCAGCTTCGCCACCGAGTGGCGCTCCTACCTGTTCACCTGCTGGGGCACGCTCGACCGGCGCGAGATCAACCTGGAAGACTTCGGCTTCTCGCCCGAATTCGCCGGGCACGAGAATGACCCGATCATGGAACGCATCAACCCGGAGCTGACCGACGGCGGCTATTACGGCGCCTCGCGCGGGCACATGTTCCCCTACTGGGCCCGCAAGATCGGCATGCCGCGCGCTTACGGCTACGGTGCCTCGATGGGCGCCTGGGTGACCGACTATCTTGCAGGCTGGGCGGGCGAGCACGGCATGGTCGTCCATTCGGTCGCCAACTACCGCGGCCCCGCGCTGTGCGGCGACATCACCATCCAGACCGCCGAGGTGGTCGACAAGCTGATCGACGCGGAAGGGCGGCATCTGGTGCAGGTGAAGCACAAGATGGCCAACCAGAAGGGCACCACCATGGCCACCGCTACGGCGGAAATCATGCTGCCGAAGAAATGAGCGGGAAAGGCCGCCGCATGCCCCCCAACGCTTCGCCGCTCGCCGCGCCCGCCTCGGCGGTTCAGGTGTGACTCTTTGGCAACGTGTGGAAAAAGCATGCCGCAAAGTGCATAACCGGCTTGACGGGCGAAGAGAATTACGGTTGTGGTGAAGTTAAGGGACTGGATTTGCGAGCCGCCAGTGGCTGGCAGTGTTACGGAACCTAACTTGCGCATCCGGACGCAAGTAGTGCGCCAACGGTGAAAGCCGGTGGTTTGTTTAGGCCTCGCGCCCAGCAGGGGAAGTGTTTGGATGGGGGAGTTGATCGAGACGCACACAGCCGCACTTCGATGTGCCGCCGCCCGGGAACGATCTCGCGGCGGCCCGATTTTTTTCGTGACAAAGCTTCACACACTGGTAACTTTTCAAGGCAGCTAGATTCCATCGACCAAAATTCGCCCGCGGGCGTAGCGCAGATTTACAGGGAGTATTAAAATGACCTCACACGATAACGGCCTGGCCAACACCACCAATGGCAGCCGGCGCAATTTGCGCACGGCTCTCTATGTAACGACTGCGGTTGCTGCGGCGCTGCCGATGGCCGCGCAGGCCGACTACATCGTCGCGGCTTCTACCGACACGGCGACGGCCAATGCCGCGATCGCGGGCGGCAACGTAACGCCGGCGAACACGGTGACCGTCAATGCAGGCGTCACCATCGCGAGCCTCGTGCCCCCCGGGCCGACGCAGCTCAACATTCTCCCTGCCGGCGCCAATGGCGTTGCAGCGGTGACCTTCACCAACAACGGGAACATCGGCACCGTTACGGCAGGGGCGATTTCCGACAGGCCGTCAACGTCCTGGTCCAGGGTGCGCAGGTCGCGGTTGACCGGTGCGGCCGAATACGCGGAACCGTCACCAACAACGGGCTGATCACCGGTGCGCTCAGTGCCGGTTCGTTTGGCATGTCCCTTCGGCGGCAACGTGACTTTCACCAATGCCGCGGCCGGCACGGTCTAGGGCAATTTCCAGGCCAACAGCTATGGCGATATCACGGTCCACAATGACGGCCTGGTTGCTCAGACGGCGCGCGCAGAATGTTCAATATCGATGCGTTTGAAACACCGCGCTGACGGCTCGGCGACTGTGAATCGCAATGGCGTGCACCACGACGACCTTCACGGCGACGTCGGCAATGGCGATGCGACCTTCAACATCAATGTCGGCAATCGACAACCGACCGGGGCGATATCGGCGGTCCAACCAATCGGAGCCCCCTAACGGCACCGGCAACGCCACAGTCGTAGTCAATGCGCTTGCGGGCGACGGTCAATGTCGATGCGGGATACGGCGAGCAGATCTCCAAGATGTCGGCTAACCGCGCTGAGCCGGCGCGGCGATCAATGCAACCGACTATTGAGATCGCAGAACGATGCGAGTCGCATCGACCGGCGCGGCCTCGGTCACCATCGGGACGACCGGCGACGTCTCCAGCGTCGATGCCCGTGCGGGCAAGGGCGGCGTGACCGTTCTGGTTCAGGGTAAGGTCGATACTGGCGGCATCATCGCCTGGACCGACAGCGTAACCGATACGACCACGACAAGGTGATGCGCACCGATGCGTAGGCGGTGTCATCACGTCGCAGACGACAACTGCGTCGACCACACATGCCGGCGGCGCGGTCTCGGTTACGGTCGATGCCGGCGGCTCGGTTGCTGGCGGCGGCATCGATCGTCGATGCCGACGACAATGCAGCGCGATCGTCGATCAATGGCGAGGTAGACCGGCGATGTCAGCGCCGACACCGAATGGGGCCGAACAGCCATCATTCGACGACCAATCTCGCCGCTGCTCGGGACGCCCAAGCCGATCGTGGACAACCACGCGACAGCTTCACCGATAGCACTGCGGCGGTCGACCGTTGGCGAACCGGCGTGTCGACAGCGGTAATATCGCGTGCTGAGCTATGGAACGGCGACTTTCACCAACGCCGGCAAGGTGTTCAACACCGGTCGGCGTTCCGGGCGTGACCGGTAATGTCAGGTCGATCGCCAATCAGCGGCAGCACGGCTGAAGACTGTCGAGACGAGCAGCAACGACCACGACGACCGGCATCACGACCATCACGAGCGACAGCACCGATATGTCCAGGCTAGGCGGCACCGCATCGTTCACCAACAATGCCGGCGCCTATATCGGCGGCACTGTCACGGTCAACGGTCCGCTGGGTGCGACGGTGGTCAACACCGGCCAGGTTGCCGGAACGACCACGCTGACGCCCAGCAGCAGACGCCGGACGCAAGGAAGACTCGTCAACATCGGCTGCTACCGTTGCCGGAACCGTTACGACCACGAGTCACAACTGTGACTGAGCAAGGACTACGATCTCGCCACCGGCGGCTCGGCCGAAGGCACCTATGCCGGCACCAACGGCGAAGTGAACTTCGCGCCGACCGCGTCCGGGCACGGTCACGCAGACTGCCAACAAGGCGAGCAAGGCGACTGTAACCGGGACGGTTTACGGCAACCTGACCTCGACCGCAGGCACCGGCACCAATTCGAAGACCGACGTCAACAACGTCTCCACCGTGGTTGTCGATACTGCAGCGCCTCCGGGGCCGCCAAATTCGGGCAGCACGAACGTCGGTCAACACCAGGAGCGATGGAAACCAGCTCGACATGCGGGCGGTGACAGCACTGTCACGGTCAGCGGCAAGGTCATCAACTGCACGCCGGCGTCGTCTGTTTCCGGCACCGGCAATGTTAACTCCGTCGGCACCGACAGCAGCACTGTCACTGTCAGCGGCTCGACGGGGGCAGCTCGGCGGTGATCAGCGCGCAGTCTTCGACCGCGACCGGAGCGTTCACCGCACGGTCAAGGCGCTGGGGAGCAATCTGACCTACTCGCAGACCGACACCAAAGCGGTGACCCGGTCATCACCACGGCGAACGAAGATACGGCCAGCGACGTGCAGGTCCGCATCGGCTGGCGCGGCGAAGGCCGATGTCACCGGAACCGGTTCGGTCGGCGGCTCGGCACGGTCATCGGTCTGGCTTCGGCAAGTTCGACTGTCGATGCCGGCGCCAAGGTTGGCAACAACCTGACGGTTTCGACCGGCGTTAACTGGCGTTCGATCCAGCTTCCGTGCTGGTGCCGCCCGCAACCGTGTCGCGCTCGACTTCAACAACAGCACCGTCAACACCTATGCCTACGACGCTACGGGCAAAGTCGGCACGCTGGTTACTGTGGTCAACAACAGCTCCGGCCCCTCGGCGGCTGTCGGCAATGCGGTTGCCAATGTCGCCGGCATTGTCGGCAACAACACCAGCACGGCCTCGTCCAATGGTGAGGCGGCAATGTCACGGTTGACCTCGAACCGCGGCGACGCGACGGCGAACATCACCGGTCGGGTGCGTGCGGGTAACGCAGCGCCGCTGGTTGGTCCGCCTGCAACGTCGTATCTGGCAACGATCAGTGCCATGACCAACGGCACGACGACGACCACCACCAGCAGCAACACCTACCAGACCCTGCCCGAACTTCCTTGGCGACTCGCTGACCAGCCCAACCGGTGGCGCACGGCACGAGTCCTCCAGACCGCCGGCACTTCGACAACCACCACGACTGCGGTGGGCGGCAAGGCGACGATTCTGGTCGATACCTCGGCGGCTCTGAAGGCTGCGGGTGTGGGCAACCCGGCGCTAATGGCGCGTCGTTCAACAGCGTCGAAGGCAGTGCGACTGCCAGCGGCCTGGCCGGGGCGACTGTCACGGTTACCGCCGGTTCGAGCGTCGGCCGTTCGGCCAGCGCGACGAGCGCGGGGAAGCAACTGGTCGACAAGACCGACGTGACGCCGGGTGCCAAGGCGAGCTCGACTGAGGTGGTCACGACCACCAAGCTCGGCAAGGCGGCGACGATCACCAACGAGGCACCATCGGCACGACTGGACTTGGTATCGGCCAATGCGATCGGCACGACCACCGCGACGGTGACCAACAGTGCGACCGGCCGGATCAACGGTTCGGTCACGGCTGGTGCTCTGCCGCTCGACTCGGTCCAGACGGTTACCGACAACGACATCAACAACCTCGATCGCTGGAACCCGCACCAAGGTTGATACCACGGTGCTACAAGGCCGCTGGCGGCGTCGCGACGGTAACCAATGCCGGCACGATCGCCGGTGGTGTAACGAACTACGGCGGCACCGGCACGGTGACCAACACCGGTAACATCGTCGGCACGACGACTTTCGGTGCGTCCTCGGGCGACCGCACGGAAGTCACCACGTCGACCTCCACGACCACGGTCGGTCCGGTCCGCACCGCCAATGCCCCGCTGTTCAAGCAGACCTACACCCTGAACCAGAGCGGCATTTCGGGCGGCGTCAATGTTACCGGCGCAACCGAGTTCACCCCGTCGCTGAAGACCAGCGACATCAATGCGACGCTGAACCTCAATTCGGGTTCGATCACGCTGGGCAATATCACTGCGCAGCAGGCTCCGGGTACTTTCGCCTTCCTGACGACGACCAACCTCAACCTGGTCGACAAGGGCTTCCTCGGTCTCGATGCCTACTCGAACCCGGTGGCGCCCAATCCGGCGGCGGTTGCTCCGACGGTGCCGACCTTCCCGGTCCGCACTCCCGAGGCGAACTTCACCACGGCTCAGGGTGCCTTGTTCGGTTATCCGGCGCTCACTCGGGCACCGGAACGGCACTCGATGCCGCAAGCCGGAATTCGGCGTCCTCGCGGGTGACTGCGGTCACCAAGACCGGCGCGGGCACCTTCGTCGATCGTCGGCACGCCGCTCGTCAGCTGGCCTCGGTCGGGGTCAACCCCTGGACCATGGACATCGGCAAGTTCGACATCAACGCCGGTGAAGTTCAGCTGACCCACACCGGGCTTCCGACGCAGAACTTCGGGATCAAGGGCGATCTCAATAACGCCGGCCAACCTGGTTCTCGGCCGGCGGGCGCCGAACGCCAATTCGGTCTTCGGCAACCTCGCTGACCGGCGCGGGATCCGGAGACGATCAAGGGTATCACGGTCAACCAGACGGGTAACTTCACCCAGGCTGCGGCGGGCACCTTGGTCGTCGGTGTCAATCCGACGCTGATCCGCGGTGACCACCAGCGGCACGAGTGGCTCGGTCGGCGGCAGCGAACTGCTTGACTCCGGCTTCCGCACCTCGACGCGGGCTTCTTCACCCTGCCCAGCAATGCGGGGGGTCTGCAGAGCACGCCGTCGCGCCTCAATGTCACTGGCAAGGTTACCATGGCCGGCAAGGTTGCGGTGGATGTCACTCGCGACAGCCTCTACTCGGAAACCGATGGTTACACGCTGGTCACCTACACCGACCCGACCAGCACTTCGACGGCCACCGTTACGACCAATCTGACCTCGAAGTTTGTCGCCTTCAAGCTGAGCAAGATCGAAAACGCCGTTGCCACAACCGGCGGCAGGATCGATCTGGTTGCCTCGCGCACCGCCTACAACACTGGTGCAACCAACCCGAACGCCAAGAATGCGGCCGACGGACTGAACAGCGCCCTGACCGCCGCAATCACGGCGATCAAGACCGATGCAGTTGGCGGTGGCGGCTTCGGCACCACCCAGGCGATGGCCCGGGCGCAGGATGTCGCCAACGTCGCGGCGTTCCTCGACTGGAGAGGCACCGACGCTCAGAACGCTCAGATCTTCGACGAATTGTCTTCGGCGGAAGTCTACAGCTCGCTGGCGGCGCTCGACCACAACCAGGTGTTCGGCCAGTCGCTCGACATCCTCACCGAGCGTCGCTCGTCGGGGCTGAGCCGGGCGGCTACCATGATGGGCGGATCGGAAGGCACCAGCGCACGGCTGTGGCTCAATCCGGTTGGCGTGTTCGGCAAGTATGGCAACACCGGACTTGGCACTTCGGGTCAGAGCCAGATCAAGGCCAACACCTACGGTGGCTCGATCGGTCTTGACCTTGCCTATAGCGACACCGGCGCCTTCGGCTTCGGCGTTGGCTACGGCGAGCACGATGTCGATGCCCAGGGCACACCGGAAAGCGTCAATGGTCATACCCTGACAATCGGCGCCTATGTCACCCAGGGCTTCGGGCCGATCTACGCGAACCTCAAGCTTGCCTATGGCTTCTCGAAGTTCAACGGAACGCGCTCGCTGGCTCTGCTGGCCCGCACCCCGACTGCATCGTTCAAGGGTAGCCAGTTCGATGCGGCCCTGCAGGTCGGCTACGACCTCGCAGTTGGCAGCAATGTCACGGTCACTCCGTTCGGCGAACTGGCGCTGCGCCGCTGGAAGCTCAACGGCTTCTCCGAAGCCGGCGCTGGCGGCCTTGGGGTAACCTCGGGCGACGCTTCGAAGTCGGTGTTCAACCCGACGATCGGTGTGAAGTTCGTGGCCAATACCGGGGATCCGGATGGCTTCGCACTGCGGCCCTTCGGTAAGCTCGCCTATACCTTCCAGGGCGACATCGGTCAGAACCGGTCCTACAGCTACCTTGCTGGCGGTAATCCGTTCACTCTGACCGGCGTCAATCCGAAGGGTTATGGCACGATCGAACTGGGCCTCGATGCGACGGTCAACGACAGTGTCGGGCTGTGGCTCGGCGGGTCTTACGACTTCGGCGGCCGCAACAAGGTAGCGGCGCTCAAGGCCGGCATGGACTTCACTTTCGGCGGACGCCGCGAAGTGATGGCCCCGCCGCCCCCGCCGCCGCCGCCGCCGCCGCCGCCCCCGCCGCCCCCGCCGCCTGCGGTGGCCTGCAACAAGGGTCCGTACATCGTGTTCTTCGACTGGGATAAGTCGGATGTCACGGCGGAAGCTTCGACCATTCTCGACAGCGCGGTCAGTGCCTATGGCAACTGCTCACGGGTGCCGGTGATGGTAGCGGGTTACGCCGACCGTTCGGGCAACCCGGGCTACAACCAGGGCCTGTCGGAGCGTCGTGCAGCCAATGTGCGCGGTTATCTGACCTCGCACGGGGTGTCGGACTCGGCGATCACGACGCAGGGCTTCGGCGAAAGCAACAACCGCGTTCCCACCGCCGACGGTGTCCGCGAACTGCAGAACCGCCGGGTGGAAATCTCCTACGGTCCGGGCTCGGGTAACTGAGCTTCGACCGGGGACAACACCGGATGAATTGGGGGCCCGGAGAAATCCGGGCCCCTTTTTCTATGGCTGCGGGCGGGTTTCATGATCGCGGCGCGGGACACAGGCTTGCCGGTGAAGGGCCGCACAAGGTGCGGGCGCTCGCAATGCGGACCTCTTGCGGACCGGCCTGAATTTTCCGGGCGCCTTAGGGCCTGTTCATCGAGGTCTGCCGCGAGTTGCTTTGACAACGTTCCGTGCAGCAGGCGCATCGACAGTCCCGCAGATCGCGGGGTATGCAGCAATTTAATGCCGATCCTTTGAACGACCCAGCATTCACTTCGCCAGCATATGAGCCACAATTTTGGCGAGAGCCTGCGCTGCGCGCCTTATACCAACGTGCATTGATCAGCACCCATGTGCCCATTGGCGCAGTCCGATGGACATGATGCGCCAAAGTTGATCGACAAGACTGTTCCAGGCGAAGCAGCAGTGGTCGACGATTTCATCGTAAGATTTGAAGTTGCGGTTGGACAGCCAGTTGTCGCGCATGAACTGCCATACATTCTCGACCGGGTTCAACTCGGGGCAGCGTGGCGGCAACGGCACCAGGGTGATGTTGTCGGGCACGTTCAGTTCAGCTGAACCATGCCTCCGCGCCTGATCGAGCAACAGGACAACGTGCGCGCCCGGCGCGACATGGAAGGCGATTTCTTCCAGATGCATGCTCATCGCCTCGCTGTTGCAGCGTGGCATGACGATGCCGGCGCCCTTTCCTTCGGCGGGGCAGATCGCGCCGAAGATCCGTGCCGAGGACCGACGCTGATCCTTCGGCGCTGAAGGGCGGGTACCACGCTTGGCGCAGCGCCCGGTGAGTTTGGTCTGCTGGTTCACGCGGGCCTCATCCTGCCACCACAACTCTATCGGCGTGGCCTTGGTGAGGTGCTTCCTGATCTTTGCCAGGCGGGAGGCGAGGCTTGTTTAAAATCGGCATTGTCCTCGCCGCGCTGGCCATGATGGCGCGGTCGGGCTGTGAGCTTGCGATAGTCCATCGCCCGCAGTTCCCGCCCAACGTGAAGCGGGTCACCGACAGCCCGAACTCGTCCCATATCCATTGCGCCAGATCGACAAGCCGCCAGCGCACGACACGATGGGCGGCTGAGATCGGCCCGGCCTCGACCATCTCGGTAAGCCGGGCACGCTGCTCATCATTAAGGATCGATGCCTTGCCCGGCGCTTTGCGTGTCGGCAGCCCCTCAGGGCCATCCTCGTTAAAGCGCAATACCCAGTCGCGCACGATCTGCAGCGTCACTCCGGCCATACGGGCTGCCTCGCTCCGGCTTCCGCCGTCCAGGATTACCGCCAAAGCCAGCATGCGCCGGACCTGGTCCGCTTCACCACATCGCCGCGCCAACCGACGCAAATCCGCCGATGTGTAGTCCGGTCGTACCCCAATCGCTGCTGCCATGGCGAGCCTCCTCTTGCTCGCTCCAACGAATCAGAAGATCAGCGCCTTGGGAATCCCACCGTGAGTCAGCATCCACGCTCGTTGGTATTAGTGAGCAATCAGGCAGGATCATACCGCAGGTGTTCAGCCGCAAAAACGGGACCAGACAGTTGCCCGGATTCGTCCAGTTCCCGCTAAGCCAGAGCTTCGGAACGAGACTACAGTCGCCTGGCCGCGTTAGCGGCACCGAGCACGGCGCGCACGCCAGCTGTCGCGACATCCTCGTCGATGCCGACGCCCCAGATCACTGTCCCATCGGCATTCGCGCATTCGACATAGGCTGCGGCGCGTGCGTCCGATCCGGCGCCCATGGCGTGCTCGGTATAGTCGCGTATTTCGAGCGAGACCGCGAAGGTCTCGGCGAGGGTGTCGACAACAGATGAAAGCAGTCCGTTGCCGCGGCCCGAGACCGATTGCTCCTTGCCATCGACGCCGATCTTCCCGGCAAATATGCGGGTGCCGTCGGCCGCGCGGGTTTCTTCGTAGTCTATCAGCTGGAAGTGCTGTGGCTCGTCTAGGCAATAGACCCGGCGGAAAACTTGCCAGATGTCCCCGGCGTGGAGTTCTCGGCCCAGGGAGTCTGCCAGTTCCTGGACATGCCGCGAGAAGTGCGCTTGCATCCGCTTTGGAAGCTTAAGACCTTGGTCTTGTTCGATAACCCAGGCGAAACCGCCCTTGCCGCTTTGCGAATTGACCCGGATCACCGCCTCATAGGTGCGGCCAAGATCGGCGGGGTCGATTGGCAGGTAAGGTACCGCCCACAATTCGTCGTTGCGCTGTTGCTGTGCGGCGAAGCCCTTTTTGATCGCATCCTGGTGGCTGCCGGAAAAGGCCGTGAACACCAGTTCGCCGCCATAGGGGTGGCGCGCGGGGACCGGCAGCTGGTTGCAGTATTCGACGGTCTGGATGACCTGATCGATGTCGGAGAAATCGAGCCCCGGCTCTATTCCCTGTGTGTACATGTTGAGCGCCACTGTCACCAGGCAGCAATTACCGGTGCGCTCGCCATTGCCGAACAGGCAGCCTTCGACGCGGTCGGCACCGGCCATCAGCCCCAGTTCGGCGGCGGCAACGCCGGTGCCGCGGTCGTTGTGTGTGTGGAGCGAGATTACCGCGCTTTCGCGGTTCGGCAGGTTGCGGCAGAAATACTCGATCTGGTCGGCATAGATATTCGGCGTCGCCGCTTCTATCGTGGCCGGCAGGTTGAGGATGATGGGGTTCTCGGGCGTGGGCGCAAGCACCTGCATCACCGCCTCGCAGCACTCGATCGAGAAATCGAGTTCGGCGGTCGAGAAGGTCTCGGGGCTGTATTCGAAGTGCCACTTGGTTTGCGGAAAGCGTGCCGCCTGATCGCGCAGCACTTTCGCGCCATCCACGGCTATCCCCTTGATTTGGGGCGGCTCCATGCCGAACACAACCTGCCGCCACAGCGGTGAAATTGCGTTGTAGAGATGGACGATGGCGGCGTGTGCGCCCTCCAGGCTTTCGAACGAAGTCTTGATCAGATCTCCGCGGGATTGGGTGAGCACCTGCACCAGAACGTCGTCCGGAATTCGTCCCGATTTGACCAGGCCGGAGATGAAGTCGAATTCGGTCGCGCCGGCGGCGGGGAAGCCGACTTCGATTTCCTTGAGCCCGACCTTGACCAGCAGATCGAAGAACCGCGTCTTCTTCTCCGCGCCCATCGGATCGATCAGCGACTGGTTGCCGTCGCGCAGGTCGGTCGAGAGCCAGCGCGGCGCCTGGGTGATGGTGCGGCCCGGCCATTGGCGGTCGGGCAGGTTTATTTGCGGGAAGGGGCGGTATTTGGCCGCGGGATTCTTCAGCATGGTCATGATGATATCTCGGAAAATGCTATCTGCGAACTGGATGGCGGAAGTTCCCCTGGGCGCCACGCGCGCCGGACTTCCGACGCGTCAGCTCACGCCCAAGGGCGGATAAGTCGCAGGGTCAGGCCCAAATCCACAGGGTGCTGCACGTTCATCGCGCAAGCCTATGGGGATTGGCGCGGGGTTGTAAAGAGGGTGGGCGAGGGACTGTCTGTTCATCGATGGCTGGGCCGCCTATCGTTTCCGGCATGATTACGTCAATTGAGCGCCTGAACTGGACTGACGCCCTGCTGGCGGAAATCCCCATGCCAAGCGGGACAATGCGGCTTACGCGCAGCCTTGCTTCCGGCCTCAGCCAGTCTCCGGACGACCCTGCCGACATTTTCTGGGGTATTGGCGATCGTGGTCCGAATATCAAACCCGGTGCGGCGGCTGACCGCTATGGCGCCAGCCATCTGCGGGACCTGTCCGGGCTGGACGGCGCCAAGGTCATGCCCTGGCCCGCCGCCGGTCCGGCGCTTGCACGGTTCCGGTTAGCAGGCGACCGGATCATCCTCGAGCAGGTGTTCGATCTGTCCGATGCGCAGGGTGTGCCGATCGGCGGCTTGCCGGTCCCTGGCGGACCGCATGCCGAGTTCGAACCGGTATTCGACCTGTCAGGCGCACCGATCATGCCCCATCCCGGCGGAGCGGACAGCGAGGGAATTGCCGCCCTGGCCGACGGAACCTTCTGGATTGCCGAGGAATATGGTCCGTCACTGCTAAGGGTGGATCGTAAAGGGACTGTGCTGATGCGCTGGGTACCCGAAGGGCTGGGGCCCTGTTTCGCTGGCGCCAGCTACCCTTGCCGGGAGGCGCTGCCGGCCCTTGCCAGCGCGCGCAAACTCAATCGCGGGTTCGAGGCGATTGCAGCGAGTGCAGACGGTAGCCAGCTTTTCGTCGCATTCCAGAGCCCGCTCGCCCATCCCGGCCGCGAGGCGCATGAGCGCAGCAGGCATGTCCGCATCTGGCAGCTCGATGGCGAGACCGGGAGGATGATCGCCGAATTCGTCTATCCGCTGGACGATCCGGACAGTTTCCTGCGCGATGCCGCCGCAGGAAAGGTGGGGCGCGACGATATCAAGATCAGCGAACTGCAATTGCTCGCGGATGGCGATTTGCTGGTTCTGGAGCGTATCTCGCTCAGCACGAAGATTTACCGCGTCCGGCTCGATCCCGTGTCGATCGCTCCGGCCGCCCTGTCGTATCCCGCCACCCGGCCGACGCTGGAGCAGATGTCGCGCAAGGAGCTGAAGGCGGCAGGCGTGCCTTTGCTGGAAAAGGTGCTGTTGTTTTCGACGGACGATCATCCGCAAATCTGCGGCGATCTGGAGGGTATGATCCTGTTCCCAGAGGGGCAATTGCTGCTCTCCAACGACAGCGATTTCGGCATAGAAGGTGCGGAAACCCAGTTCTGGCGCGTGGAATTCGGCGAAGGGTAAGCCTTGCCGGAATGTTGGCGTTGCATTGTAAATTCCGCGCGAGTTGCACTAGCATGGGCCCATGAACCAGATTCGCCCCTTTACCCTCGCCATCCCCCAGTCGGAACTCGACGACCTCAACCGCCGGATCGATATGACCCGCTGGCCCGAGAAGGAGCCCGTGGACGACTGGTCGCAGGGCGTGCCGCTGGCGGCCTTGCGCGAGCTCGTTGCTTACTGGCGCAATCACTATGACTGGCGGGCTTGCGAGGCGCGGCTCAACGCTTTTGGCCAGTTCGTCACGGAAATCGACGGGCTCGACATCCATTTCCTGCATGTCCGCTCGCCGGAGGCGCAAGCCGCGCCGCTGATCCTGACGCATGGCTGGCCAGGCTCGGTGGTCGAATTCCTGAATTGTATCGGGCCTTTGACCGATCCGGTGGCGCATGGGGGCAGGGCGGAAGACGCCTTCCATGTCGTCGTGCCCTCGCTGCCGGGATACGGCTTTTCCGCCAAGCCCGAACGCACCGGGTGGGATGTGCCCAAGGTGGGAGAGGCCTGGGCCGCGCTGATGGGGCGGCTTGGCTATGAACGCTGGTTCGCCCAGGGCGGCGACTGGGGGGCGATTGTCACTACGGTGCTGGGCGCGCAGGCGCCGAAGGGGCTGGCGGGCATTCACACCAATATGCCGATCGCGCGTATCCTGCCCGAAGACCGCGACGACAACAGCCCGGATGTGCTGGCCGCACTGGAAGCCGGGGCGAGGTATAATGCGCACGATTCGGGCTATTCGAAGATCCAGTCCACCCGGCCGCAGACCATCGGCTATGGCCTGGTCGATTCACCGGTCGCCCTCGCTGGCTGGATTTACGAGAAGATGTGGTCGTGGACCGACAACAACGGCGCGCCCGAGGATGCGCTGTCGCGCGATACGATGCTCGACAACATCATGCTCTACTGGCTGACCGCGAGCGGGGCCTCGTCGGCGCGGATGTACTGGCAGAGCTTCGGCACGATCGGCATGGGCGGCGTTCAGGTCGATCTGCCCGCCGGGATCAGCACCTTCCCGCGCGAGATCACCAAGGCCCCGCGCAAATGGGCCGAACGAACCTTGCGCAACATTGTCTACTGGAACGATTGCGCGAAGGGCGGGCACTTTGCGGCGTGGGAGCAGCCGGAGACCTTCGTGGACGAAGTGAGGAAGTGCTTTGCGCTGATGCGGTGAGGGTGCCCCTCTCCAAGCTTCGCTAGCTCCTGTCGGAGCAAGCTGCGCTATCCTCCCCCGCAAGGGGGGAGGAGTTATGTTGCGCTGCTCCTCCCCCCTTGCGGGGGAGGATACGCAGGCTTGGCGCGTCAGCGCCTAGCCGTAGTTGGAGAGGGGCCTCCTGCCTCAATTCTTCGCTTTATCAACCAGCTGGTTGGCCTTGATCCACGGCATCATCGCCCGCAGCTGGGAACCGGTCTGCTCGATCGGGTGGGCGGCGGCGGCCTTGCGGGCTGCCTTCAGTTCGGGCTGGCCGGCGCGGTTGTCGAGGACGAAATTCTTCACAAAGCGCCCCGACTGGATGTCGGCGAGGATGCGCTTCATTTCGGCCTTGGTGTCGCTCGTGATCACCCGGGGCCCGCTGGTGATGTCGCCGTATTCAGCGGTGTTGCTGATCGAATAGCGCATGTTGGCGATGCCGCCCTCATACATCAGATCGACGATCAGCTTCACTTCGTGGAGGCATTCGAAATAGGCCATTTCCGGGGCGTAACCAGCCTCGGTCAGGGTCTCGAAGCCGGCCTGGATCAGGTGGGTGAGGCCGCCGCAGAGCACTGCCTGTTCGCCGAACAAGTCAGTTTCGCATTCCTCGCGGAAGTTGGTCTCGATGATGCCGCTGCGACCGCCGCCGACGCCCGAGGCATAGGCGAGGGCGACGTCATGGGCGTTGCCGGTGGCATCCTGGTGAATGGCGACGAGGCAGGGCACGCCGCCGCCGCGGACATATTCGCTGCGCACGGTGTGGCCCGGGCCCTTGGGCGCGATCATGATCACGTCGATGTCGGTGGGGGCCTCGATCAGGCCGAAGTGGATGTTGAGGCCGTGGGCGAAGGCAAGGGCGGAGCCGGGGCGCAGGTTGCCCTTGACGTCGTCGGCCCAGATCGCCGCCTGATGCTCGTCGGGGGCGAGGATCATCAGGATATCGGCCCAGGCGGCGGCGTCCTTGTTGGACATGACCTTGAAGCCCGCGCCTTCGGCCTTCTTGGCAGTGGCCGAATCCGGCCGCAGCGCGATGGCGACGTCCTTGACGCCGGAATCGCGCAGGTTCTGGGCATGGGCGTGGCCCTGGCTGCCATATCCGAGCACGGCAATCTTCTTGCCGGTGATCAGGTTGATGTCGCAATCGGCGTCGTAATAAACCTTCATGGAATTGTCCTCGTTCGTCGTCCCGGTGGAATTGGCGGGACCGCTAAAAAGATTGCCGCCGCCCCTAGCAGGCGGATGCGAAAAACACAGGTGGAAAATTCAGGCTCCCGCGGCTCCCCGCATCATCCCGACAATTCCGGTACGGCCGACCTCGACCAGCCCCAGCTCGCGCATCAGCGTGACGAAGCTGTCGATCTTCTCGGGCGTTCCGGTCAGCTCGAAGATGAAGCTCGATGTCGTGGTATCGACCACCTTGGCGCGGAACACGTCGCACAGGCGCAGCGCCTCGACCCGGTTGTCGCCGGTGCCCGCGACTTTCACCAATGCCAGCTCGCGTTCGACGTGCGGGCCCATCTCGGTGAGGTCGATCACCTTGTGCACCGGCACCAGCCGTTCGAGCTGGGCGTGAATCTGGTCGATCACCGCAGGCGGCCCGTGGGTGACGATGGTGATCCGGCTGACCGCGTGGTTGTCGGTGATGTCGGCCACGGTCAGGCTGTCGATGTTATAGCCGCGCGCGGTGAACAGGCCGGCGATCTTGGCGAGGATGCCGGCTTCGTTATCGACCAGGATGGTGAGGACGTGGCGTTCGCCTTGTTCGTGCTTGATTTTCATATGCTAAATCCCCCCCGCAGGGCATAAATAGGGACAGTCCCTATTTATTTGCCACGAGGCCGTTTTGCGCTGCTGGAGTTTCGTAAATAAATAGGGACTGTCCCTATTTATGCTTTCAACCACGGCTCCCATCACACCAGTGCCTTCGCTTCATCGTCCATCGTGCCAGCGACCTGATCGCCGTGCAGGATCATTTCGGTATGCGCTGCGCCTGACGGGATCATCGGGAAGCAGTTGGCATCTTTGGAGACGCGGCAATCGACGATCACCGGGCCGGGATAGTCGATCATCGCCTGGATGCCGGCATCGAGCTGGCTTTCGTCTTCGATGCAGATGCCCTTCCAGCCATAGGCTTCCGCCAGCTTGACGAAATCGGGCAGGCTGTCGGAATAGCTTTCCGAGTAGCGGCTCTCGTAGGTCAGTTCCTGCCACTGGCGGACCATGCCCATCCACTGGTTGTTGAGGATGAACACCTTGACCGGCAGGCGGTATTGCGTCGCTGTGCCCATTTCCTGGATGTTCATCTGGATCGAGGCGTCGCCGGCGATGTCGATCACCAGGTCGTCCGGATTGCCGCATTGCGCGCCGATCGCCGCCGGAAGCCCATAGCCCATGGTGCCGAGCCCGCCGGATGTCAGCCAGCGGTTTGGCTGGAAGAAGTGGTAATGCTGCGCCGCCCACATCTGGTGCTGGCCGACCTCGGTGGTGATGATCGGATTGCGGTCCTTGGTCAGCTCGTAAAGCCGCTGCACGGCCAGCTGGGGCATGATCGCGTCCTTGCTGAGCGGGAAGGCCAGGCTGTCGCGGGCCTTCCAGCCGTCGATCCGCGCCTTCCACTCGGTGAGGTCCTGCGGCTTGCGGCTGCCCCATTCCTCGATCAGCTGATCGAGCACGCGGGCGCAATCGCCGACAATCGGCAGATCGACCGCCACGGTCTTGTTGATCGAGGCGCGGTCGATATCGATATGGATCTTGGTCGAATGCGGCGAGAAGGCATCGAGGCGGCCGGTCACCCGGTCGTCGAAGCGCGCGCCAACGCAGATCAGCAGGTCCGCGCGGTTCATCGCCATGTTGGCTTCATAGGTGCCATGCATGCCCAGCATGCCCAGCCAGTCGGGGTGATCGGCCGGGAATGCGCCGAGGCCCATCAGTGTGGAAGTCAGCGGCGCGCCGGTGAGCTTCTGCAGCTGGCGCAGCAATTCCGACGCGCGCGGGCCGGAGTTGATCACCCCGCCGCCGGTATAGAGCACCGGTGCCTTCGCTTTCGCAATCAGCTCGATGGCGCGCCCGATCTCGTCGGCGCTGCCTTCGGTCCTTGGCATATAGCGGTTGCGCCGCTGCGGCGCGCCTGCGTGCCACGGTGCGGAGGCGATCTGCACGTCCTTGGGGATGTCGATCAGCACCGGGCCGGGGCGGCCTTCGGTGGCGATCTGGAAGGCCTCGTCGATGATCGCGGCGAGTTCGGCCGGATCCTTCACCAGATAATTATGCTTGGTGCAGTGGCGCGAGATGCCGATGGTATCGGCTTCCTGGAATGCGTCCGAACCGATCAGCGCCGAGGGCACCTGACCGGTGAACACAACCAGCGGAATCGAATCCATGAAAGCGTCGGCAATACCGGTGATGGCGTTGGTCGCGCCGGGGCCAGACGTGACCAGCACGACTCCGGGCTTGCCGGTGGATCGGGCATAGCCTTCTGCCGCATGGGCCGCACCGGCCTCGTGGCGCACCAGGACGTGGCGGATGCGCTCGTCGGCGAACAGCGCGTCATAAATCGGCAGCACCGCGCCGCCGGGATAGCCGAAGACGAATTCGACACCCTGGCGCACCAGGCTTTCGACCAGAATGTTGGCGCCGCTGCGCTCTTCGCTCACGATGTCCGTCCCTTCGAAATTCAGCCCGTCAAGCTATCCGGGGCTCATCAAAAAGCCGACCCGGCATGGCGCGGGCCATACCGGGTCACCTGTCGATGAGCAATCATCCCTCGCTGCGGGATCGAAATTGCGCTAAGCGATAGAAAATACCGTGTCAATGACTAATTATGAAATAATGTTTCAAAAATATGGCGAATATCGACATCGAATGACTCGATCCGGGGCCAGTCCGGTGGAGGCTGGCGGCGGAACCAGGTGTACTGGCGCTTGGCGTAGTTGCGGGTCGTCTGCGCGGCGCGCGCGCGGGCGAGGTCGAGCGGCCATTCGCCGCGCAGATATCCGGCGATCTCGGGCACGCCGATGGCGCGCATGACTGGCAGGGCAGGGTCGAGATTGCGGGCGAGCAGCGCCTCGACTTCCTCGACCGCGCCCCGTTCGAGCATGTGCTCGAAACGCAAGTCGCAGCGGGCATAGAGTGCCTCGCGACCGGGCAGCAGGATGGCCGGGTGGATAGTGACCGCATTGCCGATGCCGCCGGTCTTGCTCGCCTGCCAGGCCTCCAGCGTCCGGCCGGTCGAACGGACGACTTCGAGGGCACGGGCGATGCGTGCGCTGTCCGCCGGGGCAACGGCAGCGGCGCGCTGCGGGTCTTCCAGCTGGAGCGCAGCATGGGCTTCAGCGACGGGGAGGGCGCGGACTGACTGGCGCACGACCGGATCGATTTGCGGCACTGGCGCGATCCCGTCGAGCAATGTGCGAATATAAAGCCCGGTTCCGCCAACGAGGATCGGCACACCGCCCGTGTCGTGCACTTCGGCAATCGTCTCCCGCGCCGCCGAGGCCCAGTCAGCCGCCGAGCAGGCATGCGCCCCATCCCAAGTGCCGAACAGGCGGTGTTCTATCCCCTGCATGTCTTCCGCCGAAGGCCGTGCGCTCAGTACTGCCAGATCGGCGTAAACCTGCGCACTGTCGGCATTCACTATCACCGCGCGCCCCCCGGTGTTCTCCAACGCCAGAGCCAGCCGCACCGCAACATCGCTCTTGCCGCTCGCCGTCGGCCCTGCGATGAGCGCCAGCGGCGGCTTTGGCGCTGGTTGTTGCGGGGAATTATCGGTGCTCATTGCCCGGCTGATAGCAGAACAGACGACGCTGCAAGACAGCATTGCGCGCGCGGTGGAGGAACTCGCGGCGCGCGGCATGCGGGTGGACCAGCGTGACATGCTGGAGGCGGTTCCCGGCGTGCTCGAACTGCACGTCTCCGGCGGCAATGCCGGATCGCTGCGCGCTGTGCTCGATGCATGTTTCGCCCCGTCCGACTTGCTGGTCGCCGATCATGTGCCGCTTATCCCGAAGGTCTTCGTCTCGGACATGGATTCGACCATGATCATGGCCGAATGCATCGACGAACTCGCCGATTTCGCCGGGATCAAGCCGCAGATCGCCGCGATCACCGAGCGGGCGATGCAGGGCGAACTCGATTTCGAGAGCGCGCTGAGGGAACGCGTGCTGCTGCTGCGCGACTTGTCCGAAGGTGCCATCGCCGAGTGTCTGGCAACCCGCATCGCCATGATGCCCGGCGCCAAGATCCTGGTCGAAACTCTGAAAGCCAAGAGCTGCCGTACGGTGCTGGTGACCGGCGGCTTTCACCAGTTCGCCGATCCGGTGGCCGAAGAGCTGGGCTTCGAGCGGGTGGTGGCGAACCGGCTGGACGTGGCGAATGGGTCGCTCACAGGCGGGCTGGTCGGCGGGATCACCGACAGCGGCGTCAAGAAGGCCGTGCTGCTCGAGGAAGCGGCGCAGCTGGGCGAGGGTACTGTCACGCTCGCCACGGGCGACGGCGCCAACGACATTCCGATGCTGGAAGCCGCGACCTATGGACTTGCCTACGCCGCCAAGCCCAAGGCCCGCGCGGCGGCCGATGGCTGGGTGGATCGGGGCAATCTCACTGGCGTGCTGGAACTGCTGGGCATACCCATGGCTGAATGGGTCTGGGAATAGCCTTCGGGTTAACCAAATATCGCGACAATCAACGCTTTGCATCGCATGTTGACGCATATTTAACCACGCCGCATAATGGCGTCATGACGCCGGATGCATCTGTCGATCTGCCCGGGCAGACCCCCGCGACTGGGTTGCAGCCCGATGTCCAGCGCCCGGCGCTGCCGCTTGATCGCGCATCGCCCGGCGACGAGCTGCTGATCGAGCAAAGACGCCGGCATCATCGCGAACTGCCTATGGTCCATCCCGACCGCCAGCCGTTCCGGTTCGACCTGCGCGGCGGGCTGCATTACTTCCTCGAATTCGCCAAGGACAAGGAGCAGACGCGCTACGTCTTCCATGTCTTCGAATGCCTGCCCTGGGTGAAAGTCGGCGAGGCCGCCGCCGCCTTCCTGGCGACCGAACGCGGGCAGGCGGTCTACGAGAGCGAGCCTTACCTGCCCGATATTCTCGACGATCACGACGCGCTGCGGCGGCTGCCGCGCGGCAGCTTCGCGCATGACTATTGCGACTATATGGAGGCGGAGAACCTGTCCGCTGCCGGGCTGGTGGCGGAATACGAGGAATTTCGCGGGGAGCGAGTGCGGATCGACGACAAGGTCGAATGGTATATCGACCGGCTGCGCGACACGCATGACTTTCTCCACATCCTCACCGGTTTCGGCCGCGATGCGCTCGGCGAGCAATGCGTGCTCGCCTTCGTCTGCAAGCAGCGGCAGAGCCCGGGTCACTGGTTCCTCGGCCATGGCGGCGCGGTGGCGGTGCGGCTGAACTCGAGCTGGAAGGCGCCGGTGTGGCACGCCGTGCGCGAGGCGCGCGCCATGGGCCGCGTCACCAGGCCGATATTCGAGGAATCGATACTTGAATTGCTCGCCCTGCCGACCGAAGCGGTGCGCACCCGGCTGAACATCGCCGCGCCGCGCTATTACCCCGAAGTGCAGCGCGTGTGGCGCGAAGAGGGGATCGACGCCAACACAGTGATCGCCAAGAAGCAGGCGGCTTGAGGCGCCTTCAGTTCAACGCCGCTTACCCTTCCATCCAGTCGCGGAAGAAGCTTTCGCTGGCCTCGCGCAGGGCGGTGAGGGGCACTTCCTCGTAGCATTCGTCGCCGTTGCGGCAGACGGCGATCTTGTCGGTTCCGGTCCAGCCGATGAAGCAGCAGCCTATGCCGGAATCGCGCGCCAGCTTCTCGATAACGTCGGTGTCGAACTTCTCGGTGACGATAAACCGCGCCTGATTTTCGGCGAACAGCGACCATGCGTGGCGGAATTTCTCCTTGTCCACCTGGTCCTCGAAAGCGGGGATTTCCAGCCTTGCCCCGATATCGCCGGCTAGCGCCATTTCCGCCACGGCGACCAGGATGCCGCCATCCGAAACGTCGTGCACGGCGGTTGCATAGCCTTCGTCGATCAGCAGGCGGACAAATTCGCCGTGACGGCGCTCGGCGACGAGATCGACCTTGGGCGGCGGGCCGTCCTGCCGCCCGTGGCAGATGTCGAGCCACAGCGATTGTCCCATTTCCGGTTCGGCGCGCGGGTCGGCCCCGATCAAAATGATCTTTTGTGCGCCATCCTTGAAGGCGATCGTCGCCATCTTTTCGTGATCCAGCATCAGCCCGACGCCGCCAATCGCCGGTGTGGGCAGGATCGCAGACCCGCCGCCCGTCGCCTTGCTCTCGTTATACAGGCTGACGTTTCCGCTCACGATGGGGAAATCCAGCGCCCGGCAGGCATCGCCCATGCCCTCGAGGCAGCCGGTGATCTGCGCCATGATTTCGGGACGCTGCGGGTTGGCGAAATTCAGACAGTTAGTTATTGCCAAAGGCTTGGCCCCGACAGCCGAGATATTGCGGTAACATTCCGCCACCGCCTGTTTGCCGCCCTCATAGGGATCGGCATAGCAATAGCGCGGAGTGCAGTCGGTGCTCATCGCCAGCGCCTTCTTGGTGCCGTGTACGCGGACCACCGCGGCATCGCCGCCGCTTTTCTGCAAGGTGTCCGCGCCCACCTGGCTATCGTATTGCTCCCAGATCCAGCGGCGGCTGGCGAGGTCCGGCGAGGCCATCAGCTTGAGCAGGTCGGCGGCGATATCTTTGCTCTCGGGAATGGCGCCCAGCGGCTTTACCTTGGCCCAGGCCTTGTATTCCGCTTTCGAAGCAGCTGGCCGGTCGTAGAGCGGGGCCTCGTCGGCCAAGGGCGCCAGCGGGATATCGCAGACCACCTCGCCATCGAATTCCAGCACCATGTGGCCGGTATCGGTAACCTCGCCGATCACCGCGAAGTCGAGCTCCCACTTGCGGAAGATCGCCTCGGCCATCGGCTCCTTGCCGGGCTTGAGCACCATCAGCATGCGCTCCTGGCTCTCGGAGAGCATCATCTCGTAGGGCGTCATCGCCTCTTCGCGGCAGGGCACGGCGTTCATGTTCAGCCGGATGCCTGCACCGCCTTTGGAGGCCATTTCGACGCTCGACGAGGTCAGGCCCGCCGCGCCCATGTCCTGGATCGCGACGATGGCGTCGGTTGCCATCAGTTCGAGGCAGGCCTCGATCAGCAGCTTTTCGACGAACGGATCGCCGACTTGCACGGTCGGGCGCTTTTCTTCGATGTCGTCGCCGAAATCGGCGCTGGCCATGGTCGCGCCATGAATGCCGTCGCGCCCGGTCTTTGAGCCGACATAGACGATCGGATTGCCCAGGCCCGTGGCCGCCGAATAGAAGATCTTGTCCTGACCGGCGACGCCCACGGTCATCGCATTGACCAGGATGTTGCCGTCGTAGGCCCGGTTGAAATTGGTCTCGCCGCCGACCGTCGGCACGCCGACGCAATTGCCATAGCCGCCGATCCCCGCGACCACGCCCTGCACCAGATGCTTCATCTTCGGGTGTTTCGGATCGCCGAAGCGCAGCGCGTTGAGGTTTGCAACCGGGCGTGCGCCCATGGTGAAGACATCGCGCAGGATGCCGCCCACGCCAGTCGCCGCGCCCTGATAGGGTTCGATGTAGCTCGGGTGGTTGTGGCTCTCCATCTTGAAGATGGCGGCCTGATTATCGCCAATATCGATAACACCTGCATTCTCGCCCGGTCCGCAAATCACCCAGGGAGCCTCGGTGGGCAGCTTTTTCAAATGGATGCGCGAGCTCTTGTAGGAGCAATGTTCCGACCACATGACCGAAAAAATGCCCAGTTCGACCAGATTGGGCTTGCGGCCAAGTGCATGCAGGACGTGGGCGTATTCCTCTTCGGATAGCCCATGGGCGGCGACCACTTCGGGAGTGATTGGCACTTCGGGGGTGATTGACGATGGCGAGTTTGGCATGCGCCGCGCCTTAACCGCGCTTGCCAAATCCGCCTAGCCTTGTTTCAACAGGTGGGTGCTGGCGTAAGGGAAGGCGGCGACATGGCCAAGCGCATTGCGATTTTCATGGACGGGACCTGGAACGACCGGAACGACGAGACCAACGTCTTCCGGTTCAGCCGCAACGTCCGTACTCGCGCCAGCGACGGGCTCGAGCAGATCGCCTGCTACGAGCCTGGGGTGGGAACGAAATGGAGCGAACGGCTGCGCGGCGGGATATTCGGCTTCGGGCTGGATCGAAATGTGGCGAATGCCTACCGGCTGCTGATCCGGAACTACTCGGACAATGACGAGATTTTCCTGTTCGGTTTCAGCCGCGGGGCCTTCACCGCGCGGTCGCTGGCGGGTCTCGTGGTCAAGTGCGGCCTGACGCGCGCCAGCGACGATGCCACGATCGACCGCATCTGGGACCACTATCGCAATTCGGCAACGCGCCGCCTTCAGGAAATCTCGCATTCGATCGACCATCCCGATGACCCCGATTCCCGCACGCCCGATGCCGGCGAAAGCTGGCTGGTCGCCAATAGCCGCCAGATCAGGATCAAGTTCGTCGGCGTCTGGGACACCGTCGGCTCGCTCGGAATTCCCTTCGGCAACATTCCGGGCCTGAGCCGCCGCGACTTCCAGTTTCACAACACCAGGCCATCGGTCTTCGTCGAACACGGCTATCATGCAGTGGCGATCGACGAGCAGCGCAAGGATTTCGCGCCGACCCTTTGGGAGAAGTTTTCGCCCCGGCCCGGCGGGAGCGAGCGACCGTCACCGCCGCATCCGGGTATCGAGCAACGCTGGTTTGCCGGTGCGCATTCGAATGTCGGTGGCGGTATCGCCGGAAGTTCGATGTCGAACCTGGCCTTGGCCTGGATCATGGAGCGGGCGGCAAGCCATGGTCTTGAGGCGCAGCAGCCCATTCCGCTCACCGGCGGCGAAGTGCTTGGCGAGATCGATCCGTCATTCCGCAAGTTCGCCTTCGGCCTTTACCGCCTGATCCGCCTGTTCAAACCCTTCGACCGGGAGATCGGGCGTGTGGCGATCGAGAAGACGGCGCGCGACGGCACAATTGGCTTGCTGGCACCGATCAATGAGACGATCGACGGTTCGGTGTTCGATCGCTGGCGCGGCACCATTGCCTATCGCCCTGAAGTCCCTGAAGCGCTGGGCGGCATCGCGCAACGTGGATCCCGCTCAAGTCCGGGGCGCGGTTTCGGCTGCGGATGGGCATTCACCGGCGGACTGACCCCCCTTGAGGCGGCTTTGGCCGCTTGACCGGGATGCCGCTCGCGGTCAAAGCTGCAAAGCCATGGCCGAACCCGCTCCCGATATTGCCGCCCTGACCTTCGAGGACGCGCTGCGTGCGCTGGAAGACGTCGTGCGCAAGCTCGAAAGCGGCGAAGTGCCGCTCGACGAGTCGATCGGGCTCTACGAACGCGGTGAGGCGCTGCGCAAGCATTGCCAGGCGCGGCTCGACGCGGCGCAGGCGCGGATCGAGAAAATCGTCGCCGGGCCGGACGGCGCGGCCAGTTCCACCCGACCGTTCGACGAAGCAGGCAGCTGACAGTGTCCGGGGCGGGGCACACCGATCCGCTGCTGGCCGAAGGCCTCACGCGAATCGCGCGCGAAGTGGATTCCAAATTCGACGCGCTGCTGCCGGTCCCGGCGGAACCGCGTTCGCGGCTGATCGAGGCGATGCGCTATGCCGCGATCGGCGGGGGCAAGCGGCTGCGCCCGCTGCTGCTGACCGCAACTGCCGACATGTACCGGGTCGATCGCGATTCTGCGGTGCGCGCCGGTGTCGCGGTCGAGGCGATCCACGTCTATTCGCTGATTCACGACGATCTGCCGTGCATGGACGATGACGCCATGCGTCATGGCAAACCTACGCTGCACCGTGCCTTCGACGAGGCCGCAGCGGTGCTGGCGGGCGATGCGTTGCACGACCTCGCCTTCGAAATTCTGGCCGATACGGCTACCTCCGGCGATCCCTTCACCCGGATCGAACTGGTTGGCGCTCTCGCCACCGCGAGCGGTGCCCAGGGCATGGCTGGCGGACAGATGATGGACATGGTGGCGGAGAGCGAGGACTTCGACCTTTCGACCGTCACCCGTCTGCAACAGCTCAAGACCGGGGCATTGCTGGCAGCATCGGTGGAAATGGGCGCGATACTGGGCAAAGTGCCGCCCGAGGGCCGAACCCATCTGCGCCGCTATTCCCGCGATATCGGTCTGGCTTTCCAGATCGCCGACGATCTGCTCGATCACGAAGGGGATGAGGCCGCGGCGGGCAAGGCGCTGCGGAAGGACTCGGTGGCCGGCAAGCAGACATTCGTTTCGCTGCTGGGCCCGGAGCGTGCTCGCGATCAGGCGCGGATGCTGGTCGATCAGGCCATGGCCCATCTTGCCCAGCACGGAACCGAAGCGGACCTGCTGCGCGCACTGGCGCGGTATATCGTCGAAAGGAATCACTGATGCCAAGTTCCGGCGGCGGCAGAGTGGGTGTCTATCCCGGCACATTCGATCCGATCACGCTGGGTCACTCCGACATTATCCGACGCGGAGCCAAGCTGGTCGACCGGCTGATTATCGGCGTCACCACCAACCTTTCGAAAAATCCCATGTTCACGCCGGACGAGCGCATGGCGATGGTCAGGCGCGAAACGGCGGCGCTTGGAATCGAAAATGTCGAAGTCGTCGGCTTCAACGCCCTGTTGATGAAATTTGCCGAGAAGCAGGGCGCGAAAGTGATAATTCGCGGACTGCGCGCTGTGGCCGATTTCGAATACGAATATCAGATGGCGGGCATGAATCAGCAGCTGAACGCCGGGATCGAAACCATCTTTCTGATGGCCGACGTCGGCCTCCAGCCGATTGCTTCTAAGCTCGTCAAGGAAATCGCGCTGTTTGGCGGCGATATTTCGCATTTCGTCAGTCCGGCAGTGTGCGACGATGTCATGGCGCGGGTGAAGCAGAACGGGCCGATGGGGGACTACTGACGGATTTCTCCGCTACCTGTCACGGAGTTACTATCGTTCATTGCCACGAAAGCGTGACCTCGCTATTCGCCGCGCCGTATCGTTCTGCCGGATGACGTTTTCAAATCCCGGCGTTTGCTGAGAGTTGCCGATGCTTTCTCGCCGCACTGCCCTGTTTTTGCTTGGTCTTACGCTTGCCGCCACGCCGGTTATGGCCAAGAAGACGCCGCCTCCCCCCGCTGCGCCGGTGCTGCCAACCGTGATCGATCCCGACGTCACCCATTCGCCCGAGAATGTCGTCTATCTCGATCTGTCGAACGGCGGGCGCGTGGCGATCCGGCTGATGCCCGAATGGGCGCCCAGTCATGTCGAGCGGGTCAAGGCGCTGGTGCGCGAAGGCTTCTACAACGGCATCATATTCCACCGGGTGATCGACGGCTTCATGGCGCAGACCGGCGATCCCAGCGGGACCGGCGCAGGCGGATCGAAGCTTCCGGACCTCAAGGCCGAATTCAATTCGATGCCGCATTTGCGCGGTACCGTCTCGATGGCGCGCACCGACCAGCCGGATACGGCGAACAGCCAGTTCTTCATCGTCTTCTATCCGCGCTTCGCGCTCGACCGGAAGTACACGAATTTTGGCCGGGTGATCGGGGGCATGGATGCCGTCGATACAATCGAACGGGGCGAGCCGCCGGAGAAGCCGACGAGAATCCTGCAGGCTTCGCTGGCAGCGGACAATCTGCCGCGGCCAGCACCGGCCGCGACGCCGGCTGCCGCTGCGGCGATCACCGCGGATCAGCTGAGCAATTCTACATCGAATTAGGGCGGGCTGCGCGCTGATCTGGCCCGTTCCATGCGCGTAGACCTGTTCGACTTCGAACTTCCTTCCGGTCGAATCGCCCTGCGCCCGGTGCGCCCCCGCGATGCCGCGCGCATGCTGGTGGTGGACGGGAACAAGGTCTTTGCCGACCGCCATATCCGCGACCTGCCGCTGCTTCTGCGCAAGGGCGATGTGCTGGTGTTCAACGACACCCGCGTCATCCCGGCACAGCTCGAGGGCAGGCGAGGAGAAGCCCGCATCGGCGCGACGCTGCACAAGCGGCTCGACTTGCGCCGCTGGCAGGCTTTTGTCCGTAACGCCAAACGGCTACGGCAAGGGGAGCTGATTGCCTTCCCCGCCGGTGTCTCGGCCACGGCGGAACAGCGCCATGCCGATGGCAGCTGGACGCTCGCCTTCGCAGGCGAGGAACCAGTGGAAGTCTTGCTCGAGCGCGCCGGGAAAATGCCCCTGCCGCCTTATATCGCCGGCAAGCGCGCCACCGACGAGGCCGACCGTTCGGATTACCAGACCATGTTCGCGCGGGAAGAAGGCGCCGTCGCCGCGCCGACCGCCGCACTGCATTTCACGCCTGCACTGATGGCCTCGCTGGCCGAAGCGGGGATTGCCCACGAGACACTGACACTGCATGTCGGCGCGGGCACGTTCCTGCCAGTGAAGGCGGAGGACACCGGCGACCATGCCATGCATGCCGAATGGGGCCGGATCGACGCGGAAACCGCTGCCCGGCTCAACGCGGCACGGGCGGCTGGCGGGCGTATCATCGCCGTCGGGACTACCAGCCTGCGCCTTTTGGAAAGCGCCTGCGGGCACGACGGCGTCATCCAGCCATTCGAAGGCGACACCGCGATCTTCATCACCCCCGGCTATCGCTTCCGCGCGGTCGACGGCCTGATGACCAACTTCCACCTGCCGCGTTCGACCCTGTTCATGCTGGTGTCTGCGCTGATGGGGCTGGAGCGGATGCAGGCGGCCTATGCCCATGCCATTGCTGCGGAGTATCGCTTCTATTCCTATGGCGATGCGAGTTTGCTGTTGCCGCTCTAACCACAAAAGGTAATTCGGCCGAGGCGCAAACCTTGTCAAATGAGCGGTGCGGTCGGGCCAGACCGGTGCCCTTTGCCTATTTTCCGGACTTCGGCGGTGTTGCCTGCGCCTGCGCCTGCGCCGCCTTGGCCTCGCGGGCCGCGCGCGGCTCCCAGCCTGCGGGCGGAGTCACCTGGGCCGAGGGCAGGAGCGCGTTGAGCTCGGCCAGGATGTCCGGGCTGAGGTTATAGGCATCGTTGAAGGCGAGAACATTTTGCGGCGTGACGACAAATGACACGCCCTTTTTCGCCATAGCGGCCTTGATTGCCGGATCGAGAGTGGCCCTGATCTGCTCATCCACATAGGCCTCGGACAGGCCGACCGGTGCGAGCATCCGCTGCAACTCCTGCTGGCCCGATTGCTGCAGTTGCTGGATGGCCTGTGCCTGCTGTTGCAGCGAGGCCTGATCGGCGGCTGCGGCCTGCCGTTCCCGGTTGAACTTTTCGACCAGCGGCTGAATCTGCGCGTTGATCTGCTTGCGCCGGGCCTCCGCCGCGTCGATCTGCGACTTATAGGCCGTCCGGCGCTGCTCTACCGCGCGTTTGAACGCATTCGAGTTTCCCACGATCGCGTCGATGTTGGCGATCGCCAGCCCTGGGATCATTTGCACGGGCGGCGTCGCGGCCGGAGCGGGCGCGGCGGCACTGACGCCTTGTGCAGATACGATCAGTATGGCGCAGGCGACAGCGGCGGATATCGAGGCGGATTTCATGATTCGGGACACCAGTTCTTGTGTGGAATTCAATATTAACGCGGAAGTTGGTGGCCCGCAGGGCCGGGTCCGGGGTTACGGACACATATCGGCTTCCCCTTATGGCCGGTTCGACGGCGGAACAATCGGATAATTCGCGCGGCGCCTAACGTTTGTCCCATGTCACATGCAGCGCCCGCAGCCCGTGCAGCATGTAAGTCGGCTCATATTCATAACGCCGCGCGCCTGCCGGTCCATGCTGCGCGTCGGAAATCCTGATGTCGGACGTCCGCTCCAGGAACTGCTCCAGCGCCACCCGCACTTCCATCCGGGCCAGCGGTGCGCCGATGCAGCCGTGCGAGCCGCGGCTGAAGGCGACGTGATCGCGCACGCTGGGGCGGTCGTAATCGAAGCTGTCGGGATCGGGGAAATGCCTGGGATCGCGGTTGGCACCGCCGCTGCACACCGAGACGACCGAGCCTGCGGGAATCGTCACCCCGCCGACCACGCCGTCCTTCACCGCCAGCCGCGACATGGTCTTGACCGGCGGATCGGTGCGCAGCACTTCCTCGATGAATTCGGGAATGCGGTGCGGCTCGGCTCGCAGCTTCTTCTGGATATCGGGCCGGTCGCCGAGAGTGCGGAAGCAGAAGGCAACCAGCCGCGCCGAAGTATCCTGCCCGGCACCGAACAGGAAGCAGGCCAGCCGCGCCTTGACCTCCAGCCCCGGATCGCTGCCGTCCTTGAAGCGTGACTGGGCGAGATCTGTCAGCATGTCGTCCTTGGGGTTCTTCAGCCTTTCCGTCAGGTAGCCCAGAAACCTGTCATGCAGGAACAGCAGCGGGTCCGGGCCGATCTTGAAGCCTTCGTCGCCGCCCAGCTGGGTTGGATCGGGGCCCATCAGCTTGCACAGATCGTCGCGGTCTTCCTCCGGCACGCCGAGGAGATCGGCGATCACCAGCGTCGAGAGTGCATGGGCGAAGTCTTTGGTCACTTCGCAGCCGCCCTTGTCGATCAGCCCATCGACCAGCCGGGTGACCAGTCCGCCGACATAGTCTTCGTTGGCCTTGAGCCGCTTATGCGTCAGCAGGGCTTGCAATAGCGCCCGGTGCGATGTGTGTTCGGTGCCGTCGAAAGTGGCGAGATGATCGGTCCAGGGCATTTCCTTGCGGTGCTGAGCGATCTGTTCGCGAATATTGCCTTCCGGCGTGAAGGGCAGGTGCGGCAGCGGGCCGGTGACCGCCAGTGCCGATGAAAACACCTCTGCCTGCTGATTGTAGACTTCCAGCGCTTCCTCATAACCGGTGACCATGAAGACGTTCTGGTGCGGCTCGCGGAACACCGGGCATTTGCCGCGCATGGCGGCGAGATAGCCGGGCAAGTCCTGCGCGATATCTGGGTCGCTGAAGAAGTCCTTCACCTGCTGATCGCCCATTGTCATCCTTTCATGCCCATTTCTTTTGCCAGTCAGTCTGCGGGAAATTTTCGCACTTGTCTTCCCCGGATGTGTTTATAGGCGCTGGCGATGACCCGATTTTCTTTCACCATCCACGCCGCCGAGGGCAAGGCGCGCACCGGCACGATCAAGATGCGCCGGGGTGAAATCCGCACGCCGGCCTTCATGCCGGTCGGCACCGCGGCGACGGTCAAGGCGATGAAGCCGGAGAGCGTGCGGGCGACCGGCGCGGACATCATTCTCGGCAACACCTATCACCTGATGCTGCGGCCCGGGGCCGAGCGCGTGGCTAGGCTGGGGGGGCTGCACCATTTCATGAACTGGTCGCGCCCGATCCTGACCGACAGCGGCGGTTATCAGGTGATGAGCCTTTCGGACCTCCGCAAGATTACCGAGGAAGGCGTGACATTCGCCAGCCACCTCGACGGCTCGCGCTATCTGCTCAGTCCCGAGCGCTCGATGGAAGTGCAGCGCCTGCTCGGCAGCGATGTGGTCATGGCCTTCGATGAATGCCCGCGCGCTGACCAGCCGCGCGACGCGATCGCGAAAAGCATGGCGATGAGCATGCGCTGGGCGAAGCGTTCGCGCGATGCTTTCGATGCGGGCGGCGAGCATGCGGCAAATGCTGCGCTGTTCGGCATCCAGCAGGGGGCTCTGGACGAAGGGCTGCGCGGGGAAAGTGCCCAGGAACTGCGCGACATCGGCTTCGACGGTTATGCCATCGGCGGGCTTGCCGTCGGCGAGGGGCAGGAGGCGATGTTCGCCTGCCTCGACTATGCGCCGGGGCAATTGCCGCAGGACGCGCCCCGCTATCTTATGGGTGTCGGCAAGCCCGACGATCTGGTCGGCGCGGTCGAGCGCGGGATCGACATGTTCGATTGCGTGCTGCCGAGCAGATCGGGACGCAACGGTCAGGCCTTCACCTGGGCAGGCCCGCTGAACCTGCGCAATGCGCGGTTCGCCGAGGATGAGGCGCCGCTGGACGAGAAGTGCTCGTGCCCGACTTGCGGGACCTATTCGCGGGCTTACCTGCACCATCTGGTGAAGAGCGGCGAAATCCTCGGCGCAATGCTGATGACCGAGCATAATCTGAGTTTCTACCAGCAGCTGATGCAAGCGATGCGCGATGCGATAGCCGAGGGCCGGTTTGCGGTGTTTGCGGCGGAGTTCAGGCGGGAGTATCTGGGTTAACACGATTTTCCAGCGTAGTTGCCTCATTCTCCCCTCCCCGGCGGGGAGGGGCCGGGGGTGGGGGAGCGTGGCCGCAAGGCCTCGCGTCATCGCTAGGTGGGACGCTCGGCTTTGCCTCGCTCCCCCGCCCCAACCCCTCCCCGCCGGGGAGGGGCTTCATGGCCTTCGATAAGGGAGACGGGGAATCAATTCTTCCTGGTTAAATTGGTTCAGCCCCGCCGGTAAACCCCTACCACTTCCTCCCCGAACCATGCCACGAAGTCGCAATATTCCTCCAGGCTCGTGGCCGGGAGTGTGGTCCAGAGCCAGTTCACCCCATACGCTTCCAGTTCAGCCACTTCGCCGAGGAACCTCTCCGCATTCGCCTTCGAAATCTCCTTGGGCCGGTACGGCGGGGCGATTGCGAGATCGAACGGTCCGGTGCGACCGAATTGCTCCCGCATCTCCCGCAACCGAGCCACTTTCTCGCCGAAGTGCGCCATGTCGGTAACTGCCGAGCGGCGCACCTGCGGATCGTTGGTCGGCACGGAGAAATAGGGCACCCAGCCATCGCCGAGCCGCGCCGCGCGTTTGAGCGCCGCGTCACTGCCGCCGCCGACCCAGATCGGTGGCGGCGAGGAGGGCACGGGCCGCGCTTCGTTGCCCGGCGCATTGAAGTTCCGCCCCTGCTTGATCACTTCGCCGCCAGCCCAGATTTGCCGGATGGTCTCGATCGCTTCGTCGGCCAGCGCCCCGCGCTCGGCGTAGTTCACTCCCAGCGCGTCAAACTCCTCCTGCTGGTAGCCGACGCCGACGCCCAGCAGCAGCCGGTTGTCCGAAAGCACCTGCAAGGTCGCCGCCGCCTTCGCCAGGATGAAAGGGTTGCGGTAGGGCAGCACGACGATGTTGGTAAACAAGTGCAGCTTGCTTGAGCAGGCCGCGACATAGGCAAAGGCGGTCAGCGGATCGGTGCAGTCGTGTCCGCCGGGATCGTTGTGCAGCCAATGCGCCGAGGGTGCGGGGTGCTCGGATGTAAGGCAGGCGTCGAGGCCCGCGTCCTCCAGCGCCTTCACCATGGTGCGAACGGCCTCGCCGGCGCTTGCCTTGCCAAAGGTCCCGGCTTTCACGAGCGGAATATTGAGGGCGAATTTCAATAGGAAAACTCCAGAATCTAATCTAACTTGACCAGTTCGCCGCCGGCCTCTGCCGAAGCGCGGATAGCGTCCATTACCTGCATGTTGGCAAGACCGTCGGCGAATGTCGCCACCGGCACCGGCGAGGCAGGTATCTCGCCCAGGATCGCCGACTTCAGCGACCTGCACAGCTCGGTGTAGGGCGCGATCTCGACATAGGCCATGGCTTGCCAGTCGACCCGCTGGTTGCGCGGGTCAGTGGTGAGCGGCGGGGGCGGAGGAAGTTCGAGATCGGCGGGAACCGGCACTTCGCGTGTCCCATCGGCATCGGCGAAATGCACGACCGGCCCATCGAACCAGATGCGCCCTTTGCTGCCGGCGATGTGGGACAGTTCCGTCATCGGACCATAGGCGCCCGAACATTGCTGCAGAATACCTTCGACCCCGTTCTTCATGCGAAACCTGAGACTGTAGGAATCATCCACAGGCCCGCGCGTGAGGGCAACTTGCCCTAGCCCGGCGCTGACAGAATCGAATTCGCCCAGCCAGGCGCGCAGCTGGTCGACCGCATGCGAGCCTGAAGCCCCCAGCCAGCCGCCGCCCTGCGCGGGATCGAACCACCAGTCGGGAAAGTCCTCCTCCCATGCCTTGATGAAGCCCGCCCATTGGGTGAGGTTGACGAAGCGCGGCTCGCCGATCAGTCCGTCGGCTATTGCCCGGGCGACAGCGGCGCGTTGCGGCACGAAACGGAATTCGTTGCCGATGACGTGGACCCTACCGGCCTTTTCCGCCGCCGCGAGCATGGCGCGGGCCTCGGCGGCGTCACGGGCGAAGGGCTTTTCGCACAGCACATGGCAGCCCGCTTCGAGCGCCTGGATCGATAGCTCGCAATGGGTGAAGGGCGGGGTGGAGATAGCCACAACGTCCGCCCCGGTGGCGTCGATCGCCTGGCCGAGATCGGTGAAGGACCCGGGAACGCCATTAGCCGCCGCGCGCTCGGCGGTGCGGGCCTGATCGGTGCCCACCAGCCCCGCGACCTCGAAGCCGGCCCCACGAAAGGCGGGCACCTGGATGCGGCAACCGAAACCGGTGCCGACGACGAGGACACGCATGGCGCTGCCTTTCTATGCGTATTTGTCGTCGACCTTGTAGATCCACAGTTTGGAGGCCGGGCCATCGATGGAATCGGTCATCGGCATCAGGCCTTCGGCCCCGCGGCGGCCCATTTCGGCCATGAACGAGCCAACATCGTCAGTCTCGATTTCATAGAGCGCGAGATATTTGAGTCCCGGTTCGCCCATCATGACGGCAGCTTCCGTCAGGCGGCGGCCACCGGTGACCCCAGGGATCGCGCAAATGTCGCCGAAATGCTGGTTGTCGTACCAGTCGTTATAATCGTCGTCGCGACCGGGCAGGGCTTGCGACTGGACGACCATGCAGAATTTAGCCATTTTCGTAATCCTTTCGTAGTGTTGCAGTTCAAACTTCGAGTTGCTTAAAATCCTCTGGCGAGAGTTGCAGTTCCGCCGATTTGAGGATGTCGGACAATTGCGAAAGGCTGGTGGCGCTGGCGATCGGTGCGGCAATCGACGGCCTCGCCATCAACCATGCGAGCGCGACCTGCGCCGGGGTGGCGTTGTTGCGTGCGGCGACGGCGTCGAGTGCCTCCAGCAGCTTCAGTCCACGCTCGTTGAAATACATCGAGGCGCTGCCGCCCCGGGCGCGTCCCTCCAGGTCTTCCTTCTTGCGGTATTTGCCGGTTAGGAAGCCCGCCGCCAGCGAGAAATAGGAGATCACCCCGAGCCCGTATTTCAGGCAAAGGTCTTCCGGCTCCCCCTCGTATTCGCCGCGTTCGGCCAGATTGTAGTGCGGCTGGAAGGCGGTGTAGCGGGCCGGGGCGCCTTCGCCTGCCGCCAGTGCCTCGCCGAGCTGAGCGGGCGTGTAGTTCGAGGCTCCGATGGCTCCGATCTTGCCCGCCTGGATTAGCTTTGCGTAAGTCTCGAGCGTCTCGCCCACCGGCGTCTCGTCATCGGCCCTGTGGGAGAAATAGAGGTCGATGCGATCGGTTTGCAATCGTTTGAGCGAGGCATCGACCGCCCTGGGCAGATAGTCGCGCCCCAGACCCTTGAGCTCTTCGCCCATCGGCAGGCCGCCCTTGGTGATCAGCACCACCCGGTCGCGGGCGCCGCGATCCTTCATCCATTCGCCCAGCACGGTCTCGGATTCGCCGCCTATGTGGCCCGGCACGAAGATCGAATAGACGTCCGCCGTGTCGATGGCGTTGAACCCGGCGTCGAGGAAAGCATCGAGAATGACGAAGCTGGTCTGCTTGTCCGTGGTCCAGCCGAACACATTGCCGCCCAGCACAAGTGGTGCGATGTCGAGACCGGTGGCCCCGAGTTTCCTGAATTGCATTTTGCACTCTCCCGATTCCCGGCAGCCTAGTTGACCGGGCGGCAGGATTCAAACAGGCTTGTTGCATTGGGTGGAAGCGAGGCGGCGATGGAGCGATTTCCGGTACTGGGCAAGGACGAGCTCGACCCCGCACAGCGCGCGCTTTGGGACGAGCTGACGCTGGGTCCGCGCGGCTTCTATACCGGCGGGGCCGAGGCGCAGCGCTTGCCCGATCTATACAACGCCTGGCTGCAATTTCCCGAATTCGGCGATCTGATGGTCAAGCTGGGCGGGGCGATCCGGGCGAACACGGCGCTGCCCGGCAAGCTGCGCGAACTGATCGTGCTGACGACTTCGGCGAAGCTGGGGGCCCTGGTCGAGTTCGATTTCCATGTGCCGTTTGCGGAGAACGAGGGGCTGTCCGGTGCGCTGATTGCTGCGCTTCGCGCTGGCAGTGACCCGGTATTTGCCGGCGACGATGAGCGGATCGCCCACGCGGCAAACCTTCAGCTGCTCGCCACCGGCGCGCTGGAGCACGATACCCGCGAAGAGGCTATCGCCGCTTTCGGCTATCCCGGAGTGATGGCGCTGATCGCGATCGTCTCGATGTATGTCGTCACCGCCTACACCACCAATGTCGCGCGGGTGAAACTGGCCGAGGATTTCTCGGCCGATCCGGAGCAGCTGAAAGACTTTTTTGCGGGTAAGGACGTCGCCCCTCTCCCATGAGGGAGGAGGCTGTCGCATACGAACCCGACCTCTCAATTATCGTCACCCTGATACATGATGGAAGGGGGTACCCGCCAAACGAGTTAAGGGTGACGAATTAGTGCATATGCGATTGAGGGAGAGGGGCTAGAGGTCACACCACCACCCCGCTCTCCCGATATCTCCCGATCTCGTCCGCACCGAATCCCAGCCCGCGCAGGATTTCCTCCGAATGCTCGGCAAAGTCCGGCGCACGCGGCGGATCGCCTGCTTCCTCGTCGAACAGGATCGGCGGCACCGGCACTTTCAACTCACCGCCCGCGTAGGCCACCGGCCGCATGAAGCCGTTCGCCATGGCCTGCGGGTCGGAATAAATCTCCTCGGGCGTCTGGATCGGCGCCCAGGCACCGCGCGCCTTGACCAGTATTTTCTTCCATTCCTCCAGCGTTTTCGAGGCAAAGGTCTCATCCAGTATCGCCAGCATCGCATTGCTGTTGGCGACGCGGCCCCTGGCGTCGGTGAAGCGCGGGTCGCTGGCGAGTTCGGGCCTGCCGATCAGTCCCATCAGATCGACGAAATCGCGGTCGTCGTCGCCCAGGAACAGCAGGTTGATGAAGCGCCAGTCGCTGGTCTGGTAGATCTGTCGCAGCGCCGAAACCATGTCGGCGGGTACGCCCTCGGGCGGCGGAGGACGGGTCGCGGGGCCGAATTTTCGCTCCACGGGTTTGTGCTGCGCGGCCATGATCTGAAGGCCGTTGAACCAAACCGCCGTGCCCATCAGCGAGCTGTCGATCACCTTGGCCTCGCCGGTGCGCTCGCGGTGGAGCAAGGCGGCGCAGATGCCGCCGGCAAAAACCATGCCCGACATGCCGTCGCCGTGCCCGACCATGTACGTCGGCCACGGCGAGCCATTACCGTCCATCGCCGACTGTCCGAGCGAGCCGCGGAACCACCAGGCGATGGAATCGTAGCCGGGGCGGTCGGCTTCCGGGCCTTTAGGGCCATAGCCGCTGCCGCGCGCATAGATAATGTTGGGATTGACCTTGCGGATGTCCTCGACATCGATGCCCAGACGCCGCCGGGTCGGGGCGAGGTAGGAAGTGAGGAAGACATCGCTCTCGGCAGCGAGGCGATAGACCAGTTCGCGGCCTTCCGGCTTGGTCAGGTCGATGGCGATCGACTTCTTGCCCCGGCTGTAATGCTTGAACTGGTCGCTCGCCCCTCCCGGCTCCAGCGTGCCGCCCAGCGTGCGCATCGGGTCGGGCATATGCGGGTTCTCGACCTTGATCACATCGGCGCCCCAATGGGCCATGACCCCGCCCGCCGAAGGCACGAAGGCCCACATGGTCAGGTCGAGCACCTTGATGCCCTTGAGAATCTCCATCGCTCTCTCCTCGGTTCTGTTTTGCGGATCAGACTATTGTTCCTATCACTGCCTCACAAGGACATAAGCGCGAGGAGAGCAATATGACCCCGGATGGCTACGATCTGAGCGGGCGGGTGGCGCTGGTGACCGGCGGCGGCAGCGGCATCGGCGCGGCGACGGCGCATCTGCTGGCGCGCTATGGCGCCGATGTGGCGATATCCGGACGCACCGAAGCGACACTGGAGCAGACTTCGCGGGAGATCGCCGAAGCTACCGGGCGTCGCTGCCTTCCGGTCAGCGCCGACTTGCGCGACGAGGAACAGGTCAAGGCAATGGTCGCGCGCGTCGTCGCCGAACTGGGGCGGATCGACATTTTGGTCAACAATGTCGGCTGGGGGCACCACGGACCGCTGAACGGCATGGCGACGGAGGTCTATCGGGGCGAATTCGCCGTCAATATGGATACGACCTTTTTCTGCACCCGCGAGGCGGGGCGGCACATGATCGCGCAAGGGTCCGGTGCGATCGTCAACAATTCCTCGGTCGCAGGGACCAAGGGCGTCGCCGGCATGTCGGCCTATTCGGCCAGCAAAGCGGCGATCCAGATGTTCACCCGGGTCTCTGCCGCCGAGTGGGGACCGCTTGGCGTGCGGGTCAATTGCGTCGCCCCGGGGCTGATCGCGACGGAGAATGCCTCGAAGGATTTCGCCGACAGTGGCCTCGATGTCGCGGCATTCTGCAAGAGCTTCCCGTTGCAGCGGGCGGGGCAGGCCGAGGATGTCGCGCGGGCGATTGTCTTTCTGGCGAGCGATGCCGCGAGCTACATCACCGGGGTGACATTGGCGGTCGATGGCGGGCCGGTTTAAGCTGTCCCAACCACTGCCACCAGGGGGTCGCTGTAGCGCCCATCCGCCAGCAGCCGCGCGGTCACGTCCGGAAAGCCCGCCTTGGCCATGTAACGATGCACCAGCGTCGCATGGCCGTTGATGTCGAGCGAACGCCATATTGCCACCGCCTTGGTCGGAAAACAGCGGTTGGAAAAGCTGACGATGAACGGCGAACCGGGCCGCAGCACCCGCCGCACTTCGGCGAAGACCTCGACCGGCGTTTGCAGGTATTGCACACTGGCGCAGCACAGCACCGCATCGCAGCTGGCGTCTTCCAGGGGCAAAGCTGAATCCCGGTTGAGGTTCTGAATAAATTGCTGGGTGAGGCGCGGATTAGCCGCCAGTTCCGCTGCATTCATGCCGTGGCCGATCACCTCGTCCAGCGGCAGGTCGCCTGGCAGGTGGCTGACCCAGCTCGACATCAGATCGAGCACTGTGCCGCCAGGTTTCAGCATCCTGGCGTAGAATTCCGACAGCGCGGCAATCGCGTTGTCGTCGATATGGGTGACCAGCCGGGGCGGCGCGTAGAACGCTGCGTCGTCGCCTTCATCGACCCGGGCGAAGGCACCGGGCGGGAAATCCGGCATCGCGGCTTTGCTGTCTGTCATCGCGTCAGAAAATCCTAATTGCCGCCTGTTTGCAATCATCGGTTGACGAATCTGGCTGGGGTTGAAACCCTGACACCGGATAAATCGAGAGGAAAGCGATGCCGTCGCCGCAATTTCATGCACCTGAGACTATCGAGCAGGCGATAGCGCTGCTCGCCGCCAACACGCAGGCCATGCTGCTTGCCGGGGGGACGGACCTGATCGTCCAGCTGCGCTCGCACCGCGCGGTGCCGTCGGCCATCGTCGATATCAAGCGGATTGCCGGGATGAACAGCATTCGCGCCGAAGCTGGCGGTTTCGCGATCGGCGCGGCAACCCCGTGCACCGCGCTGAAGGACAACAAGGCGCTGGCCGCTGCCTGGCCCGGCGTGGTCGAGGCGGCGAACCTGATCGGCTCGGTGCAGGTGCGCAACCGCGCAACCATGGCCGGGAACTTGTGCAACGCCTCGCCGGCAGCGGACTCGGTGCCGGCGCTAGTCGCGGCAGCGGCGACCTGCGTGATCGCCGGCCCGGACGGTCGGCGCGAGGTTCCGGTCGAAGCGGTTACAACGGGGCCGGGCAAAACCTCGCTGGCACCGGGCGAATTCGTCGTCGAAATCCGGCTGCCGGGCCGGCCGGCAGGGGGAGGCGACGCCTACCTGCGTTCGATCCCGCGCACCGAGATGGACATTGCCGTGGCCGGGGCTGGGGCGGCGCTGGTGCTGGACGCGAGCGGAACCTGCACGTCTGCCCGGATCGCGATTGGCGCGGTGGCGCCAACCGTGCTGCTGGTCGAAGCGGCGGGCGCGGCACTCGTCGGCACCAGGCTCGACGATGCCGCGCTGGAACGCATGGCCGAGGCGGTCCGCGCCGCCTGCAAGCCGATCAGCGACAAGCGCGGCACGGCTGCCTATCGCACCGATATGGCCGGTGTGCTGGCCAAACGTGTTGTTGCCATTGCCCGCGAGCGGGCCGGAGTCACGAAATGAGCAAGTTACTCGTTACCACCACCGTCAACGGCGATGCGCAGCAATTCCTCTGCGATCCCGCCTTGACGCTGCTCGACGCCTTGCGCGACGAGCTTGGCCTCACCGGCTCGAAGGAAGGCTGCGGCTCTGGCGACTGCGGTGCTTGCACCGTCATGCTCGACGGCAAGATGGTCTGCTCCTGCCTGGTCTTCGCCGCCGAGGCCGAGGGGCGGACGGTGAACACCATCGAGGGCGTCGCCGAGGGCAGCGAGCTGCACCCGGTGCAACGCAAATTCCTCGAGAAAGGCGCGCTGCAATGCGGATTTTGTACGCCAGGCTTTATCGTCGCCTCCAAGGCCTTGCTCGACCACAATCCGAACCCCAGCGAGAGCGAAGTGCGCTACTGGCTGGCGGGCAACCTGTGCCGCTGCACCGGCTACGACAAGATCGTGCGTGCCGTGATGGATGCGGCGGCTGAACTTCGGCAGGAAAGGGTAAGCGCATGAACGCCCCTCAGGACAAGAAAGCCTTCAGGCTCGTCGGCACGCGGCCTGTCCGCCCCGACGGGGTCGACAAAGTCACCGGCAAAGCAATCTACAGCCCCGATTTCGTCGCTGCCGGCATGCTGCAGGGCGCAATCCTGCGCAGCCCGCATCCGCATGCCCGGATACGCAGTATCGACACCAAAAAGGCGGAGGCGCTGCCCGGTGTGAAAGCCGTCGTCACCGGCGCTGACTTTCCCGACCTGAAATCGGTGCTGGTCGCTGCAGGCGAGTCCTCTTCTGACATCGTCCACCTCTCGCGAACATGCATGGCGCATGACAAGGTGCTGTTCGAAGGGCATCCGCTCGCCGCTGTCGCCGCGACCAGCCAGGCGATCGCCGAGGAGGCGTGCCGCCTGATCGCGGTGGATTACGAGATCCTGCCGCATGTGCTCGATCCGGAGGAGGCAATGCGCGCCGATGCGCCGGTGTTGCACGACGATCTGTTCACCAAGGGCGTCGATCCCAGGCCCACCAGACCGTCCAACGCGGCGATGCGCGTCGAGCTGAAGCGCGGCGATCCTGTAGCGGCGCTCGCCGGGGCGGCGGTGGTGGTCTCGGGGCGCTTTACCACCGAGCCGGTGCACCAGGGCTATATCGAGCCGCATGCCTGCGTTGCCTCGTGGAACAGCGACGGACAGGCGCAGATCTGGGTCTCGAGCCAGGGGCATTTTTCGGTCCGCTCGCTCACTGCGCAGATTCTGGCGATCAGCCTGGCCGACATCCGGGTGACGCCGCTCGAGATCGGCGGCGGCTTTGGCGGCAAGACCGGGGTCATCCTCGAACCGGTGGCGATGCTGCTGTCGCGCAAGTCCGGCCGCCCGGTGCGGCTGGTGATGAGCCGTGCAGACGTGTTCCGCGCGTCCGGCCCCGCGCCCGGGGCGGTGGTTACTCTCCGGATCGGGGCGGCGGCGGATGGCACGCTGGCTGGCGCGGAAATCGACTTCCTGTTCAACGCCGGTGCTTTCCCCGGGCTTTCCGCCCATTCCGGCATGGTCTGCGCGCTCGGGCAATACAACGTGCCCGATGCCCGAATCGCCGGCTACGAAGTGCTGTGCAACCGGCCGGCCAGCAAGGCCTACCGTGCGCCGGGATCGCCGCAGGTGACTTTCGCGGTCGAAAGCGCACTCGACGAGCTGGCGCAGAAACTGGGCATGGACCCGCTTGAGCTCCGCCTCAAGAACTGCGTGCGCCCGGGTGACGCGCAGCCGACCGGCATTCCCTTCGGCGAGATCGGCTATGCCGAATGCCTCGAGGCGGCAAAGGCCCATCCGCACTGGAGCGCGCCGCTCGGGCCGAACCAGGGACGAGGAGTGGCAGGCGGCTACTGGGGCAATTACGGCGGGCCTTCGACCGCGGCAGTCAGCCTGGGCGAGGACGGCTCGGTGACCGTCACCACCGGCAGCCCCGACATCGGCGGCAGCCGCGCCTCGATGGCGATCATGGCGGCCGAGACGCTGGGCCTGCCCTACGAGCAGGTTCGGGTGAATATCGCCGATACCGCCTCGATCGGCTATTCGATGGTGACCGGCGGGAGCCGCACGACTTTCGCCACCGGCAAGGCGGTGATCGGTGCCTGCGAGGCAGTTATCGCCGAGGTCAGGGAACGCGCCGGAAAGCAATGGGGCGTCGGCGCCGAGGGTGTCGAATGGCAAGCGGGCGAACTGGTTTGCCTGACGGGCGACAAGGCGGGTGAGCGCATGCCGCTGGCGAAGATCACCGCCACGGCCGCCTTCACCGGCGGGCCGATCGCCGCCGAAGTCGGCCTCAATGCCACCGGCTACCTGCCAGGCTTCGGCGTCCACATCTGCGATACCGAAGTCGATCCCGAGACGGGTACGGTGACTATCGCCCGCTATACCGCGATCCAGGACGTCGGCCGCGCAATCCATCCCGATTATGTCGAGGGCCAGATTCAGGGCGGCGCGGTGCAGGGCATCGGCTGGGCGCTCAATGAGGCCTATATCTACAACGCCGAGGGCCGCCTCGATAACCCCGGCTTTCTCGATTACCGCATGCCGGTCGCATCCGACCTGCCGATGATCGAGGCGGTGATGGTCGAGAAGCCGAACCCCGATCATCGCTATGGAGTGAAAGGCGTGGGCGAGGTTTCGATCGTGCCGCCGCTTGCCGCCGTCGCCAACGCTGTAAGCCGCGCCATCGGCAAGCGCATGGGCGATCTGCCGCTCAGCCCGGACAAGATCTGGGCGGCAACGCGAGCGGGCTGATCGGGCGTGAACATCGTGGTCGATCGCTCGCTCGCCGCCGAATTTTTCGGCAGCCGCGAGACCATGGACATTGCCGCCGGAAGCCTCATCGAACTGGTCAGGCTGCTCGACGCGATGGCACCGGGGTTCGCCGAGATCGCGCCGGTGCGCGCGGCCTTCGCGGTCGATGGCAACATTGCCGCCGACTGGTCTCGGCCACTTTCAGCTGCGAGCGAGATTTTCCTGCTGCCGCGTGTCGGCGGCGGGCAGGGGGTCGGCGGGCAGGGCGGTGACGAGCTGCCCTTCCGGCCCTTGTCGCCGTTCGGCGTCGAAGTGCTGCGCGACTTGTCGGAGCCGTTCACGTCCGCAGAATCGGGCCATTTCCGCGACCTGTTCAATGATCACGGGCTGATCCTCGCCCGCGGCCAGAGCCTGACCATGGAGCGCCAGCACGAGATTTGCGGGCTGCTCGGGCCGATTCTGCTGCGCGAGGGCGAAAACGGATACATGTCGAACGAAGGCGGCGGGCCGGCCGCTGCGGCGCTCAGTTGGCATGCCGATGCGGCCTATACCGATGACCCGTTCGATGCGCTGTCGCTGCACGCACTCGATGTCGTCGACGAGGCGTCCTCTACCCTGTTCGCCAGCGCCGAAGCGGCGGCGCAAACCCTGCCGCCGGCGCTTGCCCAGGCGCTCGAAGGCCGCGAGCAGGAGATGATCTCGCCGCACTACACCGCAATCTCCGGTCGCACCTGCGATACCCGCGATCCGGAAGCGCAGAAGCGCGGCGTCTTTCCGACCTTCCACACCAATCCGCACAACGGCCGAAGGTGCCTGTGGACCAGCGAATTGCAAACCGTGAGGGTGCTGGAAATGGAATGGGAAGACAGCCGCGATCTCCTCCACGCGGCTTACGATCACCTCTATGCTCCGGAACGGGTGCTGGAACACCGCTGGCGGAACGGCGATTTCATCGTCTGGGACAACATCGCCCTGCAGCACGCGCGCGGCGAACTCGGCCAGGTCGGCAAACGGCTGTTGCAGCGGGCGATTGTCGGCGTGGCCGGCGTCGCGCCGCATATTCAGGCGATGTAGGCTAACCGCCTATTTTGCCGGGACTTTCGTCGCAGCCCGTTTGCGCTTCGGCCTGGCCGCGGACTTCACTGCGCGGACATTCTTGTCCTCCCGGGCGTTGGCCAGAGAGCGTTCCGGCGACTGGAACACGTCGTCGCCCTTGGCCTTCCTGCCGATGGAATATTTGTAGATAACAAACGCGCTCGCGCCCGCCAGGCTCCACCGCAGCAGTTTCATCGCAAATCTCCGTGGTTCCCGGCAGATCGAGACCGGGCCTCGGCAAGTAAGCTTTGGCAGTTCGAATTCAACCCGTCAGCCTGCAACTTCCACCGTTTCGCCGTTCACCCATTGCCGTCAGCACCAGATAACGCCCGTGCAGCGCCCCCCGGTCCTGGATGCCAAAGCCCAGCGTGGTGCCTTCCTCGCCCTCGGCAGCGGGTAGCCATTTTACCTGTTCGAGGCCGGTCTTGATGCCTTCGCGGGTCAATTCCGTCGCCCGCGCCAGACCTTCCGCCACCAGCCGGCCGAAGTCGTAGCCCTTGGCCAGCCATACTGCCGGGACCTTCGGTAAATCGCTCCGCTGGCGCAGGGCGTTGAGCGTGCGATTGTGGTCGGAATGCATGTCGATGTAGATCCAGCCGTCGATCTGCCGGGCGAATGCCGGATCGTAGCCGCGCAGGCCCGCCGTGTTGAGGATTCGCGGGCCTTGCCATCCGCTCGCCGCCAGCGGACGGGCAACGGCGGGGGCGGACAGGCCAAGGCCGAGGTAGACCATGCCATCGGGCTTGGCGGCCAGCACCTTGGCGACCTGTGCGCTGGCGTCTTCCTCCAGCGGCGAGATCGGCTCGGCGGCGCATATTTCCAAACCGAGGATGCGGGCCTCGTCTTCCAGATATTTGAGGTGCCGGGTGCCGATCGGCGACTGATCGTAGACTACGCCCGCGCGTTTCACCCCTGCGGAATGGAGATGCCGCGCCATGACCAGCGATTCGTCCTCGTGGCTGCCGACTTGCAGGTGGAACATCCATTCGCCGCGTCCGCGCTCGGCCCCGGCCCAGTTGATCGTCGGAATGCGTGCGGCCTCGACCAGCGGCGTGGCGATCAGCGCATTGTCGCCGATGGCCGGCCCGGCGATCAGCATCGCGTCCTGCGCGGCCAGTTCGTTGAATGCGCGCTCGACGGCCTGCGCAGTCCCAGCGGGCAGGCCGAGGCCGTACGAATGGACGAATTCCACCTCCGCATCGAGCCGCCCGGCAGCCTGCACGGCTTGCACTTCGCGCCTGAGGTAATCGGTGATGTCGCCCTGCGCGCCCTCTGCGGTGTCGCTCATGTCGTTGAGCACGCCCACCCTGACCTTGCCTGCCATATCTCTCTCCACACTATCGCGGGGTTGCCCCGGCTTTGCCTTCTAGCCTAGCAATGAATTCGAGTCTTGGGAAGGATGATAAAATTGGGCAGAGTTTCCGATCTGATCGATCAGGCAAAGGCCGCGACCGGCCTTGAGAATTTCGGCGAGGACAGTTTCCGCGAAGGCCTCGAAATCCTGGTCGAGTTCCGCCGACCGCGAGGCCAATCTCAACGATGCCGGGCGCGCCGGCTTCAATGGCCAGGTTGTCATGCTGTTGTCGAAACGCCTCGAGGTAGAAGACTGGTACACCCGTCATCCCGAAATCGACGAGCAGGAAATTGTCGCCCCGGTGCTGATCCTTGGCCTGCCGCGCACCGGATCGTCGGCGCTGCATTGCATCCTCGGCGAGGACCCGCATGTGCGGGTGATGCACAATTGGGAGGCGATGATGCCGTGCCCGCCGCCGGAAGCGGCAACCCGCCACACCGATCCGCGCATCGCCATGATGGAAGGCTTCATGGCCCAGCGCGACACCATCACGCCGCGCATGAAGCAGATGCTGCCTTCAACGGCCATTGCGCCCACCGAAGACCAGCTGACCATGGGCTACGATTTCAAATCGCAGATATTCCAGGCCTCGTTCAAGGTGCCGGCCTATCTCGAATGGCTGCATTACAAGGCGGACCTGACGCCGACCTTCCGCTACTGCAAGCGGGTGTTCAAGCTGCTGCAGTGGCGTTGTCCGCCGACCAACTGGCGGCTCAAGAATCCCAGCTATTCGCTGTTCATCGATGCGCTGGACGATGTGTTTCCCGATGCCCGCTATTGCATGACGCACCGCGACGTTGCCAATGTCGTGCCCTCGATGGCGGACCTGTTTTTCGAGCTGACCCAACCCTATACCGACCGGCCCGACAAGCAGTGGATCGGCGAGCTGGCGACGCTCAACGCCGAACTCGGCCAGCAGCGGATGATCGCTTTTCGCGAGCGTGGTAACGAGCATCGCTTTTTCGATATCTATTTCGCGCCGTTCCAGAAGGACCCATTCCCGGTGCTTGAACAGCTCTACGCCTTTCTCGGCGAGGAATTTACGCCCGAAGCGCGCGCAGCAATGCTGAAGTGGCGTAGCGAGACCCCGCGCGACAAGCATGGGCGGCATGAATACAATCCCGCAGAATATGGCCTCGACACCGCCGATCTGCGCCGGCGGCTGGCCTTCTATCATGACCGGTTCAACGTGCCTTTGGGCAAGGACTGAACGCGGATGACCGGCAACGCCAACATCCTCGCCCATTTCCTTGCCAGCGCCCGGCGGGCCGGTCCCAAGCCGTTCCTGATCGAAGGCGGGGCGACGGCGCTGTCCTTCGCCGATCTCGACCGGCGCACCGGCCAACTCGCCGCGCGGCTGCGGGGGCTGGGTGGGCAGGTGGGCGACCGCATTGTCGTCCAGGTCGAGAAGTCGCCCGAAAACGTGCTGCTCTATCTCGCCGCGCTGCGCGCCGGGATGGTCTATGTGCCGCTCAACACCGCCTATACCTCGGCGGAGCTGGCCTATTTCCTCGAGAACGCTGAGCCCTCGGTGGTGGTCTGCCGGCCCGGTGACGAGGCAGGGGTTCGGGGGCTGATGCAATCGGGCCGTCTGGTGACACTGGGTACGGACCGCACTGGCAGCCTGCTTGAGGATCTGCCCGATACCAGTCTCCCGGTCGAGGAGCGCGCGCCGTCCGACCTCGCCGCCATCCTCTACACCTCGGGCACCACCGGCCGCTCCAAGGGAGCGATGCTGACTCATGCCAATCTGCTCAGCAACGCGCTGACGCTCAAGGACCTGTGGGGCTGGCAGAGCCACGACGTGCTGATCCACGTGCTGCCGATCTACCACGTCCACGGGCTGTTCGTTGCGCTGCACGGGGCGCTGCTGGCAGGGGCCTCCGTACTGTTTCACCGGACATTCGATCCCGCTGCCACGATCGCCGATTTCTACCGCGCCAGCGTGCTGATGGGCGTGCCGACGCACTACACCCGGCTTTCTGCCGCGCCGGAGCTGACACCGGATGTCTGCAAGACGATGCGTCTGTTCATTTCCGGTTCCGCTCCTTTGCTCGCCGACGCGCACGCGCGTTTCGAGGCCAGGACCGGCCAGCGCATTCTCGAACGCTACGGTATGACCGAAACCGGGATGATTACCTCCAACCCCTATGCAGGCGGTGAACGGGTGGCTGGCACGGTCGGTTATCCTTTGCCGGGAGTAGACGTGCGCATTCGCGGTGAGGGCGGAGAACTGGTCACGCAGGGTAAGCCGGGCGTGCTCGAAGTGCGCGGGCCGAACGTGTTTGCGGGTTATTGGCGGATGCCGGAGAAGACCGCCGAGGAAATCCGCAGCGATGGCTACTTCATCACTGGCGACGTTGCCACCCAGTCGGCGGACGGACGGATCACGCTGGTTGGTCGCGCCAAGGACCTGATCATTGCGGGCGGCCTCAACATCTATCCCAAGGAAATCGAAGAAGCGATCGATGCGCTGCCGGGTGTCGAAGAATCGGCCGTCATCGGCGTGCCGCATCCCGATATGGGTGAAGCGGTGGTGGCGGTAGTCGTGGGAGAGAAGGGGGCTGCGCTCAGCGAGGAGGGTGTCCTCGCCTCGATTTCCGGCCAGATCGCCCGCTTCAAGCAGCCGCGCCGGGTTCTGGTGGTCGATGCCCTGCCGCGCAACGCCATGGGCAAGGTGCAAAAGGCTGCGTTGCGGGCGGACTACGCAGGCTTGTTCGATAAATAGGGACAGTCCCTATTTAATTTACGCCCGCGCGCCCCGCTGGAAGAACCGCTGCGTGCACACCTCGTAGCTCGGATCGACCGGGCTGGACCCCAGCAGGCCAGAACCCTCGAACGGGCGCACGGTGTGCAGGTCGTAGGTCACCACGCGCTTGGAATAGCGCCATTTGCCATCGTTGCAGCGGCGGTAGTTGTCGATGTAGCGCACGGTCATGAAATCCTCGAGCCATTTGCCCGGGTTGGCCTGATCGGGGAGATAGTGCCAGCAGGCCGCATAGACCTCGCCGTTGCCGACATCGCCCTCGATGCTGATCATGTGGTTGCAGACGTGATGCCCGCTGTATTGCATGTGCGGCAGCGATGCTTCGATGAATTTGCAGTAATCCTCGGCATTGCCGTCGAAGCTGTCGCCATGGGTGTCGGTGGCGTCCTCGGTGTAGAGGTCGCGCAGCAGTTCGATGTCCTTGCGGTCGATCGCGCGCGAGTAGCACAGCACCAGATCGCGGATCGCCTCGCGGTCGATCAATTCCTGGATGGCGCGGTCGCTGATTGCCACAGTTGCCATAATCTCTTCCTTTCAGGTTGATGCGCTGTGCCGGGCAGTGCCCACGGCTTCACGCGGAATGTCGAAATGCCGTATGTAATCGGAATAGAATTCCCTGATTTCCTCATAGTCCAGGCCGTACTGTTCCAGCGTATATTTGTTCTCGCCGCGCTTGCCTTGCGGGTTGTCGCGCCGCCAGGTGGCGATCGATTCGCGAACATCGTCGGGAGTGTCGATGCCAAGGCTGGCGTGGATTTCGTCGAGCACCCCGGCGGGATTATCCGCGACGCGGTAGTAGTCGACATGGTGGACGCGCCCGGCATCGGGGCCGGTGCAGAACTCCATGATCTTGTCGATGTGGCGGCGGATGAAGTGGCGCATCTGCTGCCCGACGCGGTTAGCGTCGACCGGCCCCGCCTCGCGGGCGCCGCGCAGGGAATAGGTCATCTTGCAGATCGAGGCGAGCGTCTGCGCCGGATCGCGGTGGGTCATCACGAAGCGGGCGTCGGGATAGACTTTCAGGATCGTGTCCATCGCGATGACGTGGTTGGGATATTTCAGCGCCCAGCGCGGCTGCGGGGTCTTCCATTGCAGCAGTTGCAGGATTTCCCGGTGGAGGCGGTAGACCGGTTCGAGGTCCAGATCATCCATCAGGAAATCGAAGTAGTCCGGTACGTCGTACATGTTGTGATAGCCGGCCGCGCCGTAGCCGTATTCGAGGGACAGGTGGCATTCCTGCGGCCCGTCCTCATCGATCAGGTGCAGCGCGTCGAAGCCTTCGACCTTGGTGCGGATTTCCTCGTTGAATTCGCGCTCCATCGCCTTGCGCCGGTCGACCGAGGCAGGGTCGTGGCCCGGCGGCGGGAAGGGCATCACCGCTTCCCAGGTGCGGATCAAGCGGAAACGGCGATCCTGGTCGAACAGGTACTGGAAATAGGTGGTGCCGGAGCGCGGCAGGCCGGTGAGGAACACCGGCTCGCGGATGGTCTCGGCTTCGATCTGGGGGAAGTCGCGCAGCCATTTGTGCAGTTCCAGCCGGTCCCGCACGACGCGCAGCAAAGCCTGGCGGCAGCTGGCGCGGCCTTCCGGGCTGTGCCGCGCGTCCTTGTTGAGCGAATCCACCAGCGCCCGCAGATTGACCTGGAGCTGCGGTTCCGGGTCGGCCAGGCCCGCCAGGGTTTCGGCATCTGCCACGATGCTGGCTGCGTCGAGCACTCAGGACTCTCCCGTTGTTTATCGTCGGACCTTGTGCCGCGAACGCGCAGTCTTGCCCAGAGGCAATCTGCGGGAGCGCTGCCGGTCTACATCAGCGAACCGCCATCGACCGGCCAGACCTGCCCGGTAACAAAGCTCGACCGGTCCGAAGCCAGCAGCGCCACTACGGCGGCCAGTTCCTCGGGCGTGGCGAAGGGCTTGCCGACGAAGGTGCGGCGCTGGCGGATGGCGCTGTCTTCCGGTGAAATGCTGTCACCCTTCTGGGCGAACATGCCGGTCTCCGGGTTGAACCGGCTGCCCTTGCTGAAGGCGTCGGGCGTGGTGGCGAAAGTGGCGTAGGGGGCGATGGCGTTGACCCGAATGCCGTGCTGGCCGACTTCCTTGGCGAGCACCACGGTGAAGGCGTGCACCGCGCCTTTCATCGCCGAATAGACCGGCAACATGTAGTCGCCGACTAGCCCGGCGGTGGAGCCGACATTGACGATAGCGCCGCGCTTGCGGGCGATCATGCCTTTCAGCACCGGCTGGGTCATGCGCAGCACTGTGCCGAAATTGAGATCGATGTCGCCAGCCCATTTGTCCGGATCGGAATCGACGAAGAAGCCCTGATCGACATTGCCGCCAAGATTGTTGACCAGCACATCGACCGGGCCAAGCTTCTCCGCCTCGGACAGAATGCGCGCCGGTGAGGCAGGGTCGAGCATGTCGGCGGCGACGAAAATCGCATCGGCGGCGCCGCGCTGCTTCGCCAGTTCCACGACTTTCGCGCCGGCCTCGGCATCGCGCCCGGTGGCGACCAGCTTCACGCCCTCTGCCGCCAGTTCAAGGGCGATTCCGCGCCCGATGTTGGCGGTCGCGGCGGTGACGATCGCAACCTTGCCTTGCAGTCCCAGATCCAACTTTTCTCTCCCGGCCGGGCTTTAGCCGTGTTCGGCCTTATAGGCCTCCACCTTTTCTTCTACCACCTTGATGAGGTGGCGGCAGAGCACTTCTTTTTCCTGGAAATGAATATGCTCGAGCGCGCCGCTGGATATGCCGCGCTGGCCGGCGCGGATGATATCGACGTCTTCGGAATGGACGTCGCGTGCAGTCGCCATCGAGGCTTCGCGGAAAAAGCGGGTGCTGGCGGTCTCGTCCTCGCCCACCCAATAGAGACGGATCACCCCGCGGGATTTCTCCGGACCGAGCGGCAACACCGTATGCAGGAAGTGCTGCCCCGGGTTGCACAGCAGGAAAACGTTGGGGAACAGCGCGACGTATTCCCTGGGATAAGGCAATTCCATCAACCCGTCGGCCATCAGCCGGGGCATGCCGCGCATGAACATGGTGGATAGCACTTCGGGGACTTCCGGTGCGGGATGAGTCCAGATCGTCTGGGTGCGGTGGATGCCGTTGAGCGTGAAGTGCGAGGGATAGCCGAACGGGTTGTCCAGGCCAAAGCCTCCGGCACCGGCAGTGCGCGGATGGACAAAGCGCAGGTGATAGTTTTCCTGGAAATTGTCGTACGTCAGCTTCCAGTTGGCGTCGATGTCATAGTGGTATTCCTGGTATGTCGTGGCGCGGGCGAGGGGGACCTGCTCGAGCATTGGCGCCATCGAACCCAGGAAAGTGGGCAGATCCTCCTGCGGATCGAAGCACAGGAAAATCAGCCCCGCGCAGACGTCGACCGCGACCGGCTTCAGCCCGTTGGCTTCCTTGGTGGTATAGAACCGCTCGAAGTCGGGCGCGGAGATCAGTGCGCCGTCGGTGCCGAAGGTCCACATGTGGTAGGGGCAGCTGAAGGTGTTCTTCTTGCCGCAGGCCTCATCGGTCAGTTGGGTGCCGCGGTGGGTGCAGGTGTTGTGGAAGGCGCGGATTGTGCCGTCCTTGCCGCGCACGATCAGCACCGATGCCTTGGCGAATTCCAGCTCGCGGCGGATGAAGCTGCCCGGCTCGGGCAATTCGCAGACATGGCCGACATTGAGCCATGAGCGCATCCACACTGCCTTGCGCTCCAGCTCGTACCATTCGGAGTCGTAATAGTACTTCGCCGGGATCGGCTCGGTGCCCAGCACCAGCGGTTCGTCGCGGGTTTCGATCTTGCCTGCGTAGACGTTCATGGCTCTCGCTCTCCACCCGTCATCAAACTGTTTCGCCAATCCTATGGCAACGCCTCAATAAATACAACAGGTGTGTCGAAAAATGTGCGCTGGAAAAAATGTTGGATGGCTGCAATCAGCTGTTGTTGCGCTTGCGCCGCACGCAGCGCAGGTCGCTGTCCTTGCCGTCCGGACCGATCAGGCGGAGGAACCCTTCGGATAGCCGGTGGTAGCGCTTGCCCCGGTGAATCCCGCCGGTCATCGTCAGCTGGTCGCCGGTCAGCAGATAGCTGCCCATCGTGCCGCCAGCGCGATAGCTCGAGGCGGTGACGATGACGAAACTCTCCTCCGGCCGGGGCCTGGCCGCCGGGCCGCTGGCATCGCCGGGCAACTCGCAGGTATAGTCGCCGATCGGCATGGTGCCGATTGTGCCGCCCGGCGCGGCGGCGGCGGGCATGGCGGGGGTCAGGGCCAGGGTCAGGGCAAGAGTCGCCGCCAGCGGCGCGACTCGCGATTGCCACGGACCGCCGCCCGCGCTAAGGGCGCGGCTTTCCGGTTTCCCGTCTGGCAATCGGCTATCTTGCATCAGAGGCTTCCCCCATGAAAATCAGCGGCGTGGACATTCGTCCCGGCAACATCCTCGAATACGAAAAAGGCATCTGGAAGGTCGCCAAGACCCAGCATACCCAGCCGGGCAAGGGCGGGGCCTTCATGCAGGTCGAAATGAAGAACCTGATCGACGGGCGCAAGACCAATGTCCGCTTCCGCAGCCAGGACACCATCGAGCGCGTCCGGCTCGACACCAAGGACTTCCAGTACCTTTACACCGACGGCGATGCGCTGGTGTTCATGGACCGCGACACTTACGACCAAATCAACCTCCCCGCCGACCTTATCGGCGATGCCGCTGCCTTCCTGCAGGATGGTATGGAAGTGACACTTGAAATGTACGATGAACGGCCGATCTCGGTGGCACTGCCTGAGCAGGTCGAGGCGACGATTGTCGAGGCCGACGCGGTGGTGAAGGGGCAGACGGCTTCCTCCAGCTTCAAACCGGCGATCCTCGACAACGGCGTGCGCGTGATGGTTCCGCCGCACATCGAAAGCGGCACGCGGATCGTGGTGGACGTTTACGAGCGGACTTACGTCGGCAAGGCGAACTAAGCACCGCAATGGCAATCTCCGGCATCATTCGCATCATGGAAAAGGCCGCGCGCAAGGCGGGGCAGCGCTTGCGCCGGGATTTCGGCGAGGTCGAGCATCTGCAGGTCACCCGCAAGGGCCCGGCCGATTTCGTCTCGAAGGCCGATCAGACAGCCGAGCGGACGATCTACAACGAACTTCTGGCAGCGCGTCCCGATTGGGGCTTTGTGCTGGAAGAGGCAGGCATTATCGAAGGCGATCCGGACAAGCCGCGCTGGATCATCGATCCGCTCGATGGCACTTCGAACTTCCTCCACGGAATCCCGCATTTCGCCATCTCGATCGCCGTGCAGGAACCGCAGGCCGAGACCATCTACAACAAGGGTGGCTGGGGCGAAGTAACCGCAGGGCTGGTCTATCAGCCGATTACCGACGAGAGCTTCTGGGCTGAGAAGAACCGCGGGGCCTGGCTGCAGGACCGGCGGCTGCGCGTCTCGGGGCGGCGGCGGCTCGACGAAAGCCTGATCGCCACCGGGATTCCCTTCGCGGGCGCCGGCGATCCGTCGGAATGGAGCGCAATCTACAATGCGCTGGCCCCGCAGGTCGCGGGCATCCGCCGTTTCGGCGCGGCCGCGCTCGATCTCGCCTGGGTGGCAGCCGGGCGCTACGAAGGGTTTTGGGAAAAAGGCCTCCAGCCGTGGGACACTGCCGCCGGTTGCCTGCTGGTGCGCGAGGCTGGCGGTTTCGTCACCGACTGGCGCGGGCGCTCGCAGCCGATCTGCGATGCCGAAGTGCTTGCCGGAAACGACGCGCTTCATTCGAAATTGCACAAGCTGATCGCCGAAACAATTCGTGGTTAATTTCGGACTAACTGTCCGGCTTAAGACGAAGTTAGCGGCGTAGGGCCGATAGCCCATCCCGGTAGACAGGGGTGGGCCGTACCATGCAATCGAAGATCCGGAATCTTGGACTTGCCGCGGCTCTGCTGGCCGCGCCAGCCCTGACGGTCGCAGCCGAACCTACGACATATGCCCGGGACGGCGCAGCGAAAGGCGAGAACGCCTCGCTGCCGCCGCTCGGTGCGTCACGCTACGATCTCGCCAGCACCAACCCGCCAACCGTGCGCGATCAAGCCCGGCGCCCGCCGCAGGCGCGAGCGCACCTGCCGCATCGCCGAATGGCGCGCGACGGCGCGAAGTTCGCCGCAGCGCTGGCGGTCAATATCGAAGGGCCGGCGTTCAGCTATCGACCGACCAGGCGCGGCCCGGTTGTCGAACTCGGTGCACTCGGCGGCGGCAGCATGGAAAACACGCCGTTCCTCGCCCATCTCGGGGTCGATTGGCAGTTCTGAGCTGAGGCAGGCGATCAAGCCAGCTTGAACCTGATCCGCACCATGGCTAAGCGGTCGCGGCGCGCAGGGCCCCTGTGGCGGAATGGTAGACGCGAGCGACTCAAAATTGCGTTTAGCTTAAAAATATAAGACAAAAACCCTGTAACACCAACAGTTTGAGCAAAGACGAGGTTTCCAAAAAGACTTACACAAGTCTTACACACTTTGGGGACTTCGTAATGCCAGTTGAAACCCACGAGCTAATCGATGGTGCGCTCCACGTTTATCGGCGTGAGGGCAGCCGCTACTGGCAATGCGCCACCTATCTGGGAAGTCGCCCCGTGAGTTGATGAACACCGTTCTCGACGAGTTGAATCTGAAATTCGACCGCGATGGTCATATCCGCACCTGTTACAGTCTGCGGCATACATACATCTGCCTTCGCTTGCTCGAAGGCACTGACATTTATCAAGTTGCCAAGAATTGCCGCAATAGCGTCGAGATAATAGAAAAATACTACGGCAGGCATTTGAAGAACAATATTGACGCTTCCGCTGTCAATGTTCGCAAAGCGCGCCCTAAGGCTATTGCGGCTCGTAAGAAGGTTGCGATGTCAACGGAATAGGCTGGATTGTTCACTTTTCACGTTGCACATATTGCTGGCAATTATATACTTGACGTAGAAACCGAGGATTCGCATAGGTGGCCACGACAGGCCGGCGCTCTACCGTTACAAGTCCAGTGGTCACTCAGGCCATGATAGAGCGCGTTTTATCTCTGCTAGCTGCGTCGGGTCTGAGTGACTACAACTCACCATCTGATAGGCCACTTGCAAAGCGTATCTGTTGCGCAGTTCTGGCTGAGCTATCAGCAAGTGATTGAAGCCCCCGATACGGGCAGCCAGCAACGCGAACGCTCGTGTGATTTCCTTGAGGCTGTGCATTGAAAGTGTGTCTTTTGGGGATGGACGCTCTCCGAAGGCGCGATAGTAGGACGGACTCCCGATAGGCGGGGCTAGCACGTCCGGGAATTTAGGATTCCCTGCGCTACGTTCGATCACATTCCAATGCGCGAGCTTGTTGCGTCTTCCGGACAGTCGCCGCGTCTTTTCGTAGATTTTTTCCCAGCACCCAATGACGATTTCCCTACGCGCATCATGGAAGTTCAACCTGGAACGGACGGCGGCATCGACCATCCCCAGTTTGGAGCGGAAATTTTCTATTGAATAGAAGACTGCCGAGGCCGTGGCCCAATCTGAGTAGTAGATTCCCGTCCCTTGAGCGAGGGTTGGCCCCATGCACGAAGCGAAGGTGCCGCAGAGTTTTTGCTCGACGAAAGCCCATTGGGTTATCGCCCGCCCAACGCTGTCAAAGATGGACGGTTCTGTGCTAGTGGATTTTGGCATGACTGACACCGATCAAGAGAAGATGGACGAGGTTCTGGCGCGGATGCTGAAAACCCCGCACAAGCCTCACATTACGAAAACCCGCGAGAAGGCCGAAACCTCCTCGCGGGAACGCTCAACGAAAGATGGCAAACAAGGCTAGCGCTCGGATGATTGCAGCCAAATCGACCGTCCACTTCACGTTTTTCGAGGTCCAAGTGATCATTGCGGATACCTTGGGCCGCGACCGGTCACAGCCACGAAGGGTTGTGAACTAGCGCCCTGCGTTTCGGATAAGCCGCCGTTCGCAGAAATACCGGCCCCACCATCACGTTCATGAACCGCTAGATGAGCCGCCGTTGTCATCCGATGCTTTCCAGTTGCCAGACGCGGCGCGGTAAGCTTGTCGGACGGCGGGCCAGAGCCGGTGGGTCAGATTGACTCTGACTCCGGGTGACAGATCGATGGTGGGGCCGCGTAGTATCTGAGTCGAGTCCTAACGCGTCCAGCGCTTGCGGCTCTCGCCGATCACACGGGGAAGCTTCGCCAGTTTAGGCGGCGAGCTTGTCAGTCCGCCGATAGGTCAAACGCTTGCCGACGATACCAGCCAACGCGGCGTCGGCGCGCTCTGCATCGGTGATGGTGCGGGTGTTGTAACGGAAATCGAACTCTGCACAGTAGCGGCCCAAGTGAGCCTCACTCATGTGGTGATAGGTGCCGATGACACCGCGCTTGAAAATGGAGAAGAAGTTTTCGGCGGTGTTGCTGTGCTTGAAGCCGCCGGTGGTGACATACTGCTTGGCCGAATGATTGACCGTGCTGTGGCCGTTGAACTCGCGGCCCATGCGCTCATAGACGGCGCTTTCGTCAGTCATGAGGTGCGAGGCGCGGTCGATGTTGGTCACGACAAGGGCGCGAACGTCCTTGGCATTGACGTTGGCGACATGGAATGAACGGGCGCGGCCATCACGCTCGACAAGGGCAACAACAGCCTTCTTGGGCTTCACAGTGCGGGTAGCGCGGTTGCGCTGCTTACCACCGACATAGGTTTCATCGGCTTCGACAACCTTATCGGGACCGCCAAGGGGGCCGGAAGGCTGATCCATGGCTTCGCGGATACGGTGGCACATGAACCAAGCCGTCTTGTAGGTGACGCCAAGCATACGGTGCAGTTGATGGGCGCTCATGCCCTTCTTGCTGGCTGACAGCAGATAGGTCGCCAGCAGCCACTTGTTGAGGCCGATCTTGGAACGCTCGAACACGGTGCCCACCGTGACGGTGAAGTTTTTGAGGCATGAGTTGCACTGGATCAAACCGGCGCGGGTGCTCTTGCCAGCCAAGCGATGGACATTCTCAGCCTCGCCGCAATGCGGGCAGAACGGACCGTGCGGCCAGTTGATGGTTTCAAGATGTTCGCGGGCCTTGTCGGCGTCGGTGAAGATGGGGTTGGTAATATCCATGGCTCGTTCCTTGTGAGCCAATGTTATGCAAATGCCGTCTCTACGTCAAGTATATAATTGCCCATATTGCTCGCAGCGTTATAGGCGTGTCGCAACGCGGGCGTGGTGGAATTGGTAGACGCGCGGGATTCAAAATCCCGTTCCGCAAGGAGTGTGGGTTCGATTCCCACCGCCCGCACCATCCTTTTTAGCATGATCCGATTACCCCGCCGCACGGTGGGGCGGATCATGCCAAAGCGGGCTATAGTGGACCGGACGGGCTATGGCCCGCTTCCGCGAAATGGCAGAATGCCGTCTGCCATGCTGGCCGTCAGAATCCCGGAAGGGATTCGGCCATCGCCCAGATTGACCCAAGTGCTATATTCGAACACGGACTTGCTGCGGGCCACTGAGCGGCAGGAAGCGACCCTCTAACGAACTATTCTTGAGCACCACTGACTCGCCTGCAATATCTGGGCGCATGACTGATTTGAATCTTTCGGATTGGACCAGGGCCACCAACAAGCAGACGACCTATCCGAATACGGCTTCCCGCCGTCCAGGATTACCGCCAAAGCCAGCATGCTCCGGACCTGGTCCGCTTCACCACATCGCCGCGCCAACCGACGCAAATCCGCCGATGTGTAGTCCGTTCGTACCCCAATCGCTGCTGCCATGGCGAGCCTCCTCTTGCTCGCTCCAACGAATCAGAAAATCAGCGCCTTGGGAATCCCACCGTGAGTCAGCATCCACGCTCGTTGGTATAAGCGCCGCTGGCGCGGCGCTACCCCTCCGTCACGCCTTCGGCGCGCCACCTCCCCGAGACAAGCTCGGGGAGGATTGATTTCTACCTGAACGGCGGCTCGTTAAACGCCCGCAATTTCCTCGAATGCAATCTCGGCCCCTCCGCGCGCAGCAGCTCACACGCTGTCACCCCGATCTTGAGGTGCGCCGCCACGGCTTCCTCGTAAAACCGGTTGGCCTGCCCCGGTAGCTTGATCTCGCCGTGCAGCGGCTTGTCGGAGACGCAGAGGAGCGTCCCGTAAGGCACGCGGAAGCGGTAGCCTTGCGCGGCGATGGTCGCGCTTTCCATGTCGATGGCGACCGCGCGCGACTGGCTGAGGCGCAGGGCCGAATGGGTGTAGCGTAGTTCCCAGTTGCGGTCGTCCGTGGTCACCACGGTGCCGGTGCGCATGCGTTTCTTGAGGTCGATGCCGCTCGCACCGCTGACCATTTCCACCGCCTGCGCCAGCGCCAGCTGCACTTCGGCGATCGCCGGGATCGGGATTTCCGGCGGCAGCACCGGATCGAGCACATGGTCGTCGCGCAGATAGGCGTGGGCCAGCACATAGTCGCCGATCTGCTGGGTATCGCGCAGGCCGCCGCAGTGCCCGATCATCAGCCAGGCCTCCGGCCGCAGCACCGCCAGGTGATCGCAGATCGTCTTGGCGTTGGCCGGGCCGACGCCGATGTTGACCAGGGTGATGCCGTCGCGGTTCGGCGCGGTCAGGTGATAGGCCGGCATCTGGTGCTTGCGCCAGGCGGTGTCGGACAGGCCGAGGCGGGCGTTCTCGGTGGGCTGGTCGAGATAGAGCCCGCCGGCCCCGGCCAGCGCCTCATAGCCATCCGAGCCCAGCTTGAGCGCGGCCCAATCGACGAATTCGTCGACATAGCGGTGGTAGTTGGTGAACAGGATGAAGCGCTGGAAATGCTCGATCGCGGTGCCGGAATAATGCGCCAGCCGGGCGAGGCTGAAATCGGTGCGGAGGCCATCGAACAGCGCCAGCGGCATCGGCTCGCCCGGTAGGCCGAGGTCCTGGCCGTCGGCCAGTTCGTCGCCGATGTGAGCCAGTTCGGTCGCCGGAAAGTGCCGGGCCAGTTCGGCCGCGCCGATACCGCCGAGATCCGCGGCGCCGTCGAGTACATAGGGGAACGGTATCTCCTGAGACGAGCGCGCGACACCGACCGAGACATCGTAATCGGCGGTGAGCAGTTCGAGCTGTTCGATCAGGTAATCGGTGAACAGCGCCGGGCGGGTGACGGTGTAGCTGTAGGTGCCTTCGCGGTTCAGCCTGCCGAACGAGCGGGTGACATCGGAGCGGCGCTCGCCGCCGGCATAGGCGATGCGCAGTTCGGGGTAGCACCAGCTGCGGTCCCGGCGGCGTTCGTCTGGCGGAGGGGTGCCGTCTTTGGCGAAGCGCGCGATGTCGGCTTGCAGCGCGGCGACAGCCTCATCGTAGATGAGGGTCAGCTCGGCGACGATTTCTCCGGTGGTGGCCATGGGCCCGGAATATCGCGCACGGTGCTACAAATCAAAGGGGACGCCGAAGCGCCCCCCCGATTTCCTCTCCGGTATTCCGGATTTGCGCCAAAGTCAGGCCTCGGCTTCGCCTTCGGCGGCGGGAGCAGGCTCGTCTTCTTCGACGGCAATCGTGCCCGGCTCGGCATTGGGATCGAAGGCCTCGGTGAAGCCCGTGGGAGCCGCGGCTTCCTCGAACATCGCCGCCAGCACATCGACGCCGGCTGCCTGCTGGCTGGCCTCGTCGGGCGAGCGCGCGACATTGACCTTGACCGTCACCGACACTTCCGGGTGCAGCGCGACGCGCACGTCGAACACGCCGATGGTCTTGATCGGGCGTTCCAGCACGATCATCGCCTTGGCGACGGCCGCGCCCTGTTCGTTCAGCGCATCGACGATATCGCGCACCGCGACCGAACCATAGAGCTGGCCGGAGTTCGACGAAGCGCGGATCAGCACCACGCTCATGCCGTCGACGTCCTTGCCGCGCACTTCGGCTTCGCCGCGGCGCGAGGCGTTGTCGGCTTCGATGCGGGTGCGGTTGGCTTCGAACACCTTGCGGTTGGCGTCGTTGGCGCGCAGCGCCTTCTTGCCGGGAAGCAGGAAATTGCGGGCGTAGCCGTCCTTGACGGTGACGACATCGCCGATGGAGCCGAGCTTCTCGACGCGTTCGAGGAGGATGATCTGCATGGGACTGTCCTCCTTACTTGGTGAGATAGGGCAGCAGGGCGAGCTGACGGGCGCGCTTGATCGCCTGGCTCAGCTCGCGCTGCTTCTTGGTGGAAACCGCAGTGATGCGGCTCGGCACGATCTTGCCGCGTTCGGACATGAAGCCCTGCAACAGGCGCACGTCCTTGTAATCGATCGTCGGGGCATCCTTGCCGGAAAACGGGCAGGACTTGCGGCGGCGGAAAAAGGCCCGGGACATCAGAACGACTCCTCACGTTCGCGGCGGCGGGTGCGCTCGCGGTCGGACTTGCGCATCATCACGCTGGGCCCGGCTTCATGCTCATCGACGCGGATCGAAATCCAGCGGATGATATCTTCGTTGATCGCGGTCTGGCGTTCCAGCTCGGCGATGACGCCCGGAGGCGCATCGATGTTGAGCAGCACGAAATGGGCCTTGCGGTTGCGCTGGATCTTGTAGGCCAGGCTCTTGAGGCCCCAGGTCTCGGTCTTGACGACCTTGCCCTTGTTGGCTTCGACGATCTCGGTGGCGGTGGCGGCCAGCGTGTCGACTTGCGCCTGGCTCAAATCCTGGCGGGCCAGGAACACGTGTTCGTAAAGCGGCACGGTGGCAGCTTCCTTTCATCTCAATGCCGATCGCTGGCTGATCCGCGACCATCGCGGGGCCCCTCCGGCTTTCTCGGGTTTCCACGTTCCGGGGAACGGGGAAGGGGCGCGCATAGCGGGTTTGCGAGGGAATGCAAGGGTGGAAGGGCAAGCGCGATTTAGCGTTAGGCAAAGCGGTGCCGTAATCTATTGCTGCGCGATGACTACGACCCATGATGCCATTGTGCTGGGCGCGGGCGCCGCCGGCCTGTTCTGCGCGGCCACCGCTGGCCAGCGCGGGCGGCGGGTGCTGCTGCTCGACCATGCCGTGGAGCCGGGCAAGAAAATCCTGATTTCCGGTGGCGGGCGGTGCAATTTCACCAATCTGGAAACCGCGCCCGAGCGATTTCTCTCGCAGAATCCGCATTTCGCCAAATCGGCGCTGAGCCGCTTCACACCGCGTGACTTCATCGCGTTGGTCGAGCGCCATGGCGTGGCCTGGCACGAGAAAACGCTCGGCCAGCTGTTTTGCGATGGCTCGGCCAGACAGGTCGTTGCGCTATTGCTGGATGAATGCGCGAAGGGCGGCGTCGAGATTTCCTGCGGTGCGCCGATCGCCGATGTCGGCCATGGCGACGGTCTGTTCCGCGTCACCGTCGGCGGCCGGACGGCCAGCGCGCCGGCGCTGGTCATCGCCACCGGCGGGCCGTCGATCCCGCAGATGGGAGCGAGCGGCTTTGCCTACGATCTCGCCCGCCAGTTCGGCCTCAAGGTTGTCGAACCCCGGCCTGCCCTGGTGCCTCTGACGCTGGGCGGCGAGGATGTGCTGTTTCGCGAGCTTTCGGGTGTCGCTGCCGATGTCGTCGTGCGCTGCGGCAAGGCTGCGTTTCGCGAGGCGGCACTGTTCACCCATCGCGGCCTGTCCGGCCCGGCGATCCTGCAGATATCCTCATACTGGAAGCGCGGCGACCAGCTTGGGGTGAATTTCCTGCCCGACAGCCCAGACGGCTGGTTGCTGGAGGCAAAGCGGAAGCGGCCCCGGACGAGCCTGCGCAAATTGCTGGGCGAGAGCCTCCCCGATCGCCTCGCCGCCAGACTCGGCGAGCTGCTCGGTCTCGAGCGGGAGCTGTCCAATCTGACCGACCGGGCGCTGGAAGCGGCGCAGACCCGCCTGGCGGACTGGCGCTTTACGCCCAATGGCAGCGAAGGCTTCGCCAAGGCCGAGGTAACGGCGGGCGGGATCGCTACGGCGGAACTTTCTTCCAAAACCATGGAGGCGCGCCGGGTTCCCGGGCTCTATGCGATCGGCGAAGCGGTCGATGTTACCGGCTGGCTGGGAGGCTATAATTTCCAATGGGCCTGGGCCAGCGCGGCGGCGGCAGGTCAGGCCATATGACCGGCGAGCTGGTTTAGATCGCGATCATCTTTGTCTGAAACATTCGTCATTGCGAGCGAAGCGAAGCAATCCAGGGGCGTGCCATGGCGCTCTGGATTGCCGCGGACCTTCGGTCCTCGCAATGACGATTCAAGTTAAGTTGATCATGCTCTAGCGCACCGTTCATCTCGGCACCGGCGGCAGTCCATCGCGGAAACCCATGCCCAGCAGTTCGATCAGTTGCCCGTCCGGATCGCGGATCATCAGGGCCAGGCCGAGGTCGCTCTCCTCGATGATCTGTCCGCCGTATTCGACTGCTTTGGCCGCAGTCGCCCGGATGTCGTCGACCGAAATAGATAAGTGGGTGAGGCCGGGCTCGTTCATCGTGCGCGCCCGGTAAGGGGCGCCCGCGCCGGGGGCGGCGTAGTGCATCAGTTCCAGCACGAAGCCGTCGAGCCTGAGGTAATAGGCGGTGACCCCGAGCGGTCCGGGCAGGCCGCAGAGCTTGGTGGTGCCTGCGTCGTCGGGGCTGAGCCGGTACCAGTACTTGAAGCCCAGCACCTCGGTGTAGAAGCGCATCGAGCGTTCGGGATCGGTGACGGCCTGGCCGGTGTGGTTGTAAACTGGCATTCAATTCTCCCTGAGCTGGCCGATCTGTCCTACCCGATCGCGAACTGCGTCCTTGCCAATGGCAATCCCGCAACATCGGAACGCGCGCGATAGATGCCCGCCGTGCGCGGCACCGCGGCCTGGGCCTCGGGCCCGGCTGTCACCGCCGCGCCGGCGCCCTCGGCGGCATTGGTGACGTAAAGATCGCGCAGGTCCGCGCCGCCGAACGTGAGCGAGACTGCGTGGCCTCCGGGAACCGGGATGCGGCGGTCGATGGTACCGCCGGGGAGGATACGGACGATCTCGCCCGCCTGGATGGCGGCGGTCCACACGCCGCCCTCCGCATCGACCGCGAGGCCATCGACGTCCGGATTGTCGCAGAGCAGCCGCGAGCCGGCGATGGAGCCATCCGGGTTCAAGGCATGTGCATAGGTGCCGGTGCCGCTGTCGTTCATGTAGAGCGTGCGCCCGTCGGGGCTGAGGCCCATGCCGTTGGAAAAGCTCATGCCGGTGAAATGCCGGCTGGCCGTGCCGTCCGGGTCGAGCCGCCACAGTTCGGACTGGCCGAAATTGAGCTTGCCCGCTCTCAGCCCGTTGTGATCGACCGTGCCCAGCCACAGCCCGCCCTTGCCGTCCGGGAAGATGTCGTTGACGCCGTTCACCGGCGCGCCGCCGAGTTCTTTCAGCAGCGTTCCACTCGCGCCGCTCGCCGGATCGACCCAGGCGATGCTGCCGGTGCCGGAACACAGGACTTTGCCGTCATGGTTGAGCGCCAGCCCGCCAACAATAGTGCGGTCGGTCAGCCAGCTTTGCTTCGAGCCATCGTGCCTGAGGCAATGGATGCCGCCGAGCAGAATGTCGGTGAACCACAATTGCTGCCCGTCCCAGCGGGGGGCCTCGATCAGGCAATGGCCGGTGGTGACGCTTTCGAACTGCATGGCCTCTCCTCCGCGCTTGTTATCGCGCACTGTTGTGCGCAGTCTGCGCGAAGGAAAATGGAATGGGAAGAGCGGTTATGGGAAGGCTGACGGGCAAACGCGCGCTGATGACCGGAGCGGGAGGACTGCTCGGCGGAGACCTCGCCCACGCCTTTGCTGCCGAGGGGGCCGACCTGGTGCTGACGACGCGCACGGAGGCCAAGCTCGCACCGCTGGCGGACGAATTGCGCGCGCTGGGCGGTCGCGTTGCCACCGCCGCCTGCGACTTCACCGACGAGGCGGCGATCGACCGCCTTGCGGATACCGCCTGGGAGGCTTTTGGCGGGATCGATGTCGTGCTGCTCTCCGGCCAGCCGGCCAACCCCAATTTCGGCGAGCTTGCCGCGACCCCGATGGACGATTTCCGCGACCAGATGCAGGCGATTGCCTGGGGGCCGCTGCGGCTGATGCAGCGCCTTGCGCCCCGGATGATGGCGGCGGGCGGGGGCAGCGTGGTGACGGTCATCTCGTCCACCGGCATCGACCCGTCGCCGGGCTACGGCGCCTATGGCCTGGCCAAGGGCGCGCTGTGGCTGCTCACCCGCTATATGGCGGCGGAGTGGGGCAAGCATGGCATCCGGGTCAACGCCTTCACTCCAGGATTGGTGGCGACCGGCGGCGACGCGGCGCAGCTGACCGAAGTGGTAGCCGCCAACGGCATGCTGGCCCGCACCGCGCTCGGTCGCGTGGGGGTGAATGCCGAATGCATCGGCATCGCGGTGCATCTGGCCTCGGACGAATCGAGCTTCACTTCCGGGCAGCGGATTCACGTCGATGGCGGGCGATATTAGGCTAATCCCGGTTAACCCCGTCCGTCGTCGCCAAATTAACGTTCGGAGCGCCTACTCCACATAGGTTCCCGGAGAAGTTGCAGTTCGATTGGAGTTAAGACATGGCCCGCAGGGAAGACCGTCATCCGCTAGCGCTCAATGCCAATTGCCGCACCCTGAGCACCCGGAAGAATGTCTCCCTGTGGGACCTGTCGAGCCATGGCTGCCGGGTATTGCTCGCGGGCATGGACCTGAGGGTCGAACAACGGATCGTGCTCAAGACCGAGGGGCTTGAGGCGCTCTCGGGAACCGTGCGCTGGCTCAGGGACGACTTTGCCGGAGTCCAGTTCGATTATCCGCTGCATCCTTCGGTGGTCGATCACCTGTGCCGGATGAATCCCGACGAAAGCCGCGTCGAAATGGCCCTGGCGGCCTGATTTTCTTTTCCGCACCCCGGACCACTTTCCCGTCCTGGCGGGCCGCTCCATTATCTGACCCTGTGATACAGGCTTGCCTCGCGGCGGCGAAACTGCGAGCGGTGGATTCCGGCGCCGCGCCGCCAGTCCCATCCAAGTCATAGGAAAACCCAGCGAATGCCCTCCGGTCTTGTCGCGCTGCTCGACGACATCTCCGTCATCGCCAAAATGGCTGCGGCCTCGCTCGACGATGTCGGTGCCGCGGCGGCCAAGGCAGGATCGAAAGCCGCGGGCGTGGTGATCGACGATGCGGCGGTAACCCCGACTTACGTCACAGACTTCAAGCCCGAGCGCGAATTGCCGATCATCTGGGCGATCGCCAGGGGCTCCTTGCGCAACAAGTTGCTGTTGCTGCTGCCCGCCGCGTTGCTGCTGAGCGAGTTTCTGCCGGGCGCGATCACTCCGCTGCTTATGCTCGGCGCGCTCTATCTGTGCTTCGAAGGCGCGGAAAAGGTGCTGGAGAAGCTCGGCGGCGAGAAGCACGGCGAAACATTGGCAGACCCGATCGACGACATGGCCGCCTTCGAAGCCGAGCGCATCTCCGGCGCGGTGCGCACCGATTTCATCCTATCGGCGGAGATCATGGCGATTGCGCTGGCGGAAGTGGCGGACCAGGCGGTGTTTCAGCGCGGAGTGATCCTGGCGCTGGTCGGGATCGTCATTACCGTGCTGGTTTATGGCGCGGTGGCGCTGATCGTGAAGATGGACGATGCCGGGCTGGACCTGTCCAGACGCAGCAACGAGACCTCGCGGCGCATCGGGCGGATGCTGCTCGCCGCCATGCCCAAGGTGCTGACCTTGCTTTCTACAGTCGGCACCGCGGCGATGTTGTGGGTCGGCGGCGGTATCGTGCTGCACGGCGCGCATGAGCTGGGCCTGCATGGGCCGACCGACCTGGCCCATGCGCTGCAGCACGCTGTCGAACACGCCACTGGACCGCTTGGGCCGGCGCTGGGCTGGCTGACCTATGCGGTGCTGGCGGGGATCGCCGGGCTGGTGCTGGGCGCGATTGTCGCGGTGGCAGTGCATGTGGCGCAGAAGGCCACCGGACTGGGCAAGGGCGCGAATTAGCGCAACGCGCTCCGGGCCAGAAACCGATCCAGCTGCGCGCCGAAATCGAGCAGGCGCCACAGCGTCAGCCAGACGGCGGACATGTGCACCTGGGTGCGTACCAGCTCATCGTCGAACACGCGGGGATCGAACGCATCGGGCACGGCGGCGAGATCGGGGACGCGCTTTTCGATAATCGCGGGCGCGTCGATCATCCATAGCAGGCCCGAACAGGCGAGCTGCAGGGCGAGGTGGTGTTTGACTTCGGCGGGATCGAGCCTGCGGCCGGAGGCGGCCTCGAACTCGGCGGTGAAGGTGCCGATCAGCGTATCGAGGTGCTCGGCAAGGAAATGCGGCTCCGCGCCATAGAAGCACCCCGCCAGCGCGACGCCCAGGTTCATCACCCGCGCATTGCCCCAGTCGAACAGCCCGCATTCGAGCCGCCCGTCCTCGCCGGTCCAGAACCAGGCGTTGTCGGTGTTGGCGTTCCAGTGGCTGAGCGCGACGAAATCGGAGGGCGCGTTGAGGAAGGCTTCGATCGCCGCCTCGTGCCCGCAGAAGCGCGGGGCCTGCTCGGCGAACCGGGCGAGGAATTCGGGGGTGCGGACAGGGCTGGGGACAATGTTGGGATAAGCTGTGGCAAACTCCCGCCAGCGCTCGACCCGCCGGGCGATCTGCTCGGCATTGTAGGGCGCGCGTTCGCTCACCCCCAGAGAGCCCCGGGTCAGCCTTTCCAGCATGTCCGCCGGAAACGCGCCGGCATGATAGGCCCCTGCCAGCCGCGCCAGCGCCCGCAGCAGCGCCTGATAGTGCCCCAGCGGATCGGGCAAATCGCGGTCGAGGCATTTGACGTAGTTCCGCTCCACCCCGCCCTGACCGAACGTCAGCTGCTCGGTGATGAGAATGCCGGTGCCGCTGGCGTGGTGATAGTCGGCATAGAGGCATTGCGGCACGCGGATCGGAAACCTCGGCATGCGGCTGAGCAGGGCGAACCAGACTTCCGATTCCATCTGGATCTTCTGCCCGTCGCGGATTGCATTGCCGAAGGCGCGGGAGAATTTGACGAACAGGTCCTGCGGCGGGCCTGGCCGCGCATATTCGACCGAGAGGAAGAGTTTGCTACCCGTGCCGCCGCCGGGGCATTCCTCGAAGCGGGTGATGGCGGTAACCGTGTTGTCGGCCCCGAGCGAACCGGCTGCACGGAAGGCCTGGGTGAGGAAAGCACAGCCGCCCTCGCGCAGGGCTTCGATATGCGCCGGGATGGGCAGGCCGAAGGCGTCGCCGGCGATCCAGTCGATGGTCTCAGTCATGGCACATCCCGTTCACACTTCCGGCATTTCAGGCACCGATGTCAAACCGGTTGTGCCCTGCCCCGGATTGCGCGAACCTTGCCGCGCGAGAACACACTGATTGGAGAGTGATATGGGCGAACTGGATGGCAAGGTTGCCTTCCTCACCGGCGCGGGCCGGGGGGTCGGCGTGGGCATAGCCCTGGCGCTGGCCAAGGCGGGGGCCGCAGTCGGCCTGATGGGGCGGACCAGGGAAACGCTCGATAAGACTAAGGCGATGCTCGACGAGATTGGTGCGAAGTCGATCGTCTGCGTCGGCGATGTCGGGGTTCGCGCCGATGTCGACCGGGCGGTGGCGGAAACCGAGCAGGCGCTTGGTCCGGTCTGGACGCTGGTCACCAACGCCTATTACGCCGAGCGCACGCTGGTTGAGGACATAACCGAGGAAATCATGGACGAGGCGCTGCGTATCTGCGTCCACGGCACGCTCTATTGCATGCAGGCCTGCTTCCCATCGATGAAGCAGCACGGCGGGCGGATCGTCAACTTCGGCTCTGGCGGCTCGACCATGGGCTTGCCGGAACTGGGCGCCTATAACGTCGCCAAGGAAGCGATCCGGGGCCTTACCAAAACCGCTGCGATGGGCTGGGGCCAATACGGCATCACGGTCAACAACGTCTGCCCGCTCGCCCCGTCGGATGCCTATCAATACTGGTTCGACGAAATGCTCGACGACGCGGGCCGAAAGAAGCACCTGGAAGGCATCCCGATGCGGCGGATGGGCGATCCGGAAAAGGATATCGGCGCTACGGTCGTGTTCCTCGCCGGTCCGGGCGGTGGGTATATCACCAGTCGCACGCTGCATCTCGACGGCGGCAATTGCTATTACGACAGGTGAGGGGGGGGTCGGCCAATGCACTCCTTATTCGTCATCCCGGACTTGATCCGGGATCCCGCTGTTCTTCCTGTCCGTGCCCCAGAGTGAAGCGGGACCCCGGATCAAGTCCGGGGCCAAGTCATCCCGTCCGACGGTTGGTATGAGACGCAATTTGGCTAGGAAAATCGGGCAGCAGCCTCAGTCCTTCTTCTTCGTCATCCGCTGGTAGATCAGCCCACCGGCCATGATCGCAAGACCGATGACAATCAGCCAGATCAGCGCATTTTCGACCGATTCCATATCCGTCCCTCCTGATTCGCGCCCGAACCTACTTCAAATTCGCCCGGAAGAAATCGACGATCGCCTGATGGGCATCGCGCGCCTCGGGCAGGTTCGACTGGTAGATGTAGCAATGCCCCATGCCCTCGCCGACGATCAGGGTGGAGGGCACCCTCGCCTTGATCAGCGCCGAATTGGTGACGATCGCCGGGCTCATGTCCATCGCGCGGGTGCCGGTGATCAGCAGCGTTGGCGGGAATTTGGCGATCAGATCGGGATGCAGCGCGGGTGAGACTATCGGATCGTCGTGGTCCGCCGCTGCGAAATAACCACGAGTCATGTCGCCCCTTGCCTGGTCCGGCGGCGCGAAGGAACCGTCGATATAACCGGCGATCCAGGCGGAATTGCCCGCCATGAAGCGCACTCCGCCCGCGCCGAAAATGCCGATGGCGCCCGGCTGGGGCAGGCCCTTGCGGGGCAGCCAGGCGGCGGTCTGCGCCGTCAATGCTCCTCCGGCCGAGCAGCCGTAGATGCCGATGCTCGAAGCCTTGTGGTGCGGCAGCAGGCGGCGATAGACCTTCTCGACGTCCTCCAGTGCGGCGGGATGCTTCGCCTCGGGGCCCATGCGGTAGTCGATGGTGATCACCTCAAAATCGCCGAGCGCGGCGATCGGGATCGACTCCAGCAGCGCACAGGCATCCGCACACATCGAAAAGCCGCCGCCATGCAGGTTGATCAGCAGACGGGTGCGGTCGAACGGCCGGCCTTGCGGCTTGATGATGCGGGTCGGTACGCCGTCGATCAGCTGATCGACGATGTCGACCGGATAGCGCTTGCGCATTTCGGCGACTTGCGGGGCAAGCATGGCTTCGAGCCCCCGCCGCATGACATCGACCGGAATATCGTGTGGCGGCGCGCCGCCAGCCATTTTCGAACGGGCAGCCTGCGCCGCACGGGCCTCGGGGCTGGAGAGTTCGGAAGCTGGGAGATTGAAGGCGGGGACCCGGGTTACGCCATCGGCGCCGAACACCGGCTTGGCGGGCGGCGCTGGCGAAGAACCGTTCTGGGCGGTGAGCGCAGTAGCGCTGGCGCAGAGGGCCAGGGCAAAGGCGAGTTTCAGGCGCATGGTAGTTCCCCCCGATTGTCCGTTTGGGGGAGTTCAGCACACTTCAGGGCAGCCGCGCCAGCAATTCCTTGGCGAATTGGGTCAGCGTATCGTCGCGCGCGCCCATGATGACCACACGGTCGCCGGGGCGGGCGATCTCCGCGATGCGTTTGCCGCAATCCTCGCGGGCGGGAATGTGCTCTGCACAGCCGCCTGCTGCCGCGATCAGCGCGACGATCCGCTCGCTGCCCTGGCTGCGATCGACAGTGCCGCCGAAATAGACCGGATCGCACAGCAAGGTGAGATCATCGCTATCCAGTTTCGCCGCGAACACCTCCGCCAGCTCCGCTCCCATCTGGCGCAGGGGGCCATAGCCGTGCGGCTGGAAGAAGGCGATGACGCGGCCTTTGTGCGCCTTGAGCGTTGCCAGCGTCGCGGAGACCTTGTCCGGATTGTGGCCGAAATCGTCGATCACGGTGACGCCGGAGGGCGAGGTGCCGATAATGTCGAAGCGGCGGGCGAGTCCCTCGAATGTTGCCAGCGCGGAGACCGCGTCGCTCACCGGCACTCCGGCGGCATTGCACCCGGCAATGGCGGCGAGCGCATTGGCGAGATTGTGGCGGCCGGGGACCTTGAGGGCTAGCGAATGCGATGTGCCGTCGCGCCGGTCGAGGATGGTCGCGGCAAGGCTGGCGGGGCCTTCTACCACGCTGCCGGGGGCTACGCCGATCATCGCGTCGGGACTTTCGACCCCGAAAGTCAGAAGCACTCTGGCGCAAGGGGCCAGTGCTGCGGTTTCGGCATCGTCGAGATTGATTGCCGCGACGTCGGCTCTGGCCAGAAAGCCGCCGAACAGGTCACGCAATTCCTCGAGGCTCTTGTGGTCGAGGCTGACATTGCCAAGCACCGCCACCTTGGGCCGATAGAGCGCGATCGAGCCGTCGCTTTCGTCCACCTCGGAGACGAACACATCGCCCTGCCCAACGCGCGCCGAGGCAAACGGCGCGTCGGGCGAAGCGAAATTCTTCATCACCGCGCCGTTCATGATCGTCGGATCGCGGCCGATGCTGGTCATGATCCAGCCGGCCATGCCGGTGACAGTCGACTTGCCGCTGGTGCCGCCCACTGCAATCCCCTGCGGTGCGGCGTTGAACAGCGCCGCAAGCAGTTCCGCCCGGCTCATGCGGGGACAGGCGAGCTGCTTCGCGCGGACCATCTCGGGCACGGTGTCCTCTACCGCCGCCGAGGCGACCAGCGTCTGGTCCGCCGAGACGATCCCGCTGCCGTCCTGCGGGAACAGCGTGAAGCCCAGCTTTTCCAGCCAGGCGAACTTATCCGGCGTGCGGCCCTGATCGCGGCTGCGGTCCGATCCGGCGACTTCCGCGCCCTGTCCGCGCAGGATCAGCGCAAGCGGCAGCATGCCCGATCCGCCGATGCCGCAGAAGAACCAGGGGTGGCCGAGGAGATCGGGAGACGTGAGGGAGGGGGTGGCAGTCATCGCGGCCTCGGTATCGGCTTTCGCGCGAATGACAAGCCGGTTACAGGTGGCTCCATGCCCCGTATCGCCGTCTGCGCACCCTCCACCCCGTTGGCTCCCGAAGACGCCGCGCGTGTCGCGGCTATCGCAGAGGCCGAATTTCCCGATGTCGAGCTGCATTTCCACCCCCAGTGCTTTCAGGTGGACGGCCATTTCGCCGGACCGGACGAACTCCGCCGCGCCGCGCTGGTCGAATGCGCCAACGATCCGGGATTCGATGCGGTGTGGTTCGCCCGGGGCGGCTATGGCGCGAACCGGATTGCGCAGGAGGCGCTTGCCCGGTTCGATTCCGCCGCGAATGCGAAGTGCTTTCTCGGCTATTCGGATGCCGGCTACCTGCTCGGTGCGCTCTATCGCGAGCGGATCGGGCATCCGGTCCACGGTCCGATGCCGGGCGACATCAAGCGCGAGGGCGGCGAGGAAGCCGTCCGCCGTGCGCTTCGCTGGTTCACCGGCGACCGCTCATGCCTGGAGCCTTCGCTCGACCACCATCCTGCGGCGGCCTTCAACCTGATGACGCTCGCCATGCTCTGCGGCACGCCCTTGATGCCGGGGCTGGCGGGCCATGTCGTTCTGGTCGAGGAAGTCAGCGAGCATCTCTATGCGATCGACCGGCTGTTCTTTCACGCCACGGCCCATCTCGGCGGCATCGCCGGGCTGCGCCTGGGGCGGGTCAGCGAAGTGCCGGATAACGACCGCCCGTTCGGTGCCGAACCGGAAGAAATCGCGCGATACTGGTGCGAGCGCCACGCTATTCCGTTTCTTGGCGCCGCCGATATCGGCCATGATGCCGCCAACAGGATCGTGCCCTTCGGTCTTGCCAGCGACGCATGGCAGTCATAGGGCGCGCGCCACAATAAGAAGGGCGCGATAATGAGAGCATTCGTATTTCCCGGACAGGGCAGCCAGAAGGTCGGCATGGGCCTTGAGCTTGCGCAGGCCAGCGTCGCAGCGCGCGAGGTGTTCGAGGAGGTCGACGATGCGCTTGGGCAGAAGCTCTCGGCGATCATGCGCGAGGGGCCTGACGATCAGCTTACCCTTACCGAGAACGCCCAGCCGGCGATCATGGCCAATGCCATCGCGGTGCTGCGCGTGCTGGAGAAGGAAGGAGGCATCGCTTTGGCAGACAAAGCCGATTTCGTCGCGGGACACAGCTTGGGCGAATATACCGCGCTGTGTGCTGCGGGCGCGTTCAGCCTCGCCGATACCGCGCGTCTGCTGAAACTGCGCGGGCAGGCGATGCAGGCGGCGGTGCCGGTGGGTGTCGGGGCGATGTGCGCATTGCTCGGTGCCGACATCGACAAGGCGCAGGCGCTGGCCGATGCGGCGGCGGAAGGTGAGGTTTGCACGGTCGCGAACGACAATGACCCGGGGCAGGTCGTGCTTTCGGGCCACACGGGCGCCATCGAGCGCGCGATCGCCCGGGCCAAGGAATTCGAGATCAAGCGCGGCATGGCTCTGCCGGTGTCCGCCCCGTTCCACTGCCCGCTGATGCAGCCCGCCGCCGACGCCATGGCCGAGGCGCTGGAGCGCACCCAGCCGGGGGCCTTGCGCGTGGCGCTGTTCGCCAATGTCACGGCGGCGCTGGTGACCGACCCGGAGCAAGTGCGGCGATTACTGGTCGAACAGGTGACTGGCCGCGTGCGCTGGCGCGAAAGCGTGCTGGCGATGCAGGCTGCGGGGGTGGAGCAATTCGTCGAACTGGGCGGCAAGGTGCTGGGGCCGATGATCGGGCGGACGGTCGAGGAAGCCGGTGTGGCTAGCGTGGTGGGGATGGCGGATATCGAGGTGCTGTTGGCGGGGCTGTAATTTGGTTCGCGCAAAGGCCGCAAAGAGGCTGTACATGAAGGACTTGGATGCGATCAGTTTTGATGTGGTTGGTGAAGCAATCCGGATTCACCGTGAACTTGGTCCAGGCCTGCTTGAAAGCGTTTATGAGTCAGTGCTCTCAGCTTCACTCGTGCGCTTGGGCTACAAAGTCGCTCGGCAAGTGCCCATTGCGATTGAATTCGATGGCCTCAGCATCGAAAATGCCTTTCGGGTCGATATTCTGGTCGAAGGTCGTCTTGTGCTCGAAATCAAATCTGTCGAAAAACTGGGTAAGATTCATGCCAAGCAATTGCTTACTTACCTTCGACTGATGAGGCAGCCCCTTGGGCTGCTTTTGAATTTCTCTGAGCTGATGATGAAGGACGGCATCCGCCGTCTGGTAAACGATCACCGTCCTGGCGATTAGCTCATTGCGATCTTTGCGATCTTTGCGCGAAATCAGATAAATGGAGTTACGAGACATGTTCGACCTTCACGGCATGACTGCCCTCGTTACCGGTGCCTCGGGCGGGATCGGTTCCGCCATAGCCAAGGCCCTCGCCGCCCAGGGCGCGCGGCTTGCCATTTCCGGGTCCAATGCCCAGAAACTGCGCACCTTTCGCGAGCAGCTCGACGAGCATACCCCGCAGCACCTCCAGGAAGTCGATCACGTCGCCATCACTTGCGACCTGTCGAAGCCCGACGACGTGGAGAAGCTGATCCCCGCCGCCGTCGATACGCTGGGTCAGCTCGATATCCTGGTCAACAACGCCGGCATTACCCGCGACAATCTCGCCATGCGGATGAAGGACGAGGAGTGGGATGCGGTGATCCGGGTCAACCTCGAAGCCGCGTTCCGCCTGATGCGCGCAGCCGCCAAGCCGATGATGAAGGCGCGTTTCGGGCGGATCATCACGATCACCTCGGTGGTCGGCGCGACCGGCAATCCCGGACAGGTCAACTATGCCGCCGCCAAGGGCGGGCTTACCGCCATGTCCAAATCGCTGGGGCAGGAACTCGCCAGCCGCGGCATTACGGTCAACTGTGTCGCTCCGGGCTTCATCCGCACGGCGATGACCGACAGCCTGCCCGATGCCCAGAAGGAAGCGCTCAATGCCCGCATCCCGATGGGACGGATGGGCGAGGGCGAGGATATCGGGGCGGCGGTGGCCTATCTGGCTTCGCGCGAGGCGGGCTATATCACCGGGCAAACGCTGCATGTGAATGGCGGCATGGCGATGATTTCGTAGCGAGCCCGCAGCTTGAAGCCGCGGCAGAGAGGATCAACATGCGACCGGTTTTCCTGCTGGTGGCGGCACTGGCCGCCGTTGGACCTGCGAGCGCCATTGCGCGCACTCAGGCCCAGCTAGATTGCGCCGCGCGCCGCGCGCCGCCCGGTCTGGCCGATAATCTAGCTGCGGCCATGGTTGCTGCCGACCGCAAGCGGCTGGGACCGCTGCAGGAGCAACTCGCAAGAGTCATCCGGCAATGCCTGCCGATCACGCGGCTCACCGACCGCGAGGCGGAAATCTATTACGACTATTCGCTGTCCCGCCTCCCGCGTGAGGCACTTGGCCGCCAGTTGGCTCGCGCGGGCATTGTTGCTTCCCGGATCGACGCGGCGATGGGGTTCGACCCTGCCCGGCCGAACACGACGATCCGCGATATGGGGCTGAGCGGGGAAGCGCAGACATCGGCGATCATCGCGGCCAGCGGGATCGCTGAAAACCGGCTGACGCCCGCCAACCGGCGCAAGGTGGCCACCTATATCGACCTTACACCGCGCATGTATCGCTACCTTCACGAGCTGAACTGAGCTGCGCGAGAAGGTTGCGGCAATTTTTCCCCGGGAATCGCCGCCTTGTGGCACTTCCCGCTTGCCGCCGCCAAGCCCAACGCTAAGGAAGACAGTCCGAATTCAGGGCCCGGACGACTCCGGGCGGCGAAGGGGGACAGAAGGCGACCATGAAGGCCACGATCGAACGCGCGACACTTCTGCGGTGCCTCAGCCACGTGCAATCCGTCGTCGAGAGGCGCAACACCATTCCGATCCTGTCGAACGTGCTGATCGAGGCTGCGACCGGCGGGTCTGTGCGGGTGATGGCGACCGACCTCGATCTGCAAGTGGTCGAGAGCATGTCGGCGGTTTCGGTGGAAAGCGCCGGGGCGACCACGGTTTCCGCGCACTTGCTGTTCGATATCGCCCGCAAACTGCCCGATGGCAGCCAGGTCAGCCTGGAAGTCGCCGAGGGCCGCATGACGATGAAGGCCGGGCGCAGCCGCTTCTCGCTGCCCACCCTGCCGCGCGACGATTTCCCGGTGATCGTCGAAGGTGATTTGCCGACCAGTTTCGAACTGCCGGCGGCCTTGCTCGCCCAGCTGATCGACCGCACGCGCTTTGCCATTTCGACCGAGGAAACCCGCTATTACCTCAACGGCATCTTCCTGCACGTCGCCGACGAGGAACTGAAGGCCGCCGCCACCGATGGCCACCGCCTCGCCCGCTTCACCATCAAGCGCCCGGACGGCGCCGAGGGCATGCCCGACGTGATCGTGCCGCGCAAATGCGTCGCCGAGCTGCGCAAGCTGCTCGAAGAGGCGCTCGACACCAATGTCGAGATCGATCTCTCCGCCTCGAAGGTCCGGTTCACCCTCGGCGGCGAGAACGGCGTGGTGCTGACCAGCAAGCTGATCGACGGCACTTTCCCGGATTACACCCGCGTCATTCCGACCGGTAACGACAAGCTGCTGCGGATCGACCCGAAGAGCTTCTGGGAAGGCGTCGACCGCGTCGCCACCATCGCCACGGAAAAGACCCGCGCGGTGAAGATGTCGCTGGAGAACGACAAGGTGACTCTCTCGGTCACCTCGCCCGACAATGGCACCGCGGCGGAGGAAGTGCCGGCGGATTATTCGTCGGAAGGCTTCGAAATCGGCTTCAACGCCAATTATCTGAAGGATATCCTCGGCCAGATCGAGGGCGATACGGTGGAGCTGCACCTCGCCGACGCCGGCGCGCCCACGCTGATCCGCCAGGACGAGAAGTCGCCTGCGCTGTATGTGCTGATGCCGATGCGGGTTTAGCGGCGGCTCAGGCCTTCCCCGCCGCTCCGATCATCTCTTCAACCCGCACGAATTTCTCGCGCGGCGCACCCTCGCGGGCTCTCGCATTCTCGGCTTCCTCGATCTTCTTCCAGTCGTTGAAACTGACGATATTGAGCCCGCGTGCGCTCGCCAGCGCGTCGAAGCCTGCGCCGCCCTGCTTGCCGCTGCCGCTGCCGATATCCTCGGCGATGCGGTCGACGATGCCGAAGCCGTCTGGCTTGTTGGTGCCGATCGTGCCCGAAGGCCCGCGTTTGGCCCAGCCGACGCAGTAGAGGCCCGGCAGGATGCGGCCCTCGTCGTTGGCGAAGCGGCCGGCGTCCTGATCGAACGGGGCGCCTTCGATCGGCGATGACTGGTAGCCGATGCAGATGACGACGATGCCGGCGGGGACCGTGTAGATCTCGCCGGTGCCCACCGCCTTGCCGTTCTCGAGCCGGGTGCGCTCGACTTCGACCGACTCAACCCGGCCGTTGTTGCCGACGATAGCCCGGGGGGCGGCGAAGAAATCGAATTCGAGATCGACCGCCTTGTCCTGCCGGTGGCTCTCGGGGATGGCGGCGAAGCTCCTCAAATGATTGACCGATTTGCGCTGGCCTGGCTCGAGCAGACGCGTCCTCGCCTATTTCGGGCAGGTCGGCGGAATCGACGCGCGGGCAGGCGCGTTCGAGATGGCCCAATTCGCCCAGTTCCTTGGGCGTCATCGCGATCTGGTGCGGGCCGCGGCGGCCGAGCACGACGATGTGTTCGATCTGCGAGGTGTCGAGCGCATCGATCGCATGGTTGACGATGTCGCTGCCGGAGAATTCGGCGCGCGTCTTGGCGAGAATGCGGGCGACATCGAGCGCGACATTGCCGTTGCCGATGACGACTGCGGTCTTGCCCGAAAAGTCGGGGCCGATGTCGGCGAAATCCGGGTGGCCGTTGTACCAGCCGACGAAAGCGGCGCTGCCGAACACGTTACCAAGATTTTCGCCCGGCATCCCCACCGGCTTGTCGTGCGGCGCGCCGGTGGCCAGCACCACCGCGTCGTAAAGCTCCTGCAGCTCGGTAATCGACACGTCCTTGCCGACCATCACATTGCCGATGAAGCGGACATTGGCGGACAGCGAGGTCCCTTCATAGCGGCGGTAGACCGCCTTGATCGACTGGTGATCGGGTGCGACCCCGGTCCGGATAAGTCCGTAAGGCACGGGCAGCATGTCGAAAATATCGACCTTGACGTCGTCGCTCCACAGCTTTTGCGCGGCTTCGGCGGTGTAATAGCCGGCCGGACCCGATCCGATGACTGCTATGTGTCTCACAATCGATCCTCTCCCCAGGGCCGCTTTCATGCGCGATCCCGTCGCTTGCAAGTCAATTACGGATTCGCGCGATTCCGCAAGTGAAAAAGGATTGCGGTCCGGTAGCCGGTGGCCGTTTGCCGTCATGGCCCGCTCACCGATCTGGCAATGAACATCGATACTTAACCGTTCTTCAAGCGGGTGCAGTGCATTATCGCCGGATGGCCACGGACGCCTCGAACCGCCAGCAGGGCGAAGCGCGCGCGCGCGCGCCCGCTGCGCATGGGCGCGAAACGTCTGTCCTGTCCGCTCAGACCGCACCGGACAAGAGTGCGGCAATTCCAGGAACTGCCGGCGCAAAACCCCCGTCGAACGTCGCCCGGCGGAAATCGCATGGCTTGAGCAAGGGTCCGGCAAACCACTCCGTTTCGAGGGAGTGGGCAATGATGGCGCCGATCATGGCGGGGGTGCTGCTCCTGATGGGCCTGACCTCGCTGACAATTCCGCCCCTCGGCGCGGTCCTCCTGGCTTCGCTGGCGATAGGCGGTTGCGCCCTGAGCAGCCGGCTGCCGCATTCCGGCAGCAAGCTCCTGCGAAATGCCGCATTGCCGCTTTGCATTGCGTTGCCGCTTGCTTGCTTCGGCACCGGCATGTCGATCTGGGCCTGGTCGGTTGCCGGCAATCCCTGGCTGGCGATGATCGGTGGCACGCTGATCCTGGGGGTTGCCGCTTCCGTGCTGCTGGCCGGTCGCATCGAGCAGCTGGTGATGGCCAATGCCGCCATCTGGTTCGGGCCGGTGCTGATCGGCGGATCGCTGACTGCCAGCTGCATGTTCGCCGTGGGTGTCGGTCTGGGGATTGCAGCGCTGCGCCGTCAGCGCGGCATCGACCGGCTGGCGTTCGAGCGGCAGCAGGAAATGGAGCGCAAACAGTTGCGGGCCGAAGAGCTGCTCGCCGAATACGAGCAGGCCGGACTGGGCTGGTTCTGGGAAACCGACCGTCGCGGGGCCATCACCTATGTTTCGCCGACGATCGGCAAGACGACCGGGCGCGACCCGGAATCGATGATCGGGCGGCCATTTGTCGAACTGTTCATTCTCGATGCCGATGGCCAGGAAGGCGAGCGCACGCTCAATTTTCAACTCTCGACCCGGTCCTCGTTCCAGGATTTGGCGGTGCGTGCGGTTGCGGCCGGTGAAGAGGAGCGCTGGTGGTCGATCTCCGGCCGCCCGATCTACGACGAGTTCAACAACTTCATGGGATTTCGCGGGTCGGGCAGCGATCTTACCGAAAAGCGCAAGTCCGAACAGAATGCGACCCGGCTGGCGCACTACGATTCGCTGACCAGCCTGGCCAACCGGTTCCAGATGTCGCAGACGCTGGAAAAAATCCTCAACGCCCAAAGCCTCGATCAACGGGCCTGCGCGGTGTTGCTGCTCGATCTCGACCGCTTCAAGCAGGTCAACGATACCATGGGACATCCGGCGGGCGATGCCTTGCTGACCCAGGTTGCCCAGCGGCTCGAACGGACGGTGGACAAGGCCGGCCGTGTCGGGCGGCTCGGCGGCGACGAATTCAAGGTGATCCTGCCGGGCCGGTTCAGCCGGGAAGACCTCGCCAATATGGCAAAGCGGATCATCGAAAACCTGTCGCATGCCTATTCGATCGATGGCCAGAACGTGGTCATCGGCGTCTCGATCGGCATCGCGGTGTCGCCGGACGACGGCGTGACATCCGAAGCGCTGATCCGCAACGCCGACCTTGCGCTTTATGCCGCGAAGGATGGCGGTCGCGGCCGGCACCACTTCTATGCCCCCGATCTGCACATCGACGCCGAAGAGCGCCGCGAACTCGAGCAGGACTTGCGCGATGCGCTCGCCAACGGTGGGCTCGAACTGCACTACCAGCCGGTCATTCACACCACGACCGAAAAGATTACCGGCTTCGAAGCCCTGCTGCGCTGGACCCACCCCAGGCACGGGCCCCTGTCGCCGGGCAAGTTCATTCCCATCGCGGAGGACACCGGGCTGATTGCCCCGATCGGCGAATGGGCTTTGCGTACGGCCTGCCGGGATCTCGCCAAATGGCCGGAATCGGTGCGCGTCTCGGTCAATGTCTCGCCGCTGCAATTCAACAATCCGGGCCTTCCGGCAATCGTCACCAATGCGCTGGCCGCAGCTCAAGTCGATCCGGGCCGGCTGGAGCTGGAGATCACCGAGAGTGTGTTCCTGAACGACGACGCCGGTACCGACGCCATGTTCGCAGCGCTCAAGCGGGTAGGGGTGCGGCTGTCGCTCGACGATTTCGGCACCGGCTATTCATCGCTCGGCTATTTGAAGAAGGCACCGTTCGACAAGATCAAGATCGACCAGAGCTTTGTTCGCGGCGCCACGATGAAGGGCAGCCGCAACGGCGCGATCATCGCGTCGATCGTCAGCCTGGCCGAGGCGCTTGGCATGGAGACCACGGCAGAAGGTGTGGAGACGCTGGACGAGCTCGATCTCGTGCGGATGCTCGGTTGCAGCCACATTCAGGGATTCATCTACGAAAAACCGCTCGATTGCGCTTCCGCGACGGCCCGGCTGGAATCGGGGATGACACTCATCGCGCAGGGGCCCAGGGCCGCGCGGTCGCACCGCCACACCATGCTGCGGAAGGTTGCCCTGGAACATGGCGGAGAGCGCTATGTGGGTACGATCCGCAACCTTTCGGCGGACGGTGCGATGGTTGAGGGCCTGTGGAATGTGCCACCGGGTACGGTGTTCGATCTCCAGATGCCGGAAGGCCTGACTTTGACCGCTACCGCGAGGTGGTGCCGTGAAGACCGGATGGGCGTCGAGTTCGGCACGCCGCTCGAACTCGACGGGGCCGGCCGGATCGCTGCAGCCCAGCAAAGTGCAATCCGGAAGCCAGGCGAGGCCATACTTATCAAAAAGGCCGGTTGAAGGTGTGAAGCCGGCCGGCCCGATTGCAACGACCGGCAATTTTTCGAGAGGATATCGGCTTGCCGCCACTGCCCATTAGCACTTCGTAAACCACGAACTATTACGGTGCGCAGGGTAAACGGATGATCGGTATCCATCAGGAGTTGTTGTGGCCGCGCGCGGGGAATCAGCAGTTGGACGGTTACGCGGGTTTCTCGGCTCAATGCCGGGAGCGTCTCCTGCCGCGTCGAAAGACGAAGTCCGCCTGACTCACCTGTTGCTGCGCGATTACGAACGCTCGGGCGTGGGCTGGTTCTGGTCGACCGACATGGAAGGCCGCATCGAATATATCTCGGATTGTGTCGCGGAAAAGCTGGGAAAGAATGCGGCGGAACTGGCCGGTCAGCCGTTCCATTCGCTGTTCATTCTTGAACGCGACGAGGACGATCCCGTCGAACGCACTTTGCCGCTGATTTTCAGCGGCCGGAAAACTTTCTCCGAATTGCCGATCCGGGCGGCGACGGATGCCGAGGAAGTGTGGTGGGCCATTTCGGGTCGGCCGCAATTTTCGGGATCGGGGGATTTCAGCGGCTTCTATGGCAATGGCACTGACATTACTGCCAGCCGGATTGCCAAGCGCGATGCCTCGCGCCTCGCGCTTTATGACTCGCTCACCGGACTGTCCAACCGGCACAGCATGGGCAGGCGGCTGACAACGACGCTGACGGCCTACAAGGCGGCGAAGCGCAGCTGTGCGCTGATGATGATCGACCTCGACCGGTTCAAGCAGGTCAACGATACGCTTGGCCATCCGGCGGGCGACGAATTGCTCAAGCAAGTGGCGCAGCGTCTGAAGCAGATCATGCCCGACAGATGCGAGATTGGCAGACTCGGCGGCGACGAATTCCAGGTTATCCTGCCCGACATCGACGACCGCGGCCGCCTGGGCGAAGTTGCCAAGAAGATCATCGAAATGGTATCCCAGCCCTATTCGATCGACGGCAGCCGCTGCGTCATCGGCGCGTCGGTGGGCATCGCGATCGCACCCTACGACGGCATCGACAGCGAGGAACTGGTGCGCAGCGCCGACCTCGCGCTCTATGCTTCCAAGGACGGCGGGCGCGGCATGTTCCGCTTCTATTCGAGCGATCTGCATGCCGAAGCCGAGCGCCGCCGCCAGATCGAGGAAGACCTGCGCGATGCTCTGGCGAAGGACCAGATACACCTGGTCTACCAGCCGGTGGTCGAAGCCGTGAGCAACAAGGTCATTGCATTCGAAGCCTTGATGCGCTGGGAACATCCCGAATTGGGAAGCGTCCCGCCAACAATATTCATCCCGATCGCGGAAGAGACCAATCTGATTGGCGCACTCGGCGACTGGGCCTTGAAAACTGCCTGCAAGGCTGCCTCCGAATGGCCCGGCAAGGTCCGCGTGGCGGTCAATGTTTCGCCGGCGCAATTCTCCAATCCGTCGTTTCCTTCGGTTGTGACCCAGGCGCTGGCCAATTCCGAACTTGCGCCGGGGCGGCTGGAGCTCGAGCTTACCGAGTCGATCTTCCTGGCCGACGACCAGACCACCGAAGAAATGTTCGCGGCGTTAAAGATGCTGGGCGTACGTCTCGCGCTGGACGATTTCGGCACGGGTTATTCCTCGCTGGGTTATCTCAAGAATGCGCCCTTCGACAAGATCAAGATCGACAAGTGCTTCATTCGGGGTGTGACGGAAACGGGCAGCCGTAACGTCGCGATCATCAAGTCGATTGTCAGTCTGGCCGAGGCGCTCGACATGGACACGACGGCCGAAGGCATCGAGGCGCACGACGAACTCGAAATGATGCGCAAGCTCAAGGTCGGGCAAATCCAGGGCTACATCTATGCCCGCGCGGTCACCTTCGAAGAGGCCAGCGAGGCCATGGCCAGCGGCGATTGGGTTATCGAGCCCGATGGCCCGAGCAAGTACCGCTCGGACCGCCGCACGGTGCTGCGCAAGGTCGGGTTGATCCACGAGGATCATCGCTACGAAGTGATGATGCGCAACCTCTCGCGCACCGGTTGCATGATCGAAGGGTTGATCGACATTCCGCTGGGCACCCAGTTCGTCGTCGACTTTGGCGAAGGCCAATTGGCGGTGGCGACGGTGCGGCGCTCGGCCGGATCGATGCAGGGTCTGGAATTCGAACACTCGCTGGTCGACGATGGCGCCGGAGGCCTGTGTACCCGCAACCGCGTGTCGCCCTATGTCCTGGCTGCGGCCGGCATGCCGTTGGGCGCGCTGGGGCCGGGCACCCATCCGCTGATCGGGCCGGGTTCCGGCATCGGGCCTGCGGGCTTCAGTCTGCCGCAGTTTTCCCAGGTCAGCGATATCCCCAAGAAGAACGCGTCGGGCGCCCGCTAAGCCAAACACTGGACTCGGGCGGAGCAGCGCGATAGCATCGCGCCAACGGTCGCATGACGTAGCTTTGTCCATTCTTTGGCAGGGGTAACCCATGAAGCCGTTTGGTTTGCTGATAGCTTGCGCCGTGCTTGCCCTGGGGACGGGTGCAGAGGCAAAACGCCAGCGCGCACCCGCGCCCGGCCCGATCCGCGCTCGGCGTTCGGCGGCAAGTGGCGGACCAGGACCAACTCGAACGCCGATTTCGACATCTACTTCGCGCCCCAGGGCGATGGCATCATGCCGGGCGGCAGTGGGCAAGAACTTCCGCTCACGGTCACCGGCCAGTTCGTCAACCTGCAGGACGCGCACGATTACGATGGCGCCTTGCAGGGCACGATCCCGCCCAATTCGCGCACCTTGATTTACTCCTACACGCAAAAGAACGGCGCGTCGGGGACAGGCACATTCACCCTGTCGCTGGACGGCAATTTGCTCACCGGCGAGGGCACCACCGGCGATGGCGTGAAATTCACCTGGAACGGCAGGCGTGCACCTTGAGGCGGCAACCGAACCAGGCCGCGAAACATTGGGAGCTGAGATGATGAAATACTTTGCCAACCTGTTCGCGGCGTCGCTCGTGCTCACCCCGGCATTGCCCTTCGCCGCCAGTCCCGCCCGTGCGGCGGCAGGCGACACGTCCGCCGACCAGATCTGCTTCGACACGCCGGAAGGGCGCGTCTGCAAGCAGCGGCAGGCGATTGCCGGCGGCACCGCGCTGACCGCCGATCAGGAACGCGATCTGGGGCTGGTGACGGTGAACGGCGGGTGCAGCGGCACCCTGCTCAACCGCCACTGGGTGCTCACCGCGCGCCATTGCGTTACGTCGAGCGGCGGGGCGTTAGGCATCCTGGACACACCAGCCAATGTTGGCATTACCGCGCGCTGGGCCCCCGGGGTCAGCGTGCCAGCCGCCGAATTCCAGGACCTCTACTACGGCGTGACCAACACCATCGCGCCGATACCGCAACACGACATCGTTCTGGTCATGCTGTCCTCGGGGCGGCTGGCGGCGCGGCGCACCAATTACCCCTATGTGCAGGTGCCTTCGCTCTACAACCCACCCGACAAGTGGATCGCCCTGCGCGTCCAGAACCGGGACCTGATCACCCAGTATGGCCGCGGGCTGCAATCGCTGGCGACGGGGCAGATCGCGACTGGAGAGCCGGCCCCTGTTCTGGCGATGGCGTCGCCCGGTTACAACATGGCGAATTTCGCGCCCACCAACATCAAGATCGATAGCTATGAGTTCGTGTTTGCCAGCGGTGGCGCGGTTGGGCACGGGGGCGATAGCGGCGGGCCGGGTTTCATCTCGGTCAGCCCCTATATCTATATTACCGGGGTGCAATCGACCTGCCGGGCCCGCTACATACCCGGCGCGCCAATTCCAGCCGGCCGGACATCGCCGGAATGGAGCTACGCCAGGGAAATAGTCTCGTGCCAATACGTCTCGGTCGAGCCCTTCGCCCAACAGATCGGTCGGGCGATCGGCAGAAGTCCGGCGCCTTCCGGCCCCGTCCAGCCATTCGCCTTCCAGGGCGGCTGGCAGACCGTCACCAACCAGAACGGCCATTTCACCATGATCCTGCAAATCCTCAATCTGGGAGCGGCCACGATAAACGGGCTTACCGACATGCAAGTCGTCGGGCAATTTCTCAACACCGACGGCGCGCCTCAATACAATGGCTCGTTGCAAGGCATCATTCCCCGGGGAACGCGCACCTTGCACTATACCTATGCCCAGCCGGGGATCAGCGGCGGCGCCGGGACCGGCCAGTTCACCCTTTCGGACGACGGCAATGCCATCTCCGGCACCGGCAAGTCGGGCGACGTCGCTTACACCTGGAACGGCACCCGAATCAAAACCAAGGCTTCTTGCCCGTCCGGCATGCGCGGCGAAAATTGCGAGGAGATGATCGTTAACTAGGGCTGTGAGGGCGGGCTGGCTTTCCACAACGCGTTGCTGACAGTGCCCTCAAGCGCTGCTAACGGCGCTGCGGCGCACACTTGCCGCAGCCTCAGCAAAGAACCCGATGACAGACCTCGCGCAAATCCGCAATTTTAGCATTATAGCTCACATCGACCACGGCAAGAGCACCTTGGCGGACCGGCTGATCCAGTTCACCGGCGGCCTCACCGAGCGCGAAATGTCCGCACAAGTGCTTGATAACATGGATATCGAGCGCGAGCGCGGGATCACCATCAAGGCGCAGACCGTCCGGCTGAACTACACCGCGCTCGACGGCAAGCTCTACGAGCTGAACCTGATGGACACCCCCGGCCACGTCGATTTCGCCTACGAGGTCTCGCGCAGCCTCGCCGCCTGCGAGGGCGCGCTGCTGGTGGTCGATGCCGCGCAAGGGGTCGAAGCCCAGACCCTCGCCAATGTCTACCAGTCGATCGAGCACGACCACGAGATCGTCCCCGTGATCAACAAGATCGACCTCCCCGCCGCCGAGCCCGAAAAAGTCCGCCACGAAATCGAGGAAGTGATCGGCCTCGACGCCAGCCAGGCCGTGCTCACCAGCGCCAAATCCGGCATCGGCATCGCCGAAGTGCTCGAAGCCGTCGTCACCCGCATTCCGCCGCCCAAAGGCGACCGCGCCGCGCCGCTCAAAGCCATGCTGGTCGATAGCTGGTACGATCCCTATCTCGGCGTCGTCATCCTCGTGCGCATCATCGACGGCGTCATCAAAAAGGGCATGCAGGTCAAATTCATGGCCGGCGGCACCGAGCACCTGATCGACCGCGTCGGCTGCATGCGCCCCAAGATCGAACAGCTCGACGAGCTTGGCCCCGGCGAAATCGGCTTCATCACCGCGCAGATCAAGGAAGTCGCCCAGGCCAAGGTCGGCGACACCATCACCACGGTCAAAGGCGGAGCCGCGCAGGCGCTCCCCGGCTTCAAGGAAGTCCAGCCGGTGGTGTTCTGCGGGTTGTTCCCGGTCGATGCGGCGGACTTCGAGAAGCTGCGCGAAAGCATCGCCCGCCTGCGCCTCAACGACGCCTCCTTCACCTTCGAGACCGAAAGCAGCGCCGCGCTCGGCTTCGGCTTCCGCTGCGGCTTCCTCGGCCTGCTCCACCTCGAGATCATCCAGGAACGCCTGACCCGCGAATACGACCTCGACCTGATCACCACTGCGCCCAGCGTGGTCTACCGCATCGAACTGCGCAAATCGCGGACCGACGACGCGCAGGAAATCCTGCTCCACAACCCCGCCGACTACCCAGATCCCAGCCGCATCGAACAGATCGACGAGCCGTGGATCAAGGCGACGATCTACACCCCCGACGAATACCTCGGCAGCATCCTCAAGCTCTGCCAGGACCGCCGCGGCGTGCAGACCGGCCTGACTTATGTCGGCGGCCGCGCCCAGGTGAGCTATGAATTGCCGCTCAACGAAGTCGTGTTCGATTTCTATGACCGGTTGAAATCGATCTCGCGCGGCTATGCCAGCTTCGATTACGAGCAGATCGGCCTGCGCGAAGGCGATCTCGTCAAGATGTCGATCCTGGTCAACAACGAGCCGGTCGACGCGCTCTCCATGATCGTCCACCGCGGCGTCGCCGAGGCGCGCGGGCGGCATATGTGCGAACGGCTCAAGGACCTGATCCCGAGGCACCTGTTCAAGGTGCCGATCCAGGCGGCGATCGGCGGCAAGGTGATCGCGCGCGAGACCATCGCGGCGATGAGGAAGGACGTGACCGCCAAGTGCTATGGCGGCGATATCTCGCGCAAGAAGAAGCTGCTGGAGAAGCAGAAGAAGGGCAAGGCGAGGATGCGGGAGTATGGCAATGTGAGCATCCCGCAGGAGGCGTTTATTGCTGCGCTGAGGATGGGGGAGGAGTAACCCCCATCATTCTCGTCATCCCGGGCTTGACCCGGGATCCAGCTTCGCTTCGATCACCGTGCAAAAGAGAGCGGGACCCCGGGTCAAGCCCGGGGGTACGGTGATGAAGTGGGCATTCGGATGAGGGAGGAGTAGGATTCAGCCTACCACTCTTCAACCACCAGCCCCGGAATATCCCTGACATCCTTCGCATTGCGCGTTGCCAGCGACAGTCCATTCGCGAGCGCCGTAGCCGCAATCAGGCGGTCCAGAACATTGGCCCTGTTGTAGCCGATCTGTTCGAGGATCGCGCGATATGCGGCCAGTTCAGCCTCTTCAAATGGCAGGACATCGAGCTTGCCATCCAGCGCATCCAGCGCCGCCCGCCGCACATCGCGCCACTTCGGATCACGATAGACGCCGCCTTCAAGCTCGGCGGCAGTCAGGATCGAGATATAGGGTGCTGTCGTCAGCTCCGCCGCGCGCGCCCAGATAGCAACGTCGCCGTCGCGCAGCGGAATGGCAACGCTGGTATCCAGCAGCACCGCCGGCATTTACAGGCCGGGCCGATCGGGAAACTCGAACGGTTCGCGATCCTGAACCTTCGGCGGCTTAGGCAGCGCCTTCAACGCGTCCAGCATCGCCCGAAACCGGGCCAGCCGCTCAGCTTCCTCAGCGGCAGAGGGAATGCGCTTGCCGGTGATGGTGTCGCCATGGCGATCGATGGCAAAGGTCTCGTTCGGCCCGACGCCGAGCACCTTGGGCAGCCGCATGGCGACGCTGTTGCCGGACTTGAAGGTCTTGGTGTGGATCGGGGTGTTCATAGTGGAATGTATATACGGGATATACGGGGGCGGTGCAAGGAAGCAATGTTGACATTCCAAAAGCGCAAGATTGCCTCAGGCCATTGCCGAGGTATGCTCATTCAATGACCAACGCGGTGTTCATTCATAAGACCGACTCGATGTACGATGACAGCCCCGCTGAAAGGTATCAATTTCCTGCGCAATATCTCGGTCGGGCGGGGCCGAGCATTGGCGACTGGATTGTCTATTATGAGCCTGTAAAGGTTCGAAGCTCGCGCGGTTACTTCGCAGTTGCTCGAGTTCGAAAAGATCGTGCCCGATCCGACAACTCCAGATATGTTTCTGGCGCTGATCGAACCCGGCACTTACCTCGATTTCGTTCGCCCGGTTCAATTTAGCGGCCCTGATGGCCTCATTGAACGTGGCTTGCTAAACGAGGCTGGCGTCATATCGGGCCGTGCCCAGTCGGCGGTGCGACCCCTATCGCCTTCCGATTTCGCCCGCATAGTCTCCGCCGGGCTGCCCGAGAACGACATCTTATTGCCGCGTATCGATGAGCCACTTGCCGAGGACCGGGTGCACGAGTTGCGGGCACCTTACGCAATCGAGCGGCCAATCATTGAAAGGCTTGTGGCCAGCCCGGAGCGGAAAGTCTTTTTCAGACGCGCGGTGTTGCAGGCCTATGATGAGCGATGCGCCGTGACCGGCTGGAAGCTCATCAATGGCGGTGGCAGAGCCGAAGCGGAGGCGGCCCACATTCGACCTGTTGAGCATGGTGGGCCGGATAGCATTCAGAACGGCATTGCCCTGTCCGGCACTGCACATTGGATGTTTGATCGTGGTTTGATTGGCCTTTCGGATAAGCTCGACATCCTGATTTCACGTCAGGTAAACGATAGGTCAGGTATCGAGGCGATTATCAACAAGACAGGAATGGCATTGGCACCGGAACGGGTTGCGCTCAGGCCGCACCCGGCATTCCTTGGCTGGCATCGCGAAAATTGTTTCAAAGGCTAGGGGGGAGGGCCAGCCACATTCCCCTTGCCAACTCCCCCGCCCGGTGGTGAAATGCGCCCCGGCCGCAAGAGCCCTGCAAGTCGAGGAGCGGAAGTGATGGCGAAAGCTGCACCAAAGGTTTCAATCGTGACGCCTCCGAAGGCGCTGGAGGCTCCGCTGCCCGTGGGCTTTGCGGGCTCCGGGAAAGCGCAGGCCTATCTGGGCGGTGAGGGCGATCCGATCCATTTGCACCTCCACCGGCTGGGCGCGGGCGAGACTCTGCGCATGGGTCCGCTGGCGGCGGATTGCCTCGCCTATGTTTGGCAGGGCGCGGTGGAGGCCGGGCCCAAGGGAAAGGGTGTGGCGCTGGCGGCGGGATCGAGCGCGATTGTCGAGCATGGCGAAGTGCTGGAGATTGCGGGAGCCGGGGCCAAGGACGCTGGGGGCGAGGCGGTGGTGCTGTGCTTTGCGGCCAGCACTCCGGCGAAGCACGGCAAGGCAGGCGGGCATGTCCACTTGCTGCCTGCCGAGCGCGTGCCGGGCGCGGCGGAGCTTGCGGGCTCGACCGGGGTCGGCGGGCGGATGCATTCGGACGGCCAGTGCCCGACCTGCGAAGTCTGGCTGCACGAGAACCATTTCGCTCCCGCCGAGCCCTTGCCGCCCGAGCAGGCGGCGCGCGGTATTCATTCGCATTCCGAGGACGAGGTGATCTTCATCACCGGCGGGTCGATCCGGCTGGGGCAGAAGCTGTTCCCGGCGGGCACGGCGGTCGCGATCGCCAGCGATACGATGTATGCGATCGGCGCCGGCCCTGAGGGGATGAGCTTCGTCAATTTCCGCGCCGGCATGCCCAGCGACATCCAGTTCGCCAGCGGCATGTCGATGAGCGAGACCGATTACTGGAAGAGCCGGGTGCCGAGGCCGGAGTATCTCTCGCCGGCAGCGGGTTAGCCTTCGCCTCGTTCATTTGTTCTCGTCATTGCGAGCCTAGCGAAGCAATCCAGGGCGGTGCGCGCGGCTCTAGATTGCTTCGCTACGCTCGCAATGACGAAGAGTTGGGGGACATCGCTCTCATGGTCGCACCTCACATCTCCTGCAGCGCCGCGAAGGTCGCGAGGTCGGCGGGCACCTGCTCCCAGTAGCCGAGCCGGGCGATGCTGGCGCGTTGCAGCGTGCGCGGGGCGTCGCCGAAGGCGGAGCGGGCATGCTGGACCGCGAGATTGTCCCAGACGATGAAATCGCCTGCCTGCCAGTGGTGGTCGTAGATATTCGCGGGATCGTAGAGCGCGGCGAACAGCTCCTCCAGCAATGCGTCGCTCTCCGCCGGGGCAAGGGCGGTGAAGCCGGCGGTCATGTCCATGTTGACGAAGAGATAGGGCCGCCCGGTTTCGTCCTGCTTGCCGACAGCGGCATGGACCGCACAGCAATCGCCTGGAGTTTGATCGGCCAGCGTGGTGCGGCGGCCGAGCAGGTGGCCTTTGACATGGAGCGCGTTGAGGCCATCGAGCCGCGCCCTTAGGCTGGCGGGCAGGCGGTCCCAGGCCCTGAGCGCGCTGGCGTAGCGGGTCGGCGGCGCGCCCTCCGCCACTTCCAGCGCATGCAGCGAGCCGCCGAGATAGGGCGCGGGAACGAAAGGTATGTCGTTGTGGAACAGCAGCTCGGCATTGCCCAGCAGTCCCCCTTCGGCGACGTTGGAGACCAAGTAATTGTCGAGCGCGCCGCGCAGCACCGGGCCGAAAATCTCGCAGGCGTTTAGCTGGGACTCCATGGTCAGCGACTGGCCCCGGAACAGGATCAAGCCATCGCGCCGCCAGACGCGGACAAGGGCCTCGCGGATTGCGGGTGAGGGCAGGGCGGACAAGCCCACCTCCACTTCCCAGCCGAACGGCGCGCCGGGGATCGGCTTCGCGCCGGTCAGGGCGTCGTCGTCAGCGGGTGAGGGCATCGCAGTTCCTCCTCTCAGACCACTATCCTACGCTGCATTTTCCACGGGTGAAAACTCCGGCGGCGGACCCAGCAGGACGAACATCGCCGCAGACAGCACGAAGCTTGGCACCACCGCCCAGATCACCATGTCGTAGGACCGGGTTACGTCGAAGATGTAGCTGGCGATCATCGGTGCGATTCCGCTGGCGATCGAGGTGGTGATGCTGATCGCGCCATAGAAGGTGCCGAAGCTGCGGCTGCCGAGATGGGTCGTGGTCAGATAAATGATCGCGTTCATCTTGGCCCCGCCGGTGAAGCCGTAGACGATAACCGCCGCATAGGCCGCCCAGACCTCTCCCGGCATGATCAGCAGGCCGATGGGAAAGGCCAGGCTCAGCAGCGAGGCCCAGATGGCGATGGTCCGCACGTCGAAACGGTCGATCATGTAACCGCCTCCGAGCCGTCCGACGATCGAGGCGATACCCATCGAACCGGCGACCAGCACCGCGTCGGTGCGGGTGATGCCGTTGTCCACCAGCACCGGCACCATGTTGATGATCAGCGCCACTCCGGCAAATGAGCTGAACAGCGAAGCACAGAACAGCAGGTAAAAGGCGCGGTTGCGGAATCCCTCGGCTATGGTGAGCCCGGTGAGTTGCCGGCGCGGCTCCGCCTCATCGCTTGCCTGAAGCGCTTCCGCATCGCGTGCGCCCATCCTCGGCACAAAGGCCAGCACCAGCGGCAGCACCACTGCGGCCCAGATCAGGGCCATCGCCAGATAGCCCATGCGCCAGCCATGGTTCTGGACGAAGTATTCGGCCATCGGCGGTGCGAAAGCGGAACTGATGCCGGTGCCGCTGATGGTAAGCGCCAGCGCCAGCCCGCGCGCCTTCGAAAAGGTCGCGGACACCGGGGCCACCCAGACGGTGGAGGTCGCCGTAGCGGCGATGCCGATCACACTCCAGGTCAGCCACCACTGCCACAGGCTGTTCTGCATCACCGAGATCAGCGCGATGCCTGTCGAAGAGAGCAGCACGACCATGACCCCGACCCGCCAGGCGCCCAGCCGGTCGATGGCGTAACCGGCGAAAATGGCGAGGAACAGTCCCATCATCGAGACCAGCATCGGCCCCGATGTGATCTGCGCCCGCGTCCAGCCGAACTCCTGCTCGATCGGCTCGATCATCGTGCCGAGCATGAATGAAGGCAGCGCGGCGAGCGACATGGCCGCAGTGGTCGCAGCGACCAGCGGCCAGTGGCGGCGCCATTCGTCGGCGGCGGTGGTGTGGGGAGGGGGTTCAGCCATGGGTTTCTTGGATTGTTCCCGTCCGGCGGCGGGAATGCAAGCTAACTTCGAAGCCAGGTCCCGCGCGCGATTGCCCTTGACGCCCCACTCTCCGGCAACATCACCAACCGGAAAGAGCAAACCGGGGACACGGTATTCCGTGTCCCCCAGCAACGGTGGCGCGGCCGATGCGAACGTCGAAAGAGCAAACCGGGGACATGCTATTGCGTGTCCCCGTCCGGCGGTGCGGTCCAGCGCAGCGCTGAGCGCGCGAAGGAGTTGGAATTAGGGGTTAAGTAAACTGTCACCGTAATTGCCAGCGCAGCGCTGAGCGCGCGAAGGAGTTGGAATTAGGGGCTAAGTAAACTGTCACCGCAATTAAGTAAACTGTCACCGTAATTGTGTCATCGTAATTGTAATTTCGGGTGTATTCGCAGAGAAATTCATTGTGATAGACGTGCTTGATATAGACATCATTTTGTCCTTTCGGAACAGTATGGGTTGGCTACTGGAGAAACTGGGGAATCAAAGACGACGTTTAGTATTTCCCCATTTACCGAATAGACCTTAGGGCCACGTACTTTTGCATTATTTAGATGGCCACAACCGCCTTGGCGCCTTGCTCCGCGATCTTCTTTGAAGCACGTTAGTGGCAATTTAACAGGCGGAGTCTGGGCCATAGCCTGGCAGGACGGAAGGCCAGTGCTATCCGGCTTCTCGGTACAATACTGTCCGTCAGGGTTTCCCCATATTTCGCAATAAGGGTGCCGCAGTTCGGCGATGCGTAAACCGCTGAAAGGCCGCGTTAGATCGCGATCGAAACAAATTGAATGTCCGTGGATGTTCCGATAGGATGTGCAAAAGCGATTATAAGGAGAATTCAGGTCCGCTATTTCGCGTCTGATTGCGCGACTGCCTGTTGTATCTTCTGCCTCTGCCAGACAGAAGGGTCTGGACGGGACGACCCTCACACTGCTTTCGTTACAATGTATTTCGTCAGACCCCGGAGATAGCCGCGAACAAGTTCGTTTCCAGTTCGTCCAAGCGAGGCATTGCCGGTGAGTCCGACCAAATGACACCAGCCTTACCAGATCGGGGTTGTGCTGGCTTACTTGAGACGTGCCGGAATCCTGATTCGATGGCGTTTGCGTTACGACAACGCAGGCCATTAACACCCCGCCTGTCACCGCAGCAATGGCCCATTGCACAAGCTTCACCGCCCCCTCCCAGCTTCCTGCCGGGCCTCATCGACAGGGCTGTCGGGGGCCCCTCGCTATCGACGGCCTTTCTACCGCGATGCTGACAATGATCGTCAAGTCGCCCTGCAAACTCACACCGCTATCCCCCAAGCAACGCCACACACGCGCAGCCCGCGCCGCGCGTCCAAATCCCGATACTGTCCCATTGCACCCAGCGATTCCCGTCGCCATTACCAATCAGTGTGCCACACCAGCGGCCAAAGGCAATAGGGATGAGGAATTACGGAGGAATTACGGTGACAGTTTACTTAACCCCTAAACTATGCCTCGCTCCCCTGCATGTAGCAACGCCGCGCCCCGCCGAGCCGCATCCCCCATAGCAGAACACTTGGCTGCGTCGTTGCTGGGGGACACGGAATACCGTGTCCCCGGTTTGCTCTTTCCCCAGTTACGCCCAGTTACGGTGACACAGTTACGGTAACAGTTTATTTAACCCCAAAACTCCACCAAACCTCACCGTCGCCCGCCAGGGGACACGCAATAGCGTGTCCCCGCTAATCCTTCCCCTCGAACTCCGGATACTTCCCCAGCCACAGGTACAGCAACCCTGCCAGCACCAGCGCCGGGATCGCGCCCCACATCACCAGTTCGTAGCTCCTGGTCCGGTCGTAGACCACGTTGGCGATCAACGGGCCGAGGCCGACGCCGATCGAGGAGGCGACGTTGATCGTCGTGTAGAAAGTGCCGAAACTGCGCGGACCGAAATGTTTGCCGGCGAGATAGGCGTTGGCCGGGGTGGTCGATCCGCCGGTCAGCCCGGCGCAGATCACCGCAGCCGCCGCCAGCGGCACCGAGCCGGGAGTCAGCAGCAACAGAACCGGTAGCAGGATCATGCCGATCACCGCGAAACCGACCACTTTGCTGGCGTTGAACCGGTCCATCAGCCAGCCGGCAAAGACCCGTCCGACGATTGTCGCGATGCCGCTCACGCCGTAGATCGCGGCGGCGGTTCCGGCGGAAATGCCGGTCGATCGCAGCACCGGCACCATGTTCAGGATCAGCCCGACGCTGGCCATGACCGTCAGCATGTTGGCGAAGAACAGCTTGTAGAACGACAGCGAGCGGAAGCCCTCGCGCACTGTCAGGCCTGGCAGGTCCGCAAGAGGCTGGGGCGTGCCCGGCGATGCGGCGGAGATCGGCTCGACTTTGGGATCGCGCAGGAACAGCAGGAAGATCGGGATGACCACCACGCCAAAGAGCAAGGAAAGCCCGAGATAGGCGTTGCGCCAGCCATGATGCTCGGTCAGGTAATTGGCGATGTTGGGCACCAGCAGGGCGCTCAGCCCCGATCCGCTGAACACCACCGCCAGGGCAAGCCCGCGTCCGGTCGAGAAGCCCTTGGTCACCGGCGAAACCGAGACGGTCGGCATGGCGGCGCTGCCAATGCCGATCACCACCCAGATCGCGATCCACAGGGCCTGATTGGAGGTGAGCAGCGACATGGCGGCAATCGCCGCGCAGAGCAGCGTTCCGGAAAACAGCGCGACGGCGCGCGAACCGAACTTGTCGACCGCGAAGCCCATCAGGGTGCCGACTGCGATCACGGTGAGGGTGAGTACCAGCGGGCCGAGCGAAATCTGCGCCCGGCTCCAGCCCAGAGCCTGTTCCAGCGGGACCATCATCACGCCGAATGAGGAAGTGGAGAGAGATCCCAGCGTCATGCCCGAAACGCCGGCAAGAACCAGCGACCAGTGCCGCTTCCATTCGCTGCCGGCCGAAGCCTCGTGTTCCTGCGCCATTCCTGCTTTTCCCCGCGCCTCTCCGGCTCTATCCCGCATCGTGTTCTTGCGCCTTGCCGTCAGACCGGCGCTGGTTTGTCTTTGGGAGGCTTGTCCCTGGAAAAATCGGGATAGTCGCCCATCAGCGCATAGAGCAAAGCGGCGACAGCCAGGAGCGGCACGGCCGCCCACATGACGATTTCATAGGATTTCGTCGCGTCGTAAATCACATTGGCGAGCAGCGGGCTCAATCCGACGCCCAGTGCGATCATCGTGTTGATCGCGCCATAGAGCACACCGAAGGCCTTCTGGCCAAAATGCTTGCTGGCCAGATAGGCGACGGCTGGCACTTTGACGCCGCCCATCAGGCCATAGAGGATCACTACGGCAATCGCAGTCGGCACCGAGCCCGGCATCAGCAGCAGGGCAACCGGCAGGGCGATGGCGCTGGCAGTTCCTACGGCGGCGATGATCCGGGCGTTGATACGGTCCATCAGCCAGCCGCCGAACAGCCGGCCGGTGATAGTCGAAATGCCGAGAAAACTGGCGATACCTGCCGCTGCGGCCGCAGTGATGCCGGTGGAAGTCAGTACCGGTACCAGATTGAGGATCAGCGCGGTGCCTGCCGACATGCTGCCTAGCGCCGCGAAGGCCAGCTTGTAGAAGGCGGGCGAGCGGAAGCCCTGCCGCGCGGTCAGCCCCGCCAGTTCCGCAACCGGCGCGGCGTTTGCGGCGCCCCCGGGCTTTGCCTTCGCCCTGGCCTCATGCGGGCCGCGGAAGAACAGCAGGATCAGCGGCAGGGCGATCATGCCGAACAGTCCGCCAAGGCCGATATAGGCGCTGCGCCAGCCGTGGTTGGTGACGAGGTAATGGGCAATCAGCGGCACCAGCGACGTCGTGATGCCCGAGCCGCTCAGCGTCACGGCCATGGCGAGGCCGCGTCCGGAATTGAACAGGCCGGAAATCGGCGCGAGCCATACAGTCGGCATGGCGGCGGCGGCGAGGCCGGCGATGCACCACAGCGCCCACCAGTGCCAGACGTTGGCGCCGACCGTCGACATCAGCGCAATCGCCCCGCACATCAGCGAGGCGGCGGCGATGCCGACGACGCGCGGGCCGATCCGGTCGATGGCCAGGCCCATGGTGGTCGCCAGCAGCATGGCGATCAGCGAGACCAGGGACGTGCCGAGTGAAATCTCGGTCCGGCTCCAGCCGAATTCGGTCTCGATCGGGCCCATCATCACGCCCAGGGAGGCGGAGGAAATGGCCGAGAGCGAGATGCCTGACATTGCTGCCATCACTACGGTCCAGCTGGCCCGCCATTCTGCGGCTGCATTTTTGACTTCCGGCAACTGGTCTCTCCCCAGGCACCGCAAGACGCCTCAAGCCACTTCGTTCCAGTCAAGGTGCGCTGTGTCAATGCGGGGAGGCGAAATGCGGTGCGACCCAATGTTGCACTTTGGCGACGGTCTGCGCCCGATTGGGGAAGAGACAACACACCGGCTTGACGAAGTGTCACCTAAAAAGGCAGCATCGGCGCTAACCGCAGAGTATTGCCAACATTGCTGACCGGCATTCGCCGGCGTTCACGATTTATGGGAGGCTGACATGAGGAAATCGATCACCAGGCATTTTGCGCTCGCCGCAACCGCGCTGACGGCGCTGCTGTCCGTGCCTGCATTCGCGCAGGACGGCGCCGACGACGGCAACCCGGCAGACATCATCGTCACGGCGCGCCGCTTTGAGGAAAAGCTGCAGGACGTGCCGATTTCGATTACGGTTTACACCCAGGAACAGCTGACCAATCGCAATATTGCCAGCAGTGTCGATCTGGCGAAATACACGCCTTCGCTGAGCGTCAACACACGGTTCGGGCCCGATAAGGCATCGTTCATTCTTCGCGGCTTTTCCGCCGACATGCTGACCGCGCCTACGGTGGCGGTCTATATGGCCGATGTCGTCGCGCCGCGTATCCAGTCGAACATTCAGTCCGGCAATGGTGCGAGCGCGGGTATGCTCTATGACCTGCAGGGCGTTTCCGTGCTGAAGGGTCCGCAAGGCACGCTGTTCGGCCGCAACACCACCGGCGGCGCGATCCAGATCACTCCGAAGAAGCCTACCGACAAGTTCGAAGGCTATGTCGAAGGCACGGTCACCAACTTCAACGGATGGCGCATCCAGGGCGCGGTCAACGTTCCGGTGAGCGACAATATCCGCGCCCGCATTGCCGTGGACCGCTACACACGTGACGGCTATCTGCGCAATCGCAAGGATCTGGGCGGAGTGGGCCCGGACGATTTCAACAACGTAAACTACATCGCGGTGCGCGGCAGCCTGGTGTGGGATATTACCCCGGAGCTGGAGAACTACACGATCGCCAGTTTCGTGCGCAGCAGCACCCACGGCACGATGGGCCGGATGGCCGTGGCCAACCAGTCGATCCCCGCATCACTTGCCGCGCTCAGGCCGCTGGTGTTCGCGCAGTTTCAAGCGTTCCAGAATGCCGGCTACTACGATGTCGCCAACAGCGTCGTCGATCCGTTCAACAAGCAGAAAATGTTCCAGGTGATCAATACCACCACCTGGAAGGCGAGCGATTCCCTGACGATCAAGAACATCGCCAGCTACTCGCGCGCCCAGGAGCTCTATGCCCAGAACATCGTTGGCGACGTCCATCCCTTTCCCGTAACCCAGACTTATCCGGGACCCGATGGCCAGCAAGGCAATCAGCGCACCTTCACCGAAGAACTGCAATTCCAGGGCAATGTCGGTGAAAAGTTCCAATGGCAGGCCGGCGGCTATATGGAAGTCAGCGATCCCGTGGGCCAGCAGTCGCAATTTGCCCTCGGCCAGGGTAAATGCGAGGACATCTACACTCTAAAGAACTGCACTCTTTTGGCGACCGTCATACCAGGTGTGGGGGCTTTCGGTGTCGGATCGATCGGTGTTTCGCGTAACAACTACAGATTCCGCAACTATGGGCTCTATGCCCAGGGCACATACGACTTCACCGACCAGTTCAGCGTAACGGGGGGAATCCGCTACACATGGGACCGCCAGTATTCGCATTCGCACAACTTCACCATCCGTCCGCTTCAAGCGAACATCGGCACGACTTCGGTCAACGGCGTGCCCGTGAGTACGATCAACGGCCTGACGAACGCTACCTTCACTTGCACGCCGCCGGTCACCGGGACGGGCACATATGCCGAAATCTTCAACAAGTGTGACCTGTTCTATAACGTCAAGTCAGCCAAGCCAACCTGGCTGGTCGGGCTCGACTACAAGCCCACCGACGATCTGCTGGTCTACGCGAAATATGCCCGCGGCTATCGCGCCGGGGGCATCAATCCGCAGATCAACGATGCCACCGGCGCTTCGGCGATATGGCAACCGGAAAAGATCGACGATTTCGAAGTGGGCGTGAAGGCGACCTTCCGCGGCAAGATCCGCGGAACCTTCAACGTCAACGGCTTCTACAACAAACTTCAGGGTCAACAGACCTCCGTCTTTGTTGCGCAGTGCACGGTCGCGGGGCAGGGGGCTAGTGTCTGCACCTCGCCGGTTTCTTCCGGCGCGCAGCTCATTGTCAACTCGGGGACGTCGCACATCAAGGGCGTGGAAGTGGACACCACGCTAGACCTTTTCGAAGGCTTCCGCGCCGAACTGGCCTATGCTTATCTCGATGCCCAACTGGTGAGGGTGGGGCCGCCGACGGCATGCAACACGGCTTCCTATGTCTGTTCGACCGCCACCGCTCAGCCGCTTGGCGTCCTGACCTATTCGCCCAAGAACCGGGTCACCATCACCGGCACCTACACGCTGCCGCTCGATCCGTCGCTGGGCAAGCTCTCCATCGGTGCTACGTTCACACACACCGATCAGCAGCGTAACAGCTATGCCGGTGCCCCGTTCTTCGCTGCGGGGCTGGTCCCCTTCGATCCCAGCCTGCTGCCCGCGACCAACCTTTTGAACCTGAACGTCACCTGGAACGATGTTGCCGGCAAGGGCATCGATCTGGCGCTGTTCGCCACGAATATCACCAAGCAGAAGTACTGGGTCGCGAACGCGGGCCTCCTCAGCTCGACAGGCGGCGACAGCATCTTCCCCGGCGAGCCGCGCGTGTTCGGTGCCCGCGTGAGGGTGCGTTTCGGCGACTAATCGCGGCTGCAAGGCCTGCATACACAAGCGGCGGTCCCTTGCGAAAGGGGCCGCCGTTTGCATTTGCCCGCGATGCTGGCACAAGAATGCGGTTCTGGGAGGAATGACAGGAATGAAGGCGGCAGACCGGGCGCCGGCCCAAGTGCTGGCACTGGATGAATGGCGGCGCTACTGGGTTCTCCCGGTGGCGGGCGCGGTCGGCTATTCGATGGCTGGCCTCCAGACTTATGCCATCGGGCCTTTCATCATGCCGCTGGAGCAGGAATTTGGCTGGTCGCGCGCGGAAGTGATGATCGGGCTGACGATCTCCAATCTGATCGGTTTCGCCTGCAACCTGGCTACCGGCGTGGCGGTGGACCGGCTGGGCCCGCGCCGGGTCGGGCTGACCGGGCTGTTCGTCAAGGCGGGCGCATTTGCCTTGCTGGCCACGGCCACCGGCTCGGTGCTCAACTGGTCGCTGCTGTGGGTGCTGGTCGCTTTCGGCGCAGTGATGACCATGTCGACTGTGTGGTCGAGCGCGGTTGCCAGCCGGTTTGAGGCGGGGCGCGGTTTTGCGCTGGCGATGGCGCTCTCCGGCACATCGATTTGCGCCGCGATCTCCCCGGTCGTGGGCGCGTGGCTGATTGCCAACTATGGCTGGCGTGTGGGCTTCGCCGGGCTTGGCGGCGTCTGGCTGCTGCTGACGCTGCCGGTGGTTTTCCTGTTCTATCGCGGTCGCCAGGACGAAGTGCGCGATGCCGTGAAGGCGGGCATGCCCGAGGCTGCCCAACCCGTCTTGTCCGGCATGAGCCTGCGCGAAGGCGCGCGCACCCCATCTTTCTGGATCTTGCTGCTCTGCGGCTTCAACTATTCGATCTATGTCCTGGCGATTGCTCCCAACCTTGTGCCGCTACTCGTAGAGAAAGGCTCGACCGCCATGGTCGCGGCGCAAGTTGCCTCGCTGGTCGGCGTCGTCGCCATCGTTTCCCGGCTGTCGGCGGGCTTCTTGCTCGATGTGCTGCCGGCAAACATCGTCGGCGCGTGCATCTTCATGCTCCCGGTGATCGGATGCGGATTGCTGCTGCTGGACAGTCCTTCATTCGCGCTGCTGGTGCTGGCGGTGATGAGCTTCGGCATGACGATTGGTGCTGAATTCGATGTCATCGTCTACCTCACCTCGCGCCAGTTCGGGATCAAGGCTTTCGGCACGCTGTTTGGCGCGATGTTGACATCGGGAGCGCTTGGCGGGGCAATAGGCCCGGTCACTGCGGGATGGATTCACGACCGCTTCGGTACATACGATCCGCTGCTCGCGCTGTTGATGGTGCTGATGACGATAAGTGCGCTGATGGTGCTTACCATCCGCAAACCCAAACAGAATTGGAGCGCAAGTTGATGGCAAGTCCGGCGGCACGGGAGAATGGCGGGGCAAGCGCCGCAACCGAATGGCGCGCCCATTGGGTGCTGCCGTTCGCGGCGATGATCGGCTTTTCGACCATGGGCCTGCAAAGCTACGGCATCGGTCCCTTCGTGCCGCATCTGGAAAAGGAGTTTGGCTGGAGCCGTGCCGACGTGATGATGGGGGTCAGCATCTCCAACGCGGTCGGCATCTTCATGAACCTGGCGGTCGGCCTGATCGTCGATCGCTTCGGGCCGCGCCGGGTGGCGCTGTCGGGGCTGTTCATCAAGACTGCGGCCTTCGCCCTGCTCGGCACCGCGACCGGCACGCTGATGAACTGGTCGCTGTTGTGGCTGTTTCTCGCGTTTGGCCTGCTGACCGTGCAATCGACGGTGTGGACCGCCGCCATCGCCGCTAAGTTCGATCGTTCGCGCGGCATGGCAATCGCAGTGGCGCTGTGCGGCACATCGGTTTCGGCGATGATCATCCCGCCGCTGGCGGTGTGGCTGATCGGCGATTACGGGTGGCGGCATGCTTTCTTCGGGACAGCGGCGATCTGGCTGGCGATCACCTTGCCGATTGTGTTCCTGTTCTTCCACGACAGCTGGAGCGAAAAGCGCAAAGCTGCGGGTTCGGCTGATTCAGGTTCGGCCGCAGCTCTTGTCAGCCCGCCCGGTCTCACTTTCCGCGAGGGCATCCGCACGCCGGCCTTTTTCCGGCTGTTCGTGTCCTATGGCTGCTTTTCGTTCTACACCATGACCATCGCAACCAATATCGTGCCGCTGCTGGCGGAAACCGGAATCAGCCAGATGCAGGCGGCGGGCGTGGCCTCGATCATGGGCATTGCCGGCATCGCCGCACGGCTGTCGGTCGGCTTCCTGCTCGACCGGTTTCCCGGCAATGTCATCGGCACCTTCACCCAGCTTGCGCCGATCGCCGGTTGCCTGCTGCTGCTGTTCGCGCCGCCGGGAATGGTCACCCTGTCGATCGCCACGGCAATTTTCGGTGCGGCGCTGGGCGCGGAAATCGATGTCGCGATCTTTCTGGCGACACGCCACTTCGGCCTGAAGAGCTTTGCTGCACTGTTCGGTGCGATCATCGGCTGCGGCGCTTTCGCAGCGGCGGCCGGGCCTTATACTGCTGGGCGGCTGCATGATGCCTATGGCAGCTACGATCCGCTGCTGTGGGTGTTCATCGCCGTCCTAGCCGTCGGCGCGCTGACGGTGGCGACGATGAAGCAGCCGATGCAGGACTGAGGCACGGGAGGACATTGACGGCGTCTATGGCCGGATCGCCCTGGCATCGCTTGCTGCGCGAGCCCTTGCTGCATTTCCTGTTGGCGGGACTGGTGCTGTTCGCCCTGGCCGGACATCAGCGGCGGGCGAACGATCACTATCGCATTGTCATAACGCCGGAGCGGATCGAGGGGCTGAGGAATGCCTATGTGGCCGAGTTCGGCTCGCCGCCTCCGCCCGCGATGATTCCCCGGCTGATCGACGATTATGTTGCTTCCGAAGTGCTGCTGCGCGAGGGCCTGGCACGCGGGCTCGACAAGGACGACGAGATCGTCCGCCGCCGGGTGATCCAGAAGGTCGAATTTCTCGAGCAGGACATGGCGACCGTGCCGCAGCCGTCCGAGGCGGACCTGCGCGGCTGGTTTGCCAAGCACCGCGAACGTTATGCCGAGCCGGGCAAGGCGAGCTTCAGCCATGTCTTCTTCTCGGCGGAAACGGAGAGTGAAGCGGCGGCGCGGCGGCGGTCCGAGGCGGTGCTGGCGCGGCTTTCACCTGCCACGAAGAGAGCGCCGGAGCTGGGCGACAGTTTCCCCGACCAGTTCGATTTTTCCGGCTTCGGTCCCGAGGAAGCGCGGCGGCTGTTCGGGACAAGCGAGATGGGCGAAGCCTTGTTCAAGGCACCGGTGGGGCGCTGGGCGGGGCCCTACCGTTCGGCCTACGGCTGGCACCTGGTGCGGGTCTCGGCGGCCGAGCCGGGCGGAGTGCCACAGTTCGACTGCGGTTCGTGCGGCGGTGAAGGCGGATTTCGTCGCTGCGGCGCGCGAGGCCGAGAACAAGCGGCGGCTGGCGGCACTGCGGGCGCGATACCGGGTGGTGCGGGAGTGATCCGTCCCTACTTGCCCGGGTGGTGGTCCGCCTGCCGCAGATGGCAAAATCCGGCCTGCACAGGGTGGCGCCCTATGCGATGGGCTGTTACGCTGGCTTTCCGTTCGTGGAGAGGATAGCCGTCGCATTCGCGTGAAGGGAGGGTCCCCCGTGAAATACCGCATTGTGCTTGCCGCAGCCGCGAGCCTTTCTGTGCTTGCCGGGCCCTATGCCGCTATTTCGGCAACCGGGGCTGCGGAAACACGACCGGATTCGCGCAGGGCGTTCTTCGGCGAAATGCACCTCCACACCGGCTACAGCTTCGATGCTTATGCGCTGATGGGCAGCCGCGCCGAGCCCGACATGGCCTGGCGCTTCGCCATGGGCGAGCCGGTCTCCTATCTGGGGGGCACAGTCCGCCGCTCGCGCCCGCTCGATTTCATGGCCTTGACCGATCACGCCGAATATCTCGGCGCGTCGATGCGGGGCCTGCGCGATCCGGGTACGGCATTTGCCCGGACCAAGGCTGGATCGCTGATGCTGGCGGATCCGCTCGGCGCCGCCCTCGGCAAGCTGGTCGGCGCGCTGGCCGGCGACGAGGATTCGCGCCGCGAGATGGAGGCGGTGAACACCGACAGCTGGAATTACGAGGTTGGCCTGGCGGAGAAGTATAACCAGCCGGGCAAGTTCACTGCGTTTGCCGCCTACGAATGGACCGCGATGTGGGACGGCAAATACAACATGCACCGCAATGTGATCTTTCGCGACAAGGCGCCCGATGTGCCCTTCACTGCGGCGGAATCGAAGTTTCCCGAAGACCTCTGGGCCTGGCTGGTTACACAGAGGGCCAAGGGTGTCGAAGGCCTGGCGATCCCGCACAATTCGAATGCTTCGGGCGGCATGATGTTCGATTGGAACGACAGCAAGGGACGGCCGATCGACGAGGCCTATGCCCGGATGCGCGCGTTCAACGAACCGCTGGCCGAGGTCTATCAGCACAAGGGCCAGTCGGAGACATCGCCGTTGCTTTCTCCGGCGGACGAATTCGCCGACTTCGAGCGCGCCGAGGAATTGCTCGGCACCGGAGGGCCGAGCAAGGCCGAAGGTAGCTTCGCGCGCGAGGCGCTGGGGCGCGGGCTGGTGGTGGAGGACAAGGTCGGTGCCAATCCGTTCAAGCTCGGCTTCGTCGCGGCGAGCGACTTTCACAATGGCCTCTCGGACTCGGCGGAAAGCGCCTACGCCGGCAATAGCCTGTTCAGCACCGATCCGCGGGTGAACCTGCCGGATCTCGAATTCGCCCGGGCCATCCTGTCGCAAAAGGTCGGCGGGCAGCGCGGCCAGGTCGAGGGATTTCGCGAGCGCAAGATTACCGAGAACATGCGCCAGCCCGCGCAGCTCAACTGGTCTGGAGCCGGACTGACCGGGGTCTGGGCCGAGGAGAACACCCGCGAATCGATCTTCGCGGCGCTGCGGCGCAAGGAGACATTCGCGACATCGGGCACCCAGATGCGGGTGCGCATGTTCGGCGGCTGGGCGCTGCCGCAAGGCTTGCAGCGCAATGTGGACTGGGTGCGCAATGCCTATCGCATCGGCGTGCCGATGGGCAGCGACCTGCCAGGGGTCGCAGGCAGCACGCCGCGCGGCGCTCCCGCCTTCGTATTCGAAGCTGCGAAGGATCCCGGCGGCGCGAACCTCGACCGCATCCAGGTGATCAAGGTCTGGCTCGATGGCAATGGCTACAAGGAAAAGGTCTTCGACATCGCCTGGTCCTCCGAGCGCCGCCGCAATCCCAGGACCGGACGGGTGCCGGCGGTGCGCGACACCGTCGATGCGAAGACCGCGACTTACAGCAGCGCCGTCGGCGCCGCGCTGCTCAAGGGCTATTGGCGCGATCCCGAGTTCGATGCATCCAGGCCCGCAGTCTATTACGCCCGCGCGCTGGAAGTACCGACCCCGCGCTGGACGACGCTTCTCGCGGCGGCGCGCAAGCTGCCGCTCCCGCAAGGTGTCCCCGCGACAATCCAGGAACGCGCTATAACCTCGCCGATCTGGTACACTCCGGCAAAGCGGAAGTAGGGTGATCGATGGCACTGGCGGCACGTAGAATCGGAGCGGAGAGTTCGGCGACACGGGCGCTGATTCTCGAGGCGACCGAACAGCTGATGCGCGACGAGGGCTATGCCGCCGTCAGCACCCGGCGGGTGGCGGCACGGGCGGGGCTCAAGCCCTCGCTGGTCCATTACTATTTCCCGACGACCGACGATCTGCTGCTCGCCCTGTTCCGCAAGGGCGCGGATCAGAGCGATTCGATGATGGAAGCTGCGCTGGATTCGGACGAGCCGCTTCAGGCGCTGTGGCTTTATTTCACTGACACCAGCCGCACCGCGCTGGCTCTGGAATTCATGGCGCTGGCCAATCACCGCAAGTCGATTCGCAAGGAAATGGTCGTTCATAGCGAGCAGATGCGCGAGCGGCAGGTGGAACTGATCACACGCCTCTTCGGTCAGCGGCTGGCCCCGCCCGGCGTCTGTCCGCCCGCCGGACTCAGTCTGGTGCTGGCAGGGATCGGCCGGGCGCTGATCATGGAAGGCGGGTTGGGGGTAACATCGGGCCACGGCGAGGCGCGCGACTTTGTCGAGCACTGGCTGGAACAGCTGTCGGTCGGAGTTCAATTGGCGCGCGCCGATTGAAGGGAGTTGAGGCGATGCCATCGATACAATTCGCTAACCTCCCCCACCGCCAGATCAAACCTCTGATCGGCGCACAAGTGCTGGCCGATAAAGCCAGCCTCCTCTCCGGCACCCACGCCGCGAAATCCGCGACCTGCTCGAACAGCGCGGCGTTCTCGTCTTCCCGCAAGTCCATTTCACCGATGACGAACACATCGCCTTCACCCGCACACTCGGCACCTACGAGCCCGACAAGGCCGACGGCAGGGTGACCCCGATCTCGGTCGATCCGGCGGGAGGCGCTTCGGCGCAGTACACCAAGGCTTCGTTCTTCTGGCATTTCGACGGTTTCATGAACCCGGTGCCGGTGCTTGCCTCGATCATGCGGCCGGTCGTGCTGTCCGAGACGGGCGGCGAGACCGAATTCTGCAATACCTATGCCGCCTGGGAGGAGCTGCCCGCCGAGCGCAAGGCGCAACTGGAGGGCCTGCAAGCCGTCCACGCGCTGGCGGCGGCGCAGCTCGCGGTCGAGCCGGAGCCGGACTATGCCACTTTCCGGCAATGGCAGACCGTGCGCAGCAACCGCCTGCCGCTGGTGTGGAAGCACCGATCGGGCCGCAAGAGCCTGGTGATCGGCAACACGGCGGTGGGCGTGGCCGGCATGGATCCGCTGGATAGCCTCGACCTGCTCACCTGGCTGCGCGACTGGGCGACGCAAGAGCGGTTTGCCTACAGCCACGCCTGGTCTCCGGGCGACGCGGTGATGTGGGACAACACCGGCACACTGCACCGGGTGACGCCTTATCCGCAGGACTGCGGGCGGCTGATGGCAAGGACCAAGCTGGCCGGGGAGGAGCCGTTTGCCTGATTGCAATTCGGGCTCCAGCGCTGTACACCTGTTCAAAATTCGCGCCCTGCGGCGCACCGAGGAGAGAACCATGAACGACATGTCGCCCTCACGCTGGGACGTCAGCGACGTCGCGCCCAATATCGGCTGCACCATCCGCACCGACAAGCAGACGCTGCTGTCAGGCGCCAAGGCCAAGGAAATCCGCGAGCTGATGGAACGCCGCGGGGTTATCGTGTTTCCGGAAATCAACCTCAGCGACGAGGAGCAGATCGCCTTCACCCACACGCTGGGCACCTTCGCGCATGAGGTGGGTGAATCGAAGAGCGGGATGGATACAGTCTATCCGATCACGATGGACCCCAAGGTCAATCCGAACGCCAGCTATCTGCGCGGCGCGTTCTTCTGGCACATCGACGGCACCATGTCGGACATTCCGATCCTCGCCTCGATCATGAGCGCGCGGGCTTTGGCGAAGGAAGGCGGCGAGACAGATTTCTGCAACACTTATGCCGCCTTCGATGCCCTGCCCGAGGACGAGAAGCGCGAGCTCGAAAAGCTGAAAGTGGTCCACGCGATGTGGCGCTCGCAGCTCTATCACGATCCCGAGCCTGACTATGCCAGCATGAAGCTGTGGCAGTCGATCGGCAGCAACTCACTGCCGCTGGTGTGGAAGCACCAGACAGGGCGCAAAAGCCTGGTGCTAGGCGCGACGGCGCTGCAGGTTGAAGGCATGGACATGTTCGAGAGCGAAGCGCTGCTGGTGCGCCTGCGCGAATGGGCGACCAGCCCGCAGTTCAGCTATCGGCACACCTGGAAGCTGGGCGACATGGTGATCTGGGACAACACCGGCACCATGCACCGCGCAACGCATTACGATTATAACAGCGGACGCCTGATGCACCGCACCAAGCTGGAGGGCGAGGAGGCGTTTGCCTGAAGGCGCTGGCGGGCTGCCGGTACTTCCCGCCTATGGCTCGACTCGCCGGAACAGCTCTTGCAGCGCGCTGGCCATCCATTGCCCGTCGACCTTGTCGAAATCGTCGCAGATCGGGCTGGTGTCCGAGAGTGTGTACTTGCTCCGGTCAATTCTGTTCGCGCCGATGACGGCCCGGCCCTGGTCAAGGCCGATGGCGACCGCGATCACGCGGTTGCTGTGCACTTTCAGAACGAAGCGCTTGATGTCGCTGGTCGATCCTTCCTCGACCAGTTCGAAATCGGCACGCCCGTCGAGAGCGGAGTGGACCAGATCGACCAGATGGGCCAGCATCGGGCCTTCGGTTCTGGCCCAGCGCAGACGCTCGAACTGGACATCATCGACGACATGCGAAAGCCGGTCGCATTCCTGCTCGAAGCTTTCCTGGTTCACGCGCATTCCTCGATGATTTGTCTGCCGGCCAACGTCCGGTCAGCTACGGTTTGCGAGCCATAGCGAATCAATCCCTAACGAATGCCTCGAAAGGTTGACCAAAACGGCTGGTCATCCCGCCCCGCATGCCCTGACCGTCAGCCTGAATTCATCCGCGCGCGTCGATGGAACGGAGGAATTACTCGGGCTCTCGGCTGTCCCGGTCAAAGACCGGCTGCACCCGGATTGACGCAAGCAATCCGGGTGCACTCCTGGCAGGCGGATGCCCTATCGCACTGGCACAGGTCCCGTGATCATCAGCGCTGTCGCGGGTTGCGGTTGGCCGGAATTGGCGCGGCGGATCGCCGCCACGATTTGCGGCCGGGCCGCGCTAAAAGTCCGGTTGGGGCAGGTATTTTTGGCGCCACCCATGACCTTGTTCATATTGATCCGTCCTTCGGTCTCGATGCAGACATTGGTCGATGCTTGCATCACCCGCCGGAACAGCGTCTGCCGTGCCTTCGACTGACGCAGGTCGAGATCGGCGAAGCTGACCTGTTCCCGATAAACGGGTTCGCCGTGCTGGCCGGTGACCACCACCGGTTCTCCTGCCGAAAGCTGGGTCGAAACAAGTGCTGCCGCGAGCGCGAACAGCGGGCGGGCGATTGATGATTTCTTGACATGGTATGTCCTTTCAGGTTAGGTGTTGGCGCCCCAGGTCAACGAGGGGCATTGGCGGGCCCGGCGATGATCAGAGCCGACGCTTGCAACTGCCCGGCTTCGGCGCGATGGATCGCGACCATGATTTGCGGGCGTGCGTTTTCGAGGGTTAGCTCGGCGCAAGTCATGCCGGCATCGCGGCCCCAGGCAGCGCCGGGACTGGAAACTGGCACTCTGGCTTCGCCGCACACACGCTCGGAAGCGCTGAGGACCCGGCGCATCAGCGTCCGCTGCCCGCGCCCGGTGCGCAGGTCGAGGTCGGCAAAGCTGACCTGCTCCTGATAGACGGGCTGAGGCTCGCCGGTGACCACAACCGGCTCTTGCAGGGAGCTGGGTGGAAACCAGTACTGTGGCGATCGCAAGCAGCGGACGGGCGGTCGTGGATTTCGTAATCATGACATGTCCTTTCTTCTTCAGAGTTCGAATTGGATGCCCCGCGCATGTTTGAACCGGGGCGATGAGGTCAGAGGCGGACCCGAATTCCGATGTCGATGTTGTGTCCTGCGTGGCGGCTGGTGAACGAGCGTCCGGCGAAATCCTGCCCGCCGAAGTCGCCGGCGCTGTGCCAGCGGTACTGCGCGGTCAGGGAAAGCGAGGGGTTCAGTCGCACGGCCGCCCCACCCATCAGCTGCCAGGCGAAGCGATTGGCATGGGTGTCGATCAGCCGCGACGGCGCTTCGGTCGGGAAGGGCGCGCGCGGCGCGGTGATACGGAACTGCACGCGGGTCCAGCCGGCGCCCGCTCCGACATAGGGCTGGACCCGGCCGTGGCCGAAGTCGACATAGCCGTTGGCCATCAATCGCAGTGCGCTTTGCTTGGCGTCGGACGGAATCCGGCCGGTCGGCGGGACGATCGCGGTATAGTGGCTGGAGGGATTGGCGGTGTAGCCTGCCTCGGCCTCAAGCCGGAAGTTGCCGAACTTGCGACCGGCCGCTGCCTGAATGCCATAGCCGGTATTCATCGCCTGGACGGTCTCGACGAAGCCTGGCGGGACTGGGGCGCCCCCAATCACCAGATGCGCATCGTCGAGCACCGAGACGCTGCCGCTGGCCGCGAGATACCAGCCGTCGGTTTCGGCATCCTGCGCATGGGCGGACCCTGCGCCAGCGATGGCAAGCGTGGCGGCTGCAATTGTTGATAGCTGCTTCCTCATGGCACATTCCTCCGTTTCGTGAACGGCTGGATTGCTGCTATGCTCTTGACCTCAAGGGAATGATGGAGCGCCGATCTTTGGCCGATGATTTTCCGATGGAGCCGAATGGTGCGGGGCACGCCATTTCATCGGTCGCGCCGCCACAGGCGCTCGTCCGGCGCGGGGATGTTTCGCTGGGAGGCGCGCTGATACGGCCTTCGATGCTGACGATAGAGGGCCCGGACGGCACAGGCCGGGCCGAGCCGCGGGTGATGCAGGTGCTGATGGCCTTCGTCGATGCCGGCGGCAAAGTGCTTAGCCGCGAGGACCTGATCCGCGAATGCTGGGAGGGGCGAATTGTCGGCGACGATTCCATCCACCGCGTAATTGGCGAATTGCGCAAGCTGACGCGAGAAACCGGCGCCGGGTTTGCCATCGAGACGATCCCCCGGGTTGGCTACAAACTGACCAGCCCGGAGCAAACGCCTCCGCCGCCACTGCCCGATGAAGGACGAATATCGCGTCGTGCCCTGGTGATAGCGGGAGCGGGCGTCGCGAGCCTGGCTGGGACGGGGGGTATCTGGTGGCTGGGCCGCCAGCGGTCCAATCCCCAAGCCGAAGCTCTGATCGAACAGGGCCGGATCGCGGTGCGCGAAGCCTGGCCCGGGCGGGAGCAGCAAATGGTCGATGGCTTGCGCAAGGCCGTTGCCCTGGAACCCGGTAATGCCGAAGCCTGGGGATTGCTGGCACTCGCCCAGCGCGATCTGGTCGAAGGCGGCGCTCCGGATCAGATCAGCGTGGCTATCGCCGCATGCGAGGACGCGGCCAGGCGGGCCCTCGCAATCGACCCGCGCGAGGGCAATGCGCTGGCGGCACTGGCCACGCTGCATCCCTATTTCGGAGACTGGGGACCTGCCGAGGTCCGCCTGCGCAAGGTGGTGGAACTGGCACCCGATAATCTCCGCGCTTCCATCGAACTGGGGACCTTTCTGCAAGCGGTCGGTCGGGCAACGGAGTGCAGGGACAACTTCGAACGCACGATCGCCATGGCACCGCCCGCACCGTCGATCATGTTCCGATTGGCCTTCATACACTGGATATTCGGCCGGACAGCGGAGGCCGATCTGGTGATCGACCGCGCTCTGCAGCTCTGGCCCCGCTATGGATCGGTGTGGAGTACCCGGCTCGGTATTTTCTTCTCGACCGGCCGGATCGATGCGGCGCGGGCGCTGATTGCCGATACGGCGAATCGGCCTCCCGGCTTTTCGGACAGGATGCAGCAGGTCTGGCTCAGCTCGCTCAGAGCGCTGGAAACCAGGCTCCCGGACGATATCGCCAAGGCCCGCCGCGAAATTTTCGAGATGGCGCCCAGGGGTTTTAGGGACGGCATCGGTATCCTGTCGCAGATTGGCGATCTCGACGCGGCGTTCGCCGTGACCAACGGCTTGCTGCTGCGCACCGGCCCGCTGGTGGGATCGCTCTGGCCGGGAAAGGAACAGATGCCGGCCAGCGACCGGCCCTGGCGCCGGACGATGTTCCTGTTCATTCCTTCTACCGCCGCCTTGCGGCGCGATCCCCGCTTCGCCGCCCTGTGCGACGGCATCGGCCTGACCAAGTACTGGAAAGCGCGCGGAACCGGGCCGGATGCGTTCCTGATGAAGTGACCGGGCACCGCATCTCGATCGCAGTCCGTCGCCCTGCTTATCCCGTCCGCAATTCCTCGGCCAGCAGCCGGAACTCCTCGCTCCGCGGCGAATTTTTGCGCCACACCAGTGCGATCTCGCGGTTGGCGTTGGGCGCCTTCAGGGGGCGGGCGACAACATTCGTGCCGTTCAGAATTCCTGCGTCCAGCGCCATTTCCGGCAACATCGTCAGCCCCAGGCCGTTGTCCACCATCTGCACCAGGGTGTGCAGGCTGGTGCCGATCATCGTCGCCGAGGCGCGCAGTTCCGGCCGGTTGCAGGCGGCCAGCGCGTGGTCCTTCAGGCAGTGGCCGTCCTCCAGCAGCAGCAGCCGGTTCTCGTCGATCAGCTCGGGCGGGACTTCCGCAGGCGGATCGCGCGGGTCATCCTTGGGAAAGGCGACAAAGAAGGCGTCGAGTTCGATCACTTCGACTTCGACCTCGCCGGTCGGGTAAGGCAGCGCCAGCAGCACGCAATCGGCGCGCCCGTGATGCAGCGATTCGACAGCCTGGGCGCTGACTTCCTCACGCAGGAACAGCTTGAGGGTCGGGCGCTCGCGGCGCAGGCGCGGCAGCATGCGAGGAAGCAGGAAGGGAGCGATGGTGGGGATCACGCTCATCCGCACCTCGCCCGACAGCGGCTGGCCGCTCGACTGAACCAGGTCGGACAATTCCTCCGCCTCGCGCAGGATACGGTGCGCCTTGGCGACCACCGAATTGCCGAGCGGAGTGAAGCGCACCGCGCGTTTGGTGCGCTCGACCAGCACCACACCGAGCAAGCGTCTCGAGATCGCGCAGGCCTGCAGATAGCGTGGACTGCGAGACGAAGCAGGCATCGGCGGCGCGCCCGAAGTGGCCATGCTCGTGCAGCGCGACGAGGTATTGCAGTTGCTTGAGCGTGGGGTGGTAGACGGTCATTCAGAAGCAAGGTTAGGCCACTTTTCGCAATCGCTGCGCACGACCCGATAATTCCTGGTCCATAGCCGCGATGATATGAATCCATCGCAAGGATGGAGAGGAAAACCTTGCGGTTCATTTTAGAAACTCCGTGCTGAAGCTACCTGAGGTTAAATGTGCAGAAATTCTTGAATCCTGCATATCCTCGGTGACGGTTCCAGTTCCGTCGAAATGGCGGTGCAGGTAGCTGCGCCACCAAGGAAACCTCTTCGCAATCCCCACCGTCACCGGCTCATCGGTCATCTGCACGGTGAGGCTCTTGAGCTTGACCCCCGGCCCGAAGCTCTTCGCCAGACCGCCGGGATCGACCTGCTCGACGCTCTTGGGATCGGACAGGTCGCGGAAGCGGACAAGATAGGGCGTGCCGGGCCAGGCCTTTTCCGGATCGGCAATAGCGCCAGTCTTTGCGTCCCACACCGGATAGGCCGCATGGTCCGCGCGGATCGCGTCGAATTCCGCCTTGACCTGCGCCTCGCGCGCGACAGGGTCACTCGGCTGGGTGCCTTCGCGCTTGCCCGCCGGGAAAAAATTCATCGCCTGCGCCGCCCAGTCCACCGTCTGCGGCGAGCGGAGCAGTAAGAACAATGTCTGCCCCGGCGCAATGTCCACCGCCGCCGCCTCGCCGCGAACCTGAAAACTGCGCAGCGACTTGTCCGTCGTTACCTCGATCACGCTGAAGCCGGACTTGACGCCAGCAGGCGTTTCCACCTGCGCCTCAAGCCGGTAGCGGATCGGCTCAAAGCGGGGGCTCAGGCTGGAGCCATCGCAACCTGTCAGAAACAGCGAGGCCGCCAGCGTGGCCAAGGCTTCACGACGGGAGATCATCCCGCAAACCCCATTACCAGCCGCGAAGCCTCCTCGACCCGCTCCAGGTCAGCCGGGGCAATCGTCCCGACGTGCTGATGAACCTTCGCGGGCCGGGTGGTGAACGGTATATCGGTCATCACCTCGGAGGTCTCGCGTAGCCCGTTCGTGCCGTCCGGATCGAGCCGGACGCGCAGCAGCGATGGCGGGTCGGCGAGGTCGGTGGTGATCGGCAGCAGGATCAGGGTCGGCAGGACGAGGTAGATATCGGCCTGGATCACCAGATTGGGGCGCGGTTTGCCGCCGAAGCCGGGGCCGGTGGCGATGACGACATCGCCGCGTTTCACTTGCCGCGATGCTCCGCACTGCCGCGCGGATCGTCACCCCAATCGCAGGGCGGCAGATCGCCGAGCACCTCTGCCGACATGGCTTCGGCGTCATCGATAATATCGGCCCACCGGTTACCCTGCGCCGCAAGCGCCGCCGCATCGGCCCGAAGCCGCGCCCGCACCTTGGGATCGCTCAGGTCCGGCACCCAAATCTGCTTCAGGCGCATACCTTGAGCGCGCTTGGCGGCACGATACTTTGCCGTACGCTCCGCTCCGGTCAGTCTTTCGTGCATGCCCATAGGGACCGTCCTTTCGTCACATGTAACGTAAGGCCGCGTTCTCGGTCTTGCAAGGATATTGGACGCACCGTGGCTCGGGGACACGCAATAGCATGTCCCCGGTTTCACTCCGCCGCATCGGCGACGTGGCCAGCCTCGTCCTCCACCACATCATCCACATGCGTCATCTTGAGCTTGCCGTTCACCACCGCAAAAGCCATCTTGCCCTCGACCAGATCGAGAGCATCGTGGCCGAACAGCTCGTAACGCCAGCCTTCGAGGACTGGCAGCCCCTTGCGAATGCCGGCCGCCAGCGCTTCCAGCTCCTCGCTGCGGGTGACAAGGCGGGCGGCGACGTCGATTTCGCGGCAGCGGATCTTGAGCAGCAGCTTGAGCAGGTCGGCCACCAGCGTGCCTTCCTTGCCCAGTGGCGCGCCGCGCGATGTGCGGGCGGGCAACTCGTCGTCGGTCAGCGGCATGGCACCATCGAGCGTTGCCATCAGCCGTTTGCCGATTTCGTTGTCCTTCCAGCCCGCCGAAAGCCCGCGCACCTTGGCGAGATCGGCCTGGCTCTTGGGCGGGTGGCTGGCGATGTCGGCCAGGGTTTCGTCGCGGACGATGCGGCCGCGCGGGATGTTCTTGTCCTGGGCTTCCAGTTCGCGCCATGCGCCCAGCGCCTTCAGCCGCCCGAGCATGCCGTGATTGCGACCCGCCGCCTTGATCCTGAGCCAGGCCTTCGCGGGATCGTTGCGGTAATTCTCGGGATCGGCGAGCTTCTCCATCTCGATGTCGATCCACTCGCCGCGCCCGGTCTTGCGCAGCCGGGCGAGGATTTTCGGGAAAATCTTGGCGAGATGAGTAACGTCGCCGATGGCATATTCGATCTGCCGTTCGCTCAGCGGCCGCCGCGACCAGTCGGTAAACCGCGCGCCCTTGTCGACGGTTATGCCAAGCCAGCTCTCCACCAGATTCGAATAGCCGATCTGTTCGGACTGGCTGATCGCCATGGTCGCGATCTGGGTGTCGAAAATCGGATGCGGCGTGCGGCCGGTGAAATTGTAGATGATCTCGACATCCTGACCGCCGGCGTGGAAGACCTTGAGCACGTCCTCGTTATCGGTCAGCAGATCGAGCAGCGGCGACATGTCGAGGCCGGGCGCCAGCGGATCTATCGCCGCGGCTTCCTCGGTGTCGGCGATCTGGATCAGGCACAGTTCCGGCCAGAAGGTGTTCTCGCGCATGAACTCGGTATCGACCGTGACGAAGTCGGCCTTGGCGAGGCGGGCGCAGAGCTCGGCCAGTGCCTCGCTCGTGGTAATCAGGGGATGTATTTTCATTGCGACTTTTCTATGCGGGTCGGGCCCATGCGAGCCCTCGGCTTGACAACAGGGCGACCATCGCCTGTTAGCCGCGCCTTCCCCCCTGCCTGATTGGCGGAAGAATGGAAAGAGTTTCGATGCACGCCTATCGCTCACACACATGCGCCGCACTTGGCGCGGCCGATGCCGGCCAGTCAGTCCGACTGTCGGGCTGGGTCCACCGCAAGCGCGATCATGGCGGGGTGCTGTTCGTCGATTTGCGCGATCATTACGGCATGACCCAGATCGTCGCCGATGCCGACAGTCCGGCGCTGGCACTGCTGGAAGGCTTGCGGGTCGAGAGCGTCGTCACCATCGACGGCGAAGTGAAGCGGCGCGGGGAGGGGACTGTGAACCCCAATCTCCCGACCGGCGAGATCGAGGTTTATGCCCGCGCCGTGACCGTGCAGTCGCGCGCCGAAGAGCTGCCGATGCCGGTGGCGGGCGAGCAGGACTATCCCGAGGATATCCGCCTCAAATACCGCTTCCTCGATCTGCGCCGCGAAAAGGTTCACGCCAACATGCTGCTGCGCAGCCAGGTGATTTCCAGCCTGCGCCGCCGGATGATCGACCAGGGCTTCACCGAGTTCCAGACGCCGATCCTGACAGCAAGCTCGCCCGAGGGCGCGCGCGACTATCTGGTGCCCAGCCGGGTGCATCCGGGCAAGTTCTACGCGCTTCCCCAGGCGCCGCAGATGTTCAAGCAGCTGCTTATGGTCGCCGGTTTCGACCGCTATTTCCAGATCGCCCCCTGCTTCCGCGACGAGGACGCCCGCGCCGACCGTTCGCCGGGCGAGTTCTATCAGCTCGATTTCGAGATGAGCTTCGTGACGCAGGACGACGTGTTCAACGCGATCGAGCCAGTGCTGGCCGGGCGTGTTCGAGGAATTCTCGAACGGGCGCAGCGTAACCCCGGCGGGCACATTCCCGCGCATTCCCTTCGCGGAATCGATGCTGAAATACGGGTCCGACAAGCCCGACTTGCGCAATCCCATCATTATCCACGATGTCGGCGGGCATTTCGAGAAATCGGGCTTCGGGCTGTTCGAGAAGATCGTTGGCGGCGGCGGCACCGTCCGCGCCATCCCGGCGCCTTCCACCGCCGACAAGAGCCGCAAATTCTTCGACGACATGAACGAATGGGCGCGCTCGGAAGGCCACGCCGGGCTAGGATATGTCACCCGCAAGGGCGGTGAGTTCGGCGGGCCGATCGCCAAAAACCACGGCGAGGAGGGCATGCTGGCGCTCTATGCCGCGATGGGCCTCGGCCCGGACGATGGCTGCTTCTTCGCGGCGGGCAAGGAATTGCAGGCTGCCAAGCTGGCAGGTGCCGCCCGCACGCGGGTTGGTGAACAGCTTGGGCTGATCAAGGACGGCGATTTCAAATTCTGCTGGATCGTCGATTTCCCGATGTTCGAATACGATGAAGACGCCAAGAAGGTCGATTTCAGCCACAACCCTTTCTCGATGCCGCAGGGCGAGCTCGAAGCGCTCGAGACGATGGACCCGCTGGAGATCAAGGCCTGGCAGTACGATATCGTCTGCAACGGCGTGGAGCTGTCCTCAGGCGCGATCCGTAACCACCGGCCCGACATCATGTACAAGGCTTTCGAGATCGCCGGTTACAGCCGCGAGGACGTCGACACGAACTTCGCCGGCATGATCAACGCGTTCAAATACGGCGCGCCGCCGCATGGCGGTTCGGCGCCGGGTGTCGATCGCATCGTCATGCTGCTGGCCGACGAACCCAATATCCGCGAAGTCGTGGTCTTCCCGATGAACCAGAAGGCCGAGGACCTGATGATGGGCGCACCTGGGCTGGTGAGCGCGAAGCAGCTGCGCGAACTGAATATCAGGCTGGTGGAGCAGACGAAGGGGTGAGAAATTACCCCAGCCTCTCTGCTTTTCTCATTGGCCGGATGCGCCCAATTTTTCGGGCCGAACTGTGCGGCAGTCGAGTCTCAAAACGTCGCAATTCCTTGGCGGCATCGTTGTCACCAGCCTGCGCGGCACATCTCAGCCAGTGGCGATAGCCTGCCATCTTATTGCGGTTGAAATTATCCATAGCCAAATTCTGGGCAGCGTAAGTTAATCCTGCTTTGTAAGCGCGGCGGTAGAGGCCAAAGACGCTGTGTGAATCGGAATGTCTTCCGTCATCTCCATCGTCGGACAGCCAATTCGCCAAAACGACCATCGCATCAGGGTGCCGACGAAGGGCGAGATGCCAGATGATTGGAAGCCATAGGCCGTTGGCTTGGCCCTCCTGGATGAGACAAGCCTTAGCAAAGAGACGATCCAGTCGTTCGGCGCGTACCCCAAGCAATCCCTATCTCCCGAGCCGCTCGGCAATCCGCGTCATCAAGTCCATCTGCTCGTGGAAAATTGCAAGTATGGCCGAGGGGCCATCTTTGCGCGCCTCGCAGAAGACGTAGTGATGCTGGCACCGCATCATCCGCAAGTTTGGCAGCAATCCAGGCAATTGTTTGAAGCGGATCCTGCCACTGGCCAATGCCTCGGCGCATTCGTGCAGCTGCTCAAGATATTTGAAAGCCTGCTCTGGTCCCCATTGCCGATAGCTATATTCGAATATCTCGTCGAGGTCGGTGTCTGCGGCTTCGGCGAGGAAATAGGAGGTCATCAAGCGACCTTGTGCCGGCGCAGACCGTCGTTGGCGATGTCAAGGATCGAGCGCGATGAGATCTTGCCAGCGTTGACCGCTTCAAGCCGCTGGGTCAAAAGTTCTTTCAACTCCTCCCACGCTTGATCCTCATCGCCTTCCGCAGGAAACAAGCGTTCGACAGCAAACTGCCGGATCGTCTTGCCTTGCAGCGCGGCGACGGCCTTCAGGCTTTTGTGCTGCTCGTCGGTGAGGTCGATGGTCAGGCGGCTCATGGCAGTTTTCCTTGAATGTAATAAACCCATATTATCGTAAATGTGGGTTTGTGGCAAACAGCTCAGCGAATTGAACATCCGGCTGGTGGAGCAGGCGAAAGGCTAATCGCTCGGCCCCGGTCGTTGACCCACAGGCGATAATCCATCAGGCTCTCCCGAAAGTGGGGATAAGCCGATGAGAGCCTTGAGCTTGCTGGGTAATATGCTGGCTGCCGGCCTCATGGCCGTTCCGGCATCGGCGAGCGCCGAGGTGTTGAATATCCAGGGCATCTATCCGGCCCGGAACGACGGAGCAGCGGCGCTGCGCTCGATTGCGGTGGAAGCATTCGGCGGCATCGATGGACCGGCCTTGTCGATCCACATCGGCGATGCCTTGCGCGACGTGCAGATCGAAGGGCGGCCCTGGTTTCGCATTCTGGCAGGCGGACCGGCCAGCCGGGCCGAAGCGGTGCTGCGCGGAACCGCTAGCTCCGAGGTTGCAAATTCGCAGTATTCGCAGCAGCGCGAGGAATGCGCCGCCAAGGACGGCGGGGGAAAATGTATCGAAAAGCGCAAGGTCGATGTTCCCTGCAACAAGCGGCGCATTGAGCTGGTGCCGAACCTGAGGCTGGTTCTGCCGGACGGCGAATTGCTATACGCCGACGATGAGCCGGAAAGCGCCGAAACCAGCCGGTGCCGGGGCGATTCGAGCGAGCCCAAACCGCGCGCCGCAGTGGTGCGTGATCTGGCGGCACGGATCGCCTCACGCACGCGCTTTGCCTTCGCGCCGGTCTTTCGCAGCGAGTCCATCCGGGTCAACGAGAGCCGCAAGGGCCTCTCGCGCGAGGATAGCGACCGGTTCAAACAGGCGGTTCGCCTGACCAAGAGCGACGCCCGGGCCGCGTGCAGCGAGTGGGATGCGATTGCCGCCACTAATCCCGGGCATATTCCGACGCTGTTCAATGCCGCGCTCTGTGCGGAGGCCGCAGGAACCGATGCGGAAGCAGCGCGGCGCTATCGCCTGTTGCTCGAAAGCGATCCGCGCCACGGCGATGCGCGCGAAGGCCTGACGAGGATCGATGCCCGCGCCCGCGCCCGACGGCAGCTTGAATCCCACGAGCGGAGCTGAAGTCGTTGCATGGGCTGTGAGACTGTGCTACACAGTTTCACATGAAGAACGTCACCATCGCCCTCGACGACGAGACCCACCGCAAGGCCCGCATCCGTGCTGCCGAGCTGGGCACATCGCTGTCGGCGCTGGTGAAGGATTATCTCAATGGGCTGACGGAGGGCGGTGCCCCCGGCTCAGCCCCTACCAGAGTGCGCGAAATGCCCCAGTCATTTTCCCACAATGCGCCGTTCAAACACGCCGGTCCGGCGCAGGACGGCCCGCCGTGGCTGGTCGATGGCAAATGGGTCTACACGCGGGACGGCAAGCCCCGGCAACCGGGCGCGCTGCGCAAGCCGGGCAATTACAAGCCGGTTGAGTTGGAAGACCTCGAAACGCCCGGCTGGCTAATCGATATCATGGAGGGATCGGAGGACGACTTTTCCGATCTGCTGCCGTTCGATGAATCGCAGTTGCCGCCCGAGTGAGATTTCTGCTCGACACTCACGTGCTGATCTGGTGGCTGCGCGACGACCCGCGCCTTGGCCCAAAGCCGCGTGCGCTGATTGCCAATCTCGATTCCGAAGTGATGTTCAGCGTGGTGTCCTGCTGGGAGGCTTCGGTCAAAACACGGGTCGGGAAAATGGACATTACGGGTTCCGAGTTGGGGCAGTTCGCGATTGGCCAGGGAATGCGGCGGATCGGCGTGGAGGCTGCGCATATCGAAGAGCTTGATGGACTGACGCGAGTTTCCAGACATCGCGATCCGTTCGATCACTTGCTGCTCGCTCAGGCGAAGGCGGAAAAAGCGGCCTTGATAACTCACGACCGAGCCTTGTCCGAATACGGTGTCCGCTGCATTGGCGTGCGTTAGTGCTGCAATTCCACACCCCCACTTGCCATCCCCCCCGCCGCGCATTAGGGCGACAGGCCTGATATTCATCCTCCCATCGAGAAGGGGCAATTTGATGAGCGATACCGCCGACCGGGTCAAAAAGATTGTCGTCGAGCACCTTGGCGTCGAGGCCGAAAAGGTCACCGAAGACGCCAGCTTTATAGACGATCTCGGTGCCGACAGTCTCGACATCGTCGAACTGGTCATGGCGTTCGAGGAAGAATTCGGTGTCGAGATTCCCGACGATGCCGCCGAGAAGATCGGCACTGTTTCGGACGCGATCAAATACATCGACGATAACAAGGGCTGAACCCAACCTTCCTTCCGCTTGCCCTGAGGTTGTCGATGGGCGGTCCGTGTTGGGGAGGGGCAGGGCCAGAATTTCGGCAGGCTCAGTCCGCAAGGCACTGAGCCTGTTGTATTTCCGGAGAATTGCATGCGTCGTGTCGTAGTAACCGGACTTGGCCTGGTGACGCCACTCGGAGCCGAGGTGGAGACTGCCTGGGCCAACCTGATTGCCGGCAAGTCCGGAGCGGGGCGGATCACGCGGTTCGATGCTTCGGACCAGAAGTGCCTGATCGCCTGCGAGGTCAAGCCGGCCGATCATCCCTATGGCTTCGATCCGAACAAGCGGGTCGATCACAAGGTTCAGCGCCAGGTCGATCCCTTCATCATCTATGGCATCGATGCCGCCGGCCAGGCGATCGAGGATGCCGGGCTGACCGATATGACCGAAGCCCAGCGCCTGCGCGCCGGTTGCTCGATTGGCTCGGGCATCGGCGGGTTGCCGGGTATCGAGAGCGAATCGCTGGTGCTGGCCGAAAAGGGCCCCAGCCGCGTTTCGCCGCACTTCGTCCACGGCCGGCTGATCAACCTGATCTCCGGCCAGGTATCGATCAAGTACGGGCTGATGGGGCCGAACCACGCGGTCGTCACTGCCTGTTCGACCGGCGCCCATTCGATCGGCGATGCCGCGCGGATGATCAAGGACGACGATGCCGACATCATGCTGGCGGGCGGGGCGGAAGGCACGATCTGCCCAATCGGCATCGCCGGTTTCGCCCAGGCGCGCGCACTCAGCACCGCGTTCAACGATCAGCCGGAAAAAGCCAGCCGCCCTTATGACAAGGACCGCGACGGCTTCGTCATGGGTGAGGGCGCGGGCGTCGTCGTGCTTGAGGAATACGAGCACGCCAAGGCGCGCGGCGCGAAGATCTATGCCGAAGTGATCGGCTATGGCCTGTCGGGCGATGCCTATCACGTTACCGCGCCGCATCCGGAGGGCTCGGGTGCGTTCCGCGCGATGGAAATGGCGCTGCGAAAGTCTGGCCTCACGCCCAGTGATATCGACTACATCAACGCCCACGGCACTTCGACCCCGATGGGCGACGAACTGGAACTGGGCGCGGTGCGCCGCCTGTTCGGCGATGCAATTTCGACCGTGTCGATGAGTTCGACCAAGTCGGCGATCGGCCACTTGCTCGGCGGGGCCGGAGCAGTCGAGGCGATCTTCTGCATTTTGGCGCTACGCGATCAGATCGTGCCGCCGACGCTCAATCTCGATAATCCGAGCGACAGCTGCGAGGGTGTCGACCTGGTGCCGCATGTGGCGAAAAAGCGCCAGGTGCGCGCGGTGCTCAACAACAGCTTCGGCTTCGGCGGGACCAACGCCAGCCTGGTGATGCGGGCCGTGACCGGCTAATGCCGCGCCGCGGCTGCCTGCTGGCCGCGCTTGCCGGGTTGATCCTGCTTGCAGGCGCGTGGGCGCTATTGGGCGGCTGGTACATTTCCGGTCCGCTGGAGAAGGACACCACTTTCGTCGTCGCCGACGGATCGAGCCTGGCCAGCGTGGCGGCGAAGCTCGAACGCGAGGGCGCGATTTCCTCGGCCAGCGCCTTCCGTTTGCGCGCCCGGTTGCTGGGCGGCGGCGGTTCGATCAGGGCGGGCGAATTCCTGCTGCCAAAGGGTGCAAGCCCCTCGCAGGTTCTCGCCATCATCCGCAGCGACGATGTGTTGCGCCGCTTCGTCAATGTGCCCGAGGGCATGCCGTCGATCATGGTTTATGAACGGCTGAAGGCGCAGCCCCATCTGACCGGCGATGCCGCCATTCCGGCGGAAGGCTCGCTGCTGCCGGACAGCTACGATTTCGAGCGCGGCGAGAGCCGGCAGGCAGTGCTGCTGCGTATGCAGACGGCCATGCAGCGCACGCTCGCCGAACTGTGGGCCAAGCGTGGGCCGGATACGGTCGCCAAGACGCCGCAGGAAGCCCTCGTGCTCGCCTCGATCGTCGAGAAGGAGACCGGAAAGCCTTCGGAGCGCAAGACAGTAGCCGGGCTCTATTCGAACCGTTTGCGCCAGAATATCATGCTCCAAGCCGATCCGACGATCATCTACCCGATCACCAAGGGCAAGCCGCTAGGCCGCCGAATCCGCCAGTCCGAGATCCAGGCGATCAACGATTACAACACTTATTCGATGCTCGGCTTGCCCAAAGGCCCGATCACCAATCCGGGCAGGGCGTCGATCGAAGCCGTGCTGCACCCGGCCAAGACCGATGCGCTCTACATGGTTGCCGACGGCACCGGCGGCCACGCCTTCGCCGCGACGCTGGAACAGCACAATGCCAATGTCGAGAAGTGGTTCGCCATCCGCCGTGCGCGCGGTGAGATTTAATCGTCTCAGGCGATCAATGTTTCCAGTTTAACCACTTTTCCAGATTTAATTTCGCGGCCTATCTCCCGGTCACCGAACACAGGAGACTGACATGCAAGGCCGGACCATTCCCGACGTTACCCTGAAGACCCGCGTGCGTGACGAAAGCATTGCCGGGCCCAATCCCTTTCGCTGGCAGGACCTGCCGGTGCGCGAAGCCTTCGCCGGCAAGAAGGTCGCGGTATTCTCGCTGCCTGGTGCTTTCACCCCCACCTGCAGCAACGAGCAGTGCCCCAATTACGAACGTCTCTACGACGTGTTCAAGGCCGCAGGGATAGACGAAGTCTATTGCCTTTCGGTCAACGATGCCTTCGTCATGTATCGGTGGGGCAAGCAACTCGGGCTCGAGAAAGTGAAGCTGCTGCCGGACGGTTCGGGCCATTTCACCCGGCGCATGGGCATGCTGATCGACAAGGATCACCTCGGTTTCGGCATGCGCAGCTGGCGCTATGCGATGATCGTCGACGACAACCGGATCACCCACTGGTTCGAGGAGCCCGGCATCAACGACAGCGGCACCGACAGCGACCCTTACGGCGAGACGGCACCCGAAAAGCTGCTCGCCGCGCTGACTTCGGAACCGGCGCCCCTGGCCAGCGTGGCCTGAGCGCGCGGTGCGGTCGGCGGCTACCCCCGGGCTTCCCGCCTCGCCGCCGCCCGCGCCGTTCATCGTCACGGCCGAACTTCCGCGGGATGTGCTCGCCTGGGCCGATGCGTTGCGGCGGGCGCATTACCCGCCGGAGCGCAACAAACTGGCCGCCCACGTCACCCTGTTCCATTCTTTCGCGCCCTCGCTGCGCGATGAACTGCCGCGAGTGCTGGCTCGTTTCGCAGGAGAGTTCGCACAGCCTTCCGCTGTGCTCGATGGCCTGATGAATCTGGGAACCGGCACCGCGCTCGCCATTCACAGTCCTGTCATGCTGGACATTCGCGAACACATCGCCGAGCACTTTCACGGAGCGCTGACATCGCAGGACAATCACGAACCGCGTCTGCACATCACGATCCAGAACAAGGTTGCCCGGGCCGAGGCGACAGCCCTGCAACGCGAGCTTGCTTTGAGCCTTACCGCACGCCGGTTCGCCTTCGCCGGCCTGGGTCTGCACCTCTACCGCGAGACCCATTGGGATACACTCGGCAAATGGCCGTTTCGCGGCAAACAGGGTGGTTGACCACGCCATGCCCGCACCCTATGTGCGCCGCCTGCCCCTGCGCTGGCGGGGCCGAATGGAATGGCGGAGTAGCTCAGCTGGTTAGAGCAGCGGAATCATAATCCGCGTGTCGGGGGTTCAAGTCCCTCCTCCGCTACCATCCCATTTTCCGGAAGCTTCAACAGACTTCTGGATTAATACCAAAAATCGGAGTTCTCTTGGGGGCCGCAGGTGGCGGGGTCACATGACGGAGTTGAGGGCGCATGAAGATCGGCGTGGTGATTCCGACTTTCGATCAATATGCCAACGAGGCGGCGTTCCGGCGGATCGTCGAGACATTGGAGGAGCTGGGCTATGATTCTGCCTGGTTCGGCGATCATGTCGTTCTGCCCGATGGTCACCCTGAATATATCAGTCCGGACTGGCTGGACGCAGTAACCTGCGCGATCGCGGGGCTGGGCATGACCCGGCGTCTCACCTTCGGAACGGACGTCCTCGTCGCGGCCTACCGCAATCCCATCCTGCTGGCGAAGATGGCAGCGACCGCAGAGCGGCTCTCGCCGGGCCGCCTGGTGCTGGGCCTCGGCATCGGCTGGCTTGCCGGAGAATTCGAAGCGCTGGGCGGTCCGCCCTTTTCGGCGCGTGCGGATGTGCTTGAGGAGTATCTGCAGGTCATTCGCCTGCTGTTCGAGACCGACGGGCCGGCTTCGCACAAGGGCCAGCGGATCGAATTCGACCGCATCCATTTCGGACCGCGCCCCGCTGCGGCACCGCCGCTGCTGGTCGGCGGCAATCATGCCAAGGCCATACGCCGCGCGGCGCTGCTCGGTGACGGCTGGCATCCCCTGTTCATGGCCGCCGGCGACTATGCCCGCGGTCGCGCGGAGATCGAGCGGATCCGCGCCGAGCAGGGCATCACCCGGGATTTCACGTTCTCCTACAGCGCCTCGCAGACGCGCATCCTGCCGGAAGGTGCAGCGACTGTAAGGACGTCCTCGTCGGAGGAACGGCCGGACGATCACGAATCAAGCTATGCGCCGACTTCCCCGCTCGATGGGGAACGGCAGCGCTTCATCGGCAGCGCCGCGCAGCTTCGCGAAGACTGCGCCTTGTTCGCCGAAGCGGGGGTGGAGCAGCTGGTTATCCGTCACGCCGTGCCATTCGATGCGGAGATCGGCCCAGACCAGCTGATCGAACAGCTTTGCCTTTTCGCCGCCGAAGTGCTGCCGTTCTGCCGCGCACTCTGACGCCTGATCGCCGATCGGCTTCCCCGGTCATGCGGCCCCTGCCGCGCTCGGCTCCCTGGCCGGCTCGCGGGCTGCGGGGATATCGACCGTATAGGTGCCCTTTCCCGGCCGCAGCACCTGGCCTGCGGGTACACCCAGGTAGGCGTTGTCGCGGATGATCTCGGTGCCGTTGACGATGACGTGGTGGATGCCCTCGGCGTCGCCATAGAGCCGCGAGCCGCCGGCAGGCAGGTCGGCCCTGGTGTAGACTTCGCCGTGGCCGACCGTACTTTCGTCGAAGATGACGACGTCGGCGTGCCAGCCTTGCTTGAGCATGCCGCGCTCGCGGACGCCGACCAGCTTCGCGGGCTGGTAGGCGAGATGGCTGACGGCCTGCTCGAGCGACATCGCGCCATAGGTGCGCACCGCCTTGGAAAGAAAGCGTGTGGTGTAAAGACAACTATCGATCATATCGAGGTGTGCCCCTGCGTCCGAGGCGCCGGCGATCGTCCGCGAATCATTGAGCAGATCGGCACGCGCCTTGTAGAGCTCGGCGCTGTCTTCGGGCACTTGCGGCATGAAGCTGGTTTTCAACCCGTCGGCGAGCGTGATGTCGAGGAAGACGTCGAATGGGTCGCGGCCCTGCCCGGCGGCGATGTCGGCGACTGCCCTGCCGCGATAGCCCGCATTCTCTGCGGAGAAGACCTCGGCCACCTTCAACCGATCCCACCGCGCGATGCGCTGGATCACCCCCGGTCCCGCTTCGGCGCCGCGCTTCAACTCCGCGCGGAACGCCGGATCACGCAGCTTCACCATGCGCTCGGCGACCGGCATGCGGAACAGCGCGTCCCAGCCCGGGAAGGCGTCGAAGACGAAGCCGCTGTACATGTTGATGCGCACCGCCCCGCCAACCGGCACGGCCAGCGCGATCACCTCGGCGCCGCGCTCGCGCGCGTAATTCGTCGCTTGCAGGCGGTATTCATTGACCTCGCGCTCCTGCGCGTCGTCCGACGAGACACCCAGCGCGTTCCAGTTGACCGGACGCTGTGCCGCGAGCGAGACGTCGGCGAGCATCGCGTAAGTGCTATCGTCGAAGTCGATCGAGGGCAGGTATTCGACCGTCGTCCCTTCGAACTCGCTGACCACCGAGTAGAGCTCGAGCAGTTCCTCGCGAGAGGCGTGGCGCGAGGGCACCGGGTTGCCGTCGCCGTCGTTGTGCGTCCCCGCCCGGGTCGATGAGAAGCCCAGCGCGCCGCCGCGGATCGATTCGCGCAGCAGCTCCTTCATCGCGTCGATCTCGACGCGCGTCGCCTCGCGCGTGATCGCGTCGGCGCCCATGACGTAGCGGCGGATGGCGCTGTGCCCTGCGAGGAAGCCGGTGTTGATCGCGACGCTGCCTTCGAACCGGCCGAGGTATTCTGCGAAGGACGACCAGGTCCAGTCGGTCGCCGCCTGCAGGCTTTCCAGCGGCATGCCCTCGACGCGCGCCAGCATCGGCATCAGGTAGCCGCCCGATTCAGGCGAGAGCGGGGCGATCGAGAACCCGCAATTGCCGCCGATGATCGTGGTAACGCCGTGATAGCACGAGGGGCTCAGGGTCGGATCCCAGAATACCTGGACATCGTAATGGGTGTGGATGTCGACGAAACCGGGCGCGACAATGCGGCCGGTGGCGTCGATGGTCCGCCGGGCAGGTTCGTCCACCGCGCCGACCGCAGCGATCCTGCCATCCCTGATGCCGAGATCGCCGCGAAAGCGCGGCGTGCCGCTGCCGTCGACGATGGTGCCGCCGGCGATCTTCAGATCGAGCATGATTGCCTCTCCCGTAAGTGTTATCGCGAACTCAGACGATCGGGGGGAGTGACGGTGATGCCGCCCATGCCGATGTCTCCTCTTCCGCGATCGCTTCTGCTGGCAGTCGTCGCGTTTCTCAGGCCAGTTTCGGCGCTTGCGGCGCACTAGTCAATCTGTCTAACTACCGTCTACGACCGAGCTTCGACCGATGAGTCGATTCCTGGCGGCGAACAGGCTCGGTGGAGGAGAGTGACATGAAGCTGGAGAGGCTCAACCCCCATCTCGGCGCCCGCGTCACCGGCGCGGAACTGACCCGGCTCACAACTGCAGACCGCAGCGAACTGCAGGGGCTGCTCGATGAGCATCAGGTGCTCTTTTTCACCGGAGAGAAGCTCGATCCACACCAGTTGCTCGGCTTCGCCGAGGTGTTCGGCGAGATCCAGCCGCCCGAGGAAGCCGCGCCTTACACGCCGACGCTGCCGGGCAACCTCAACCGTCTGCATTACGTCGATGTAACCGGCACGAGCCGCGGCAGCTATTCCGATATCTGGCACAGCGACGTGTCCTGCTTCGAGCGCCCCACCTATGGGGCGATCCTCGCGCCCGATACACTGCCAGCTCTCGGCGGGGACACCATCTGGGCGAGCATGTACGCCGCCTACGACGCGCTCGACGCCGGAGTGAAGGCAATGGTCGAGGATCTTCGCGCCGTCCACCAGGCAGCCTCGCGCCATATGTTCGAAGAGGCCAGCCACCCGATCGTGCGCGTCAATCCGCGCACCGGGCGGCGCGGGCTATATGTCAACCGGCTCTTCACCAAGCGGATCGAGGGGCTGACGCCGGTGGAAGGCGCGCACCTGCTCGAAATGCTGATCGCCCATTGCACGCTGCCCGATTTCCAGGTGCGGTATTCGTGGACGCCCGATACCGTCGTGCTGTGGGACAACCGTTTCACCCTGCATTATGCGGTGCGTGACTATGCCGAGCCGCGCCGGATGATCCGCACTTCCACCGTCGGAGAGCGGCCGATCGGGCCGAAGGAATACGAAGCGCAGCGCCAGCCCGTGGCCGCCTGAGAAGGATCGAAGCTAGACCACGACGCCCGGGCGCGCGTCTGTGTAGCCGCCGTCCCGGAACACCACCTGGCCGTTGTTGATCACCGTGCCGATGCCCTTGGGGTGGCGAATGAAGCGGGGCTTCCCGCCCGGCAGATCGAACACCTGCTCCTCGTCGCCGCGCGCGATGGTATCGGGGTCGAACAGGATCAGGTCGGCGAACTTGCCTTTGGCGATCACGCCGCGATCGGTGATTCCCGTCTGCTCGGCGATCTCGCTGGTCATGCGCCGGACCGCCTGTTCGAGCGTCATGAGCCCGTGCGCGCGGACGAAATGCTCGAGCACATAGGGACAGTCGCCGCTGCTCGCGAACTGCGCGACATGCGCGCCGCCATCGGAGGCGCCGATCTGCACCAGCGGGTGGTTGAGCATCGCCGCGACATTCTCAAGATTGATGTAGCGCGAATTGTCGGTGGCGAAGTCGGTCTCCAGGCCGTCGCGCAGGGCGATGTCGAGGAAGCTGTCGGCAATGCTCTTGCCTTCGTCGCGCGCGATATCGACGAGGAAACGGCCCAGGTAGTCGCGGTTCGCGTCGCTCGCCGAGTCCTTCACCCACAGTGTCTGGAACGAGGCGGCGCGCTGGTCGACGTCGGCGGCGAGCTGACGGCGCAGCGCCGGGTCCGAGAAGCGGGCGATCCGCTCGCGCACCGGCATCACCATGATCAGCGCCCAGCTGGGGATCATCAGCAACGGGAAATAGCTGCGCGACAGGCGGAAGTTGAAATCGAACGGCCGCGGGCTGACCTGGCCCATCACCTGCCCGCCGCGCCGCTGGATGTCCTCGAACGTGTCGAGGTCCTTGCGCCAGCTGCCGGGGTTCATCGGCAGGTCGAGCACCGGCGACACCGCACAGAGTGCGCCGGAGGCGAGGCTGATTTCGGCCTGTTCGGCGAGCTGCTGCGCCTGCAGGTCCGCCTCGGTGAAGGCGCGCACGCATTGCACCAGCCGCCGGCCATTGCCTACCACGGTGCGCGCCAGCGCGATGCGCTCGCGCGTGTCGGCATAGCAGCTGGCGACGGGCAGGTCGGCCTCGTCCCTATCGGCGTAGGACAGCGAGACACCGAAGCCGCCGCCTTGCACGGATTCCGCCAGCACGCCGCACATCCGGTCGAGTTCCGCGTCGGTGGCGACGCGCTTCTGCGCCTCGTTCCCCATGACGTAGTGGCGCAGCGCGGTGTGCCCGACGATGCCGCCGACGTTCACGCCGAGGCCGGGCCGGATGAAATCGAGGTATTCGCCGAAGCTTTCCCACGAATAGGGCACCGCGCGGTCGAAAATGTCGGGTTCGATGTCCTCGATCTTGCTGAACATCTTGGTGAGGTGCTGGTCCTGCCCCTTTTTCACCGGCGCCAGCGACAGCGAGCAGTTGCCGAACACCACTGTCGTCGTGCCGTGCTCGATCACCGGAGTTGCGAGGCGGTCCCAGCAGATCTGCGGATCGTAGTGGGTGTGGATCTCGATGAAGCCCGGAGCGAGGACCTGGCCGCCGGCTTCGATGACCGGCGCGTTCGCTTCGATCCGCGGCGCGACTTCGGCGATGCGGTCGCCGGCGATGGCGACGTCCCCGTTCCAGCTTGCCTTCCCGGTTCCGTCGACGATCCGGGCATTCCGGACGAGAAGGGTGATCTCGCTCATGTGGCCTTCCTCTCACAGCCGGTTTCCGGCTCTCGTTAGCTTGACAGCTTGACCACTTTGCACAGGCATCTAGGTTACGGCAAGCAACAAGAGTGGAGACCGGGAATGAATGCGCGAGAGGAACTGACAGCCGCCAGCGATGCCGTGATCGACGATGCCATGCTTTACGCCGATCCGATGGTGCTGCGCGGCCTGCTCTACCAGCTCACCGGTGACGCGGAGATCCTGGAAATCGATGCGCCGCCGGTCGGGGCGGGCGGCGCCTACTCTGCCGCTGGCGGCATCCGCATGGTGGCGAGCGAGGCGGACGTCGCCACGCTCCGCACCAAGGCGGCGGCCTTTCTCAAGGTCTACCGCGATGCGGGCGCGGGCGACATCGGTTTGGGACCGTCCGAGCGGCTGGTCGAAAGCTTCGCGCTCACCGCAGGCGAACCGATCCCCGAGAAGGAATGGGGCATGTGGATGGAAACCTCCGCGCTCGATCCTTTCGTCCGCGGGATCGCCTGGAAGAAGCCGCCGCCCCTCAAGAAACGGGAAGAGTTCTCCGTCGGGATCATCGGTGCCGGCCTTTCCGGGCTTGGTGCAGCCGTCCATCTCGACCGAGCGGGCATTCCCTTCACCGTGCTCGAAAAGAACGAGGAAGTCGGCGGCTGCTGGTGGGAGAACCAGTATCCGGGCGCGCGGGTCAATTCGCCGAGCCGCAGCTACACGCACCTTTTCGGCATCGATTTCTCCTATCCCTACAATTTTTGCCCCCGCGACGAGAACATGAAGTACATGCGGTGGGTGGCGGACAATTTCGCCGTGCGCGACCGCATAGAGTTCGAGACCGAGGTCCGGTCGGTGATCTGGAATGAGGTCGAGCAGGTCTGGGTGGTTACCGCCGATACACCCGAAGGGGGCCGCACCTGGAAGTTCAACGCGGTGATCAGCTGCGTCGGCTTCCTGTCGCGGCCCAATATGCCGACGATCGAGGGGATGGACAGCTTCGCCGGAGAATCATGGCACACCGCCCGGTGGCCCGAAGGCCGCGACCTGACCGGCAAGAGGGTGGCGGTAATCGGCTCGGGCGCGTCGAGCTATCAAGCAACGCCCGAGCTCGCCAAGATCGCCGGGCATGTCCACCTGTTTCAGCGCACGCCGAGTTGGTGCTTCGAAAACCCGATGTACGTCACGCCGCTGCCCGAGCAGTCGACCTGGCTTGATCGCAACTTCCCCTATTACGTGAACTACGCAAGGTTCCGGCTGAGCTGGCTTTACGGTCCCCAAAACGTTGGACCATCATCGACGGCCGACCCCAATTTCTCCGATCCCCACGCCCGCAGCGCGCCCAACAAGGCCAGCCGTGACGCGCGCATTGAATATATGACCAGGAAGCTGGCGGGGCGGCCCGACCTCGTCGAGAAGATGATCCCGCCCGCGCCGCCGATGTCGTCGCGGCCGATCATGATCGATACCGAAGATTCGATTTTCGAGGCGCTGATGCGCGACAACGTGACCCTGGTGAGCGATCCGATCGGCCGGATCACTTCGAAGGGCGTGGTCGTGAACGGGGAGGAGATCCCGCTCGACGTCATCGTTTATGCGACGGGCTTCAAGGCTAACGACTTTCTCTGGCCGATGGAGATCCGCGGCCGCGACGACGCCAGGATAGAGGAACTCTGGGCAAAGGACGGCGCCCGCGCCTACATCGGCTCGATGCTGCCGGGCTTCCCGAATTTCTTCATGGCCTACGGGCCCAACACCAACAATTTCGGCGGCTTCCAGATCATCGACCTGCTCGAGATCGAGATTCGCTTCGCCCTGATGTGCATCGCCGGGCTTATCGAAGGCGACAAGCGTTCGGTCGACGTGCGCGCCGACGCCTACTGGCGATTCAACGAGGAGCTGGACCGCAAGCAAGCGCAGATGATCTACATGGATCCGCGCGTGAAGAACTATTACCGCAACGATCATGGCCGCTCTGCGGTCAACGGCCCTATCGACTACCGCCGCATGTGGAACTGGCTGCTCGACCCTACGCAACCAGCACCGAACGAGACCGATGCGGGCCTTCGGCCCTATTTTGGCGAGGACCTGGTGGTGAGTTGAGCGACGCTCGCTATTCGCGCATCAGCCGCCGGAATTCGCCGGCGAGCAGCCGCAACGTTGCGCGGGCATCGTCATCCGTGCTCACGTCATAGGCAATGCCCATGCAAGCCTGCTCCATCTGGTAGAGGAAGAGCAGCACGCGCCGCTGCCGGTCGGGATCGATCGAGCCGTCGGCACGGAATACCCGCAAGGCAAGGATGCGGTGGCCGAGCGCTTCGACGCCTTTCATGCGGTTGGCCTGCTGTTCGCGTACGATCACGCTCGCCGGACTCGCCATCCAGAACTGCACGAGCAGTTCGCCTGCGGTTCGGAAGCCATCGACGAACTGCCCGAACCAGCCAATCAGGCCTTCGACAGTCGCGGCACGCTCCTCGGTGATCGTGTTGTGCTGATTGACGTACCAGTCGAGCTGGTCCGACATGACCGCGCCGAGCAGCTCTTCCTTGCTCTTGAAATGGAGGTAGAAGCCTGCGCGGCTGAGCCCGGCCTTGCCGGCGATGTCGGACACACCGCAGCTGAGGAACCGGCCCTGGCTGCATAACCCGCGCGCCGCGTCGATCAGGCGTTGCCGCGAAAGGCGCCGCTGATCGCTGCGGGGCCCCCGGGCGCTGCGCTCCGGCTCCGGGCTTGGCAGAGTGTTGTTCTCGATCAGTGAAACGTGCGACATTCTCCCGCGCTTACCGCCTGATGCCTGCCGAGACAATGCCGCCGGTGCCGTGCAGAAGATTGACACTTTGTCGAACCAACTGATAGCAATCCGCCAAGGCAGGTTACCTGCCGGCAAACGAAGAAAACGCCCGGGAGGCAATGCGATGAAGGTGCGGATCGACGCCGATCTCTGCCAGGGGCACGCGATGTGCGCTTTGGCCTGCCCGCAGCTGTTTCAGCTCAGCGACGAGGACGGCCACGCCTTCGTCGATGACGAGAACGTACCACCCGAGTTCGAGCAAGCCGTAGAGCAGGCGCTCCGCAGCTGCCCCGAAGGCGCCATCTCGATTAGTTGAAGGGTCCGCTACCGATGCCACCGATCAGCGCCGAAGAATCGAAAGCCTGCCCGATCCGCTTCGATCATCACAGCACCGAGCATGCGCGCGACTGGGCGGAAAACTTTCGCCGCCTGCGCGAGAACACTCCGCGCGCCTGGAGCGGCGCCTACGACGGCTTCTGGGTGGCTACCAAGCTATCGGACATCGTCGGCGTGGCGCAGCAGTCGGAGGTTTTCTCGGCGCATAAGGAGATCGATCCGGAGACCGGCACGGCGGTTGGCGGCGTGACGATCCCGCCCAGCGGGGCGGTGCGCGGCATTCCCAACGAGGCCGACAATCCCGAGTGGGAAGGCATCCGCCGCCTGATAAACCGCCGCTTCGCCCCGCGCGCGGTGGAAGAGCGGCGCGAGCGGGCCAGGCAATTTGCAGCGGCGCTGGTCGACAAGGTGATCGAGAAGGGCGAGCTGGACTTCGTCGACGACATCACCAATCCGCTGCCGGCGTTGGTGACGATGGAGCTGTTCGGCTTTCCGCTCGAGGAGTGGCCGGCGATTGCCGACCCGTTCCACAAAATGGTCTACACCCCGTTCGACGATCCTTCGTTCCCTGAGACGATCCGGGGACTGGACTACTTCCGGCAACGGGTCGACGAGGAGATCGCGATCCGACGGAAGGAGCCGCGCGACGATTTCCTGACGGTTCTGGCAACGGGCACGATCGACGGCGAGCCGCTGAGCTACACGCGGATCAAGGACCTCTCGTTCAACATCCTCGCCGGCGGCGTCGATACGACCACTGCGCTAACCTCGAGCACGCTGGTCTACCTGGGGCGCAATCCGCAACACCGGCAGCAGCTGATCGACAATCCCGACCTGCTGCCTTTCGCCACCGAGGAATTCCTGCGCTATTTCTCGCCGATCCCCGCGCTCAGCCGTACCGCGTTGTCGGACACCGAGGTCAACGGATGGCAGATACGCAAAGGCGAGCGTGTGCTGATGGCCTTCGCCGCCGGCAACCGCGATCCCGACGGGTTCGAGGACCCGGAAATGGTCAAGCTCGACCGCTTTCCCAACAAGCACATCGGCTTTGGCGCGGGCATGCACCGCTGCCTTGGTTCGTTCCTCGCGCGGATGATGTTCCAGGCGATGATAAGCGAGGTGCTGAAGCGGATGCCCGACTACACGCTGATCGAGGAAGGCCTGCGGCCCTATCCCTCGATCGGCGGGGTCAACGGCTGGATCAACATCCCGGCGCGCTTCACGCCCGGCAAGAAGGTGGGCGCCGTGATCGGGTGATGCTGGCCGAATGCATCGACGGCTCGACGCCCGCTGATCATCGAATACCGTTCCGCAGTCATGCGGAACAGGCGAGTGTGGCCTCCGCGAAGCGTTGTGGCGTTGCATTCAGGTTTGCAAGCGCGCTGGCATCGTCCTTGAGAAATGCGTCGAGGAAGGCTTGCACCGCCGCCAATGTGATTTCCTGCTGCCGGGCGGGGCCGATCAGCGGCACTCGCTCCTCGCTGCCGGGGACGTGAAAGCCGGGACTGTGTTCCTCGAAGAACAGGCAATCCGGGTTCTTGTTGTCCGCCGGCCAGATGTCGCCGTCCTTGAACCATGTATGCGCCCCGCCGGCGATCGTCACTTCGAACTTCGGCCGGTCGAGCTTTGCATAGGCAGTGCCCGGCGGGCCCATCATGCGGGTGAATAGATCCTTCTCGGCGGATACGAGCAGGGCCGGAACAGTTGCCGGAACATGTCCTGCCCCCGAAAGCCCGATGTCAGTTGCCTGGGCGGCTACCGCGGGATCGCCTGCACCGAGCAAAACCGTGGCGACAATTCTGGGATCGCGCGTCTCCGCCCCGAAGCTCAGAAACCAGCAGGTGATTCCGCCCAGCGAATGCCCCATGCTGGCTATTCGCGTTTCGTCGATCAGCGGCCCCCACAGCGGATCTGCAAGCAGACGATCTATCAGGAAACGCACATCCCTGACCTGCTCGCCAGCGTCCGAAATGTCAGGTGCCGTCACGCGTGTAAACGCTGTGACCGAGGTCAGCGGAAAATCGGGGGCGACGACGATGTAGCCGTGGTGGACGAGTTCGGTGGCCAGATAAGTTGCATTGTCGGGCGAACCGGCGGTGCCATGGCAATAGACCACCAGCGGCCACGGACCGTTTGCAGCCGGCGCCGGGCGATCATTCGAATCCGTGTCGGCCGAAGGGTGCCAGAGGGTCGCATCGATCCGCCGCTCGGCTGCGCCGCCAAACCCTGAACTCGCCTTTATCGGCCGCGATCGGTCGATAAAGGAGACCTGCCGTGAAGCGGCGGTCCATCCGCGATCCAGAGCATCTTTCATGGTCAACCCCCGTTTCCGCACCTGATCCTGAACGGGCCGCGCACCTAACGCTGCGGTGCCGTGGGCACCTCGACCCGCGTTTTGAACACGCGCGATTTCGCCCTGCCGTTCCAGACGTCATCGGGCGTCTCGGTCTTGTTGGCGACCAGGAACAGGTCGCGCCCGTCCTCGCCGCCCAGCGCGCAGGCGATGGCGTGGAAACCATCGGTAACGGGGATCGAGTTCGAGCACCTTGCCGGTCGCATCGACGCGTTCCCAGCGGGTGTTGCCAGGCGAGGCCATGGAAGTCGTCGCCGACCAGACCGCGCCTTCGGCGTCCATCCAGATTCCGTCCGCACTGCCGTCGAGTGCGGCGAAGACCTGCTCGTTGGAGAGCGAGCCATCGGGTTCGATGTCGAATTGCACCAGCCGCGAGGCAAACACCTCGGCGAAGACCAGCTTGCTGCCGTCGGGCGTGAAGGCGATACCGTTGGGCATGCGATAGCCGTCCGCCACCGTCCGTACCGCGCCGCTGTCATGGTCGATCAACAGGACCTTGCCCACCGGCGCGGCGATCTGTTCCATGGTATCGCCCGTCTGATAGACGCGCCCCGCGCAGCTTACATAGCTGCGCGATCCCGCGGTCGCCATGTCGTTGGTGCCGGCAGTGCCGTGCTGGTCCGGTCCGCAGAAGGCCCGCGCCGTGCCATCCGGCCCGATGCGATAGATCGTATGATCGTGCAGCGAAGTGACCAGCATGTCGCCGGACCGGGTCCAGCCCAGCCCCGAGGGCGCGCGGACGGTCGAAAGCGCCAGCTTGCGCGTGCCATCGGGCGCGATGCGCCAGACCTTGTCGGCGCCGATGTCGGAAAACCACAGCGCGCCATCATGCCAGCGGGGGCTTTCGCCGAATACTGCGTCATCGACCAGCAATTCTAGCTTGCGATCTTCGGGCATCGTTCTCTTTCCCCTGCCTTGCTGTAAGCCTTAAATCAGCGCCAGAGCACCGGTCACTGTCAGTGCGGGCGCTTCGGGCCGCTCCCGCGCGTCTTCGACCGGTGTCAATGCCTCTAGCGCCTCGCGCAAATCGCGCAATTCGTCCGTCAGTGCGCGGCACCGTTTGGCATTGACCTTGCCCAGGAACGATCTTGTTGTCTCGGTCGCGCGCTCCTCCGCCTGCCGCGCCAGTTCGAGCGCCGCCGGTGTTGGCACCAACAGCAAGGCGCGCCGGTGGTGCGGGTTCGGCGCTGTTTCCAGGAGTCCTTCCCTTGCCAGCTCTTTCGCGACCCTCTGTATAACCTGGCGCGGACGATCCAGGTTGCGTCCGATCTGCGGCACCGTTGGCGGGACGGGAGAGTCCAGGACGCAGGACAGCACAAGCTTCTGCAGGGTCGATAGCCCGGAAAGGCTTTTAAGATCGGCGAACACGTTCTCGAAACAACTCTGCAAACGAAGAACTTCATCGACGATGGCCAAGAGAATGTTGGGCTTGGTCGTATCCATTTTCGAACTCACGTATCCCAGGTCAGGTGCAGGGTGTTGATGCCGATGATCTGGCTGCAGGCATAGGTCGGCGGATTGTGCGGGTCGAGGCGGAACGGCGGGATCCGGGCCAGCAGTTCCTCGTAGAGAATCTGGAGCTCCAGCCTTGCGAGATGTGAGCCAAGGCAACGGTGCGGGCCGGCGTTGAAGGCGATGTGAACCTTGTTTTCCCGGTTGAGATTGTACTCCCCGGGTTGGGGAAAAACTTCCGGATCGAGATCGGCGGCTGGCAGGTAGAGCTGAACGCGTTCGTCCTTCTTCATCTCCAGCCCCATGAACACCAGGTCCTTCTTCACCCGGCGTGGAACCGCGACGAATGAATAGCGCCGCAGCATTTCCTCGGCTGCTTCGGGGATCAGGCCCGGGTCCGAACGCAGCTGCGCTTGCAACTCCTGGTCCTGCGCGAGGTGTCGGGCTGCATAGCCCATACCGTTCACTACCGTATCGAGCCCGGCGATGAACAGAAGGACGGCGTAGTTCTCGACATCGTCGAGCGTGGCCGGCTTGCCGTCGATCTCGAGCGCCCAGAGCATGCTGATGATATCGTCTTGAGGCTCCACGCGCCGCGCGAGGACGATGTCCCGCATTATCGCGGTCACTTTCATCATGCGCAACATGCCATCGGCACTATTGCCGGATGCACTCTGGGCCAGGTTCTCCTTCACCAGCGCGCGGTAGGCGGGCATCATGTCGAGCGGCAGTCCGAACATCTTCAGGAATATCTGCACCGGCAGCGGCTCCGCCACCGCAGCCATGAAGTCGCAGGCGCCCTTTCCGGCGATCTCGTCTATCAGTGCTACCGCGAGTTGCCGGATGTCGCCCTTCAGGCCCATGACCGTCTTTGGCGAGAAGACCTGCTGCAGCGGCTGGCGGTACTTGTTGTGCAGCGGCGGATCCAGCATCAGCGGATAGGGGATCGGGACACGCGGCGAGCCTGCCGGGATCGACGCAAGGATGGCCTTCATCTCCTCGTGCGGAACGGACTCGTTGGAGAAGGAATCCGGGTCCCGCGACGCATCCCAGACGGCATTCTGCCCCTGGAATATCCAGTGGCCACCGTTGCGCGGCGTCCAGAAGATCTTCGGTGCATTGCGTGCAAGTTCGAGGATCCGCTCATGGGGATTTGAGACGAGAGCGGGATCGCGAAACATGTCGAAATCGAAGACGACCGCGTCCGCCACATGATCCGGCTTGCTGGCTGGCGGGCTGAGCACTGCTGCATCATTCATCGACGCTTCTCCCGGGCTTTGCCGTGCTACTATCGGCTTGCAAATACCAATATGGAGCATATGTTCCACATTGGATGCTATGCGTCAATGAACGCTGCCGGACTGCCGAGGCAGAGGCGAGTTGAGAGGGAGATGGCATGACCACCGATGACGTCGTCGCGCTCAACCAGCTCGCCTATCGCTATGCAAAGGCGGTCGATTCCTGCGATGTCGCCCTGTTCCAGAGCGTCTTCACCGCCGATGCGCGGTTGCACAGTTATCATCCCGGTGCCGAGCAGCCATTTGCCGACATGAAGGGTCATGCGCAGCTCGCGGCAGTGCCCGATACGATGCGCGGCATGTACGGCGCGACCACCCATATGATGACCAACCACCTTGTCGAGATCGATGACGACCGCGCAACCGGAGAGGTGCTGTGCACCGCGCGGCATCTCGAAGGCGGGACGTCGATCAACGTTATCATTCGCTATGTTGACCGCTATGCCCGCCAAGCGGACGAATGGCGCATCGCCGATCGCCAGATTCGTTTCCTGTGGAGCGAGCGGCATGAGGTAACCGACAGCGGCATGGGCCGCGGTTGAAACGAACGGAGGCGAGGGCCATGGCGACGATGAGCAGGATCGAGATACGGCCGATTACGCCGGTGGTTGGCGCGGTAGCCAGCGGCGTCGACTTGCGGGAAGCGCTCGATGCCGAAACGGTAGCCGATATCCGCCGCGCCCTGCTCGAAAAGGGTGCGATCTTCTTTCGCGGGCAGGACCTGACGCGTGAGCAGGTGGCTGCTTTCATGAGCCAGTTCGGCCCGCTCGGCACCGATCCCTTCTCGGTCGCCGCGCTCGCCCCGCCGACGCCGGAGCACTCGGTCCACGACATGCCGACTTACGGCAATGCCAAAGCGACTGCGGTCTGGCACATGGATTCTACCCTCGCCCCTGCGCCCGCCGCGTTCCTCTCGCTGCGTGCGCTCGAATTGCCGTCAGGCGGCGGGGGCGATACCTGCTGGGGCAGCATGTATGCCGCCTACGAGACCTTGTCCGAGCCGGTGAAGGCGATGATCGACGGGCTCTCTGCCGAACATTCGGCCTACAAGACGCTGCCGCTGCTCGGCGGGTCGAACACCGGTTATCTCCAGGAGAGCATGCGCAACGTCCACCCGGTTGTGCGGGTCCACCCCGAGACGGGCCGCAAGGCGCTGTTCGTCAACGAGCTGTGGACCGAGAGCATCGTCGGTCTTTCGAGCCACGAAAGCGACAGCATCCTGGCCATGCTGTGGAAACATTCGATGTCGCCGGAGTTTACCATGCGCTGGCAATGGCAGGTCAACGACCTTGTGCTGTGGGACAACATGGCGTTCCAGCACTATGCGGTGCGCGACTATCACGGCAACCGCGTGTTGCAGAAAAGCTATATCCAGGGCGAAAGGCCGCGCGGCCCGGGGTGATTGGGCCGCAGCAAGGCGCAATACGATTCGAGAGCGGACGGGACGAGGCAAATGGCGACAAGCATTGAACAGGCTCCAGCGGGTGTCCCTGACCACGTTCCGGCCGAACTGGTCTGGAAGGAAGACTTCGAGGCGTTCGCGACGGCCAAGGACGATCCGTTTCGCCGGATGGGCGAACTGCACGACGGCCCCGACATCCTCTGGATAAGAAAGTCGGACAAGGGTCTGGGCGGCGGCGTTTCCGGCTGGTTGCTGACGCGCTATGCCCTGATCCGCGAGGCCCTGACCGACACCGAGAATTTCGCGAGCGGCAATGCCCGTAACATGATGAGCACGATTGGCCTCGATTGGCCGCTGATCCCGATCGAGCTCAACCCGCCGCAACAGCAGCGCTACCGCAAGGTGCTGGAGCCGTTTTTTGCTCCTGCCGCGATCGATGCGCTCGACAGATCGATCCGCGACACCTGCAACGACCTCATCGCCGGTTTCGCGAACAACGACTCGTGCGAGTTCATTGGCGAGTTCGGCGAGAAATTCCCGTCGCAGATATTCCTCGACCTGATGGGGATGCCGCGCGAGCGTTTGCAGGACTTCCTCAATTGGGAACGCGGCATGTTGCGGGGAAGTCCGCATGAGGTGGTCGCAGCGATGACTGCGATCCACGACTATCTCAAGGAATTCGTGCACGAACAGCGCAGAAACCCGACATCGCCGCTGATGCGGGGGATTGTCTCGGCACGGCTCGATGACGGGCAGGCGCTGACCGAAGTGGAGATGATCAGCATCTGTTATCTGCTCTACATCGGCGGTCTCGATACAGTTTACAGCACGATCGGCTGGATATTCTGGCACCTTGCGCAGGACCAGCCGTTGCAGCGCCGCCTGCGCGATAATCCAGGGGAGATCACCCGGGCAACCGAGGAACTGCTGCGCGCCTTCTCGGCCGCCTCGACCGGCCGGCGGGTGAAGCGCGACTTCGAGTTCCACGGCGTGAAGATGCGCGCCGGCGACTCCATAACTGCTTTCCTCTCGCTCGCATCGCGCGATCCGCAGGAATTCGACGATCCCCATGTCGTGAATATCGACCGCATGCCGAGGCATATTGCTTTCGGCACGGGCCCTCACACCTGCCTGGGGCTGCGGCTGGCCAAGCGCGAGATCAAGATCGTCCTCGAAATTTTTCTCTCGCGCTTCCACAACATCCGCATGACCGAGGGCAAACGGCACCAGTTCCATGTCGGCAGCGTGTTCGGTATCGACTATCTGCCGCTGGAGTGGGACACAGTCGAATGACCCAGTAGCCGGCGAGGCGCAGGGACTGACCCGGTTGGTATCGAGGGATGCACCGGTCGCTGCGATAAAACAGGAGAGAGCATGACCACTGAAACGCTGGCCGCACCGGCTCCGGGCGAGTCGCTGGAAACGATTCCCTGGATCATCTCGGTCGACGATCATGTCACCGAGCCGCCGGACCTGTGGACCTCGCGGCTTCCAGCCAAATTCAAGGACCGGGGCCCGCATGTGCGGCGCGGGAAAGTTCTCGTGCCCAAGGATGCGCGCGAGGGCGGGACCAAATACGAGCACCCCGATGGCCGGATCGGCGACTACTGGGTCTATGACGGCAAGCCCATCAGCATGCTCACGCCCATCGTCCACGCAGTCGGCTTCGACGAGAAGAAGATCGTGCACATGCCGATGACCTACGACGAGATCCATCCGGGCTCGTGGAAGCAGGGACCGCGGCTCGCCGACATGACCAGCAACCATGTCGAGGCGTCGCTGTGCTTCTGCAATGTCGTTTCGGGCTTTTCGGGTCAGCTCTATCTGCGCGAACCGGACAAGGAACTCGGGCTGGCCTGCATCCAGGCCTACAACGACTGGATGATCGACGAATTTTGCGCGGGCGCAGGCTATGGCCGGCTGATCCCGCTGGCGCTGCTGCCGCTGTGGGATCCGGTGCTCTGCGCCAGGGAAGTGCGCCGCTGCGCGGCCAAAGGCGGGGTCGCTGTCTCGTTCCTGGAGAACCCGCACGACCTCGGCCTGCCCTCGGTCTATAGCGGCGCCTGGGATCCTTTCTTCGAGGCCTGCAACGAGACGCGCACCAATATCTCGATGCACATAGGCTCGTCGCCGAAGATCCCGACCACTGCGCCCGATGCGCCTTACATGATGACCTCGATCATCATGTTCATCGAATTCGATGACATCGGCGCTCGATTTCGTGCTGGCCGGGGTGTTCGAACGTTTCCCCAACCTCAAGATCGCCTATTCCGAAGGTCAGATCGGCTGGTTGCCCTATGCGATCCGCCGCGCCGACAAGGTCTGGCACGCCAAGGACAAGGAAGGCAGCGGCTACACCCGCACGCCCAATCCGCCGAGCAGTTATATCGAGGGTCATGTCTATGGCTGCATCTTCGACGACGACACGGCCCTGATCTGCCGCGACCTGATCGGCATGGGCCAGATCATGATGGAAGTGGACTATCCGCACTCGGCCTGTTCGTTCCCCAATGTCGTCGAGGTCGCCACCGGGCTGGCCGATACTGCGGGGCTCAATCGGGAGGAACGCCACAAGTTCTTCCGCGGTAATGCCATCGACGCCTACGGACTCGAGCGGCTGGGGATCAAGCCGTAGTTCGGCAGGGAGAGGAATGATGTTGGAAGAGGCAGATTACGTAATCTGCGGCGGAGGCAGCGCGGGCTGTGTCATGGCCGCGCGTCTGTCGGAAAACCCGGACAAACGCGTGGTGCTGCTGGAGGCGGGCGGGGACAACGACCGTTTCTGGATCAACACGCCGGCCGGCCTGCACCAGGTTGTCGGCAATACCGAATCCAACTGGATGTATTTCACCGAGCCCGATGGCAGTCAGAAGGACCGCCGGGTGTTCTGGTCTTCCGGGCGCGGCCTTGGCGGCGGCTCTTCGATCAACGGCATGGTCTATATCCGCGGTACGACCTACGATTACGACCACTGGGCGAAGGAACTCGGCTGCATCGGCTGGTCCTGGGACGAAGTGCTGCCCTATTTCAAGAAGAGCGAGGATTTCGACGGACCCGACAGCCCAGCCCATGGCAAGGGCGGGCCGTTGGGCGTATCGCAATTGCGGGCGATGCACCCGCTCGCCTACGCCTTCATGGACGCCTGCAAGGAAGTGGGCATGAAGGATATCCCCGATTACTGCGCGGGCGACATCGATGGCACCTTCGTCAACCTGGCGACCCAGCGCGGCGGCAAGCGCTGCAGCACCGCCGAGGGCTTCCTCAAGCCTGCGATGGGCCGCCGCAACCTCGAAGTGATCACCGGTGCGACAGTCGACCGCATCCTGTTCGAGGGCAACCGCGCGGTCGGTGTGCGCTTCGTCAAGGGCGGCGCCGCGCGCGATATCCGGGTGAATGGCGAAGTCGTGCTGGCCAGCGGCACGATCCAGACCCCGGCGCTGCTGATGCGGTCGGGCGTCGGGCCGGGCGCGCATCTGCAAGAGCACGGCATCGATGTTGTCGCGGATCGGAGGGCGGTCGGCACCAACCTGCACGAGCATCCGAGCTTGCCCAATTCGCGGCTGGTCGATGTGGCGACCTACAATGTGCGCAACAACCCGTTCCGGCTGGGCTGGGAAGGCCTGAAGTATTTCATCACGCGGCGCGGCTGGCTGACAACGTGTGCGGTCCACGCAATGGCCCATGTCCGCTCGGACCCCGAACTCCGGTATCCCGATATCAAGTACCAGATGCTGCCGTTCTGGGCCGACAATAATCTGAAGGCCTACTTCCCCAATGAAAGCGGGCTTCCCAATGGTAACAAGCAGTTCGGCATCACCATTGGTGTCAACTTGATGACGCCGAGCAGCCGCGGTCGCATACTGCTCAAGGACGCCGATCCGATGAGCCGGCCACTGATCGATTTCCGCATCTATGACGACGAGGCCGATCTCGTGCGGATGAGGAAGGGAATGAAGCTTGCCAACGGCATCTTCGAGGCGCCCTCGTTGGCAAGCCACGTCAAAGGACCGGCATTCCCGCCCGACCCGCACCAGAGCGACGAGGACTGGGACGATCAGCTGCGCGCCTGCAGCTCCACCGGCTTGCATCCGGTCGGCTCGTGCCGCATGGGCAGCGACGCCGAGGCGGTGGTCGATACGCAACTGCGGGTCAACGGCGTCGAACGCGTGCGCATCGCCGACTGCTCGATCATCCCGCTGCTGCCATCGGCCAACACCAACGCGCCGGCGATCATGATCGGTGAGCGCTGTGCCGATTTCGTGCGCGGGAACCGCTGATGCAGCGTGAGGCCGGCTTCGTCAGCAGCCGATGCCATCGGTGACCACTGCGCGGGAGGAATGGGCGGCGATGTGGCCGCTCCCGCTGGTGTCGATGTTCGGCTATGTCGGCGGCGCCAGCTTCGCCTATTCGAGTGGCGTGTTCATGCAGGAGCTGACCGGGGAGTTCGGCTGGTCGCGCGCCGAATTTGCAACGGCATTCACCATCCATTCGCTGGTCGCGCTGTTCATGGCGCCGGTCGTCGGGCGCCTCATCGACAGGATCGGCCCAAGAAGAATGGCGCTGATCGGGATCGTGCCGTTCATGTTCGGCCTGTCGTTGTTCGGGCTGGCCAACGGTTCGATCTGGCAATGGTGGACGATCGCCTTGGTCCAGTCATTGCTCGCCTCGCTCATCGGCGGGGCGGTCTGGGTGAAAGCGGTGGTCACGCGCTTCAACGCTTCGCGCGGGCTCGCGCTGGCAATGGTCCTGGCGGGTTCGGGCGTGGCGACCACGGTCTGGCCGATTGTCGCGGCCTATCTGATCTCGCATTTCGGCTGGCGCCTGTCCTATGCGGGAATGGCTCTGGGTTGGGGCCTGCTGATGCTTCCGCTCGCCTGGCTGTTTTTCGTGGATGCCGAAACCGTTGCTTCCAGCCAAGAGCGCCCGGGCAAGGCCCTGCCCTTCGGCGAGCTCAAGAACGTATTCCTCTCGCGCACCTTCGTCAGCCTGGCCCTTGCAGGCGCGATCTTCTCGGCGCTGACTCTCGGCCTGCTGCTCCACCTCGTGCCGATCTTCCGGGACGCCGGACTCGATCTTGCGACCGCAGCGGGAATCGCCGGGCTGACCGGGATCTTCGCGATCGCCGGGCGGCTGACTACCGGCTTCCTGCTCGACCTGTTGCCGACCAGGCCGCTCGCCGTCGCCATCTTCCTGCTGCCGCTGGCGATCAGTGCACTATTGTGGAATTTCGACGGCTCGATCTACCTGGCGGTCGCCGCAGTGGCGATCCTCGGCTTCGTGTCCGGGGCGGATGGCGACATCATCGCCTACCTCATCTCCCGGGGTTTCGAGCCGGGAGTTTTCGCGACGATCTATTCGCTGATGGTCGCGATCCTGTCGATCAGCTCCAGCATCGGGCCGATCGTCTCTGGCGCAATTTACGATAGCTGGGGTTCCTACCAACCCTATTTCCTGGCGATGATACCCATGGCTCTGGTCGCGGCATTGCTGGTCGGCACAATTCCCTTGCAAAAGGGAGGTGCCGATCGTTCCGGCACTTGATTGGCGGACCCGGGACGGAATGCACGAGCCTCGTGCGAATTGCGCTCGCACTGGCGCTGGGATTGGTTCATCATTCGGTTTGGCAGCGAGGCCCGAAGGGCTGCGCCATACGTTCAAGGCCAAATGTGCAAGGAGAGTTGCAATGACTGTGGCAGAGCTTGAAAGAAACGAAGCAAAAGACAACGCGAAGGGTCGATACAGGATCGTCGATGCCGACCAGCATGTCGATCCGCCGCACACCTTCTGGCAGGAATATCTGCCTGCGCATCTGCGCGATCTCGCCCCCACCATCGAGGAAGGCGACGAGCATGACTGGGTTGTCTTCGAGGGCTCGAAGCGCCCGCTCAACCTGCTGTCGTTCCTCGCGGGCAAGGAGGAAATCAATTTCAAGCAGAAGGGCAAGCTCGCCGATCTGCGCAGCGCGATGTCGGCGGGAAAACGTCTGAGCGACATGGACGACGACAACATCGATTGCGCCGTACTGTTCGGCGGCGGCCCGCTGCCGACCCGCAACAGCGAACTGCTGATCGAAAGCTACCGCGCCTATAACCGCTGGCTGGCCGATTTCTGCGCCGAGGCTCCGGACCGCTTCCGGGGTGTCGCTTACCTGCCACTGCGCGATGTCGCCGAATCGATCGGCATCCTGCGAGAGATCGCCACACTCGGCTTCCGGACGATCAACATTCCCGCCTATCCGCAGGCGGCGGACGGCGTGAAGACATCCGCCGGCATCAAGAACATGAGCGATTCCCAGGTCTCCGCGCTGACCGGCGATCCGAGCAGCAAGCGGGCCTATTGGCACCCGGAGTTCGAGCCGTTCTGGGCCGAGGTCTGCGATCTCGACATCACCTGCACCATGCATCTTGGCGGGCGGATCACGCGCTTCGGCGAAAACGACTATTTCCTGCCCGACCACCTGATGTCCAAGCTGGCGATGGCCGAACCGGTCTGCGTCGCGATCTACGGCGGGCTGTTCGAGCGATTCCCCAAGCTGCGCTGGGCGATGATCGAAAGCGGCGTCGGCTGGATGGCATTTGCCGCGCAATACATGGACCACTCGTGGGGCAAGCACCGCCATTGGGTCGGCAACAAAAATCCGCACCCGCCGAGCTTCTACATGGACCAGAACGTCTGGGGCTCGTTCCTGCGTGACCGGATCGGCGTCGAAATGCGCCACATGCCGGGCGGCAAGAACATCATGTGGTCATCGGACTTCCCGCATTCGGAAACGACCTATCCCCATTCTCGGAGCTTCATCGCCCAGGAATTCGAGGGCATTCCCGATGCGGACATGCGCGAGATCGTCGGCGGAATTGCCGGCAGGCTGTTCCAATTCGATTGAGCGAAGGGCCGGCGGGCAGTCCCGTCCGGCCCTTTGCCTCGCGATAGTGAAAATCTGCAGAACTGGGGAGGCCCGGCCATGACCGAGTTGATCGAATACGACGACATGTTCGACATCGAAGAGGATGCCCATCGCAGCGGTTCGGCGGTGGTCGATGACCCTTACCCAACTTGGGCTGGAGTGCTCGCAAGGGGGCCGGTACAAGAAGGGCCGATTGCCGAATTCACGGGCGAAGAGCCCAGCCGCGGCAACCTGTATATACCCGGCTATCGCTATTTCTCCGTATTCAGCTTTGCGGGCGTCAGCGAAGGTTTCACCCGGCCCGATGATTTCAATTCGGAATCCCACCGGGTCTCGGGCTCGTTTATCGACACGATCCTGGCGATGGACGGACTGCAGCACCGGCAACTGCGCGATGTGATTCAGGAGCACTTCCAGCCGGCAGCAGCGAGCAGCTGGTGGCGCGAAAAGGTCATCGCCGGGCTGGTCGATGAGCTTGTCGGCAACTTCGAGAACCAGCAGCAGGTCGATCTGAACGCGCAATTGTTTGCCCGCCTGCCGCTTCGCACCGTGACCGAAGGCTTCGGGCTTTCCCCTGCCGAAGGACTCGAATTCCGGCGAAATGTCCTCGCGGCGATGAACTATTCGGCATCGCCGGAGCAAAGAAACCAGGCGATGGCCTCAGCCAACGCAATTCTCGAGCGGGTAATCCACGCGCGCCTTGAACAGCCGCAGGACGACGTGATCTCCAGGCTGGTCAAGGCCGTGCTGCCCCAGGAGGGCGGGGGATCGCGGCCTCTGACTGTCGATGAAGTGGCCGGATTCTGCCGCCTGATCGTGTTTGCCGGCGGCGGCACCACCTGGAAGCAGCTAGGCATCACGCTCTTCGCCCTGCTCAACCATCGCGATCAGCTGGAAGAGGTCATGGCTGACCGGTCGCTTCTGCCCAAGGCGATCCTTGAATCCGCCCGCTGGAATCCGAACGATCCGGTATTCGCGCGCATGGCGAAGCGCGATGCCGAGCTTGAGGGCACGAAGATTCCGGCGGGATCGATCCTGCATCTTTGCCTCGGTTCCGCCAACCGCGACCCGGCGCGCTGGGAAAATCCGGAAAAGTTCGACATCTTCCGGCCTGTCCAGCGCTCGGTCGCCTTTGCAGCCGGACCGCATTCCTGCCTCGGCCAGCATGTCGCGCGCGAGGAGATGCTGGGCGCATTGAACGCACTGTTCGACCGGTTCCCGAACATCCGGTGGGATCCGGCCAAGCCCGCTCCGAAGCTGAGCGGAAGCTTGATCAGCCGCGGTCCCGGGCCGCTGCATGTCCTTTTGAACTGACCGGGGGAGCACAGGGCATGAAAATCACGATCAGGCAGGATCTGTGCTGCGCCGCGCAACTCTGCACGCAAAATGCGCCGGACATCTTCCGTCTCGATGACGCTCGGCTACAATGCCTCCGATGGCGATGAGGTTCCTGCCGGGAAGGAAGCGGAGGCGCGCCGGGGTGCGCGCAGTTGCCCGGAGGGAGCGATCAGCCTCGAAGGCGATTGAGCGGCAAGAAAATGATGATCAAGCTTCTGCACTGCCCGGTACCGCGCTCACCGGGCTGGCGGCGCTACCACAGTCGCCTTAGCTGAGCTCCGGTCCGGCGCTGCTCCAGCGCCTCTTGCCGCTCGGCAAGTGTGAAGCGCCGGGTGCCATCGGGCAGATGATCGAACACAGAGGCGGCAGGAACCAGCCTTGTGGTGAAGGCCGGAGCCTGCTGCGACCCCTGGCTGCGGCACTGGAGAACACCGGAGCGGTAACCTACTGTTTCCATCCAGTTGGGGCTGCCGGGGTCGCTGCGCGACAAGACAACCCGCAGCACCCCGTCCGGGCCGATTACGGCTTGCGTCCGGTTGATGCTGGTCTGCGCGTTCATCCAGTCCAGCGTCACCAGCATTCGGTCGGTGAGCGACCATGAGAAGTAGCGGCAATCGGGGGGCATCTCGGCCTCGACCAGCAGCGCTTCGTCATCGTCCAGCTCGAACACGCCCTCGTGATAGTGCTGCAGCGGCATTGCGCCGGTGGCGCTATAGTCGATGGTCTTGAGCGTGTTGACGAACCCTGCCCCGGCCAGTTCCTCCACCTTGCGGATCCCGTATTCCACCGTACGTTCGACCCTTGCCGCAACCGTCGCGAGGCGCGCTTCCAGTGTTGCGATGACGGGTCGCTGCCAGATGGTTCCGCCAATGCGGGTGATGGCGAGCTGCGGGTCGCTTTGCTTGCCCCAGTCGTCCGATACCGAGCGCAGCCATAGGCAGGTCATTTCCGGCTCAAGCTGCAACAGTCCCCCGTATATCCGGCCGGCCGCTCGGTGCTGACCACAACGTCGATGATGCTGTCCGGGCCATGCGCGACGCTGGACAGGTCATAGGGCGGCCAGCTGCGCATTGCAGGTTCGGTGAACGCCATCAATGTCACGTCAGACGCCGTGCCGCGATTGCCGGTAATCCGGTAAGCTGCCGAGGTATTGATCGGGGCGCGGCGGTAGACGGTATCCGGGTTGGGCGAGCCCAGGTGCTGGAAATAGCCGGTGCACGGCAGGAACACAGGGTTTGTTGCATCGACCGACAGCTGGTTCAGGTATGTGTCCATCAGCGTGCCGAGCATCGTCAGATACAGGTCGCCGGTGTCGTCGGCATCGCCCCGCTCGCGCACGCGCGCCGCAAGCCGGTCACCAGCGGTTCCCAGGGCGGCCATGGCCGAACCCCAGACCGAGGGCGCTCCCGCATCGGTCATGCCGGTTCCTTCCGTTCGCTCGGTATCCCGAAGCGATCGCTGTAGAAGGCATATTCGGCTGCCACTTCGCTAGCATCGAGGCCGTAGTCCTCCAGCGCATAATCATGCGTTCCGCGCTTGCCCGGGGGGTTGTCGCGCCGCCACGTGACGATTGATTGGGTCATGCCGTCGTCATCGGGAAGCGACTTGCCGAACGCCTGCGCAACCGCCGCCTCGGGCCGCTCCACTGCCGTCGTGTAAGCGACATGGGCGAGGCGCGCACCGTGTGCCTTGTCGAACGCCACCAGCTGCTGGAGGTAAACCAGAATCATCTGCTTCATCTGCCGGCCGATCTCGTGGAGATCGACGTGGACGGAAGTGCTCCGCCGCAGCATCGCGGAGAGGCTGCAGTTGGACGCCAGCGCCTGCACCGGATCGCGGTGGGTCACGATGAAACTCGCATCCGGGTAAACATCGAGGATCGGCTGCAGCGCGACCAGATGGCACGGCCATTTCAGCACCCAGCGTTTCCGCGCGCCGCGCCATTGCAGCAGTTGCAGCACCAGCTTGTGGTGTTCATAGCAGGCGCGCAGGTCCACGGCATCGAGGCAGCGTTCGAAATAGCCCGGCACGCGGTAGGTCCAGTAATGGCCGACATTGGCGAATGTCTGGTCGAGGATGCCGAGGCACTCCTCGGGACCGTCTGCGTCACTGAGGTGGATCTGGGCGATTTTCGCACTCAGCTCGTTGCCCATCGCCCGTGCCTTCTGCGCCGCGCAACCGGCAATCCGCTGCGCCACCGAAGCCGGTTCGAACCCCGATGGCGGGCACGGCCGCTGGCCTTCCCAATAGCGCAGGAAACGCATCGCCGGGTCGGCGTCCAGCAGATACTGGAAATAGGTCGTGCCCGAGCGTGGCAGGCCGGTCAGGAAGATCGGCCGCTCGATCGGCTCGTCGCGGATTTCGGGATGCTGGCGGGTCCAGTGCGAGACTTCGATGCGGTTGCGCAGCGGCTGGGCGAGTTGCCTCTGCACGCCTGCCACTGCTTCGGGGCGCAGACCGGCCTCGGTGTTGATGCCATCGACGAGCAGGTCGAGGTTGCCGCGAAACGCCGCAAGGTCGGGCGCTGGCACATCTGTCATGGCCAGCGCTTGCGCCATGATGGCGTTGGCGGACAGGGCTGTCACAGGCGTCCTCCTCCGCTCACGCAAAAATCGCGAGCGCACGCATTTCCACGCTGCCGCGCGTCGGGGTGCCCGGCGGGCAGGTCGGGTCGAGAAACGCGGTATGAGCGACCTGATGCGCGCGCGCGGGATCGCTGTCATAAGTCTTGAACACGATCACTTCGCCCGGCGTCATGTCGCGAAAATAGCACCAGCGATGGGCGGGATTGTGGAGATAGCCGGTCGTGTCGAACGAGAAGAACCCGGTAGTGCGCGTCTCGGTGTGGGCGACGACGGTTACCCCGTCATCCGGCCCGATGCTGCGGGCATCGCAGACCGCCAGCGGATAGTCCTGCGGCGGCGGCGTGATCGGGCGCCACATGTTGATATGCGCCCACCGCTTCACATGGTCCAGTTCCATGCCGGGGACATATTGCATGATCCTCTCGGCCAGCTGGCGGGCGGAAATATCGGTGGTGTCGCCGTGGGGATAGAGCGCGGGCAGCGCGTTCATCAGCCCGGCCAGCCGGTCCTGCGCCGCCTGCCCATAGCGCTTCTTGCCGCCGCCCTGCATGATGACGATGCTGGCGCCGGTCATCTGCTGCAACAGCGCGGTCATTTCTCCGATGTAGAGCTGGTCGGTCTCGGCGTCCTCCTCGATCCGGTGAAAATCGGGAACCGCGCTGGTGTGCGCAACAAGCTCGAAGCCTTCCCGGTCGAGCGAGGTTTCGGTTCCCCGCATATCGTGAATCCAGACCGGCGCTCCCGGCAATGTCTGCATCGTCGATTGGTCGTCCGCTTCGGTGACGAAAGTGAGCGGTTCGGCCCCTTGCGGAGGTGGATTCAGAATGTAGTTCACTTCGGCCCGAACCCGCGTTTCGCTTTCGACTTCAATTGCCATGCTCGCATCTCCACGGTTCCGGGCGGATTTCCAGTTTCACCCACCCATCGGCATGCAAAGGGAATTAGGGTCAGGACCTATCAACCACGCCTTCTCTCCTCGCGACAGGCCATCCTGGCTCAAACCTCGAACGCGCGGTCGATCATGGCAATGAGAGTGCGGCACCGATCGTTCTGAATTGCTCCAGAATCGAGCCTGCTACCGGAGACAGCGTTCTTTGGCGCAGCGAGTAGGCGACCAGCGATATTTTGGCTTCGGGGAGCCATGACATCGGAAGCTGCGCCAGTTCGCCGCTCAGTATCCCTTGTTTTGCGGCGATGGGACAGGTTACCCAGACGGCATCGCTCGCGGTCACAATCTGATTGAGGACGTCGTAGTCCTCTACCGTCACGGCCGGCCGCACCAGCCCGGCCATAATCGGCAAGGCATCGTCGAAGCTGTAGGGCGGCGATCTTACCAGCGGATATCGCGCCATATCCTCCGCCCGAAACCTCTCGAGGCGGGTCAGGGGGTGATCCTTGCGGACAATGATGGCGAGCGACAGGTCTGCCAGCGCCACAGTGGAGAAATGCGCGGTTCCGAGCGAGGGATCGCGCACGCAGATGCCCAGATCGATCGTCTCCTGCATGATCATCGGGAGAATCTGCTTGCTGCTGCCAATGGTCACTTCGGCATGAAAATGTGGGCTGCTCACCCGCTTCGCAAGCACCGGCGCCAGAAGAATGCGGGCCACCAGCGGGGTTACGCCAAGGGTGAAATGCCCGCCCTCTCCCTGCGATGCCTGACCGGCCATGTTCCTGAGCGCTGCCTCGTTGCGCAGCAGCACCTCGGCATGGCGGATGAATTCGCGCCCCGCCTGGGTCAGCGCCACCATGCCGCGGTTCCGGTCGAAAAGCTGAAGGCGGCACTCGGCTTCGAGCGCCTGAATGCTGCGCGTCAGCGCCGATTGGGTGATGTTGAGGTCATGTGCCGCCCGCGTGAAATTGAGGAAGCGCGCGAGGGTTACAGCATGGCGCAGTTTGCGGGTTTCCATTCCTGATACTCATAGTTGAATGCCATAAATTGCATTGGACGCATTATCTCCGCAAGTGCAGAAGCAGGGGAATCGAAAATCGATAGGCGATGGGAGAACACAGGATGACACGCAAGAAAGCCTTCGTTACCGGCGCGAGCCGGGGGATCGGCAAAGCCATCGCCATACGCCTGGCGCAGGGTGGCTACGATGTCGCGATCACCGCGCGCACTCTCGCCGAAGGAGAGAGCCGCGAACATTCGAGCACGCTGAAGCAGTCCAACACCAAGCCGCTGCCGGGGAGCCTCACCAGCACCGCCGATCTGGTCCGGGCGGAGGGCGCCGAGGCGCTGGTGCTACCCGCAGACCTGGTCGATCGCGCCTCGCTCGGCGCCGCCTGCACCCTGCTGCTCGAGCGCTGGGGTGCGCCCGATCTCGTCGTCCACAACGCCCGGTTCATCGGCCCGGGGCACATGGACGGCCTGCTCGATACGCCCGTCGACGTTCTCGCCAAGCACGTCGAGGGCAATGCGATGGCGCCGCTGATCATGACCCACTATCTTCTCCCGCCGATGCTCGCGAACGGCGGCGGCACGATCATCTACATCACCTCCACCGGCGGCCAGCACATGCCTCCAGGCAAGCCGGGCCAGGGCGGCTGGGGACTGAGCTACTCGATGTCGAAAGCGGCCGGTCATACGATCGCCCGCCACCTGGCAGTCGAATACGGCGACCAGGGCATTCGCGCGTTCAACCTGCAGCCCGGTGCGATCAGGACCGAGCGCATCCTGCAGGACATGGCGGAATTCGGGTTCGGCGCCGACTTCGGCGAGCCGGCCGAAGTCATCGGCGAGGTCACCCACTGGATCGCGACCTCGCCCGAGGCCGACCAATACGCCGGGTACTGCATCGAAGGGCAGAACTTTTGCAGGAACCATAACCTGCTGCCGAGCTGGACGCCGCAGGCGAGCACGCTGCCGCATCTCGAAGGGCCGGAGGTTCATAACTGAACCGGCAACGACGCTGAGAAACGGGACGCAGGCTAGATGGAACGGCAGAAGGAACTGGATCTGACCGGCAAGGTCGTGATCGTCACGGGCGCCAGTCGCGGCGTTGGAAAGCAGGCCGCGCTCTATTTCGCGCAGCGCGGTGCCAAGGTCGTGCTGGCTGCCCGCACTGTCGATCCGGACGGGGTTCTGCCGGGCAGCATGGGCGAGACGCTGAATGAGATCGAGGCGCTCGGCGGCGAAGCACTGGTCGTGCAGACCGATCTCGCCGACCGCGCCGACCTTCGCAAGCTGATCGACAAGGCGGTGGAGCGCTTCGGCGGAATCGACGTGCTGGTCAACAACGCCGCATCGACGGTGGGTTCGGTCTGGTCGAAGAAGTTCCTCGACCTGACTTTCGAGGAGTGGTCGAACGACTTTGACATCAATTTGCACGCGCCCTTCACGCTGATGCAGCTCGTCACCCCGATCATGGCGGCGCGCGGCGGCGGGCGGATCGTCAATATCACCACCGGCAGCGGCGAGGCGTTCCGCACGGTAGAGGAGCATATCCCGCCGGCAAGCGTCGTCGGGCGCAATCTGGTGGTTCCCAGCTATTTCGCCAGTAAGCGCGCGCTCGACCGGCTCGGCAGCGTGATCGCGCCCGAACTGCGCAAGGACAACATCTACGTCGTCGGCCTGCATCCGGGCTGGGTCGCGACGGAAATCACTTCGGCGCGGCTGGAGGCGCAGGGCTTCGATCCCAAGGAAGGCGACAACCGACCGGTGCCGCCGACGGTGCCCGCGCGCATGATCGTCTATTTCTCGGCCTGCGCCGATCCCGAGGAATATACCGGCCGGCTGTTCTGGGCCGAGCGCGAGATGGCCGATATGGGCATCGAACTGGACTGAAACCATGGCAGCCTGGATCAGGCGACCAAGACTCCATTACGGCGATCAACCTTCTCCGTTCAGCAGCGTCGCGGACGATCTCTCGATCATCCCGTAAGCGCTGACCCCGTCCCAGGTGTAGCGCGCGCCGCTTTGGCCGAGCGCCAGGCCTCGCAAGTGATCCTTGCTCAGCTGGAACGTCGATAGCTCGGTCACGCCCTCGATCCGGGTGACGCCAAGCTCCGATTCCAGCTCGAAAGACACATCGTCTCCGCGCTCGACGATCTGCGTCAGCCAGGGGACCTTCGTGGCCTTGGCGGGATACATCCTGCCGTCCTGATAGACGAAGCCCTCGTTCCACGGCTCGCTGCCGTCGTCGTGCACCGGGCGCGCCTCGTAGCCGGCGGCCCTGCCGTCGGGAAACACCACGGCCTGCCAGGCATGACCGCGCAGGAACAGGCCATCGGTGCGCACGCTGCGCCGCTTGATCCGGCTTCCGGTTACCTTCGCCGAGCGGCGCGTGCCATCGACCTCGACTTCGCCTTCGCCGCGCAGCATCTGTTCGAAGCGCCAGCCAAGCCCCACCGAGGCGGCATCGCGCTGCTTGCCCTTGCCCCAGCCGGCAAACTTTTCCGGCGAAATATCCTGCTCGTTGGGCGGCACCACCATTGTCAGTTCGAACTCGTATTTCAGTGGGATCAGCTTCTCCCGATCGACCGTGAGAGCGATCTGATCGGAAACATGGGTGTCGATGACCATGCCGTCGAATTTCACCAGCCAGCGTTCGAACGGCTCGATGCATCGATAGGTGAGGGGTCCTCCGCCGAGTATCGCGGGGCGGCCCCGCGCATCGAGGATCGGCGGCATCGCGCCCACGCCGGAGCTTTGCAATACCCGGCCATCCTTGAACGCGAAGTTTGCCTGATAGCGGCGGTTGCCCCAACTCCAGGGCTCGGCCTCCACGCCGTTGCGGGGAATGCCGAATTCGCCGTTCTCTTCGAACAGCCAGTAAGACGTGCCCTCGCGCACCCAGTCAAATGGCGGTGCAGGAGCGTTTTCGAGCATCAGGTCCGCTTCGATCGGCAAGCTTCCACGCATCGATCATCCTCCAGGCGTCGCTGAATCGCGATTCTGGAGCGGCGTTACCAAACTGAGGGCCGGGGCGATATATTTGCTGGCATCCGCGTCTGCCGGATGTCCGATTTCGGTTCTGGCTGACGACAGATGCCTCAGGCGGGAACGGCCTCTCGCACCAGCGGCTGCGCGGCTGCGCGCAGTGTCCGCGCTTCGAACAGGTCCCGCTGCCTGCGATCGACGACTGGCAGCTTCAGATCCACGACCAGCCGTTCGACTTCCCGCTTGGCCGATGCTTTCATCTTGGCCAGCTTGGGGATCAGCTTGAGATCGAGGTGCGTCAGTCCGAACAGGAACAACTCGCGATAGGCGACGCGCTCTCCCAGGCCTTGCCCGAGCCGGAAGCCGGCCTTGCGTGCAAGGAACCGCAGTGCCTCGTCGAAGCGATGATCGTTGGCGCTGCCAGTGCGCCGGCAGCGGTTGGGCATGACCACCCAGTCCGCCGGTGCCATGCCCCGCGCCTCCCTTGCGTCGCGCAGGGCCATCACCACACGGGCAAAGTGGCCCATCCGTTTCAGGTGCATGGTCGTCGCGTCGAACTGGCCAAGCAGGTCGAGATCGGCAAAGGAACTGTTCACCGGAGTGACCAGGGTATCGGCCATGGCTATGGCGCGGCGGGCGATCGGGGAATCGCCGCCGGCGACATCGATCAGCACATGGCTGCAATCGGACCCGATCCGGGCGATTTCCTGGCTGAGCAATGCTCCGGACTGCTGCGTGAGACGGACATGCCGGGGAACCGGCAGCGAGACCTTCAGCAGGCGGCCGGTCGCCTCGCGATTGTCCAGCGCCTGCGACAGCGTCGCCTGACAATGGTCGAGATCGATCGCCGCGACCTTGTGCCCGGCATTGGCGAGCGCGACGGCGGTGTGGAAAGCCAGCGTAGATTTGCCGACCCCGCCCTTTTCGTTGGCGAAGACGATGACATGTCCGCCAGGGCGCCGCCGCGACGCGACATCGCGGACGGCAACGTCCGGATGCTCGCCGCCAATGTCCCGATTGTGGACAACTTCAGAAGAATGCTTGCCATTCGCGACGAACGATTTTGCCTGAAAATTCATCCTGCGACGCTCCCCCGGTTTGCCGCAATACCGAATCAATCGATGCTATAGAGTCAACAGCTTAACGCCGAGACATGACAAAAGGCAAACGATTCGGTGATTCGCGAATCAGCAGAGCAGGCGATGCGGATGGAGGCGATTCTCTAAGGGGTATTGCCTATCGCGGCATGCGGGCCAGCGCGTCGGGGCGGACATAAATGATCAGCCGCTCGATTTTGCCTGCCGCGTTCAGTTTGAAATGGTTCATCGAGATGATCCCATAGCGCCGCGCACCGCCGGTCTCCTTCGATTCAAGCAAGGCCGCGATGGTCACCGCGCATTCGCTGCCGGTCTCCAGATAGCTCACCGGAACCGCGCCCTTGTTGTGGACACTGGCATACTGTTTCGCGATCGCCTCGCGCCCGATCAGGTAACGCGGCAGGCTGGAGAACACCGACCCGTCCTCGGCAAACAGCTCGACGACATCGGGCGCGCGGTCTTCCGAGATGCGGGTGACATAGCTTTCTGCCACTTCGCAGGATGTGCCGCGCCGGGCTTCGGCCTTGGCGGGCGTTTCCATGAAGACCGTGCTGTTCGGCCAGGTGGGCTCGCCGTTCTGGGCGGTGGCCGGGGAGGCCAGGGTCAGGGCGAGGAGCAATTTAGCCGGCAATCGCATTTGCACTCTTTCTCATCGCCCCCGATGCTGCCTTGCACAACGATTCTGTCCTACACGCGGCGCAGCGGTTATCGTCGATGTGCGGCTGGCAGCATGACGGCAAACATGCCCGGGCGCTATCGTGAAATTCCCGCCGGAGATGCATATATGCCGCGAACCAAGCTGACCGATCACTTCTACCTCGACGAATTCCTGGTTTCCGACACCGCCGAGAAATTCGGAATCGCCAACACGCCTACCGCCGCGCACCTCGCCAATATCAAGAGGCACCTCGCACCCGGTCTCGAGAAAGCGCGGCAGGCACTGGGCGGGCGGGCGATCGTGATTACTTCCGCCTATCGCAACCCCAAGATCAACAAGATCGTCGGCGGAACCGCCACTTCCGCCCATCCGCTAGGCTATGCCGCAGATATCCGGGTTGCCGGGATGACGCACCTTGGCGCGGCGCGCAAGCTGGTGGCGAGCGATCTGAAGTTCGACCAACTGATCCTGGAGGTCAGCCGGAATGTGGTCCACATCTCGTTCGATCCTCGACTGCGCCGGCAGGTCAAGACCCAGGCTAAAGGTGCGGGTTCGCAGATCGTCGACGGCCTGCCTGAGTCAGGTTAGGGCGTCCACTTTCAGCCGCACCAGTTTGACCGTCTTGATCTTCCACGCCCCATCGATGCAGGCATAGGTTTCGTAGTAGTGGCCAAAACCGGCCACGCCCTTCATCTCGCCGGTGCCCGGGAAATAGAGCCGGTCCTCCATCGCCCAGATGCCCTCGGCGCTTGCCGGACCGGTGATTTCGATTTCGGGCATGTGGCCGTGGTGGACGCTGACGATTGGCTGCATCGAATCGACGATCCAGCGCGCGATAGTTTCGCCGCCCTCGATCGGTTCCTCGGCCAGTCCTTCGACCATCCGTTTGCCCGAGGGGGGATCGATCGAGGCATTGCGATAGTCGGCCACCGCATCGTCGGTGAAGACGGCGCGCAGCAGGGCGAAGTCCTTGGTATCGACCCCGCGGAAATAGCGCGCCTTGAGCTTGCGGATTTCCTCGAGCGCATCGGCGCGGGATTGCTCACCCAAGTCACACTCTCCTTTGCAGACCCCGCTCCCGTAGCGATATTCACTTCCAAAGCGCGGCGTTTGGGCTAGCCTGAACGGAAGATGGAAACAGTCAAGACCTTCTGCCGCAATTGCGGCGCGCAATGCTCGATGGAGATCGATGTCGAGGACGGACGCATGACCGCCGCGCGGCCCGATGGCAGCGTCTCGCCTTATGGCGGCTACATGTGCCCCAAGGGACTGGCGGCGGTGGAGCTGCACAACGGCCTGGAAGCGCGGCTGCTCTCCAGCCTGAAGCGCGGGCCAGACGGCGGTTATACGCCGATCGATGCCGAAGCGGCGCTGGACGAGATCGGCGCGAAGCTCGCCGCGCTGCTGGCCGAGCATGGTCCGCGCGCTATCGCGGTCTATCACGGCACCGGCGCCTATCGCAGCGTGCTCGGCGGGCAGCTTGAGCGGTCTCTCGTGGCGGCGCTGGGCACACCCAATTTCTTCTCTTCGATGACCATCGACCAGTCGGCCAAATGGGTGACGATGGCGCGGATGGGGATGATGGCGAGTGGTAAACATGCCCTGCGCGATGCCGATGTCGCGCTGATCGCGGGCGGCAATCCGCTGGTCAGCCACCAGGGCGTGCCGTTCGCCGTCGCCGAGACCTGCGCCCCGGCCCGCGCCTTCGAGGCGGCGCGGGCGAAGGGCTGCAAGGTGATCCTGGTCGATCCGCGCCGCACCGAGACCGCGCGCTTTGCCGACCTGCTGATCCAGCCGCTGCCCGGCCACGACGCCGCGATCTTCGCCGCGATCGCCCATGTGCTGCTGCGCGACGGGACTTACGACGCGGATTTCTGCGCACGCTGGTGCATTCAGCTGGACGAGCTGCGCACCGCGCTCGCGCCGTTCACGCCCGAACTGGCGGCGGCGCGCGCCGATGTGCCGGTGGCGCAGATCGAGCTGGCGGCGCAGTGGCTGGGGGCGGCCAGACGGCCCGTGCTCGGCAGCGGCACAGGACCATCGATGGCGGACCATTCCAACCTCGCCGATCACATGATCGAAACGGTCAATGCGCTGCTGGGCGGATACCGCCGGGCTGGCGATCCCGTCCGCAATCCCGGCACGCTGCGGGTCAAGGATACCTACGAGATGGCCGTCTCGCCTTCGCGCAGTTTCGCAGACGAACCGAAATGCGTGAGTCAGGACACCGGTTTGCTGATGGGCGAAATGCCCACCGCGCTGCTGCCGGGCGAAATCATGGCCGACTCGCCAGACCGCATCCGCGCACTGATCTGCTTTGGCGGCGACCCGCTGATGGCACTGGGAGATCCCGCTTTCGCCGGCCGCGCCTTCGAGCAGCTCGACTTGCTGGTATCGCTCGATTGCCGCCAGAACGAGACCGGCAAGCTGGCGCATTACGTCATCGCCACCAGCCAGCCGTTCGAGCGCGCGGAGCTCAGTACCTCGGGCGACGGCATGTTTCCCGAACCCTTCGTGCAATATACCGAGCCGGTGGTTGCGCCGCCCGCAGGGGTGATCCACGACTGGGAGTTCTTCTGGGGCGTGGCCGCGCGGATGGGCGTGCCGCTGACGTTCAAATATTGGAACTATGGCCTGAAATTCCAGGACATCGCCAAGGGCCTGCCGCTCAGCCCCACCGAAAAGCCCGATCCGGAAGAACTGTTCCGGTTCATGGCCGACGATAGTGTGGTGCCGTTCGACGAGATCAAGGCCAGCCCCGGCGGGGTGCGGCCGGCGACTCCGCCGCGCCAGGTCCTCCCTGCGCCCTCGGATGACGGCCGACTGGAGCTCTGCCCGCCCGATGTCGCCGGAGAACTGTCCGCGCTGGCTAATGAGCCGCCGGAGCAGGGCTTCGCCTACCGCCTGACATGCCGCCGCATCCTCCACGCGGTCAATAGCGCCTATCGCGAAAGCCGCGAGGCGCGGCGGCGCTATCCGGTGAACTATGCGTTCATGAACCCCGAGGACATGTCGGAAGCAGGGATCGGCGATGAAGCGTCGGTCGAAATCGCCTCGCAGTTCGGGAAAATCCGCACCCTGGCCCGCGCCGAAAATCGCCTCAGGCGCGGCGTTGTCTCGATGACGCATATGTATGGGCCGCTGGTATCGACCGGCGACTTGCTGGCGGACGGCGGCGCCAATGTCGGACAACTGACCTCGCTGAATGAGCGGGTCCAGCCGATCAACTTCATGCCGCGCTTTTCCGGCGTGCCGGTGAACGTGCGGTCGGTCGCTGCTTAGGCTTGGTCCGGCGCCCCGTACTTCTCTGCCAGCTCCAGCAAGTCAGCATCGCGCTGCGCTCCGGTCGAGCGCATCACGCCGGCGACCATCGCGTAGCAGCCGACTGTGAACATGAAGTCGAGCAATTGCTTGTTGTCCCACTCGGCAGCGAGCGCCTGCCAATTGGTATCGGAGATCTTCCTCTCGCGGACAAGCTCCTCGGTCGCGCGGACAACCACCCGTTCGAACTCCGTGAAATAAGGGTCGTCGGCCCCGCGCTGGATCGGGCCGTACATCTCGGGCGACAATCCCACGCTCATGCTGGTGTTGAGATGGCTCGACCACATGTAGACCGCTCCGGTGATCCAGGCGGTGCGCATGATCGCGATCTGGCGCAGCTTGACCGGCAGCGAGTTGGTGCTGAGCAGATGAACGTTGAGCGGTGAGAAGGCGTTGGCCAGCTGCGGGTGGTGGGCGAAAGTGCGCAGCACCGGGTTCTTGTCGGCATCCTTGAAGATGCCGCCGGTCCACTGACCGAAGAAGGCGCGGGTTTCGTCGGTGAAGTCCTCGCGCGCGACTTGCGGCATGCGGGCGGGGGGATCGGGCTGGGGCATGGCTGCGGTTGATCCTCGTGCTACCGGCAGGGCGAAGCTGCAGGGAGCGATCGCGCGGACCTGACCTCCGCCCGCATCGCCCACTCCCAGGCGAGAGTGGCGCGGATGCGGGACGGGGTCAACTGGATGCGCGGATCAGGTGCCGAAGGTTCGCTGCCACCAGCCCCGGCGCGGCTCGCCATCGTCGCCGGTTTCCTCAGGGCCTTCTGCCATGGCCGGCTCGCCCGAGACGGCAGTCTCGCCGCCTTCGGCTTCGCTGGCCTTGGCGGCTTTGCTCCGTGCGCGCTTGGGTTTGGCCGGAGCTTCCTCCGCAGCTGCTTCGGTCACCGGGTCAGCCGGCGTTTCCACCGGCATATCCACGACTGCTTCGGCTTCGGCGGTTGCCTTCTTGCCGCGCGCGCGCCTGGGCTTGGCGGGGGCTTCCTCCGCTACAGGTTCCGGGGCAACGTCGATGGTCGGGGCTGAAGTATCGGCAGCCCCGGCCTCGACCTCGACATCGGACTTCTTGCGGCGGGTGCGCTTCCGGGGAGTAGCTTCGGCTTCAGCCTCGGCAGGAGCAGCTTCGACTGGCACTTCTGCTTCGTCCGAAGCCGTCTCGCCGGCACCGGCATCATCGCCGCCCTCGGCTTGGTTTTCGGACTCGCTCTCGGCTTCGCCGCGATCGCGGCCACCGCGCCTCCGGCGGCCACGGCGGCGGCGCTTGCGCGGGCCTTCGCCGTCTTCCCCGGCTTCGCCATAGCGGCTACGCTCACCGGACTCTTCACCGGTCTCGTCGCTGTCCTCGCGTTCAGCACCTTCCTCGTCGCGGTCATCGCCTGCTTCGTCGCCCGAGCGCTCATCGCCCGGACGCTCGTCGCTGCGATCGCGGCCGCCGCGCGTACGGCGGCGCTTACGGCGCTTGCGCTGGCCTTCGCTGTCCTCGTCCTCGCGCGTTTCGGCTTCTACCTCGTCGAATTCCTCGTCGATCAGATCGTCATCGTCCGCTTCGAGAACGATCGGACCGAACTTGGGAACGAATTCGTTGCGCGGGCCGGTGGAGGCGACGCGCATCTTGGCGCCTTCGTTTTCGCCCTCGGGGATCACCTCGACCTTGACGCCGTAGCGGTCCTCGATCTCGCCGAGATCGGCGCGCTTCTGGTTGAGCAGATAGATCGAGGCTTCCTGGCTGGCATAGAGCGAGACGACGGTGCCCTTGCCGCGCGCCGATTCGTCCTCGATCAGGCGCAACGCGGCGAGGCCGGAGGAGCTGGCGGTGCGCACCAGGCCGGTGCCGTCGCAATGCGGGCAATGGCGGGTCGATGCTTCGAGCACGCCGGTGCGCAGGCGCTGGCGGCTCATTTCCATCAGCCCGAAGCCCGATATCCGGCCGACCTGGATGCGGGCGCGATCGTTCTTCAGCGCGTCCTTCATCGCTTTCTCGACCTTGCGGACGTTCGATCCGTATTCCATGTCGATGAAGTCGATGACGACGAGCCCGGCCATGTCGCGCAGGCGCAGTTGCCGGGCGATCTCGCGCGCGGCCTCAAGGTTGGTGTTGAGCGCGGTCGCTTCGATGCCGTGTTCCTTGGTCGAACGGCCCGAGTTGATGTCGATCGAGACCAGCGCCTCGGTCGGGTTGATGACGATGTAGCCGCCCGATTTGAGCTGCACATAGGGATCGTACATCGCGGTCAGCTGATCTTCCGCGCCATAGCGCTGGAACAGCGGCACCGGATCGGAATAGGCCTTCACCCGCTTGGCGTGGCTGGGCATCAGCAGCTTCATGAAGTCGCGGGCGGCGCGGTAGCCGCCTTCGCCCTCGACCACGACGTCCTCGATATCCTTGTTGTAGATGTCGCGGATCGCCCGCTTTACCAGGTCGCTGTCGGAATGGATCAGCGCCGGGGCGGAACTGCCCAGCGTCTTCTCGCGAATTTCGTCCCACAGCCGGGCGAGATAATCGAAGTCGCGCTTGATCTCGACCTTGGTGCGCGAAAGGCCGGCGGTGCGCACGATGCAGCCCATGCTCTTGGGCAGCGCCATTTCGGCGATGATCGACTTCAGCCGCTTGCGGTCGGCCGATGAGCTGATCTTGCGGCTGATGCCGCCGCCGTGGCTCGAATTGGGCATCAGCACGCAATAGCGGCCCGCCAGGCTGAGGTAGCTGGTCAGCGCCGCGCCCTTGTTGCCGCGTTCTTCCTTGACGACCTGGACCAGCAGCACCTGGCGCCTGTGGATGACGTCCTGGATCTTGTAGCGGCGGCGCAGCGCCATGCGCTTGGCGCGAACCTCATCGGCCTCGCGCGCGCGGCCCCGGCTGCGGCCCTGGCGGCGGCGGCCATGGCGCGGACCGCTCTCGGCGCTTTCGCCGCCCGGACGATCGGCGGACTCTTCCTCATCGCGTTCGCCGCCATCGCGTTCGTCGTCGCGATAGTCGTCGGCGTTTTCCTCGCCGTCGAAACCGTTCTCGACGTGGCCGCCCTCGATCGTCGCGACTTCGTTCTGCCCGGACATATCGATCTCGGTGACACCGCCGTCCTCGTCGAGGCCATCGTCGTCAAGCCCGTCGTCGTCGAGGCCGCTGGAATAATCGCCGGCGTGGCTTTCGCCGCCATCGTCGTCGTAGTCGCCGTCTTCCTCGTCAGCCTCGTCGGCGGCGCGCAGTGCGGCTTCCTCTTCGGCGTGGGCTGCCTCTTCGGCGAGCAGAGCCTCGCGGTCCTCTCGCGGGATCTGGTAATAGTCGGGATGGATTTCGCTGAAGGCGAGGAAGCCGTGACGGTTTCCGCCGAAATCGACGAAAGCCGCCTGCAGCGACGGCTCTACCCTGGTAACCTTGGCGAGAAAGATATTGCCCTTGATCTGCTTGTGGTCGGCAGATTCAAAGTCGAATTCCTCAATACGATTGCCTTTGAGCACGGCTACCCGGGTTTCTTCCGGGTGGCGCGCGTCGATCAACATGCGCGTAGTCATTGTAAATTCTCCATGCGCGCCGCCGCGCGGACGGGCCCGAAGGTCGTCCGGTCAACTGGGCGGCGCGATATTGTGCAGTGAGGCCGCGTGGCCGGGCGAGGGCAGGTGCCTTCGTTCCGGGAGCGGCAACAAGCGAGGAGCCCCGGCGCGGCTGCGCCCGGACGTTAGGGTTCGTGTCTGCGGGCGGTAGAATGCGCGGCGATAGCATGCGCGCAGAGCCAGCCGTCCGGCCTGCCAGCACCCGGAGGGGCGGCGGCGGGCAAAACGGCAAGGAATTTCTCATACCAGCATCAACCTGTTGGATCCGGTTCAACAGTTCCGGATTGTGGCCAGAGGTGCGTTCCTGCCGATCCTGCTGGTGGCTCCGGCCCTGTTCCGCAATGGAAATGGCATCGGTGCGGGAGGATCGGGGCAGGCGCGCCCCGGCACGAAAGGTCAACTAGCACCGCTCGCTTCGGGCGGCAAGTTTATTGCGTTCGATCAATGTGGAACACCGGCAGTGCGGCCATTGCCGCCACCCGAATCGCGGCCTAATCCCGGGCCGGCCATGCGTCGCGTTTTTCTGTTCCTGCTTGTCCTGCTGCTGCCTGTCGCGGTTTTCGCGGCCATGGTGGCGGCGGACAGGCTGTTCGGCACGCCGGGCCGCGGGCACAAATATGTGCTGCGGATCGACATGCCCCCGGCCGGCGGCGAGCTTGGCCTGCCCCCGGTCGAAGGCCCGCCCGATGCCAGCCGGCCGCTGATCGTTATCGATGCGGGACACGGCGGACACGATCCCGGCGCCGGCACGGGTCCGATCAAGGAAAAGATGCTGACGCTGTCGCTGGCCAACGCTTTGCGCGAGGAACTGCTGAAAGGTGGCGGCATCCGCGTCGCCATGACGCGCGGCGACGACCGCTACTTGCTGCTCCCTGAACGATCCGGGATTGCCCGCCGGCTCAATGCCGATCTGTTCCTGTCGATCCATGCCGACAGCACCGAGGAAGGCAGCGACGCCAGCGGGGCGACAGTCTATACGCTGTCCGAACGCGGTTCGAGCGATACCGCCCAGCGCATGGCCGAGCGCGAGAACCGGTCCGACACGATCAACGGCGTCGCACTGGACGACAAGAGCGATTCGGTCAGCGCGATCCTGGTCGATCTGTCGCAGCGCGAGACTCAGGCCCGTTCCGAAGACTTCGCCCGGATGATCCTGCGCGAATCACGGGGGCGCATGCAGTTCCGCCCGGTGCCGCTGCAGTCGGCTGCCTTCATCGTGCTCAAGTCCCCGGATGTGCCATCGGTGCTGCTGGAGACCGGCTATATCAGCAATGCCGCCGATGTCGCGCGGCTGATCACGCCCGAAGGCCGGGCGCGCTTCGCCGAAGCGGCGGGCCGGGCGATCCGCGTCCACTTCGCCCGCCAGTCGCGCCAACAGTAATACCCCGCAAATGTCGCGGCCACGGCTGCTGTCGCCCCAATTGTTGTCGCAAAGCCGCTAGCGCAGGGCGAAGCGAGCGTGCTAGGGCGCTTCGCCATGGCCGAGACTTCAGCGCCCGACAATTCGCGATATCGTGTCCGCCGCGACGCCTCCGGGCTGCTGGCGGCCTTCCGGGAGATGTGGCGCGAGAAGCTCTGGTTCCGCTTAGCCGGCTATGCGCTGGGCGCCTTTCTGCTCCTGCTGCTGCTGCTCTGGATCCTCGTCCTGCGCAACCTGCCCTCGGCCGACAAGCTGATCAATTACCAGCCGCCGCTGCCGACCATGGTGCGCGGGGTCGATGGCCAGATTGTCTATTCCTATGCGCGCGAGCGGCGGGTGCAGCTGCGATTCGTCGATTTCCCCAAGCCGATGGTCAACGCCTTCCTGGCCGCCGAGGACAAGACCTTCTGGTCGCACGGCGGGGTGGACTACACTGGGCTGGCCGGTGCGGTACTCGATTTTGTCACCAAGATCGGCTCGGATGAGCGTGCCAAGGGCGGTTCGACGATTACCCAGCAGGTTGCCAAGAACATCCTGTTGACCAACGAATATTCGATCATCCGCAAGTTCAAGGAAATGGTCCTGGCCGGGCGCATCGAGGACGTGCTCGATAAGCAGCAGATCCTCGAGCTCTATTTGAACGAGATTCCGCTCGGCCGGCAGAGCTTCGGCGTGCAAGCGGCGGCCCGCGCCTATTTCGGCAAGGATGTTGGCGATCTGCAGTTGAACGAGGCAGCATTCCTCGCGATCCTGCCCAAGGCGCCTGAAACCTATGGCCGGGCGAAAAACGCCGGGGTGGCGCTGGAGCGGCGTAACTGGGTGCTCGATCAGATGGTCAAGAACGGTCTGGCGACCCAGGCCGAGGCCGATGGCGCAAAGGCGCAGCCGCTCGGGATTATCGCGCACCGGGTCGAGGCTTACGATCCCTCGGTCGGATATTTCGTCGAGGAAGTGCGGCGGCGGCTGATCGACAGGTTCGGCGAGTCATCGGAAAACGGGCCCAACAGCATCTATGGCGGCGGATTGTGGGTGCGAACTTCGCTCGACCCCGAAATGCAGAAAGCGGCGCAGGATGCGCTGCGCACGGGTCTGTTGCGCTATCATGCCGGCAAAGGCTGGCGCGGGCCGATCGCCCATGTCAACCTCGATCCTGACAAATGGCGCTCTCAGCTGCTGACGCAGAACAATTCGATCAGCTACGAGGACTGGCGGGTCGGCTTGGTGATCCAGCGCAACGGCCCTGCCGGACGGATCGGCTTTTCCGACGGTTCGACTTTCGCGCTGACCGGCTTGCCGGATCCGCTGAAGGCGGGCGATGTCATTGCGGCGGCTCCGTCCGGATCGGGCGTCTATGCCGTGCGGACCGTTCCCGAGGTTTCCGGCGGACTCGCGGTGGAAAGCCCCTCGAACGGCAGGGTTCTGGCGCTCCAGGGCGGCTTCGATGCCGGGCTCGGGTCGTTCAACCGCGCCACCCAGGCGATGCGGCAGCCGGGCTCGACGATCAAGCCCTTCGTCTATTCCACCGGGCTCGATTACGGCATGACGCCGGCCACCATGATCCTCGACGGCACCTTTTGCGTCTATCAGGGTGCGCGCTATGGCAAGAAATGTTTCTCCAACTTTGGCGGCAGCGGCGGCAGCGGCAATCACACCATGCGCTGGGGGCTGGAGCAATCGCGCAACCTGATGACCGTGCGCATCGCCAGCGATGCCGGCATGGATAATGTTGCCAAGACCATCGAGCGCGTCGGGATCGGCAAGTACGATCCCTATCTCTCGGTTGCACTCGGCGCGGGCGACACCACCGTACTGCAGATGGTCAATGCCTATTCGGCGCTGGCCAACAACGGGGTGCAGAATCCCTCGACACTGATCGATTATGTGCAGGACCGGAGCGGCAAGGTGATCTGGCGCGCCGATATGCGGCGCTGCATGGGCTGCAGCATGGCGCAGTGGGACGGCAAGCCGATGCCGCGGTTCGAACCGCGCGGCAAGCAGGTCATCGATCCGCGCACGGCCTATCAGACGGTGCACATGCTTGAAGGCGTGGTTACGCGCGGAACCGCAGAGGTCCTCAAGGATCTCAAACTGCCGATTTTCGGCAAGACCGGCACGACGTCGGGGCCGACCAATGTCTGGTTCATTGGTGGCTCGCAGCGTTTTATCGCCGGAGTCTATCTCGGCTACGACCAGCCGCGCTCGCTGGGTGGCTATGCGCAGGGCGGCAGGATTGCGGCGCCGATCGTCAAACAGCTGATCAAGGCGACCCTGCCACGCTGGAGCCGGATGCCGCCGGTCGCCCCCGCCAATGTCCACATGGTCAAAATCGACCGGATTTCCGGCAAGCCTGTGCACGGCGGCATGCCCGGCGACGATCCCAAGTCGTCCCTGATCTGGGAGGCGTTCAAGGCCGACACCGAACCCAAACGCACAAAGCGGATGGACGAATTCGAAGCCAGGCGCGATGCCCTGATCGCGGCGATCCGGGGCGAAAGCCAGGCGCAGTCGCAAGCCGTCAGCAAGGCGCAGAAGGCAGAAACCGCCGAGCCCAAGGACTTTGTCGAAGAACAGGGCGGAGTTTACTAGGTCCCGATCCCGCAATAGTATCGGGCTCGCAAAAGAATTTGAAACATCGGGAGATCGGAATGCCGGGCCATCACCCATCGTGCCACGCAAAGTCGCAGCCCGATCATCTGGCTATGGTTATTGCAGATACCGGCGAAACCCTGACCTACCGCCAGCTTGACGAAGGTTCGAACCGAATCGCCCAGTTGCTGCGCTCGCAAGGTCTAAAGCCCGGCGATCGCATTGCCGTGATGATGCGCAATTCGCCGGACTTCGCGCAGGTCTATTGGGGCACCACCCGCTGCGGACTGTTCGTCACCCTGCTATCGACGCACCTGAAGCCGGATGAGGCGAGCTATATCCTGGGCGATTGCGGGGCGAAGCTGCTGGTGCTCTCCGCCTCGCTGGGCGAGACGCCGCGCAAGCTGGCTGCCGAACGGGAGGCGCTGATCCCCAGCGTCAAGGCGATTTACTACGCCGACGATGAACCGCTGACGGGCGCCGAGCCGCTGGCGGCGGCGATGGCGGCGATGCCGCCCGAGCCGGTGCGGGACGAGATTTCCGGCTTTCACATGATCTATTCGAGCGGCACCACTGGGCGGCCCAAGGGCATCGTGCTGCCGTTCACCCCCGGCCCGATCGACGAATTCAACGTGCTCGAAGGCGGCAGCGCAGAGATGATGAAGGCTTTCGATCCGCTGGTGATGTTCAATGCCGGGCCGCTGTATCACGGCATGCCGCTGTCGTGCATGGTAGTGCCGCAGCGGCTTGGCGGCACCAATGTAACAATGCGCAAGTTCGATGCCGAAGGTGTGCTGCGGGCAATCGAGAAATACAAAGTCAACAACGCCCAGTTCGTGCCGACCATGTTCGTGCGCATGCTGGCGCTGCCGGACGAAGTTCGTGCGAAATACGACCTGTCCTCGCTCAAGCAGGTCACTCATGCCGCGGCGCCGTGCCCGGTCGAGATCAAGCGGCGGATGATCGAATGGCTGGGGCCGATCATATTCGAGTACTACGCCAGCACCGAGGGCGTCGGGGTGACCGGGATTACTTCGGAGGAATGGCTGAGGAAGCCCGGCTCGGTCGGCAAGCCATCGATGGGTCCGATCCACATCTGCGCCGAAGACGGAGCAGTGCTGCTGCCGGATCAGCCGGGGCTGATCTATTTCGAAGTGCCCGAGGGGCGCGACGTCGATTACCTCAACGATCCCGAAAAAGCCAAACGCGCGCGGCATCCCGAACATGCCGGGTGGTTCACCGTCGGCGACATCGGGCGGCTGGATGCGGACGGCTACCTGTTCCTCACCGACCGCAAGGATTTCATGATCATCTCGGGCGGGGTGAACATCTATCCGCAGGCGGTGGAAGACTGCCTGATCGTCCACCCCAAGGTGATGGACGCGGCGGTGATCGGCGTAGCGCATGCCGCGATGGGCGAGGAAGTGCGGGCGATCGTCCAGCCGAAGCTCTGGGCGGATGCAGGGCCGGAACTTGAGGCGGAGCTGCGGGAATGGTGCGCTGAGAGGATTTCGCGGGTGACGCAGCCGCGAAGCTATGAGTTCGTCGAGGAGCTTCCGCGGATTCCGTCGGGCAAGCTGGCCAAGCATGAGTTACGGAAGATTTACGGAAATCCGGTGGCGGTAGTTTGAAATATCGCGGGAGTTGTCATGGACAGAAGTGAGCAGATCCGCATCGCCAAGAGGCTCTTGTCCCACATCCAGAATGGCACGGCAGAGTCCGCGCCGTACCAGTACAAGGTGGATATCGCGAAATACACCGATCCGGACCTTTGGTCGGAGGAGGTAGCGGTCTTCTACAAGCGCTCGCCAATCGTTGCGGGCATGTCTTGCGAACTGCCTGGGCCTGGAACCTACAAGGCCCAGGAAATAGTCGGCATTCCGGTCCTGCTGGTGCGCGATGCCAAAGGCGAACTGAACGCTTTCCTGAACGTATGCAGGCATCGCGGAGCGCCGGTCGCGGCTGGCTGCGGCCAGGCCGCGCGCTTTTCATGCCCTTATCATGCCTGGACCTACGACCAGTCCGGGCAACTTGTCGGCGTGACCAGCGAGGAGACCTTCGGCCCGATCGACCGCAGTCTGCATGCATTGACACGTTTGCCCTGCGCGGAGCGTGCCGGGCTCATCTTCGTGGGGCTGACACCCGGAATGCCGTTCGACATCGACCCCTGGCTGGCCGGTATCGACCGGCACATCTCCGCTTCCGAGCCGGAGACCCTGCACTATGGCGGAGAGCGGCTTATCGAGGCGCCCAACTGGAAAATCGTCATGGAAGGGCACCTGGAATCCTACCATTTTGCCAGCCTGCACCGGAACAGCATTGGCCCGACCACCTTCAACAATTGCGGTGCAATCGACCGCTTCGGTCCGCACACTCTCATCACCGTGGCGCACAAGCACATCGTCGAACTGCTCGACCGGCCGGAGTCCGAATGGTATCCGCTGCGTGACGGCATGATGACTGCCCAATACGTCCTGTTTCCCGGGGCCAGCATCACCCTCCTGGGTAACGGCATGATGGCGCAAATGGTGAGACCGGCTGGAGAGGTCGGGCGGTCCACCAACACGATGGTCATGGGCTTCTACAAGGCTGCCGGGGATGAGGCGGCAGCAGCCGAGCAATCGGCCTTTCTCGACTTCATCGGTTCGGTATTGGGCGATGAGGACTATGCCGCCGGTTTCGACATCCAGAAGGGCATGAAGAGCGGCGCACAGACCCAAGCAATTCTGGGCCTGAACGAGCCGGGCGTGATCTATTTCCATGAGACGATGCGGGACATCTTGCACGCAGGCGAGCTGGAACGGACTATTTGACACGATCATGTCAATATGACACGATTAATTCATGCATGGCCGTTTCAGAGTCCCGCCACCCACTGGTTGGCCTGTCCGATGAACTGATCCGCCTCAACGGGCGGCTCAAGAGCCTGTTTGCCAGTGCGCGGCGCAATGCCGGGCTGGGAGATAGCGAGCTGGGCGTACTCAATTCGGTGGTCGAGGCGGAACGCTCGCCGACCGTATCGCAGATCGGCCGCTCGATCGGCCAGCCGCGCCAGCTGATCCAGCGTGCGGCCCATGCTCTGGTCGAGTCCGGGCTGATCGAAACCATACCCAACCCCGATCACAAGCGTGCCGTTCTGCTGCGCGCGACCGAGCGGGGTATTGCGGTGAAGCGCGAGGTGGATAGCCATGCCGATGCCACTGCCGAAGCGGTGTGGGCGGGCAGTAAGAACGATGGCGTGCGCGAAGCTACCGACGCCCTGCGCGCGATCCGCAAGCAACTTGAAGCGCAATTGCGCGATAGCGAAAACGGGAGAGAATAGGTGGAAGCGAATCTCGATGAATTGGCTCCGGCGGGGCCGCTGACCCAGTGGCTCGACGAAAATGTGCCCGATCTCGGAAAGGGCCCCCTGAAGCGTGACCTGCTTCACGGCGGCACCTCGAACGTCGTTCTTTCGTTGAGTCGGGGGGGCAAGGAGATGGTCTTGCGCCGTCCGCCGGCGGTGCCGCCGCCGGGTGCGGAAAAGGGTGTGCTGCGCGAGGCGCGGGTGCTGACCGCGCTGCGCGATACCGAAGTGCCCACGCCCTATTGTTACGGTTCCTGCGAGGATGCCGGCGTCCTCGGCGCGCCTTTCTATGTCATGGAGAAAATCGACGGCTGGGCGCCCAACCTGCGCGGCGAGAAAATCTACAACGAGGCACCATTCGACAAGATGCCCTACGAATACGGCATCGCCTACGCCATCGTCGGCGGGCTCGCGCTGCTGGCCAATGTCGACTACAAGGCGGTTGGGCTCGGGGATTTCGGTAAACCCGGCAATTTCATGGAGCGCCAGGTCGATCGCTGGTCGAGCCAGCTCAAATCCTACCCCGAAAAATACCCCGGCTATCGGGCACGCCATTTCGATGGCTATGACGAGGTTGAGGAATGGCTGCGCAACCGCGTGCGCAAGTCCGAGCATCCCGGCATCATGCATGGCGATGTCGGCACACCCAACATGATGTTCCGCCATGGCCCGCCCGCGCGGCTCGCCGCGATGATCGACTGGGAGCTTTCGACCATCGGCGATCCGATGATGGATATCGCCGGCTTCACCAGCGGCATGCACGATGAGCGTTTTCCGGACCTGACGGCTGGCGTCCCGCTCAACAATCCGGATCACGCGCCAACCAAGCAATCGCTGGCACGGTATTATTGCGCGGGAACCGGGCGCAATATCGAAGACCTCGATTTCTACGCCGTGCTGGTCGGGTTCAAATACGGCTGCCTCCTCGAATACAAGGTGGCGCAGGCGGCCGCCGGGATACTTTCGCCGGAGACCGGCGAGTTTTTCACGCGGATCGTCGACAGCGGCTGGAAGCGCAACGCGGAGTTCATCCGCCGGATTTCGTAGTTCGCGACCCTCCCCGAGCTTGCTCGGGGAGGGGGACCGCCCGCGCAGCGGGTGGTGGAGGGGGAATGCCCCTACGTCAGCCCTGACGGGCTGCCATCTCCCCGAGACAAGCTCGGGGAGGATCAGGAGAGAGAAAATGATCGATTTCAGCGTAGAACCGGAATTCCAGAAGAAGCTCGACTGGATGCAGACCTTCGTCCGCGAGGAATGCGAGACGATGGACCTGCTGTGGCCGGAAATGGCCGCCAATTTCGATACCAGCATCAAGGATGCGCGGCGTCACCTGAAACCCTTGCAGGAGCGGGTCAAGGAGCAGGGCCTGTGGGCCTGCCACCTCGGCGCGCATCTCGGCGGGCCGGGATATGGTCAGGTCAAGCTGGCGCTGATGAACGAGATCATCGGCAGGTCCAACTGGGCGCCCACCGTGTTCGGCACCGCTGCACCCGATACCGGCAATGCCGAAATCCTCGCCATGTTCGGCACCCCCGAACAGAAGCAGAAGTATCTCGGACCGCTGATGGATGGCGACATCGTCTCGTGCTTCTCGATGACCGAGCCGCAGGGCGGCGCCGATCCGGGAGAGTTTACCTGTGCGGCCACACAGGACGGCGACGAGTGGGTAATCGAGGGCTACAAGTGGTTCTCATCCAACGCCAAGCTGGCGAGCTTCCTGCTGGTGATGGTCGTTACCGATCCCGACAAGCCGCTGACCGAACGGATGAGCATGTTCATCGTCCCGGCCGATACGCCGGGCATCGATATCCTGCGCAATGTCGCGATCGCCGGCGATGTCGATCCGGAGAACGGCCACCACGCCCATATCCATTACAACCAGGTGCGCGTGCCGCTCGACCATATGCTGGGCGAGCGCGGCGGCGGGTTCAAGGTTGCTCAGGCGCGGCTGGGCGGCGGGCGCATCCATCACGCCATGCGCACGGTCGGGCGATGCCAGCGCTCCTTCGACATGATGCTCGAACGCGCCGTCTCGCGGCGCACACGAGGACGCATGCTCGGGGATCACCAGATGGTGCAGTCGAAGCTTGCCGATTCGATTATCCAGCTCGAACAATTCCGCCTGCTGACGCTCAAGACTGCCTGGATCATCGACGAGGTCGAGGCCGGGCGGATGCCGCACGGTTCGGCGCGCAATTACATCGGCATGTGCAAGATAGCCATGCCGCAGCTCTACAAGGACGTGGTGGGGCGGGCGCTGGAGATCCATGGCTCGCTTGGCATCAGCCTCGATATGCCACTGGCCAACTCCTATGCCGGCCATTGGTCGCTGGCGTTCGCCGATGGGCCGACCGACGCGCACAAATCGCAATTGGCGCGCGCCTACATGAAGAAGGCGAAACCCGCGCCGGGCCTGTTCCCCTCCGAACATATCCCGACCCGGACGGCTGCCGCGCTGGCGCGTTATCCGAACGCGCGGGATCCGAAGTGATGGACCCGCTCTTCGATTTCACCGGCAAGGTGGCGCTGGTCACCGGCGGTTCGCGCGGGCTCGGCTACCAGATGGTCAAGGCCTTCGCCGAGCGGGGAGCCAATGTCATCGTCGCCAGCCGCAAGCTCGATAACTGCGAGAAGGTGGCCGGAGAAGTGCGGGCGTTGGGCAGAAAGGCGCTCGCCGTCTCCGCCCATGCCGGCAAGTGGCCCGACTGCGACCGGCTTATCGAGGAAGCCTATGCCGCGTTCGGGCGTGTGGATATCCTTGTGAACAATGCCGGGATGAGCCCGCGCATGCCCAGCCATGAGGTGAGCGAACAGCTGTTCGATTCGGTGGTGAACCTCAATTTCAAGGGCCCGTTCCGTCTGGCCAGCCAGATCGCCAAGCGGATGTATGATGCCGGTGCGAGCGGGCATGGCGGCGGGTGCATCATCAATGTCACGTCGAGCGGCTCGATGATGCCACTTCCCGAGACGGTACCTTATGGCTCGTCCAAGGCGGCGCTCAACGCGATGTCGAGGAGCCTTGCCTGGGAATATGCGCCGCATGTGCGGGTCAATACGCTTTCGCCCGGCGCATTCCGAACGGACATTGTCGAGGCCTGGCCCGACAAGGGGCAGGGGCCGATTGCCATTCCGCGCGGCCATGCGGCCGAGCCGGAAGAGATCGTGACGGCCGCGCTGTATCTCGCGAGCCCGGCTTCGGTGAATGTCACCGGCAGCCTGGTTCGCTGCGACGGAGGACAACACTGATGCCCCGCGCCGTTATCGCCGATACCTTCGGTCCGCCGGAAAGCTACCAGCTGCGCGAATTCGATCCAGGCCCGCCGGGGGAAGGGCAGGTGCGGGTGGCAATCAAGTTCGCCGGCATTTCTTACGTCGATGTGTTGACCGCGATGGGCAAATACCAGTTCAAGCCGCCTTTGCCTTATATCCCCGGCAGTGAGGCCTCTGGTATCGTCGAGGCAATAGGGTCCGGCGTGACGGGGCTGGCGGTAGGCGATGCGGTGATGTGCGGCGGCATGGGCGGTCAGTTCGCCGAAGTGAATAACTACCGCGCAGCCGTCGTGACAAAGGTGCCGGAAGGCATGTCGCTGGAAACGGCCTCGGTGTTCTCGGTCAATTACGGCACGGCGCACCATGCGCTGGTGGATCGGGCCAGGGCCAAGGCCGGCGAAACCCTGCTGGTGCTGGGCGCTGCGGGCGGCACCGGGTTTGCCGCAGTGCAAGTGGGCAAGCATCTCGGCCTCAGGGTGATCGCCTCGGCCTCCAGTCCGGAAAAGCGGGCCGCAGCGCTTGCCGGCGGTGCGGACGTGGCTGTCGAGACGGGAGCGGAGGATTGGCGCGATCAGGTCAAGGCCGCGAACGAGGGCAAGCCCGTCGACATCGTTTTCGATCCGGTCGGCGGCGATGCGACCGAACTTGCATTCCGCACGCTCGGATATGACGGTCGTCACCTGGTGATTGGTTTTCCGGCGGGTATCGCCAAGCTGCCGACTAACCTGCCGCTGCTCAAGTGCGCCAGCCTGGTCGGCGTGCAGATGCTTGGTCAGTCGATCAACCGGCCGGCGGAAGCTGACGCCAATCGCCGACGCACGCTGGAAATCGGTGCTACTGGAGCGCTAGTTCCGGCAATCGCTGCGCGTTATCCGATCGAGGACTATGCAATTGCGATGCAGGCCGCTTTCGATGGCAAGGCCGCTGGACGGATCGTGCTGGTAATGGCTTAGGAATCTGCTTCATGCCGGATCGGGCATGACGTAAACGCATAGCTTGTTTCCATCGGGATCGCGGAAATAGGCTCCGTAGTAGGTGGAACCGCGTATTCCCGGCGGGCCTTCGCAGGGCGCTCCAAGCGACAGCGCCAGAGCGTGCAGCCGGTTGACGTGATCGTGGTCGCGCGCCTCAAGCGCCACCATGGAACCGTTTCCGGCAGTCGCCGGATTGCCGTCGAACGGCTTGGTGATGCTGAGCCCGCCGCCCGCACCGAATTTTCCGAAGCTCATGGACTTGTGGGTGGAGCGCGACAGGGGAACGCCCAGTTCTGCCATGATCGGTTTGTAGAACGCGCCTGCGCGTTCGAGGTCGGTTATGCCGATGGTGACGTAGCCGATCATCGGCTTTCCTCCTGTTGCGCTGCCTCGTCAGAGCCCACTGCGCCAATCCCTTCGACGATGAAGCCGCGATAGGGTGCGGCCTTGCGGCGCAAGGGAACGCGCGCCTGGTATTGCGGACTGAAATACCAGGCGCGGGCAGCCGCGACGGTCGGGAACCGGAAAATCACGACACCGTCCGGCGCTTCGCCTTCCAGCGGTTCGATCGCTCCGTAATAGGCGAGCGCCGTCATGGTCGCGGGCCGGGCGGCAGCCTGATCGGGCACGTCGCGATACGACCGCAGCGCCTGCTCATCGGTAACTTCGCCCTCACGGATGAGAACGACGTAGGCGGACATGCCGGCCTAGCATCCCGCCCGGAACTGCTGCGGCGTCACCCCGGTCCAGCGCTTGAACGCCCGTCCGAAGCTGGTCTGCTCGCCATAGCCAAGCCGGTCGGCGATTTCATCGAGCGACAATTGCCGCTGCGCCAGATGGCCCTTGGCCAGCCGCTCGCGCTGGGCATCGACAAGTTCCGAAAACCGCGCACCTTCAGCCGCCAGCCGCGCCTGCAAGGTCCGCACCGACAGCCCGGTCTTGTCGGCGCAGCGCTCGATCGAGCAATTGCCGCCAGACAGCGCGCCGCGAATGTAGCTCTCCACCTTGTCGACCAGCGAATGGCTGCGCGCCGCGCGCACCCGTTCGAGATAGCCGCCTAGCAGTCTGTAGAGCAGGCGGTTGGCACTCGGCACCGGCTGATCGAGCGAGTGCACCGGAAAGGCGACCGAATTGCGCGGGCTGCGGCCGGACACCCGGCAGCCGAGCAGGCGTTCCAGCTCGGGCACATCGCGCGGGCGGGTATCGGCGGAAAGGCTGACCCAGCTCGGCTTGAAGGCCGGGCCGCCCATCGCCTGGAGCAGTTTCACATTGAGCATCGCTGCCTGGTAATTGGCCTGGTCGTTGATGCCGATGTCGGTGTTGACCAGCCAGGTCAGCTCTGCCGTCTCGCGGCCCTCGACCAGCACCACTTCGCAATCGGGCGCATGGACCACGGGCAGATAGTCTATCAGGCAGCGCACGCCGGCGCGAAATGTCGGCGCGGAACGGCATAGCGCGGTTACGCAGCCGAACACTTCGGGGTCCTGAACCGACGCAATGTGCAGGCCGAACAGCGAATCGTCGAACAGTGTGCTGCAATATTCGAAGATGTCGGCCAGCTGCTGCGGGGCGATCAGACTTTCGGGGTCTGTCAGCACGCGCGGCTCCAGCCCATGCCGCTCGACAATCCCACGCGCATCGCGGCCATGGCGGCGGGCGATATCGGCGAGCCCGGCAAAGTTGCCGGCGCGGCACTGGCCGCCCTCCGGCCCGAGATCGAGCGGCCCGTCGAGGCTGAAGAATGTTTCGCGTTCCATGGGGCTTGTCCCCTCTCTCCCTTGCGCATCGGCGCGCAATCCGCCTAGCTAGCAGCGGTCTGTATGGACTGCCAGAAATTTTCGGCGCGCAGTATCGAAACCCGCGCGCCTAATGCCAATACCGCCCGCCAAGCCTATGGCAGGCGGCTCGTCAATCATCGCATATGGGAGAGTCACATGGTTACGATCGCCGATCTGAAGAAGGAAGCCGAGAGCCAGGTCATCTACGAGAAGGACAAGGCGACAAAGATCGCGACGATCACCTTGAAGCGGACGGAAAAACACAACACCGCCACCATCGGCATGCGCGCCCGCTTCGGCGAGCTGGTATTCAAGGCCAACATCGACGACGATGTGAAAGTGCTGGTGATCCGCGGCGAGGGTGACAATTTCGGTTCCGGCGGCGATCTCAACGAGCACGGCGATCTCTATCTCAACCCGCAGCCGGGCGATTCCTTCCTGGTCGATCTCGAAATCGACGATCCCGATGTGAAGTATCCGCCGATCGGCACCTACCGCTACCTCCACGGCCTCACCGACTATTACGCCAAGGCGCGCTCGGGCAACCGGCCGCTGCAGGAATTCAAGAAGATCAGCATCGTCGAGGCCAAGGGCTATTGTTACGGCTGGCACTTCTATGTCTGTGCCGACGCGGACATCATCGTCGCCTCGGACGATGCGCTGTTCGGCCATCCCTCGTTCCGTTACGCCGGCTGGGGACCGCGCATGTGGCAGTGGCTGGAAACCGTGGGCCTGCGCGCCTTTTCGGAAATGCTGTTCACCGGCCGGCCGTTCACCGCGACGGAAATGTACACCGCCAACCGTTTCGTCAATTCGGTGGTGCCGCGCGACCAGCTGGAAGCGGAGACCGCCAAATACGCCCACGCCTGCTCGATCACCCGGCCCAACGATGTGGTCGTCGCCCAGAAGACCTTCATCGAGGCCTACAAGCAGTATCGCGGCGAATATTTCGGCAGCTTGCTGACCGGCTGGCTCGAAGGCATGCTGCCGCTGATGAAGGACGACCGCCCGAGCGACGTCAATCTCGGCAAGGACTCGACCTTCGAGCAGGGCATCGGGCAGGTGGTGAAGGGCAACGACCTCAACTATCCTGCTGACTGGCGGCTTTCGAAGAAGGGCCGCGAAAGCAACGAGGGCTGATCTCGCTCGCGACTTGCCAGGTTTCCGGCCCGACCGCACGACGCCGGCCCGGACCTCGCATGTGCCAAGGCCCTAATGCCTATCGCTTGTGTCATTAAATCGCATGGCCTAATGCACAGGGAATCGGGCGCGCCCAGCGTGCGCCGTCTCCTGTACTTGCGGAGTGCCGCGTGACCGACAGCCTGCTTCAGCCCTTCAAGACCCGGGGGCTGACATTCAAGAACCGGATGGTTCACGCGCCGACGACGATGAACATGTCGGACTCGCAAGGCTATGTGACACGCCAGGCGGTGGGAGCCTACGAGGCGCTGGCCGAGGGCGGCTATTCGGCGGTCTGCGTCGGTGCGACCTGCGTGCGCTGGGACGGGCTGATCAACGAGCGTATGCTCGGGTTCTACGACGACACCTACATCATCAGCCAGCGCGAACTGGTCGAGGTGATCCACCACAATGATGCACTCGCGGGCATCCAGTTGTTCTACGGCGGCCTCATCCCCGGGGTCGGCGCGACATTTCCGCTGGAGCCGGGCAAGGGCTGGATTCCGGACACCGTCGCCTGGGGGCCGAGCGGCAAATATCCCATCGGCAACAAGCAGCCCGGCGTAGTCACGACCGAAACATACCGCGAGCTGGTCGAAGCCTATGCCCAGGCGGCGCGGCGTTCGCGCGAAGCGGGGTACGACTACATATCGTTCCACTTCTGCCACGGCTCGCTGCCGCACGTGACGATGTCGCTGCTGGAGAACCAGGGCCGCAACGACGAATATTCCGACCGCTTCCTGTTCTGCGAGCAGATTTTGCAGCGCACGCAGGAACTGTGCGGCAAGGACTTCCCGCTGATCCCGCGCATGGTCGTCGATGAGAATTTCGAGGGCGGCTGCGACATCGATTATTTCGTCGAACATTATGCGCCGCGCCTGCACGCGCTCGGGATCGATGCGATGGACTGCACCTTCGGCTCGATGCTGCCGGCGAAGAGCCGCCATCCGGAAGTCAGCTCGGGCGAATTCACTGGCGGGGGCTTCTATGTGCCCAACCTGGTTACATTGCCCAGCGTCCGCCAGCTGCGCGCGGGATTGCAGGCAAAGGGCATCGATATGCCGCTGATGGGTTCGTGCAACGTCAACACGCCCGATCAGATGCGGCAAATGATCGGCGAGGGCGCGGCGGATTTCTATGCCTCGTGCCGCCAGTCGCTCGACGACCCGGATTTTCCGCGCAAGATCGCCGAGGGCCGCGAGGACGAAATCCGCAAGTCGACCCGCACCGGTGCCTCGCTGATGACCGGCAATATCTTTGCCAAGGGCATCGCCGGATCGGCGCAAAACGCGGCGTTCGGGCGCGACCGGGACTATCGCATCGTCAAGACGCCGCGGTCGCGCAAGATAATGATCGCCGGCGGCGGTTCGGGGGGGATGGAATATGCCCTCGCTGCGCATGCGGCCGGGCATGCGGTGGTGCTATACGAAAAGGGTGGCGTGCTGGGCGGTGCGATGAATTGGGCGGGCGGCTATCGGACCCTGCGCAACATGGAGCAGATCGCTTACCAGCCGCAGTATCACCGGCGGATGATCGAGAAAGAAGGCATCGCCGTGCGTCTGGGTGTGGAGGTGACGGCTGAGCTGGTGCTCGCCGAACGGCCCGATGTGGTGGTGGTGGCGACCGGGGCGCTGCCTGCCTTGCCCGAAGTCGAGGGACTGGGCGCGGCGTTCGAGAGCGGTTTCGCCCTGACAATCGACCAAGTGCTGCAAGGCGCGGCGCTGCCCGACGGGCCGCTCGTAATCTGGGGCGCGGGCGAGGGTATCGAGCTGGCGCTCGACCTTGCGCAGCAGGGGCGCAAGGTGCGGCTGCTCGATCCGCGAGCTCAATTGACACCGGCCGCCTATATCGGCTCGCGCGCGGGCTGGGTGCTGCGCTGGGCGGCACAGGCCGGGCTTGCTAGCGAGCAGGATGTCGAGCTGCTCAAGATTTCGCCCGGTGCGGTGACGGTGCGCAAGGCCGGCGCCGAAGAGTTGATTGCCTGTGCGGCGCTGTTGCTGGCCCCGGGCCGCATGGCGCACGATCCGTTGTCGAAGGCGCTGCTGGGGACCGGAATTTCCGTGCAGGTCATCGGCGATGCCCGCAAGCCGCGGAGTTATGGCAATGCGATCCACGAGGCTGCCTATCTGGCGCGGCGGGTGTAAGGACATAAAGACGAGAGGATAACCGAATGCTCGATTGGCTGACCGACGACCAGCGCGCCTTGCGCGATATGGCCGCGACATTTGCCCGCAAGGAAGTCGAACCGCTGGCCGTGCAGATCGACCGCGAGGAACATACGCCTGACTCGCTCATAGAGAAGGCGGCGGAATTTGGTCTGTTCGGGCTGTACATTTCGCCCGAATATGGTGGCACGGGTGCTGATCTGGTTGCGATCTGCCTGGTGTCAGAAGAAATCGCCAAGGCCAGCCCGTCGTTTGCCGGGGCGCTCACCGTACAGATGGTGCTCTGCCCGAAGACCGTCGAGATTCTCGGCACCGAGGAGCAGAAGCGGCGAATTTTGCCTAAATCGGCCAGCGGCGAGCGCCTGATCGCCTATTCGCAGAGCGAGCCATCCGGTGCGGCCAATATCAAGCAGCATCTCACCAAATTGGAGCCGGAAGGTGCTGGCGATTCTGGGGGCTACCGGCTCGACGGCGGCAAGCTGTTCTGCACCCAGTCTGTCGCCAAGACCTATCTCGTGATGTGCAAGACCCGCAACCACGAGGGCAAGGAAGGTTATGGCTGCATCATTGTCGAGCAAGAGGCAGAGGGCTTCCAGGTTCTGCCCTATGAGCACAAGCTCGGCTGGCGCGGCACCAACACCGGGCCGCTGTCGTTCAACAATATCCGCATCGAGGCTGACGCCATCCTGGGCGATGTACTCAATGGCGGTGTGATGCACCGCGCGGCGAATACCGCCAACCTGCTCGCCCATGTCGCCACCTCGCTCGGCTGCGCGCAGGGGATGTTCGACAAGACGCTGGAGCAGGTCAAGGAGCGCAAGCTCTATGGCAAGGGCATGTTTGAGTTGCAGCCGGTCAGCTACTGGCTGGCCGATGCTCATGCCAAGCTCGCGGCGATGCGCGCGCTGCTCTATTCGAACGCCGCCGCTTTTGATCGCGGCGCACTCGATCCGGTGATGGCCAATGTCTGCAAGACCTTCGTCGGCGAGACTGCCTTCGAGATCTGCGCGCGGCTGCTCAATCTGTGGGGGGGCAGCGGGATTATGGATTCAACCGGGGTCAATCGCTACATGCGCGACGCCAAAGCGAAATGCATCGCCGAGGGGGCTTCGGAAATGCATTATGCGATCATCGCTAACCAGTTGCTCCACGGTGTGGGCAGCTTGGTGGCACCGGAATCGGTCGGCCAAAACTGAACCTGAGGAACTGAGCAATGAGCGACCTTCTTCACCAGCAAATGACCAGCGCCGACATGGTTGTCCATGCCCTGTCGCGCGATCTCGATCGTACCGTGCTGATTTCCGACACCGGCCAGATCATCACTGCCCGCGAGATGCGCGACAACATCAGCCGCTTCCAGCAGCTGGTCGAGAGCCTTGAACCAAGGCCCGCCCGCGCTGCCATACTCGCCAAGAACCGCGTGGAAGTGATCTATGCCTCGAACGGCCTCGGCTTCGCCGGACTGGTGCTGACTACACTGCACCCGATGGGCTCGATCGACGACTATCTCTATGTCATCGAGGACGCGGGCATCGACACGCTGGTCTATGACGCCGATCTTTATGAGGGCGTCGCCAGGCAACTGAAGGAGCGCGCCCCGCAGCTGCGGCACTTCCTCGCCATGGGCAATGGCGAAACCGGGCAGGACATCGTCAAGGCCTCTATGGCCTTTGCACCGAAGGCTTTGGAGACAAAACCTTCCAAGCCGGACGATGTTTTCCGCATCGCCTATTCGGGCGGCACCACTGGCAAGCCCAAGGGCATCATGTGCTCGCAGCAATCGGCCTTCACCTCGGCGGTGATCCAGCAGATGGAGTGGGAATGGCCCGACGAGATCCGCCATCTGATCTGCGCCCCGCTCAGCCATTCGGGTTCGGCGGTGCTGACCTCAATCCTGCTGCGCGGCGGTTACATGGTGGTGATGCCTGCCTTCGACGTCGTCGCGGCGATGCAGATGATCGAGCAGCACAAGATAACTTCGGTGCTGATGGTGCCGACCATGGTCATCGCGATCATGGACCACCCGCGCTTCGGCGAGTTCGATCTCTCCAGCCTTGAAGTCATCTTCTACGGTGCCTCTGCCTTCCCGGCCCAGCGGCTGAAGGATGCGATCGGCAAGTTCGGCAAGATATTCTTCCAGTTCTATGGCCAGGCCGAAGCGCCGATGTCGGTCACCGTAATGCGCCGCGACGAGCACGATCCGGACAACCTCGAGCGCCTGTCGAGCTGCGGCAGGCCGACCTCGCTGGTCCGCGTCGCGCTGATGGACGACGACATGAACGAAGTGCCCGACGGCACACCGGGGGAAATCTGCGTGCGCGGGCCGCTGCTGATGGCGGGCTATCTCAACAAGCCGGAAGAGACTGCTGCCGCCTTCGAGGGTGACTGGCTGCACACCGGCGATGTTGCTGTGCGCAGCGCCGACGGGTTCTTGCGGATCGTCGATCGCAAGAAGGACATGATCATCACCGGCGGGTTCAATGTCTATGCCCGCGAGGTCGAGGACGTGATCGTCGAGCAGCCCGGGGTGCGGCAGGCGGCGGTGATCGGTATTCCCGATCCCAAATGGGGCGAGACGGTGAAGGCGGTGGTGGTGCTGGAGCCGGGGGCAACGGTGACGGCGGACGAGCTGATCGCGGCGGTGCGGACGCGCAAAGGCGCGGTGCAGGCTCCCAAGTCGGTCGAATTTGTCGATGCGATCCCGGTCACCCCGATCGGCAAGCCCGACAAGAAGGCGCTTCGGGTCAAGTACGCCGCCGCATGAACCGCAATGCCGCTGCAATGATCACGGCGCTGCGCGGTGTTCTGCCGGGCGGGGAGGGCATCACCGGCATCAGGCCGCTGACCACCGGATTTTCCAACGATACCTATCTGATCGAAGGCCGCGACCTGATCATGCGCCTGCCCCCGGCAGCAGGGGCCATGCTCGACGGGCACGGGGTGATCGCCCAGGCGCGGATTTACGAGGAACTGGCGAAAGTCCCCGGCGGACCTGCGGTGCCGCGCATTGCCTTCGTCTGCGAGGATACCTCGGTGCTGGGCGCGCCCTTCTTTGCGATGGAGCGCGTTCCCGGGGAATCGATCCACGATACCGAGTTGCAGGACTGGTTCACCGGCGCGAGCGATGCCGTGCGCGGGGACTCATTGCCGCCAATGGGTCAGCGCTTTCGCAGGCCTCGCCAAACTTGCTCCGTTGCCTTTCCTTGGCGATCCGGTTTCGCCCGAGGACGATGCCCGGATGTGGCAGGCCTTCGGGAAGCAAGCCGATTGCCCGGAACTGGTGGCGCTGTTCGACCGGCTGATCGCGGTTCCCGCGCCCCGCAGCGGGCCGCCGGCACTGGTCCACGGCGATACCAAGCTGTCCAACCTGATGTGGCAGGACGGGCGGATCAGCGCGATGCTAGACTGGGAGATGGCGCTGAACGGCGAACCGCTCGCCGATCTGGGTTACATGCTCTACGCGTTCGAGAGCGCCTTCCACGGCGCGACCACGCCGACGCGCCAGCCGGGCATGCTGGGCCGGGGCGAGGTTATCGCGCTGTGGGAGCAGGTCTCGGGCCGCTCGGCAGAGGGCGTTTTCTGGCATGAGATTGCCCAGATTGGCAAGATCAGCGCGATCATTGCCGAAGGGGCCAACATGTTTCTCACCGGACGCAGCCAGGATCCCAAGCTTACCCATATGGTCAAGCACCGGGCATATTATCTGGGCGTGATGGAATCCATGCTGTCAGACTTGGCATAAGCAATTCCCCTCCCGCTTGCGGGAGGGGTTAGGGGTGGGGCCTAAAGACATAGCGCCCAACTCCGACTTACCCACCCCCAACCCCTCCCGCAAACGGGAGGGGAGTAGGAAGGACGAACATGATCCCCTCCATCGCGCCGCTGACCGCTGCCGACGAATGGTTCAACCACCAGATCGTCAACACCCACGCCGCCGTCGGCACGCAGGACCGGGCCTGGACCGAGAAGGCGTGGTTTGCCCTGATGCGCAAGGACGGGCAGCTCCAGGCGAGCTTCGGTCTCGGCAAATATGCCAACCGCAACGTGATGGACGGCTTTGCCGGCGTCCAGCACGGCATGCAGCAGCGCACCGTGCGCGCCAGCCGGGTGCTTGGCCCCCGCATCGACGATATGGATGTCGGCCCGTTGCGCTACGAAGTGCTCGAGCCGTTCAAGGCGATCCGGCTGACGCTGGCAGAGAATGCGGCGCAGCCGCTGCGTTTCGAGCTGACCTTTCATGCGGCCATGCCGGCCTTCTTCGAAAAGCGCGATGTCGTGGTTTCCGGGGGGCGGATAGCCTCCGATGTCATCCGCTATCATCAGGCTGGCACAGTCTCGGGCTGGATCGAGATCGAAGGCGAGCGCATCGCCGTCGACCCGGACGAATGGGTAGGCTTTCGCGACCGTTCCTGGGGCGTGCGCGAGCATGTCGGCCTCGATCCCGCAGACCTCGTGCCCGGCAGTGTCGGTGCGACCGGCAGCAACAAGACGGGAACCGGCTATCACTTCAACTGGCTGGTCTCGAAGATCGACCGGCCCGATGGCAGCAGCTACGATCTCGCCTATTATTTCCGCGATCTCGGAGGAGACGGCCCGCCCGATTTTTTCAGCGGCTACATCAACGAAAGCGATGGCACGCAAATTCCGATCCTGCACCTCTACCCCGAGATCGACTACCGCATGTCAGACAAGGCGGCGATGAAGGGCCGGGTAACAGCGATCCTCGCGGGCAAGGGCAAGGAGACCATCGAGCGGGTGTTCGAGATCGAGGCGATAAACCCGGAAATGGGCTTCCGCTTGCTGCCGGGCATGTACGGCGAGTGGAAAGGGGCAATCCACGGCAGCTTCAAGGGCGAACAATTTCTCGACGGCGAATGCATCGACGACGTCAACGCGCCGGAAAAGACCGCCGAGAACTACCGCTGGCAAATCCGCGACCGCCCGTTGCGGGTGCGCGAGGGTGCGAACACTGGTTACGGAGATATGGAAAGCATCATCCTTGGCGACTATCCGGGAGTCCGGTTCGTCTGATGGTCCGCTAGGCCCGGCTCCTCGGCAGTCCCGGCCGCCGGTCTGCCCGCAGTCCGCTTCCCCATGGCCTTGGCCGTCAGCGCCATGGCGGGTGGTCGCCGGTGGCTTGGTATGTCAGGCGTCTGCCCCGACGAAGGCGGCGAGCATGCCCGTCTCGCGCCAGCGTTCAAGCGATTCGCTGCGGCGGCGGTTATGCAGATCGACGACTTCGATCCCCTCGCGGCCCAGCACCATTCGCACCGGAGTATCGGGTGCGTCGAGCGCGCCGAGCAGGGCCAGCGCCCCGGCGCGCGGATCGTCGCCAGCGCTCCAGGTGGAATTGCCCGCTTGCACCGACATGGCGCCAAGGTCGTAGTCCTGCGGTGCGGACGGCATGGTCATCGCCATCGAGCCGGTGAACGAGGTGGCAAAGGGCCCCAGTTCGGCGAGGATCGCCTTGATCCCCAGCGGGCGCACTTCCGCCGCCAGGGACTCGGTCAGTCCGGCCAGCGCGAACTTCGAGGCGCAATAGTGGCTGAGCCCCGGAAAGCCGATCTGCCCGGCGACCGAGCCGACATTGACGATGGCTCCCGCGCGCCGCGCCCGCATTTCCGGCAGCACCGCCTTGATCAGTTCGAGCACGGCGAAATAGTGCACTTCCATCATCGCCCGCGCGGTTTCCGGTGCCCCGTCCTCGACCAGCGCGAGCAGGCCGTGCCCGGCATTGTTCACCAGCGCGTCGATCTGGCCGAACCGCGCACGGGCGGCGGCGATGGCGGCAGTGCGGTCGTCCGCACTTGTCACATCCAGCTTCAGCGCCAGCGCCGTTTCGGGATAGGCCGCGACCAGCGCATCGAGTGAGGCGGGATTGCGCGCCGTTACCGCCACGCGATCCCCGCACTCCAGCAAGACCTCCGCCAGGGCGCGGCCAAAGCCGGTGGAGCAGCCGGTAATGAACCAATTCCGTTGTGTCATGTGTCTCTCCCGATTCGCTTTTTGCCATGTATCCCAATTCGCCGCCAGCGTCGGGTTATGCGATGGAGGTGTTGCAACTTTGCCCTTCGAGAAGACGAAATTTAACACAATGCACCGCACACTTTACATTCTAGTGTAATGAACTAGTGGAGTTGCAATTATTGACGGGAGCATTCCTGCAAGCGCGCCTTGCAGTGCCCAATGGCGACGGCAGGAGCCTGGGGGCAGGGGAAATTACAGGCCGCCGCATCGACTGAGGGAGGAACAGCAATGACCAGGAATCTACTTCGCGCGCTTGCCGCGACCACCGCGTTGACCGCAGCTATGCCGGCTACCGCTCAGGATGCCGCAAGTGACAGCACTGGCCTCGAGGAAATCGTCGTCACCGCGCAGAAGCGCGAACAGAACCTGCAAGACGTGCCGATCGCAGTCACCGCGATCACCGGCGACAGCTTGGAGACCAATCGAGTCACCAGCGTTTCAGACCTATCCGGGCTGGCTCCAGGCGTGATGGTGCGTACTGCCGCTGGCGGTTCGCAACTCCCCTCGTTCTCGATCCGCGGCGCGGTCAGCTATGGCGTCGTGCCAGGGTCTGATAAGCAAGTGTCGATGTATATCGACGGCGTCTACCTCGGCGCGGCGCGCGGCGGCATTTTCGACCTTCCCGACATCCAGCGCATTGAAATGCTGCGCGGCCCGCAGGGCACGCTGTTCGGCCGCAACGCGACGGCGGGCGCGGTCAGCATCACGACCCGCGATCCTTCCGGCAAGTTCGGTGTGAAGGCCTCGATCACTGCCGGAAACTATGACCAGATCCGCGGCCGCGTCAGCATCGACTTGCCGCAAATGGGTCCGTTCAGCGCCTATGCGACCTATGTCCACAACTACAAGCGCGGCGACATTCGCAATGCCGGCGCGGGGCAGGTCTGGGATCGCTCCGCCGCCGGAAAGGGAACTGCCCGTTCGCCGGAATGGCTCGGCACCAGGAAGTCCAATTCCTTCTTTGCCGCCGTGAAGTTCGAGCCGAGCGACAGCTTCAAGACGGTCTACAAGTACGACTATAACCGGGAAACCGGAACACCGGAGGGCACCGGGTTTGTCGGCATCAATTTTCCAACCGATCCCGCCAACGCATTCTTCGGAGCGTTCCTGTCTCCGTTTGCCACGGCTCTCGTCAACAGCCAGCCAGCCGGCACCTTCTTTTCCGCCCCGGACGGGAAGCGTCCGGATGTTGTCAACAACAGCTTTGTCATTCCAACCGATCAGAAGACCTACGGCCACAGCTTGACCAGCACGCTTGAGCTTACAGACGACCTGTCGATCAAGAACATTCTAGCCTACCGCAATTCGCACATATTCGCGCCATCCGCGATCGACGGTTTCACCGCCCTGCCCTTGACGCAGGCAGCGATCGCGCCACTCGCCGCCTATCTGTCGGCTATTGGCGGCGGTCCGGCCGCAACCATCGCGGCAGGGCTGCAATCGCGAATTGGTCAACCAGTGGCAGGAATTGGCGTCCAGGCGGAAACCTATAGCAAGCAGTGGAGCGACGAGCTTCAAATCAATTACAACTCGGCCTTGTTGACTGTTACCGCAGGCGCAATCTGGTTCCATTCGGATGATATCGCCGGCGCGCCGGGCATTCCGGGGTCCTTGTCGTTTGGGGTTTTTCCGGGCGGAGTGGTAACCGGTAGTCAGGCCATCAACTTCAACAAGCAGACCTCACTCGCTGCCTATGCGCAGATGGAACTTCACGTGACGCCGCAACTCGATATCGTCGGCGGTGCGCGTATCACCAAGGACCATAAGAACGGAAGGGTGGAAACCGGCCCGCTCGGTTCCATCCGCACCATCGGAGTGTTCGACTACAAGAAAACCAAGCCAAATTTCCTGATTGGTGTGAACTACAAGCCCAGCGACGACATCCTGCTATATGGCAAGTTCTCGACCGCCTTTGTGTCGGGCGGCTCGGTATCGGGGCTGGACTTCGAACCCGAGACGGCAACATCCTGGGAAGCCGGCATCAAGGCGGACCTGCTCGACAACAAGCTGCGAACCAACTTGTCGCTGTTCCACGTCACTTACAAGAACTTCCAAACCTCGCAAAGCGGCAGCAACTTCCCCAGCCTGTTTCCGTCACCGCCGTTCCCGGCGGGCTTCAGCCGAGTTGTCGGGACTATCATTGTTTCGCAAGGTGGGCCGGTGAAGGCGCAGGGTTTCGAGTTCGAAGCAACCGCCGCGCCGGCTCGTGGGGTGACCATTGGCGGGAGTCTGTCATACACGGATACCAAATTTGAAGCCGTGAATCCGGTGCTTATTGCTGTGAGCCGTGGTGACTATCAGCCGTCTCTGCGGTCGAAATGGACAGGCGGACTTTGGGGCCAGTATGAATCCAGGCCACTGTTTGGCGATGCCACGCTGATGCTCCGCATGGACGGTCTCTGGCATTCGCTGTTCTGGGCCACCTCAAATCGGATCAGTATTCCTCCAGCCTTCGCGGGTATCACGACCGTTCCTGCCAGCTGGACGATCAACGCCCGGGCTGCGTTGCGCAACATCAAGATCGGCGGCGCCGATGTCGAACTTGCGGTCTGGTCGAGAAACCTGACACAGAACCGCGAGTTGACCTTCGCACTGCAACAGAATGCGGCATTCGGCGCGGCAAACTATGTCCCCGCCCGGACTTTTGGCGCGGACCTGACCATCGCGTTCTGAAGCCGGCCGGCGTCCCGGGCCACGGTGCCCGGGACTGCATTGCTGCGCCGGATTAGCCAGCCATCGCGGCGGAATCGTAGTAGTCGCGCCATTCCTTGATCAGCCCGCCCTGCAATTCGAAGGTGCCCATCACCGGCAGGCGCATTTCCTTGCCGTCGGCCTGGCGGAAGATATCGAGCCGTTCGGTCAGCACCACGCCCGGCGTGGGCTCGAAGGCATAGCGCACCTCGAAGCGGACTTCCGCGGCAGTGCCGAGGAAATTGCCGATCGACGTGCGGATTGCCGCCAGACCGGCAATCGGGGCCATTGGCATATTGTGCCACACCGCGTCATCGGTGAAGCAGGCGCAGATCGCCGAAACATCGCGCGCTTCCCACCCGGCGATCATGCGGTTGACGACTTCCAGTCCGGACATTGTTCTCTCCCGTGTTGCGGCCTTTTCGCTTAGCGCATCCGGTAGCGGATCGGCAGATATTTCACCCCGCCGACAAAACTCCCCTCGACGATCCGGGGCTCGCCCGCCAGTTCGATATGCTCGACCCGGGCGAGCAGTTCGCGGAAGAACGCAGTCAGCTCGAAGCGGGCGAGATACTGGCCGAGGCAGACATGCGGGCCGGTGCCGAAGGCGAGCTGGCGGTTGGGCTTGCGGTCTATGCGGAAGGCGAAGGGATCGCCAAATACCGCCTCGTCGAAGCTTGCCGATGGATAGCTCATCATCAGATGATCGCCCGCCTTCACCTGTTTCCCGGCCACTTCGCAATCGGCCACTGCGGTGCGGACGAAATGCTTGACCGGGTTGGTCCAGCGCAGGATTTCCTCCACTGCCAGCGGCATCAGCGCCGGATCGGCGCGCAGCTTGGCGAGCTCCTCCGGGTGCTGGAGCAGCGCCAGCAGTCCACCGGTCAGGCTGTAGCTGGTGGTATCGTGGCCGGCAGTGGCAATGATGTTGAAATAGCCGAAGACGTCGCGGTCGGGGAGATATTCGCCGTTGATCCGCGCATTTGCCACGACGCTGGAGAGGTCGCCGTTCGGGTTTGCCCGCCGGTCGGCGATGATCGTCTGGAAATAGGCATACATCTCCATCATCGCCTTGCGGGCGCCGCCGCCTTCGGTGTTGAATTCCGGGTCCTGGCTGGAGAGCGTCTGCTGGGTCAGCCGCATCATCATCGGCTCGTCTTCCTGCGGGACGCCGAGCATCGACATGATCACCCGCAGTGGAAACGGCATGGCGATTGTTGCGAAATCGCACTCGCCGCCCAGATCCGACATGCGGGCAATGAATTCGCCCGCCAGCCGTTCGACATCGCCCAGAATTGCTTCCAGTCCCTTGGGCGTGAAATAACTCTGGGTGATCTCGCGGTAGGCCAGATGTTCGGTGCCATCCATCAGCACAAGATTGCGCATCAGGTCCTTGGTATCGAGCCCGCCCGCCGCAGCGCGCGCCATTTCCTCATAGGCCAGCGGCAGAATCGCCTGCCTTGGCTCGTTGATGAACTGTTTAGCATCGCGTTCGATCGCCATCAGGTCGGCGTGGCGGGTGACCAGCCAGAACGGGGTGTAACCCTCGGCCTGCACATAGGGCAGGGGATCGCTCTTTCGCAGCCTTGCGAGCAGCCCGTTGAGCACCGCCGGATTGGTAAAGGTGCGCGGGTCGGCGATGGCTTCGGCGGGCAGGTCGTTTTCGATCATTTGGAGACTCTCGTAGCTGTTGCTCTGGGTGCCAAGCTCGGCAATAAGGCGGGCGGAATATAATGCAACACGCCGCTTGCATAATGCGCCATGATTGTCCGTGGCATGGGAGAATACCGATGAAAGCTGCCGTCATGCGCGAACCCGGTCAGCGGATGGAAATCGAGGAGATCGCCATCTCCAAGCCGCAGGGGCGCGAAGTGCTGGTGCGAATGATGGCGGTCGGCGTCTGCCATTCCGACCTGCATGTGCTGACTGGCGATTCGCCACACCCCATGCCCGCGGTGCTCGGCCATGAGGCGGCCGGGATTGTCGAGCAGGTGGGACCGGAAGTGCACAATGTGAAAGTAGGCGATCACGTCATCGTCTGTCTCACCTTCCATTGCGGCCATTGCGAGCACTGCCTCGGCGGCCATACCCACCGCTGCTATACGTCCGAGGCCCAGCGCAGCCCCGATGAGCCGCCCCGCCTCTATCGCGGCGACGAACGCTTCGAGGCCTTCATGCGGATGGGCGCTTTCGCCGAACTGATGCTGGTGCATGACAGCGGCTGCGTGCCCATCCGGCGCGACATGCCGTTCGACCGCGCCTGCTTGATCGGCTGCGGGGTGACTACCGGCTTCGGCGCGGCGGTGAATGCGGCGAAGATCAGGCCGGGCGAGACTGTCGCGGTGATCGGCTGCGGCGGGGTTGGCCTCTCGGCGATCAACGGCGCGGCGGTGGCGGGGGCCGGGCGGATCATCGCGGTGGATATGGTGCCATCGAAGCTGGAGCTGGCCAAAGTGTTCGGCGCCACGGACGGCATCGATGCAAGTCAGGGCAATGTCGTCAAGCAGATCAGGGAGCTTACCGGCGGGCGCGGGGTCGATCATGCGATCGAGGCAATCGGCCTCAAGCAGACCATCGAGGATGCCTTCGGCATGCTGGTCAAGGGCGGCCTGGCCACCGTCGTCGGCATGGCGAAGTTTGACATGAAGGTCGAGCTGCCGGCGATCGCGTTTTTGCAGGAACGGCGTATCCAGGGTTCGATGATGGGCGGGGTGCGCAACGCGGTCGATATCCCGCGCTACGTCGATCTTTACATGAAGGGGCAGCTGAACATCGACCAGCTGATCTCGCGCCGCCGCCCGCTGGCGGAAGTCAACGAAGCCTTCGACGATATGAAAATGGGCGAACTGGCGCGGTCGGTGCTGCTGTTCGACGCCTGAAAAGAGAGGAGTTTGCAATGCTTGAACTGGTTCCCCTCTACACCGCCAAATTCGAACTCGGCGAAACCCATCTGATCGGCCCGGACGCACCCCAGGGCCGCACGGTCGGCGAAGTGCGCAAGGCCACCTTTACCGGCGAACGGCTCAAGGCCACACTCACCGGCAGTGCGGCGGCGGACTGGATGCTGCGCACCGGCCAGGTCGGTGACATCGACGTGCGCCTGACCATGCGCACCGATGATGGCGCGCTGATCTATCTGACATATGGCGGGCGGATTTCGTTCGACGACCCGGCGGGCATGTTCGCCATGGTCGCCCCGCGCTTCGAGACCGGCGATCCGCGCTACGCATGGCTCAACCGCATCCAGGCGGTGGGCATGGGGAAGCTGCTGATCGATGCCGATGGCGCGCGGATCGAATACGAGGTCTATGAAGTGCGCAGGGTAGCCTGACCCATGCTGACCAGAGGCGACGATTACCCGATCCACCAGACTCCGGACCCGATCGCCTATTCGGGCACCGACCGCAATTTCTACGACCGTTATTTCTTCAACGGCTATACCATTGACGGCGAGGTCTATTTCGCCGCGGCGCTGGGGGTCTATCCGCACCTCAACATCATCGACGCCGGTTTCGGCGTGCGGATCGGCGATGTGCAGTACAACCTCCACGCCTCGCGGCACTTGCGTATGGAGCGGATGGATACCCAGGTCGGCCCGATCCGGGTGGAAGTGCTGGAACCGCTGCACAAGCTGCGGGTGGTGGTCGAGGATCACGAGCACGGCATTTCCGCCGACCTGACGATCACCGGCCGCCACGCCCCCATCGAGGAACCGCGCACCACCCGGCGAAACGGTCCACGCATCGTCCAGGACATCACCCGGATGACCCAGCTTGGCCGCTGGTCGGGCTGGATCAAGGCTGGCGGGGCTGAGGTGCGGCTGGACGAGGGCAAGTGTCTGGGCACCCGCGACCGTTCGTGGGGTGTGCGCCATGTCGGCATGCGCGATCCGCAGGTGCCGGTGACGCAGGCCGAATTCCAGGTCTGGTGGTTCTGGCTCCCCGCGCATTTCGAAGACCGGGTGCTGCACTTCTTCGTCAACGAGGATGGTGAGGGCAAGGTGTGGAACCTCGGCTGTGCCATGCTGAAGGACGGCGGCGAGGTCGAGCACCTCAAGGACGCGCGGTTGGCGGTAGAATTCGCGCCCGGTACGCGTTTCCCGGCGAAGGGCGTAGTGACCGCGCGCGATGAGGCGGGCGGCGCATACCGGATCGAGATCGAGACCGGGCCGCGCTTCTATCTCTCGGGGATCGGCTACATGAACCCCGACTGGTCGCACGGGCTCAACAAGGGGCCGCTGGCAGTGGGGTATGACGAGATTGCGAGCGTATCGGCAGCCAGGCACGCCTCGCGCCACGAACACCCGCAGGCCTTCTCGCACCTGACGATGACGACACCGGAAGGGAAAGTGCTCCAGGGCATGGGCTGCTTTGAATCGATTGTTCTCGGCCGCCATGAGCCTACAGGCCTCACCAGCATGTTCGACGTGCCATGAGCGAGCTTGAAAAACGGCTTGCGGCCTATCTTGCTCACCGCATGCCCGGCGCGGGCGATGTCGCAGTCGATGAGCTCGCCCGCATCTATGGCGGCTCCAGCCAGGAAACTTTCCGCCTGCGCGCCTGCTGGAACGAGCACGGCAAGCCGGTCGAGCGCCGCCTCATCCTGCGCCGCGATGCACCCGCCGGTCTGGTGGTTGCCGAGCGCGATCTGGAATTCAATGTCTATCAGGCGCTTGCCGGGCAGGGCATTCCCATCCCCGCCGCCCATTTCCTCGAACTCGATGCGCAGTGGCTCGACCGGCCGTTCTTCATCATGGATCTGTGCCCCGGCAAGCCGGGCAATCCGTTCAGCCCGGACGATCCCTATGAAGGTCATGGTGAGGCAATCGGGCGCGAGTTCTGGTCGATCCTCGGGCGGCTGGCGGCGATCGATCACCGGGCAGTGGGGCTGGAGGGTCTGCGCAACGGGGAGGCCGGCCGCCACTTCTGGTCGCTCGAACTGGATCGCTGGGAGGCAATTCTCGACGCCGACGAAGCAGTGATCGAGCCTTCGATCCGCGGCGCGATGCGCTGGCTGCGGCGCAATCCACCGCCCGAGCCGCCCAAACCCGCGATTGTCCACGGCGATTACCGCTCGGGCAATTTCCTGTTCACTGCGGACGGGAAGATCGGCGCGATTCTCGACTGGGAGATGTGCCACATCGGCGATCCGATGGAGGACGTGGTCTGGGCGATCGACCCGTTCTGGCCGATCACCCGCCACTTGCCGCTGGAAGATGGCCTCGCCTGCTGGGAAGCGGCTAGCGGGATGGCGCTCGACCGGTCCGCTCTCGACTGGTGGCGGCTGTTCGCGGCGGTCAAGGCCAGCGTGATCTGGAATACTGCGGAAGCGAGCTTCATCTCGGGCCAGAACCGGGACATGACGATTGCGCTCTCAGGTGTGCGCGCCGGGCATTTTCACCGCAAGCTGATCCTGAAGCTGATGCGCGAGAGAGGAGCCATGGGATGAATTTCACCTTTCCCAGCGCGGTCAAGGGCGTCGCCGAATTGATGCGGGAGCGTATCGTGCCGGAAGTGGGCGACAATTATGCCGCCAACATGGCCCGCATGGCCGCCTCGCTGCTGACCATCACGGCCAATGGGGTGGACGATGCGGCTGCTCTGCGGGTGGAAGAAAACGTGGCTATCCGCGCGGTGCTGGGCAAGGCTGCGCCGCTTGCGGATGGCGATCTGGCGCAACGGCTTGGCGCGGCTGCGGGTTCGGGCGATCCGGGGCTGAGGATCAGCGAGCTGGACCGGGAGAACCACCGGCTGCGGTTTTTGCTGGTTGAGGCACAGGCGTGGCTCGAAACCCGGGAGGACGGGGCTTCCCGTGAGTTGGATCGGCAAATCTGGCGACTGCTGGAAGATATCGAGATGAAGCGCGCGCCGAGGGAGTAGACCCGCACTATAAATTGTTCGTCATTGCGAGTGAAGCGAAGCAATCCAGAGTTCTGCGCGCAACCCTGGATTGCCACGGGCCTTCGGCCCTCGCAATGACGAAGCAGAATGTTTAGTCTGGCCAATACCGCGCCTTAAGCTCCTTCTTGTAGAGCTTCCCCGTCTCTGCCCTTGGCAGTGCCTGCTCGAAATCCACGCTCCGCGGGCATTTCACATCCGCCAGCCGCTCCTTGCACCAGCCAATCAACTCGCTCGCGAAATCCTCTCCCGCATCTCCCCAGTGCGCGGGCTGAACCACCGCCTTCACTTCCTCGCCGAAATCGGCGTTGGGCACCCCGAACACCGCGACATCGGCGACCTTGGGATGCGTCACCAGCAGGTTCTCGACTTCCTGCGGATAGATGTTCACTCCGCCCGCAATGATCATGAAATCCTTGCGGTCCGACAGGAACAGATAGCCTTCCTCGTCGACCCGGCCGACGTCGCCCATGGTGCTCCAGTCCGGGTGCAGCGGATTGCGCGCTGAGGCGGTCTTTTCCGGGGCGTTGTGATAGGTGAAATCCTGGCCGCCGCTGAAATAGATGGTGCCGGTCTCGCCCACCGGCAGCTCGTTGCCCTCGTCGTCGCAGATGTGGATCTTGCCGGAAATCACCCGCCCGACGGTGCCCGGGCGCTCGAGCCATTCCGCGCTGCTCACCTTGACGAAGCCGCTGCCCTCGGTGCCCGAATAATACTCCTCGATGACCGGACCCAGCCAGTCGATCATCGCCTGCTTGACCGGAACCGGGCAGGGCGCCGCCGCATGGATCACCGCCTTGATGGAGGAATGATCGTATTTCGTCCGCACATCTTCGGGCAATTTCAGCAGCCGGACAAACATCGTCGGGACGACCTGGGTCAGCGTTACCCGGTGGCGCTCGATCAGCGCGAGATACTCTTCGGGATCGAATTTTTCCATCACCACCACCGTGCCGCCGAGCGACTGGGTCGCGGTGGTGAAGCCCATTGGCGCGGCATGGTAGAGCGGGGCGGGGGAGAGATAGACCGTGTCCTCGCCAAGAGGATACAGCTTGCCGAACAGCAGCGCCCCGCCTTGCGGCTGGATCGGACTGGTGCCGGAAGTGGGAATCTCGTTGCGGATGCCCTTGGGCCTGCCGGTGGTGCCGGAAGAATAGGCCATGCGGGCGCCGTTGGCCTCGTCGGAGATGGGCGTGGCTGGCTGCAAGGCGCAGAGCTCGCTCCAGCCCGGCAGTCCCGGAATTGCGCCTATGACGAGGAGGTGCTCGAGTCCCGGCAAGCTGGCGCGCGCTTTGGACAGCTCCAGCGCGGTGCCTGTCAGATAGTCCGATATCAGCAGCGCCTTCGCCCCGCTGTCCTCGAGGATATAGCCGATCTCGTCCACTTTGAGCCGGGTCGACATCGGCACCAGCGTGATTCCCGAGCGCTGGGTCGCCCAGAAAATGTCGAAATAGTCCGGTCGGTTGTCGCAGGCCATCGCCAACGTATCGCCAATCTTCAGCCCCAGCGCGCGCAAGGCATGAGCGCCGCGATTGGCGCGCGCTTCCAGTTCGCCGAAAGAGACGGTCTCGCCGCTGCCCGCCATGATCAGGGCGAGGGACTCGGGTTTGCTCTGGGAGTGGATGCGGGGATGCATTGCCTGCTGGTCTCTCGAATCGACTAGTCCGCCGCCCCCGGCCCATGGGCCGAAACCGGCTCGAGTCTGGTCAGCAGCAGCGCCACCACTGCGGCTACGCCCAGGCCAGCCCAGAACGCGGGGGCATAGGAGCCGGTGGCGTCGTGAATGGCGCTGGCGAGGAACGGTCCGGCGGCGCCCGAAAGCGCGGTCAGGCTGACCAGAGTGCCGTAAACCACGCCGAAGATCGCACCGTCGAACAGCCGCGCGGCGATGCAGGTGAGGGCGACATTGGTCGAACCGGCGGCGACCCCGAGCAGTGCGGTGCCGGCGACGGCGAGCGGCACGCTGGCGCTATCCTGGGCCAGAAGAGCGCAGCTCATGGCCAGGACTGCCATCAGTCCGAGAGTCACCGGCACTTGCCCGACCCGGTCGAACACCGAGCCGACCACGAGTTTGCCGGGTATCGCGGCGAGCCCGATCAAGCCGGCAGTCGCTGCCGCGACGCCGCCGCTCATGCCCTTGTCGGCCAACGCCGGGGCCAGGTGGATGGTGAAGCCGGCCGAGGCGGTGGTGACGAGCGTGACTGCCATGGCCATGCGGATGAAAGTGGCCGACAGGAACACACGCCGCATGTCCGGCTTGGCGGCGGGGGCCGCCTGCGCGCCGTGCTCGGCCTTTTGCTGCTTCGACTGGCCCACAGGGCGGCGGTCGAAGAAGCAGAACAGAGCCACCAGGAAGGCCGGTCCCGACCACAGCAGGGCGACCAGCGGGAAGGCCATGCGCCAGCCGAAACTGTCGATGAACCATCGCGCGGTAAGCGGTGCGAACATGGCGGAAAGGCTCATGCCGCACATAGTCAGAGCGATGGCGAGGCTGCGGTTCCTCACGAACGCGGCGGATACGACAGAGATCCAGATCACGGGCCCGATCAGCAATGCGGCCAGTGAGACCACACACCACAAGGCGATCCATAATGTCATGCTAGCGGTAGCGAGGGACAGGGCGGCAATCGCGAGTCCTGTCAGCACGATGCCTGGCAGGGCCAGCAGGCGAGCATTGGTCTTGTCAACCAGCCGCCCAATGGGAGGACCCGCGAACAGGGCCAGCAGCAGCGACAACGAGAAACCAATCGACGCCTGCGACCGCGACCAGCCGAACTCCTGCTCCAGCGGCACCAGGAACTGACCGAGCGAATAGGACATTGCCGCAGTCAGCGGCATGCCCATGAAAGCGCTGAACAGCAATGGCCCGTTGGCGGCCCATTCGCTGCGAGACGGGACAGTTGCGGCACTTGCCATCATGAAACCACCGGTTCTTCGGACGCGACAGGCGTCAGCTTCAGCAGCAACAGCGCTGCGACGACGGCGATACCTGCGCCACTCCAGAAGGCCGGGCCATAGGAACCGATCGCATCGTGGAGCGTGCTTACCAGCAGCGGCCCGATAGCGGCTGCGAGAGTCGAGATACTCATAAGGGTGCCATAGACCACGCCAAAAATCGAACCGTGGAACAAGCGCGCTGCAAGGCAGGCGACCACCACACCAAGGCCGCCGGCGCCAAGCCCCAGCACCACGCAGCCGGTGATCGCCAGCGCGGCGTTGTCGCTTGGCTGGGCGAGAATGACCGCTGCGACCGCATAGAGCGCCATCACGCCGGTGGTCACCGCCGCCTGGCCGACGTGGTCGAATATCGCGCCCAGCGCCAACCTGCCGATAATGGCCATCAGCCCGAACAGGCCCGCTATCGAGGCCGCCAGGGTTCCGCCCATGCCTTTGTCCATCAGCGCCGGGGCAAGGTGCAGCCCGAAGGCGGATCCAGCCAGGCCGATGGTAAACAGCGCCAGTGCCATGCGGATGAATGTGCCCGACAGGAACACGCGGCGCAGCACTTGTCTGGGCACGGCAAACGCCGGCTTCTCCGCCTTGGGCCGGGCGGCGGGGCGGTGATCGAAGAAAAACAGCGCCGCCAGCACCAGTGCCGGTCCGCTCCAGATCGCACCGAGCGCCACCCAGGCCATGCGCCAGCTAAAGGCATCGATCGCGAGTCGCGCCGAAAGCGGGGCGAGCATTGTCGCCAGGCTCATCCCGCAGAGCGTAATCGAAATGGCGAAGCTGCGGTTTTTCTCGAAGGCTGCGGAAACCACCGCAAGCCACACTGTCGGTCCAACTATCGACCCGATGACCGAAACCGCGCACCACAGGCCAATCCACACTGCAATGCTGGGCGTGGCCTGCGAGAAGGCGGCTATGGCGAGGCCAGTCAGCGCGATACCCGGAAGCGCCAGCAGCCTCGCATTGAAGTTATCGACGAGCCGTCCGACCAAAGGCGAGGCGAAGAATCCCAGCAGCAGCGAAATCGAAAACCCGAGCGAAGCCTCTGCCCGGCTCCAGCCGAACTCCTGCTCCAGCGGGACCATGAACTGGCCGAGCAGGTATGACATCGCCACCGGCACCGGAATGCCGATCACCGCGCTGAGCAGCAGCGGGCCGTTGGCGGCCCATTCGCTTCGGGCAGGATCGGCGGCGGTGGTCGATGCCACCCCTAAAAACCGATGTCGAGGATCGGCGCGTTGTAGCCGCTGTTGACCACGGTGGTCGATTTGGCCAGCTGCTCGATTGGCAGTCCCGCCAGAAAGCCATCGACCAGCCGCTGGTAATTGCTGATCATGCCCTCATACTGGCCAGACAGCCGCATCTCCTTGAAATTGTGCAGGCCCCGTTGCTGCAGCGGCAGGTTGGAATAGTCCTGCATCGGGATTTCGGGATAGTCCTTCGAATCGTGGGGCAGGAATGTCGCCTGTTTCGGCGTATCGAAGGGTTCATTTTCAGGCCTAAGCACTAGCGACCAGATTTCGAAGTAGCAGGTCTCCGCCGTCAGCGGCCGGATGCGATAGGCCGCCATCGCCGCAAACGATGGCAGCAGGAAAAAATGCGGGAACATGAATTCGACGTCATGCATGATGAACTCTTCGGTCACCCTGGGCAGATCGAACATCGGCGCACCGCGCTCGAAACCGTCCTTGGCGATTTCCTCCCTCGCCCTGGCGACAAAGGTGCCGAAGGCCATCATCGGGTCGTCGGGAACTTCCATGCCGCGCAATTTTTCGATCACCGCAATTTCGGTATCGTGGACCATTCCGGCCATGCCTTCGCTGAGGTTCTTGTAGAAGGCGATGCCGAGTTCGACTGCCCGATCAGCGGTGAAATTCGGGTTGGGCACCATTCCGGCCTCATCCATGCCGAACTGGCTCCCGGGCGATAGCTCGTGCAACTGCGGGTGGGTGCGCATGACGTGATAGCCTTCCATGAAGGCTTCCATTGCAAGTTTCCAGTTGGTTGGCAGCTCGGTGGCATACCACCAGTCCATCTTGAGCTTGTCGACATGGCGCGCATTCAGATTGGGCGCCACCGGGCCGAGCGTATCGAGCAGCGAAGGTGCGCGGTCGTCGAAGTTGATGAAGGCGCAGCCGGCCCAGAATTCGACCCTGACGGGCTGTAGATCGATCTCGGCGTGGTCGAGCAGATCCTCGTTGAAGATCTGCTTGCCAAACACGAACGTGCAATCGCCGTTCATATTGAAGCGCCAGCCGTGGAACGGGCAGATAAAGCCGGTCTTGGCGCAGTTGCCATGGCCTTCGGCCAGTTGCACGCCGCGGTGGCGGCAGGCGTTCTGGAATGCCTTCACCCCGCCCTTGGTGTTGACGACGATCACCGACTTGCCGAGATTCTTGTACTCGGTCCAGTCGCCCACATTGGGGATTTCCTCCAGCCGGCACGCCATCTGCCAGACATGCGGCCAGAGCTTCTCGTTCTCGAGCTGGAAGAAAGCCTCGTCGTAATAGCGCTCGGCGGGGATCAGTTCGGGATTTGTTACCCGATGCGGAACAGCCTTGGTCGCGTCGGTTATCGTTGCTGTCATGATTTGCCTCGCCCAATCGAATCGAGCCGGATTAAGCCGCACCGGCGCAAGGAACGCAATCGCCTCGTTGCATTTTCGCCGGACGCGGCATAGGCCCGGAGCGGCATACGGAGGAACCATGCAGAGACTTTCTGGACGGATATGCCTGATAACCGGCGCCTCGTCGGGATTCGGCGCGCATTTCGCGCGGCTGATGGCGCGCGAGGGCGCGCGTGTCGTGCTCGGCGCGCGGCGGGTCGAACGGGTGCGTACGCTGGCCGGGGAACTGGGCGCGGACAAGGCGCTGGCAGTCGAGATGGACGTGACTGACGAAGCCTCGACCATAGCCGCCTACGCCGCGGCCGAAGCGGGTTTCGGCCCAGTCGATACGGTGATCGCCAATGCCGGGGTTTCCGAAACCGGTCGCGCGACGGAAATTTCCGTGGAGGCCCTCAAGGGGCTGTTCGACACAAATCTGCTGGGCGTCTTTCTCACCGCGCGCGAAGGGGCCAAGCGGATGATGGCGGCGGGCAGCCGGGAGCATGGCCGCGGGCGCATTCTGCTGGTCGGCTCGATGGGCGCGATCGCAACCTTTCCCGGCGGCACCGCCTATTGCGCCAGCAAGGCGGCGGTGGCGAACCTTGGCCGCAGCTTCGCGGGCGAGTGGGTGCGTCAGGGAGTGAACGTCAATGTCATCCAGCCCGGTTTTATCGACACCGAACTGGCGGGCGGCTGGTTCGGGACCGAAGGCGGCAAGGCGCAGATCGCCTCGTTCCCGCGCAGGCGCATGCAACCGATAGAATCGCTCGACGAGCCGGTGCTGCATTTCTGCTCGGACGCCTCGCTGCACGTCACCGGAGCCATTCTCAACATCGATGACGGACAATCGCTATGACCACGCCCCGCGCTCTCGAAATCGCCGACAAGGTCGAAGCCTTCGTCCGCGAAGTGGTGATCCCCTACGAGCAGGATCCGCGCCGCGACCATCACAACGCGCCGATGGACGAAATGGTCTGGGAAATGCGCGAAAAGGCCCGCGCTGCCGGGGTGCTGACCCCGCATGTCCTGCCCGATGGCGGCCACCTGACCCAGTGCGAGACCGCGACCGTGCTGATCCGCAGCGGCCTGTCGCCGCTCGGGCCGCTGGCGGTCAACACCAACGCGCCGGACGAGGGCAACATGTACCTGATGGGCAAGGTCGGCAGCCCGGAAATCAGGGAGCGGTTCCTGAAACCGATGATCGAAGGCCGTGCGCGTTCGGCCTTCTTCATGACCGAGCCGGCCGAATGGGGCGGGGCAGGCTCCGATCCGTCGATGATGAAAACCCGCTGCCGCCCCGACGGCAACCACTGGGTGATCGACGGGCAGAAGACCTTCATCACCGGCGCGGACGGGGCCAGGGTCGGCATTGTCATGGCCAAGGCGGATGAGGGTGCCTGCATGTTCGTGGTCGATTTGCCCGATCCGGCGATCCGCATCGAGCATATTCCCAACACGATCGACAATTCGATGCCCGGCGGCCATGCCACGGTCGTCATCGACCAACTGCGCGTGCCCGCCAGCCAGATGCTGGGCGAGCCGGGCGAGGGGTTCAAGTATGCGCAGATCCGCCTGTCGCCCGCCCGCCTTTCGCATTGCATGCGCTGGCTCGGCTGCTGCATCCGCGCGCACGAAATTGCCACCGATTACGCCAACCGCCGCGAGGCCTTCGGCAAGGTGCTGATCGAGCATGAGGGCGTCGGCTTCATGCTGGCCGAGAATATGATCGAGCTGAAACAGGCCGAACTGATGATCGACTGGTGCGCCGGCGTGCTGGATAGTGGCTCGCTGGGCACGGTCGAAAGTTCGATGGCCAAGGTTGCCGTGTCGGAGGCGCTGATGCGCATCGCCGATCGCTGCGTGCAGGTGATGGGCGGCACCGGGGTGACGGACAAGACCATCGTCGAGCAGGTGTTCCGCGAGATCAGGGCCTTCCGGATCTACGACGGGCCGACCGAGGTGCACAAGTGGTCGCTGGCAAAGAAGATCAAGCGCGACTGGAAGGCGGCGAACGCACCATCCTGAATTTCGGCATGGTCTTGGGTCTGTTGTGATTCAGCGGAGAGCAGCCTGCAGAAAATCTGCACCAAACTTCGTCATTGCGAGCGCAGCGAAGCAATCCAGGGCGGAGCAACCCGGCTCTGGATTGCTTCGCTGTGCTCGCAATGACGAGTGACTCTGATTTTGGGCACTTTGCTCTAACCCTTCGCTGCATCTTTCGGGACGTTCGCCAGCGAGGGCAGGTTGCTCGTATCCATGCCATAATTGAACACCCGGAAGTTCTGGCTGTGGCACAGGTGATGCAGCGAAAACGCCGCGTCGATGGCGTTCGCCTGGCCCTGGATGTCGAGCGTCTTGTTGATCGCCTCCTTGGCCAGCTTCAGCGCGAAGGCCGGCTTGGCGGCGATCTTCACCGCCATGGCGAGGGCGAAGTCCTGCAATTCTTCCAGTTCGACGACGTGGTTGACCATACCCAGCCGGTGCGCTTCCTCGGCGCTCCACACGTCCGAGGTGAACAGAAATTCCTTGGCCTTGCGCGCGCCCAGTTCCCACGGGTGGGCCAGCCACTCGACGCCGGAGACGCCGAAAGTCACCACCGGATCGGAGAATTGCGCGTTCTTCGAGGCGACGATGATGTCGCAGACCCAGGCGAAGATCAGCGCCCCGGCAATGCATTTGCCCTGGACCGCGCAGATCGTCGGCTTGGCGAGATTGCGCCAGCGCCGGGCGCTTTCGAGATAGCCTTCCTTTTCAGAAGCATACCAGCCATGCGTGGCGTCCTGCTGGAACCCGCTCCAGCCGGAGACGCCGGGGCTGCGTTCGGCCATGTCGGCCTGATAGTTCTCGACCGTGTCGGCGATGTCGTGCCCGGCGGAGAAATTGCGGCCGTCGGCCGCGAGGATGATCGCCTTGACGCTGTCGTCGTAGAGCGCCCGGTCGAAGGCTTCGTTCACGGCGAAGATCAGCGCCGGGTTGATCGCGTTGTGCTTGTCCGCGCGTGCGAGGACGATGCGCGCGACGCCGGGGGCGGGATTTTCGTAGCGGATGAGGTCTTCAGACATTGTGTTGCTTTCTGTGGAGTCAGTCAGACGTTGAGTTTCGGCCGCTCTGCCGTTTTCCACTCATCGCGGTGGTTGGCAATTTCATCGGCGGCCTTGTTCCACCAGGCTTCTCCCCTGGCATGATTGACGAAGTTGAAGCGGTTTGCCTGACGGATTTCCAGAACTTCGACACCTTCCGGGCCTGGCTTGTAGGTATAGGGCACGTCTGCCGGCACAAAGAAGCAGTCGCGCGGGCCAAGCTCTTCCGTGCCGAGCTTCAGGCTGCCCGAAACCACGTAATACATGCAGTCGGCATCGTGGCTGTGCAGCGGCAACTGATAGCCTGCCTTGAACCAGACATGGGTCAGGCCGAAACCCGGCAGATCGGTCAACACCTTGATCTCGTCACCCTCCATGTAACCGGCGGCCATGGCTCTATCCATCCCGGCCCGCTGAACGGGGGAGAATGGCTCGACCGACATGCAGCCGGCCTCCATCAGCCCCGGCGCTCCCTCGGCGCGGAAAATCCGGAATTTCGATGTGTCTTGCCCGTCGTCAGCCATGATCAATATCCCTTGCCCTTGCCGATGTTGCCGAGATGCGCCTTCATCAGCTGTTCGTAATGCGGGGTCGTCATGATCGAGCTGTTGACCAGCCGTTCGACCGCAGCTGCCTGATGGGCAGGCAGATCGGCGGCGAGTTCGATCGCCAGCTTGGCCGCGCCGACCAGCTCGCCGTCCTGTTGCGCCAGATGCCGGCAGAAGCCCATGACGTCAGCTTCGAATGTCTCGTCGGGGAACACCTTGTGGACGAGGCCGGCGTTAAGCGCTTCCTGAGCCTCCAGCGGAATGTTGGCCATGATCATGTAGCGCGCCCAGTGCGGGCCGATGATCCGCACCAGGCGGCTGACGCCATTGGTCGCGGGAAGCACGCCGAACTTGGCCTCGGGAAAGGCATAGCTGGCGCTGGCCGCAGCAAGGCGGAAATCGCAGGACAGCGACATTTCCAGGCTGCCGCCGACGCAGCGCGCGTGGTGGGCGACGACGAAGGGCTTCTCGATCCCTTCCATCTCGTCCCAGATCCGGCGCATCGGCAGCCGGCGGTGCAATTCGCGCACTTCGGAGCCGCGCGTCGGCATGCCGCGCAATTCGCCGTCGCCCTGCCTGAGGTCCGCCCCGGCCGAGAAATAGCGCCCCTGCGATTTGATCAGCATGACACGCAGTTCCGGCGTGTCGCGGAAACGGTGCACGGCTTCTTCGAGGATGTTCACCAGCTCGGCGCTCATCGCATTTAGCTTATCGGGGCGGTTGAATGTGGCGACGAGGATATTGTCGATCACATCGACCAGCATGTGGGGCGCTTCGCTCATATTATGGTATTCCTCTCTATGCTTTTAGCCGATTTCGGCAATCAGATGGCCGGCGGCCTGGATCATGCCCGATTTGTCCAGCGCATCGCACGATGGCATGGCGGCGCTGCCCGCTGCCGCCTTGAGCGCATCGATGATCGGCTCCGGGTGTTCGCCTTCCAGCTCATACAGGGTCATCAGCGTCCATTGCGGGGCATCGAGATCGTATACCCGCTGAAAATCCATGCGAAACAGTTTTGCACTGACCACGCCGGGCATGCGCGCGACATCGGGCAGGTGCTGGCCGGTGTACCAGCGGATGAATTCTTCCTCCTGCCCGGGCTTCGAGCGAGAGAGCACGGTGTATTGAAAACGCGCCATCGGCGATTCCTTTGCGAGCCAACTCGAACCTCGCACTTGCCTCGCGGCGGATCATTGCGCAAGCTGAGTTGCATTGAGGGAGACCGGTGTGACGAAAAAGGCAAATCGCTGGACAACGCGCCCCGAGGGTTCGAACTGGGGCGACTTTGGGCCCGACGACCAGATCGGCCGGCTCAACCTGATTACCCCGGCACACCGGATCAAGGCGGCGGAGGAAGTTCGCGAGGGTCTGGCCTTCTGCCTGTCGCTGCCGCTCGATTGCCCGCGTGTCCAGCTCAACCCGCGCCGCTTTCCGCCCGAGCTGATGTTCTCGATGCGCGGTGAGGACCCGGCGGCTAACTATCCCTACGACAAGGTGTTCCCGGGCATGAAGGAAGTGGTCAACGACGACCGCGCCACCCTAAGCCTGCAATTTTCCACCCAGTGGGATGCGCTGTGCCACATGGGCTATCTGTTCGATGCGGACGGCGCGGGGGAAGAGGTTGTCTATTACAACGGCCACCGCGCGCATGAACATATGTGCGGGCCGTTCGACTACCTGCATGGCCGCGAGGAGAAGCCCGGACCCTATGGCGCCATGGCGCTGGGGATCGAGAGGATTGCCGAGACCGGCATGCAGACCCGGGGCGTGATGATAGACCTGTTTGCCCATGTCGGGCTGGAGGCGGTCCCGGTCGGCTACGAGCGGCTGATGCGGATACTGGAGGCGGACAACGTCGAAGTCGAGCCGGGCGATGCACTGTGTTTCCGCACCGGCTTCGACCGGGCCCTGCTCGCCAATTACACCGATCCCGCCGCCCCGTTCGATCCGCACCGCTGTTCTGGCCTCGACGGCTTCGACGAGCGCCTGCTGCAATGGATCGACGATTGCGGCGCGGCGGCACTGGCATCGGACAATGAGGCCGTGGAGATCATGCCCGATTTCCAGCGCAAGGATTCCCACGGCATCCGCGTGCCGCTGCACCACCTCTGCCTGTTCAAGCTGGGCATTCCGCTGGGCGAGATGTTCCTGCTGAGCGATCTGGCCGATTGGCTGCGCGCACATGCCCGCAATCGCTTCCTGTTCACCGCCCCGCCGCTGCGCCTGCCCGGCGCGGTGGGTTCGCCGGTGACCGGGGTAGGGACGGTATGAGCGATATTGCGGGAATTCGCGCGGCGTTCGAGCGCGACGGCGTGGTCTGCCTGCGCGGTTTTCTGTCGCCTTCGCAGCTGGCGGATGCCGCTGCGGCCTATGAATGGACCCGCGACCATCGCAGTCCCGCATTCACGACATTGAGCGGTGACGAGCGTTCGTGGCAGGACTTGTCCAACCCCGAAAGCTACGCCGCCTATGCCGGCATGCTGGCGCGCTCGCCGATCCCGCCACTTCTGAAGCAGCTCTGGGGCGGCGGGCCGGTCTGGTACATGTACGAACAGATATTCCACAAGGAAGCGACCGGCAATTTCACCCCCTGGCACCAGGATACGCCCTATATGCCGATTGCAGGCGAGCAGCTGGCAGTCTTCTGGATCAGTCTCGATCCGGTCGGCCGCGATGCCACGCTCGAATACTGCCTCGGCAGCCATCGCGGGCCGCTGTACAATGGCACCAGCTTCAAGCCGGGCGACCCCACCGATCCCTTTTACAAGTACGGAAACCTGCCGCGCCTGCCCGATATCGAGGCCGACAGGGCGGGGTGGAATATCTCCGGCTGGGAAACTTCGCCAGGCGATGTCGTGCTGTTTCACCCTGGCGTGCTGCATGGCGGCGGCTCGCCTGGCCCTCAGGGCCGCCGCCGGACACTGACGCTGCGCTTCTTCGGCGAGGACGCAGTCTACGCCTCTCGCCCGGGGCCGACCGCCGCGCCAAGAGTGGAAGGCCTGCATGAAAGTCTAAAGGACGGGGAACCCTTCCGCCATCCGGTGTTTCCGTTGCTGGCCTAGCCCTGCTTTGCCGCCTGCTCCGGGTAGGGGCCCAGCAGCAGGAACAGTGTCGCCGAAATCAGGCACACCGGGATGATCCCCCACAAGGCCAGATCGTAGCTGCTCGTCGCATCGTAGACCGCGTTGAGCAGGACTGGTCCGGCGGCCCCCGCCAGACCGACAAAGCCGCCGACCAGGCCGAACAGCATCCCGAAACTCGCAAGCTTGAAATAGCGCGACGTCAGGTAGGCGAGGATGTCGAGCTCGGCCCCCAGCGCCAGGCCGAAGATAACCACCGCCAGCGTCGCAGCGGGTGCCGAGCCCGGAAACTCAAGCAGCACCAGACTGCCGATGATCGGCATGCACACGGCGACGGCGGCGATGAAACGACCGGGACAGCGGTCGAGCAGCAGGCCTATGGTCAGCCTGCCGCAGATCGAGGCGATGCCCGCCAACGAGGCGATGCCCGCCGCGGTGCCGCGCGTGATTCCGCTCGACGAGAGAATCGGCACGATTGTCAGCACCATCGACACCACCACCAGGGCAATCGAAAAGCCTGCCACCGCGACCTTCAGGAACTGGAAGGTCAGCGCCTCGCCGCGAAAGCTCTTGAGGAAACCGGGATGGGCAGGGGCGGCGTACTGAGAGGTTGTGTTGCCGCGCCTATTGTCCGCCGCGCTGGTGAAGAACAGCAGGATCAGCGGCAAGACAGGGATTGCCCAGCACAGCACCAGACCGGGAAAGGCCAGCCGCCAGCCAAGATGGTCGATCAGCCATACGGTAAGCGGCGGCGTGATGACCGAGCAGATGCTGGTCCCGCACAGCGTCACCGCCAGGGCAAAGCCGCGTCCGGCCGAAAAGAAGCTGGCGACCGCCGAACTCCATACCATCGGCTGGTACAGCACCGAGACCAGCGCCAGCAGCACCCACAGGGCCCGCCACGACCAGATGTCCGGCCCGGTCAGCCCCAGCATCGAAAAGGCCGCGACCAGTGCGAGTACGGCAGCAATGCCGACGCGCCGCGCGCCGATCCGGTCGATGATATGGCCAACGAACGGCCCGAGCGAGATCGCTGCAACGGCACCGAAAAGGTGGACCGAGGTGATATTGACCCGGCTCCAGCCGAATTCGCGCTCGAGAGGGTCGAAAAACAGGCTGGTCGAATAGCTCGAAATCGATGCCATGCCCGCTCCCGCGCAGGCCGCCATCACTACTGTGCCGTGCTTCCGCCATTCTTCGCGGGCATTGCCTTCAAGCCTTGCCGACAAGGCGTCCCCCCTCTAACAAAATGTTCTTCACGCGTTGCATATCGTCCAGCCGTGCGTTTGTCTTGCGCAAAGGGAACAAAGCCCAGTGTCAGCCACGAACATCCGGAATTCTCGCGCCAACCTCCGCGATCCACTGGTCCAGCGATTGATCGGGCCGGGCAAGCTGGCCGAAATCGAGACCGTCGATATCGGCGGCTATCCGCGCGAGGTGATCAAAGGGGCGCCGCACAACCTCGCCGGTCTGTTCCGCCAGGCGATGTCGTTCGGCGAGCGGACAATGATTGTCCACGAGGGTGTCCGGCTGACTTATGCCGAGGCATTCGCCCGGGCTGCCGCTTTGGGCAAGGCGCTGCGCGAAGACTACGGTGTCGCGACGGGAACCATGGTGGCCGTCGTCACCGGCAACCGTGCCGAATGGATCGTTGCCATGCTGGCGATCACCTCCGCCGGCGGCATCGCGGCGCTGGTCAACAGCCGGGGGGTGGCCGAAGAAATGCTGCGGGCGATCGAGAAAGTCGGTTGCGCCCTCGCCATCCTCGATGCCGATCGCGACGATGTCATCTCCGCCGTACGTCCAGATCCGGACTGGCCGCGCATTGTCATCGGCGCGCCCAAGGTGCCGCTGCGCAGCCAGTCCGGATCGGGGCGCGATGCCGATTTTGCCACCCTTTCCGCGCCGCTCGAAGGGGTCGAGTTCCAGCCCCAGGAGATGGACCGGACCGACGGTGCAATCGTCCTGTTCACCTCAGGCACCACCGGTTTCCCCAAGGGTGCGCTGATCAGCCACGGAGCCTTGGCGGCCTCGGTCTCGGTCGCCTGCTTCATGGGAACACTGCAGGATATCCGCTACGAGGAAGAGATTGGCGAAACCCTGCCCGAGCGGCAAAAAGCGATGGCGACGCCGGCAGTAATCCTCGGGCCGATGTTCCACCTGTCGGGCATCATGCCGATCCTGCGGGCAATTTCGGTCGGCACGACGATCCACATCATGGGCAAGTGGAACGCCGATGTCGCGATGGATACCATCGAGCAGGTCGGGATGACCCGGCTGAGTTTCGTCTCGGCCATGCTGTTCGACATCTTCCGCTCGCCCCGCGCGACGCCCGAACTGCTGGCCAACGTCCGCTACATGGTCAACGGCGCGGCACCGCTCGACATGCAGCTGGTCGAGGAAATCAAGGCGCGCATGCCCAATTGCCAGTTGGCCAACGGCTATGGTCAGACCGAAGGTACCGCCTGGACCTGCGGGATCAGCGGCAATGTCTATCTCGATCACCCCGCCGCCTGCGGCTGGCCCGCGCCGACCGTGCAGGTGCAGCTGCGCCGCGACGATGGCAGCGAGCCGGATATCGGCGAACCCGGTGAGTTGTGGGTCTCCAGCGCGCTGCTGATGAACGAATATGTCAATGATCCCGAAGCGACTGCGGAGACGCTGGTCGACGGCTGGCTGGCCTCGGGCGACATCGCCACGGTCAACGAACTGGGCATCTACACCATCGTCGACCGCAAGAAGAACATGGTCATCTCCGGCGGCGAGAACATCTATTGCGCCGAGGTCGAGCGGGTGCTGGGCACTTGCCCGGGCGTGCGCGAGGCGATTGCCTATGGATTGCCGGACCCCCGGCTGAACGAGCGGCTGGCGGCGACGCTGGTTGTAGCGCCGGATGCCGGGCTGGACGAGGATGCGGTCAAGGCCCACTGCCGCGCGCACCTGGCGATCTACAAGGTGCCGCGCGAAGTGCGCTTCATTGGCGAGGCACTGCCGCGCACTGCCTCGGGCAAGGTCGATCGCGGCAAGTTTCTAAAAGCGCTGCGCAGCGAGGGCTGAAAGAACATGGACTTCGAATTCATCCGCTACGAGCTGGCCGATCGCGTCGCCACGATCACGCTCGACCGGCCCGAAAAGCTCAATGCGATCAACGGCGCGATGGTGCGCGAGCTGATCGCGGCATTCGAAGCTGCCGATGCCGACGACGAGGTTCGCGCGGTGATCGTCACCGGGGCGGGGCGGGCGTTCTGTGCCGGGGCAGACCTCTCGCGCGGGGCGGAAAGCTTTGTCGCGCCGGGCAGCGATGCGGCGGCAGGGCCCGGCGGTGCGGTGGATTACAGCAACGAGGCGATTCGCGAAGTCGGCGGCAAGCTGGCCCTGGTGCTCTACAACCTCAGGAAGCCGGTGATTGCCGCGATCAACGGCGCCGCCGCAGGCCTGGGTGCGACGCTGATTCTGCCGATGGACATCCGCATCTGCGCTGAAGAAGCGAAGTTCGGCTTCGTCTTCGCGCGGCGGGGCATGGTGCTGGAAACCGCGGCCTCGTTCTTCCTGCCGCGCATTGCCGGGATTTCGAAGTCGCTCGAATGGTGCATGTCGGGGCGGATGGTCTCCTCCGCCGAGGCGCTGGAGCATGGGCTGGTCACCTTGGTGCTGCCGCAGGCGGAGCTGCTTGCGGAGGCCAATCGCGTGGCCCGCGACATCGCCGACAATGCCGCGCCGGTCTCGGTCGCCCTGGTGCGGCAGATGCTGTGGCGCGGGCTGGGCATGACGCACCCGATGGAGGCGCACCGGGTCGAGAGCCGCGGAATGTATGTGCGGGCACGGGCCAGCGATGCGAGCGAAGGAGTGAAATCGTTTCTGGAGAAGCGGCCGCCGGCGTTCCCGGACAAGATTTCGCGGGACATGCCCGATTTCTACCCGTGGTGGGATGAGCCGGGGTATTTTTGATCTTCTCATCCTCTCCCCGGTGGGGAGAGGACACGCAGGCTTGGCAACTTGTTGCCTAGCCGAAGTTGGAGAGGGGGTTCTTCGCTCGAGAAGTCGAACCCCCTCTCTCAGCTGCGCTAGTCGCTCTCGCGACAAGCTGCGCTACCCTCTCCCCAACGGGGAGAGGAGAAGGGAGATCAAGATTTCGCACAGCTTGTTCTAATGCGTTGCCATCGTTTCAATAGCCCGCAATAACTCCGCTCCAGAAAACAACGCTGCGAGGGGATTCACGCATGGCCGATCTGCAATTCGACGAGACATTCGACTTCGTAACCGTCGGCAGCGGCGGCGGATCGATGTGTTCGGCGCTGGTCATGCGCGCCATGGGCAAGAGCGTTGTCGTGCTCGAAAAGATGCCGCGGATCGGCGGCACGACGTCGCGCTCCGGCGGGGTGATGTGGATCCCCAACAACCACTTCATGAAAGAGGACGGGGTCGAGGACAGCTACGAAAAATCGATGGAGTATATGGAGGCGACCGCCGGTCGTTCGGTCGATGCGCCCGGCACCACGAAGGAGCGCCGCAGCGCCTATGTCACCGAAGGACCGAAAATGATCCGGTTCCTGATGAACAACGGAATCAAGCTGCAGCGCATCGCCTGGTGGCCGGACTACTACGACGACCGGCCGGGCGGCTCGGCGCCCGGGCGCACGATCATCGCAGACCTGTTCGACACCAACGAGCTGGGCGAATGGCGCGACAGGCTGGAACCCAATTTCATGAAAGTTCCGGCCTATCACTACGAAGGCTTCAAGATCGCTCTGCTGAAAAGCTCGATCCAGGGCCGGCTGGCGATGCTGAAAGTCGGCTGGCGCATCGTCACGGCCAAACTCACCGGCAAGCGCTGGACCACGGCGGGCGGCGCGCTGCAGGGGCGGATGATGCAGGCGAGCCTCAAGGCCGGGGTGGACCTGCGCATCAACTCGCCGGTCAGGAGTTTTATTCAGGACGACAAGGGCGCGATCCGGGGTGTCGTCTGCGAGAAGGATGGCAAGCCCTGGCGGGTCGGCGCCAATCTTGGCGTTCTCGTCAATGCCGGCGGCTTTTCGCACAATCAGGAAATGCGCGACAAGTATCAGCCGGGCACTTCGGTCGAGTGGACCGCGACCCCGGGCGGCAACACCGGCGAGATGATCCTCGAAATGATGAAACTGGGCGCGGCTATCGGCCAGATGGAGGAAATGGTCGGCAATCAGATGTCGATCCCGCCCGGGGTGAAAAACAACGGCGACGGCATCGAATTGAGCGCGGTCGGCGGGCAGATGAACATCACCAAGCCGCATTCGATCATCGTCGACCAGTCGGGCGTGCGCTACATGAACGAGTCCGGCTCCTACATGGAATTCTGCCAGAACATGCTGAAGCGCGACAAGACGGTGCCCGCAGTGCCCAGCTGGTGGATCGTCGATGAGAAGTACATGGACAAATACATGTACACCGCGACCATGGCCGGAACGAAAAAGCCTCAGGAATGGTACGATTCGGGCTTTCTCAAGCGCGCCGATTCGCTGGAGACCCTGGCGGAACTGATAGCGGTCGATCCCGCCGTGCTGAGGAAGACGGTGGACCGCTTCAACGCGGATGCGCGGCTGGGCGTCGATTCCGAATTCGGGCGCGGCAACCGGGCCTATGACAACTTCCTCGGCGACTTCTACCGCGAGGACGGATCGCACACGCTCGGGCCGATCGAACAGGGTCCGTTCTATGCCGCGCCGATGGTTCCGGGCGATGTCGGCACTTACGGCGGGGTGGTCACCGATGTGAACGCCCGGGTCCTGCGCGAGGACGGTTCGGCGATCGAGGGACTGTATGCCACCGGGATCAGCACGGCATCGGTGATGGGGCGGATCTATCCGGGGGCGGGGTCGAGTGTCGGCCCGTCGTTCGTCTGGGGCTATATCGCGGCCAAACATGCAGCGAATGCGCACAACGTGGTCTGACGGGGTTCAGGCAAGCCCGCTGGCGAAAGTGCAATCCGGGCCGGCCGGCAAGGCCCCGATCTTGGCATGGGCGGAGAAGGGCTTCGAGAGACTCGTCGGCTATCGGGGCCGATCTGCCGACAAGGGGCGCACTGGCCGCAAATTGACATATTGCAACAGGTGATGTTCATTGTATCGGGAGTCGCGGGAGACATCGCTTGGCAACGCAAACCACCCTCAGCCCCAGACCGGGCCACAAGGCAATCCGTCTGCGCCCGGACGGCAGCGCCTATGTCGAAGGCTTTCGCTGCGGCGACTGCGGCGCGGCTTTTCCCGAGGCGACCATGGCCTGCCGCGCCTGCGCCAGCCGGACGCCGCCCGTGGCATACGCGGCTTCGGCAACCGGCAAGCTCTACAGCTGGTCGGTGGTTCACCGCTCCTACCCCGGCATCGCCGTTCCCTTCGTTTCGGCCATTGTCGATCTCGACGATGGACTGACGCTGAAGGGCACTCTGCGCGATGTCGCCATCGACGGCCTCGCTGCCGGAATGCCCGTGCTGATGGAATTCGATGACGCCGGCGGCGCCAAAGACAGCGAGGGCGCGCCCTACATCGGCTTCCACTTCGTGCCCGCAGGAGCAGGACAATGAGCGACGCATTCATCGCCGGTGCCGATATGATCAAGTTCGGCCGCTACCCCGACCGCACCTATTACGAGCTGGGCGCAGAGGCCACGCTGCTGGCGCTCGACGACGCCGGACTGTCGATCAAGGATGTCGGCGCGGTCTATGCCTCGTCGTGCTTCAATGCGCAGTCGATGCTGGGGCAGAAGGTGCTGAAAGAGATCGGCCAGACCGGCGTGCCCTGCATCAATGTCTCCAACGCCTGCGCCTCGGGTGCCACCGCGGTGCGCGAGGCGACGATGGCGGTGCGTAGCGGCATGGTCGATGTTGCTCTCGCGGTCGGCGCGGAGAAGAACCCGCGCGGGATGCTCGGCGGTGCGCCGGCATTCGGGCCTCCGGCGGAAGGCCTGTTCGGTTCCGAATCGATGCCGGCAGTGTTTGCCGAGGCCGGAATGGTCCATGCCAATGCCTATGGCACGACGCTGGAACAGTTCGCGCAAGTCGCAGTGAAAAACCACCACCACGCGACGATGAATCCCAAGGCGGCCTACCGCAAGGAAACGCCACTGGAGGAAGTGCTCGCCAGCGAGATGATCGCCTGGCCGCTGACCAAGCTGATGTGTTCGGCCAATGTCGATGGGGCGGCGGCGGTGATTATCGTATCGGAAAAGAAGGCGCGCGAACTGGGGCTGGGACGGGCGGTGCGCATCCGCGGCTCGGTGCTGACGTCCGATCCTTATGAACCGCGCAACCCGGAAATGTTCGACGCCAGTTCTGTGACCCGGCTAGCGGCAGCGCAGGCCTATGAAATGGCAGGTCTTGGCCCGGAAGACCTCGATATCGTCGAACTGCACGACTGCTTCGCCACGGCCGAAATCCTCCACTACGAAAACCTGCGCCTCTGCGGCGAGGGTGAGGCCGGGCGTCTGATCGATAGCGGTGCCACCGCGCTGGGTGGCCGCATTCCGGTCAATGTCTCGGGCGGGCTGCTGTCGAAGGGCCACCCCATCGGCGCGACCGGGGTGGCGAATATCGTCGAGATCGTCGAACACCTGCGCGGCGAGGCAGGTGAGCGGCAGGTCGCGGGCGCGCGGATCGGTCTGGCGCATGTGCTGGGATTTGGCGCGGCCGCCGGCGTGCATATTCTGGAGAAGGCGTGACCGTGGCTGAGCCCTGGATCGACTTTTCCGGCAAGATCGCCGCAGTCACCGGTGCGGCATCGGGTATCGGCCGCGCCACCGCGCATTTGCTGGCGGAGCTGGGCGCGACAGTATTGTTGCTCGACCTTGATTTCGCGCGCGCGAAAGCTGTCGCCGCAGAGATCGCTGCTGCGGGAGGCGCGGCGAGCGCACACGCGCTCGATGTCACCAGCGAAGCCGAATGGCAGGCGGTCGGGCAATGGATCGAACAGGAGCATGGCCGGCTCGACGTGCTGGTCAACAGCGCCGGCATCGCCACTTTCGACCGGGTCGACGAGGCCATGTTCGACACTTACCGTCAGGCCTTCGCGATCAATGTCGAAGGTTCGCTGCATGGCATGGCGATGGCGCTCGGCTTCATGCGCAAGGCGGGCAAGGGCGCAATTGTCAACATCGCCTCGACTGCCGCGCTCAAGGGCAATCCGGCGATGGCAAGCTATGGCGCCAGCAAGTCGGCGATTGCGCATTTCACCCGCAGCGCTGCCTGCGAACTCAACCGCTCCGGGAGCGACATTCGCGTCAACGCCGTGATGCCGGGCTTCACCGAGACCAAGATGGCGCAGGCGGTCTACGACCGGTTCGACGACAAACTTGGCGGGCGCGAAGCGACACTACAGGTCTTCGCCAGCGGTCGCCCGGCCGATCCTGTCGAGATCGCCAATCTGGTGGTCTTCCTCGCGTCGGACCGGGCGAGCTTCATTTCCGGATCGGTGATTGCCGCCGACCGGGCGCAGAGCGCCTGAGGCCTAGCTTCCTGCCCGATCCGCGTTGGCTTTGACGGTACCCGCAATCAGCTCGAACAGTGCTTCCGGCAAGTCGTGGCCCATGCCGTTCACCCTGAGCAGCCAGGCGCCCGGGATCAGGCGGGCCAACTCTTCGCCCGCCTCCACCGGAATCAGCGGGTCGTCCGCGCCGTGGATGACCAGCGTGGGAACCGCCAGCCCCTTCAAGGCAGCCCGCCGGTCGAGGCCGCCACGACCGGCGGCGAGCTGGCGTGCGCCGCCGGCGGGATCGTAGCTGCGGTCGGCGGCCAGCGCCGCGAATTGGCAGGTCTCGGCATCCGGTGCCGGGTAGAGCGGACTGCCGAGCACCTGGTTCAGCTCGACCATGTGGCGGAGGAAGGCCTCGCGGTCCACGCGGGGATCGGGCGCCGGAGTGGCCAGCTTCTCCAGCGCTTGCGGATTGGATGGGGGCAGCGCGGGATTGCCGGTGTGGGTCATAGTCAGTGCCAGCGAGCGTACCCGGTGCCGGTGACCTAATGCCATGACCTGCGCGATCATTCCGCCGAGCGACACGCCCAGCACATGGGCGCTGTCGATGCCGAGCGCGTCGAGCAGGCCCACACTGTCGGCGGCCATGTCGGCGAGGGTGTAAGGCAGGTCCGCTTCCAACCCGCGCGCCTGCGCCTCGGCGACGACGCGCAGATCGGGGACAGGCGCGCCGGTCATGTGGGCGGACAGGCCGACATCGCGGTTGTCGAAGCGGATGGTGCGGAAACCGGCCTGGGCGAACAGGTCGAGCAAGGCGCCGGGCCAGCGCACCAGCTGCGCGCCGACGCCGTGGATCAGCAACAGCGGATCGCCGTCCTCCGGGCCGTGGACTTCGTATTCGATGGCAATACCGTTCGAGTGGACCTGCGGCATTCCGATCACCCCGGTTCAATGTGTTCCGGCGCAGTTAGCCGCGAGTGGTTTCACTTCGAAGTCGTCCCAGTTCACTTCGGCGAGCTGCGCCGCCAGTTCCGAAAGCGTGCTGGGGTCGAGCGTCGGCGTGCCGGTCTTGTCGAGATACCAGCTCTGGCAGCCGCCGGTCGCCCAGACAGAATCGCTCGCCTTCGCCCTGACCCCATCCAGCCATTCACGGGCTGCCTGGGCCGTCGGGGCGAGCGCCACGCCCTCACGCACGATTCGGTCGATCAGTTGCATCAGATAGCCCGCCTGCTCCTCGACAATCCCGACCACCGAGGCGGTGCCGCCGGGCGAGTAAGGCCCGTTGAGCATCAGGAAGTTGGGCATCTGCGGAATTGTCATCGAGCGGTAGCTGACCGGCAACTCCGCCCAGACCTGGTCGAGGCTCGCCCCCTCCTCGCCGGTCACTTTCATCGGCCGGATATAGGCGTGGGCATCGAAGCCGGTGGCGAAGGCGAGCACGTCGAGCTCGTGCAGCTTGCCGTCTTTGGTGACGATGCCGCGCGGTTCGATCCGGTCGATCTGGTCAGTCACGACATCGACGCTTGGTTGCTGCACCGCCTGGTAATAGTCGCCCGAAAACACCAGTCGTTTGCAGCCGACTTCGTAGTCCGGGGTCAGCTTGCGGCGGAGTTCGGGATCGCGCACGCCTGCCAGCGCGTCGAAGCAGACCTGATCGCGGGCGGCGCGCGCCTCGGGGTCGCCGGTGGCGGCCTTGCCGCGCTCCTCGGTCTGCGAGCGCAGGGTGTAGTAATAGCGCGTGGCATAGGCGGGCGAGAGACGGAACAGCAGGCGCTTCCACCACGGCACCGGGGTATCGGGCAGCGGGAACACCCATTGCGCGGTGCGCTGAAACAGCTTGAGCTGGCTGACCGTGGCGGCGGAGGAGGCGACGATCTGGGTCGCGGTCGAACCGGTGCCGATCACCCCCAGCCGCTTGCCCTTGAGATCGACCGATGTGTCCCAGCGCGCGGTATGGAACCTGGGTCCGGCGAAGCTTTCCGCGCCGGGAATGTCAGGGAGAATCGGCTGGTGCAGCCTGCCTGTGGCGGCGATCACCACGTCGGCCGCAATGGCCTCGCCGTCCTGCGTGGTGACAGTCCATTCGCCGCCGCGCCATTCGGCCGAGACCGCCTGCTTGCCATAGCGGATGTGCGGCAGGATTCCGCGCTTGGCTGCGACCCGGTGGTAATAGTTCCAGATGTCCGGCCCCTTGGCATAGCGCGAGCGCCAGGCCGGGTTGGGCGCGAAGGAATAGACGTAGAGGTGCGCCGCGACATCGCAGGCGACTCCGGGATAGCGGTTGTCGCGCCAGGTGCCGCCCAGTGTCTCGCCCTTCTCGAGAATGACAAAATCGGTAAGCCCCCGCTCGCGCAGTTTGATGCCCATCAGGATGCCGGAAATGCCGGCACCGATGATGACGAAACGGGGTTGGGCGAGGGGTGAAGCCATCTATTGCGGCGGGGCGATGCCCAGCACTTTCGCCGCATTGTCGCGCAGAAATTTGGGCCAGACGTGATCCTTGAACGGTACCTGGTCCATTTCGGCCATGATTCGCGTCAGCTCCAGCCCCATCGGGAAATAGCCGCCGTAGATCACCTTGTCCGCCCCGCGCGAATTGGCGAATTTGACGATCGCCTCGGGCCAGTATTTCGGCGCGAAGGCGCTGGTCGAGTAATAGAGGTTCGGCCATTTCAGCAGCAGTTTGACCGCCAGATCGACATCGGGCTCGGCCCCGTGGCGCATCACCACTTTGAGCTCGGGCAGATCGTAGGCGACCTCGTCCAGATGCCCGACCCATTGCGGCTGCATCGGAATGCGCGGGCCGGGCACGCCGACGTTGATAAAGATCGGCAGGTCCAGCTCGATGCATTTTGCATAGACCGGATAGGCGAGCTTGCTGTTGATCGGCACCGGCGGTTGCTGGCCCGAGGGAAAAAAGCTGACGCCCTTGATCTTGCCCTCGTCGAACTCGCGCTGGATCAGGCGCACCGCGTCCATTCCCTTGTTGGGATCGACCGGGCGGATCGCGGCAAAACGGGTGGGATGGCGGCGCATGGCCTCCTCGGCGCGATCGTCGGACATGTGGATCACGCCCAGCGCGATGTTGTGCGCATCCATCGCCGTCAATGTTTCGCCGATCGAATCGAGCCGGTCGTCGCTCTCGCCGATCTCGTCGGGGATCTCCTTGAACATGTATTCTGCGGGATGCCGCTGCCAGTCGCCCTTGGTGCTGGCGACGCCCATCTGGTGGGTGTCGCGGAAGCCGATCAGCGTGTCGATCACGGCAATGTCGCGCGGGCGGGGCATGGAAGGCTTCCTTTGGGCTTGCGAGTCAGCGCCGGGTAATGCAACAGGGGATGTGTATTGGCAAGCTTGGCTCCGGGGTGATTTGTGAACTTCGATTACACCGACGACCAGAAGGCGCTGAAGGACGAAGCGCGCAAGTTCCTTGCCGCCGTTGCGCCGCTGACCGTGGCGCGCGGGGTGCTCGACGATCCCGCGCAGGGCCACGATGCGGCGCTGTGGGCGCGGATTGGCGAGCAGGGCTGGTGCGGCGCGGCGATTCCCGAGGAATATGGCGGGCTGGGGCTGGGCTATGTCGAGCTTTGCGCGCTGGCCGAGGAATTGGGCCGGGCGGTCGCGCCGGTGCCGTTTGCCTCCAGCGTCTATCTGTTTGCCGAGGCTTTGCTGGTTGCTGGCAGCGAAGAGCAAAAGGCCACGCTGCTGCCGCTGGTGTCGAGCGGGGAACTGATCGGAACTTTGGCAATCACCGAAGGGCCGGGGGTGCTGTGGGGCGAATTGCCGAAGGCGTGGTTCGAGGATGGCAAGCTGACCGGCGTCAAGCTGCCGGTGACCGACGGCATGGCGGCGGACCGGGCGGTTGTGCTGGCAAATTCGGACGAGGGACTGTGCCTGTATCTGGTCGATCTCACCGGGCCGGGGGTGACGCGCGAATTCGTCTCGACGCTTGACCCGACTCGCGGCGCAGCGCGGATAACCTTCGATCAGGCCCCGGCAGAGCCGCTGCTCAGCGGCGATGGGCCCGACCAACTCTCGCGCATCCACGACCGCGCCGCAATCCTGCTCGCCTTCGAGGCGCTGGGCGGTGCCGACCGCGCGCTGGAAATGGCGCGCGATTATGCGCTGGAGCGCTATGCCTTCGGCCGCCCGATCGGCTCCTATCAGGCGATCAAGCACAAGCTGGCCGATGTCTTCGTGCGCAACGAGGTCGCCCGCGCCAATGCCTATTACGGGGCCTGGGCACTTTCCAGCGATGCCCCGGAACTGCCGCTCGCCGCCGCCGCCGCGCGGGTTTCCGCTTCGGCGGCCTATGCGCTGGCGGCGAAGGAAAACATCCAGACCCACGGCGGCATCGGCTTCACCTGGGAGGCGGACTGCCACTTCTTCTACCGCCGCGCCAAGCATCTCGGCCTGGTCATCGGCGCACCGCGCGACTGGAAGCGGCGGCTGGCGGACCGGCTGGAACAACGTCTCGCAGCGGAGGCCCTGTCATGAACTTCGAAGACAGCCCCGAAGAAGCCGCCTACCGCGCCAAGGTACGCGCCTGGATCGAGGCCAATCGTCCCGACTTTTCCCACCTTTCGGCGCAAGAAAACCGCAACTGGCATCCGGCGCACAAGGAAGTCGCGAGGCTGTGGCAGGGCGTCAAGGCCGACGCTGGCTACGCTTGCCTGTCCTGGCCCAAGGAGCGCGGCGGGGCGGGGGGCACCCAGATCGAGGAAGCAATCTTCAATCAGGAAGAGGCGCGCGCTGGCATCCAGTTCACCTATTTCATGACCGGGCTGCACATGTTGCTGCCCGCGATGATGGAGTTCAGCACCGACGAGGCCTCGCTGGCCCGGGTCCCCCCGGCGGTGCGCGGCGAGGAAATCTGGTGCCAGCTGTTTTCCGAACCCTCCAGCGGGTCGGACTCGGCGGGCATCCGCAGCGCCGCCGTCCGCGACGGTGACTCCTGGGTGATCAATGGACAGAAAGTCTGGAACAGCGGCGCGCAGATTGCCGACTATGGCATGATCGTCGCCCGCACCGATCCTGGCGTGCCCAAGCACAAGGGGCTGACCGCCTTCTGGCTGAAGATGGATACACCCGGCGTCGAGGTCCGCCCGATCATGATGATGTCGGGCGATAACGAGCTCAACGAGGTTTTCCTCACCGATGTCCGCATTCCCGACAACCAGCGCGTCGGCGAGGTCGGCGGCGGCTGGAAGGTCATTATATCGACGCTGATGAACGAGCGCGCGGCGCTGGGTTCGGGCACCGGGCTGAGCTGGCGCGACGTGATGAAACTGGCGCAGCAGGTTCCCAGTTTCGAAGGCACCGCGCTCGACGATCCCGCTTTTCGCGAATGGCTCGCCGATCTCTATGTCGATGCCGAAGCGATCCGCCTGCTGAGCTTCCGCACTCTCACCGCGCTGTCGCACGGCAAGGCGCCGGGGCCGGAGGGCTCGGCGGGCAAGCTGCTGTGGTCCGGGCTGGGGGGTAATCTTTCGAGCCAGGCTGTCGATATTCTCGACCACGCCGGGCTGATCGACGATCCCGGCATCGCGCTGGCTGGCGGGGCCTTCCAGCACCGTTTCCTGTGGGCACCGGGCCTCAGGCTGGGCGGCGGCACCGACGAGATCATGAAGAACATCATCGCCGAGCGGGTGCTCGGCCTGCCCGGCGATGTCCGGGTCGACAAGGATGTGCCCTTCCGCGATATTCCCAGAGGGCGGTGAGGACTGCCCTCCCGCAGGCGGGAGGGGGACCGTACAGCGAATTGCGAATGATGGAGACGACGATGAGCGCAACACAAGACCGCGGCTATGCCAGCCTGCCGATCCCCTTCGGCTGGTTTGGCGTCGCCATGTCCGACGAGATCGCCGTGGGTGATATTCGTACGCTGCACTATTTCGGCACCGAATTCGTCGTCTGGCGCGGTGAGGACGGGGTGCTGAACGCGGTCGATCCGCATTGCCCGCATCTCGGCGCGCATCTCGGCGTCAACAGCTCGGTGCAGGGCAACGATCTGCGCTGCGCCTATCATCACTGGAAGTTCAACGGCGGCGGGCAGGTCACCCATATTCCCTATAACGACCACATCCCGCCCCAGCTCAAGCGCGGCTGCCTGCCGACCTGGCCGGTCGAGGAGAAGGACGGGGTGGTCTTCGTCTGGTATCACCCGAACAAGGCCGCGCCCAAGTGGGAAGTGGCGGGGCTGCCGCCCTGTCCCGGTGGCGGCGCGTGGGTGGAAGGCGAGCGGCACGAGTGGCTGATCGATATCCATGTCCAGGAAATCACCGAGAACGGGCAGGACTACAAGCATTTCAACGCGGTCCACGGCATTCCCGGCCCGCCCGAGGGCGATTTCACGCTCGATGGCTGGGTGCGGCGCAACACCGTGACGGCCGAAATGAACACCCCGCGCGGGCCGATGACCGGGATCATCGATGCCATCGCCACCGGCCCCGGCCAGTCGATCACCGAGTTCACCGACGTCTGCAATGTCGTCATGGCTCAGGAAGTCACGCCGATCGACGCCGAGCATACCCACCTGCGCTGGCAGCTCTATCATCCGGACGGGATCAGCGACGGCAAGTTGCGCGTCACCAAGGCGCGGATGCGCGATCTGGTCAAGCAGGTGAACCAGGACATTCCGATCTGGAACAGCAAGATCTACCGCACCGAGCCGATGCTGGTGAAGGGCGACGGGCCGATGCTGGCCTATCGCCGGCAGTATGCGCGGTTTTACGATTTCGGCGGTGATGCGCCGGAGGAGGCGGCGGCGTAAACTCCCACCTCCCCCCTTTGGGCACGGCTACCGCATATAGACAATTCGTCATCCTGAACTTGTTTCAGGACCCATCGTGCCGCAAGCTCATTGCTTGCCGGAGAGAAGTAAATGTCGAGGTTGGCGCTATTCTGCACTGGCGGAACAGGCCGGGAAATGGGTCCTGAAACAAGTTCAGGATGACGGAAATTGATAGGGAAGTTCACATGCGATAGCCCTCCCCCCAGAGAGGGGGATTGGCGGCCTCATCCCCCCGCCGCGAACACCGCCAGTTCCCGCGCCGTATCCAGGCTGATCTCCGGGCAGATGATCACCCCGATCTCGGTCGCGTGCACCGTGCCGATCAGTTCCCTGCATCGCGCCGGGACACCGGCGCGCAGCAGCAGCCGGTAGAAGGCGACGCCGTCGTCGCGCAGGCAATCGCACTCGTTGACATTGATGATCGTCGGCGGAAATCCGCGCACGTCTTCCTCGCTGGCAAAGCCTGGCCAGGCGAGCGGATTGCGGGCGTGCAGTTGCTCGATGCCATAGGCCATGGCCATGTAATTGGTCGGTTTCGGCATCAGGATGCCTTCGTTGCGATCCGCCGAACTGCCCTCTCCGCCGGGCCATTCCCCGGCGATGCAGGGGCACATTACATAGATGCCTTTGAGCAGCGCCAGGTCGCCATCGCGCTTGAGCTTGAGCGCGGTAGCAAGCGAGAGATTGCCGCCGCCGCTCTCCCCGGCAACGACGATCCGCGCCGGGTCGATGCCAAGCTCCGCGCCGTGGTTTGCAATGTAGCGCAGCCCCGAGACGCAATCGTTGAGCCCGGCGGGGAAGGGGGCCACTTCCGGCACCGATGAGGGATAGAGCGAATTGCGGAAATCGACCTGTACCACTGCGACACCCTGATGCGCGATCAGCCGCCCGAAGGCGGTCATATAGGGCTCATAGCAGCTCGACATCATCATCCCGCCGCCGTGGATGTAATAGACGCATGGCCACGGCCCAGGACCTTCCGGCATGATGATCTGGAGGTTGATCGAATTGCCATCGGGCTGCGAAGCGACTGCGAGCGTGCGGATCGACAGACCCTTGCTCGGTGCGGCAGCCTCAAAGGGCGCCGGATCGGGTTTGGGCGCATCGGCCATCTGGGCAATCGCATCGGCGGCCGTCGCCAGCATGGTCTCGCGGTCGGGCATATCGGGGAGGGTGATGGCAGGCATCTTGCCGAACACCGATTTCAGCCGCGGGTCGATGCGGGGGTCATCCATGATCCGCTGGTTCATTGCTCTCTCCCTGTGCGGCAAGGCTTCGCCCCTGCCGGTTTGGGCCATTGCTAGCGCCTGCGCGGCCAATGGCAATCCGCTGCCCGGCACCTGCGCGGATTTTCGTGGCGGTGAGGGGCCGGGCTGTTCTAACCCGCAATGGCGAATCATAACATCGGAGAGAGATCATGACCCTGCTGCCCCGCCGCAAAGTCCTCATCACCGGTGCTGCGGGCGGCATGGGCCGCGCCTGCGCCCGGCTGATGGGGTCGCAGGACGATCTGGTGCTGACCGACGTTTCCGCCACAGCCCTCGACGCATTCGCGGGAGAGCTGCGCACCGATGGCTATAACGTCGCGGCCCATTCGGGCGACATGTCGGATGACGCGCTGATTGCGGCGCTGGTCAAGGAAGTGTCCGCCGGGGGCAAGCCCTTCGCCGTGGTCCATACCGCCGGGCTGTCGCCCTCGCTGGCCGACTGGAAGGCGATCATGCAGGTCAATCTCGTCGCCACCGAAAAACTGCTGCGCTCGCTCGAACCGGCGCTGGTTCCGGGCAGCGTGCTGGTGCTGATCGCCTCGTCGGCGGGTCACATGTTCCCACCCATGCCCGAGGTCGAGGCGGTGCTGGCCGAGCCGCTCGCGCCGGAGTTCATGGATAGGATCGAGGGCATCATCAATCACATGGGCGGGGCCAATTCGCCCGGTGGCATGGGCGGCATCTCCTATTCGCTGAGCAAGAAGGCGGTGCACAATCTGGTCCAGCAGCGCAGCATCGTCTGGGGGCCGAAGGGCGTGCGGATCACCAGCATCTCACCGGGCATGATCGCGACGCCGATGGGCAAGTCGGAGATCGCCAACACCGGCGGCGCGCAGGCCTTGCTCGATGCGACGCCGGTGGGGCGCGTGGGCACGGCGATGGACATCGCCCTGGCCGCGCAGTTCCTGTGCAGCGACGCGGCGAGCTTTATCTCGGGGACCGACCTGCTGGTCGATGGCGGCGGGACGGCGGGGATGAAGGCGGCGATGGGGCGGTAGAGAGCGAACTCCGGCATACCCTTCCATTTTCGTCACCCTGAACTTGTTTCAGGGCCCATCGGGCCGCACGCTCCGGGGCAGCCGGGTAGACGCAAACCGTGAGGCCAGTTCCTGCCAAACAGAGCTCCGGGTTTGCGGGGAAATGGGCCCTGAAACAAGTTCAGGGTGACGATTCTGGCGGTAGGCGAATTACCCCTCCGCCGCCGCAATCTCCCGCGCTCTGACCCGCAGCTCGTCCTTCTTGACCTTGCCCGATGGCACCCGCGGCAGTTGGCCGACCAGCACCACATGCTCGGGGAACTTCTGCCGCGCCAGGCCCTGGGTGTCGAGGAACCGCACCAGTTCCGGCAAATCGATATTTGCGCCGTCGCGCGGGATGATGAAGGCGCAGCCCTTTTCGCCGGTCTTGGCGCTGGGCATGGCGACGATCGCCGCTTCGACCACGTCGGGGTGGAGGTATAGCAGATCTTCCACTTCCTTCGGACTGATGTTCTCGCCCGAGCGGATGATGATGTCCTTCTTGCGCCCGGTGATCACCAGGTAATCCGAGTTCACCCGGCGGCCGAGATCGCCCATGTGGAAGAAGCCGTCCTCGTCGAAGCAGCCCTGGTTGTCGGCGGGGTGGAGGTAGCCGAAGAAGCGTTCCGGCCCATAGACGCAGATCTCGCCTTCCTCGCCCTCGGGCACTTGCTCGCCGCTCTCCGGATCGACCAGCTTGACCTGGGTCGGCGGTACCACTTTGCCATCGGTCTCAGCGCCCATATCGGCTTCGGCGCGGCTCGCGATGCCGACGGTAGTGGTGGTCATTTCGGTCGAGCCGTAGACCCGGAAGAACAGCCCGTTCGGGAAAGTCGCGGTCGCCTCGCGGACCAGTTCGGGCGGCACGGTGGTGCCGCCGCAGAAGAACAGCCGAAGGCTGTCAACCGAGCCGGGATTGGCCTTGCCTGCATCGAGCAGTTGCTGGAGGAACGGGGTCGCCCCGCCGCTGACGGTGCAGCGGTTCTGCTCGATGCAGCGAATGCCGTCATCGGCGGCCCAGACGTCGATCAGCACGCTCTTGTTGCCGCGCACCCAGGGCATGTCGAAGGCCCAGAAGGCGCCGGTGATATGGGTGATCGGCGAGGGCATGAAGACGACATCGTCCGGCGTGATGGCAAAGGCCGCGCCCATCGCGCGCACGCGGTAGTCGAAGCCGTAATGGGTATGCAGCACGCCCTTGGGTTTGCCGGTCGTGCCCGAGGTGTACATCACCATCATGATTGCGCTGGGGTCGACCTTGGGGAGGTCGCTGTCCTTGGCTGGGCGGCAGGGCGAGGGCCTGGTCGAAGGTGAGCGGGCCGTTCCCGCGCAGTACGATGATGTCGGTCAACTTCGGCAAGTCCGGCTGGAGCTTTTCGATCATCGCGCGGTAGTCGTGCTTGCGGAACGTCTCGGGAATGAAGATCATCCGCGCGCCGCAATCGGCGAGGATATAGGCCATTTCGGAATCGCGGTAGATTGGCGGGATCGGATTGATGATCACGCCGCACATGCGCGCGGCCAGCGCGATCGGCTGGGCCTCCATCCAGTTGGGCAGTTGCAGCGAGACAACGTCGCCGGGTTTGAGGCCCTTGGAGAGGAAGAAGGCGGCGAGGCGTAGCGCCTGGTCCCAGGCTTCGCCCCGGGTCAGGTGCAGGTCGCCTTCGATCAGCAGGACGTGGCCGGGGTCTTCGGCGACGGCCTTGCGGGCGGCATCGACCAGCGTGCTGTCCTGCCAGTAGCCGGCGGCGCGGTTGGCTGCGGCCTCCTCGTCGGACCAGCGGACCTGAAAGACGCTGGGGTCGGTCTTGAGGGTCCATGTCATGGGCGGGGCTCCAGCTGGATCGTTTGGCCTTGATCCGACGCACGATCGATGGCGTCAAGCAGGCGGGTGAGGCGGACGGCGGCTTCGAAGTCGGGCACGGTACGGGTGCCGCTGCGGATATCCGCCTCGAACCCGGCATAGAGCTGCGCGACGTTGAGAGGATTGCCTGAGAGGCCTGGCACAGCAAGGTCAGGCTGGGACGCGGACGGCGGTGTGGTCGTCACGGTGAGATGGCCGCATTGATAGCCGCCGGGATGATGTCCGGCGATTTCCAGCGTACCCTGGCTGCCGCGCAGTTCGAAGCGCAGCGGGATATCTGCCCCGCCGAAAATCTCGACGCTGGAGATGCAGCCGCCCGCGTGCTTGCCCAGGATCAACATGTGATCGGCGCAGGTGCGGGCGACCTGTTCGCCGGTCCCGGCGATTTCGACCATGCCCTGCAGGATCGAGTTACGCGCGGAGATTTCGGCGAAGGTACCAACCACTGCCTCAACCATTGCCAGGGTATGGCCACCGGCAATTGTGGCCAGTGTCGCGCCGTTGCGCTTGTCCTGCAAGTAGGCATAGTGCGGCGGCGCGACGGTGCCCCAGCCCGCGGTCGAGGAGACCACCCGCAGGTTGAGCGGTGTACCGATCGCGCCCTCGCGCACCAGCTTTGCTGCGTGGCGAACGGCGACGGCATTCGCCCCTTGCAAGCCCACGGCGGCATGAACGCCTGCCCTGTTCGCGGCCCCGGCCATCTCCTCGGCCTCGGCCAGATCGCGGCCCAGCGGCCATTCGCAATAGACGTGCTTGCCCGCTTCCAGCGCGGCCATGACGATCGCGCGGTGTTCGGGGACTTTGACCGTGACGATCACTAGATCGACTTCGGGATCGCGGGCCATGGCGAGGGAATCGTCATAGGCCCGGGCCGCGCCAAAGGCCGAAGCGGCGGCATCGGCGATGTCCTGCGTGCGTGCGGAAACCGCGTGAATGACGAGGCCAGGCATGGCTTGCAGCGCCGGGAAATGCGCGTCGCGAAACCACCCGCGTCCGGGATTGGCACCGGCCACGCCGAGGCGGAGGGGGGTCATTCCAATCCTCCCCGCGCGAATACTTTGGGCAGCATCGAATGCTCCCCTTTCCCTTTTTCGTCATCCTGAACTTGTTTCAGGACCCATGGTGCCGCAAGCTCGGCGGCCCTGTTCGAAAGCGCAACCGAGCGGTTTGCGCTCTTATTCAGACGCCGCGCCGGAGGAGAAATAGGTCCTGAAACAAGTTCAGGATGACGATTTGGATTAGGACAGGTCATGCGCGATCAGCCTCCCGTTTCATCGTTCACGATAGTCACTGCATCCCCATCATCTTGACCGGGGCAGGCCCAGCACCCGGTCCGCCGTGACCTCGCGCTGGATTTCGCTGGTGCCGCCGGAGATCGAGAACACCCAGCTCCACAAGTAATCGTATGTCCAGGGATGCGCGGTCCGGTCGCCGCCGAATTCCATGAATGTCCAGCCGAGAATCTCGCCAACCACTTCGCTCAGCGCCTTGTGGGTGCTTGTCACCATCAGCTTCATCATCGAGCCCTTGGGGCCGGGCTCGCCGCTGCGGTCGGTCTCGGCGATGTCGGCCAGAGTCATCGCGCGGATCGCCATGCAATCGGCTTTGATCGCGGCGAGGCGCTGGGCGATGCCGTCGTCCTCCAGGGCGAGGCGTCCGTCTTCCAGCCGGGTCTTCGCGGCCAAATCTATTGCCCGGCAGACCCGTTCGTAGAGCTCCAGCTGATCGCCGATGAAGCCGAGCCCGCGCTCGAACGACAGCGTCGCCATCGCCGTCGACCAGCCCCGATCGACTTCGCCGACCACTTCGCTCAGCGGGATGCGGACATCGTCGTAGAACACCATGTTGACGTGTTCGTCGCCCATCATGGTGCGGATTGGCCTGATGTCGATGCCCGGCGCGCGCATGTCGGCGATCACCCAGGTCAGGCCCTTGTGCCGCATGCCGTCCTCGCCGGTGCGGACAAGCAGCTCCTGATAGTCCGCGTGCTGGGCGTCGGTGGTCCACATCTTGGCGCCGTTGACCACAATGGTGTCGCCATCGATGCGCCCGCGGGTTTTCAGCGAAGCAAGGTCGGAACCGGCGTTGGGCTCGGAAAAGCCCTGGCACCAGATCGCTTCGCCCTTGAGGATGCGCGGCAGGTGGAACTGTTTCTGCGCCTCGGTGCCGCGCGCGATCACGGTCGGGCCGGCGTGCATCAGCCCGATATACATGGTGTTGATGTGATGCGGCGCGCGGGCGCGGGCGAGTTCCTCGTACCAGATCACCTGCTGCAATCCGCTGAGGCCCATGCCGCCATATGCGCTCGGCCAGGCAACGCCCGCCCAGCCGTGATCGAACAGCTTGCGCTGCCAGTCGCGGTCGAACCGGGCGGATTCGGCGCCGTGCGGCGGGCGGGCATGCTCCGGCACATGGCCCGCCAGCCACTCGCGGGCGCGGGCGCGGAAATCGTGGTCGGCGTCGGAGAAGCGCAGGTCCATGTCAGTCGGCCAATTCCGCATGGAGCAGGCGCGAGAGCAGGCCGCGCTTCGCACCGAACAGGCGCGAGAGCAGCATGGCGTGCTTGAGCAGCAGATGCGCGTGGTGCTCGTCGGTGACGCCGATGCCGCCGTGGAGCTGAATGCAGCTGTCGGCATTGGCGTGGGCGGCCTGATTGGCGATGTGCTTGGCGGCATCGAGGTGGGCTGCGGCGTCGGCGCGGTCTTCCTTCAGCGCGGCGGCGGCATACCACAGCTGCGCGCGGGCAGCCTCGACCCTGACGGCCATATCGGCGCAGGGATGGCGGACGGCCTGCCAGCTGCCGATTTTCTTGCCGAAAGTCTCGCGGACCTGGGCATATTCTACGATCAGATCGAGCGCGGCCTCGGCGATCCCCACCAGCATGGCTGCCGTACCGAGCTGTCCGAGCCGCCAGATGCGATTGCCGGAGGCGCTTTCGGCGGGAGCCGGGAGTTTGCCGATAAGACGCATGGAATTGGCGGGATCGAGCGCCGGGCATGGCGCTGCATCGAGATCGGCCAGAGTATGCAGGCTGGCGGAATCTTGGGCGGCCAGCAGTCCCCATTCGGCACTGGCGCTACCGAACAAGCGGCAGCTCTCGCCGTCGGCAACCAGCAGACCGGCCCCGGTCTCTCCCGCAATCAGCGCCTGGCGCAGCACGGTATCGGACGCCGTGTTGGCAGCGAGGCACTGCGCCAGCAGGTCCACCGGCGCGCATTGCCGCCCCGCCTCGCGGAAGAACAGCGCATGCTCGACCGCGGAGAGTCCGCTGCCGCCCAGCTCCTCGGGAACGGCGAGTGCGAACCAGCCCATTTCGCCGAGCAGGGCGCGCAGTTGCGGCGACATGTCCGCCGATTCAGCGCCGTGCAGCCGGTCGATCGGCATGGCGTCCGCCAGAAAGCTGGCGGCAGCATGCGCGATTTCGGCTTCGTCTCCCTCGGGCGCAAGATACATGCGGTTCGGCTTCCTTGAGACCGGGTGAAATTAATGCCCGGCTGGACGTGCATTAGCCTGATAAGCGCAGGACAACGAATTGCAACATCGGATGTTTATTCCGGCGGCGGCCTATCCGCAAACGGCACCTCCGCCACACCAGCCTCGCCGGGCTCCAGCGCAAAAACAGCGCCGTTCGCCATCGTCGGTGTCATCGACAGTGGCACTGCGGTCTGTCCGCTGGTGATGTAGAGTGTCTTCAACTCAGGTCCGCCAAACGCCGGTTTGGTCGGGCTGGAGAAGGGCAGGGGCACTATGCGGTCGAGCGTGCCATCGGGCAGATAGCGCCGCAGCGCCCCGGCGCCGACATTGGCGAGCCAATAGCCGCCTTCCGCATCGACCGTTGCGCCATCGGCGAAGCCTTCGCCTTCGGGCAGGGACAGGAACGCGCGGCGGCCGGTGATTTCGCCTGTCGCGGGATCGAGATCGAAGGCCTCGACGGTGCGGGTCGGCGAGGTCACGCCATACATGGTCCGCCCGTCGGGGCTGAAGGCGAGGCCGTTGCAGACGTGGACGCCGCCTATCTGCGGGATCAGGTGGTCGCCCTCGAGCCGGCAATAGCCTGCATCGGCGGCGGTGCGATCGGCGGGATAGCGGGTGTCGTAACCGCCGATCCAGAACCGGCCCTGCCGGTCGCAGTGGCATTCGTGCAGGTTGACGTGGGGCGGGAAGGGCGAGGGCGCGCGCAGGGCGAGAGAGCCGCTTTCCGGATCGAAATCATAGACCCCGTCTGCCAGCGCCACCAGCAGGCCGCCGCCCGCCTTGGGGACAAAGCCGCCGATGCGCTTTGGCATGGGCCAGACCCGGTGCGCGCCGCTTTGCGGATGCCAGCGGTGAAGCTCTGGCGCTTCCTCGCAATTGACCCAGTAGAGCGCCTGTTCCCGGGCCGACCAGATCGGGGTTTCGCCAAGGTGATTGTTGGCGTCGAAGGCAATGCGAACTTCGGTCATCCGGCTACTCCCGCTTTGTCCAGCAGCGCGCCGATATAGGCCCCCGCGCGCCGCAGTCCGGCTTCCTGCCCCTCGGCCTGCAATCTCGGCCCGATGATTTCCAGGTCGAACCAGCCCCGGAATCCGCCCCGCACCAGACCCGCAACGATCCGTTCGAGCGGGATCGCCCCGTCGCCCGGCACCGCGCGGCAGGGCAGTCCCCGGTCGCCGTGCACATAGTCGCAGATCTGCGCGACCCCGGTGACCGGCGCGGCTTTGGCAAGCGCCCCGTCGAGGTCGGAATCGGTCCAGCAGGCGAAAATATCGGCCATCACGCCGATCCCGGCGCGGCTGGCCACTTCCACCGTGTCGGACAGCCGGTGGACAACGGAGACGTCGCAATAGAGATGCGAGGTCGGTTCGATTCCGAGCAGGATGCCGGCAGCTCTGGCCTGTTCGGCGCAGGGCGCGATGGCTTCGGCGAAGGCTTCGGCGGCTTCGTTCCAGGTCAGCGACCCGCGCCCGCCGGTGGTCATGATGATCGACTGCGCGCCCACTTCGGATGCGATGCCGATGGTCCGCCTCAGCCGCTCGCGCGCCGCCGTGGTTTCTACCGGCGTGGCGAAACCGAAGGCGCGGTGGGTGAGAGCGGCGATGGTCAGCCCCGAATCGCGGATCGCCCGTGCGCTCTCCGCCACGCCGAAGTCCAGCACCTGATCGAGGTCCGGGCTGATCCCGCGCGCACCGATCCGGGCAGTGGTTTCGGCCAGCTCGCCAAGCGGGGCAGGAGCGTAGCACAGGGTATTGATCGAGATGGACGGATGCATGGCTGCTATCCGGCCAGCGGCGTCGACTGGAATGCGATCATCCGCCAGACACTGTCCTCACGGTGCCAGACGGTGATTACCCGGTTGTTCAGCATCTTGGCACGCCTTCCACGCGGACATCGGTGGTCATCCGCCCGGTCAGCATCGCGGCTTCGGGGCCGAGGGCCGTTACCAGTTCCTCGGACCAGCCAATCCCCGCATAGAGAATCCGCCCCGCCGCCATTTTGGCGAGATAGGCGGGCTTGTCGTCCACCGCGCCGGTGGCGTGATGGAACCGCAGGCGCGGATCGAGCAGTGCGTCGAGCGCGGCGTTGTCGCCCGCCAGCATGGCGTCGCAGCGCGCCTGTTCGGCGGTGCGGATCGTGGTTTCGAGGTCGTGGTTCATGATTCCCCGCTAATGAATAAGCGATGGAGCATTGACGAAAGCGCACGATTTGCCAAGCCTCCTGGAAAGCGCCCACCAGGGCCGCGATTTGGAGAGAGCGAAAATGGGCAGGTTCGAGGGAAAAGTCGCGATCGTCACCGGCGGGGCCAACGGCATCGGCGCGGCGACGGCGGCGCGGCTGGTCGGCGAGGGTGCGCGGGTGATGATCGCCGATATGGCAGAGCCCGCTGCAGCAGGCGATAATCTGCGTTACACCCGCACAGATGTTTCGTCCGCAGCAGACATTGCCGCGCTGGTCGCCGCCACGCTCGCCACGTGGGGCAAGCTCGACATTCTGGTCAACAATGCCGGGGTCGGCTTTCTCTCCAATACGGTCGAGACCGCCGAAGAAGACTGGGACCGGGTTTTCGCGGTCAACACCCGCGCGATCTATCTCGCCTGCAAGGTGGCGATTCCGGAAATGCGCAAAGGCGGTGGCGGAGCAATCGTCAATGTCGCCTCGATTTCCGGGCTGGGCGGCGACTATGGCATGGCTGCCTACAATGCCTCGAAAGGCGCGGTGGTGAATTACACCCGCAGCCTCGCGGTCGATTGCGCGGCGCACGCGATCCGGGTCAATGCCGTTTGCCCGGGACTGGTCGCGACCGATATGGCCACGCCCGCTCTGGCCGATTCGGCGGACCGCGACTTCTGGTTCGAACGCATCCCCATCGGTCGCGCTGCGCGTCCGGAGGAACTCGCCGCCGCCATCGCCTTCCTCGCCTCCGACGATGCCTCCTATATGACCGGATCGATTGTCGCGGTGGATGGCGGCGCGACGGCCCACACCGGGCAGCCCAATTTTCCCAAGCGCATCGCCGAAAGGATGGCGCGGGCGGGTGGTTGAGGCGTAAGGACGTGCAATGGCAAGCGTGACTGCCCTCTTCGATGTCACCCCGCTCGGCCCTGGCCTGCCGTTCGGCGCGACGGTCTCGGGTCTGACCCGCGAGCAGCTGCGCGACGAGGCGGCGCGCCGCGCGCTGTTCGACCTGTGGATCGACAAGGGCGTCATTCTGTTCCGTAGCGGCGATGCCAGCCCGGACATGCATGTCGAGCTCAGCCGTTGCTTCGGCGAACTGGAACCGCACCCGTTCCCTGAGTCAGCCGATCCGGACAATCCCGAACTGGTGAAGATCAAATACTATCCCGACGACGGCACCTGCTACGATGTTGGCGGCGAGCAGCGCGGCGGCTGGCTGCCATGGCATTCGGACCTGATCTATACCGATCGGATCAATCGCGGCGGCATCTTGCGCCCGGTGCAATTGCCGCCGAGCCTCGGCACCACCGGCTTCATCGACCAGATCGCCGCTTACGAGCGTCTGCCGCAAGGTCTGCGCGAGCGGATCGAAGGCCTGCACATGGTCTATAAAGTCGATATGGATTTCTCGCGGCACAGCTTCGTCCATGACGGTGAGATCCGCTGCCTGCGCATGGCCGGATCGGGCATGGCGATAGCGCGGCGGATGTGGACCTATCCGCCGGTGATCCACCCGATGGTGTTCGTCCAGCAGGAGACGGGCAGGAAAGTACTCAACGTCTCGCCCGGTTTCGCCGAGGGGATTTACGAGATGGGCGGGCCGGATGGAGACGCTCTGCTGCGCGAAGTGCTGGCTTACTGCACCGATGCGGCTGGCTGCTTATGTCCACCACTGGCGCGATGGCGACATGGTGCTGTGGGACAACTGGCGGGTGCTGCACTGCGCCAGCGGCGTCCCGCCCGAACAGACCCGGGTGATGCAGCGCACCACGATCAGGGGCGACTATGCGCTGGGCCGCAAGCTGGGCGCCAATGCGGGGGCGGATTTCGACGTTTGAATTGAGAGGAAGCGGTCATGGCTGAATTCGATATCGTCATCCGGGGCGGAACCGTGGTCGATGGTTCGGGCGGCGAGCCCTTCGTCGCCGATGTCGCGATCCGGGACGGAGTTATCGCCGCTGTCGGCCAGGTGCCTGGCACCGGTGCCGAAGAAATCGACGCCGGCGGCCGCGTGGTCACGCCCGGCTTCGTCGACATCCACACCCATTACGATGGCCAGATCACCTGGGAGAACCGGCTGAAGCCTTCATCCGGCCACGGCGTCACCACTGTCGTGATGGGCAATTGCGGCGTCGGCTTTGCTCCGGCCCGCCCCCAGCACCGCGAGCTGATGGTCAAGATGATGGAGGGGGTGGAAGACATCCCCGAAGTCGTGATGACCGAAGGCGTGCCGTGGAACTGGGAGACTTTCCCCGAATACCTCGACGCGCTCGATCTGCGCCAGGCCGATATCGATTTCGCCGCGCAGCTGCCGCACAATCCCTTGCGGGTTTACGTGATGGGCGAGCGCGGGGCGGCTGACGAGCCGCCGACCGGGGCCGATCTCGCCGAGATGCGGCGGCTGACGGCGGAGGCGGTTCGCGCCGGGGCGATTGGCGTATCCTCGACCCAGAACATCGCGCACCGCTATCGCGACGGCAGGCTGGTGCCTTCGGTGCTTTCCGGCGACGAGGAAGTGCTCGCCATGGCGGCGGGGCTGCGCGATGCCGGGGCGGGGGTGTTCGAACTGCTCGGCGACACCCGCGACACCGTCGATCAGCAAGTTGGCCTGCTGCGCGAGATCGGGCGGATTTCCGGGCGGCCGGTGTCGTTCACCCTGACCCAGAGCGGCAATCTGGAGGACTGCTGGCGCGACATGCTGAGCGGCATTGCCGAGGCCAACCGCGAGGGCCTGACCATCAAGGCGCAGGGCATGGTGCGGCCGGTGGGCATTCTGCTCGGGCTCGACCTGACGCTGCATCCGTTTGCCCTGCACCCCAGCTTCCGCCCGCTGGCCGCACTTCCGCTGGCCGAGAAGGTCACGGCGCTGCGCGATCCGGCGCTGCGGGCTCGGCTGCTGGCCGAACGGGCCGACGATCCCAATCCCTTCCTGATGGGCATCGCCGCCAATGTCGAAGGCCTTTATCCGTTGGGCGATCCGCCTGAATATCACCCGGACAAGGCTGACAGCATCGCCGGCCTCGCCCGCCGCCAGGGCCGCGCGCCGATGGAAGTGGCCTATGACGAACTGCTCAAGGACGAAGGCCGCGCGATCCTCTACCGCCCTTCCGCCAATCTGGAAGGCGAGCGGTTCGAGGGCGTCGGCCAGACCTTGCTCAGGGATCCCAACGCCCTGCTCGGGCTCGGCGACGGCGGCGCGCATTACGGCATGATCTGCGACGCCGCGCTGCCGACCTACCTGCTGCTCCACTGGGTGCGCCATCCCGATCCGGCCAAGGGGATTTCGCTGCCCGAAGCGGTGCGCAAGCTCGCCAGCGAGACCGCGCAGGCGATGGGGCTGTGCGACCGGGGGCGGATCGCGCCGGGCTACAAGGCGGATGTCAATGTGATCGATCTGGCGCGGCTGCATCTGCACGCGCCGCGCCCGGCCTTCGATCTGCCGGCAGGCGGGCGCAGGTTGATGCAGCGGGCCGACGGCTACGATGCGACGATCGTTTCGGGGCAGGTGACCTATCGCCACGGCGAGCCGACCGGCGCGCTGCCGGGGAGGCTGGTGCGCGGGGCGCGGGGCGCACCGGTGGGGGTTGGATAGTGCAAGTAGCGAACTCGACCGGTTGGTGTCTCCCCTCCCGCTTGCGGGAGGGGCCGGGGGTGGGTCAGTGTCATCGGAACACTGCCTTCCTTTGACAAGTCTGACCCACCCCTAACCCCTCCCGCAAGCGGGAGGGGGATTGGAAGATGCAAGGGACAATCATGCAGGCAAGCGACCTCCTCGGCAGCTGGACCCTCGTCCATGTCGAACCCCTCGGCCCCCAGGCCCCCGGTGCACCGCCGCCCTTCGGCGGGCAGCCGCGCGGCGTGCTGCATTATCTCGCCGACGGGCGCATGGCGGTGATGATCGAGGTCGCGGGCCGCAAGAGGGTCGAGGGCGGGCGGCACGGCGGCACCGATGCCGAATGGCGCCGTGCGGCCAAATCCTTCACTGCCTATGCCGGGACCTATGAACTGGCACCGGGGCAAGTGATCCACCATGTCGATTTCAACTCATATCCCAACGATGTGGGGACCGATTATGTGCGCACCGCGCGGATCGAGGGCGAGCGCCTGACCCTGGAAACCCCGCTCGATCTTCCGCCGGACCAGCGGGCGATGCGGCTGGTGTGGCAGCGGCTGGAAAGCGCCGGATAGACCGGCAAGCGGGTGCGCCCGCTGGCGAATGCGGGATAACGCCAGCGGGAAATAAATAGGGACTGTCCCTATTTATGGGTAGCGGACGGGCTGGCCGGCGCTGGGTTTGCCTGACACGACAGGCTTGGTTCCGGTGAACTTTGTTGCGAACGGCTGGCAAGCATCACGCTGTTCTTACCGGCTCGGCCCTGTCGTGCGAGGCGGCAGCGGGGCGGGCTCGCGTCCTTGCCGCTGACCTTCGGGGCATACCCCGGAATTCCGCAGCCGGAGATCGCCGGCCGCTCCTCGCATCGTTTGAATGCGGACGCTTCCGCTGGGGAGCGCCGGCCAATTGCGGAGGTGTGAGAGCGAAGCGCTTTCCTGCCCCCGCACCCGTCGCTTGGTCAGTAGAACTGACGGGCGAGCTTATAACCTATTTGGCTTGTTCTGTCAAGATAGTTTACCCCAACCCGCAGTTATCGCGCCGGATCGAAATAGGGCCTGTCGCCGATCACCGTCACCCGTTCCATCGCCCGCATGGCCGGGGCATAGTCGCTCACGGCATAGTGCTGGCAGGCGCGGTTGTCCCAGAAGGCGATCGAATTGACCTTCCAGCGGAAGCGGCACTGGTATTCGGGCTTCGATGCCTGCGCATAAAGATGATCGAGCAGCCAGTCGCTCTCCTTCTTGTCCAAACCTTTGATTTTCGTGGTGAAAGCACAGTTGACATAAAGCGCGCGTTCGCCGGTTTCTGGGTGGGTGCGCACCACGGGGTGTTCCTGCAGCGGGAACTCCTCCCAGAACTGCTCGCGGGTCTTGCCCTGGAACGCGGCGAACACGCTGCCGTCGTGTTCGGCAGTCAGTGTGCAGACCCACTGCTTCATCGCCGGCGACAGTCCCTCGTAGGCCGCGACCATATCGGCGAACATGGTGTCGCCGCCGACCTCGGGCATAATCCGTGCGCGCAGCACCGAACCCAGCGAAGGCTCCGCGCGCCAGGTGACATCCGAGTGCCACAGGTCCGCGCCGGTGCGCCCGCCGGGCCGGGTCTTGAGGTGGAAGATTTCCTGGTAGGCCTGGTCCGCGGGCGTGACGGGGTGCACTTCAAGTTCGCCGAAGCGGCGGGCGAAGGCGATGTGCTGCTCCTCGCCGATGTCCTGATCGCGCAGGAAGATCACCTTGTAGGTGAGCAGCGCGGCGCGGATCTCGGCAATCAGCTCGTCCGGAATGTCACCGCTCAGATCGACTCCCGAAATCTCCGCGCCGATGCGCGGCGTCAGCGGATCGACCGAGAAGCGGGTGAAGCTGCGGGGCTCTGCCAGAGTTGCCATGGATGCTCTCCGTTGCAAGTTTCCGGGCAGTCTATGCGCGGCGCGAAAATCCGCAAGCGCGATGCCACGCACCCGCTTGCGCTGCCCGGCGCATTCGCCAATACATGCCCGGTCACAACAAACGGAGGATGCCCCAATGGCCAAATGCAAGATTGTCGCCCTCACCACCCCGACGCCGGGCAAGGAAGCCGAATTTCACGACTGGTATCAGAACATCCACCTGCCCGAGATGACCGCGTTCGCCGGATCGCAGGGGGCGCAGCGCTTTCAGCTGGTGGCCAAGATGATGGGCGCGGATACCAACCAGTTTCTCGCGATCTACGATATCGAATGCGACGATCCGGGTGCCTATCTCGCTGCGGTCGGCGGGGCGGCGCAGGCGGGCAAGCTGACGCCGGGCACGGCGACGGAAGATGCGACGACCTATACCGCGCTGTTCGTCGAGTGCGGCGACTATGTGAAAGGGGTTGGGTGAAAGGGGTCGGCTAGCCCTTCCCGAACACCGGCTTCCTTTTCTCGCGCAGCGCCGCGATGCCCTCGCGGTGATCGGCGCTGCGCACGCTCAGCAATTCCATGGCGATGCCGGTTTCCATCACCGCGTGGGCGATGCGCTTGAGCTCGAGGTTGGTCAGCACCTTGGTCATCCGGATCGCCCCCATCGCGCCGCCCAGAAGCTTCTGGCAGAAGGCATCGACTGCGGCGTCGAGTTCGTCCGCCGGCACGCAGTGGTTGATCAGGCCGATCTCGGCGGCCTTCTGTGCGGTGAGCAGCTCGCCGGTGAACAGGTATTCCTTTGCGCGCGCCAGCCCGATCCGCTGCGCCCAGATCACCGCGCCGCCATCGCCCGCGACAAGGCCGATGCCGACATGCGGATCGCCGATCTTGGCGCCCTCCGCGCCGAAAACGATGTCGCAGAGCAGCGCGATCGTCGCGCCCAGGCCAACCGCATGGCCGTTCAGCCGGCAGACGATCGGCTTGTCGATATCGAGCAGGGTATAGACGATCCGCTTGGCCATCCGCGCCTCGTGATCGAACAGATGCGGCTGTTCGGCCGAGCGGGCGATGTGGTCCATGTCGCCCCCGGCGGAAAACGCCCGCCCCGCGCCGGTGATCAGCAGCAGGTCCGACCCGGTATCGCCCTGGGCAAAATACAGCGCCTCGACCAGCTCGTCGTGCAGTTCGAGACTGACGGCGTTGAGCTGATCGGGCCGGTTGAAGGTGATGCGCAACATGCGGCCCTCGCGGGCCATCAGGATGGAATTGAGGTTGGGCAGGTTCGGGACGGTATCGGCCATTTCGATGCTCTCTCCTCTTGCCAGGTGTCTTAAGCGCGCCGGAGCGATATGCAAGGAAACGCACCGCGAAAACCGGCCAGCGATGCCTTGCCAATTCGTCCTCCGTGCGCGACAGGTGCGCTGAACAGGCGCGCAGCGCCGGAGCAATTGGGAGTTTGACGGATGCCGGGGTTCGACGAAACATTCGACTGGGTGGTGGTCGGCAGCGGGGCTGGGTCGATGTCCTCCGGCATGTTGATGCGCCAGGCGGGCAAGAGCGTCGTGGTGCTGGAGAAGACCGAATTCTTCGGCGGCACCACGGCCAAGTCGGGGGGCGTCATGTGGATCCCGAACAACCGCTTCATGGACCCGGGCGAAGATAGCCCGGAAAAGGCGATCACCTATCTCGATGCCGTGGTTGGCGACGATTCCGATGCACCGGGCACCAGCCACGAGAAGCGGCTGACCTATGTCAACGAAGCGCCTAAGATGATCGAGTTCCTGCTGGGTCAGGGCATCGCTCTGGAGCGCGGATCGAAGTTCTGGCCCGATTATTACGACAACCTGCCCGGCGGCTGCGAGACCAGCCGCACGGTGGTCGCCCCGCCGTTCAACCGGAAGGAGTTGGGCGCCTGGGCATCGAAGCTGCGGGTGGGCATGCTCGAAATGCCGATCAGGCTCGATGACGGCATGCAATTCGCCTACATGAAACACAGCTGGGCGATCAAATGGCTGTTCGCCAAGACGGCTCTCACTGTCGTCATGGGCAAGCTCACCGGCAAGCAATGGACGACGGCAGGGGCTTGCCTGCAGGGGCGGATGCTCAAGGCCGGGCTGGAGAAGGGCATCGACATCCGGCTCGAATCGCCGGTTTCCGAACTGATTGTCGAGGGCGGAAAAGTCACCGGTGTGCTGACAGTCAAGGATGGCAAGAGCTGGCGGATCGGCGGCAATCTTGGCGTGCTGGTCAATGCCGGGGGCTTTGCCCACAATCAGGCGATGCGCGACAAATACATGCCGGGCACCCGCTCCGAATGGAGCAACACCCCCGAAGGCGACACCGGTGAGATGCATCTGGAAATGGAGCGGGTCGGCGGCGTGCTGGCGCAGATGGACGAAATGGTCGGATTCCCCGGGACGCTCCCGCCTGGCTGGGCGGAGAATTATGTCCGCCCCGGCATGCAGGGGGTAACCGCCAAGCCGCACAGCATCCTCGTCGATCAGGCGGGTATCCGCTACATGAACAAATCGTGCTCCTACGAACTCTACTGCGAGACCATGCTGAAACGCGGCAATGCCATGCCGAGCTGGGCGATCATGGATGCGCAGTTCATGGAGGAATATCAGCTGGCCGGCACGGTCGGGATCAAGAAGAAGCCGAAGAGCTGGTTCGAGACCGGCTATCTCAAGGTGGCAGACACGATTGAGGAGCTGGCCACCAAGATTGGCGCCGATCCGGCCACACTCAAAGCCACGGTGGATCGATGGAACACGATGATGGCCAAGGGTGCCGACGAGGATTTCCAGCGCGGGGTACGCTTCTACGACCAGTACCTGGGCGATCCGTTCAAGAAGCCCAACCCGACGCTCGGCCCGATCGACAAGGGGCCGTATTATGCGGTGGATGTGATCGCCGGCGACGTCAGCACCTATGGCGGCATTGTCACCGATGTGAACTCGCGGGTGGTCAAGGCCGATGGCTCGGTGATCGAGGGACTCTACGCCACCGGGGTTTCGACCGCTTCGCCGATGGGCCGGGTCTATCCGGGCGCAGGTGCCAGCGTCGGCCCGTCGATGTGCTTTGGCTGGATCGCGGCCAAGCATGCGGCCGGTGTCGGCAATCAGGCGCTCTGAGGCTATGGATGAAGCAGAGCTGCTAGCCCAGGGCTGGGCGCGTATTCCGGCGGTACGTTATTCCGCCGCGATCGGGCCGACTTTTTCGAAGGCGATCGACGGCAAGGTGTGGGCCGGATTGCTGGCGCAGGAGCATCTCGGCAACGACAATCTCGGCATCGTCCACGGCGGCGCGATGATGACCTTTGCCGACATGGCCCTGGGGCTGGGCACAGCCTATGCGACTGGCGGGAAGGCAATGTTTGTCACCGCGCACCTGGCGGTGCAGTTCGTCGGCGCGGCCCAGGTGGGGGAGTTCATCACCTGCCAGCCGGAGCTGGTGCGCAAGACATCGAGCATGGTGTTCATTCGCGGGCTGATCGAGGCCGGCGGGCGCACTGTGGCTTCGACGGACGGAATCTTCAAGCTGCTCGATCCCGCGAAAGCGACGGCGATGAAGGCGGGGTAGGGGGCGTAACCGCCCAATACCCCTTCGTCATTGCGAGGGGCGAAGCCCCGCGGCAATCCAGAGTCGCATACGCCGCCCTGGATTGCCGCGCGACCTCCGGTCACTCGCAATGACGAAGATTGTCCGGTGATGAAGCAGCGTCTGGGCATTTCACCGCCTTACAGCAAATTCACCCCCACCTTGCCGAAGAAGCTATTGCTCTCGGCACAGCGATAGGCGTCCTGAATCCGCTCAAGATCGTAGACCACATCGACCACCGGCTTGATCCGGTGTTCGACGATGAACCGGATCATCGCCTCGTGCCCGTCGCGGTCGCCGACGCTGATCGGTGCCAGCGTCACCGTGGGGTTCTGCACCGACCAGCTGAAGTCCGATCCCAGCATGCCGATCGCCGAAAGCTGGCCGCCGTCCGCCAGCAGCGAGGCGTTATCGTCGAACTGCACCGCGCCGACGGTGTCGATCACGTTCGCGACTTTCGCGCCGCCCAGCGCCTTGCGGATCGCATCGGCCCAGTTCGGCGTGGATTTGTAGTTGATCGTCAGGTCCGCGCCCAGGCTCTTGGCGCGGTTGAGTTTGCGGTCCGACGAGGAGGTGATTGCGACATTGCAGCCCATCGCCTTGGCGAATTGCAGCGCGGCGATCGAGCAGCCGCCGGTGCCGTGGGCGAGGATCCATTCGCCTTTCTGCGTCGGGCGGAAGGCGTTCAGCGCCGACCAGCTGGTGAGTGCGGCGCAGGTGAGCGTCGCGGCTTCGAGATCGCCAAGCTCGTCGGGGTTGAGTACCAGGCTCTCGGCCGGCCACACCGCATATTGCCGCGCTACGCCATCGACCGAACCGCCGAGCATTTCATAGGAGGTCTGCGGCCCGCTGATATGGCCGAGCGAGAAGATCGGGCTGACCCGGTCACCGGCCTTGACCCGCGTCACGCCGCTGCCCACCGAGACGACTTCGCCCGCGCCGCAGGACAGCGGCACCAGATCGGGCTCCTTGGCGATGCCGGGGATCAGCCCCTTGGCCATGATCAGGTCGCGGAAGTTGAGCGTCGCCGCGTGGAGCCGGACCAGGGCTTCACCGGGGCCGGGCTCGGGCACCGCCGCGTCCTCGATCTTGAGTGTCTCGATGCCCTTGCCGCTGAGAAGTCTTGCCAGTTTCGCCATTTTGTCTCTCTCCCGTTGACACTCCTCCCCCCTTGCGGGGGAGGATACGAAGGCTTGGCAACTTGTTGCCTAGCCGCAGTTGGAGAGGGGGCGATTGCAGCGCACCATTGCCCCCTCTCCAAGCTTCGCTAGCTCCTGACGGAGCAAGCTGCGCTATCCTCCCCCGCAAGGGGGGAGGAGCGATTTAAGCGAATTGCCCATCCCTAGACCAATCCCGCCGCTGCTTTCACGCGCAAAATGCACAACTGCCCGCACGATCTGGTATGGACCGCAGCCAGCCCGCACAGGCATGGCTGTGCGATGACAGCGGGGACGGGAGAAGCGCGTGGCGGGTGAGGCACTTTCGATTGCCCATGGCATTCCGATCTCCGAGGAGGCCGGCATCGGTCCGCTGACGATCGGCGGCTATCTGCGCGAAGTTGTCCGCAGGCATGGGCCCGCCGAGGCGCTGGTGCTGCGCAGCGGCGATTTGCGGATTTCGTGGAGCTACGACGATCTTCTAGCCCGCTCGCTGGACGTCGCCCGGGCGCTGATTGCCTGCGGAGCGGGCAAGGACACGCGGGTCGGCATATTGATGACCAACCGGCCGGAATTCCTCGCCGCTCTGTTTGGCATTTCGCTCGCTGGGGGCGTGCCGGTGGCGCTCAGCACTTTCTCGACTCCGCCCGAGCTCGATTACATGGTCAAGGCTTCGCAGATTTCGGTGTTGCTGCTCGAGCAGCAGGTGCTCAAGACCGATTTTCACGCGATGCTGGCTGCGCTGGAGCCGGGGATCGGCGGCGGCGAGCCGGGCGCTCTGGTGTCGGAACGTTTTCCGTTCCTCCGGCGGCTGGTCACACTTGGCGGGGTGGCGGGGGGCTCCGATCCGTTCGAACCGGCGCAGGGCGGCGCGGTCGAGAGCTGGGACGCATTCCTCGCCCACGGCGCAACCATCCCCCAGGCGCAGGCGCTGGCCCGCGCCGATAGCGTGGTTCCCACCGATACAGGCGGCATATTCTTCTCCTCGGGCACCACCAGCCAGCCCAAGGGCATCGTCCATTCGCAGCGGGCTTTCGCCATCCAGTGGTGGCGCTGGCCGCAGACCTTCTGCATGCGGGGGCCGGTGCGCAGCTGGACGGGCAACGGCTTTTTCTGGTCGGGCAATGTCTCGATGGTGGCAGGTTCGGCGTTTTCGACCGGCGGGGCGCTGGTACTGCAGCGCTGGTTCGATGCAGAGGAAGCGCTGGACCTGATAGAAAAAGAGAAGCTCCAGTTCATCAACGGCCGCCCGCACCAGTGGGCGCGGTTGCAGGCGGCGGCGAATTGGGCCTCGGTCGATCTCTCCAGCCTGAAGTACATCCCGCGCGGCGAGATGATCTGGGAACACCCGACGGTCGATACCGGCTGGGACGTGCCGATGGCCTTCGGCACTACCGAAACGATGACTGTCTGCACCGGCTTCGCCGCGGATACGCCGCCCGAAGTCTATCAAGGACAGCATGGGCGGGCCGCTGCCGGGCAACACCATCAAGATGGTCGATCAGGATACCGGCCTTGCGGTGCCGATGGGCATGATCGGCGAGTTCTGCGTCAAGGGGCCAACGCTGATGTCGGGCTATCTCGGCAAGGCGCCGGAGGACTGCTTCGATGCGGAGGGCTTCTACCACACCGGCGACGGCGGCTACATCGACGAGATCGGCCGCTTCTTCTGGTCCGGGCGACTGACCGACATGATCAAGACCGGCGGCGCGAACGTGGCGCCGCTCGAAGTCGACGAGGTGATCGTCAAGTTTCCGGGCGTGAAGCGGACGCAGACCGTGGGCGTGCCGGACAAGCTGCTGGGCGAGATGGTGGTGTCCTGCATCGTGCCGGTGGACGGGACGGTGCTGGAGGAAGCGGCGATCCAGGCCTTCGTCAAGAAGGAAGTCGCCAGCTTCAAGGTTCCGCGCCGGGTGCTGTTCTTCACCGACGCGGACTATGCGCTGACCGGCAACGAGAAGATCAAGACCAGCGATTTGCGGGCCTTGGCGGCGGCGCGGCTGGAAGGGTGACGAATAGGGCGAGGTTTGATCGGGAGGCAACGCATGCAAAATCGTCTCATTGGCAAAGTCATCATCGTCGCAGGTGCGGGCGGGATCGGCGACGAGCTGGCCCGCCGCTATGCCGCCGAGGGCGCGGCGGTGGTGCTGGGCGATATCGATGGCGCGCGGGCGCGGGACACTGCCGGTGAAATCGCCGCGACCGGTGCGAGCATCGTCGGTGCCGACCTCGATGGCGGGGACGATGCTTCGATCAAGGCGCTGGTCGCACTCGCGGTGGTGCAATTCGGCGGGCTCGATGGCTTTCACGCCAATTACACTGGCTTCAATGCCGGCGATTCCGAGCACGATGTTACTACCGTCCCGCTCGAGGATTTCGACGCGGTGATGGATGTCAGCTCGCGCGGCTTCATGCTGTGCAGCCGTCACGCCATTCCGGAAATGCTGAAGCGCGGCGGCGGGTCGATCATCTACACCAGCTCGGACGCCGCCTATATGGGCGAGCTGGTGCGCGTCGCCTACGGGATGAGCAAGGCATCGCTCCATGCCTTGATGCGCCACGTCGCGCGGCGGTTCGGCCCGCAAGGCGTCCGCGCCAATGTCATCTCGCCCGGCGTCATCGCCCACTCGCGTTTCGCCGAACAGGTCCCCGCCGAACTGGTCGCGGAATTCACCCGGGCGACGCTGACCGGAAAGCTGGGTCGGCCAGAGGACATCGCCGCGATGGGCGCGCTGATCATGTCGGACGAGGGCAGCTACATAACCGGCCAGATCATGAGCGTCGATGGCGGCTCGGTGATGCGGCCCTAGAATTAGCGGCGTCAGTTCTTCGTCCAGATCACCGTCGACATCGGATAGGTCACCAGCACTTTGCCATCGGCAATCTGCGCCTTGAAGCCGTTGCGGTCTTCGCCCAATTCCGCGTCTTCGCGCATCAGACCAAGCAGCTCTTCCCGGCTGTATTGCTCGGGAAACGAGGTCGCAAGCACCGCTTCATAGGCCATAGGGCCAGTGAGGCTGGTCTGGACCGCCGGTTCGCCCAGAGCAAGGTCCGCGCCCAGCCCGGCCAGTTCGGGCACGCTGTGCGCGTGGCCATGCGAGGGATCGCGCATCTTCTCCATCCGGTCATAAGCATGCGTCTTGTCCGCATCCGGTGCAACGTCACTGACAACGACACGGCCGTCCTTGCGGCAAACTCGCGCCATTTCGGCGAGAATACGGGCCGGATCTTCGAAGTGATGAAATGCCGCGCTGCATGTCACCAGCGAAAAACTGCCGTCGGCGAATGGCAGTCTGGCGGCATCGCCCTGCACCCATTCGACGTTTTTAATGCCGCTGCGTTCCTGCGCGGCGCGGGCCTCGTCGAGCATCGCCGGAGTGATATCGAAACCCGTCGCCTTGGCCACATGCGGCGCCAGGGCAAGGGTGAGCGAACCGGGGCCGCAGGCGATATCGAGCAGCTCGTCGTCTGGCCGGGCACCCATTGCAACATGACGGGGCGCCCGTTGCTCCCCGGACATGCTGCCGGTCAACTTCGCATAGCCGCTGGCCTGCCGGGTGTGCTGATCGACGATCTTCTCGTTGTGGAGCGAGGTAACGGTCATGGCGGCTATCCCCTGCAAGGCGGCGAGGGCCAAGTCTGCGCCGAAATTCGGCTGCCGGCAATCGGTCCGCCAGCGCCGGGGCGATGATTGGCGCTGCCAGCCGCCCTTTGGTGGACAGCCTGGCCTAAGCCAGCCCGTACCGCTCCAGCGCCAGTTCCGCCCGCAGATGCAGCACCGGGCTGCCGGGCCAGAGCCGCAGCAAGGGCAGCGCGGCTCCCGCCAGCTCCACCTGCTCGGCGCCCTCGACAAAGCGCGGTGCAGCCTCGTCCAGCCGAAGCACCAGAGCCACTGGCGCCACATCGCACACCGGAAAGTCCAGCAGGCCGAGATTGCGCACTTCCAGCAGGCCGCGCGTTTTGGGATGGGGATGCGCCAGCAACCGGCCTTCGCGCAGCTCCAGCATGACCCCGTCGTCGCCGATCAGCACCGCGCCCCGGTCGATCAGCACCAGCGCCAGGCTCGATTTGCCGCTTCCCGGTGTGCCCTCGATCAGCAGCGCCCGGCCGCCGACGGCAACACAGCTGGCCTGATGGGCCTGCATCATCCGGCTTCCATCATTCGTCGCTCCATGCCGGCAGCTCGATCGTCAGGCAGGCGCCCGGTTTGCCTCCGGCCTGCCCTCGCACGGTCAGGGCGCCGTCATGCGCCTCGACAATGGTCCGGGCAATGGCGAGGCCGAGGCCGCTGTGGTTGCCGAAATCCTCTGCCGCCGGTCGCAGCGAGTGAAAGCGTTCGAACACCTTCTCGCGCGCTTCGGCGGGAATGCCGGGCCCCTCGTCGGTGACGCCGATGCTGATGTGATCGTCGGTGCGGGTCAGTTCCACAGTGATCGCGCCGCCGGGCGGCGAGAAGGAAACCGCATTGTCGAACAGGTTTTCCAGCACTCGTTCGAGTTTCGGCGCATCGCCCGGGATCAGCCATGGGCCACTGCCGTGCCTGACGACCTTGATCTCGCAATCGCGGTTGACCCCGCGCTGGCGGCGGCCTTCCACCAGACCTTCCACCAGCGCTGCGGTATCGACCGGCTCGAAGGTGGTGCGGCTGAGTTCGGCGTCGATCCGGCTGGCGTCGGCGATCTCGGTGACCAGCCGGTCAATCCGCTGGACATCGTGCGCGGCAATCGCGCCGAGCTGGCGGCGCAAGTCCGGCTGTTCGACCTTTTCGAGCGACTCGAGCGCGCTGCGCAGCGAGGCGAGCGGGTTCTTGACCTCATGCGCGACATCGGCGGCGAAGGTTTCGACCGCGTCGATCCGCTGGCGCAAGGCCGTCGTCATGTCGGAAATAGCCCTGGCGAGCAAGCCGATCTCGTCGCGCCGCTCGGGCAGTCGCGGCACGATCACTTCGCGCTCACGGCCCAGCCGCACCCGCACCGCCGCGCGCACCAGCAGACGCAAAGGCTGGATAATGGTGCGGGCGAGGAACAGCGACAGCAGGATCGAAATCATCAGCGCCGCCCCGACGGTGATCGCCAGCGTCTGCCGGGCGTTGCGGACATTCTGGGTGATGTCGGTGGCGTTGCGGGTGGTCAGCAGCACCTGGCCGAGCGAGCCCACCGGAGCAGCCGCCGTAATCACCGGAGTGCGGTCGGGCGCCAGCCGCTGACGGATGGCGGTGCTCTTTGTCTGGCGGGCCTCGGTCACTTCGGGCCAGGCTTCGATGTCCTTGCGGCCGGGCTCGATATAATCGGCTACCGGCGGCGTGCCGAGCAGGAAGTCCATCCCCCGGTCGAGCGACCGCGCGGCGTTCTGGTACCATGGCTCTGCGCCGGGATCGACGAAAGCGAATGACGGCTTCGCCAGTTCGAAACTGTCGGCGATCAGCGCCCCATTGGCGTTGTAGAGCCGCAGCCGCAATGTCTGCTTGGTCCCGATCCGGGCGATGAAGGCACGGCGCTGCGAGCGGTTGGATACGGCCAGGGCATCGGCGGCGATCTCGGCCTCGGCGCGGGCCAGCGTGAATCGCTCGGCCAGCAGCCGGTTGCGGTAGCTGTCTAGATAGAACAGGCTGCCCGCCAGCAGGCCCAGCGCGATGATGTTCACCGCCAGGATGCGCGAAGTGAGCGAGACCCCGAGGCTCCAGCGCAGCCGCGCCAGCCAGTTCGCCCAGCGGCGGTCAGCCATCGGTGAAGGAATAGCCCGCGCCGTACAGCGTATCGATGGCCGAGAATCCGGCATCGGCGGCGCGGAACTTCCGGCGCAATCGCTTGATGTGGCTGTCGATGGTGCGGTCGTCGACGAAGATGTCGTCGCTGTATGCGGCGTCCATCAGCTGGTTGCGGCTCTTGACCACGCCGGGGCGGCTGGCGAGCGCCTCCAGGATCATGAATTCGGTGACGGTCAGCGAGACCGGCTTGCCGTCCCAGCTTACCTGATGGCGCGCCGGGTCCATTTCCAGCCGTCCCCGCCGGATGACTTCGGGCAGGTCTACCCGGTCCTCCGCTGCGATATCGGCGCGCACCAGATCGCTGCGCCGCAGGATCGCCCTGATCCGCGCGACCAGCAGCCGCTGGCTGAATGGTTTGGCGACATAATCGTCGGCGCCAAGCGCGAGGCCGAGCGCCTCGTCGGGTTCCTCGTCCTTCGAGGTGAGGAAGATTACCGGCACCATGCTCTTCTCGCGCATCCGCTGCAGCAGTTCGAGCCCGTCCATGCGCGGCATCTTGATGTCGAAGATGGCGAGATCGGGCGGGTTTTCGAGCAGGGCCTTGAGCGCGGTCTGGCCATCGGAATAGACGCGTGTGTCGAATCCTTCGGCCTGCAGCGCGATCGAAACGGTGGTCAGAATGTTGCGGTCGTCGTCGACCAGGGCGATGCATTGCCGCGCACCGCCGGGGTCGGCGGCGGTCTGGGCGGGGGCGGTCTGACTGGCAGGCGGTTCGGCCATGATACTCCTGGCGCTCGCTGCGACCGGATCGGCGGGCCTTCCGGGTTAGCCGATAGCCGGGATGCTGACAACGTGACGCAACGATATGGCCTTAACCATCTGAAATTGTGTCTATATATGAAACAGCTAGGCGATTTGACGGAAATCGGCTGCTCGACTATGCGCGGTGACCGTGAGCGGTGGAGATTCGTAAATCCGCAACCATCCGCAAGTAATGCGCTGCCGGGCCTCCCGGTGAGGTGCCGAATTTCTGGAGATACCATTGACCGCCGCCACGCTCAGCTATCCGCTCGACCGCCAGGGTATTGTCACCAAAGCGGCGATCTACGCCAATCTCGGCACCGCGCCGCTGGTGGAGCATGCCGTCAGGAACGGCGAGGGCGTGCTCGCCGCCGATGGCCCGCTGGTGGTGCAGACCGGCAAGCACACCGGCCGGTCGGCCAAGGACAAATTCATCGTCCAGGATGCCGAAACCCGCGACAGCGTCTGGTGGGGCAAGACCAATGTGCCGATGAGCCCGGCGCACTTCTCCGCGCTGAAAGCGGATTTCCTCGCCGCGCTGGCCCAGAAGGACAAGCTCTATGTCGCCGACCTGTTCGGCGGCTCGCAGCCGGAACACCGTGTCAATGTCCGGGTGATCAACGAGCGCGCCTGGCACAACCTGTTCATCCGCACCTTGCTGGTCCGTCCCGAGGCGCTCGAGCTGGCAGATTTCGCGCCCGAATACACCATCATCGATCTGCCCACATTCCAGGCCGATCCGGCCCGCCACGGCACCCGCGGTGAGACGGTCATCGCAGTCAATTTTACCGAAAAGCTGATTCTGATCGGCGGCACTGCCTATGCCGGCGAGATGAAGAAGAGCGTGTTCGGCATCCTCAACTATCTGCTGCCCACCAACGGCGTGATGCCGATGCATTGCTCGGCCAATATCGGCCCCGACGGCAAGACCGCAGTGTTCTTCGGCCTTTCGGGGACCGGCAAGACGACGCTGTCGGCCGATGCCAGCCGCACTCTGATCGGCGACGACGAGCATGGCTGGTCGGACACTGCCGTGTTCAATTTCGAAGGCGGCTGCTACGCCAAGATGATCCGCCTCTCGCCCGAGGCCGAACCCGAGATCTTCGCGACGACCAAGCGCTTCGGCACGGTGCTGGAAAATGTGGTGATCGATCCAGATACCCGCCAGCTCGATTTCGACGACAATTCGCTCGCCGAAAACAGCCGGGGGAGCTACCCGATCGACTTCATTCCCAATGCCTCGGAAGAAAACCTCGGGCCGGTTCCCGCCAATATCATCTTCCTCACCGCCGATGCCTATGGCGTGCTGCCGCCGATCGCGCGGCTGACGCCGGACCAGGCGATGTATCACTTCCTCTCGGGCTATACCGCTCGCGTCGCCGGCACCGAGATCGGCGTGACCGAGCCGGAGGCGACCTTCTCCACCTGTTTCGGCGCGCCCTTCATGCCGCGCCATCCCTCGATCTATGGCAATCTGCTCAAGGAGCGGATCGCCAAGGGCGGGGTAAAGTGCTGGCTGGTCAACACCGGCTGGACCGGGGGCCTGGCGACCATGCCCGGCATCAGCCGCATGCCGATCAAGGCGACCCGCGCGTTGCTCAACGCCGCGCTCGACGGCAGCCTCAACACTGCCGAATTCCGCAAGGACCCCAACTTTGGCTTCGAGGTTCCGGTCAAGGTCAATGGGGTGGACAGCAAGTTGCTCGACCCGCGCGGCGCCTGGGCCGATGCCGAGGCATACGACCGCACCGCGCACGAACTGGTGCGCAAGTTCGTCGCCAACTTCGAACAATTCGCCGCCCATGTCGATGAGGGCGTGCGGCAGGCGGCGCCGGTCGCGGCCTGAGGCCAATCCGCCGAACACCATGATGGGCATGGCCCCAAGCCTGCCCCCGGTGCTTTCGGTGCGGTGGCATCAATTTTTCGCGCCGGGAGCGGGTAAAACCTCACGGAATGCAGTTCTGGCCCTTGTCATTGCCGGATAGGGCGGGATAGAGCCAAACAACGGGTCGCGTTTCAAACCGGGCTACCTGTGTGGCCGAGAGAGCGTGATGGATTTCTTCGCCATGTTATGGCGAAGCGGGGGGATAGATGCCATGGCCCGCCAAGTTGGCGTGCCGCCAGCCAAGGCTATGGCTGGGGTGAGAGCCTTGCTTCCCCCGCTTCTGGACGGATTTCGCCAATATCGCGGCGGGATGCCTGAATTGCTTGCTGTGCTGGACGAGTTGGGCGGCGGATCGCTGGCGGCTGCAGTGATGTCGGTCGATTCGGTCGATCCGGCTGGAGGAGAGGCGCTGCTGGCCCGGATCGCCGGCAGCGCGGAAATCAGACGCGGCCTGGCCGATGCGTGCAAAACAGGCGGCCGCGATCCGGCAGCGCTCGAAGCAATGCTTCCGCTTCTCGCCATGCTGATTGGCGGCTATGTTGCGGCGCGGGCGGAAGGCGTCGGAGCGAATGAGGCGGAACTTGAAACAATCTTCGATGCGCCGGATAGCGGCGACCCGGCCGGCGACGACGTTGCACCGGCTTGATCCGCCTCAGTGTGATATGACCCGGTGTGATCTTCAGGGCCGCTGACGGTGGCTCTGGTCCTCTCGATCACGGTGCTTGCCGCCATCCTGCTAGTGCTCGGCGCCGTGTTCCTGCGGCGGCGCGGTGGATCGCGGAAGCAGATGCTGCTGATGTTCCTGCTGGCGGCAGTGATGGCAATCAATGTCGCCATCTGGACCCTGCCCGACACCAGCGGCACTGCGCCGCTGGGCCGGGAACTCAGGTAGCCGGCGGGTCGGAAACCCGCCCGGCAGCTATCAGTCGAGCAGTTCGGCGGGAACCTTGCCGCCGTTGGCCGCCAGTTCCTTCATCGTCGCCTTGTGCAGCCAGATGTTCATTTCGGCCGAACCGGTGAGTTCGCCGGTATAACCGAGCTCCTGCGCGAGCGCCTTGCGGTTGTCGAGGCTCGAAATCGATCCCCAGCAGCTTCATCAGGTCGACGATCGAGGTCTTCCAGTTGAGCCCTGCCGCACCGGCCATGGCGGCGAGGTTGGCCTCGACATCGACAGGTTCGGCGGCCACCGGAGCGGGAGCGGGAGCGACCGCGGCAGACGGCGCGGCGGTGGGCGGCGGGGTTGCGGCCTGGGCCTTGCCGCCGAAAATGGCATCCTTGATCTTGCTGAATATCGACATGGGTTTCTCCTTGATTCCCGTGGGCTAGCCCCGAGCGCGAAACTAGCCGTCTTTGCGAGAATTACCTAGCATGAAAGGCACTTGCCGGGATAGGATGGTCACCTGTCAGCATTGTGACAGGCGAGGATGATGGAGCATGCGATGGATCTGATGAATGTTCTGCGGCAGACCGGCGGGATCGAAGCCATCGCCAGTCAGCTGGGCATCCCCCCGGCCATGGCGGAAGCCGGCGCAGGCGCGCTGCTGCCCGCGATTGTCGGCGGTTTCAGCAAGCAGAGCGAGGCGGCAGGTGGCGGCGAAGGCGGGCTTGGCAGCCTGATCGGCATGCTTGGCGGTCTTGGCGGCAGCGGGCTTGCGACCAATGTGCTGGGTCCGGAGCCGACCAATGTCGATCAGGGCAATTCGATCCTCGGCCAGATTTTCGGATCGAAGGAAGTCAGCCGCACCGTCGCGGGCCATGCCGCCGGGCAGACCGGGATCGATCCGGGACTGCTCAAGCAGATGCTGCCGATCCTGGCGATGCTGATCGGCGGCTATCTGTCGCACCGGGGCGGCGGCGAAAGCCAGCCTGAAGGCGGCACCCTCGGAGGCTTGGGCGGCGGCCTCGGCTCGATCCTGAGTTCGGTGCTCGGCGGCGGTCAGGCGGCACCGGTCGGCGGTTCCGGCGGCGGGCTGGGCGGACTGGCCTCGATCCTCGACATGAACCGCGACGGCAATCCGCTCGACGACATCATCGGCATGGCCGGCAAACTGATGCGCTAGCGCTGAGAGCGCAAAAGGCGAATCAAGCTTCGTCATTGCGAGCGAAGCGAAGCAATCCATGGCAGCGCAATCCGCCTTGGATTGCTTCGCTTCGCTCACAATGACGAATGTTCTTTTTTGCTGTGCCTCGTGTTAGCGCTTCCGCCGGGCCGCGCATCACTTGATAGGCCATTACTTGATCGGACAGTCCGGCGACAGCCGCATGTCGAGGTAATTGTCGACCGAGCGCATCATTTCGTCGAACTCGTTTTCGTAGAAATGGTTGGCGCGCGGGATTTCGTCGTGATGGATGGTGATGTGCTTCTGGGTGCGCAGCTTGTCGACCAGCCGCTGCACCGCGCTGGGCGTCACGACCGTGTCGGCCGTGCCCTGAACCATGATGCCCGAAGCGGGGCAGGGCGCAAGGAAGCTGAAATCGTACATGTTGGCCGGCGGCGAGACCGAGATGAAACCGCGGATTTCCGGGCGGCGCATCAGCAGTTGCATGCCGATCAGCGCGCCGAAGCTGTAACCGGCGATCCAGGTGGTCTGTGCCTCGGCGTGGATCGACTGCACCCAGTCGAGCGCGGCGGCGGCGTCGGACAGCTCGCCGATGCCGTTGTCGAAGCTGCCCTGGCTGCGCCCGACCCCGCGGAAATTGAAGCGCAGGACGGCAAAGCCGCGGTTGACGAAAGTCTTGTACATCGCCTGGGTGATGCGGTCGTTCATCGTGCCCCCGGCCTGCGGATGCGGGTGCAGGATCATGGCGACCGGCGCGCGCGGGCGCGGTCCCGGCTGGAAGCGACCTTCGAGGCGGCCTTCTGGGCCGGGAAAAATTACGGATGGCATGGTTTCGGGTTACCTGCGATTGATCGCCCCTCGCGCGGCGGGCCGGAAATGGGACGCCGGTCTGCTTGGGGCTGTGTATGGATGCGCAGCGGTATATAGAAACGATCCCTCCGAAAGCAACATTTCCGCGCATGACGCCCGAACCGATCTACCTCGACCACGCTGCAGGCACGCCGCAACCACGCGGCGGTGTCTGGAAGCGTGCTTCATGATCTACCTCGATTACCAGGCGACCACCCCGCTTGCGCCCGAGGCATTGCAGGCGATGCTGCCGTGGCTGTCAGGCCCGGAAGCAATGGGCTTCGCAAATCCGCACAGCATGCACAAGCCGGGCAGGGCTGCGGCGGCGGCGGTCGAGGTGGCACGTGAACAGGTTGCATCGTTGCTGCCCAAAGGTGGCCGGGTGATTTTTACCAGCGGGGCGACCGAGGCGATCAATCAGGCGATCCGCGCAGCGGCGTGGGGCGGCCCGGATGCGGGAATCGCCTTCTCGGCCATCGAACATTCGGCCGTGGTCAATGCCGCACTGGCAAGCGGCGCGGCGGTGAGCGAACTGCCGGTCAGTGCCGCAGGCCTGGTCGACCCCGAGGTGCCGTTTGGCGACGGCATCGGGCTTGTTGCCGTCATGCAGGTCAACAACGAGATCGGCACAATCCAGCCCGTCGCGCGATTGGCCGAGCGGGCGCATGAGGCGGGCGCTCTGTTCCTATGCGATGCCGTCCAGGGCGCGGGCAAGCTGGCTTCGCCAGAGGGCGCGGACCTGATCGCGATGACCGCGCACAAGCTCTATGGCCCCAAAGGGATCGGCGCGCTGTGGGTGCGCGACGGCGTCAAGATCGCTCCGCTGATCCATGGCGGCGGGCAGGAGAGCGGGCTGCGCTCGGGCACGCTCAGCCCAGCGCTGTGCGCCGGGTTCGGAGCGGCGGCGGCGCTGGCGAAGGAGCGGATGGATGCCGACTTCCAGCATCTCGCAGGCCTCGCAAGCCTTGCCCGCTCGATCCTCGCGCGCTGGTCGCTCAACGGTAGCGAAACATCGCGCTGGCCGGGCAATCTGAGCCTGCGCCTCGAAGGCCTCAACTTTCCGAGGCTGATGAGCGATTGCCGCGAAATTGCTTTCTCAGCCGGTTCAGCCTGCGGCAGCGGCACCGGTGCGCCCAGCCGGGTGTTGACGGCCATTGGCCTTGATGCGCGCCAGGCCCGCAACTCAATTCGTTTGGGTTTTGGCCGTTATACGACTAGAGAAGACGTGGAGGAGGCGTGCCGCGCGATTGAAAGCGCTGCGGCGGCCCAAGGAGCATAAGGTTGGTAAAGGTCTGTTTTGTGACTGCCGACGGGGGGCGCATTGCCGCCGAAGGCGATGAGGGCGACACATTGCTCGCTCTCGCCCAGGCCAAGGGCTTGCCGCTGGAGGGCACCTGCGAGGGGCAGATGGCTTGCTCTACCTGCCATGTCGTCGTTTCACCCGACTGGTTCGAGCGCCTGGCGCCGGCTTCGGCGGACGAAGAGGACATGCTCGACCTCGCCGCCGGGGTGATGCGCACCAGCCGTCTGTCGTGCCAGATATTGCTGAGCGAGGCGCTGGACGGGCTGGAAGTGCGAATACCGGGGGAGAGCCGGGACATGCAGCGGCGGTAGACAGAGGATTTCGGTTTCGCGGAGGCGCGGAGACGCGGAGAAGAAGCAAGGGATATTCGCGCAAAGACCGCAAAGGACGCAACGATGCAGCTTTTGCCGCAAGGCACTCCTGCATCAGAAATCTCGCGGCTTCCCGCCAGCCGATGTGGAGATCGCGGCTTTGCCGCAAGCGCAACTGCTTTGCGTCCTCTGCGGTCTTTGCGCGAAACCAAATCTTTTCTCTTCTCCGCGCCTCCGCGCGAACCATTCTTTCCCCAATGATTGCGCAAAACCCCGTCCTCCGCATGGAATCGCCCAAACCCCGCTGCTAGGGCCTCTCGACAATGCCCACCGACACCACCGAACCCGATCCCTTCGACGCCATCGTCGATGCGCCCTTCGACAGCGCCCTGTCGGAGCGCTACCTCGTCTATGCCCTCTCCACCATCACCGCGCGGAGCCTCCCGGACCTGCGCGACGGGCTCAAACCCGTCCACCGCCGCCTGCTCTGGGCGATGCGCCTGCTCAAGCTCGACCCGGGACAGGCGTTCAAGAAATCGGCCCGCGTCGTCGGCGATGTGATCGGCAAGTATCACCCGCACGGCGACCAGTCGGTTTACGATGCCATGGTCCGTCTCGCGCAGGACTTTTCGCTGCGCTATCCGCTGGTCGAGGGGCAGGGGAATTTCGGCAATATCGACGGCGATAATGCCGCCGCCTACCGCTACACCGAAGCCCGGCTGACCAGGACCGCGATCCAGCTGATGGCCGGGCTCGACGAAGGCACGGTCACCTACCACCCGACCTACAACGGCGAGGACGAGGAGCCGGAGATTTTTCCCGGCCTGTTCCCCAACCTGCTGGCCAACGGCGCGATGGGCATTGCCGTGGGCATGGCGACCAGCATCCCCAGCCACAATGTCGCCGAAGTGATCGACGCGACCCTGCTGCTGATCGACAACCCCCACGCCGAACACGCCCAGCTGATGGAGCTGTTCAAGGGCCCGGACTTCGCCACCGGCGGCGTCATCGTCGACAGTCCCGCCGCGATCTCCGCCGCCTACGAGAGCGGCAAAGGCGGCTTCCGCGTCCGCGCCCGCTTCCATGCCGCCGAGACCAGGGCGGAGGAAGACCGCGAGGCCGGGATCGAACGGCTGGGCAACGGCATGTGGCAGCTGGTGGTCAGCGAAATCCCCTACATGGTGCAAAAGGGCAAGCTGATCGAACAGATCGCGGCGCTGATCGCCGACAAGAAGCTGCCGATCCTCGAGGATGTCCGCGACGAGAGCGACGAGCAGATCCGGCTGGTGCTGGTGCCGAAGAATCGCAATGTCGATCCCGAGATGCTCAAGGAAGGCCTGTACCGCCTCTCCGATCTTGAAGTCGCGTTTCAGCCTCAACCTCAACGTGCTCGACGAGAGCCGTACACCGGGCGTGCTGAGCCTCAAGCTGCTCCTGCAGGAATGGATCAGGAGCCAGATCGACATCCTGCTGCGCCGCAGCCAGCACCGGCTCGACAAGATCGCCGCCCGGCTGGAGCTGGTCGAAGGCTATATCGTCGCCTACCTCAACCTCGACCGGATCATCGAGATCATCCGCACCGAGGACGAGCCCAAGGTGCTGATGATGGCCGAGTTCGCGCTGACCGACCGGCAGGCCGAGGCGATCCTCAACATGCGCCTGCGCAGTTTGCGCAAGCTTGAGGAAATGGAACTGCGGCAGGAGCGCGAGGACCTTCTCGGCGAGCGCGACGAATTGCAGAAGCTGCTCGACAGCCCCGCCCGCCAGCGCACGCGATTGAAGCGCGATCTCGGCAATCTGCGCAAGGACTATGCCGAGGACACCGCGCTCGGCCGCCGCCGCACCACCATCGCCGAAGCCGCGCCCGCGCGTGAGTTCAACATGGACGCGATGATCGAGAAGGCGCCGGTGACGGTGATCCTCTCCGCGCGCGGCTGGATTCGCGGGGCCAGCGGACACTTGGCGCTTGATGGCGATTTCAAGTTCAAGGAAGGCGATGGCCCGGCCTGGGCGCTGCACTGCCAGACCACCGACAAATTGCTGATCGCGGCGGACAACGGCCGGTTCTACACTTTGGGCGCCGACAAACTCCCCGGCGCACGCGGCTTCGGCGAGCCGATCCGGACGATGCTGGATATCGACGCCGAGGCGCAGATTATCGCACTGCTGGTGTACAGGCCGGGCGCGCAATTGCTGCTCGCCGCCAATACGGGCCGTGGTTTTGCGGCGGAAGCTGACGAATTGCTCGCCGAAACCCGCAAGGGCCGGGGGGTGATGACCACCAAGCCCGGGGTGAAGCTGACCGTGGTGCGCGAAATCCCGGCGGAGCACGACCACATCGCCGTGGTGGGTGACAACCGCAAGCTGGTGATCTTCAGCCTCGAGGAACTGCCCGTGCTCGCCAAGGGCCAGGGCGTAACCCTGCAACGCTACCGCGATGGCGGGCTGGCCGATGCGGTGACGTTGCGGCTGGAGGAAGGGCTAAGCTGGGCCATGGGCGGCGATAGCGGGCGGGTGCGGACGGAGAAGGACGTGGGCCTGTGGAAGGTGGCGCGGGGGGCGGCGGGGAGATTGCCGCCGACGGGGTTTCCTCGGGATGGGCGGTTTTAGGGGGGTGGCATTGAAACTCGACTAATGTTGGAAGATTTTTGGCTTATCACCCAACTCCCGGCCAACTCTTAGACAGAGCATTCATTCGATTTGTCAGCGCAAGAGCGGCCTCAACTTGGGCATCTTCTTCAATCATTCCCGCATGTAACATCGATCCTTTCAAGGTCGCTCCGGCCATCATCATCAGATGTATTTTTCGGGTTAGTCCTCGCAACTCGACTTGTAACTCTGCCATTCCTTCGCCGGTCACTCCGCGCAGGACGGACAGGCCGGAGACGTGGGACGATACACCAGACAACATTCGATGAAAGCCGTACAGTTGGGGGACTCCGCCCTGCTCCGCCAAAGACTTCCAGTCCAGTTTTGCCGCTTTGGTTCCTGCGGGAAAACGAGCCTGAAGGTTGCGTAGCGTTGCCTCAAAATCTCGCACCGTTTCCGAATCGGCGTTGTCCCGATGCCACTTTATTTGGCCCTGGAGAGTGGCAGCAGCATCTCGGTGCATTAAGCAAACAAAGTCATCACGAAGTTTGAAGTTAGCTGCAATGCAAATCGCTGCCTCAAGCCCACTGCGAAGGACAATGTCACTCTCAATATTTAGCTCACTGTTCCAAAGGACCGTGAATCCTCTGTGATTGCTCCAAAGGCGCTTGAAAAGCATTATTGAGAACATTTTAGGATCGGTATTGAGACCTTCGATCTCCAGAGATTTCGTCCACAAGGACGCTGCAAGCTGCGAAATTTCGTCGAAAATGACCAATTCATCGGATGTAGGTTCTAGATTCATAATTACTGAAAACCTCTACTTTGAGTGGCAAGCTGATTATCTTCAATGCTCTGCCAACTCCTCCCCTAAAATCTCCCAAACCCTCTCCTCCCCCAGAAAGCCCTCCACTACCCAGCGGTCCCAGGCCGCGCGCACTATCCGCGCTATGTCAGGCAAGGCCTGAACCCCGCGCAGAGCTATCGCAAAGGAGACCCCTAACCAAACCCCGTCACCCCGGGCTTGACCCGGGGTCCCGCTGGGTTCCCGCACCAAGCCAGAACAAAAGCGGGACCCCGGGTCAAGCCCGGGGTGACGATAATGGGATGGAGAACAGTTCCACCATACAAGTTCAGGGTGACGGAAAAGGGTAGGTTGAGGCACTATGCGCAAGCCCCCCTCCCCGGCGGGGAGGGGCCGGGGGTGGGGGAGCGCGCGGGACGCGCGCGTCGGGGGATGCGGGAATGGGCCGAAGGTTCGGGATGACGCGGGCTGGGGGCTGGGCTGGCGGCGGTGCGCCAAGGATAGCCGGGACGCTCGGCATTCGCCTCGCTCCCCCACCCCAACCCCTCCCCGCCGGGGAGGGGCTTTTTATGGTTTTGATTTGTTGATGATCGGCATATGCGATCCGCTCACAATAGCAGGAACCACCCAGTGCACCTCAACAACCGCGTCTCCCTCGTCACCGGCGCTGCCAGCGGCATCGGCCTCGGCATTGCCCGCCGCTTCGCCGCTGCCGGCGGTCGCGTCGCAATCGCCGATATCAACCTGGCCGCCGCGCAGGCCGCTGCTGCCGATATCAACGCACAGCATCCCGGCACGGCGATGGCCGTCGCGATGGACGTCACTTCCGAGGAGCAGGTCGATGCCGGGGTCGCCGCAATCGTTTCGGCCTGGGGCACGGTCGATGTGCTGGTGGCCAATGCCGGGATCCAGATCGTCAACCCGGTCGAGCAATTCGCCTATGCCGACTGGAAGCGCATGCTGGCGATCCACCTCGATGGCGCCTTCCTGACTTCGAAGGCCTGCCTGCCGCATATGTATGCCAAGGGCAGCGGCGCGATCATCCTGATGGGATCGGTTCACTCGAAAGAGGCCTCGCCGCTCAAATCGGCCTATGTCACGGCCAAGCACGGCCTCATGGGGCTGTCGCGGACCATCGCCAAGGAGGGCGCGGCGCATGGTGTGCGGGCCAATGTCGTGTGCCCCGGTTTCGTGCGCACGCCGCTGGTGGACAAGCAGATTCCCGAACAGGCGCGCGAACTAGGCATTTCCGAGGCAGAAGTGGTCAGCAAAGTGATGCTGGGCAAGACCGTTAACGGCGAGTTCACCAGCATCGAGGACGTGGCCGAGGTGACGCTGATGTTCGCGACATTCCCCAGCAATGCGCTGACCGGCCAGTCGCTGATCGTCAGCCATGGCTGGAATATGGAATAGGCCGGGTCAGCGGATCGAGTTCTCCCGCACTCGCAGACTTCTCTCCGTGTGAAAGGCGAAAGGCTCTCGCAGGCGAGGATACAGGTTTCCATAAAATTCAGATATTTCTCTGCAATTTTTCCAATTATCCGGTCAATTACATTTTAGAAGACTATTGCTATTATTGCGAATGTCTATTTTGTTCCGTGAAAAATATATATATTTTCGGCGATGTATTTCTTTTTTTCATCGCCACATCCTGTGCACAGACCAGCCGTGAAGCCACGGTTCAACGCAGGAGTGCGCATGTTCAAACTTTCCATCATGGCAATTACTGCCGCCGCCACCCTTGCGGGTTGCTCGACGACGCAGCGCGAAGAAGTGCGGAACGATCAGCGCAATCTCGAAGAACAGCGTCGCGACGTGGCTTCCGCCATGCGCGACGGAACCGCGAACGAGGTGCGTGAGGAGCAGGCGGATGTGCTCAAAGCCGAGAAGAAACTGAGCGAGGCCCGCAGCGAGCTGTATGCGCCTGGCGCCGAGGCTGCCGCCCTGAATGTGGGCGATCGCGATAGCGGCAACCTCTCAGCACTCCCCGACGAGAATCAGCGCGGCAATACACGGACGATGCTGGACAGCTACTACCGGTCGGACGGCCGGAGGATCTACCGCATCGGTAAAACAGATCGGATCGTCACCGCAACCTACCCGATCGTGCCTTAGGCAAGGCCGTGACGCGCTAGTCACGGCTACCGGTCAGGGTTGCGGCGCCAACTCTGCATCGAGCAATTCCCGAACCCGCTCCTCGCCCGGAAACAGCTCCGCCACCCAGCGATCCTCTACCGCGCGCAGGATTCGCGCCACCTCTGGCCCGGCCTTGACCCCGCGCGCGACGATCTCGCCGCCCTTGAGGGGGAAGACGGGCAAGGTCCAGTTCCTGAGCGGGGCGGTGTCTGCGCCGGTGAGGAGGAGGCGGTCTAGGGCCTGCTCCATGCCGAGGCGGTAGGCCAGGGTTCGGGCTTCGGCAGGAGTGCCGTCGCGCCCCGCCGCGCGCATCAGCCGCTTCTTCTGCGCCCCCGACAGCCGGAAGCGTGCCGCCACCTTCTCAGCCGCCCCCACATCGGCGGGGAGCAGCGAAGCCAGTCTGCGCAATGCATCCGGCGCAATCTCCTGCCGCAGTTCCTCCGCCACCAGCGCGGTCAGCCCCTCCACCCGCGCCTCGGGCAGCACTACGGCCAGCACGCCCAGCTGCGCCATCCGCACCACTGTCGGCGCGGGGTCGGGCAGCGCAAGCAGGTTCATGCATTCCATGCCGATGCGTTCCCGGGAAAGCCCTTTGAGCGTCGCGGCGAGTTCGGCGCATGCTGTTTCCGATACAGTATCAGCAGGTAATGAGCCAAACCTTGCCTGAAACCGGAAGTATCGCAGAATACGAAGATGATCCTCGCGGATGCGCTCGCGGGCATCGCCGATGAAGCGGACCCGTCTTGCAGCGAGATCGTCCAGCCCGCCCCAGTAGTCGAAAATCTCGCCGCTCGCCGGATCGGCATAGAGCGCGTTGATGGTGAAATCGCGGCGGGCGGCGTCGTCCTGCCAGTCGCTGGCATAGGCAATCGTCGCGCGGCGGCCGTCGGTGCTGACGTCATGACGCAGGGTGGTGATCTCGACCGGGCCATCGCGCAGGATCGCGGTGATGGTGCCGTGGGCGATGCCGGTGGGCGCCCAGCCGATCCGCGCCGCATCGAGTTTGGCGATTACCCGATCGGGCACCAATGGAGTGGCGAGGTCGATGTCCTTCACTGCAATACCCAGCAAGGTATCGCGCACCGCCCCGCCTACATAGCGGGCGTTGCCCGGCCCCAGTGCGGCGACAAGGCCGGCGAGGTCCTTGCGCTTGGTCCAGGCGGCGGGGGGAAGCTTTTCACCCATGCCACTGCAACCGCCGCGAGAGGTTGACGATCACGGCCGCCGTTACCCCCCAGATGGAGTGCTGCTGCCACATGATCTCGAAATAGGCCCGCTGCGCGCCTTCCCATTCGATCCATTGCTGGGTGTGGTTGGCGGGATCGAGCACGAATCCCGCCGGCGGCTCGAACCACTGCGCCACTTCGGTGGGGTTGGGCGTGATCTCGATATCGGGCGGCACCACTGCCAGAACCGGGGTGATCTCGTAACCCGAATGGGTGCGGTAGACGTCGCTGGCGCCGATTACCCGGACCTGGGCCGGGTCGATGCCGAGTTCCTCGTGCGCCTCGCGCAGGGCTGCCTCGACCGGGGTTTCGCCGGGATCGATCTTGCCGCCGGGGAAGGCGACTTCGCCGGGATGCGCGCGCATGTTCGTGGGCCGGTGGAGCAGCAGCACCCCGGGCTCCTCGCGCTCGGTGAGGGCGACGAGCACGGCGGCGGGACGGAAATCTTCTAATCCCAGCAGCCGCTGGTCACCGAACAGTTCGGGCGGTTCGCCCTCATGGCCCTGGCGGAACATGTCGCTGACACGGCTGAACAGCTGGCTCATGCCGGGACCAGCGGGAATGTCATGCCTTGACTGGAGACTGCGAGCTGTCCATCCTCCAGAGCGATTTCAATCAGTTGGGCATAGGTGCTACGATTGAGTCTCGCCTCGGTGCCGTGCCGGACTCCGAGATAGATCGCCGGCGTGTCGGGATCGCCCTCGGCGCGGATCGGGTTATCCGGTCCGGCGATGACCAGATCGTCGGAATTGAGCCGGAACGACAGCGCGCCGTGATCGCGCCTGACATCCACGGCGATGAAGGCGGCGTCGTCGACCGCGATCGACAGGCGCTCGTGCGGGGTGACCAGCCAGTGCTGCCCGGCTGCGTCGCGCATCAGCAGGGCGGAGAAGGAGCGGACCATCGCGGGGCGGGTTATCTCGCCGCCCTGGTGAAACCAGCGGCCATCGGCGGCAATGCGCATTTCGCTGTCGCCGCTGCGCTGCGGCTGCCACTGATCGAGCGGCGGCAGCTTGCGCTTCGCCACCAGCGCGGCGATCTCGGCGAGCGACAGGGCGGCCAGTTCGGGGGGTGGCTCATAGGGCATTGTCGGTGCGATGCCAGAAGGCGGGCTTCGCAACAATGCTTGGGTTGGAAATTGGTTCGCGCGAAGGCCGCAAAGGTCGCAAAGAAGACGATGAGCGCCACCTGCCGATGAATGGTGGCATCTTTGCATCCGGTTGCGAGATTCAAGATGAAATGCGGCAGTGCCGCAGATGCAACCTCTTAGCGTCCTTTGCGGTCTTTGCGCGAAATGAAACCTCCTCCGCGTCCCTGTCTAGGCCGGTGGCGTCAGCTCAGCGCAACCACGGCCCCAGCATGCCCTGCTCGGGCAGCACCGCCGGATTGTCGCACCGCACCAGCAGGCGGCGCTGTTCGAACGGTCCGGGGAGCCGCCAGCCGCCGGTGTGCTCGTTGGTGAAGCCCCAGAACCGGCCGTAGTACTCCGGATCGCCGATCATCACTTGCGGCAGCGGCGCTTCCGGGCTGATCGCGGCGAGGCAAGCTTCCATCAGCGCCTTGCCATAGCCGAGGCCCTGCAGTTCGGGCAGCACCGCCACCGGGCCGACCATGATCATCGGATGGGCGCGCTCCTTGCCATCCTTGCCCGCCCCGGTCAGCGCCACCGGCCAGCACTGGATGGTGCCGGCGAGATTGTCGTCCTCGTCGAGCAGACCGAAGCTGAGGCCGGGAAGCCAGTCGGTCCCCTCGCGCACCTTGTAGGCGGTGCGCTTGTGGCGCTCCGGCTCGAAGGCGCGGTCGAGCAGTTCCTCGATCAGCGCGGGATCGACGTCTGCAAGCGGGATAATCGAGTGAGGAATGATCTGGGCCACGGCGCGCGCCGATAGGGGCAGGGCCGGGCAATGTCGAACGAATTAGCGCTCAGCGGGGCGAAAGCCGCAGCAAGCGCGCGTCTTCGCCGTCTTCCAGTACCAGGATCGAGCCGTCCGCGCGCTCGGCGATGGCGCGGATGCGAGCTTCCATGTTGTAACGCTCCACCTCGCGCGCCTTTTCTCCCTCGATAGCCACCCGCACGATGCCTTGAGCGCCGAGAGCGGCGATCAGCACCTGTCCGCGCCACCCGGGAAACCGGCCGCCCCGGTAGAAGATGAAATCGCCCGGTGCGATCACCGGGTTCCAGCTTATCGCAGGGGCGGCGAATTCGGGACGGGTGGCGTGGCGGGCAATTTCCCTGCCGCCGTAATGCGGACCTTCGGCGACCAGCGGCCAGCCATAGTTGCCGCCCGGTTCGACCAGGTTGAGCTCGTCTCCACCGCCGGGTCCGTGTTCGAGGTCCCAGAGCCGCCCCTGCGGATCGAAACGCAAACCGAGCGGGTTGCGGTGGCCCAGAGTCCAGATTTGCGCGGCCACGCCGCCTTTGCCGGCGAAGGGGTTGCCAGGCGCTGGAGTCCCGTCGGGAAGCAACCGGACGATCTTGCCGAGATTTCCGCTCATTTCCTGCGCCGGTTGCATTTTCTGCCGCTCGCCGGATGCGATAAACAGGTGGCGGCCGTCGGGTGAAAAGGCCATGCGGTGCGCGTAGTGGCCTTCTCCCGTGGTCTTGGGTTGCTGGCGCCAGATCGGGGTCAGTCCGGTCAACGCGCAGCTGTCATGCTCGGCGCAGACCAGGTCGCCGTGTGCGGCCACTGCGCCTCGGGTGTTGTCCGCACCGCCCTCGGCCCAGCTGAGATAGACGGTGCGGCTGTCAAGTGACGGGCGCGGCGGAGCCGGGGCAAAGACTATATCGCCCAGCCCGCCTTGCCCGCCATAGACGACCGGAGGTACGCCGGTGACCGTACCGATCTTGCCTCCGGGAGTAACGAACTTGATCCGTCCCTTGCGCTCGGTGACGAACACTGTGCCGGTGCCCGGATCGATGGCCATGGCCCAGGGTTCGTCGAACCGGGCGATCTCCGTGGCGATGAAGGGATTGTTGTCGGCATAGTTCGGGGCGGCGAGCGCCCGGCTATCCCCGGTTCGCAGCAGCCACCAGCTTGCGAGCAGGACTTCGCCAAGCAATAGAGCGAGCAGGAAGGTGCGAAGCCTCATGGACATGAGCATGGACAAGGACTTCCGGTTTGCCAAGCCTGCCGAGGGGCGGCTGGTGATCGGCGTCGATGAGGCCGGGCGCGGGCCGCTGGCCGGGCCGGTGGTGGCGGCGGCAGTGGTGCTGGGAGTGAGCGTTCCGCAAGGGCTCGACGATTCAAAGAAGCTCACCGCCAGGCGCCGCAGTGTGCTGGAGCAGGAGATCAAGGCCAGTTGCGGCTGGGCGCTGGGCATGGCCGGGGTGGAGGAGATCGACCGGATCAACATCTTCCAGGCAACCATGCTGGCGATGACCCGGGCGGTGAGTGCGCTGTGCAATGCGCTGCGCAGCGATTTTGCCGAAGTGCTGATCGACGGCAATCTCACGCCCGAAGGGCGCTGCGCGGAATGGCGCTGGAATGCCCGGGCGATTGTCGGCGGGGACGGGATCGAGCCCTGCATCTCCGCCGCCTCGATTATCGCCAAGGAACACCGCGACCGGCTGATGCGGGCATTGGCCGAGGCGCATCCGCACTATGGCTGGGAGCGCAATATGGGCTACGGCACCGCCGGACACCTCGCGGCGTTGCACCGGCACGGGCCGACGCCCCACCACCGCCGCAGCTTTGCCCCGGTGGCGCAACTCGAGCTGGCCTGATGTCAGGATTCACCGCGGCCGACGTCCCCGATCAGACTGGCAAATGCTTCATCGTCACCGGCGCCAACACCGGTATCGGCTTCGAGGCGGCCAAATTGCTGGCCCGCAAGGGCGCGCGGGTGCTGCTGGGTTGTCGTGACGCGGGCAAGGCGGCGGAGGCGATCCGTCAGATTGGTCCCGGCGTGGATGCCGCGCACCTGCCGCTCGACCTTGCGGACCTCGACAGCGTGCGGCGCGCGGCAGACATTGCCGCCGGGGAGCCGCGCATCGATGGTCTGGTCAACAACGCCGGGGTGATGTTCCCGCCGCTCACCAGGACCGCGCAAGGGTTCGAGCTGCAATTGGGGGTCAACCACCTTGGCGGGTTTGCCCTGACCGGACTGCTGCTCTCCAAGCTTGCCGAGACGCCCGGATCGCGGGTGGTGGTGACCAGCAGCCTGGCCCATCAGCGCGGCAATATCCAGTGGGACGATCTGAACGCCGAGCGGGGCTACAACCGCACTGGGCGCTATTCCGACAGCAAGCTTGCCAACATGCTGCATTTCGCCGAGCTGGACCGGCGGCTGCGGGCAGCAGGATCGCCGGTAACAGCCATCGGCTGCCACCCGGGCGTCGCCGCTACCGAACTGATGCGCCATGCCGGGCCTTTCCGGATTTTCACGCCGCTGTTCGGCCTGCTGATGAATTCGGCGGCGATGGGCGCCTGGCCGGCGCTGGAGGCGGCAACTGCGCCCGATGCGGTGGCGGGAGAATACTATGGCCCGCAGGGCATGGGCGGATATCGCGGCCCCTCCGGCAAGGCGAAGCGCAGCACTGCCGCGCAGGACCCGGCGCTGGCACGGCGCCTGTGGGATGTGTCGGTGGCGATGACCGGCGTCGATCCGGGGCTGGCGCCTGCCTGAAATAATTTTCGCCGCAGAGTCTTCCACGCCACACCACACCATATGGAGTCCAGTGGAATCCCCGGGACTCTAGATGCTGTGGCACCCCTGTTCCGTTCTCCCGGCGCTAACCTTTCCTTAACCATGGCCTGCGAGGATTCCCGCCGAGTTCGCACTTGACGCGGACTCCGCGAGGACTCACACCCTGTGGATAAGTCAGGGGGCAATGGCGGGCATATGGTGCAGACAATGCTGAAAGATCGGGTGCGTCCGCGCGCCGCAGGCGAGCTGTCGCTCGCCCCAACGCTGCCAGTCGGGCAGATATTGCCCGGCGATTGCGTCGCGGCGATGGGCAGCCTGCCCGATGCCTCGATCGACATGATCTTCGCCGATCCGCCCTACAACCTCCAGCTCGGCGGCGATCTCAACCGGCCCGATGGCAGCCATGTCGATGCCGTCACCGATCACTGGGACAAGTTCGACAGCTTTGCCGCCTACGACAAGTTCACCCGGGATTGGCTCACCGAAGCGCGCCGTGTGCTGAAGCCGAATGGGTCGCTGTGGGTGATCGGTTCCTATCACAACATCTTCCGCGTCGGCGCGATGCTGCAGGACATGGGCTTCTGGATCCTCAACGACATTGTCTGGCGCAAGGCCAATCCAATGCCCAATTTCAAGGGTACCCGCTTCACCAATGCGCACGAGACGCTGATCTGGTGCTCGATGGCGGAGAAGGCCAAATACACATTTAATTACCGCACAATGAAGACCTTGAATGATGAACTTCAGATGCGGTCCGATTGGGTGCTGCCGATTTGCGGCGGGCCTGAGCGGATTCGCAAGGACGGGGTGAAAGCCCATCCGACACAGAAGCCCGAGGCGCTGCTTTACCGGGTCATGCTGGCGACGACCAGCAAGGGCGATGTCGTGCTCGATCCCTTCTTCGGCACCGGCACCACCGGCGCGGTGGCGAAGCGGCTGGGGCGGCAATGGATTGGCTGCGAGCGCGAGGCGGCCTACCGCGAGGTCGCGCAGGAGCGGATCGAGCTGGCGCTGCCGCTGGATGAAAGCGCGATTTCGACCATGCAGGCCGGCAAGAGCGCGCCCAAGGTCGCCTTCGGCACCCTGGTGGAAACCGGCTGGATCGCGCCGGGGTCGGTGGTCTGGGACAAGAAGCGGCGGATGCAGGCAGTGGTGCGCACCGACGGCTCGCTGGTGTCGGGCGCGGACAGCGGCTCGATCCACGGCCTGGGAGCAAAGCTGCAAGGCGCGCCATCGTGCAACGGCTGGAGCTTCTGGCACATCGAACACGAGGGTGAATTGAAGCCGGTGGATGCGTTGCGGCAGCTGTATTTGCTGGCGACAGAGGACTGAGGCTTCCAGCATGAAGTTGCATCTGCTAAAGTAAGATATGTCCGATAAAGTCGAAAATCTGATGCTTGAACATCTCAAGAAGATTCAAGGCGAACAGGCAGCATCGCGCGAGCGTGATCGCGAGTTGATGACGCGCCTGGGGCAGATTGAAACCATGATTGCTCGCATAGGTCGCGACAATGCCCATGCATTTGAAGAGCAGATCGAGGACCGTCATGCGCTCGATGCGATCAAGGACCGTGTTGAACGTATCGAACGCCGGCTCGAACTTGGGGATTAGGTCGATAACAGCCAATCCCCTCCTTCGCCCATCGGACGATTTGTGAATCAGCTCTACATCCGCCCCATCGCCCTCGCCGAAAGCCCGCAGAGCGAGGAGGGCGACGCGGTCCGGCTCGCGGGCGGGCTGGTCTATGCCAGCCGCTTCGCGCTGATCCAGCGGCGGGATGGCGAGGTGGTATCGCGCCGGCGGGTGTTCGCGCCGGACATGGAGGATGCGCTCGCCGGGCTGCCCGACGATCTCGCCGATGAGGGCCAGGCGCAATGGGCCGGCCTGCGCGCCGCCCACGTTCCGATTCAGTTCGGCGAACGGACGATCCGGCTCGACCAGCCGCAAGTCATGGGCATCCTCAACGTCACGCCCGACAGCTTTTCCGACGGCGGCAAGTTCCTCGACAATCCCGATGTGGCCAATGCCCATGCCGCCGCCATGCTCGAGGCAGGTGCCGCGATTGTCGACGTTGGCGGCGAAAGCACCCGCCCCGGCGCGGCGGCGGTGTGGGAGGGCGACGAGCTGAAACGCGTCGTCCCGGCAATCGAACGGCTGGCGGCCTCGGGCGCGGCGATCAGCGTCGACACGCGGCGGGTGGCGGTGATGGAGGCAGGCCTGGCCGCAGGCGCGCATGCGATCAACGATGTCTCCGCTCTGCGCCACGACCCGCGCGCGCTGGAAGTCGCCGCCCGTACCGGCGTGCCGGTGGTGCTGATGCATGCTCCCGGTGAGGGCGATGACTTGCACGCCGATGGCGAATACCGTGATGTCGTGCTCGACGTGTTCGACTGGCTGAAAGCGCGCCGTGACGCGGCGCTGGCGGCGGGCATCGCCCGCGAGAAGATTGTGCTCGATCCCGGCATCGGCTTCGGCAAGTCGGTGGCCGAGAACCTGTCGCTGCTGAACGCCCTGCCGCTGTTCCACGCACTCGGCCAGCCGTTGCTGCTGGGCGCCAGCCGCAAGCGGATGATCGGCGCGCTGTCGAACGAGGCCCCGGCGCACCAGCGTCTGGGCGGCAGTGTCGCCCTGGCGATGACAGCACTGGCGGCAGGGGTGCAGCTGCTACGGGTCCACGATGTTGCCGATACCGTGCAGGCGGTGCGCGTGTGGCGCGGACTGAGGGACGCGGCGCTGACCGATTTCGCGCAATTGCCGGCAGGTTAGTTTCAACGAAAAGGGCTGTCTGGGCCGGGCCGGGAGTGCTATCTTGTGCGCCTGCCAAAAAGGGAGGTTGCCATGCAACTCAAGGACCAGACGGACCATGTGGCTCTGTTGGCGCTGATGATCGCCGGCGTGCTGACCAAGCGCCTCATCGAAATCGATGGACTGGACAAGACGACGGCCGGGCATATTCACCGGCTGGTGCAGGGCGTGCGCATTCACGCCAAGAATGCCGGGCTGAGCGACCTCAACGTGCTGTTCGACAATATCGACCGGTCGCTGGAGGAACAGCGCGAGGCGGTGTGATTGCAGCCGCCTGGCGAGGGCGCCCCGTCTTTTTGATTGAATCGGTTGACGGCGGTCAACGACGCCGGGCTGGACTTCCGGTCAGATTGCACTCCATTCACAGGGGAGCGCTTGATGATGAGCCGGACAGGAATTGCACACAGGCTGCTCGCACCGGCGCTGCTCGCCGCCATGGCGCTGGTCCCATCGGGCCTTGCTTCGGCGGAGCAGGCCGCCGTTGATGACGGACCGATCATCACTGTCACCGCCCCGCGCAAGGTAGCCAGTCCGGTTCGGCCCCGGAGCCGCGAGCACTCGCCGAAGGCATTGATCACGCTTGAGATAAGCGTCCGCTACGCCGACCTCCATCTCGCCGATCCCGCCGATGCCGCCCGGCTGATGGACCGGGTGGAAAGCGCGGCGCGCGATGCTTGCCGCTATCTCGACCGGGTCTATCCCCTCGACCCGGATAAGGAGTGCATCTCGCGTGCAGTGGCAGACTCAAGCCCTCGCGCGCAGGCGGTGATCGATGCAGCGGTGGTGACGCGGCAGGGTATGTGAGGGACTGGGGATGTGAGGCGTTACCCCAGCACCCCGCCATCCTTGAGCTTCGAAATCTCGTCCCACGACAGGCCCAGACCCAGCAGCGCGGTCTCGGTATGCTCGCCATGCTCCGGCGCCCGGGTCGGCTGGTTGGGTTGCGCGTCGAACTGGGCGGGGGAAGTGACCAGCGTCAGCTGCGAGCCATTGGCCATCTCGACATCGGCGAGAAAGCCATTGGCCTGCACCTGGCTGTCGCTGTGGACTTCGAGCGGGGTCTGGAAGGGCGACCATACCCCTTTGACGTTCTGCAGCACCTCGCACCAGTCGGTATAGTCCCGCGAGGCGAACAGGTCGTCGAGGATTTCGACGCAGGCGCGCGAGTTTTCCTTGCGCGCGTCCATGTCGACGAAGCGGGGATCGCCAATCAGTTCGGGCCGGCCGACCACCGTGCAGAAGTCCGCCCAATAGCGGTCGGCATCGAGCATCACCAGGATGATGAAGCGCCGGTCGCGGGTGCGGTAGGTGCCCGACAGCGGGTTCCACGTTGCCTTGCGGTCATAGGCGTGGGCGGCGGCGGGCTGATCGGCGTTGAGTTTTGCGTGGACGATATCGGGCTGCAATTGCCACATGCCGACACCGAGCAGCGAGACATCGACCGTCGAAGTCTCACCGGTGGTGGCGCGTTTGTACATGGCGGCGGCGATGGCGCCGGCAATCGTCAGTCCGCCGACGACATCGCCGAATGCCGGGCGCTGCATCGTCGGATAGTCGGCTCCGGCGGGGGTGAACACATCGCCGAAACCGGCGCGCGACCAGTATGCCGCCGCATCGTATCCGCCACGCTGCCGGTCCGGCCCGCGGGCGCCATAGCCGGAGCCCCAGACATAGACGATGTTCGGGTTATGCTCGCGCAGTTGTTCGCATTCGATCTGGAGGCGGCGGCGCGCATCCGGGCGGAAGTTGGTCAGGAATACGTCGCATTCCTTGGCCAGCCGGTAGATCAGGTCGCGCCCTTCCGGCTTCTTGATGTCGATGGCGACCGACTGCTTGCCGCGATTGGCGAACTGGAAGCTGGGATCGACGCCGTTATAGCTCTTGTGCAGCCCGGAGGTGACGAGACCGCGGTAGGGATCGCCGGTGACCGGATGTTCGATCTTGATCACTTCGGCGCCCCATTCGGTGAGCACGCCGCCCGCGATGGGGACGAAAACATGGCTGGCGACTTCGAGGATGCGCACGCCGGATAGCGGTTTGGACACGGAACTCTCCCAATTCTTGTTGTGCGGACCTCTTGCACCGGATTGGCGCGGGGCCGCAAGGGGAGAGGAATTGGGGCTTCAACCCTATCGTCCCCTGCGTTACCCTTTCGTCCAGACATACCGGGCCAAACACACCGGAGACGATGCCATGAACGAGCAAACCACGATCCGGCCCGCCGCCGCGCCGGAGATTTTCGGCAATGAGGCCTACATCTCGCCCGAATATGCCAGGGCCGAGGGCGAGAAGCTGTGGCCCAGGGTGTGGCAGCATGCCTGCCGGCTGGAGGAGATTCCCGAGGTTGGCGATTTCGTGACCTACGACATCATGGACGACACCATTCTCGTCGTCCGCTCCGCCCCCGATACGATCAGCGCCTTCTACAATGTCTGCGCGCATCGCGGCAAACGGCTGGCACAGGGGTGCGGGTCGGTGGCGGAATTCCGCTGTAGCTACCACGCCTGGAAATACGATCTCACCGGCCGCTGCACCCGGGTGCTCAACCCGGAGGACTGGGGCGAGCGATTGAGCGAGGAGCGGCTCACCCTGCCGCGCGTGCAGGTCGATACCTGGGGTGGGTGGGTTTGGGTCAACATGGACCCGGACGCCGTGCCTCTGCGCGAATACCTTGAGCCAGCCGCCACGCTGCTCGATCCCTTCCAGCTGGAGAGGATGCGCTACCGCTGGCGGCTGTGGTGCCATTTCGATTGCAACTGGAAGGTTGCGCTGGAGGCTTTCATGGAGGCCTATCATGTCGAGGGCACCCATCCGCAGCTGATGCAGTCCGGCGATTTCCATATGTGGAGCCGCGCCAAGGGGCTGCACGGCCACAACGGCTTCGACGAGCTCGATCCCGAGAAGAAGAAGATCGCCGAAGCCAACACCATCAACCGGCCGGGCAAGGGCGAGGACGTGCGCACGTCGACCGCCGCCTTGCAGCGCGAGATCTGGGAGACGGCCAATTCGCGCACCACGCTGACCCTGGTCGAGGCGGCCGGGCGGTTGCCGCAGGAACTGCCTGAGGGCACCCCGGCGGCGCAGGCGATGGCGCACTGGCTCGCCTCGGCCAAGGCCGACGATGCGGCGCGCGGGGTGATCTGGCCCGAAGTCCCGCCCGCGCAGCAGGCGGCAGCAGGCAGCGCCTGGCACCTGTTTCCGAACATGACGATCGGCCATTCGATCACCAACGCGCTGATCTACCGCGTCCGGCCTTAGGGCCGCGATCCGGAGAAGATGCCTGTTCGAGGCGGCGGTTATCGAACTCTATCCCGAAGGCGGCGAGCCTGCGACGGAGTGGGTCCATGCCGATCCCACCGATGTGGCGCAGTGGCGTTCGGTGCTGATGCAGGACTTCGATAATATGCGGGAAGTCCAGAAGGGCATGAAATCGCGCGGCTTCCGGGGATGTGTCCCCAGTCCGCATCAGGAGCAGACGGTGGCGAATTTCCACCGCAATCTGGCAAGTTATGTCGGCATGGGGAAACCCGATCGGCTGTAGGGAGGACGAACGGGTGAGTAAGGAAATAGCCGCTGCGGTGCATTACGACATCGAACTGATCAAGGCGCTAGCACCACTTGTGTGGCCGCTATTCCTGGCGGTGCTCGTCTGGAAGCTGTTTCCGGCAATCAAGTCCATCGTCAGCTCGCGCGCCTTTTCGGTCAAAATTGGCGGGATGGAAGTCAATGTTCAGGATGTTACCGAACAGATCAACGCCCGCATCGAGGATCTGCAACGGCAGGTTTTGGCGCTTCGTGGAAATGACGGGGCCAACAACCCGCAAGCATCCACGGATGTAGCGCCAGCGGAGACCGATCAGCCAGAGGGAGCCGGAAGCAAGGCAATTATCTGGGCGGATGACAAGCCGAGCGGTAACGCGTTCGAGATTGCCCAACTGAAAAACATGGGCGTGGAAGTCATTATCTGCCTGTCGACCGCCGAGGCTTTGGACGCAATTCACCGTCGACCGGATGTGAAGGCAATTATCTCCGACATGGGCCGCATCGAGGATGGCTTCTACCGGGGGAAGGCGGGCATCGAACTTCTTGCCGCATTGCGCCAATCCGGCATCAATACGCCCTACATGATCTATTCCACCGCCAAATATGCCGGGCGGCGGAACGACGAGGCAATCGCCACGGGAGGAGCGGGGGCGATATCGTCACAGGTCGAACTGCTGGAGTGGTTGCGAAAACAGCTTGCAGCGTTTCCGGCATGACACCGGCGCACTTGCCTACAGAGTATACCCCCCGTCGCTCACCAGCACGGTGCCCGTCACATTTTCCGCCTCGTCGGACAGCAGCCAGCCGATCTGGCGGGCGAGGACATCTGCTGAAGTGAACCGAGCTTCGACCCCCGTCGCATTGCCGACGGCTTCGAGTGCGGCATCGCGGCTGCCGAACTGCTCGGCCATTTGCTTGAATCTGTCTGTCTTGGTCCAGATCGGCGTATCGACCCGGCCCGGGGCGACCGCGTTGACACGAATGCCGCCTGCGAGATGTTCGGCGGCGGCGATCTTCGCGAGGTGAATGACAGCGGCCTTGCTCGATCCATAGGCCGCCGTGTTCGCCACCGGCTTCACCCCGACCGCCGAACTGGTCAGCACCGCGCTCTTCGGCCCGCCGCCGCCGCGCTGCATGGCCCGCAAGGAGGTGCGCAGGCTGAGGAATGCCCCGTCGAGATTGATCGACAGGATGCGCCGCCACTCGGCGAAGTCCAGCCCGGTCAGCGGTCCGCCATTGGCGACACCGGCGTTGATCAGCGCGTGATCGAGCCGGGGCAGGTCCGCCTCGATCCGCTCCCAAAAAGCGGGATCGGCAACATCGCCGCCGAACAGCCGGGTCTGGCAGGACAGTCCGAGCGTTTCCATGCCTGCCCGGTCGAGATCGACCAGCACCAGTTCGGCGATGCCCTGCCCGTCGAGCCACTGCGCCACCGCCGCGCCGATACCCGATGCCGCGCCGGTGATCAGGGCGGTGCGGCCAGCAAAGCCCATGTCAGGCACCCGCTGCAGCCGCCGTGCCAGCCGTATCGAAATAGTCGCGCCAGCCCGAGATTTTGCCATTTTCGATTTCGAATATGCCCATCAACTGGAGCGACGTGATAAGCTTGTTGTCGGAATCGTAGAGGTGGTCGATCCGCTCGGTCAGCACCTTGTCGCCCACCTCGGCCGAGCGCCAGCATCTCGGCGACCATCCAGCTGGTGCGGGTGCCGGCCATGAATTGTTCGATAAACACCAGGGTGTCGTCGACCCCGGTGGTATCGGACATGCCGACGTTGAGGTAGCGGGTCGTGGGCGTGAAGTAGGCCCGTATGGCATCGGGAAATCCGCCCGGCTTCTCGAGCAGTTTGAGGAAGTCCATCACGGTTTCGGTGGGTGTCGCCATTGTGTCTCTCCCTAACTGGTTTCCACCCACAGGCGGGTGATCCTGGTGGTCTTTAGCTTCCAGCCGCTCGCCTCCTTCACGTAGGTCTCGTGGTAATAGCCATAGCCGGTGAGGCGGTTGTATTTCATGCCCGGCGGATAGAAGAACCGGTCGGTAAAGGTCCAGATCGCCCGAGCCGTGCCAGGGCCGGTCACTTCGATTTCGGCCTGGTGCCCCTGATGCGAGGTGACGAAGCCGTCCAGCGCCTGGGCTTGCCAGCTGTCGCGGCCCTTCATCACAATGTTCATTTCCGGCAGGAAATCGACGCCGCTGGTGGGGTCGGCGCAGCATCCGCGATAGTCGAGTTCGCAATCCTCGGCGAGGATCGAGCGGACCAGCGCGGCGTCGGACTGATCGACCCCGCGCCAGTATTTCGCCTTCAGATCCCTGATCGCCTCGATCGCGGCAAGGCGTTCGGACTCGGTCATCGGTTCTCTCCCGTTGGGGAGAGGCTAGCAGTCTGGAATGATCGGTAAAGGGGGGCGCACCCCTAGGCCGCGTCGCCGATGCCCAGTTCGCCGAGCTTGCGGTACAGCGTCGAGCGCCCGATGCCGAGGCGGCGGGCGACTTCGGTCATGCGGCCGCGGTAATGGCCGATGGCGAGGCGGATGACGTCGGCCTCGATATCCTCGAGCGGGCGCAGGTTGCCGTCGGGGGTGTAGAGCATGACCCCCATGCCTTCCTGCGGCGCGGGCAGCATCGCCGCGCCGGCGCCGCCGAGCATGTTCGAAAGCTGCGGGAAGTCCTCGGCGGTCAGGGCGTCGCCGTCGCAGAACACCGCCGCGCGGAACAGCACTGCCTGAAGCTGGCGGACATTGCCCGGCCAGTCGTAAGCTGAAAGCAGCGACAGCGCGCCGTCCGTGATGCCGAGCGGCCTGAGGCCGGGCTGGTCGCCGATCCGCGCCAGGAAGTGGCGGGCCAGCGCGGGAATGTCGCCCAGCCGCTCGCGCATCGGCGGCAGCACCACCGAAACCGGCGACAGCGCTTCGAGCAGTTCGGGCAGGAAATGGCCGGTCTCGACCATATCGTGCAGCGGCAGGTTGCTGGCGGCGATGATCCGGGTGTCGATTTTGAAACTGTGGCGCGCCCCGATCGGCCGGACATCGCCGCGCGCCAGCGATTCGGCGAGGCGGACCTGCACCGGCATCGGCAGGCGGTCGATTTCGTCGATGGCCAGCGTGCCGCCGTCGCAATGCTGCAGGCTGCCGATCTGCCGGTCGAATGCGCCGGGGAATGCGCCTTTTTCATGGCCGAACAGCGCGGATTCGATGGAATTGGCCGGAGTGCTGCCGATATTGAGGATGCGGAACGGCGCGCGGTTGCGCGGCGAGGCAGAATGGATCGCGCGGATCAGCGTTTCCTTGCCGGTGCCGCTTTCGCCCTCGATCAGCACCGGGCTGTGATTGCGGGCGGCCTTGGCGGCAACTGCCAGCGCCGCGCGGAACGTCGGGGCCGCGCCGACCATCGATTCGAAATCGGGGTTGGACGGCATTTTCTCGGTGAGCGGGGCCAACTCGTCGCGCGGGGCCTCGCGGGTGGTGGCGCTGCGCAGCGCCTGCATCAGCCGGTCGGGCGCCACCGGTTTGACCAGGTAATCGGTGGCGCCCGCGCGCATTGCCTCGACCGCGAGCAGCGGCGAGGCGCTGGTCGTCAGCATCAGGATCGGCAGGGCCGGACGGCGGGCCTTGAGTTCGGCGATCAGCGTGCAGGCGTCGTCGCCGGGAACCCACTGGTCGAGAACGATTGCGTTGAGCTGCATGCCCTGGCGGGTGCCGAGCGTGGCAATGGCGGTTTCCGAATCGCGGACCACAAGCGTGCGCCAGCCCTCGCGTGCGGCGAGCGCCGAGATCAACCGGCATTGGGCCGGTTCATCGTCAATCAGCATGAGCAGGCGCTGCTCGAAATCGGCCATGGTTTCCCCATTCCATCCCCGGCGCAGAGGCCTGGGCGGCCCCTGCATTAGCGCCATCGGGTAAAGAGCCGATTAAGCCTGCCTGTTTGGATTGAGCTTGCGGGTCGGATTTTGGCTGGATTGTGTTGAGACAGGATGCCGAACCACTTGAGCCGCGCGGGATGGCAGGATAGAGAACGATGCAACTGCAACAACCAATCCCCGGGGAATCGACTGATGGCATCTGGTAATGACATGAAATCGGCGGAAGCGACTTACGGCGGGTTTCTCAATATGCTGAAATGGTCGTCGGTGGCCGTGGCCATCGTCACGATAGTCGTAATCGCACTGATCGCCTGACCTCAGGATGGCCGGGGGTCTTCGCATCGCCGTTCTCAAGGAACGGGCGAACGGAGAAGCGCGCGTCGCCGCGACACCGGAAACGGTGAAGAAATTCGCCGCGCTGGGCGTCAGGGTAGCGGTGGAAGCCGGGGCCGGAGCTGGCGCTTCGATCTCCGATGCGGAATTCACTGCGGCGGGCGCACAGGTCGGCGCCGCCGATTTCGTGGCGAAGGACGCGAGCATTTTTCTCGCCGTCCGCGCCCCCGATCCGGAATTTCTGGAGGGCGCCAAGCCGGGTGCCTGGATCGCGGGTATGCTCGATCCGGCTGGCGAGCGCTCGAAAATCGAGGCCTATGCCAGTGCCGGGTTCGAAGCACTGGCGATGGAATGGATGCCGCGCATCACCCGCGCGCAATCGATGGACGTGCTTTCCTCGCAGTCGAACCTGGCAGGCTATCTCGCGGTGATCGCCAGCGCCAATGCCTATGGCCGGGCGTTTCCGATGATGATGACGGCGGCCGGCACGGTCAGCGCGGCGCGGGTGTTCGTCATGGGCGTAGGGGTGGCGGGCCTGCAGGCGATCGCCACGGCGCGGCGGCTGGGGGCGATCGTCAGCGCGACCGACGTGCGCAGCGCGACGCGCGAGCAGATCCTGTCGCTGGGCGCCAAGCCGGTGTTCGTCGAGCAGATCGCGGGCATCGAGGGCGAAGGTGCCGGCGGTTATGCGACGGAAATGTCGGCGGAATACCAGCAGGCACAGGCGGAGCTGGTCTCTGCGCATATCGCCAAGCAGGATGTGGTTATCACCACCGCGCTGATCCCCGGCAAACCGGCGCCAAGGCTGGTCACAGACGCGCAGATCGCGACGATGAAGCCGGGCAGCGTGATTTTCGACCTTGCGGCGACCAGCGGCGGCAATGTGGAGGGTTCGGTCGCGGACCAGGTGACCGAGCGGCATGGGGTGCGGATTCTGGCCTATGCCAACCCGCCGGCGCATCTGGCGGCGGATGCCTCGGCGCTATACGCGCGGAACCTGTATAATTTCCTGAGCGCGTTTTGGGACAAGGAGACCGGGCAGCCGGTGCTGGATGCGGAGATCGGGGACGCGATTCGGCTGACGGCCGGAGGCAAGGTCGTGAGCGGAAGGCTGTTGGGGTAAACTGATGGACTTCATATCGATCCTCTCGATCTTCATCCTCGCCTGCTTCGTCGGCTATTACGTCGTCTGGTCGGTGACCCCGGCGCTGCATACGCCCTTGATGGCGGTGACCAATGCCATCTCCTCGGTGATTGTCGTCGGCGCGCTGATCGCTTCGGCGTCGAGCGAAGGGCTGGCGAGCTGGCTGGGGCTGGCGGCGGTGGTCATGGCGAGCATCAACATCTTCGGCGGCTTCGCGGTCACCGCGCGGATGCTGGCGATGTACAAGAAGCGGGAGCGCTGAGGCGATGGAGCACGACGGCCTGCCGCCTTGGGCGCTGATCGCCTACCTCGCTTCGGGAATCCTGTTCATTCTGTCGTTGCGCGGGCTGTCCTCGCCCAATTCGGCGCGGCAGGGCAATCGCTTCGGCATTGCCGGCATGGTCATCGCCATCGCCACCACCATGGCGACACTGGCGCCGATTCCGCCCGGCCACTGGTGGCCGCGGCCGACGAACCAGGATCTGATAACGCTGGCGAAAATCCTCGGTGCGATCGGCATTGGCGCTGGGATCGGGCTTGGCACCGCGCGCCGCATCTCGATGACCGCGATGCCCCAGCTCGTTGCCGCCTTTCACAGCCTCGTCGGCATGGCGGCGGTGCTGGTCGGGGTTGGCGCCTTTCTCAGCCCCGAGGCTTTCGGCATTCTCGACATGCAGAAGGACATCTATCCGCTCAGCAAGGTCGAGATCGGTCTCGGCGTCGCCATCGGCGCGATCACCTTCAGCGGTTCGGTGATCGCCTTCGCCAAGCTCAACGGCAACATGTCGGGCGCGCCGATCCTGCTGCCGCTGCGCCATGTCATCAATCTCGGCACTGTCGCCGCGATACTCGCGCTGATCGCTTGGTTCGCCGTGATTCCGGGCACGGAAGGGCGCAACGATGCCGTATTCTGGACCATTGTCGCGCTGTCGTTCCTGATCGGCTTCCTGCTGATAATCCCGATCGGCGGAGCGGACATGCCGGTAGTGGTGTCGATGCTGAACAGCTATTCCGGCTGGGCGGCGGCGGCGATGGGCTTCACCCTTCACAACACCGCGATGATCATCACCGGGGCGCTGGTCGGCTCGTCGGGCGCGATCCTCAGCTACATCATGTGCAAGGCGATGAACCGCAGCTTCATTTCGGTGATCGCCGGGGGCTTCGGCGCGGAGGACGGGGCGGGCGGCAGCGAGGCCAAGGCCGATCGCCCGTGGAAGCGCGGATCGGCGGAAGACGCCGCCTTCCTGCTCAAGGAAGCCGAACAGGTGATCATCATCCCCGGCTACGGCATGGCGGTCGCCCAGGCCCAGCACGTGCTGCGCGACATGGCCGACCGGCTCAAGGCGGAAGGGGTGCGGGTGAAGTATGCGATTCACCCCGTCGCGGGAAGAATGCCTGGGCATATGAATGTTTTGCTGGCGGAAGCCAATGTGCCTTACGAGGAAGTTTTCGAGCTGGAGGACATCAATTCGGAATTCGCCCAGACCGATGTCGCCTTCATCATCGGCGCCAACGACGTGGTCAATCCGGCGGCCAAGACCGACAAGGGCTCGCCGATCTATGGCATGCCGGTGTTCGATGTCGAAAAGGCCAAGACGATCATGTTCATCAAGCGTTCAATGGGTGGCGTGGGATATGCCGGGGTCGATAACGACGTGTTCTACATGGACCAGACGATGATGCTGCTCGCCGATGCCAAGAAGATGGTCGAAGATATCGTCAAGGCGCTCCAGCACTGATGCGCCGCTCGCACATACTCGCGGTGGCTCTTTTCGCCGCGCTTTCCGCTACTGCCTGCGTTTCCAAACTGGCCGAGGGCCGGGTCAAGAGCGCGCTGCTCGAAGCCGGCCTGTCGGAATCGAACGCCGGCTGCATGGCCGACCGGATGACCGACAAGCTGTCGATCGGCCAGTTGCGCAAGTTGCAACAGCTGAAGGGCGAGAAGCGCTCGCTGTCCGATTATGTCGCGGCGGTGCGCCGGGTGAACGATGCCGAAGCGCTGGCGGTCACCGCCAGTTCGGCGGCATTGTGTGCGACGGGCCTCGCGCGCTAGGCTGGACCTGCGTGCCAGCCTTGCCTAAAGCGCGAGGGGGCGAGGGTTTCAATCTATTCCCGGAAAGGAACGAAACTTGCGCAAACTCGGCTTGATCGGCGGCATGAGCTGGTTTTCCACCCGTACGTACTACGAGCATATCAACCGGCTGGTCCATGCCAGGGTGGATGGCAACGCCAGCGCGCCGCTGCTGATCGAAAGCCTCGATTTTTCGCAGCTGGTCCGGCTTTCCACGCCCGCTGACTGGGCCCGCGCCGCCAAGATTCTCGTGGCTTCGGCAAAGCGGCTGGAAAAGGCCGGGGCGACCGCAGTGATGATCGGTGCCAATTCGATGCACAAGGTTCACGACGAGGTTGCCGCCGCCGTGAAAGTTCCGGTCATCCACATCGCCGAATGCGTCGCCGAACGGATGGCGGCCAAGGGTGTGCGCAAGGCGGCGCTGCTCGGCACCCGCAACGTCATGCTGGAGACGTTCTACCGCCAGAAGCTGATCGCGCGCGATATCGAACTGCTGCCGCCCGAGATGGAATTCGTCGAGAAGCTCGACCGGATCATCTACAACGAGCTGATCCAGGGCAAGGCCAGCCGCCAGGCCGAGCGCGAGCTGAAGACGATCATGGTCAACCTGGAGCAGGACGGCGCCGAAGCAGTGGTGCTGGGCTGCACCGAGCTGGAGATGATAGTCGATATCGACGCCAATGTGCTGCCGATCTACGACTGCACGCGGATTCATGCCGAGGCGGCGGTGGAATGGATTTTGGGGTGAAGGCCATATCGATCCTCTCCGAAACGGGAAGGGTCACCGCCTATGAGTCCGACCTGATCTTCCTCGTCATCCTGAACTTGTTTCAGGACCCATTTCTCGGCCTATTCTGCCAGCACAGGAATGGCGTAAACCTTCCGGTTGGCTTCTCACTGGCAAGCGGGGGGCGTGCTGCACAATGGGTCCTGAAACAAGTTCAGGATGACGAATTGTTCATATGCGATAGTCCTGCCGTTCCGGGGATGAACTGATGTCCCCCCTGGCCTCCGATCCCGCCAAGAGCCGCGGCCGCGAGTTTCCGCTTGAACAGGCCATCGCCCGCGGTCCGCGCAGCGACTACCAGCGCGACCGCGACCGGATTATCCATTCGGTCGCCTTCCGCCGCCTGCGCCACAAGACCCAGGTGTTCATCGCCCCGGATGGCGATCACTACCGCGTGCGCCTTACCCACAGCCTCGAAGTCGCGCAGATCGCCCGGGTCATCGCCCGCGCGCTGGGCATCGACGAGGACCTGACCGAAGCGCTGGCGCTGGCCCACGATCTTGGCCACCCGCCGTTCGGCCATGCCGGGGAAGAGGCGCTCAACGCGGCGCTGCACGCGCAGGGCGGTTTCGATCACAACGCCCATTGCCTGCGCACGGTGATGCGTCTCGAATCGCCCTATTGCGAGCACGACGGGCTTAATCTGACTTGGGAAATGCTCGAGGGCCTGGCCAAGCACAACGGGCCGGTCGGCATGGTCAACTGGGCACTGGAGGAAGTCGACGCGGTGTTCCCGCTGGATTTGCGGACCTGGCCTTCGCTCGAAGCCCAGGTGGCGGCGATCAGCGACGATATCGCCTACGACAACCACGATATCGACGATGGCCTGCGCGCCGGGTTCCTCACCCTCGACGAACTGCTGGAGCAGCCCTTCGTCGCGCAGGAATGGCGGCAGGTCGAGCAGCGCTTTCCGGGCGCCCCGCGCGAGCGGCAATTGCGCGAGCTGGTGCGCAGCCAGATCGGCCTGATGGTCAACGATGTCCTCGCCGAGACGCAAAGGCGCACCGCAGGGATGGGCGATGTTGCAGATGTGCGGAGCGCGGGCGCGGCTTGTGCGGGGTTCTCGGCTGAACTTGCCGAGGAGGAACGCACGCTCAAGCGCTTCATGTACGAAAAGCTCTATTACCATCCCGAGCAGCTTGCCAATGCAGAACGCGCGCGCACGCTGACGGCGGAACTCTATGCCGCCTATGCGCAGGAGCCGGGCCTGATGGACGAGAGCTGGTTCGCCCGACTGCCCGAATTCGAGCCGGCCCGCAGCCGCCACATCGCCGATTACATCGCCGGGATGACCGATCGCTACGCGATCACCAGCCACGGGGATATCTATGGCCGCACGCCCGAGGGGCTGCGGAATGTCTGAACCGCTGCGTGTCTGCCTGGTCGGCGCGACCGGTCTGATTGGCTCCACCTTGGTCGAACAGGCGGTGGAACGCAGCGATGTCAGCCTGATCGCCCTTGCCCGGCGCGAGGTGAAACTGCCCAAAGGCGCGCGGATGGTGATGGTGGTGTCGGATTCGCCCGGCTGGCCAGAGGCTATCGCCGCGTCGCAGGCCGCCGTGCTGGTCTGCGCGCTCGGCACCACCTGGCGCAAGGCCGGCAAGGACGAGGCGGCGTTTCGCGCCGTCGATCGCGATCTGGTGCTCGATTGCGCCCGTGCCGCCAGGGACGCGGGGATCGACCATATGGTAATGGTTTCATCGGTTGGCGCCCTGACCAACGCCCGCAATCTCTATCTGCGGGTCAAGGGCGAGACGGAAGCGGCAGTGGTCAAGCTGGGATTCAGGCGGCTCGACATCCTGCGCCCCGGGCTGTTGCGCGGTCCAAGGGGCGAACTGCGTCTCGCCGAGCGCATGGCGATGTGGCTCAGCCCCGTGGCCGACCTGTTGCTACGCGGAAAATACCGCAAGTACCGCTCGATTCGCGCCGAAGTGCTGGCGCAGGCCATTTTCGCGCTGGCGAAAGAGCGCGCCGGCGGGCGTTTCGTCCACGAGCACGACGCCATCCTCTACGCCCTGCGGCGGCGCGGTGGATAACGCGCGGTGACGGCGCTGCGATTGTTTGACTCGAATCGGGCGCGCCCGCCATCCCTTGCCGGTCGCTGACAGCGCGGGAGAGTCCCGGCGATCCCTGGTTTCTTTAGGGATACCGGGGATCAAGGGGCGCCGAAGGAGCAACCGCCCCGGAATCTCTCAGGCCAACGGACCGCGTGGCGTCGATAGCGATCTCTGGAAAGCGTCCGCAAGGGCCACCGAAGGGGTAACTCCGGCTTGCTGTTCCGGGGGAAAGCTCTCAGGTTTCCGCGACAGAGGGGGTGCCGATAGTGGTGCATTCTGCGTGGAGCCGTGCCTGTGACCGACGACTTGATCGACGATGCGAGCGATGATCCGGATTTTGACGCAGACGCGCCGCCCGAAGGTCCGCTGACCCTGCCGCTCGACGCCTGGCACCGCGCGCGCGGGGCAAGGATGGTCGAGTTTGCCGGATACTGGATGCCGGTGCAGTATGAGGGCATCATTGCCGAGCATCTGTGGACGCGGGAAAGCGCCGGACTGTTCGATGTCAGCCACATGGGCCAGCTCAATGTCTCGGGCGCCAATGGGGACTTAGGGGGTTGGGCGCAGGCGCTGGAAGCCTTGCTTCCCGGAGACATTTCGGCACTGAAGCCGGGCCGGGTGCGCTATTCGCTGCTGCTGGCGGAGGGCGGCGGCATTCTCGACGATCTGATGGTCACCAATGCCGGCGATCACGGCTATCTGGTGGTCAACGGCGCGACCAAGTGGGACGATATCGGCCACTTGCGCGAGCATCTGCCTGACGAGATCGGACTGCGGCACCTCGACGAGGAGGCGCTGCTCGCCTTGCAAGGGCCGAAGGCAGCGGCTGTGCTGGCAGGCATCGGGATCAAGGGCACTATCGATGGCTACCCGCTCCCCTGGGAGTTCCCCTTCATGCAGGCGGGCCCGTTTGACTGGAACGGGGTTCCGCTGGGGATCAGCCGCACCGGCTATACCGGCGAGGACGGCTTCGAGATTTCGGTGTCCGGCGAATATGCCGCTGCGCTGGCCGATGCGCTCTGCGCCACACCGGAAGTCAAACCCATCGGCCTGGGCGCGCGCAATTCGCTGCGGCTGGAGGCGGGGCTGCCGCTCTACGGGCACGATCTGAGCGAGGACACCGATCCGGTCAGCGCCGGGCTCTCGTTCGCCATATCGAAGCGGCGGCGGGAGGAAGGCGGTTTCCCCGGGGCGGAGCGGATTTTGGGGCTGCTCGCCGAGGGAGCAAACACTGTCCGCATCGGCCTTGCACTCGAAGGCAAGATGGCGGCGCGCGAGGGGGCGCTGGTGTTCGCCGGCGACGCCGAAGTGGGCCGCGTGACTTCCGGAGGCTTCTCGCCGAGCCTGCAGCATCCCATTGCCATGGCCTATGTCGACACGGCGCATGCCGCGCCCGGCACCCGGCTCGAACTCGACAACCGCGGGCGGCGGCTGGCGGCAACCGTCGTGCCGCTGCCTTTCGTCCCCCACCGTTATCACCGCTGAGGAACTAAGGGTCTTTCCGATTGATATTGACCCGCCGTGACGGAGCTGATTTTGGCTCAGTGCAAGGAGAGAGGAGGGAGCTATGCGAGCATATAGTGACCGACGAAAGACGCGGCAATGGGCCAAAATCAGCCCGCCCCGTCGGGGTCGCGACTGGAAGCCCCTCGGACAGCGTTGCGTCGCTGGCACGGGCAACCAGCCCGGGCTGCGCGACGCGCCTTGCCGAGAGGCTTCCAGTCGCAATCACGGTGGATCAATATCAATCGGAAAGACCCTAACATGAGCGTCTATTTCTCCAAGGATCACGAATGGGTCGATGTCGAGGGCGACACCGGCACAGTGGGCATTACCGATTACGCCCAGGGCCAGCTTGGCGACATCACCTTTGTCGAGTTGCCGGGCGCGGGCGCGGCGGTGAAACAGGGCGATGCGGTTTCGGTGGTGGACTCGGTCAAGGCGGCATCGGACGTCTATTCGCCGGTCAGCGGCACGGTGACGGAAGTGAACGGGGCGCTGGAGGGCGAGCCGGAGCTGGTGAATTCGGCTGCGGAGCAAGGCGGCTGGCTGTTCCGGCTGACGATTGCCGATGCGGGCGAGCTCGCCGCGCTGATGGATCGGGCGGCTTACGATGCCTATGTGAAGGGGCTGTGAGGCAATGCGCTACCTGCCCCTGACCGAAGCCGACCGCAGCGGCATGCTCGCCGTTATCGGTGCGGCCTCGATCGACGACCTGTTCATCGACGTTCCCGCCGAAGCGCGGCTGTCCGGCCCTGTCGCCGGCCTGCCCGGCCACGCCAGCGAAATGGCGGTCGACCGGCACATGACCGCGCTCGCCGCGCGCAACATCGGCGCGGGCTCGGTGCCGTTCTTCCTCGGGGCCGGGGCCTACCGCCACCACATTCCCGCCAGCGTCGATCATCTGATCCAGCGCGGCGAGTTCCTCACGTCCTATACGCCCTACCAGCCCGAAATCGCGCAGGGCACCTTGCAGGTGCTGTTCGAGTTCCAGACCCAGGTGGCGCGGCTGTATGGCACCGATATTGCCAATGCCTCGATGTACGACGGCTCGACCGCCTGCTGGGAAGCGATCGCCATGGCCACCCGGGTGACCAGGCGTAGCCGCGCGGTGCTCTCCGCCGGGCTGCATCCGCACTACGTCGCCACCGCGCGGACCATGGCGCGTTTTACCGGGGATGTGCTGACGGCCTCTGCGCCCAGACTGGAAGCCGCGCCGGACGATGCCGATGTCATCGCGGCAATCGACGGCGAGACCGCTTGCGTTGTCGTGCAATACCCCGACCTGCTTGGCCGCATCCCCGACCTCGCGGCGATCGCCGATGCCGCCCACGCCCATGGCGCGTTGCTGGTGGCCGTGGTGACCGAGCCGGTGGCGCTGGGCCTGCTTGAGGCGCCGGGCCATCTCGGCGCGGATATCGTGGTGGGCGAAGGGCAGTCGCTCGGCGTCGGGCTGAACTTCGGCGGGCCTTATCTCGGGCTGTTCGGCTGCAACGAGAAATTCGTCCGCCAGATGCCGGGACGGCTCTGTGGAGAAACCGTGGACGCCGATGGCAAGCGCGGCTTCGTGCTCACGCTCTCGACCCGCGAACAGCATATCCGCCGCGAGAAGGCGACCAGCAACATCTGCACCAATTCCGGGCTTTGTGCCCTGGCTTTCAGCATCCACATGACCCTGCTCGGCGGCGAGGGGCTGGCGCGGCTGGCGCGGATCAACCATGCGAGGGCGCAGGCGATGGTGGAGCGGCTGTCGGCCATTCCGGGGGTCACCTGCCTCAACGATGCATGGTTCAACGAAGTCACGCTGGTGCTCGACCGGGATGCCCGCGAAGTCGTCCATGCGCTGGCGGAACGGCAAGTGCTCGGCGGCGTCCCGCTCGGGCGGCTTTATCCGGGGGAAGCGGCGCTGCGCGGCGGTCTGCTGGTGACCGCCACCGAAACCGCCAGTGCCGGAGACATCGAAGAGTTCGCCCTGGCCCTAGAAGGAGCGCTGGCATGAACGCGCCCAACACATCGGGCTGGCGACCGGACCTGGGCCCGGCTGCGCGGCCGGCCGATGCCGCTACGGCGAGCGGCGACCGCGGCCTGATGCTGGAAGAGCCGCTGATCTTCGAGCTTGGCCAGGCGGGGAAATGCGGCGTCGATTTCGGTGAGCCCGAAGGCGAAGTGCTGCCCGCGCTTGGCAAGTACCTGCGCAAGTCCCCTCCCGCGCTCCCGGGTCTCACCGAGCCCGAGACTGTCCGCCATTACACCCGGCTCAGCCGCCAGAACTACGCCATCGATCTCGGCCCGTTCCCGCTCGGCTCGTGCACGATGAAGCACAATCCCCGGCTTAACGAGAAAGTCGCGCGGCTGCCGGGGTTCGCCGATATTCACCCGCTCCAGCCGCACGGCACGGTGCGCGGGGCCTATGAGGCGATGGCGCAGCTGGCCGACTGGCTGATTGCGCTGACCGGCATGGCGGCGGTGGCGATGACGCCCAAGGCTGGCGCGCATGGCGAGCTGTGCGGGCTTCTGTGCATCCGCGCCGCGCACCAGGCGGCGGGCAGTGCGCGCGATGTCGTGCTGGTGCCCGAAAGCGCCCACGGCACCAATCCCGCGACGGCCGCTTTCGCCGGTTACCGGGTCGAGAACATCCCCGCCACTGCCGACGGAAGGGTCGATCTGGCAGCGCTGAAGGCGCGGCTGGGGCCCGACGTTGCCGGGGTGATGATCACCAACCCCAACACCTGCGGCTTGTTCGAGCGCGACATGAAGGCGATTTCGGACGCGGTTCACGCGGCGGGCGGTTATGTCTATTGCGACGGGGCGAATTTCAACGCCATCGTTGGCAAGGTGCGCCCCGGCGACCTCGGTGTCGATGCCATGCATATCAACCTCCACAAGACCTTCTCGACCCCGCACGGCGGTGGCGGGCCGGGTTCGGGGCCGGTGGTGCTGTCGGCGGCGCTGGCGCCGTTCGCGCCCTTGCCGTTCGCCACGCGCGGCGAGGGCGGCAAGGCACTGCTAATCGAGGAGGAGGACGCCCCCGCCGATCACCCGCAAAGCTTCGGGCGAATGTCGGCATTCCACGGCCAGATGGGCATGTTCACCCGCGCGCTGACCTATATTCTCAGCCATGGGGCGGACGGCCTGCGGCAAGTGGCCGAGGACGCCGTGCTGGGCGCGAACTATGTGCTGCGCAGCGCCGAAGACCTGCTCGACGCGCCGTTCGGTTCAAGCGGGCCGTGCATGCACGAGGCGCTGTTCAGCGATGCCGGGCTGGCCGAGGGCTTCTCGACGCTCGACATTGCCAAGGGGCTGATCGACGAGGGTTTCCACCCGATGACGGTCTATTTCCCGCTGGTGGCCCACGGCGCGATGCTGATCGAGCCGACCGAGACCGAAAGCAAGGCCGGACTCGACCGCTTCATCGCCTCGCTGCGCAGCCTGGCCGAGCGGGCGCGGGCGGGCGACGAGCGCCTCAAGAGCGCGCCGCATTTCGCGCCGCGCCGGCGGCTTGATGAAACCCAGGCGGCGAGAAAACCGGTGCTGGTGTGGCGGGGTGACGCGGCTTAGTTGACCGCCCAATGGAATGACAACAGCCGAAGTGCCCTTTTTCGTCATCCCGGGCTTGACCCGGGATCCCGCTTGGGAACTGCGCGAAGTGGCTGAAAAGCGGGACCCCGGGTCAAGCCCGGGGTGACGGGTGAGTTGATCGTGCGGTTGGTATTAGTTGACCGCCCGATCGCCAGCCTGGCCGACCAATTCAATATCCCTGCCAACGCCCTTCACCGTGTTGCAGGCGGCGGTCGTCAGCGCGATGCAGCCGATGGTGAGAGCGATGAGTGTCTTGCGGAACATGTACAAGTCCTTCTGAAATTCATACGGGGGCCAGAGCCGGGGCTAGGCCTGCAACGCTGTATTGCGCCTGAACCATCTTCGCCGTCAATCCAGTTCGAGCGCGCTGGACGGAGGCGGAATCCGGTTGAGCCGATGTTCGCGCCAGGCGATGACCACGCCCGCCGCCACGATCGGTGGCGCGCCCAGCCAGGTCGCCAGGGTCGGCAGATGGTCCCAGACCAGCCAGCCGAACAGCGTTGCCCAGACCAGCGAGGTGTAATCCATCACAACCACGCTGGCGATCGCGCCTAGCCGCAGCGAGGCGGTCATGAAAAACTGGCCGGAGAGTCCGAATAGGCCAATTCCCCCCAGCAGCAGCCACTGCCAGCCGCCGTGCGCGGTCATGGTGAAGGGCAGCATCGGCGCCATCATCGCCGATCCGAACAGCGCGAAATAGAAAACGGTCCGCAGCGGCTCCTCGGTGCGGCCCATGTCGCGGATAAGGAAGCTGACAATCGCTACCATCGCCGCCGAGGCCAGTGCGGCCGCGCCGCCGAGCGGGGAAATCGGGGTACTGCCTGGCTGGGCGATGATGACCACTCCGGCAAACCCGAGCGCCACCGCCGTCCAGCGCCACGGACCGATATGCTCGCGGAACACCGTGGCCGCGAGGATCACCACAAACAGCGGCGCGGTGAAGCCCAGCGTCGTCGATTCGGCCAGCGGCAGCAGCAGGACTGCCGTGAAATTGCACACCATGCCGATCATGCCGATGAACGACCGGGTCGCATGGGTGCCCAGTTTCCCGGTTTTCAGCCGGCTCAGCCCGCCGGACAGCGCCAGATAGGCCAGCACCAGCGGAACGGTGAGAAACTGGCGCCAGAACATGATTTCCGGTAGTGACACGCCGCTTTCTCCGGCCAGCTTGATCAGCAGCGCCATCGTCGCGAAGGAGACCGCGCCGCCGATCCTGAGGAGCAGGGCAAAGAGGGGGCGCTGCGCCGGTATCACCTTGCGGCTTTAGTCTTGCCGCGCCCTGAGGCAAGGGCGGCACATGGACGATCTACCTATCGAACTGATCGCGGCGGGCGGGGCCGCGCTGGTGCTGGCGCTGATCGCCTGGCTGGGTGACCGCCGCCGCATGCGCCGCAGCGATCCCGATGCGGTCGGCTTCATGCCGTGGACGGCAGTGTTCTTCTGGGCGCTGCTCGCCGCTATCCTGTTGCTGGGGCTGGCGGCGAAGGCGTGGCTGGAGGGTTAGACCGCCATTGCTGTCAGCGTAACATAGTCGATCTTGCCGGTTCCCAGCACCGGCAGCGCGTCGAGCGGGCGGATATCTCGGGGGATCGCCAGTTCGGCGATGCCATTGGCTTTGCCCCACTCCTGCAACGCCTTCTGGCTGGCGTCCCTGGCGGTGGTGAACATCACCAGCTGCTCGCCCTTCTTGGCATCGGGCCGGGTGACCACGGCATGTTCCGCTTCCGGCCAGACCTTGGCGGCGTAGCCCTCGACGGCGGGCAGCGAGACCATCTCGCCGCCGATCTTGGCGAAGCGTTTGGCGCGGCCCCGGATGGTAACGAAGCCGGCCGGGTCGATGGTGACGATGTCGCCGGTATCGTGCCAGCCATCCACGGGCGGTTGCAGCACGCCGGGATCGCTGGCGAGGAAATAGCCGGCCATGACGTTCGGCCCGCGAATGTAGAGGCGTCCGCCTTCCGCGATGCCCGGCACATCCTCCAGCCGCGCCTCGATTGCGGGCAGCAGGCGACCGACGCTGCCGGCCAGGTAATGCATCGGCGTGTTGACCGCGATCACCGGCGCGGCCTCGGTCGCGCCATAGCCTTCCATGATCCGCAGGCCGAATTTCTCGGCATAGACCTTGCGCGTCTCGTCGCGGACTTTCTCGGCCCCGGCGAAGATGTAGCGCAGCGAATAGAAATCGTAGCCATGCGCCATGCGGGCATAGCCCGACAGGAAGGTGTCGGTGCCGAACAGGATCGTCGCGTTGGCATCATAGGCCAGCGCGGGGACGATGCGGTAATGCAGCGGGCTGGGGTAGAACACCGTGCGGATGCCGTTGAGCAATGGCAGCAGGGTGCCGCCGGTCAGGCCGAAGCTGTGGAACACCGGCAGCGCGTTGAGCACGACGTCGCTCGAATTGAAATCGATCCGCGCAGCCAGCTGGGCGCAGTTTGCCAGCAGGTTGCGGTGGGTGAGGACGACGCCTTTGGGCGTGCCTTCGGAGCCGCTAGTGAACAGAATCACTGCCGGGGCGTCGGGGGCAATGTGCAGCCTGCGGTGGCGGGCGGCGGCGCGGCGGGTGGTGAGCGCGGTCCACAGCTTGGCGGCAGTGCCAATCGTCGCGCCGATGTCCTCGAGGTAGACGATGCGTCGGCCATCGGCTGCCAGCGCCGCGACCAGCTCTTCGAGCTTGGCCTGGGCGACAAAGGCGCGGGCGGTGACGATTGTCCCGATATTCGCCGTGGCGCAGGCCGATCGCATGTTGGCGAGGCCGACGGTGAAGTTGAGCATGGCCGGTATGCGGCCCTGCGACTGGAGTCCGAAAAAGGCGACCGCAACCGCCGTGACATTGGGCATCAGCACGCCAACGGCTTCACCCTGCCGGGTACCTTCCGCGAGCTTCTTGCCGAGCAGTTCGGAAGCGGTGATCAGGCGCGAATAGCCCAGCGGCTCGCGCTTCACATCCTCGACCACCAGCGCCTTGCCGCCATGCAGCGCGCGCGCCTCGCACAGCGCCTCGAACAGGGTGCGGCCGGTTTCGGTCGTATCGAAGATCATCCGGCTCATTTCGTCGTAGAGCTGCCGCCCGGCGATGGCGCGGCGCTGTTTCGAGCTCATTTCGCCCTCGATGGCGAAGCGGCGCGGCGGCAGGACGGTGAGCGTGATCTTGGGGAACCAGCGGGTGCGCACCTTGCCCTTCATGCGGCTGAACGGGGTATATTGCGGCCCGTCGAGCCGCACCGGAACGATCGGTGCATCGGCCTTGTCGGCGACCATGCCGGGGCCATCGAATACTTTCATCAGCGCGCCGGTGACGGTGATCCGGCCCTCGGGGAAGATCACCAGGGTCTGCCCCTCGCGCACCGCCTTGACCATTGCCTTGGCTGCCATCGGGTTGGTCGGATCGACCGGGAAGGCACGGAACAGCTTGAGGAACGGCTTGACCCAGATGCTGTTGGCAACCGCAGTGTGGACCGCGAAGGTCGGCTTGCCGGGCAGGAAAGCGCCGAGCAGCGCGCCGTCGAGGAAGCTCAGGTGATTGACCACCACCACCGCGCGCTCGCCCGGTTTCGGCATATGTTCGATGCCGCTGACTTCGACGCGGTAGAGCAGTCTCAGCACCACGCGGACGAAGCTCTTGAACAGCGTCTCGGGCAGCAGCCAGACGCTGGCGAGCGCCACCGCCAGCGTCGCGAAGCCGAGCACGCCGATCAGCCCGGGCACGTCCATCCCGCCAGCCAGCAGCGCGGTGATCGCCAGCACCGCCAGCACGGTGAGCCCGGCGTTGACGATGTTGTTGGCGGCGATGATCCGCGAGCGTTCCTCGGGCGGGCTCTGGGTTTGCAGGATGGCGTAGAGCGGCACGATGAACATGCCGCCCGACGCCGCGATCACGCCCAGGTCGATCAGGATGCGGACTGATCCGGGCGTGGCGAGGAACTGTTCGACATTTGCGCCCGCCGTCCGCACCGAAAAGCCGCGCGTCGCCAGCCACAGATCGATGAGGCCGCCGGCCAGCACCAGCGCCGAGGCCGGGACATAGCGCGCGGAAACCTCACCCTTGAGCAGCCGGTTGACCGCCATCGAACCGGCGGCGATCGCCACCGAGAAAACGATCAGGAACAGCGTCGCCACCTCCTGTTTCGCTGCCAGCGTGCCGCTGACTAAGGGCGCGAATTCCGACATCAGCACCGCGCCCGCCGCATAGAACCAGCTGATCCCCAGGATCGACAGCCAGATGCCGCGACCGTGCCGGGCGGCGCCCATGATCTCCCAGGTGGCCTTGAACACATTCCAGTCGATACGATGGTGGTCGCGCAGTGGCGGCGCTGCGGGGATCGCCAGGCTGGCGAGGTAACCCGCTGCCGCCAGGCCCATCGCCGCCATTCCCGCTTCCCAGGCCGGGATTGCACCCGCCAGCAATTGCCCGCCGAGAATGGCCAGAAATGTCCCGCTCTCGATCAGCCCGGTGCCGCCCATGATCTCGTTCTGGCGCAAGTGCTGCGGCAGGATCGAGAATTTGACCGGGCTGAACAGGGTGGAATGCAGTCCCATCAGAAACAGGCAGGTCAGCAGGATCGGGATCGATTGTACCCAGAAGCCGCCCAGCGCCAGCGCCATGATCGCCACTTCGGCCAGCTTGACCCAGCGGATCAGCCGCGCCTTGTCGACCATGTCGGCCAATTGCCCGGCCAGCGCGGAGAACAGGAAATAGGGCAGGATGAACAGCCCGGTGGCGACTGCCGCCAGCAGCTCCGCCTTGTCTGGCTCGGCGGCGAAAATGCCGAAATTCGCCAGGAACAGCATGGCGAACTTGAGCAGGTTATCGTTGAACGCGCCGAGGAACTGGACCGCGAACATCGGGCCGAAACGGCGTTTCGCCAGCAGGGACAGGTCGGGCGCGGCCATCATTTTCCCAAGTTAGTGCAGGTTGCGCAAAATCCGGATCACTTTTTCCCCTCTCTCCGGTGGGAAGAGGTAGCGCAGCTTGCCGCTTCAGCGGCTAGCGTAGCTGGGAGAGGGGGGGGCGACCTGGCGAGGGCAGAGCTCCCTAGTATCTGGGCGTTGCTTAGCAAGCATTGCTTGATTGAACGCCACAACGGCGGAAAATCAGAGACAGGCCTCGAGAAATGCCTGGTCGAAGCCATATTGCCGCGCTTTTTCAAGCGTATATGGCCGAAGGCCCGAGGCGCGGAATTCGCCGATGATCTTGCCGTCGTCGCTCTCGTCGAGATATTCGAACTTGAACAGCTCCTGCGTGACGATGACATCGCCTTCCATGCCGATCACCTCGGTGATGTTGGTGGTGCGCCGCGAACCGTCGCGCAGACGCTGGACCTGGACGATGAGATCGACCAATTCGGCGATCTGGCGGCTGATGGCTTCCTTGGGGATCTTGATGTCGCCCATCAGGATCATGTTTTCCATACGGCCCAGGCATTCGCGCGGGCTGTTGGCGTGGAGCGTGCACATCGAGCCGTCGTGACCGGTGTTCATCGCGGCGAGCAGATCGAAGCATTCGGCCCCGCGGATTTCGCCCAGGATGATCCGGTCCGGACGCATACGCAGGGCGTTCTTGACGAGATCGCCGATGGTGATCGCGCCTTGGCCCTCAAGGTTCGCCGGGCGGGTTTCCAGCGGCAGCCAGTGCGGCTGCTGCAAGCGGAGTTCGGCGGCATCCTCGATGGTCAGCACGCGCTCGCCCGGATCGATCATCTTCGACAGGGCGTTGAGCATGGTGGTCTTGCCCGAACCGGTACCGCCCGAAATGACGATGTTCATCCGGCAGGCGCCGGCGACCTTGAGCGCGGTCGCCATCTTCTCGCTCATCGAACCGAAATCCTTGAGCATGTCGATGGTGATCGGCTTCTCGGAGAATTTACGAATCGAGATGGCGGTGCCGCGCAGCGACAGCGGCGGGACGATGACGTTGACGCGGCTGCCGTCCTTGAGACGGGCGTCGGCCAGCGGCGTGGTCTGGTCGACGCGGCGGCCGACCTGGTTGCAGATGCGCTGGGCAATCTGGAACAGGTGCTGTTCGTCACGGAACTGGATCGGCGCGAGCTGCAGCTTGCCCTTCTTTTCGATGTAGGTCTGCATCGGGCCGTTGACCATGATATCGGACACATCCGGATCGCCGAGCAATTCCTCGAGCGGGCCGAACCCGAGCAATTCGTCGATCAGCACCTTTTCCAGCGCGAACTGCTCGCGACGGTTGAGCGTGACCTTGAGCTCGGCCAGCACTTCCATGATGATCGGGCGGAATTCCTCGGACAGTTCGTCTTTGGTCAGCGTCGCGGCGGCTTCCGGATCGACGCGTTCGAGCAGACGCGGCAGCACCTGTTCCTTGATCTTGTGGACCGAAGCCTCGAAGCCTTCAGCCTGATACTGGTTATCGACCACCGAATTCATGCGGTCGGACAGGCGGGTCATCGCGTCGGATTTGTTGGACTGGCCGTCGGCCGGGCGTTCGAAAGATTCCTCCGGCGGAAGCGGCGGAAACTGTTCGCCGCCGGGAAGCGGGGCGGCGCCGCCAGACGCGGCGGCGGGATCGCCTCCGCCCTTCATCGGGCGGGCAACACCGAATGCAGGCCGGGCTCCAGGCGCCATTCCGCCAGCTCCCGTTCGACGACCAAATGCGCTCATTCGAGGGTCAATCCTTGCATTTCAAACACAGAAACGGCGGACATGCTGCCGAATATGTCGTTGAGGTATAGGGTTGAAACTTTGATAACTTACTAATGCCGGACACCCGCGTTCAATCACCGGTTCGGGCGACCGTTCCAGTTAAGAATGGCGGCCTGCTGCGCGTTCAGCGGCGCGGCGGGTGGCGCTGGGTCAACTGCGGAGCGGAAGGGCAGCCCCAGACATCGACGAGATGGCTGGCGTAAACTTCGTAAAGCCGCCGGGTGAACCACAGGGTGCAATGGCTTGCGGTATAGCCATGGACCAGCCGCGCCGTCGTCTGGTTCTCCTCGTAATCGGGATAGGCGTGGAACGTCACCACCACGCTGGGCCGCCAGGCAAGAATGCGCCGCATTTCGCCGCCGGTGTCGAGGTGGCTGACATTGTGTTCCGGCGGGAAATAGAGGTGCAGCGGGTAATACAGAGGCGAGGGAGGATACGCTCCGAGCTGGCGGTAAAGATCGACCGGACCTTCATAGACCAGCGGGCGCGGGTGCGGATCGCGGGCGAGGATGTCGCGGGTAAGCGCGGCCATCGCCTGGCGCGAGGCCTCGCGCCGGGAAAAGTCCAGCCCCGGGCCCAGCAGCAAAAGGAACAGCACGGCCGCATAGCCATAGACCGGGCCGATTGCGCGATGACCCAGCGCGCGGGCCGCAGCGACGCACGCCGGCAGGCACAGCGGCAGCAGATAGTGCTCGTAGAAATTGGGGATGATCACGAAGCCCGCGATCCCGGCCAGAAGCCAGCCCGCAAGGAAGCCGCGCGGGGCTGCGTGTTCACGTTCGCGGATCAGCGCGCCCGCGATTGCCGGGAGCAGCACCGGGCTGAACAGCATGGTCAGCACGGCAAGACGGCGCCAGTGATCGCCTGCGGGATTGTAGGCCTTGAGCAGATTGGCGGTCACCATGGCGTGCCAGAATTCGCCGAAATGCCCGGCAGCGGCATAGAATGCGGCGAACAGCGCCATCGGCGCGATCCCGGCGGCGGCGAGAGCGGATGCGATGCGGACGATGCGGAGGAGCGGCGTCCCGGCGCGCCAAAGCTGCCACAGCACGAAGCCGCCCAGAAACAAGGCCTCGCAGACCGCAGTCTGCTTGAAGGTTATCGCAAACCCGGCCGATGCCATGGCGGCATAGAGCCAGGCGGGAACATGGCCCGTTTGCAGTGCGGGCAGCGCCCGGACCACGCCCAGCGCGGCGAGCGCCGTGGCCAGGTTGTAGAACACCGGCGATTGCCCGCCGCCGCCGCCGAACAGCACCAGCGCGACCAGGTAGAGCGAGCCGCCCAGCATCGCGCCGATCCGCGTGGCGAAGCGCTCGGCGATCAGGTTGACGCAGTAGGCTGTCGCCGCCGCGAACAGCAGGGCGGCGGCCTGGTAGGCGATCACCCCGCGTCCGAAGCAGGTTATCAGCCAGTAGGTGAAAAACAGCCCCGGCCCCTTGCGGTCCCAGACGTCGACATAGGGCAGCGCGCCGTCATGCAGGCGCAAACCGGCCTGGAAATAGAAATATTCGTCGGGAAAATAGTTGCTGTCGCCGAACACCGAGACGCGGCTGACCAGCGCCAGCAGCAGGAACCAGCCGATCTGCGCGGCGCGGGTGCGGAACAGCGCGTCGCCGGACCTGGCAAGATCGAACTGGGGCCTGGCTGCCGGTTCCAATTTGCTCGTCGCTCCCCGCCGTACTCCGGAATCGGGGAGGGGACTATCAGCCCTCGACGTGTTCGGCGAGAATGGTCAGCCCGTTGTCACCGACTTCGGCAAAGCCGCCCTGGATGCGGATTTCCTCGGGCGCGGCGCCTTCGGTCTTGTACACCATCAGCGCACCGTCGCGGATTGTCGACATGACCGGGGCATGGCCCTCCAGCACACCGAAATCGCCCTCGCCGCCGGGAACGACGACCATGTAGACGTCCTCGGAACGGACCTGGCGGGCGGGGGTGACGAGTTCGAAGTGGAGCATCTGCATTCTCCCCCCTCCCGCTTGCGGGAGGGGTCAGGGGTGGGTCGGTACCGGGGGATGGCGAGACCCACCCATAGCTCTTCCCGCAAGCGGGACGGGAATTGGCTTACGCCTCCTCGGCCAGCTTCTTGGCCTTCTCTATCGCCTCGTCGATGCCGCCGACCATGTAGAAGGCGTTCTCGGGGAGGTGATCGTATTCGCCGTCGACCACCGCCTTGAAGCTCTTCACGGTGTCTTCGACCTGGACGAACTTGCCCGAGATGCCGGTGAACACTTCGGCGACGTGGAACGGCTGGCTGAGGAACTTCTGGATCTTGCGCGCGCGGGCGACGGTGAGCTTATCCTCTTCGGACAGCTCGTCCATGCCCAGGATCGCGATGATGTCCTGCAGCGACTTGTACTTCTGCAGCGTTTCCTGAACGCGGCGGGCAGTGTCGTAGTGCTCCTGTCCGACAACCGCAGGCGTCAGCACGCGGCTGGTGGAGTCGAGCGGATCGACCGCCGGGTAGATGCCCAGCTCCGAAATCGCGCGGTTCAGCGTGGTAGTGGCGTCCAAGTGGGCGAATGACGTTGCCGGGGCAGGGTCGGTAAGATCGTCCGCAGGAACGTAGATCGCCTGCACCGAGGTGATCGAGCCCTTGTTGGTCGAGGTGATGCGTTCCTGCAGCTGGCCCATGTCGGTGGCCAGTGTCGGCTGATAGCCCACCGCCGAAGGAATACGGCCGAGCAGCGCCGACACTTCCGAACCCGCCTGGGTGAAGCGGAAGATGTTGTCGACGAAGAACAGCACGTCCTGGCCTTCCTCGTCGCGGAAATATTCGGCCATGGTCAGGCCCGACAGCGCGACGCGGGCGCGGGCACCCGGGGGCTCGTTCATCTGGCCGAACACCAGCGCCACCTTGGAGCCTTCGGGGGTCGGATTGCCGTCCTTGTCCTTGGCGATGACGCCGGCATCGAGGAATTCGTGGTAGAGATCGTTGCCCTCGCGGGTGCGCTCGCCCACGCCTGCGAACACCGAGACGCCGCCGTGGCCCTTGGCGATGTTGTTGATCAGTTCCTGGATCAGCACGGTCTTGCCGACACCGGCGCCGCCAAACAGGCCGATTTTGCCGCCGCGCGCATAGGGCGCGAGCAGGTCGATGACCTTGATGCCGGTGACCAGAATGGCGGCCTCGGTCGACTGATCGACGAAGGGCGGGGCTTCGGCGTGGATCGGGTTGCGCTTGGCGGCATTCACCGGCCCGCGCTCGTCGATCGGCTCACCGATGACATTGACGATGCGGCCCAGCGTCATCGGGCCGACCGGCACGGTGATCTGCGCGCCGGTGGCGGTGACCGGCTGGCCGCGGGTGAGGCCGTCGGTCGCGTCCATGGCGATGGTGCGCACGGTGTTCTCACCCAGATGCTGGGCGACTTCGAGCACCAGCCGCTGGCCGTTGTTGTCGGTTTCCAGCGCCGAGAGGATCGCCGGCAGCTCGCCGTCGAAGCTCACATCTACGACCGCGCCGATAACCTGGCTGATCTTGCCGCCAGCCGTGTTCGCGGCCTTGGACTTGGGTTTTTTCGCAACTGCTGCGGTGGCCATTTTTCGTTCCTTGCGTTGAAATTTGACTTAGAGGCTTCCGCGCCCGCGTTTTGATCTGTTGCTACAGCGCTTCCGCGCCAGCAATAATCTCAATCAATTCGGTCGTGATCGCGGCCTGGCGGCTGCGGTTGTACTGGATGGTCAGCTTGTTGATCAGATCGCCGGCGTTGCGCGTGGCGTTGTCCATGGCGGTCATCGAAGCGCCTTGCTCCGACGCCTGGTTTTCGAGCAGCGCGCCGAACAGCTGGGTCTTGAGATAGCGCGGGAGCAACTCGACGAGCACTTCTTCCTCGTCCGGCTCGTATTCCACCGCCGCGCCGCCTTCGGCCACTGCGATCTCGGGCGCGGGGACGGGGATGATCTGCTGTTCGGTCGGTTCCTGCGTCAGCGCGTTCTTGAAGCGCGAGAAGAACAGGTGGGCGACATCGAACTTGCCGTCCTCGTAATAGCCGACCAGTTCGGCGGCGATCTTTTCGGCTTCGGCATAGCCCGGCTCGCGCACTTCGCTGGTGTCGAAGTGGTGGAGCGCCGCCTTTGGCCATTCGCGCATGATCGGTGCGCGGCCCTTGCGGCCGACGAAGTAGAACAGCACGGTCTTGCCCGCCGCGCTCAGCTCGTTCGCCCTGGCCTTGGCGGCCTTGACGATGTTCGAATTGAACGCGCCGCACAGGCCCTTATCCGATGTGGCGACGACCAGCAGGTGGACCTGGTCCTTGCCGGTGCCCGCGAACAGCTTGGGCGCGCCGTCGTTGCCGGCAATCTTGCCCGCAAGGCTGGCCATCACTTCGGCCATGCGCAGTGCATAGGGGCGCGCGGCCTCAGCCGAGGCCTGCGCCTTGCGCAGCTTGGCGGCGGCGACCATCTGCTTGGCCTTGGTGATCTTCTGGGTCGATTTGACCGAGTTGATCCGCCCTTTGAGTTCCTTGAGGCTCGCCATAGTGCTTTCCTGGGCGGCTGGTGAAATAAATAGGGACAGTCCCTATTTATCGTGCTCCAACCTGATCCAAATCTCCAACATCGATCGATAAATAGGGACTGTCCCTATTTATTTGTCCTTACGCGTAAATCTTGCCGAATGCGTCGAGCGCCGCGACCAGACTGGCCTTGGCATCGTCGCCCAGATCGCGGCTGTCACGGATCGCCTTGAACACATCCTTGTGTTCGGCATGCATCCAGCTCAGCATCTTGGCTTCGTAGTCGGTGACCTTGTCGGTGGGGATGCCGTCGAGATAGCCGTTGGTGCCCGCAAAAATCGACACGGTCTGCTCTTCGAACGCCAGCGGGCTGAACTGCGCCTGCTTGAGCAGCTCGGTCAGCCGCGCGCCGCGGTTGAGCAGCTTCTGCGTCGATGCGTCGAGGTCCGATCCGAACTGCGCGAAGGCCGCCATTTCGCGGTACTGCGCCAACTCCAGCTTGATCGAGCCCGAGACCTTCTTCATCGCCTTGGTTTGCGCCGAGGAGCCGACGCGGCTCACCGACAGGCCGACGTTGATCGCCGGGCGCACGCCCTGATAGAACAGGCCGGTTTCGAGGAAGATCTGGCCGTCGGTGATCGAGATCACGTTGGTCGGAATATAGGCCGACACGTCGCCCGCCTGGGTTTCGATGATCGGCAGCGCGGTCAGCGAACCGCCGCCGTTGTCCTTGTTCATCTTCGCCGCGCGCTCGAGCAGGCGCGAGTGGAGATAGAACACGTCGCCCGGATAGGCTTCGCGGCCCGGCGGGCGGCGCAGCAGCAGCGACATCTGGCGATAGGCGACGGCCTGCTTGGAAAGATCGTCGTAAACAATCAGCGCGTGCATGCCGTTGTCGCGGAAATACTCGCCCATGGTCACTGCCGTGTAGGGCGCGAGGTATTGCAGCGGGGCTGGCTCGCTCGCGGTGGCGGCGACGACGATGGAATATTCCATCGCGCCGTTCTCTTCCAGCTGGCGGACGATCTGGGCGACCGTCGAGCGCTTCTGGCCGACCGCGACATAGATGCAATAGAGCTTCTTGCTCTCATCCTTGCCCGCGTTGGCTTCCTTCTGGTTGATGAAGGTGTCGATCGCGACGGCGGTCTTGCCGGTCTGGCGGTCGCCGATGATCAGCTCGCGCTGGCCGCGGCCGATGGGGACTAGGGCGTCGATGGCCTTGAGGCCGGTCTGCACCGGCTCGTTGACCGACTGGCGCGGGATGATGCCGGGGGCCTTCTTTTCCACGCGCATGCGCTGGTCGGAAACTATCGGGCCCTTGCCGTCGATCGGATTGCCGAGGCCGTCGACCACGCGGCCGAGCAGACCCTTGCCGACCGGAACGTCCACAATCGTGCCGGTCCGCTTGACGACATCGCCTTCCTTGATTTCGGCGTCCGAGCCGAAAATCACGACGCCGACGTTATCGGCTTCGAGGTTGAGCGCCATGCCCTTCACCCCGTTCGAGAATTCGACCATCTCGCCGGCCTGAACATTGTCCAGACCGTGAATGCGGGCAATACCGTCACCCACCGAGAGCACCGAACCGACTTCCGAGACCTGGGCCTCGGTGCCGAAGTTGGCGATCTGGTCCTTGATGACCTTCGAGATTTCTGCGGCGCGGATTTCCATTGTATTGAAGCCTTTCAGCCTTTCATCGCTTGCGCGAGGGAATTGAGACGGGTGCGGATGGATGAGTCGATCTGGCGGCTGCCGATGCGGACCACCAGCCCGCCCAGCACTTCGGGATCGACCGAAGCCTTGATCTTCACTTCGCGGCCCTCGCGCGCCTTGAGTTTGGCGGCGAGCGCGGCGAGTTGCTTGTCGTCGAGCGGGTGAGCGCTGGTAACCTCGGCGGTTACTTCGCCGCGGGCTGCGGCGGCGATCGCGGCGAAGGCGCGGATGATATCGGGAAGGGCCGAAAGGCGGCCATTGGCGGCGAGCACGCCGATGAAGTTTTTCGTCACATCGCTCAGCTCGAGCAGCTTGGCGACGCCATCCATCGCCTTGGCAGCGGCGGCGCGGGTGACCAGCGGGTTGCGAATCAGCGCAGCGAGATCGGGCGCCTTCGACAGCGCCTCGCTCAGCGTGTCGAGGTCGGATTCGACCTGGGTGACCGCCTTGTTCTCGGACGCCAGATCATAGAGTGCAGAGGCGTAGCGCCCTTGCAGACTGGCCGTAATCCCGCCGGAATTCTCCACGCGCGTCGTTTCCCTCATACCGGATGGGCTGTCAGGACAGATGCGGCACCCGAAGGCACCACGCCCCGCAGACGGGGGCGCGCCTAGCATCGGTTTTGCTGCGATGCAAGGTGGGGGGAGGGGATTCTGTAGAGCTGAAATTTATTGGCCAAGACGAGGCATCAACGAGAGGTGTGCAGGCCTACAATGTTAGCCTCTCATCCGGAAAACTGGTTCGCGATAGGTTTTATGCTCGCGAAAGCTACGAGGTAATCGAGGACCAAAACTCGTCTACCTTATCAACCAGCCTCTCGATATAAAGCTCGTCTTTCGGCACTCGAACGAGTATGGGGCTTGTGAGTGGTAGGTAAGACCAATAGTCGATATATTCAAATCCAGTTACCGACAAAATGTGCTGTAGCTGACCGTAGTAGTAATCTGGAACTTTTCTGGTATTTCGGGTGTATTTGAAAGAATATTCCCCACATTTTATTTCTAGAACTACATTTTTTTCGAGACAAATTCCATCGACGCTGCATTTCATCCATGGTCTCTGGATGCTCTCTAAGCACATCGGAAGCATATCAATTTTATATCTGGCGTTGTATTCTCGCCTAGCAGATGATTCCAAAAGGCTGCCACGAAGCATCGCATCGCTGACATACGACTTATGGGTCGGATCGGACTTTTCGTTGCGCAAAGTTTCCGCAGATTTCCAACGATTTTCACCCATGAAAGCCGGAGCGTCAGAGGCTCCGATCCCTGACCTTCTCCAATCCAGCCATTCATCGCTTCCTTGTTCCAAGTTTACAACTCTGAAGCCTGACACCGAATTCGCTCCTGCTGCTCACTATTGGCAAGTGCCATATACCAATTCTCGTTGATGCTAAATCTTCCCCCCTCCCCGGCGGGGAGGGGCCGGGGGAGGGGGAGCGAGGCCGATAGGCCTCGCGTCCACGCTGGCGTCGAACCCCCACCCCAACCCCTCCCCACCGGGGAGGGGCTTTTTTGGGTTGGGATTAAGGCGCTTTGGCCGTAGCCCGGCCCTGAGCAATTTCGGGAGAGAATGACATGGCGGTCCAATCTCGAATGAAATGCATCGCCTTGCCGCTACTGGTATTCGTTACCGCCTGCGCGAAGCAGGATGCTGGCCCGCCGGAAGTCGGTTATGTCACCGGTGTCAGCGGGCCGGAGGATCTGGTCGCGGTGCCCGGCACGCGCTGGATCGTCACCAGCGGACTGAAAGGCGAAGGCCATCCCGGCGCGCTGTGGCTGATCGACCGCGAGGCGAAGAGCGCGGCCAGGCTCTATCCCGGCGATAGTATCAAGGCCGAATACGACGCCAAGGCCTGGCCCGGCTGTCCCGGACCTGCCGACCCCGCCAGCTTCTCCGCACACGGGCTTGGCCTGCGGGACGGCACCCTGCTGGTGATGAACCACGGCAGCCGCGAGGCGATCGAGGTGTTCAGGCTCGATAGCTCCGGCGCCGCGCCCGCGCTGACCTGGACCGGCTGCGTGGTGCTGCCCAAGGGCGCGCTCGGCAACGGCGTCACCGTGCTGCCCGGCGGCGGCATTGCCGCGACCTTGATGAACACGCCCGAATTCATCGACGGCCCGGCCGATGCCGCCCATCCGGAAAACTGGGTGCCCAAGCTCAAGTCCGGCCAGACCACCGGTTATGCCGCGACCTGGCGCGCGGGCGAGGGATGGAAGAAGATCGCCGGGACCGAAGGCTCGGGGCCCAACGGGATCGAGGCCTCGCCCGATGGCGAATCGGTGTGGGTGGCGATGTGGGGTAATCGCAAGCTGGTCCGCGCATCCTTGCGGCGCGATGCTCCGCCCGCGGAGGTCAAGACGGAGTTCATGCCCGACAATGTCCACTGGGGCGACGACGGCAAGCTGTGGATCGCCGGGGCCGCCGCCGAGCCGGCGGCCTATTTCGAATGCTGGGAAACCAAGGGCTGCCGCAACGACTATGCCGTGGCCCATCTCGACCCGGCAACGCTGGCGGTCACGGTCGTCCCGCATCCCGATACGCGGCCCCTGTTTGGCGAGGCGACGGCGGCCATCGGGGTGGCAGGCGAAGTCTGGATCGGCGCGCATCCCAGCGACAAGGTCGCCTGGCTGCGACCGGGCAAGTAGGTCAGGCAGGTTAGCGGACGGGTGAGCAGGGGCCGACGCGCTCAGTCCGCAACTTCCGCCGCCGCCTTGCGGCAATGATAGACCATCCGCTCGTTCGGCGTGGCCGGCAGCAGCGCCCGCAGCGCCCCCTCGTTTTCGCCCAGTTTGCGCGCCGCCACCTCGCCAGCGCCGCAGGCAGGCGCGGTGAATTTGGCGCGTTCGGCGCGCAATTTGTCCATGGTCTCGAGATCGAGCAGATAACGCTCGGTCTTGTAGGTGCCGGTGGCGGGATCGAAGCTCGCCAGTGTCGAGACCTCGTCCTGCTTGGGCACCAGCAGCCGCGACCAGCCATCGTTCGATAGCCCGTATTGCGTGCGCGTGTTGACGCAGCCGTCTGCGCTCCAGCCGAAGGGCACGTCGGTCAGCGGCGAAACGGTGACCCGGCTGCGCTCGGTATCGAGCACGCAGATATATTGCCCGGCCTGGCCTGGTTGGCTGGCAGTGGGCTGCGGGGAATGGCTGGCTTCGGCCTTGGCCAGTTCTTCGGTGCGCGATTCGATCTGCGAGAGCGCAGGCCGGGTCAGCCAGGCGGCGATCGCGCCGAGCAGCAGCAGCGCGCCGGCAATCGCGCCGATCCTGAATTCACGCTCGCGCTTTTGCTGCCGGAAGAACAGCGCTGCGCCGCCCGCGACCAGCGCCAGCATCGTAGCCAGACCTGCCAGCGCCATGCCGTTCTCGCGGCTGGAGAACACTTCCGTCATCGCCTGGCGCCGCGCAGTTTCGAGCGTGGCAGCCTGCTTTTCGGCGGAGGCACGGGCTGCTTCCGCCTTGCTCGCGGCTTCGCGCTCGGCGTCCGCGCGGTCGAAATCGGCGATCGAACGGCAGGCCGCGCCAGTGCTCTGCACCTTGACCCCGGCTTCCATCAGGAAGCGCATGATCTCGCGCATCGAGACCGCGAAATAGAAGCTGCTGTCCGCGCCCGAAGCCATTTCCGTGCCGAAGCTGTTGACCCCGATCACCCGCCCGCAGGAATCGAGCAGCGGCCCGCCGCTGTTGCCCGCACCGATCGCGGCAGTGTGGAGGATGGTGTCGTACTGCTTCGAGCTTCGTCCGCTCGAGACAGTTCCCTGGGTCTTTACCGGGCTGGTCGGGGAAACGATGTCGCCCACGTTCAACCCCTGGGCAAGATCGACATTGCCCGGATAGCCGACCGCGAACGCATCGGAGCCATCGCCGACCGGGCCGGTGAACAGCGACATTGCGGGCAGCGTTCCGTTTTCGGTGAGCTTGATCAAGGCAAGATCGTTTTGCGGCGAATAGGCGGCAACCTCGGCGAACCAGCCCGATTTCCCTTCCGCCGGCACCACCCCGATGCGCACCGATTCATACTCGCGGCTGGGCTCGACGACATGGGCGTTGGTCAGGATCAGGTTGGGGCCGACGGCAAAGCCCGAGCCATGTCCCATCAGCACCGGCTCGCCGTCGCGCTCGGCGATCAGCACGACGCGCACCACGCTGCGCGCTGCGGCGGCGATATCGGCGGGGTCGGCGCTGGCCGGGCTGGCGGCGAGTGCGGCGAAGAGTGCGGCGAATTGGGCGGCGAGGGTGAGGAGCAGGCGGTTCATCGGCGTTGTTTACGCATTTCATAGCTTTGACCGCAAGCTGCGGGAAGCGGTCACCCCGATTCACCGCTAGCGCTTGCGTCCGCAAGGAGAAGTGCCATGACCTGTGCTGCGATGATCGACACCTTGACCGACGATGAAGCCTGGCTCGCCGTGCTGTCGCGCGACCGCGCCTTTGACGGGCGTTTCGTCACCGGCGTGCTGTCAACCGGGATCTATTGCCGCCCGTCCTGCGCCGCCCGTCACCCCCGGCGTGAGAATGTGCGCTTCTTTGCCAGCGGCGAGGGTGCGCGGGCGGCGGGGCTGAGGGCGTGCCTGCGCTGTTCGCCCGACGATGTCAGCCGTGACGAACGCGCGGTGCTTTCGGCGATCGAGGCGATCAAGGCGGCGGGCCAGCCCCTGGCGCTGGCGGGCCTCGCAGCAGACGCGGGCTATTCGGTGGCGCACTTCCAGCGCCTGTTTACTCGCGCAACCGGCCTTTCGCCCGCCGCCTATGCTCGCGCCCTGCGGGCGGAGCGCGCCGCCGAGGCGCTGAGTTCTGGCCGACGCGTGACCGATGCGGTCTATGACGCGGGGTTCAATGCGCCCTCGCGGTTCTACGAAGCCAGCGAAGGGAGACTGGGGATGAAGCCATCGGCCTGGGTAGCGGGCGGCAAGGGCGCGACGATCCACTGGGCGGTGGTGCCGACCAGCCTCGGGCAGATGCTGGTCGCCGCGACCGAAAAGGGCGTATGCCGTCTGTCGTTCGACGAGGGCCCCGAGGCGCTGGAGAAGCGCTTTCCGCAAGCCGAACTGATCGAGGGCGGGGAGGCGCTGACTGCGCTGCTGGAGCAGGTCGTCGCCTCGGTCGAAAGGCCCGGAAGCTCCGCGCATATCCCGCTCGATGTGCAGGGCACGGCGTTTCAGGAAGCGGTGTGGCGAGCCTTGCGCGATATCCCGCCGGGCGAGACCCGCACCTATGCCCAGATCGCCGCCGCCGTCGGCAGGCCGAACGCAGTGCGCGCGGCAGGCTCGGCCAACGGCGCGAACCCCGTTGCGGTGCTGGTGCCTTGCCACCGCGTGGTGCGCACCGACGGCTCGCTGGGGGGCTATGCTTATGGCCTGGAGATCAAGCAGAAGCTGCTCGAATCGGAAAGGCTTTCGTCCGGCGGCAAGCCGCGATAGATTGCCCCTGTAACCGGAGTTTACACGACCATGACCAGTCAACTGCCCGCAGGCGCCCCTACCAACATCGGTGAGGCCTTCGCCCATATCAATGCCGTCACCGCGCCGAGCCTCGACGATCTCAAGGTGATGGTGCTGCTCGAAGCGGCGGGGCTCGATCTTTATCGCGGCATGCTGCCCGGCACGGACAATGCAGAAGTCGCGGCGCTGCTCGAACACAACGGCCGCGAGGAACTGGCGCACGCGCACCGCGTGTCCAAGGCAATCCGGGCGATCAGCGGCGAGGAGTTCGCGCCGCCCGAATCGGCTGACAATCCCTATCTTGCCGGTCCGATCCCGAGCATGCCGGTAACCGCCGAAGCGCTGCGCGGGCTGTCGCAAGGCGAGTTTGCCGGCGAAGGGCTATACGAACGCTGGGCAGCCAATTGCGATAACGAGGAGGCCGCGCGGCTGTTCCGGCTCAACGGCGGCGAGGAGCGCGATCATGGCGACCGGCTGCTGGCGGCGGCGGCTTTGCTGGAAGGTTAAGTTTTCACACAAAACTATACGGATCGATATCCACCCCAACCCTTACCCCTTGCGGAAACCGCAACGGGTCCAGCCACCCCCGGAGCACCTTCTGCAACTCGCTCGACCGCCTCGCGTTGACCAATAGCCGATAGCGATACCTCCCGCGCAGCAGCGACATTGGCGCGGGTGCGGGGCCGTGGATGGCGATGTCGGGCAGGTTCGGCCGCACCCCGCCGATCGCCCGCGCCGCATCGCGGGCCTCCGCTTCGTCCTCAGATGAGACGATAATCGCCGCCCAGCGCCCGAACGGCGGCGCGCCGGCTTCGCGCCTCGCTTCGGCCTCGGCAGTGTAGAACGCATCGCGGTCGCCTGCCGCAAGCGCGGCGATCACCGGGGCCTGCGGGTGGCGGGTCTGGATCAGGACTTCGCCGGGTTTGGCCCCGCGCCCGGCGCGGCCTGCCACCTGGGCGATCTGCTGGTAGGTGCGCTCGCCCGCGCGCAGGTCGCCGCCTTCGAGGCCGAGGTCGGCATCGACCACGCCCACCAGCGTCAATTCGGGGAAGTGATAGCCCTTGGTCACCAGCTGGGTGCCGACGATGACGTCGATCAGCCCTTCCTCCGCCGAGGCGACGAAGCTGCCGATCTTCTCCGGCGAGTTGAGCGTGTCGGAAGTCGCCAGAGCCACCCGCGCGCCGGGCAGCAGCTCGGCCACTTCGTCGGCGATGCGCTCCACGCCGGGTCCGCAGGCGACCAGGCAGTCCTGGGTGGCGCATTCGGGGCACATATCGGGCACCGGGGCTTCGTGGCCGCAGTGGTGGCAGGCGAGCCGGCGCGACAGCCGGTGTTCGACCAGCCAGGCGGTGCAATTGGGGCACTGGAAGCGGTAACCGCAGTGGCGGCACAGCGTCAGCGGGGCATAGCCGCGGCGGTTGAGGAACAGCAGCGATTGTTCGCCGCGCGCCAGCCGCTCGCGCATTTCCGCTACCAGGCGCGGGGCGAGCCAGCGGCCGCGTTCGGGCTCCTCGCTGCGCAGATCGACAATCTCGATATGGGGCAACGTCGCCCCGCCAAAGCGGGCGGGCAGATCGATCTTGCGATAGACCCCGGCCTCGGCCAGCTGCATCGATTCGAGCGCCGGGGTGGCGCTGGCGAGGATCACCGGCACCGCTTCGAACCGCGCCCGGATCACCGCGACATCGCGCGCGTTGTAGCGCACCCCGTCGTCCTGCTTGAAGCTGAAACCTCGTGGGCCTCGTCGACCACGATCAGGCCGAGCCGCGCATAGGGCAGGAACAGCGCCGAGCGCGCGCCGACCACCACTTGCGCCTCCCCGCTGAAGCAATCGCCCGCCAGGCCCGCCGCCGCTCGGTCGATTTGAGCGAAGAGTGCCACAGCACGGGCGGCACGCCGAAGCGGTGTTCGAAGCGGCGCAGGAAGTTTTCGGTGAGGGCGATTTCGGGGAGCAGGACGAGGACCTGGCGGCCTTTGTCCAGAGCTGCCGCGATGGCCTCGAAATAGCATTCGGTCTTGCCCGATCCGGTCACCCCGTCGAGGAGGAAGGGGGCAAAGCCGCCGTCGTCCACAGCCTTGACGAACACATCCGCCGCCGCCTGCTGGTCCCGCGACAGATCCGGCGCCGCAAAGTCGGGCCGGGCGCGCGGATAGGGCCGGTCGAGATCGACGGTCACCGGCTCCAGCATCCCGGCGCTGACCATGCCGCGCAGCACGCCTTCCGAGACACTCGCCAGCGCAGCCAGTTCGCGGATCGTCGCCTGCTCGCCGTGCAGCGCATCCAGCGCGGCGGCGCGCTGGGGGGTGAGGCGGGCAGGCTCGACGCCGCTCAGCCGGTATTCGGTCATGGTCCCGCCGCCGCGCAGCGCCGCCGTGCTCGACAGCGCCATCCGTGCAACCGACTGCATTGGCGCACAGTAATAGTCCGCCGTCCACTCGATCAGCCGCCGCAAGGGCGCTGTCAGCGGCGGCACCGGCAGCACTTCGATCAGCGGGCGCAGCTTGCTCTCGGGCACTTCGCCACCCGCCAGCCGTTCCGCCTCCCAGACAATCCCGACGATCTGGCGCGGGCCCAGCGGCGCGACGACTACCGAGCCAAATTCGATTCCCATTCCATCGGGAACGCGATAGTCCAGCACGCCCAGGACGGCGTTGAACACGAGGAGTCGGACGCGGTTCATCCACGGGCCTATAGGGTGCACAAATCGCCGGGGCGAGACCCGGCCTCCACAGGGAAGGAGAGAAGCATGGCCGCTACCAATCTCAAGAGCATCGATCGCCGGTTTTTCCTGGCAGGCGCCGCCGCCACGAGCGTGCTGGCACTGCCGGGCTGTTCGTCGTTGGGCGGGCTCAGCCTGGTCGATGCCATCCGCCGCCTGCTGGGGCTGGCCTCGCGCAATGCTTTGGCGCGGCTGAGCGCGCCGGGCGGGTTTTACGACAACCAGCTGGCCCGGCTCGACTTGCCCGATGTCTTCGGCAGCCGCGGTAACGTGTTGCAGAACATCCTGACTTCGGTCGTGTTCAAGGACCGATTGACCCGGAGCCTCAACCGCGTCGCCGAGGATGGCGCCCGCCGCGCCGCGCCGATCCTTGCCGATACGGTGCGCACCATCGGCGTGGACAATGCCCTGGCGCTGATCAAGGGCGGGCCGACCGCGGCCACCGGGTTTCTCCGCACCGCCATGGCGGGCAGCCTGATCGAGGCAATGGTGCCGGCACTGGGCGATGGCATGCGTCTGGCCAACGATCCGGTGATAGGCCAGGCATTGGCGGCGCTGACCGGGGTGGACGTGACGGGTGTAGCGCGTTCTCTGTCGGTCAAGGCCGACGACGCGATCTGGGGCGAGATCGGCCGCGAGGAAGCGGCAATCCGCGCCAATCCGGAAAGCACCAACGATGCCGTCCTGATCGCGGCGTTGAAGACATTGTGACTTAGGCTCAGGACCTATTAAATGCTTGCGCGAGTGATGATTGGTTGATTCAATGGCAGCGTCAAGGAGGCGCTGTCGATGGATGTACCATTGTTGCTGAGCAAGGCGCAGATGCGCCGGATCGAGCCGTTTTTCCCGCTGTCGCACGGGATTCCCAGAGTGGACGACCAGCGGATCGTGTCGGGCATCATCTACGTCATCAAGCACGGGTTGATGTGGCGCGACGCGCCCAAGGGCTATGGCCCGCACAAGACGATCTACAACCGCTTCATTCGCTGGAGCCGCCTGGGCGTGTTCAACCGGATATTCGCCGAACTGGCGGGCAAGGCCGGAGAGCCCGAGCGGATCATGATCGATGCGACCCACCTCAAGGCCCACCGCACAGCGGCCAGCCTGTTAAAAGGGGGGCTCTTTCCAGATGTATCGGGCGCACCAAAGGCGGGCTGAACTCGAAGTTGCACGCCGTCTGCGACGGCCTCGGCCGCCCCATCGTGATGATGCTCACCGAGGGCCAGATGAGCGACCACAAGGGCGCATTCCTGCTGTTCTCAGCACTCCCGCGCGCCAAGGAACTGCTGGCGGACAAAGGCTACGACAGCGACTGGTTCCGAGCTGCGCTGACCGCGCAAGGCACCACCCCGTGCATTCCCCCGCGCAAGAACCGCAAGGTCCAATATCACTACGACAAGGACCTCTACCGCCAGCGCCACAAGATCGAGAATGTCTTCGGCAGGATCAAGGACTGGCGACGCGTCGCAACCCGCTACGACCGGTGCTCCCACACCTTCATGTCTGCCATCTCCATCGCCGCAACCTGCTGCTACTGGTTGTGATCAATGAGTCCTGAGCCTAGATCTCTGCCCGGCCGACGTGGCGGAAGAGATTGCTGCCGTTCTGGAGGAAGGATCACGTCATACCGATCCTGAGTTTCCATTGATACTGGTGTCCCGCCGTGTTTCGCGCGTGATGAATGCCACGTTCCACCAATTGCCTGCCGTAACGGAAAAGTTCCCGATGGCGCCACTGTTCATGCATCACTCTGACATTGCTGCACGCCAGTTGCAGGCCGGCGATGTTGTCGCGATTGCCTCTCCCGAGGCGACAATTTCGGCTGAGCTTGTCGCTGACGATACACTGGCTCCAGGTGTTGTCGCCATGCCAATGGGCTGGGGGAGTACTGAGCCGGGTGATCCTGCAAGCACCCTTTCCAGCCAACTGATCTCACTCGACAGCCAGATCGAGAGCATCAACTTCATGCCACGGCAGACCGCGATACCCGTGCAGGTTGCGCGCATTTCCGCAGGCTCATTGCAAACCCATGCCAACTCTGACTAGCAGGCTGCGAGGAAGTAAGCGCGAGGCGCAGACCAAGTAGCGAATATTAATGT
>CAVZHP010000004.1:0-84225 GCA_963775115.1 uncultured Alphaproteobacteria bacterium
ACGGATCGAGACCCGCTAACCGTCAGGAATGAGCTTCAAGGAGCCGATACCTGCACTTGTCAAACGTATGGTTACGTTAGGACATGTTAGAACCGACCGAAGCAAGCTTCGATTGGCCCATTAGGTAACGACTTAATTAACCGGTATCCGGAGCCTTAAAACCCCCGGACCGGGCGCCGTCGCCCACATGTCCCTTCATCTAAAACCGACAATGTCAAAGAGCCACACAACAAAAAGGGCGGACAACAAAGCCACCCCGATTTGATACCGGAGGACTGCTGCCCGAATTTGTTGGCGACCGTAGCAGTGAGCCACCTTTTGAAGGGCGGCGCCGCTGCGGTGGACGGGCCTATATGGAGGACATTCGCACCGGTCAACGCCTTTTTGCATTTTTGTTGCAGGTTGATCGTAACTGCCGGAAATCCGCCGTTCATGCGTGGCGCGAATGGCGCCCGGCAAGGCGGCCTGCTGCATCGCCTCGGGTGCTATGGTGCGATTCGGCATGGAGATTCGCGGGCAGGCGTCGCAACAAAGCGGTTATGGTTAAGAAATTTTTACCGATTGAGGCTAGGCCAGCCGCCATGGATAGCCCCGGGATCGCACTCGAATCGTCATCCGGCTTCGCCGAACGCGTCAGATCCGCCGTATTCTGGCGCTGGGGTAGCCAGGTGCTCGGCCAGATCATCGCCTGGTCCACCACTATCGTGATCGTGCGCCTGCTCAGTCCGCACGACTATGGCCTGTTCGCCATGTCACAGGCCGTGCTGACCGCGCTCAACTTCCTCAATGGCTATGGCTATGCGACCTCGCTAATCCAATCGAAGGAAGTCGACGAACGCCGGATCAGTCAGGTGTTCGGGATGCTGATCGTATCGAACCTGCTGCTCGCTTGCGTGCAATGGCTTGCCGCGCCCTATGCCGCAGCCTATTACGGCCAGCCGCTGGTTGCCTCGATGCTACAGGCGCAAGCAATCCTCTATTTAACCACACCGTTCATCGCCTTGCCGTCGGCACTGCTGGCAAAGACGCTCGACTTCCGCAGTCAGGCGCTGGTCAACCTGCTGTGTGCCTGCGTTGGCGGCGCGGTCGGTCTGGGCCTTGCATGGTCGGGCTACGGAGTCTGGGCGCTGGTCTGGGCGCCGATCGCCCTGTTCGCAACGCGGGCACTGGGCCTGACCGTGGCCTCGGGCAGGCTGCTCCGGCCGATCTTCGATTTCAGGGGCGCAGGCGAGGTTGTCGGCTTCGGAACCGCGCTGACGCTGTGCCAGCTGCTCTGGATACTTCAAAGTCAAGCCGACATTGTCATTGCCGGCCGCAGCTTCACACCGCATCACCTGGGACTCTATTCCGAAGCCCTGTTCCTCACGCTGATCTTCACCGGCCGCTTCCTCCCGCCGCTCAACGAGGTAGCCTACCCCGCCTTTGCCGAGCTCAACAATGCCGGACGTCCCCTGGCGGCGGCCTTTCTGTCCAGCGTGCAGATGATCATGCTGATCGCCGCGCCATTTTATGTCGGTCTCAGCCTCACCGCAGGGCCGCTGGTGACCACGTTTTTCGGACCGAAATGGCTGGAGATGATCCCGATCGTTGCCGGCCTCGCTATCGCCATGCCGGCTATGGCTTTGCAGATTTCGTGCTCGCCCGCCACCAATGCGCTGGGCCGGCCCGGGATTTACCTGCTGACCAGCGCGGTGGGCGCAATCGTCATGCCGGTGTGCTTCTTCTACGGGGTATCGCATGGGCCCCATGGCCTGGTCGCAGCATGGCATGTGGCCGCGCCGCTGCTGCTGGTTGTGACTTTGGCAGTGACGCTGCCCGCCATCGGCGCACGGCTTGCCGATCTGGTCAAGTCGCTGCTGCCGATTGCGCTTGCCTGCGCCGCCATGGCCGCCGCCGTGATGGCGATCGATCATTTCGTCGGCCCGGCCATCTCGGCGCCGTTGCTGCTAGGCCTCCATACACTTTGCGGGGCTGCCGTCTATTTTGCCGCGCTTTGGCTGTTCTGGCCCGATATCCTTAGGGAAACCTGGACAAAGCTGCGCAAGCCCAAGGGACTTGCGCCCGAGGAAAGCGCCCAGGGAGATGCAGGCGAGATGGACAGCATTACTGCCTGAACGCCATCCTGGCGTTGCGATCGCCGGATTGGTCAAGCCACGCTCGTCATGGTAGCATGTGCGTTGGATGCCGCCCGCAGTGAGGGCATCCGCCGGGAGAAGCAATCATGCCATGCCTGGCACCCGCTCTGGCCCTGTTACTGGCAAGCGGCGACATTCCCGCCATTGCGCCGATAGGCGGCGCACCGGCGGCAAGCGACGTCGAAGTGATCAAGACCAGGACCGATCAGGACCGCCGCATGACAGTGCCGGTCCGGATCGGCGAGGCAGGGCCGTTCCATTTCGTAATCGACACCGGATCGCAAACAACCGTCGTATCGACCGACCTCGCCTTGCGGCTGGCTCTGGCGCCCGGCCGGAAAGCGCGCGTGATCGGCGTCGGCGGCAGTGAATCTGTCGATACGGCGATCGTCGACCGGCTTGAACTTGGCCGGCGCACGCATCACGGCCTGACAGTTGCGCTGCTGGAAGCGCAGAACATCGGAGCCGACGGGATTGTGGGAATAGACAGCCTGCAGCACCAGCGCCTGATGCTGGATTTCGCCCGGAACCTGCTGTCGATCGGAGATCTGAAGACGTCCGGCGGCAATCGCGGCTTCGAGATCGTCGTCACTGCGCGCCGCCGGCAGGGCCAGCTGATCATGACAAACGCGATGATCGATGGCATCCGCGTCGATGTAGTGATCGATACCGGCGCCGACACCTCGATCGGCAACAGGGCCCTGCAACGCGTGATGAAGCAACGCGGCATCGCCGAACAGGCCGTCCTCATCGGGGTTACGGGGCAACGGGTGATCGCCGATCTGGGGTATCCCCGCAAGCTTGAAATCGGCGAGATCGGCATCACCAACCTGATAGTCGCCTATGCCGATTCACCGATCTTCACCGTGCTCGATCTGGAGCGCAAGCCGGCCATGATGCTGGGCATGCGCGAACTGCGGCTGTTCAAACGCGTGGCGATCGATTTCGCCGCCCGCAAGATCTATTTCGATATCCCGGAAGGGGGTTAGACATCGAGAGCAATGCAACCCGATGGGAATGGCAACCTTCCGGGGATCGTGCACCTCCGGCAAGTTGACTAAACAATGAAACAGAAGCCTGGATAAAACAGGCTACCTTGCCGGCATCGGGTTTACCGCCGGGCAAGGCACTCGCAGCAGCTAACCGAAGTCACATGGGCAAATGAAGGAGATAGAGCGCGATGGCTGACGCCAACCGGACTGTGCTGGTGACTGGCGGAGCAGGATTCATCGGGAGCCACACGTGTAAAGCGCTGAGCCGCGCAAACTTTCTCCCTGTGGCCTATGACAACCTGAGCACCGGCCATGCCGAGGCGGTGCTTTGGGGGCCGCTGTATCGCGGCGATGTGGGGGACGTTCAACGACTCGTAGAAGTGATGAAGGAAACGCGGGCGGTAGCAGTGATGCACTTCGCTGCCTCGGCCTATGTCGGCGAATCCATGTCGGACCCGCAAAAATACTACCGGAACAATGTCGGCGGCATGGTCTCGTTACTGGATGCCATGGCCGAGACCGGGATCGGGACCCTCGTATTCTCCAGTTCCTGCGCGACCTATGGCGATCCGGCAGTCACACCGATCGACGAGGATGCACCGCAACTGCCGATCAATCCCTATGGCCGGACCAAGCTTATCTGCGAGGACATGATCAGGGACTTTGCCCGGGCACATTCGCTCGAATATGCGATATTACGCTATTTCAATGCCGCTGGTGCCGACCCGGAGGGAGAACTCGTCGAGCACCATGACCCCGAAACACATCTGATCCCCTGCATTCTGATGGCCGCGCTGGGCCTGAGGGCGGAAGTCCAAATCTTCGGGAATGATTATCCCACGCCCGATGGAACCTGCGTCCGCGATTTTATCCATGTGACCGATCTCGCCGATGGTCACATACGCGCACTCGAAAGCCTGCTGACCGCGCGCAAATCGCTTGTCGTCAATCTCGGGACTGGGCGGGGAAGTTCCATTCTCGATGTAATCCGGGCCTGCGAGGCCTGCGTGGGGCACGAAATTCCGAAACGAGTCGTTGCCAGCCGATCCGGCGATCCGCCAATCCTGATCGCCGATGCCGCACGAGCGCAAGCGGACCTGGGATTTGAACCGAGACATTCGGAACTTCCCGAAATCGTCGGAACCGCTTACGCGGCCTTGCAGAGGCTATACGGCAGCGGCACTGCCAGTTGATCCCCCCACGGAATGGTCGCGCGTCAAGCCGGAGCCTTGACCGCAATCGCCTTGAGATAAGTGTCCGCCCAGCGAACTGCCAGCTCGCCAGGGGAGAAAGGGCCGGCAGCAAGCTGCTGCGCGGCATGTGCCATCTTGAGCCACTCCGCATCGGTCATAGTCAGCGCAGTTTCCAGCGACCGGGCGATCGCGGGGGCATCGAAGCCGCATTCCACCGCCGCGCCTGCGGCAAATCCTTCGGGCAAATTGCATTCGCTCGTCATGATCGACGGAGTTCCAGCAGCCCAGGCTTCGAGAATGGCGAATGGCAGTCCCTCGCTGTGCGACGCGAGGATCATGAAGCGGGCGGATTCAAGCAATTGCTGCTTTTCGGCGCCATAGACCGGACCAACGAATTCGATCGAAGCCGGCGCGTCCGCAAGCGCCACCCGCAATTGCGCGACATGCGCATCTTCGCCCCAGCCGGCAATGGTCAGCCGCGACCCGGCAGGCAGCGCGGCTAGCCGCCAGGCTTCGACCATCGCGATAACATTTTTCTTGGGATGAATGCGCCCGATGAATACCGCATGCAGTGGCCGGACTGTGGGCGGCGACGAAAGCGTTGCTTCGGCCGCATTGGGAATCACGATACTGTCCACCCTGCCGCTCTCGCGACGGATATCCTCGGCCTCGCGCTGCGAGAGCGCATGGAAGGCATAGGCCTGGCGCCAACTGTCGCGCTCGTAGAATGTTTTGGCGAGAGCCTTCTTCCACCTGTTGCGCGCGGTGATCCAGGGATCGAGCATGCCTTGCGGCGTAATGACATAGGGCCTGCCGGTGCGGCGGGCCCAGACCGCCCCGGCGCGAGAGGGGTACATCCAGATACCCTGCTGGTGGAGGCAATCGAGCTTCGCATCGAGGAGCGCAGACACCAGCCCGGGCGCAAAGCCGACTTGCGCGGGCCCAACAACCTTGCTGACGGACAGAGAACTAGGGGCATAGCGCCCGCGATCCGCCTCCGAATATCTGTCCGCCAGGGCAAAGACGAATGCCTCGCCGCCAAGCGAGCGGATCATCCCCGCTTGCGAAATCACCGCCGCCGCCACGCCTGCCCCCAGCCGCGAGGCCGAAGCGGTGAGGAGGCCGATGCGCAGCCCCGCCAGCGGCAAGTTCATCGCAGCAGCTTGGGCTGCCCGGTCAGGGCAAGACGATTGCGCGAAGACCGGGAGGAACGCGACTGTGGCTACCTCCGGTCGTGACGCTGGGTTCGGCGTCATCGCCGCCCGGCACGGTCAAGGCCGCCAGCCTCGCCTTTCGCCAACGCCTGAAGGCAGCAGCACGAGACTGCTGGGCTGTCGGTACGGAAGAGCAGTTTGGCCAAAAGCCACCATACTAGAACCGGTCCAAGGAAGAACAATCCTCTGCAGGACAGTGGTAGGAACGCCATCGCGATAGACAAAAACCAACATCGCCAGAAATGACCATGTAAGTCGCTGTATGGCATGTATGTTGCGACCCTCGAGCATATTTTCTATATAGCCAGCCGAGACAATGCCCCCACAAACCGGACCAGACGCAAACACCGAACCAGCCCATAGCAAACCAACCCTCGCCGGGGATTGATTTGGTCATACCGATTGGAGTATCCATAATCCAACAGGATGAAGTTTTGAATTGGAGCACCCATAGGTTTATTTTTCCAAATAGACTCTTGGGATAGGTTCAGTAAATATCTGAAGGTTATCCAAAAAATAATCGTATGTCTTGCTCCGCTGTGGCACCACATAGACAATGATATTCGAAAAATTCGAGATTCGCGAAATCCATTCCCTCATAAAATCCGTCGATATAGCTGGCATTTACGTTCTCGGAGCTATTTCTTGACTCCCATTGCCCGCCGATCCGATCCGGCCGCGATCCTCGCCAACAAAGCCAAAACTTCCCAACAGACCCAATACAAGCAGCATGGCTCTTCCGGCCCGGGAATTTTAATTTCTTCTCATAGAGATAAAGCAGCGCTGCCGAGACAAGCGCTGTTACAAACGGGGCCCGCGAGCCAGTACCGACGCGCAAAACTACAAACGTGGCGAGTGGCAGGCAAGCCAGCAGCCGAAAGCGGAAAACCCACGCGACAAGCGCTCCGCAAGTAGCAAGCATGAGTTGTGCTTCTCATAGAGATATCCACCTCCCGATGTGTTAGCAATCCCCTGTCGCCTTATCGTTGATCATCGTGAAGCCACCTTCGCCCCCCCCTACGCCGCTCCATATCTTCAGCAGCGAATAGGCTCCGATTGGCACACATAAGGCAAGGACAGACCGGAAGGTCCTCTTCAGCGCGTTCCTGCTCGGCATACAAAGACGTCTTGCTTGAACCGCATCGCTACGCCGCCTGAGCGCAATGCGAAAGGCAAGAAATCCCAGGTCGACGCTGAGAGATGACTGTTAGTTTATCGCTTGGCGAAGGGGTGAATTCGTAGGCCGCATATATCCACCGAAAATCGAGCATCCATGCAACAACGGTCGAAAAACAAACACAAATCCGTGAAACATCAGGTAGAATGTCAAAGGATGGTATATCGAAAACGCTCGGTGGCTGGCTGCGCAAAAATGGTAGGCCAACAAGCACAAAGCTCACGACGGACAAGGCAAGCGCTGCTGCGTACATAGCAACTCCATCAAATCCGGCGGGGCGTCCCGGCAGCCGCGCTCAGCAATGACAGGTGGCGTCTGACCATTGCAACGCCGCGCGCGATCGCGGTTTCGACAGGTCCGTCGATCGGGTACTGGGCCAGTGCGCCAGGCATTCAGATGCCCTTCAACTCCATCCTTGGCCGGCCCTTCATTCCGCCAATATGATAGCCAGTTACCCTCACGGAAGTACAAAATCGTCTTTGCCAAGCCATCGCGTAATTCGATGCTTGGCTCCCACCCCAACAGCTCCTGTGCCTTCGCAATATCCGGCTTGCGCTGACGCGGGTCGTCAGGGGGCAGCGGAAGGAACTCCAGCTGCGAGGAACTGCCCGTCAGTTCGATAACCAGGCGGGCCAGCTCGATCATCGTGAATTCGCCGGGATTGCCGAGATTGACCGGGCCGGTCACAGCGTCGTCCGTTGCCATCATCGCCATCAACCCGGCAACCAGATCGTCGACATAGCAAAACGAACGGGTTTGCAGTCCTTCGCCATAGATCGTGATGTCCTCGCCGCGCAACGCCTGGACGATGAAGTTGGACACCACCCGCCCGTCGTTGGGATGCATGTGCGGGCCATAGGTGTTGAAAATGCGCACTACCTTGATCGCCAGATCATGCTGGCGGCGATAGTCGAAGAACAGCGTTTCGGCGCAACGCTTGCCCTCGTCGTAGCAGCTGCGCACGCCGATCGGATTGACGTTGCCCCAATATTCCTCGGGCTGGGGATGGATCGAAGGGTCGCCGTATACCTCGCTCGTCGAGGCCTGGAGGATCGGCACGCGCAGGCGCTTGGCCAATCCCAGCAGATTGACCGCGCCGATCACGCTGGTCTTGGTGGTTTGCACAGGGTCGAACTGGTAATGCACCGGCGAGGCGGGGCAGGCGAGATTGTAGATCTCGTCTACTTCGACATAGAGCGGAAACGTCACATCGTGGCGCATCAGCTCGAAGTTGGGATGGTCCAGAAGCGCGCCGACATTGGCCCGGGTGCCGGTGAAGAAGTTATCGACACACAGGACGTGATGACCCTGTTCGATCAACCGGGCGCACAGGTGCGAACCGATGAAGCCGGCACCTCCGGTGACAAGCACGCGCTTTTGAATTGAGTAGCGCGATGCGCGCAATTCGACAGTCATGGAATGGCCCTAGTTGTTTTGTTGACACAGGCAAAGTCTCGCCGGCAATTCATGCTTGCCCACGTTGCGGAATTTGGCCGAGTTCGGCCTGAAAGCGCGCCATTCTGCCTGCGGCGGGTTCGGCAGCGGGCTCGATCAGCAGTTCGACCGCATCGGCAAGCCGCTCCGTATCCCCCATCCAGGCGCGGGCCAGCGATGCAGCGGACATTCGCCGCCACAGTGCCTCGTCACCGGCCAGCGCCGACATTCCCAGCGCCAGTCCGTCGGTCGAACCCGCCTCGACAACATAGCCGTTCACCAGATTTCGCACGAGGGCATCGCGCGAACCGGGGGCGGTGGAGACAATGACCGGCAAGCCGGCCGCAAGCGCCTCGTTGACGACCAGGCCCCATTGCTCGACCGAGCTCACCAGGACCAATGCGAGAGAACGCGCCAGCAACCGGGAAACATCGTCCGCAGAGAGAAATCCCGGAAATTCGACCTGCCCGGAAATTCCAAGCTCGGCAATTCGTTGCCGCAGCGATGCCTCGATCGGGCCGGAACCCGCCAGCACCAGCGGCCGGGCCCGCCGCCCCGTAGCGCCGGCGTAGGCGGCATAGCCTTCCACCAGTTCCAGCAAGTTCTTCTTTTCGACAAAGCGGCCGACATAGACAAAGGGACGCGCGGCGTGGGGAACTCCACCCGGGGAAAGATCGCATCCCCCCAAGTCCGCGAATGCGATCGACACTCACGCCGTCATAGCCCGGCAGCACTCTTCTCCGGCGGAAACCGAGAAACCGCATATAGCCGATATGCCGTCCGCCACCGACAATTGCGGCCCGGTAAGGCGCCAGAACGCATGCCTTGACCAGCTCGAACCCGGCCGAGCGCTGGAAGTCGTCGAACTTCGATTCGCTCATCACCACAACCTTCACGCCCCACAGCCACAGGGCCCATGACAGCAGGACGATGTCGGGTTCATTGTAGCCAATGCCGACCAGCACCAGGTCGCAACGCCGCAATTGCCGGAACTGGGCGGCGAAGCGCCGGATGGTCGGGATGCTCTCGTAGGAACGGCCGGGGAAAAGCACGGCCTTGTGCGCCTGGGCGATCTCACCCGATTGCTCCCAGTCATATGTTGCCGAAGTGGTTGCGACTTCGACCGCCCAGACTTCTGCCTGGCCGGACATGCGCCTGGCGACGGCTTCGGCGCGATCGATATGATAAGCGGCGTACTGGCTCCAGAGCAGGGCTATCCTAGGCAGTTTGGACCGGGATTGCATATGGCCCTGATGCTGCGCCTGGGTCTTAAGGACGGGTTCGAGCGGGGATAACGAAGGCCGGGTAGGAAGCAAGGGCAATCTTTGTCTCGGTTTTGGCACCGCCTCAATGTTCCAAAACCTGCCGGGCTCTCGCTCATCAACGGTACGCGTGGCTCAAGCCGCCACTCCCGGCATCGATCCAGGCATGCGCGGTGCGCGCGGACTTGTCGACGAAGAAACCGAACTCATTGGCCTGCCTGGGAAGCATCGCCGCGTAAACACCGAAAGGCAGGCGAAGCAGCTGCAAGGACAGCCGTTTCAAACCGCGGTAGGATTTGACCCGTTCGATGGGGTAGCGAAGGTTGTAGAAAAACCGGATGCCGACCTCATGCGCCGGGTCGTAACTGGCGATAGTCTTGGTCACTTCCCGCTCTGTCCAGCGATAGACGTGATTGGGAATGGCGGAATTGCGGAACCCGCCGAATTGAAAACCGTTCCCGCGAACGGCGTCGAGTTCATAGACCGGCACCACCCCCATTCGCACTGCCAGCCGCAAGGTGAATGAATCCCGGTTTTCAAACGCGAGAACACTCCTGCGAGCGACCCGGTACATTTCGAGCAGCGCATGGTGTGGAGAGCCGCAATGATGCAGCCCCATGTGTTCGATCACCTGTTCGAAGGCCCCGTCCTTGAAGGCAATGTTCTCGGCATCGATGAATGCCCAGTCATACGGGGCGAACTCGCCCCCGCTCATGCGCGTATCGAGATTGGAGATGGTGACTCTGGTGAAGCCCGCTTCAAGCAAAGCGGCTCGGTCCTTCGGCCCGCCGGCAACCACAAGTGTCGAGGCACGGGGGTCCAGCTTTCCTTCCGCCACCAGCAAGCGCAACGTGTTGACATAGAAATCCAATTTCACCCCCCTCCAGACGACCGATTGCCGGCGTCCGGCGCAAGCACTGCTGCCGAGATCAATTCCGCGAGGAGCATGCGGCCCCGTGCATTCGGGTGAATGTCATCGTGGTAACAATCCGCGCCCCAAACGGGCTCGCGGACAAGGTCGATTATTTCCGCCCGGTTGGCAATCACTGGTCTCAAAGCCTTGCAGGGCGCTTGCGCCGTCGCGGCTTCGCTGCGGGATGGATAGAGGAGCCAGATCAACCTTCCATCAAAACTGGCAAGGAATGCCGCAACGGATCCAGCCCAATCACTTGCTCCGCCCCGGCCATTCATAGCCTTCGCGCCCTCGCCGCCAGGACCACGGAAGAGTCTTCTGCGATATGGCCAACTTATCCGCCGGACCAGATAAGCCACATGCGACACCGGCGGCCTGGTCGGATGGGTGCTCTGGGTGGACCATGGATTGATAGGGCACAGGTCGGAACTGTTGGTCACCATGATAAAGGTACCCGCCGCGAGCAGCTCGGGACTCTTGCGCAGGAAGGCAAACTCGTTTTCGAGTGCCCAGCCGCCGCCGCCGACCGGGTGAACGCGTCTGCCAGCCAGCCGCGCCAAATGGTATGCGAGCGTTTCATCCTGATCGACATTCGACCCGCCTTCTACAATGCTGTCGCCGACCAGCACGATCGCTTCGGCATCGGCGGGCGCATCGGTGTCCGAACGAAGCCCCATGGCGTTGAACCGCCAGCGATTGCGTCGGCGCAGGAGTCCCGAAGAATTCGGCTGCGGCGCATAGCCGATTTCGGTGTCTCGGTAGTACAGAATGTAATCCGCCAAACGCAAATACCTCGCGGCAAGTTCGGCGCACAGGAACAGCGAGATAATTGCTCCCGCGGATGCAAGGTACACCATGGCCTGCATCAGGCCTCTCGGCTCACACGATTTGGCAAGAATACCATGGCTGGCCTGCTTCCCGTCAAATCCGCGCGAGGAACGCGGCTACATTGTCGCGATAGGCGTCAAAACTGTATTGCCGCGCCGCCAGACTCGCATTCGCTCGCCAGAGGCCAATACGCTGCCGGTCGTCCACGGCTTGGCGCATTGCCGCATGGAGCTGATCGGAGGTGTTGGCCTCCAGAACAATGCCGGTCGCCTCGCCGCCGCCATTTCCTGCCTGGGGCGACTGGATTATGGCCATGCCGCAACTGAGCGCTTCGAGCAGCGTGATCGCCGAACCTTCGAAGAAACTCGGCAGCACCAGCACATGATGTTCCGTCATCACCCGCGCAACCTCGCTCGGCGCAACCGAAGGGATATGCGTCACCCGGTCCGCATAAGGCGCAAAGGCCGCTTCCGGTATGAGCATCTTGCCCAGCAGTGTCAGCGTTGCCTCGGACTTTTCGAACCGCGAAATTGTCTCAAGCAGCAAGTGGACGCCTTTTCTCGGGTTGATCCGTCCGACGAAAAGGAATTTGACGGGGCCGGTGCACGTGATTTCGGGAGCCACTGCCGTTACCGGAAAATCGTGATCGTTGCGGCAATAGGGGAGTACTTCGATCTTATCCTGAATGCCGGGAACAGGCGATGACTTACCCAGAGTCTGGCCGCAAAACTGCGATCCGACAACAATCCTGTCGGCCAGCTCATATTCCTCGTCGTCCCGCCCGATGCGTTCGTCGTCGAACGCCCGCTCTTCGTCGGTAAAGAATTGCGGGTAGGCCACGGCCTGTTCCGCCATAACCCTGTTAAAGTAGCGAAAATCGCCGATTGTCCGATCGAGGATGCAAACGCGCCCCTTGTCCTTCGCAAGGCGAAACGCCTCCAGCGCCGAACCATTGTATCCCCACAGCGCAAATTCCGCGTCCGAGGCTATGTCGCCGGCCAAACCATCGGCAAAGCGGCGATTGCCGATTTGATCGAGCTGATACGACAGTTTGACCGCTCCCGCCCTCAGGGCCGCACGCTCCAACCATTCGAATGCACCCCAGGTCTGCACAAGAGAACGATCGATCCCGGGGTGTTCGAACCGGCTGAATTCGAAATGCAGTTTCTTCCCGATCGATCCAGGAAGCTTTTCCAGGTAATAGGGGAAACGATCGGGATCGTAAAATATAGACGTAGCATATTTTCTAAGCCTGCCGATCTGCTGCAACGCAAGCGCAGTCTGTGGGCTATGCTGTTTTCCTGGGTGGAATACCAATATCTGAGTTTCGATATTTAGTTTCATTCAAGAGTATTCACAAATCTATTAAATGGTGATCTGAAACAATATTGGATTTCGCTTGAATGTCAACCATCTGGCCGGCTTGCCTGTTTGCTTCGGGTTATTTCCGCGCTAGGGGAGGGTTATGCGGTTTCTATTGACTGGGTCCAGTTCGTTCACCGGCAGCTGGTTCGCCACAATTCTGGCGCGCGATGGCCATGCGGTCACCGGCACCTTGCAAGGCCGGATCGCCGATTACCCGCCACTCACCGCCGCGCGGATCGGCATGATGCGCGATGCCGGGGTCGCGCTGGCCGAGGGTGCCGGATGGATTTCTCAGGTGAGTGTATTGACATCTACCGCGATCCTGAGGGCATGATTCGATATGGCGGGCCGGTCGCAATCCAGCGCGGGCAGCGCCAAGCCCAGATTAAGCGGAAACTTGCTTGCAAGTTTCTTCGGCCAGTTCTGGCGCGCAGTGATGGCGCTGGTTTTCGTGCCATTCTATGTCGGGATTCTCGGTATCGAGGCCTATGGCCTGATCGGGCTCTACGCCGGCCTGCAGTTGGCGTTGCTGCTGCTCGATGTCGGGCTTCGACCGGCGCTGGCACGCGAGATGGCGCGCTTTACCGGCGGGACGATGGATGCAGCGGCAATCCGCACCCTGCTTCGCAGCGTCGAACTGCCGCTGCTGGGAGCCGCGCTGGTGATTGTGGCGATCATGGCGGTGGCGGCGCCTTGGCTGGCGCTGCACTGGGTGCAGCCGCAGAGCCTGACACACGAAGCCGTTTCCGAGGCCTTCATGATCATGGGACTGGTGGCAGCGGCACAGCTGATCGAAAACGGCTATGATTCGTGGCTGTCCAGCCTGCAGCGCCAGGTTGCCCAGAATGCCATCATCACGGTCATGGCGACATTGCGCGGGTTCGGCACCCTGGCGGTGCTGTGGTTTTGGCCACATGTCTCCGCATACTTCCTCTGGCAAGCGGTGGTTTCATCGCTGTCGCTGACGGCGTTCGCCATCGCGGTCTATCGCAGCTTGCCTCCGGCTGGCATTCCAATCCATTTTTCGCTAGCCGCGCTGCGACCTGTACGGCCTTATGCCTTGGGAATGCTGGGCATCGCCACGATTGCGCTTCTGCTCACCCAGTCCGACAAATTCCTGCTGGCGCGGCTCGTGCCGCTAGCCGAGTTGGGCCACTACACGCTGGCCGCATCGCTGGCGAGCGCGATGAGCTTCCTCGCCAGCCCGGTCGGCAATGCCTTCTATCCGCGCCTTACCGAGCAGATCGAGCGAGGCGAGAGCGTAGCTCTAGCCGTCAGCTTCCATCGGGCAAGTCGGCTAATCACTCTGCTGACCGGCAGCGCGGCGGCGATGTTCGTGTTGTTCGGCGAGCCGCTGCTGCGAGTCTGGCTGGGCAACCCCGAACTCGCCGCCAGCACCGCACCGGTGCTGGCGCTGCTGGCACTGGGCTTCCTGTTCAACGCGTTGACGACCCCGCCCTATCTGCTCCAACTCGCCCACGGGGTGACTTGGCTGACGCTGCGGCTCAACATCGTGTTGCTGGTGCTGTTCATTCCGGCCTTGACGGTGGCGATCCAGACCCATGGCGCGGTTGGCGCGGCGCTGTGCTGGGCGTTGTTAACTTTCACCAACCTGACCGCCAGCGGGTTTTTGACGTTCCGAAGGTTTTTGCACACCGAAGCACGCCGCTGGTGGATTGGCGACGTCGCGATCAGGCTCGCTGTGCTGTTCGGCGTGGCGGCGATCTTGCGCGGATTACTGCCGCTCCCGCACGAACCGATGGCGACGGCACTAGTGCTGCTCGCAGCAGGGGCGGCGATTTTCACCTGCGGCGTTTTCGCCGACCGGGAATTGAGCAGGGAAGCCCTGCGCCTAATTCGACAACTCCTGAAGCGAATGGAGAGGTGATGTCTGTTAATCAGATCGCACCATTGATCAGCTGAAAACGAGGCGCAGTACCGCAAATTTCCTCCATCTCGGCCTGATCGCGAAGAAAGATCGTGTTCTGCAGACGCTTGTCGCTGGGCACAAACGTTCGCGTAAAGGGGTCATACGAAAAAGGCGAGAATCCGAAATTTGACATAGAATTCGCTAAAATATTGTAGCGGCTATTTTGACAGTCATCCAGCACATTTGTTTCCATTATCACGCCCTTTAGTTCAATTCGTGATAATATATCCGATCCCCCGCGTATAATATCTGGCTCATGCCCTTCCACATCGATCTTTATTAATTTTGGAATCCTACTCGCAAATAGTATATCAATCGTAGTTACTTCAACGCAAGTTGTTCGCCCTTCGATAGGGTGCTCTACAACTTGGTTCATGGTGTCCCTGTCGGTCGTGAAGTGCAATTTTCCCGGCTCTCTCGAAACACCTAACTGATAGGCATTCACGCGATCTCTTAACCCGTTGAGCGAGACATTGTCGCAAAGCCGTGCGAAAGCCCCCGCAATCGGTTCGACAGCAATGGCCTCTGCTCCTGCCGCCCCTGCAGCGAGGACAGTGTAGCTACCGATGTTCGCGCCGATATCGCCAAAAAGATCTCCCGGCCTGAGGCAATGTAGTACAAGGGCCATTTCTGCGAGTTCATGCAGGCCGCAATACCAGTTGCCGGTTGCTCCAGTCATGCCCCGACTCATCAGCAATCGTGTGCTGCCCACGAATGGAATGGCAATGCTTTGGTCCATAAGACGGCTAGCCAATTGCCAGCGCAAAAAACGACTGATTGCTTTAATTTTTCCCTTTGCATTAAGGGGATGGCCAAGAATAAATCGAGAAAGGTTTAAGATCGTCATAGCGTAGGTTGGCCCTTATTTCCGAAGCGGTCGCGAAACCTGCCACAGTCTTGCGCCGTTTTGCAGGGTGAGCCCAGTCTCGGCCAGTTCAAAACGCCAGTCCCATTCGGGAGCGTCGCCATCATCGAAGACAGTGTTGCCGGGCTTGCCGGGGACCCCCGCGAAACGGCCTGTTTGGGCACGGAAATTGAGGCATGGAGCCGCAACATGTGCAACATGGCTGGGCGCTCGCCGTTGCGGATCATCGGCTTGGGGAGGTTGTCCGCGACATTGCGGATGCAGGTGCCCCCACCGCATCCGCATCCGCCGCATAGGCATCCAGGTCTGCCAGACATGCCGCCCGGGCCTCACTGCCGCCTTCCATCACCGCACGGTACCAGCCAGCGGTGCGCGCGACGGTGCGGTCGAAATCCCACACCGGCCGCCAACCGAGCCGCGACACCGACTTGTCGATCGCCAGCCGCAACAGCCCCGCCTCATGCGGCGCAGCGGGATCGGTCTGGTCTTGCCAGCCGGCCCGTTGCCACTGAACCAGCATGGCATCGGCCAACTCGCCAACAGTGCGCGCGTCGGCCGGCTGGGGTCCGAAGTTCCAGGCTTCGGCGAAACGCTCGCCGCCCGGCGCAGCAAGGCTGGCCGCCAGTTGCAGATAGCCGGCCAAGGGTTCAAGCACATGCTGCCACGGCCGGATCGCCGCCGGGTTGCGCAGGCCGGGCGCACTGTTGCCGGCCATCGCCCGCACGAGATCGGGAACGATGCGGTTGCCCGACCAGTCTCCCCCGCCGATGACATTGCCCGCCCGCGCGCTGGCCATGCGGACCCCGTGTTCCGCCGCTCTCACGGGCGCGAAAAAACTGTCGCGCCACGACGAGACCGCGACTTCCATTGCCGCCTTGCTGGCGCTGTATGGATCGTGGCCGCCCAGCGCGTCGGTCTCGCGGTAGGCGTGGGCCCATTCGCGGTTGAGATAGACCTTGTCGGTGGTCACCATGACCACGGCGGCGCGGGTGCCAGTGCGCCGGATCGCTTCCATCAGGTTTATCGAGCCGGTGAGATTGATGGCAAAAGTCTCGCCCGGCGCGGCGTAGCTGTCGAGTACCAGCGGCTGGGCGGCGAGGTGGAAGACGAAGTCCGGCGCTGCTGCTGCCAGCGCCCGTTCCAGCGCAGCGGCATCGCGGACATCGCCCTCGATGTGACGCAAGGCTGCGGCAATCCCGGCCTGTTCGAACAGACTGGGATCGGTCGGCGGCGGCAAGGCATAGCCGGTGACATTAGCCCCCAGCCGTTCAAGCCACAGACACAGCCACGATCCCTTGAAACCGGTGTGTCCGGTGACGAATACGCTTTTGCCGGCAAAGGTACTTCCAAGCATGGCCCGCCCCTATCGCTGCCTGGGCGCTGAGCCCCGGTCTGCGAAGCGAGCCCGGTTTAGACTATGCGATCCGCCAGTATCGCTCAGGGAATTCCCGACGGTTGCAGGCGAAATCGCCAGGCTTGCCTGGACATAGGGTAATGTCTCCGGTGTGGGAATATCGTCGGCCACGTCGCGAATGCGCGTGCCCTGGCCGCCGCAGAGGATTACCGATTTCACGCGTTCACTCCTTGCGGGGCCGCCAGACCTGCGGTCCGGTTCTCGCGGGCCTCATAAGCCCGACCGATGGTGCGCGAAAGGGGCGAACCGCCTGCATCAAGCGCCATCCACCAGTTTGACCAGCTGCGCCTCGAACCGGCGCAGGATCGCCTCGCGGTTCCAGCGCTCCGCTGCGCGCGCGCTGGCGGCCAGGCCGAACGAAGCGGCAAGCTCCGGTTGATCGGCAAGCCGGGCGATGGCTTCGGCGAAAGCGGCGGCATCCCCCGGCGGCGTGACCAGGCCGCAGCCCTCGACCTCTTCGGCGAGCCCCGTGCCCGGGCCGGCCGTCGCCACCACCGGTCGTCCGGAAAGTAGCATGTTTGTCAGCTTGGAAGGCAGCACCAGGTCGGCTGCGCCCGGGATTTGCGGCAGAAGATGACAAGTCGCCAGCGACAGCAGCGCCCCCATCCGCTCCGCCGGTTGCAGCCCATGCAGCCGGACATTCGTCAAATCCGCGCTGAGTGCATCCAGCCGCGCCCGGTTCGGCCCTTCTCCGCAAATGACGAAGGCGATGTCATCGCGCTCCTGCAGCAGCCGGGCGGCGTCGATGACGATCTCTATGCCTTGCTTGTTGGCGATGTTGCCCGAATAGAGCGCGAGCTTGCGCGTGCCCAGATTCCATTCGCGGCGATAGGCCTCAGCGCCGGTGGGATCTGGCTCGAAGGCGCGATTGGCCCAATTGCGCAGTTCATAGGTCCGCGCGGCGGGCACGCCCTTGTTGACGAGCTTCGCCGCCATCTGCGGACTGATGGCAGAAACGCGGTTGCCCAACGCCAGCATGCGGTTTTCCAGTTTACGGGCGATGCGCGCCAGAAGACCCCCGCCGATTTTGCTGGCGCCCAAAAGCCCGGTGGCGAAGGCGGCCTCAACCTCGAAGTCCTGGACATGGACCCAAAGCCTGGCCCCAGCCGCCTTGGCCGCGAGCCATGCAACGGGAACGCCAAGCAGCGTAGGTGCAGCCGTGAACACCACGTCCGGCCGCATCCGCCGCGCCGCCCGCAGCGCCGGGATCAGAGCCGAAAGCGAGAACGAGACCAGATGGATGATCCGACGCAAACCGTTGGGGTTGGCCGGGATGTAGTGGCGGCAGCGGGTCACCGCGACGCCATTTTCCATGCGCTGCTGCCCCGCAGGCGGCTGGTCGGGGTGACGGCGCCATTCGGGGTAATAGGCTTCCCCGACGATGGCCTCGACGTTGTGTCCGAAATCTGCCAGCGCCTCGCACAGTCCGGCGCTGTAGGGCCCGATGCCGACTTGTTCTGGCGCATAGTTGAGGCCGATCAGCAGCAGCCGCAGGGGCCGCTCTACCGGCCCGGTCATTTCGCCGCCCCGGCCTGCCGGGATTCCATTTCAAGGAAGCTGCGATAAGCATCGGCGATGCCCGCTTCGAGGCGAATCTTCGGTTGCCAGCCCATTGCTTCGAGACGCGAGCTGTCCATCAACTTGCGCGGGGTGCCATCGGGCTTCGATGTGTCACATTCGATTGTGCCGCGAAAACCGACGATGCCGGCGACGGTCTCCGCCAGCTCAAGGATCGAAATCTCGCTGCCCGAGCCGACGTTGATGTGGCTCTCATCGGAAAAGTGCTCAAGCAGGAAGACACATGCGTCGGCGAGATCGTCGACGTGGAGAAATTCGCGCAAGGGCGAGCCGCTTCCCCAGATCGTCATTGAAGCTGCGCCCGCCAGTTTCGCCTCGTGCGCCTTGCGGATCAGTGCGGGCAGGACGTGGCTGCTGGCAAGATCGAAGTTGTCGCCCGGACCATAGAGATTGGTCGGCATGGCGCTGATGAAATCGCAGCCATACTGCCGGCGGTAAGCCTGGCACAGCTTGATCCCGGCGATCTTGGCTACCGCATACCACTCGTTGGTCGGTTCCAGCGGTCCCGTAAGCAGCGCTTCCTCAACCAGCGGCTGCGGCGCCAGCCGGGGGTAGATGCAGGAGGAACCGAGGAACAGCAGCTTGGCAACACCATGCTGCCGCGCCGCCTCGATCACATTCGCCTCGATCATGAGGTTGTCGTAGAGGAAGGTGCCCGGATAGCTGTCGTTAGCCAGAATACCGCCAACTTTAGCCGCCGCGACTATCGCTACTTCTGGCCGGTTGTCGGCGAACCATTCCCGCACCGCCGCCTGCTCGCGTAAATCGATTGCGCGCGGGGCGGTGAGTACGTCGCAGTGTTCCGCCGCCAGCCGCCGGACCAGGGCCGAACCGACCATGCCGCCATGACCCGCGACATAGACCCGCTTGCCCCGGAGTCGGAAGAACTCGATCATCCCGGGCCTCTGGCAGGCGGCGCGTCGCGCATTGCCGCCAGGTCGGCCGCGACCATCTCGCGCACCAGCTCGCGCACCGGCGTTTCATGCCGCCAGCCGAGCTTCGCCTGCGCCTTGGAAGCATCGCCGACCAGCAGGTCGACCTCGGTGGGCCGGAAATAGCGCGGGTCGACTTCGACCAGGCATCTGCCGGTGGCCCGGCAATAGCCCTTCTCGTCCGCACCCTCGCCGCGGAATTCGATCGGCACACCGGCATCCTCGAAGGCCCATTGGCAGAACTGGCGCACTTCGGTGGTCTCGCCGGTCGCCAGCACATAGTCGTCGGGCTGGTCCTGCTGGACCATCAGCCACATGCCGAGGACATATTCCCTGGCATGCCCCCAGTCGCGCCGCGCGGCGAGATTGCCGAGGTAGAGCCTGTCCTGCTGCCCCAGCGCGATCGCCGTCGCCGCCCGGGTGATCTTGCGGGTAACGAAAGTCTCGCCGCGCAGCGGGCTTTCGTGGTTGAACAGGATGCCGTTCGAGGCATGGATGCCATAGGCCTCGCGGTAGTTGACCACGATCCAGTAGGCATAAAGCTTGGCCACGCCATAGGGCGAGCGGGGATAGAACGGGGTGGTCTCGTTCTGCGGCACCTGCTGGACGAGGCCGTAAAGCTCGCTGGTCGAGGCCTGGTAGAAGCGGGTCTTCTTTTCCAGCCCGAGAATGCGGATCGCCTCGAGCAGCCGCAGCGTGCCAACGGCATCGGCGTTGGCGGTGTATTCGGGAGTCTCGAAGCTGACCTGGACATGGCTCTGCGCAGCGAGGTTGTAGATCTCGTCGGGCTGGGCTTCCTGGACGATGCGGATCAGGTTGGTCGAATCTGTAAGGTCGCCATAGTGCAGCACCAGCCGCTGGTGTTCGACATGCGGGTCTTCGTAAATGTCCTCAATCCGGCCGGTGTTGAACGAGGAAGAGCGCCGCTTGACGCCGTGGACGGTGTAGCCCTTTTCGAGCAGCAGCCGCGCGAGATAGGCCCCGTCCTGTCCGGTGATGCCGGTGACCAGCGCGACTTTTCCCGATGCTCCAGCCATGCTCAGCAACGCGGCCTAATCGCGCTTCGGCACCGAGAACGACCCCGATACCCGGCCGCCGCCGCCAGTCGTCGCTCCGCCAAGCGCCGGCGACGAGCCGCCGGCGCGGCCATCGACGCTCGACACGCCGCTCGCCAGGTCGATCACCAGCCGCCCGCCGTTGAGATTGTCCGAGCCCCGGCGCAGTCCGACATTGCCCGCGAGCGTGATGATCCGCCGGTTGAAATCGTAGATCGCGACATCGCCGCGCGCAGTCTCGCCGCCGCGCGTGACCAGCACGCCTCCGGTCGCGTCGAGCCGCTGGATGCGGAGTGCGCCGTCGTCGGTATAGGCCACGGTCGTGCGTCCGGCGTTGAGCCGCAAGTCGCCCTGGCTGATCTGGACATTGCCCGAGAGCACCACCCGCTTCTGCTTGTCCTGCAGTTCGATACGGTCGGCGGCGTAGTTGACCGGGGCGTCGCTGTTGTGCCCGGCGATCGCCTGCGCGCCCGCCTGCCCCAGCGCCACAAGCGCCGAGCCGAGGGCGAATCCAGCCAGAAGCGAGCGCAGAGCCCTGGATTTGAGTGCCTGGCATTTGAGCGCCCGGGATTTCAGCAAACGCACCGGCATCACGGCATCCTGAGCTTGCCGGGCGCCATGCGGAGCCGGGCGTTTCCGTCGAGCGCAATCGTCCGCTCGACCAGATCGGCGCTTATCGCGTTGGCGGAAAAAGTGCCAGCCGGAATGGCGCCTTCGATTCCGCCCGATCCGGTGACGCGGCGCAGCTTCATGTCGACCGAGACCCCCCGCGCGCTGAGACGATAACCGCCCGGCGCGCTGACCACCACCTGACCATCGACCCGCACCCGGTCATTGTCGAAATCGTAGATGCCCTCGGGCGCGGAAATCTGCGCCGGGCCATCGGCCAGCACGATCGCGGCCGAGAGGTCGCTCATGGCAACAAAGGTGTCGGACGAAGTGGTCTGCACTGCGCTGCCGGCAGTGACGGAGAATGGCCGCCCTTGCTGGTCCCGGCCGCGATAGACGGCGTTGGAGACGCGGATACGCTCGGGCGCGATCGCCACCTTGTTGCGATCCAGCAGGAAGCTGATCTCGCCGCGCGGGCTTAGCGGCGACAGGATCATTACCGCCGCAATCGCGCCGATGCCCGCGGGCAGCGCGGTCGCGAGGAAGCGGATCAGCCGGTCGTGAAATCCGCCAGGATTGGCAAATGCCTGGCGCTTGGAGCGGATGATGTCGGCAGCCTGGGTCATGCTGTCAGCCCGTGGCCCGCTCAGGCTGACTCATGGCTGAAGATATCGTGTTCGGGCCAACCGGCGAGATCGAGCCGGGCGCGGGCGGGCAGGAAATCGAAGCAGGCCTGCGCCAGCTGCGTGCGGCCCTCGCGCGCCAGCCGTTCGACCAGGATCGCGTGCATCTCGTGCAGATAGCGTACGTCCGATGCGGCATATTCGAGCTGCGCTTCCGACAGCACCGCCCCGCCCCAGTCGCTCGATTGCTGCTGCTTGGAAACTTCCTTGCAGAGCAGTTCCTTGACCAGATCCTTGAGCCCGTGGCGGTCGGTATAGGTCCGCACCAGCTTGCTGGCGATCTTGGTGCAGAACACCGGCGCGGCCACAATATCGAGGTAATGCTCGATCGCCGCCAGGTCGAAGCGGGCGAAATGGAACAGCTTGAGCCGTGCCGGATCGGCCAGCACAGCCTTGAGATTTGGCGCGGCATAGGCGCTGCCGGGCGAAAATCGCACGCAATGCTCATCCCCCAGGCCATCTGAAATCTGCACCACGCAAAGCCGGTCGCGCGGGGTGATAAGACCCATCGTCTCGGTATCGACAGCAACCGCGCCGGGCGCCAGCACGCCTGCGGGAAGATCTTCTTCATGGAAGTGGACAGCCATATGCGAGGAGTGCTTAGGCGTATCCGCGCGGGGAGGAAAGACCCGGGGCAGGAGGCACGCATTTTGTCCGCAAGCGAGGCAATTCCCGAAAGCTGGCGCCCGTCGCTGGAGCCGGTGCTGGCAAGTCGCGAGGCGCGCAAGCTGGGCGGTTTCCTCAAGGCGGAAGAAGCAGCCGGCAAGCGCATCTACCCGCCGCGCGGGAGCCGGCTCGCCGCGCTGGAGCTCACGCCGCTCGATGCGGTGAAGGCTGTGATCCTCGGCCAGGACCCCTATCATGGTCCGGGCCAGGCGCATGGCCTGTGCTTTTCGGTCGCTCCCGGCGTCAGGGTGCCGCCCTCGCTGGTCAATATCTACAAGGAGATCGAGAGCGATCTCGGCCTGCCTCGTCCGGACCACGGCCATCTCGAGAACTGGGCACGGCAGGGGGTGCTGCTGCTCAACAATTCGCTGACAGTGGAGGAGGGCAAGGCGGGATCGCACCAGAATCTTGGCTGGGAAGCGCTGACCGACGCGGCGATAGCAGCGGTGGCGGCCAAGCAGGAGCCCTGCGTCTTCCTGCTGTGGGGCAGCCACGCGCGCGGCAAGGCGATGCGGGTGCCGGGGCTGAAGAACGGCCGCCACCTGGTGCTGACCGCGCCGCACCCCAGCCCGCTGTCGGCGCATGCGGGCTTTTTCGGTTGCAAGCACTTCAGCCAGACGAATAGCTTTCTCGAGGCCAATGGCCGGGGCGCGATCGACTGGCGGGTTTGAGCGAGGGGATAAGGCGGTGAAGCAGATTTTCGGACTTGAAGGCGAACCCGCATTGGTGGTCGGCGGCGGATACGGTTCGGGGCGGTTTCTGGCCCGCCTGCTGACCGAAGCCGGGGCGCGGGTGGCGGTGGCGGACATCGACGAAGCCCGCGCCAAGGCAGTGGCCAGCGAGATCGGCGGTATCGCCCTGACCGGCGACATCACGAATGAAGCCGAGGCCCGCGCGATCGTCGATGAAGCTCATGAACGCCTCGGCGGCCTCACAAAGGTAGCCAATATCGTCGGGCTGGTTGACATGGGGATGTTTCTCGACACCGATTCCGCCCACTGGCAGGCGCAATTGCAGCTCAACCTCTATTCGCAGATGTTCATCTGCCACGCGGCGGGGCGGCACATGCTTGCCGGAAGCGGCGGCTCGATTGCCATGGTCGCCTCGGTCAGCGGCTTCTACGGCGCGCGCAACCAGGCGGCATACGGCATCGCCAAGGCGGGCGTGATGTCGCTCGCCCGGACCCTGGCCGACGAGTGGTCCGGCCAGGGCGTGCGAGTGAATTGCGTCGCCCCGGACATCACCGCCGTGCCGCGGCTGACCGACGCTATGGGCGGGTCCGAGGCGGAAGCGCTGGCCCGGTTCGACGCGATGGCGGCGGCCGAGGGCGTGCCGATGCAGCGCTTCGGGCGGACCGAGGAGATCGCCAAGCCGCTGCTGTTCTTGTTGTCGGACATGTCCTCGTTCATGACCGGACAGACGCTGGTGGTCGATGGCGGCACGATGGTGCATTTCCCGCACCAGTCGGGCGGGAAAAGGAGCTGACATGCAGACCACCTCACATTTTGTCGAAGACGCGGCGCGCGGCGTGCGCCTCGAAGTGCTCGTGAGCGGCTCCGGCCCGGATGTCGTGCTGGTGCCCTCGGCAATGCGCGGGGCGACCGACTTCGCCCTGTTGCAAGAGGCACTGGACAAAGCCGGCTTCCGCTCGCTTGCGGTCAACCCGCGCTGCGCTGGGCAAAGCACCGGCCCGCTCGAAGCCATCACGCTCCAGGACATCGCCGACGACATCGCGCTTGTGGTCAACAGCATGTGCGACGGTCCGGCCCATCTGGTCGGCCACGCGCTGGGCAACATCTGCGTCCGCGCGACCGCCAGTTTCCGCCCCGAAGTCGCCCGCACGGTCAGCGTCATGCCCTGCGGCGGACACAACCTCTCGAGCAGCCCGGTCTCCACGGCAGTCATCGCCGCCATGTCCCGCTGCCACGACGAAAGCCTGAGCGATGCGGAGCGTTGCGCCGCGCTGAGCACGGCTTTCTTCGCGCCGGGCAACGACCCAAGCGTGTGGCTGACCGACTGGTGGCCAGGATCGTCAGGCATTGCCGGCGCCATCGGGCGGACCGATGCCGAATTATGGTGGCGCGGCGGCAACGTGCCGATGCTGATCGTCCAGCCCTGCAACGACGCCATGGCCCGGACCGAAGATGGCCGCGCGACAGCGGCGGCGCTGGGCGACCGGGTGACTTACGTCGAGGTAGAGAACTGCGGCCACGCAATCCTGCCCGAACAGCCCGAGGCGATTGCGCGGCATGTGATTGCGTTCTTGCGGGCGAATTCCGGATGAATTCTCCCCGCGACGGGCTGTGGGAGGATTTCCGGCGGACACGCCCCATCCCCCGCTGGCGAATGCGGGATAACGCCGGAATGAAGCAGAAGCGAACGGGCAGGCCGGCGCTTGGGTTGGCCTGACACGACAGGCTTGGTTTCATGCGACTTTTTGCGAACGGCTGGTGAGCGTCACAGCAAATCTCGCCAGCGCGGCCCTGTCGTGCGCGGCTGCGGCAGGGCGGGCTCGCGTCCTTGCTGCCGGCATCCGGGGCATACCCCGGAGTTCCAGGCCGGAGATCGCCGGCCCATCCTCGCATCGTTGCTTGCGCGGACGCTTCCGCTGGGGGTAGCGCCGGCCTTGCGAGGGTTTGAGAGCGAAGCGCTTTCCCGCCCCCGCACCCGTTGCTTGGTCAGCCCGTGGGGCTGACGGGCCGGTTTGTAACCTATACGGTTCATTATGTCAAGCGCTCAGGGCGCTTCGACCGGCACCGCTCCCAAGCTCTTCGCGCGTTTGGCGAGCTTGCGGTCGAACGACACGAAGGCGCTACAATGGCTCGACCCGGCCAGATGCAAGGCATCGGCGAAGTCCATGCCCTCGCCCATCCAGTCGAGCGCCTGGGCGACCCGTGCCGGTTCCTCGAGGGTGATGCCAGCGAGGCCGCCAAGACCCCGCAACCCCGCCGCGATCTGCGCCGCGCCGAAACCATAGCCGGCCCGCAAGACCCATTCCGATTCGAGCACGACAGTCGTCGCGATGAACAGGTCGCCCTGCTCGATCACCCCGCGCGCGGCCTTGGCCTGCCGGGCATCGTCGGCGGTCAAGAACCGCACGACGATATTGGTATCAATCGCGCGCACGGCGCTTCGCTTCGCGGGCGATCGCCGCATCCATATCGCCAAGCGACAGCGCCGGCCCGCCATGCCGCAGCGAGCCGAACACCGCGGCGACCGCGGTTTCGGGGAAAGCGGGTGTCGCCTTGAGGAGAACGCCGTCCGGTGTTTCCTCGACAGTCAGCCGCGTGCCCGGCGCCCAATGCCGCCCATCGCGGATCGCCTTGGGCAGGATCACCTGCCCCTTGGTCGAGATCACCGTAGTGATGCGTTCATGCGCGCCCATGTGCGGCTCCGTTGGTAAGATGAAGGTAAGATAGGCTTTGCTGGCGTGTCTTTCAAGCCGCTTTGCCGACCAGCTCGGCTTGAGGTCGACTGCTTGTAATTTCGCAAGGCTCTGCTGACGCTCTGGGTAAGTGAAATATAACATCACCAATTTTCTTGCTTTTTGCTGCAACGCACACTAAGTGCCTCCTCAGCAATCGGCGCGCGGGCCTTTTCCCGCCGCAGTCCCGGCAGCGTGAGGTTTGGCGTTTCAACGCATGAACCAGCCCGGACGTACGGTCGCCGTATCGCCTGAAGCTTCCTTCTTCACGCAGGGTCGCAACACACGAACCCTTGCCTGCGCCGGGATGATCCCGTGCGCCAGCATTCCATATTGAAAGTACAAAATGTCTTATTTTTCCGACCTTGGCCTGGCCGAGCCTCTTATCCGTGCGCTCGAGACCAAGGGCTATTCCGATCCCACCCCGATCCAGCAGCAGGCCATTCCGGCGCTGCTCCAGGGCCGCGATCTGCTGGGCATCGCCCAGACCGGCACTGGCAAGACCGCGGCCTTCTCGCTGCCCTCGCTGCATCGCCTCGCCGCCGATCCCAAGCCGCGCAGCCATGCAGCATGCCGCATGCTGGTGCTCTCGCCGACGCGTGAGCTGGCGGCGCAGATCGCCGAAAACATGCGCGGTTATGCCAAGTACCTGAACCTCTCGGTGCAATGCGTGTTCGGCGGCATGCCCGTCGGCAAGCAGGCCCGCGCGCTGTCAGGCGGCTGCGACATCCTGGTCGCCACTCCCGGCCGCCTGCTCGACCTGATCGAGCAGCGCGCGCTGACTTTGCGCCATGTCGAGATCTTCGTGCTCGACGAGGCCGACCAGATGATGGATCTCGGCTTCATCGTGCCGCTGAAGCGCATCGCCAACATGCTGCCCAAGGAGCGGCAGAGCCTGTTCTTCTCGGCGACCATGCCGAAAGCCATCGCCGATCTTGGCAAGCAGTTCATCAGCGATCCGGTGCGCGTCGAAGTCACCCCGCAAGCCACCACCGTGGAGCGCGTCGATCAGTTCGTCACGCACATCAACCAGGGCGAGAAGCAGGCACTGCTGACGCTTAGCCTGAAGGACGGCCTGAACTCCCAGAAGATCGATCGCGCGCTGGTGTTCTCGCGCACCAAGCATGGCGCCGATCGCATCGTGCGCCATCTCAACACCGCAGGCGTCAATGCCGCGGCGATCCACGGCAACAAGAGCCAGGCGCAGCGCACCGCCGCACTGCTCGCCTTCCGCAAGGGCTCGACCCCGGTGCTGGTCGCCACCGACATCGCCGCGCGCGGCATCGACGTGCCGGGCGTGAGCCACGTGTTCAACTACGAACTGCCCAACGTGGCCGAGCAATATGTCCACCGCATCGGCCGCACCGCGCGGGCCGGAGCGGACGGCACTTCGGTCAGCTTTGTCGCACCCGACGAGAAGGCCTATCTGCGCGACATCGAGAAGCTGACCGGCGTCAAGCTGATGCCGCAGGGCCTGCCCGAGGATTTCGCCAAGGAAGCGGCGCGTCTGCCCGCCCCTTCGCGCAAGCCAGCCGAAGCCGAACAGGACGCGCGGCGCGAGGAGCGCGATCGCAAGGGCCGCTTCGGTGGCCGTGGCGGTGAAAGTCGTGGGGGCCAGGGCCGTCCCAACAACAACCGCAGCAATGGCGGCCAGGGCCGCGACGGCCAGTCGCGCGAGGCGCATGCCCGTTCGAACTATGGCAACCGCCCGCAGGGCGAGCAGCGCGGCCCGGTGTTCAATCCGCTCGGCAACGAAGCACGCGGCGCCACAGAGGACCGCTCGGCACGCCGCGATGGCGAGCGTCTGTCGCCCCGGCCTCCTCGGCCCGAGGGTGAAAGGCGGCCTCCCCGGCCCGAGGGTGAAAGGCGCCCGGCACCGCACGGCGATCGCCGTCCGGCTCGCGCCGAGGGCGACCGCCGCCCCGCAAGGCCAGAGGGTGAACGTCACTACGCGCCGCGCGGCGACCGCCGTCCCGAAGGCGACCGCCGTCCTGCCAGGCCCGAGGGTGAGCGGCATCCCGCAGCCCAGGGCGACCGGCGTCCTGCTCGCCCCGAAGGCGAGCGGCATCATGCCCCGCATGGCGACCGCCGCCCCGCGCGTCCGGAAGAGGGCGGCAAGCCGAAGCGCCACTTCGGTGGTCGCGGCGGGCCCGGAAATTTCCGCGGCAAAACCCGCAACGCGAGCTGACAGCATTCCCCCTCCCGCTCGCGGGAGGGGGAAGCGGCCTGGAACCGCGCCCCAACCAATCGTTGCAATTGCGCGCCCAAGCGCCTAGCATGCGCGCGCTAACGTCGCCTGCGACGGGACTCTCGGCTGCGGCCTCCTGTTCCACTCCCGCGCTTCTTTGCCCCACCGGCACATCGGCCGGGGGTAACTTCAGGTTTCGTGAAAGGAACTTCCCATGCCAGTCGGCACCGTGAAATTTTTCAATACCGAGAAGGGCTATGGTTTTATCCAGCCCGACGACGGCGGCAATGACAGCTTCGTCCATATCAGCGCCGTCGAACGCGCCGGAATGGGCACGCTGAACAAGGACCAGCGCGTCAAATACGAGCTTGAGACCGACCAGCGCGGCAAGACTTCCGCCGTCAACCTCGAAGAAGCCTGAGTATATGGCCAAGGAAGAGCTTCTGACGCTCGATGGCCAGATCGACGAGATCCTTCCCGACGGGCGCTTCGGCGTCATGCTGGAAAACGATCACCGGATCATCGCCTACACCGCCGGAAAGATGCGCAAGCATCGCATCCGGTCGGTGGTGGGTGACCGGGTCAAGGTGGAAATGACGCCCTACGATCTGTCCAAAGGCCGCATCGTCTTCCGCGATCGCGGACCGGGCGGTTTCGCCGTCACTCCGGGGCCGCGCAACAAGCGGCGCTGAACGCCGCCGCCACTAAACGGGGAGAGTAGGAATGTCCGCACCAGTCAGTTTCTATCTCGAACAGGTGGCGAACTGCGCCAGGTCGGCCGAAAGCGCGCAACTGGACAATCAGCGCGCCAAATTCCTCGACGCCCAGGCGGCCTGGCAGGAACTGGCCGACCGGGCGATCCATGTGCAGGCCGAACGCGAGAAACGCGACGCCGCGCGGGTTGCCGTCGTCGAGGCCTGAACTGAATTCAGGACGGATTTCGCCCGGCCCTATTCAGGCGGCTGGAAATAATGCGGCCTGATCCCTAGCACTTTCCCATCGCGGAAATGCCAGCTCTCCAGCAGCGTCGTATCGTAGAGCTTGCCGCTGGCCTTCACCGTCGCGCGCAGGACGAATTCGCTGACCAGCCAGTCGGGATCCTCGGCCTGATAGGTCCGCAGCGGTTCGAGCTTTTCAATATCGTAAGTCGCGCCGAAAATGCCGAGGAACCGGAGGAATCCGTCCGCGCCCTGGTATGTCCCGCCATAGGGCATGCTTGGCGCCTGGACGAGGAGGAAGTCCGGGTGACACAGCCCCTTCAGCACCTCGGCATCCCCGGCGAACACCGCCGCGACAAACCGCTGCTGCACATCGAGATTGGGATTCGTCATAGCTCCTATTCCGCTGCCTGGGCTTCGCTTGCCGGGATCACCGAGGCGATTTCGCGGGTCTGGGTCAGGCAAGAACCGAAGCTGTGGAACACCGTCGCGTGCAAGCCGCCGAGGCCTCCCGCGACAAACAGCACGATGTCCTTGGGCTCGGGCGTCGCATAGATGCGTCCGTCGGCGCGGACGCGGTCCTGCGCTTCCAGTTGCTCGCGGTGCTGGCGCTGGAGCAGGTCGGCAGGGACGCTGGAATAGCGCCACAGGCATTCCTGCACGTCCTCGATCTTGGACATTTCCCGGCCGACGATTTCCGCGCAGATCGGATTGATCGCGATCATCATCTCGCAGAACGGCATCGCCGGAGTGTAGCAGTTGGCCGCCACATAGGGCGCCGACTTGCCGATCATCTCGAGGAAGTCGTTCGCCGATTGCGAGGTGGTGTCGAGGACATTCATCGTCCCCATCGTGCCGTAGCAGCTCACCGCATTGCCCTTGATCCCCACCCGGCGCTCGGCAAGGGGCGCCCACGGGGACTTCTCTTCCCACTCGCCCGCGAGAATGCTGGCGAGCCGGCCGGGCGAGCCGAAAGTGGTCTGCGAGGTCACTCCCGCGACTTGCCCGGCAACATTGCGCATGATCAGCCGCATCGCCCGGCCGATGGCATTGGCGTGGGTGGCGACGCCGCCGAAGCAGCCGTAGCTGTAGGGGATCGCCAGTTCGTCGCGGATCGGGCCATTGACCACGAAAGCCGGATAGACCGGCGCGGTGGTGGTGTTGATGCCGTACAGCTCGAAATCGGGATCCGCGATCGCGGCAACCATGGCGATCAGCAGCTCGAGGCTTTCAGGCTGCGCGCCGGCCATCACTGCGTTGATCGCGACCTTCTCGACCGTGCATTCCGCGCGGCTCGGCGGCAGGTGGGCGATCACTTCATCGGGATAGCGGTCGTTCTCGGACAGGAACATCCGCACCCGCAATTCGGTCGGCGGCACCAGCGGCAGGCCATCGCCCCAGCCCTGCTCCATCGCAAAGGCGTTGAAGCCCTCGAAATCGAGGTCGGCCTGCACCCGGCGGCTGGCCAGCCAGTCGACCTCGCAGCCCGCCGGACCGCAGTCGCGGCTGATCAGGGGCTTGGGGACGGGGGCGAGTTTGACGGTAGAGGGTTTGATCAGGGTAATACTCATTCGGCGGCATCCCGCAATGCGAGGCTGGCGCCGAAGTCTTCGAGCATCGCGTCGAAATGCCGCTCGCCGATGGCTTTGACGTCGGCAACCTCCTGCTCGTTCAGGGGATAGGGCAGCACATGGACCCGCAGGCCGGAGCGCCCGCCGCGCGCGGCAATCTCGTGGGCGAAATCCTCGAAGTTCTTCGTCGCGATAGCAATCGTCGGGATGCCGGTATTGGCCGAAGTGATCGCGTCGCGCACCGTCCAGCCGGTGCAGGAGCCGCAATTGGCCAGGCCGACGATAGCCACGTCGATGGTCCCCAGCCACTCCTTGAGCTCGGCGGCCATGCGCTCGCCTTCTTCGCCCGAACGCCCGCAGCTGCGCCAATAGGAGACCGTCGCCCCGGCTTCCTCAAGCTTGGCCGCCCAGTCTTCGCTGATCCAGTCCCAGGCGCGCCAGATCTGGTCGAGCCGGAAACCGATCCGCTTGCCGGCCAGAACGCCCGCATCGGGACCGGGGCTGGCGACGTCGTCGTCGCGCGTCGAGGTGGGGTCGAGAACCATGCCTGTGGTCATGGGTGCATCCTTTCAGATTTTGGCGGGAGGGTATCGCAGGCGGCAGTATCGGGCAAGCAAGAGAGTCCCGGCAAGTCTGCTTTCCCTTTGCCGACGCAAGAGTTAGGACGGAGCAAAGCTGGTTGGATCGGAGAGGAAAGAATGGGCGCGCTTTCAGGCAAGGTTGCCGTCGTCACCGGGGCAAGCCGGGGGGTCGGCAAGGGCATCGCGCTGGCGCTCGCGAGCGAGGGCGCGACAGTCTATGTCACCGGGCGCACGGTGGACGCGGGGACCGCGCCGCTGCCCGGCACAGTTGGCGAAACAGCGGCGGAATGCGACGCTCGAGGCGGAAAGGGCATTCCCGCCCAGGTCGATGTCACCGACGACGCCCAGCTCGCCGCGCTGTTCGACCAAGTGAAGCAGGAGCAGGGCCGGCTCGATATCCTGGTCAACAACGTCCTCTCGATCCCCGACGAGATGACCCAGCGCATCAAGTTCTGGGAAAAGCCGCTGTCGAACTGGGAGATTTTCGACACCGGCCTGCGCGCCGCCTTCGTCGCCAGCCATTACGCGGCAAAGATCATGGTGCCGCAAAAGTCGGGCCTGATCGTCGGGATTTCCGGCTTCGTCGGGGTGACCTATACCTATGACGTGATCTTCGGCGCGACCAAGGCCGGGATGGACCGGATGATGCACGACATGGGGGTCGAACTGAAGGAGCACAATGTCGCGGCACTCTCGCTGTGGCAGGGCTTCACTTTCACCGAGCGTGCGATCGAGAACCTCAAGAACGTCCCCGGCATGGCCGAGCAGCTCAACAGCGCCGGCGGCTCTTCGCCCGAGTTTCCCGGACGCGTGATCGCCGCGCTGGCCAAGGATCCGGAGGTAATGCGCCGCTCGGGCGGCACCTGGATCAATGCCGAGCTGGCGCAGGAATACGGGGTGACCGATATCGACGGGAAAGTGGTTCCGTCCAACCGGGCCGAGCGCGGTTCGCCGATCTGGCAGCCCGTGTAATCCAACCAAGGACTCACCGATGACAGAACACAGATACGACGGCCGTGTGGCAGTGATCACCGGGGCCGGCCGGGGCCTCGGCCGCGAATATGCGCTGCTGCTGGCTTCGCGCGGGGCCAAGGTCCTGATCAACGACAATGGCAGTTCGCTTACCGGCAGCGGCCATGACGACGGACCGGCGCAGGCAGTGGTGGAGGAAATTCGCCGCGCAGGCGGCGAGGCGGCGGCCTGCACCGCATCGGTCGCCACCCCCGAAGGCGGCAAGGCGATCGTCGAGGCCGCGCTCGACAGCTTCGGCGGAATCGACATCCTGATTCACAATGCCGGCAATTCGGTGTTCGAGCCGCTGGAAACGATGACGCACGAGGTTTTCCGCAGCGTCCTGGACATCCACCTGCTTGGCGGATTCAACGTCGTCCAGCCTGCCTTCCCGGTGATGCGCAAGGCGGGCTATGGCCGGGTCGTGCTGACCAGCTCGATCGGCGGGCTTTACACCATGCCGACAGTAGGGGCCTACGCCGTGTCGAAGTCCGGGATGATCGGGCTCAACAACATCGTCGCGATCGAGGGAGCGGAACGGAACATCAAATCGAACATCATCCTGCCCGGCGCCTCGACCCGCATGGGCGAAGGCATCGACACCTCGGGATTCCCGCCGATGGGCCCGGAAATGGTCGCGCCGGTGGTGGCCTGGATGGCGCATGAGAGCTGTTCGATCAGCGGCGAGATGCTGATTTCCGCCGCAGGCCGAGTCGCCCGGGCCTTCATCGCCGAGACCGTGGGCTGCTATTCGCCGCACTGGACCATCGAGGAGATGGCGGAGCGGATCGGCGAGATCCGCGACCCCGCCCGCCAATGGACATTCCACCCGCTGGAAAACGGCTTCGGCCAGCATCTCGAGCGCAGCTTCGAGATGGCGCGAAAGAGCTGAATTTTTAGCGCAAAGTGACGCGGAGACAGGCCGGGCTGACCGGGTCGGGCGTGAGCGTCGCAAAGCCTGGCCGTTCCTTGGCACTTGCCGCCGAACGATCGAGGCAGGCCGGGCCCCCTGGCCGGCCTGCCACCGCCGCTGCGGCGAATGCACCCATGGCCAGTGCGCCCAGCACCGATCCTATCGCCCAGTTTCCGCCAATCCGTGTCATGATGGCAGCATGCGCTCCGAGCCTTTACGCCGGGTTGGGCAATGCGGTTGCCGGATATGGTTGACGTGCGGAAAGGACTTTGGCCGGCTTTGTCATCTGGTCCGGGACATCCGGCTCCGGGGGTGACTTGCAGGGAAAGGCGGGTTAGGCTGCGACCGCTATCCATGGAGGCAGCGCATGAACGATATCGAACAACCCGCCCAGCCCGGCCCGCCCGCGACAAACACCGGCTTCGACCTCAACCACCCGACAATCGTCAGCCTGCTCTACCTCTCGTCATTTCTGCTCGGCGTCACTGCGCTGATCGGCATTGTCCTCGCCTATGTCTGGAAGAACGAAGCGCATGACGACTGGCAGACATCGCACTACGCCTATCTGATCCGCACCTTCTGGATCGGCCTGATCGGCACGGTCGCCGGCCTCATCCTGATGATAGTGCTGATCGGCTTCCTGATCCTGCCCATCGTCGCCGTGCTGGTGATTGTGCGCAGTGTGCTGTCGCTGGTCAAGGCGCAGAAGCACGAGCCGATGCCCAATCCGGATACCTGGCTGGCCTAAGCCCACGGTTTGCCTCGGCCCCTGTGGGAGGGTTTAGCGAGGAGCCATCACCACCCAAACGCCTTGTTAACTATCCTTCGGTTAGTATCGTTGCTCAGAGACCGGCCAGGGCGCAGCTCTGTTGCTTTGGCGGCAGTAGCGAGAACCTGCCTATGACGACCAGGAAAATCATGCCGCGCGGCGAAGACCGCCGTCTGGATGAGCGCCGGAGCACGCCGGACGCCGATGCGCCAGTCACAGAGCGGCGCAAGTCCGAGCGCCGCTCCGCAAGCGACCGCCGGCGGCCAGAACGCTGACTGGTGTGCAGTCCGGGAGGACTAACCTACCGTCGCTGCCATCCGGTCAGTCGTCGAACAGCTCCGAAAGCCAGTGCTTGCGCTTCTTGTAGGGTTTGCCGTAGCCGCCATGGCCATAGCCATCGTTGCCCCACGGCGCTGCGGACAATAGTCGATCTCGATGCCCTGACGATCGCTCATCGACAGGGCGACATGGCAGACCGGGCATTGCATGACAGCGACTTGATCTTGTGAACGCACGATGACCTCGTGGTGGAATGTGGCGTGCGGGGGCCAACCCAGATGGTGGTCACTGGGTCAAGTTCAAAGATAGGCGCGCCGGTTAAATCCGCGAACAGATCGCCATGCCAAGGTTCACCCACAGCGCCAGCATGAACAGCACACCGACGATGAAGCCGCCGCCGCGGTGCGAGGGGTTGTTATAGGTCATGTGCACCGCACTCTGCACCAGCCGCGCCGCGACATAACCCCAGGCGAAGACCAGCGTCCACAGGCCCACCGCACCGAGGACGAAAGCGGTCAGACAGGCGGCGTAGAACAGCGTCGGCAGCTCGAACAGATTGCTGTAGTGCCGCACCGCCGCGACGGTCGCTTCGGGTTCGGGCGCACCGAGATGGGCCTTGTAATAGGCAGGATCGTGCCCGCCCTTCACCGCCGCGCCGCGCGCTGCTGCCATCTTGACGAAGGCGGCAAAAGTCAGCGCAACAACCACGAGCATCGGCAGGAAAATTGCGGCCTGGTTGGTGGTATCGAACATGTTATTCGCTCCCCTCTTCGATGTGCGAGGGAGAATGCATGGCGCGGGAGTGAGTGCAAGCGTTTTGGCGGTGGCGAAGTGGCGATTGCAAGCAGCTGTCCGGGCTCAGATGGTGTCCCATAGGGGGGTTTAGCTGGGGTCGGTGCCCGCGTTTTCCGGCGTCGGCACGATCCCGTCATGTTCCGGGCACAGCCGAGTGCGCGCCGATCAGCGCTGAACCGGATCGAACTCGATCGGCAGGCCCTTGATCCCCCAGGTTCCCGGGAACGGGCGCCACCCGGCCGGTCCGGGCGAGGTCAGGTTGGTGATGCGCTGGGCGATCAGGTGCAGCCCTTCTTCGAGCTGCGCTTTCGCAATGTATTGCCCCAGGCAGATGTGCGCGCCGAGGCCGAAGGGTATCGGCGGATTGGTGTGCGTCCGCTCCGGATCGAACACCTCGGAATTCTGGGCCACGCGCGGATCGCGGCCGATGACGTTCAGGGGGAACCAGATCATGCTCCCCTTGGGCAGCACGACATCGCGGTATGCCCAGTCCTGCCCCAGCATCCGCAGACCCGGCGCGGTGCTCTGATAGCGGAACGTCTCCTTGATGACCTTGCGGCAATAATCGAAGTCCTCGCCGCAACGGGCGAGCATTTCCGGGCGATCCGCCAGAAGGGACATCATGATGGTGAGGATGTTCTTCGAAGTGTCGTAGCCGGCGACGAAGAGGAATATCAGGATGTTCGCCAGCTCGTCATCCGACAGGCCGCCCTCGTCCTGTCCCTTGAGCAGCGAATCGAGAAGATCCTTGTCGGGGGACAGGCGCTTGCCCGCGCGCCGATCGGCTGCGAACCGATGCACGAATTTTTCGAGGTCGATCGTCGCTTCCTCCAGTTGCGGCAGGAACGCAGGGTCCATGCAGACGCTCAGCCCGAGCGCCTCCAGCGACGAACGGATTGGCTGGATCGTGTCGGGCGACGCGCCGATGAGGCGGCACAGCACGGTGATCGGGAAATAGGAAGCGAACTCCTCGAAATCGAATGCGCGCTTCGGCACCCACTCGTCGAGCAACTCCGAAATGACCTCGCGCATGATGCCCCGGCTGCGGTTGGCCTGGCGCGGCGTGAAGGCCGGAGCAAGAATGCTCCGCAGACGGTGGTGCCGGTCGCCGGTGATCGCCAGCATGTGGTTGGACTGGAACCGGCCCCAGGCCGTTCCCTGGGCGTTCATCGCATCGATGATGCCGCCATAGGGCGGTGCATACTTTTCCTCCTCGTGGAAGAATTCCCGGATGGCCCGATAGTCATTGATGAAATAGCCGAACGGCGAATTTGCCAGCCAGGGATGCTTCTCGCGCGCGGCTGCGAAATGCGGAAAGGGGTCTGCGGCAAACCAGTCCTGGTCCACCGCCAGCCAGGGAAGATCGAGTTCTGTGGCCTGCTGCATGGAAACTCTCCTTCTCGGTCTTTCAGAGCCAGATGACGTTAGCCCTGCTTCTCGGGCGTATGCACGATCAGCCCGTCCAGCGCGTCCACCAGTGCGATCTGGCACGACAGGCGCGCGGATGCGTCGCTGTCGCCGACGGTGGCAATCATTTCGATTTCCAGATCGTCCGCCGGCTTCAGCCGCGCCAGCCATTCCTCGGGAACATGGACCAGGCAGGTGCCGCAATAGCAATTGCCGCCGCATACCGCCTCGATACCCGGCACATCGTGCGCCTTGGCCGCCTCCATGAGTGAGGTGCCGGTGGCAGCGTCGAGGGTGCGCGCGGTGCCGTCATGGCTGACGAAGGTGATCCGAACCATGGCCGGTGGGTTCCGTCAGGCGGGATCGCAGGCGACGACGGCGCCGCGCAATTCGTAGCCCTGAATATAAGCATTCCAGGTCATGACCGGTTCGGACACCAGCCGGATGCCGGGAAGGCGGAACATCCGGTCGAGGAACAGGCGCGTCTCGTGCAAAGCCACCTGAGCGCCGGGGCAGCGGTGCGGCCCGTCGCCAAAGCTCATATAGGGTCCAACAACTTTCATCCGCTTCGCCCGGTCGGGATCGAGTTCGTAAGGGCAGGTGCCGGTGATCGCTTCATCGGTATTGGCTTCGCGGATCGAGAGGCACAGCACTTCGCCGGCCTTCATCGCGCCGCCGGCCTCGCCCCCGGAAACGCCGTCGCTGTCTTCCACCGCACGGCGGTGGAGCATTGAGGCGACAGGTTCCAGCCGCAGCACTTCTTCGAGAATGGCGAACTGGTCTTCTTCGGGACCGTTCAGGAAGCGTGTCCGCAGATCCGGCTTCTCGAACATGTGCCAGGCACACATGACAATGAACTCGCGCGTGGTCATCATGCCCGCGCCGCCATAGCTCAGGCACTCCATGATCATGCCTTTTTTGGAGTAGTTCTCCTTCACCATATAGGAGATCACGTCATCCTTGGGCGCCACGCGACGGGCGGCAATCGCCGGGGCCATGTCATGCTTGTAGAACCGGTTGACGCGGGTCAGCATCCTGGCGGCGAAGATCAGGCTGCCCAGCCAGCCGGGCTTTCGCGAAGCCGTGGAATCCAGCACGGCCCTGACCCGTTCGGCCAGCCTGGTGTTGTTGTCGCTGTCGGTCAGTCCGATGATCTCGGCGGCAACGTCGACCGCCATATGCCAGCTCATCTCGTCGAGAACGGCGGAACCACGCTGACGCAAATCGGCGACGATCGCGTCCATCGTCCGTTCCATCACCACCCGATGCCGGGTGACGATGGTCTTGGGCGTGAACAGGCCGGCCACCGCCGCCCTGCGCTTGCGATGGACATCGCCGTCGAGGAAAAAGAACGAGATATCGCCGGGATTGCTCAGATCGGTGACATCGGTATCGGAACCCGCCTGGAGCACCTTGGGCGAGCGCAAAATCTCGCGGCTCGCCGCGAAGGTGCCGACGACGCGCGATCCCGCCTTCGGCCGAAGATTGGCATCGGCCAACCGGCCGCTCTTGCGATCGTCGCGGCCCTGATGAACCGGGCAGGCCTGCGCTGCGGCGGCTGTATTGGTCATGGTAAATCCCTCGATTGCGTCGGCGGCAGAGCAGCGATCCTATAATTGACACAATGTGCCATTGTCCTATGATCCGTGCAAGTCTAAATGGCTGTCATCCGCGCAGGGCAGCACAACCAGGAGGGCGGCATGGAACTGACGACGGGTGGCAGGGATCCAGACCATGAGGCGCATCGCATCGCGTCGCTGACAGCCACGCTCGAGCGCCGCCGCATAGATGTGACCGCGAGACTGGAATATCGCGCACTCGAACTGTTCGGCGAACGCGGAATCGATGCGGTGTCGGTCGACGATATCGCCAATGCCGCGGGGATATCGCGGCGCACCTTCTATCGCTATTTCGAATCACCGATTGAGATCGTCCGCACGGTAATTTGCCGGTCGATGGATGGGTGGACCCGCAAAGTGCGCGAGCGTCCTGTCACGGAGCCCCTGCTGGAATCCTTCCGGACGGGGGATATTTTCGCGCTCAGTTCGCCGGATAATGCTGAGCCGCTGCGGCTTGCGCTGACGGCAATGCGCCGATCGCCCGAGGCCTGGGCACGCCTTTCCGGGCCGATGCAGGCACACACCACTGCCGCCTACCGGCAGATCATAGGCGAGCGGCTCGCCGCCAAGGGGAGGGATACCCGCATGGCGGGCGCAATCGCTGCCGGGCTGACCGGGATCTTTGTCTATCTCGCCGAGCAGTCCGTGCGCGAAAGCCGTGTGCTCGAGCCGGAGGAGTTCGAAGCCGCGCTGATGGCATTTCACGACATGATCGCAGCCGGCAGATAGCGACAGGCAGGGGAGCTGGAGAGAGCATGGCTGTCTGGCGGTGATGCCGCCACCGGCAAGGTGGTCTGGACCTATCAGGCCCAGGCACCGATTGTCGCGCCGCCGATCGCCTATGCCGTGGGCGGCAAGCAATATATCACAGTGATTACCGGCAGCGGCGCGTCCGGCGGCGGCATCTTTGCTGCGGGGAATGCAAATTTCCGGACTGACTATCGCATGCAGCGGCAGGTTCTGACCTTTGCTATCGGCGGGAGGCACCGGGTGCCCGCCAGCAGCCCGCCGCAGATCGCGCCGCCCGTCGATCCCGGCTATCGGGCGGATGCCGCGCTGGAGCAGGCGGGGGCAATGGCCTATGCGATGAACGGCTGCCTGGTCTGCCACGGGCCCGGTGCGGTGGGCGGCGGTTCGGCACCCGATCTGCGGGTATCGGCCTACAATACCGACAAGGCGGCGTTTGAGGCCATATTGATCGATGGTGCACTGGTGAGCGCGGGGATGCCGCAGTTCGCGTCGATCAAGCCGGAAACTATCGAGGCGATCCGGCAGTATTTGCGCGCCAGCGGCCAGAACATCGGCAAGGGCGGAGCACCGACAGTAGCCCCGCCAAGCGGGATCGCTCACTGACAAGCGGCCTTGTCGAAAGGTTGCAGTCGCCCGGCAGGCTTTATTTTAGCAGGACGTGCAGGCTCGAAACCCCCCGCTGCTCCAGACCTCCCGTCATGTAGGAAGCCGGAGCGCCAGGATCGAGCCGCATTTCGGGAAAGCGATCGAGCAGGCAATTGATCGTCACGCCCATTTCCGCCTGAGCGACGAAGCGGCCCAGGCACATGTGGGCACCGATCCCCGTGCCGAGATGCTGCTGGAACGGGCGGTGCAGATCGAACACGTCCGGGTTGTCCCAGCGAGCCGGATCGCGATTGGCCGCGCCCAGGCAGATGTCGAGGACCGCACCCTTGGGTATAACCAGGTCGCCGAGCTGGGTATCGGCAACCGCAACCCGGCTGAAAGTCGGGTTGGTCGGGTTCCAGCGAAGCGACTCTTCTATGGCCGCATCGACGAGCTTGCGGTCTGCCCTGACCGCCTCCATCTGTTCGCGGTCAACAAGCAACGCATGCAGCACGATACCGAGTTGCCGCCAGGACGTGCCGCCGCCAGCCAGCAGCAACAGGCGCGCGAAGATCACGATTTCCTCGTCGGTCAGCGGCCGGCGATCCTCACCAGGCGGATCGATCTCGGCTGCTATCAGCCAAGTCAGAATATCCTCGCCCGGCTCGCTCCTGCGCCGGGCTATCTGCTCCATGAGCATGCGCTGCACGGTGGCATGCGCCTCCATGCGCGCCTGAAGACCGAAGCGGTTGGCGGAAGTGCTTATCAGTGCATTGCGAAACACCATCGCATCTTCACCGCGCAGGCCCACACCCCGTGTGATGGTGTTGACCGGCACCCTGGCGCAAAGCTGCATGTTCAGTTCCGCGCTATCCCGTCCCTCAAGCCCCGACACCAGATCATCGACCAGCTCGTCGATGAAATGCTCGCGCCACCATTTCTGCGCGCGCGGGCGAATGAACAGGGATTGCACCGCCTTGCGGAAGGCATGATGCTCGGGGTTGTCCATCTCCAGGATACCCATGGTCTTCGGCGGGCTGCCGTCGAAGTGATAGACGTTGTTGGACAAGTTCACATTGTCGCGGAACGCCTGTTCACAGGTATCGAAGGTGAAGCAGGTATAGCCCTCACGGTCCAGCGAGCCCTTGTGGCGGTGAAACACGGGAAGCTCCAGCAGCTGCCGCATGAAGCCTTTTTGCACCGGCGCGCGATCGCGCAATGCGTTCATCGCCGGATAGGGATCGCCTTCGACGTAGTTGCCGATTTCCTCGGCCTCTTTACGGACATCGTACAGGGCGTCGTAAATCTCTTCATCGCTGGCCGGGGCTTGAATCGTTGCATTGGCCATCTGGCTCTCCGTCAATCGTCGCGAATCTTTATTCGCTATTTAGAATAGATATTCGCAATTGTAGCATTATGCGTACAGCCGTCAATCCGGTCCATCACCACAGATACCAATTGCAATGACCGTAGCCTTGTCGCCGCATGAACATCGATCCCCGGCACGGACCGGAGACGGGGGCGGTCGTGCATGCAAAATGGCGTCGCAACCAATCACGCGGATTGACTGCAAAATAACAAATTCTGGTGGAGCGGGTCGCAATCAAGCAATTGCAATGTCGATGAGCCGCCAATATCAGACCGCCATGCCGTACTGCCTCACGGCACCATAAGGATACCTCATGGCCAGGCCAGCCCTCTCAGCTTCACGCGCTGCCGCTATACTGGACCTTCTGGCGGCCTATCCCGACCGTGAATTCTCGATGGCCGAAATTTCCCGCGCGACAAAGATCAACACGGCATCGTGCCATGCGATACTCAGTGTCCTGGCCTGCCAGGGCCACCTGACACGGTCCGATGACGAGAAACGATATGCTCTGGGCATCGCCTTGATTGCCATCGGACGCGCCGCATCTATGGCACATCCGATCATCGAAAGGGCTCAGGCCGCCGCCGAAAGGCTGTCCGACACTCTGGGGCTTTCAATGCTGCTCAGCACCATCGTGAACGGCGAAATCGTCGGGTTAGCGCACAGAACAGGGCGGAATGGATTAGGCCTTGGCATTCAGCCCGGGCAACGATTTCCCCTTGCGGCTCCGGCGGGTGCGTACTTCATGGCTTGGGCGTCGAATGAGGAAGTCGAAGGCTGGATCTCGCGTGCTGGAGAATCTTCGCCTGACGAAAAAAGCACATGGCGCGAAACCCTGTCACTCGTTCGCCGGCGTGGCTTTCAAGTGACACTGGATGTGCCTGTTGCAGCCGAATTTTCGCAAGTCATGGCGGAAATGGCCCTGGGCAAAAGATCCCTGGCTTTCAATGAAAATGCCCGGCAATTGTTGACTGCGCATGCTTGGCATAACGAGCAGCCCGCATCCATAGAACCGAATGAACTCTACGCCGTCAGCTCGATAGCATCGCCAATATTCGATCGCGATGGCCATGCCATACTCAGCATTGGCATAGGCGGATTCGGACGCGAGCTTACAGGATTGGAGATAAAAAAATATTCAACGGACCTTTTGCAGACCTGTGTCAATATCATGACCGAGGACAGGGCCCGGCAAGAGAATTAGGGAGAGTTTTCGGTGTCAGGTTTCGACGAGACATTCGACTGGGTGATCGTGGGCAGCGGCGGCGGCGCGATGACGTCCGCGTTGATGATGGCAAAGTCCGGGCATTCGGTCGTTATGCTGGAGAAGGCGAAGTGGGTGGGGGGCACCACTTGCAAGTCGGGCGGCACCATGTGGATTCCGGCCAACCGCTACATGGATCCGGGCGAGGACAGCACCGAGCAAGCAATCACTTATCTCGATGCCGCCGTGCCCGATGGCCCCGGTTTCCCCGGCACTTCGCCTGAGCGCCGTAGGGCTTACGCGCTCGAAGCCCCCAGGATGATCGATTTCCTCCACCGCGAGGGCATCGCGATGGAGCGTGGATCGCGCTTCTGGCCCGACTATTACGACGAGCTTCCAGGCGGCTGCAAGACGAGCCGGACGGTCCAGGCGCTGCCCTTCGACAAGAAGGAACTGGGCGACTGGGAACCCCGCTTGCGTCAGGGCTTCCTCGAGATGCCGGTCCAGCTCGACGACGCGACGAAAGTGCCGTTCGCGAAGTTCAGCTGGAAGATCAAGCTGCTGGTCGCGAAGATCGGCTTTCGCATCGTTATGGGCAAACTGCTCGGCAAGCACTGGGTCACCGCCGGCGCGGCGCTGCAAGGCCGGATGCTGCAGGCGCTGCTCAAAACGCCGGTCGACATCCGGACTGAGTCCCCGGTGTCCGAACTCGTTGTCGAGGGTGGCAAAGTGACCGGTGCCATCACCATGAAGGATGGCAAACCATGGCGGATCGGTGCCCGGCTGGGCGTGCTGGTGAACGCCGGCGGCTTCGGCAAGAACCAGGCGATGCGCGACCGCTACATGCCTGGCACCCGCACCGAATGGTCGAACGAAATCGAGAGCAACACCGGCGACATGCATGCCGAGATGGAACGCATCGGCGGCGTGCTGGCGCAGATGGACGAAATGGTCGGCTTCCAGAGCACGCGCGCGCCGGGCTGGGAACAGGCTTACGTGATCCCCGGCATGCAGGGGGTAACGGCCAAACCGCACTCGATCCTCGTCGACCGGACCGGCGTGCGTTATCTTAACGAAGGCGGATCCTACGAGCTCTATTGCCAGTCGATGCGCGAGCGCGACCAGGTCGCTCCCGCCGTGCCGAGCTGGGCAATCATGGATGCACAGTACATGGCAAAATATTCGCTGGCCGACCGGCTCGGCGGCGGAGCGATCAAGCCGGCCTGGATCGAATCCGGCTGGCTCAAGCAGGGCGCGACGATCGAGGAGCTGGCCGGCAAGATCGACGTCGATCCAGTAGTGCTGAAAGCAACGGTCGCGCGCTGGAACGGCTTCGTCACGGGCGGCAGGGACGAAGACTTCCAGCGCGGCGTTCGCGCCTATGACAACTACCTGGGCGATCCGTTCTTCGCGGACGGCCCGAACCAGACCATGGGCAAGATCGAGCAGGGGCCGTTTTACGCTGCCGAGGTGATCCCGGCCGACGTCGGCACTTATGGCGGCGTCGTCACCGACGTGCATGCGCGGGTGCTGAAGGCCGACGGTTCGCCGATCGAAGGCCTCTATGCTTGCGGTATTTCGACGGCTTCGCCCTGGGGAGGGGTCTATCCGGGCGCGGGCGCCAGTGTCGGGCCTTCGATGACATTCGGCTGGATCGCCGCACGGCATGCCGCTGGACTCGGCAACCAGCCGCTGTGAGCGGATAGGCCGATCACAGCGCGCCTGCGTCATTGACAGGCAAAATCGGAACGGCCTAGGTGATTGCAATAGAAGACCGGGAATTGACATTGCATGCAGTCTGCCTGGTCAATATCGGCGGACTCGATTCCGGATGTCATGGGAAAGGCAACACATGAACCAGCCAGTTTTGGACCGTGGCGTTTTCGGCGGCCGCAAGGTTATCGATGTCGACACACACCTGGTCGAGCCGCACGACCTGTGGAGTAGCCGCGCCCCGGCTTCGATGAAGGACCGCCTGCCGCGGGTGAAGGTGGTCGATGGCATCCGCTCCTGGGTGATCGACGAGGACAAGATCCTTTCCAGGGGGGCTATCCCCGCGAGCACGATCTCGAAGGACGGCGTCAAATGGCCCGGCCTCGAATTCGTCACCAAGCAGATCGAGGACGTCTCTCTCGCCTCGCACAACGTCAAGGAGCGTTGCGCGCTGATGGACCAGATGGGCATCGACGCCCAGATCATCTATCCCAACATCCTCGGCTTCGGCGGCCAGGCAGCGGTACAGGTCGACGGCGAGTTGCGCATGGCCACGGTCGAGATCTTCAACGACGCCATGGCCGAGATGCAGGAAGAAAGCGGCCAGCGCATGTTCCCGATGGCGATGCTGCCGTGGTGGGACGTCCAACTTTCCGTGATCGAGATCGAGCGCGCGCATCGGATGGGGCTCAAGGGCCTCAACATCAATTCCGACCCGCACCTGTTCCGCCGCCCCGATGGCACCATGCTGCCCGACCTCGGCCAGGAATACTGGTACCCGATGTGGGAAGCCTGCGAGCAGTACGACATGCCGATCAACTTCCACATCGGCGCCTCGGAGGAATCGATGGATTTCGTCGGCCATCAGGGCTGGCCGGGGCTGCACCAGGACATGCGCTCCGGGCTGGGCGGCGCGATGTTGTTCATCAACAACGGCAAGACGATGGGCAACCTGATCCTCTCGGGCCTGCTCGACCGCTTCACCAAGCTGAAATTCGTCTCGGTCGAAAGCGGGTTGGGATGGATCCCCTTCCTGCTCGAGGCGATCGACTACCAGATGCAGGAATCGGGCGCTAACGCCTACAAGCTGCAGCGCAAACCCAGCGAATATTTCACGACCAACTTCTACGCCTGCTTCTGGTTCGAGCGGAAGAACCTGGTCCACGACATCCGCCAGCTCGGTGTCGAGAACTGCCTGTTCGAAACCGACTATCCGCACCCGATCTGCCTATACCCGGTCGACAATATGGACAAAGCACTCGACGGGCTGACCGAGGCGGAGAAGGTCAAGGTGCTCTCCGGCAATGCGCAGCGAGTCTATAATATTGACATCTGAAATCCCATGTCAGGGCCGTCGAGCCAGAGACGGCAACAATCCGCTGCAGTACTGGGAGAGGAGAACGGCATGACTGACCTTGCGAAATATGGCCCCTGGGCGCTCATCATTGGCGGCTCGGAAGGGGTCGGCGCTGCCTACGCGCGCAAGCTCGCTGCAGACGGCTTCAAGCTGGTGCTAACCGCGCGCAAGGTCGCGCCGCTGGAGGAGCTGGCGGCGGAACTGCGGGGCAAGGGCGCGGAAGTGCGCATCCTTTCCGCAGATCTCAGCAAGCTGGATGTGCTCGACCGGGTGCGGGAAGTCACCGACGATATCGAGGTCGGGCTGATGATCTACAACGCCGGGGCCAACGACACGCGCGGCAATTTCGTCGAGCTTCCGCGCGAAGTGACTCAGGGCGTGATCCAGATTACCGTCGTCGGCCAGGCGGACTTCGCGCGTCACTACGGTGCGCTGATGTGCCAGCGGGGCCGGGGCGGGATAATCCTCGGTGGTTCTCTGTCGAGCTATATGGGCGCGGCAACGCTTGCCACCTACACCGCCGCGAAGGCCTTCAGCCGCATCCTCAGCGAGGCGCTGTGGGGTGAGTGCAAGCCATACGGCGTCGATGTGCTGCACCATCTCATCGGCTTCACGGGCACCCCGGCGATGGAGCGGCTCGGCATGGACATCTCCGCGGCACAGTCGCCGGAAGACTGCGCGCAGGAAGCGCTCGACAATATTGCCAACGGCCCGGTGTGGATTGTCGGCGGCGAGGGCAACAGGGAACGCGCACGGCAGCGTTCGGTGGTGGACGGCCGTGCCGACGCAATACGCGCCTATGCAACGCCGCCAAGGGACAAGATCGGCGGCTGACAGCTCAGGCAGCCAGCGCGTTGCCGGCAAGATCAAGCAGCAAGGAGAAGACCATGCCCCGTATCGAGCCTCTGCCATGGGAAGCGCTTACCCCCGAGGAGCGGCAACGCATGGAGCACACGATCGAGCATGGCGGCTCGCCGCCAGACAAGACCCCGGGACGGATCTTCGCCTATGCCCTGCATGACAAGATTCCCGACGACGGCGACCGCCACTACAATTACCCAAGGCACTTGCTTGGCGGAAAGCTGCTCGAAATGCTGCGCATTCGCAGTGCCCAGCTCGGCGGCTGCGAACCGTGCGCGACTGCCCGCAAGGTCGATACCGTCACCGAAGATGTGGTCGCCTGCCTGATCAGTCCGTCGATGCGCGGCGATCTGACCGCGCGGGAGTGCCGGGCATTGGAATTCCTCGATCTGCTGGCCACGGATCATCACAAGATCGGGGATGACATCTATCGCGGCCTCGCCGAGGTTTTCACCACCGCCGAGATCGTCGAGCTGGGTTCGACCTGCGGACACATGATCGGCACGCATCGGTTTATTCACACGCTCGATCCCTATGGCGATGCGCCGCCCGTGATCCGCTACGATCAGGCGCAAGTCGGCGTGACCTGGGTGGACCTGCACGGCAGCGAGGTGGAAAAGCAGACGGCGGGATAGTGGAACGTCAATAGGAACGGGGTGATGGATTGGCGCGTACATGCGCCGCACCGCATTATCCCGGCCGGCCATGTGCCGAGTTCATTCACTCGCGATGCTGCCGTTCAAGTGGTCCGGCAAGCATCCCATGCGGCAAGGGCGCGGGCACGGGCGCCTTCGTGGGAAACAATCGGCAAGGGATAGGACGGCGGCGTGACGCCCTTTTCGTGCGGGGCGTGGATTTCGTCGTCCCGCAAATGCGCGATCTCCGGCACGAAGCGCCGGATATAATCGGCCATATCGAATTTCGGACTTTGCACCAGCGGGGCCATGATCCGCGAAAAAACCGGGGCATCGACGCCAGAGCCGGCGACATATTGCCAATTCATCGCATTCGCGCCGCAATCGGCATCGAGCAGCGTATCCCAGAACCACTTCTCGCCGCGACGCCAGTCGATCAGCAGGTGTTTGACCAGGAATGATGCGGTTATCATGCGCACCCGGTTGTGCATCCAGCCGGTCTGCCACAATTCGCGCATGCCGGCATCGACTACCGGAAAGCCGGTTTGCCCTCTGCTCCAGGCGCGGAAGTCGGCATCGGCATCGGGCCCACTGCGCCAGGGAAAGCGGTCGAACAGCTTGCGTCCGTTCTGCGTCGCATAGCCGGGAAACTGGTCGACGAGGTTGAGGCCATGCTCGCGCCAGGCGATCTCGCCGAGGAACGAGCGGGCCTTGGTCCCTGCCGCGTTTTCCGCGTGATGCCACAGCGTGGCGGGCGAGATTTCGCCGAAATGAATGTGAGGCGAGAGCCGGGAGACCCCGGGGCGCGACGGAAAGTTGCGCTGCTCTTCATAGTCGGCGAGGACCGGCAGGAACGAGCGAAAGGCGATGCGTGCCCCGCGCTCGCCGGGGTTCCATCCGGCAAAGCCGGTCGACCAGTCGGGGCTGGTCGGGAGCAGGCCCCATTCTTCAAGGTCATCGGATGGCGGGATGGACCCGGGACTGGTAATCCGCTCCGGCTTCGGCAGCGGCACGGGCGGCGGCATGCGTTCGCGCAGCTTGCGGAACCACGGTGTGAATACCCGGTAACGCTCGCCCGATCCGTTCAGGATATCGCGCGGATTGGCGAGCTGATTGCCCTCGTGAAGGATAAGCGGCAGCTGTTCCCGCACTTCCGCCTCGGCCATCTGCCACCACGGCTCGTAGTGGCGATGGGCGCGAACCGCAGTGGCCCCGGTTTCTGCCGCCAGCCGGGCAAGTTCCGAACTCGCGCGGCCGCGCCGCAGGATAAGATGCCCGCCCAGCTCTTCCAGGTCATGACGAAGCGCCTTCAGACTGTGGTGGAGCCACCAGCGCTGCGCCCCGCCGATCCGGTGTTCGCCGGGGCTCTCATCGTCGAGCACATAGACGGCAAGCACCGGGCCCGAAGCCATTGCGGCGGCGAGAGCGGGATGATCGCGAAGGCGCAGATCCTGCCGGAACCAGACAAGCTGGGTCGTCATGGCCGCCTCTCGTCAACACGGGCCAATTGATCCAATTGCCACCGCCAGACGTTTGCTGTCTTGCCTGGACCGGAACGGAAGTGGAATCGACGATGGCCTACCTGACTGCCTATCTTGCCGCGCTGCTGACCTTCGTGCTGGCCGACATGGTCTGGCTCGGCACTATGGCCGGCAGGCTCTACAAACCGGTGCTGGGCGACATACTTCTGGCTGAGTTCCGCATGATCCCAGCCGTCGTATTCTACCTGCTCTATCCGCTGGGCCTGATGATTTTCGCGATCAACCCGGCGCTCAAGACCGGCAGCCTGCAGAGCGCCATCCTGCTGGGTGCGCTGTTCGGCCTGTTCACCTATGGCACTTACGATCTGACCAACCAGGCGACCTTGCGCAACTGGACGACCAGTCTGACGCTGATCGACATGGCATGGGGCGGCGTGCTGGGCGCCTTGACCGCGGGATCGGCTTTCTGGGTGACGAGCCGCCTGACAGGTTAAAGCCATCACATGCTCCGGCGAGGGGGCTTGGGGAAGAAAGCAGGGGTGTTTTCTCGGTAGCACGCGAAAAGTGCACCGCGCGTGCGCATCATGTGCGCCTCAAGCGGCGGGATGCCGGACACATGCATCAGCAGCCAATAGATGCACAGCGGTGCGAGCACAGACAGCCAGGCCGCCGGATGCCCACCGCCAAAGTCGATCGCCAGCAACGGATAAGCGAGCCAGCACAGCCATTCGAAGAAATAGTTGGGATGGCGAGACCAGGCCCACAGGCCGGTATCGCACAGCTTCCCCCGGTTAGCTTCACGCGCCTTGAAACGCCGCAATTGCCCGTCGGCAATGGCCTCGCCGACCAGTCCGGTCGCAAAAATCGCGATCGCCGCGTAGTCCTGCACTTGCCAAGCGCCAGACCGGCTGTACGCCGCCAGAGAGGCGCAGCCCGCCAGCAACAAACCCACCACCGCCTGTGTCTGCAAATGCCAGAACAGCTTGGCCGGAGCCTGCGATCCCCACGCGCCGATCATGGCGCGATAGCGCGGATCGTCGGCGACCCTGCGGGTTCGGAGCAGGATATGCCAGCCGAGCCGCAGCGACCATGCCCCCGCTAAAACAGCGACCAGCAGCTGGCGGCTCTGCGGCCAACCGCCTCCCTCCGGCGGGAGGAGCGCAAGCGTGCAGGCGAGTGCGCCGGTGCCGAATGTCCAGAAAACATCGATCCAGCCCGAATTGCCGGTTCTGCGCTGAACCTGCCAAGCGCAGGCCATTAGCGCTGGTAGAGCCAGGCAGGCAGCGACCGAGAAGGCCAAAGGCGGCATGTCCAGGGCTCAGATCGAGATCAGCGGCTGGACCAGCCGGCCGAGGAATCCCCGCAATTTCAGCTCACCATCCATGGCGATCAGCGAGATGCAGTCGCCTTCGGGGCCGATAGCTATATCGTGGCCGGTATCGGGATCGCCGAGATCGAAGTCGCCGGGGCCAAAGTGCTTGCCGCCATGGCTGAAGCCGCCGGTCAGCACCGTGGTCATTTCAAGGCCGGTGTGACCATGCGGCAGGAAGCGCGTCCCCGGGCTCGACTTGAGCAGGAACACCCGGGTGCGGCCCGGCGCGGTCAGGGATAGCCTGCGCAAGCGCAAATTGGGTGCGACCCACTTCCAGTTTCCCGCAGCAAGCCTGCGCGCAAAGGCAGGCAGCCCTGGAATGCCGTCGAGATCGCCCGGGCGCGGTTGCCCGGCCGGAACGGGAGGCGAAGGTGCATCGAGCCTGGCTTCCAGAATGCTCAAAGCATTGTCGGCCATCGCCGACGGCGGCAGATCGCTTAGCACCTTACCGCCCAGCTCTTGCATCGACTGGACCCATTGACGGCATGTGGCGCAGGGCAAAAGGTGCGCCGCAATCGCAATCTGCTGGCCCTGATCGAGCGTGCCTGCCGCATAGGCCAGCAGGAATTCTTCGGGGGGATGATGGTGGATTGTCATGAAAGGTCGCTCAACAGGCTGCGCAGCTTGACCATGGCAAGCCGCAGACGCGACTTCACCGTACCAAGCGGAATATCCAGGAGCTCAGCGATCTCCGCATGAGCCTTGTCCTGATAGAAGGACAGTTCGACTACCCGCTGCTGATCGACCGGCAGCTCGCCCATGGCGCCGCGGACCTTCGCTTCGCTCTGCCGCGTCGCCAGCGCTATGTCTGGCAACGGCGCATCGTCGAGCAGGAACTCGGCGTCGACATCGCTCGCTTCGTTCAGCGGCCCGCGCCGCTCGCGGCGCAGAGCATCGATGCGAAGATTCCGGGCAATTGTGAAAATCCAGGCCTCGGAGCCATTAGTCGCCGGATTGAACTGCTCCGCCTTGCGCCAGACCCTGAGCATGGTCTCCTGCGCCAGATTCTCCGCCTCGGCTTCGCCAAGTCCGGAACGGCGCATGAAGGTTTTCACACGCGGTGCGAAATGGCCGAACAGGGTGGCAAAGGCAGCGCGGTCGCGGCGGAGGGCGATCGCTTCGATCTGCCTGGCCCAATCCACCTGCGCGCTGGCCTCCTGCATCCTAACGGGCATGGCGAGCCCTAGGCGCTTCCCGGTTGCAAGCCGAATGCGAAGTGGCTCCAGCGAAGGGAGCGACGTGGAGCCAGCGGGGGGCGGGACTTCGCAAACGGCTTGCATGCTCCTTCAAACGCTCGCCAAGGCCGTTTGGATCACTCGATTGTGATCCAAACCCGCTGGCACTGCGTTGATCAGGGAAAATCTGGAATTCTGTCCCCATGCCGGAACATGCCCGTTTGAAAATTGCCGTCGTTGGTTCCGGAATCTCGGGTCTATCGGCAGCCTGGCTGCTGAGCTGCCGACACGACGTTACCTTGTACGAGCAAGGCGAGCGCCTGGGCGGGCATTCCAACACCGTCCGGGTAACAATGGCCGGCCATTCAATTTCTGTCGATACCGGGTTCATTGTCTTCAACCGCAACACCTATCCGAACCTGACGGCTCTGTTCGAGCATCTGGACGTTCCCACCCGGCTTTCCGAAATGTCCTTCGCAGCCTCGCTGGACGGCGGGGCATTCGAATATGCCGCCGGCTGTGGGATCGGCGGCCTGTTCGCGCAGAAACGCAATCTTGTCCGACCGCGCTACATTGCGATGCTGGCCGGAATTCACAAGTTCTACCGGGAAGCCATGCGCGACAAGGACAATCCGCGTATAGCGGACATGACACTGGGCGAATACCTCGATGCCGGTGCCTATGGCACGGCTTTCCGCGACGATCACCTGCTGCCGATGGCCAGCGCGATCTGGTCGGCGACATCCGCCGAGATGCTCTCCTATCCCGCGCTAGCCTTCATCCGCTTCCATGCCAATCACGGCCTGCTGGAATTGAGCGGTAGGTCGTCATGGGAAACAGTCGCCGGAGGCAGCATCTCCTACGTCGATCGGCTGATCGAGAGCTTTGCGGGCAGGATCAAGCTCGATGCCGCGGTGGTGCGGATCATGCGATCGGACAGCGAGGTGCGGATCGTCGATTCCCGGGGCGGCATCGAGTCCTACGATCACGTTGTCATGGCCAGCCACGCCGACCAGGCGCTCGCCGCGCTGGAAAAGCCCACGCTGGACGAAGCCGATCTGCTCGGCGCTTTCCGCTACCGTCGCAACCTCGCGATTCTGCATTCCGACAGCCGCTACATGCCAAAGCGGCGCGCGGCATGGGCCAGCTGGAACTATATCGGCGGCACGGACCCCGGCGGGAGCGATGCCAGCTTCACTTACTGGATGAACCGCCTGCAGGGCATTCCCGAGGAATTTCCGCTGTTTGTCACACTTAACCCCCCGACGCTGCCGCCGCCGGAAGGGCTGCATTACACCGAGAGCTACGATCACCCGCTGTTCAATGCCGCCGCCATCGCGGCGCAGGGCGAGCTGTGGCGCTTGCAAGGAAAACGGCGCACCTGGTTTTGCGGCGCCTATTTCGGTGCGGGCTTTCACGAGGACGGACTGCAAGCTGGCCTTGCCGTTGCCGAGGCCTTGGGCGGCGTGCGCAGGCCGTGGAATGTCGAGGGCGAATCGAGCCGGATCGGCCCCACCGCCCGCTGGCATGACTATGCCGAGACCGAAGCTCTGTGATGCAAAGCGACTCTGCCATCTATGCCGGCTCGGTGATGCACCGCCGCCTGACGCCGAAGCTGCACCGGTTCCGCTATCGCGGATTCTGGCTGCTGCTCGATCTCGGCGATCTGGACCACCTGCCAGCTCGCCTTACGCTGTTCTCCCATAACCGCTTCAACCTGTTCAGCCTGCACGACCGAGACCACGGCGATGGCAGCGACACTCCTCTGCGCATTCAAATCGAACGCAAGCTGGCGCAGGCCGGGATGCGGATTTCCGGCGGAACAATCAGGCTGCTGTGTATGCCGCGCATGCTTGGCTACAGCTTCAATCCGATCAGCATCTACTTCTGCTCGCGAGCCGACGGCACAGCGGCGGCAGTGGTCTATGAGGTGCACAATACCTATGGCGAGCGGCACAGCTATGTCATCCCCTTGGCGGCAAACGATGGTGTGCATCATTCGTGCCGGAAGGCCTTCTACGTCTCGCCATTCCTCGACATGGACTTGCGCTACGATTTCGCCGTGAACCAGCCGGCAGGCAGGCTGACGGTTTCCATCAGAGCCAGCCGGGACCAGGAACTGGTGCTGATCGCCTGTCTGGCCGCCAAACGCCGCGAATTGACGAATGTGGCGCTGCTGCGCCTGCTGATCACCATGCCCGCCGCCACGTTCAAGGTCACGGCGGCGATCCATTGGGAAGCCTTGCGCCTGTGGCTCAAGGGATTGCGCCTACGCCCCAGGCATCTGGCGGGTTAGACATCGGCTATACTATTCGATGATCAGGCCCATCGCGGTTGCATAAATTCGATCGGCCATTGCCAGATTGGCCATGGACGTGGGAGCCCCCAGGCCTGATACTGTCGGCCAATGAGTTTCACTGCCGACCGCCTTCTCTTGTTCGGTGCAACGGGCGACCTGGCCCAGCGAATGCTGCTGCCATCGCTCTGTGCGCTCGATGCCGACCGGCTGGTGGCGGAGGGACTGAAGATCGTCGGCACGGCCCGCGCCGCGCACGACGATGCCAGCTACCGGGCTTTCGCTCGCGAGGCCCTGGAGAAATTCCTGCCCGATCACCGCAAGTCGGCGATCCCGGCCTTTCTCGAACGCCTGTCCTACCAGCCGCTCGACGCCTCGGTGACGCACGGCTTCGGCGCGCTGGCGGAAAAGCTGGGCGCGATCCACGCAGGCCTTGCCATCTTCCTTTCGACCGCGCCGAGTCTGTTCGAGCCGACCATCGCCGGCCTCGCCGCAAGTGGCCTGGCCGGCGAGCGGGTGCGGATCGGGCTGGAAAAGCCGCTCGGCACAGATCTCGAATCGAGCCGCCATATCAACGATTCGGTCGCCCACGCCTTTCCCGAGGAACGCACATTCCGCATCGATCACTATCTCGGCAAGGAGACGGTGCAGAACCTGCTGGCGCTGCGCTTCGCCAACATCCTGTTCGAGCCGCTGTGGAACGCGGCGCATATCGATCACGTGCAGATCACTGTTGCCGAGACGGTAGGCCTCGAAGGCCGGGTGGGCTTTTACGATGGGGCGGGCGCACTGCGCGACATGGTGGCCAACCACATGCTGCAATTGCTGGCGCTGGTGGCGATGGAGCCGCCGGTCAACTACGAAGCCACCGCCGTGCGCGACGAGAAGGTAAAGGTGCTGCGCGCGCTGCGCCTGGTCGGGCCGGAGGAGACCGTCATCGGCCAGTATGCGGCGGGCGCCATCGCCGGGCAAGCCGTGCCCGGCTACGCCGAAGAGCTGGAGAAGAACTCCACCACCGAAACCTTCGTCGCGATCAAGGCGCATATCGACAACTGGCGCTGGAAGGGCGTGCCCTTCTACCTGCGCACCGGCAAGCGGCTGCCCGAACGCAAAACCGAGATCGTCATCCAGTTCAAGCGGGTGCCGCATTCGATCTTCGCCGGGCAGGGCGCGAAGAGCGAACCCAACCGGCTGGTGATCGGCATCCAGCCCAGGGAAAACATCTCCCTGTCCCTGATGGCAAAAGTTCCCGGGCTCGATCGCTCCGGGCTGCGCTTGCGCCCGGTGCCCCTCGACATCGCCATGGACGACGCCTTCGCCGGGCCGCAGCGGCGCATCGCCTACGAGCGGCTGCTGCTCGACCTGATCGAAGGCAACCAGACGCTGTTTGTGCGGCGCGACGAGGTGGAGGCCCAGTGGGACTGGATCGACGCGATCCGGGCCAGCTGGGCGGAGCACGGGGCGCTGCCCAAGAGCTATACGGCAGGCAGCTGGGGGCCGAGCGCGGCGATTGCCCTGGCGGAGCGGGATGGCGTGACATGGCATGAGTAAAGGGCATGCGTAAAGGAAATGAGAAACGGATATGAGTGACCTGCACCCCGCCATCGCCCGCGTTACCGAGCGCATCGTCGCCAAGTCCCGCGACTCCCGCCGCCGCTATCTCGACCTGATGGAGCGTGAAGGGGACAAACACGGCAGCCGCAGCTTCCTGTCCTGTTCCAACCTCGCGCACGGTTTCGCCGCAGCCGAAGGCGACAAGGCCAGCATTGCCACTACGCGCGGGCCCAATCTTGGCATTGTCACCGCCTATAACGACATGCTCTCGGCCCATCAGCCCTATGGCCGCTATCCGGAGCAGATGAAGCTCTATGCCCGCGAAGTCGGGGCAACCGCGCAGGTTGCCGGCGGGGTGCCGGCGATGTGCGACGGGGTCACCCAGGGCCAGGACGGCATGGAGCTGTCGCTGTTCAGCCGCGACGCCATCGCCATGTCCACCGCGATCGCCATGAGCCATGCGATGTTCGATGGCATGGCGCTGCTCGGCATCTGCGACAAGATCGTGCCGGGCCTGCTGATCGGCGCATTGCGTTTCGGGCATTTGCCGGCGGTGTTCGTGCCTTCCGGCCCGATGCCCTCCGGGATAGCGAACAAGGAAAAGCAGAAAGTCCGCCAGCTCTATGCAGAAGGCAAGGCGAGCCGAGAGGAACTGCTCGCCAGCGAAAGCGCCTCCTATCATTCGCCGGGCACCTGCACATTCTATGGCACCGCCAATTCAAACCAGATGATGATGGAGCTGATGGGGCTGCATGTGCCCGGCGCAGCCTTCGTGCCGCCGGGAACTCCGCTGCGGCAGGCGCTGACCCGGAAGGCGGTGCACCGGCTGGCGGCTATCGGCAAGGGCAGTGGCGACCCCCGCCCGCTCGCCCGGGCCGTCGACGAGAAGGCCATAGTCAACGCCTGCGTCGGCCTGCTGGCGACGGGCGGATCGACCAACCACGCGATCCACTTGCCCGCCATGGCGCGGGCGGCAGGGATCCAGCTCGATTGGACCGACCTCGACGAATTGTCTGCCGCCGTGCCGATGATCACCCGCGTCTACCCCAACGGCGAAGGCGATGTGAACGCGTTCCACGTCGCGGGCGGCATGGGCTATGTCATTCGCGAGCTGCTGGATGCCGGGCTGGTGCACGGCGATGTGCTGACCATCGCCGAGGGCGGCATGGCAGCCTATGCCGATGAGCCGTACTTGGGGACACAGAATACGGTGCCCCCTTCCGAGGCTGCGTCAAAGGGGACACCGAATACGGTGTCCCCGGTTCTTGCCTGGCGGCCCGCACCAGAAACCAGCGGCGACGATACCATGCTGCGCCCCGCCGCCACACCCTTCCTGCCTGACGGCGGGATGCGGCTCGTTCAGGGCAATCTCGGCCGCGCCACGTTCAAGACCAGCGCCGTCGATCAATCCCGCTGGACCATCGAGGCACCGGCCCGCGTGTTCGATACCCAGGAAGCGGTGCAGGCGGCCTTCAAGGCGGGCGAACTCGACCGCGATGTCGTGGTCGTCGTCCGCTTCCAGGGCCCGCGCGCCAATGGCATGCCCGAGCTGCACAAATTGACCCCGCCGCTCGGCGTACTGCAAGACCGCGGCCACAAGGTCGCGCTGGTTACCGACGGGCGCATGTCGGGGGCCTCCGGCAAGGTTCCCGCCGCGATCCACGTCACCCCGGAAGCGCTGGGAGGCGGCCCGCTGGCCTTGCTGCAAGATGGCGATGTCATCCGGCTGTGTGGGCACGATGGCGGGTTGGAAGTTCTGGCGGACCTCTCGGAGCGAACCCCCGCCCCCACCCCGGCACAGACCGAAGGCATGGGCCGCGAACTCTTCGCGATGATGCGGGCCAATGCCGATGGCGCGGAACAGGGGGCGAGCGCGATGTTGGCCATGGCGGGGCTCTAGCCCCCACGCCATTCCGCAATCCGTTTGCCATGCCGCAACCGGGCGATCGCCGCATCGGCGATCTTCAGCCCCGCCCGGGCCCGCAAGGAACGCCAGGGCGAATGGTCGTCGGCCTCCGGACATACTGCCGCCGCTCGCAATGGCTCCAGCAATCGCGCGGTGAAATCGGCAATCAGGGCGGGATCGCGGATCGTCGCGACATATTCCGCATTGGCGCGGTGGCTGACGAAATCGAAATTGCTCGAACCCAGCACCAGCACCTCGCCGTCGATCAGAGCCGCCTTCACGTGGGTCATCTCAGGCAGCAGCCGGATGGCGAGGCCCGACGATCCCGCGACGCCAAGCAGATAATCGCGGATGATCGGCTTGTTGTTGGCGCGCGGCGTATAGAGCGTCACCGGCACGCCGCGCCTGGCCGATACTGCCATGGCATCGACGAAAGGAAAGGTCGGATAGGCGCTGACGACTTCGATGAATTTGGCCGCATTGCCGAACAGGTCCAGCAGCGGTCCGAGAGCAGGCCCATTGTGCCTGCCGTCCAGACTGAGGATGTGCAGCGCGTCGCCGAACGCCCTGTCTGCCGTTCCCGCCTCCCCCCGCCAGTCCCGGTCGAACTCACCCGCCAGCCATTCGGCCACCCCGGCATCCTCGATCCGCAGCATCATGTCATGCCAGGCGAAATTGTGGTCGGAGAAATTGATCCCGCCGATCCAGACAGTGTCGTCGGTGACGATCAGTTTCTTATGGTTGCGCAGCGGATAGTTAAGCGGATTGCGCCGGACCGGATTGGTCAGCCGCAGTCCGGCGCCGCTGGTCTTCAACCCATCGAACATCGCCCAGGTCGCCCGCGCTTCGGCATGGAGGCCAGCGTCGCGTGACAGGGCGAGGAAGGTGTCATTGATGACATGGCGGCTGTAATCGTCGGCCAGCACGCGCCGATCATCCGCCGGGACTCGCGCCAATCGCGGTCGCGACCGCGCTGCCTGCTGCATCGCCCTCGAAAGTCATCGCCTGGACCAGCACACGGCGGCGGCTTGCCGCAATGTCCTCGCGGGCCTGCGTCCAGAAGGCTTCGGAGCCGGCAAAGAGTTCGAAACGGGGCAAGGCGGGCAGCCGATAGCGATTATGTCGCCGAGATCAAAGCGATGCCTTGCCCTCTGCCTCAACCGATGATCGAAAGCCCCTGCACCGCCATCCCCATATCCAGCTCGTCGCGAACGCGCTGGCGCAGGTAGCGAACCATGATCGTCTTGCTGTGGCGCAGGTTCCGGCGCGGGAACTGCGCCAGCCGCGCGGCGAATTCGCGGGCGCGGGGCATCAACTTGTCTGCCGGCAGCACTTCGGCGACAACGCCCAGCCGCAGCGCTTCCGCCGCACTCAGCCGCTCGCCGCTGAGCAGGAAGTAGCGGCCCCGGTTGGGACCGAGCAGGATCGGCCAGATGATCTGGGTGCCATCGCCGGGCGGCATGCCGTTGGGCATGTGGGTGGTGTCGGCGAATTCGGCATGCTCGGCGGCGAACACGACATCGCACATCACCGGCAGCTCCGAATGGATCAGCGCGGGTCCGTTGACCGCGCAGATCACCGGCACCGGGATCGCCAGTAGACCCTCCAGCATAGCGAGGCTTTCGGATTGCATGCGTTCCCACATGTCGGCGAGGCTGGCGTCGGTGACAACTTCGCCCGCATCCCGGTCGGCGACAAACGACTTGCCGGTGCCGGTAAGGATGACGACCTTGTTCGCGGTGTCGCGCGAGATATCGGCGAAAGCGAGGCCAAGCTCGTTGTGGTGGCCGGTAAGCGAGACATTCCACAGCACTTCGCCGCCATTCGAATGCATGGTCACTTCCAGCACGCCTTCATCGCTGCGGCTGAATTTGAGCGTCTGGTAGCGGTTCGCGTAGTCGGACAGTTGCATGGGGCTCTCTCCTGTATTCCGGTTCAATCGAAAAACGCTGCGGCCCGCTCGCCGATCATCAATGCCGTGGCGGCGGGGCAGCGGCGCACGACGCGCGGCATGATCGAGGTATCGACGACGCGCAGGCCCGCGATGCCGTGAACCCGGCAGGTCTGATCGACCACGGAATTCTCCGGCGCGGTGCCCATCCTGCAAGAGCTCGCCATATGGATCGAGGTGCCGATGGTGCGGCCGATGTGGGCATCGAGCAAAGCATCGTCGGCCAGGTCCGCATCGCTCAGCACGGCGCGTTTTGCCTCCAGCTCCCGGTAAGGCTCACTGGCGATCAGCGAAGCAGCTGTACGTATCGCTTCGCGCATGCGGGCACGGTCGCGCTCGGTTTCAAGGTAGTGATAACGAAGTTCGGGCGCGGCCGTTGGATCGGCGGAGGTCAGGTGGATCTCACCCTCGCTGTCGTCGCGCAGCATCACGCAAGTGATCGCATGGTTCCAGCCGAAGCGCGCGTGGTCGATCAGCTTGCCGAGGCTTATCCCGCCCCATGTGTTCTTCAGCACCTTAAGGCGCGCCAGCATCGGCATGCCATGGAATACCGTATAGTTGACCGGAATCGCCGACTGCATCAGCAACAGGTCGCTCACCTCGTCCGACACCGAACTGGTGAAATGCAGCCCGCAATGCGCCCAGGTGCTTTGCAGCGGACTGGGCATCGGGCTGCGGCGTTTGGCCAGGCGGAATGGCAAGGTGAGCGAGCCGTGATCGGTGAAGCGGCGGCCGACCAGCGGCAGCTCGTGGCGAACGGCTATGCCATGCCGCGTCAGTTCCTCGCCCGGCCCGGCGCCCGAGACCATCAGCAATTGCGGCGATTTGACCGCCCCCGCGCACAGCACGACTTCACCAGCGAAGATTCGCGAAACCTGGCCGCCACATTCCACTTCGACACCGACTGCCTGATTGCCCTCGATCAGCACCCGCAACACCTGGGTATTCGCCCGGACGGTGAAATTCGGACGGGTGCCAGCGGGATCGACATAGGTGAGGCCGGTGTTCATGCGGATACCGCCCGCATTGTTGGCAGGCAGCAGCCCTGCCCCGATCGACTCCGGCCCGTTCATATCGGCATCGCCGGGAAATCCTGCCTCGCGGCAGGCCGCCAGGAAGGCATGGTCGATCGGCACCAGCTCGCCCGGCGCGGCGCGGCGGACCGGCACCGGGCCATCACCGCCGTGGTATTCGTTGGCGATATCGCGGTCGCTCTCCAGTTTGCGAAAGAACGGCAGCACCTTTTCATAGGCCCACTCGGGATTGCCCTCCGCCGCCCAGCTGTCGAAGTCCTGTGGCAGCCCCCGGGTGAACAGTGTCCCGTTGAGCGCGCTCGATCCACCGACCACCTTGCCCCTCGGCAGCGGCTGGAGCATGCCTTCGCCCAGCGTCGCCGTGAGGCTCCAGTTGTCGGGATGCCCCGGCATCATCGCGCTGAGTATTCCGCCGTGGCGCAGCGCCTCGGGAAGCTGCTCGATACCCGGGTAATGCGCGCCGGCCTCTATCAACAGCACCGAGCGGCGCGGGTCTTCCGACAATCGCGCCGCCAGGGGCGCCCCCGCCGATCCCGCGCCGACGACGACGATGTCAAAATTCGGCTTCACGCCCGCCGCGTCAATCGACGTCGAGCGGGTAGAGCCTCAGGGCGTTGTCCCAGACGATCTTCTGCTTGGCCGCATCCGAGACCCCGGTCACTCCGGCCAGATCCTCCTTGGCCCGGGCATACTGGCGGCCTTCAGGGTGGCTGAAATCGGTGGCGACGACCAGACAATCCTCGCCCAGCGCATTGACCACTTCGGGGATCGCCGGATCGCCGGGCTCGGTCGATATGAAGCACTGGCGCTTCCAGTAATCGACCGGCTGCATCGACAGGCCCGGGATCAGCTCGTCGCCGCGCCCGCCCTGGTTGGCCACTTGCAGCCGGTAGAGCCAGGGCACCAGCCATCCCGATCCCGCCTCCAGATGGGCGACGCGCAGCTTCGGGTGCCGCTCCAGAACTCCGCCCGCAATGAACGAGGCGATTGCCGCCATGTTGCCGAAAACGAAGGCGGAGACCGCCTGGGCATACATCAGGCCCGGGTACAGATCGTAGAGATACTGGTCGCTGGCATTGAGCGCGCCGCAGTGGACACCGACCGGCACGTTCAGATCGGCGATTGTCGCCCACAGCCGGTCCATCTCGGGCGAGTGGATACGGTAAGGTCCTACCGGCGAGGGATTGATTGTCACCGCCTTGAAGCCCAGTTCCTTGACCGAGCGGATCGCCTCCTTCGCGGCCATGTCCGGATCGCGCAGATCGAGCGCACCTGCGCCGATCAGCCGCTTGCCGCTGTCGGCACAGAAATCGTGCAGCCAGTCGTTGTATGCGCGGCGATAGGCGGCGGCGACGTCCGCCCGGGTGGCGGGCACCTGATTGGTGTAGAGACAGGCCGAAGGATAGAGCACCATGTAGTCGATGCCGCTCTTGTCCATGGCGTCGAGGTAGCTGGAGGAGGGAAAACCCGCGCGGGCATATTCGTCATAGATTTCGCCCAGGTCGTCCATCTGCGACATCTCGCCGAAGAAACCGAAGGGCATGTTCACCCCGCCCACAGTGATGTCGTTGTAGAATCCGAAACCGCGGTGGTCGGTCTTGTAGCCGACGCGGGTTATCGGTGCATCGTCGCGGAATTTGGGGTCGAGGTATTTGTCCCACAGGTCGTCGGGCTCGACGACGTGCGAATCGGTGTCGATAAATCCGGTCATGGCAGCTCTCCCGTCGGGTCACGCGCCGTGAAGCCGCCCCGATCCTTATGCGGCAGGGACTATCGGCGTTGCCGCGCGGGTGTCAAACGCCAAGTCGTCCGATGTAAGCTGCCGATTGCCCAAAGCCGCGCTCGGTGGCAAAGAGCAGGCGCAGAGGAGAGATCGATGTCCGAAGTTGCCGCCGCCACCACCTTCCCGAAGTCGCTGGATGAAATCCGGGTCGATTATCCCGATGCCCCGTCGAATGTGCCCACAGACCGGATCGTCGATATCGGCTTCGCCATGGGCGGCGTGCCCAACAATCTTGTAGATCCTTACGAGCCGTTCCAATGGCTCAACGGCAAAGGCATCCCCCGCCTGTTGTTCAACAAGCCAAGCATGAGCGCGATGGGCGCGGCGGCTGGCGGCGGCGGCATGCAGGGCACCTGGGTTGCCCCGCACTATGAGGACATCGACCGCATCTATTGCGACAACGAGCATTTCTCGAACCTGGGCACGGCCGAATTCCAGCGCCTGATCGGTGAGACATTCCCTTCGATCCCGCTTGGCCTCGATCCGCCCGAGCATACCAAATACCGCATGTTCCTCACCCAGTTCCTCGGCCCCGCGACGATCACCCGGGTGATGGAGCCGATGATCCGCGAAGTGCTCGACGAAATGGTCGGCGAGATCGCGGACAAGGGCGAAGTCGATATGGCCTGGGATTTCGCCCGCGTGTTTCCGGTGCGCATCTTCATGGGGATGATGGGCTTTCCGAGGGAAAAGTTCGACGATTTCCTCGAATGGGAATGGAATATCCTGCATTCGGGCAGCCTCGAGAAGATGCAGTGGGCACTGCGAAATGTCGTCGATTTTCTGCGCGGGTTCATTGCCGAGAAGGAAAAGAACCCCGACGAATTCCTCACCTCCTCGATCGTCCATGGCAATACCAAGGGCCGCCCGTTCACCGAGGACGAGAAGATCGGCATGGTCTGGTTCCTGTGGCTTGGCGGTCTGGATACGGTCGCCGCGACGATAGCCCAGATGTTCCGCCGCATGGCGATGGAGCCGGAAATCCAGACGATGCTCAAGAACGATCCGTCGCTGATCAACGGCGCGGTCGAGGAATTCCTGCGTACACAGCCAATCCTCAATACGGGTCGCCGGGCGCACAAGGACTTCGAATGGCACGGCATGCAGATCAAGGCGGGAGACAGCTTCACCGCCCTTAACGTGGCCGGCAATTTCGATCCGACCCGTTTCGCCAACCCGCGCAAGTTCGATCCGACCCGCAAGGGCAACAGGCACTTCACTCTGGTTGGCGGTGTCCACTCCTGCCTCGGCGGGCATCTGGCGCGGCGCGAGCTGCGGATGCTGCTGGAGACGTGGTTCAGGCTGATTCCGGGCGAGTTCCGGGTGAAGCCGGGGACAGATTCAACCGTGTTTCCAGGTCTGATGTCGATCCGCAACCTGCACCTGGTCTGGGATGTGAAATAAGCTGTCCAGACAGTTCCGGTCAGATATCCGCAAACCGCCGGTCGAACAGCTTCTGCCGCAAGGCCAGTTGCCTTGCCCTTTCCGCAGGCGTCACCTTGCGTACGTCTGCTGGCAGCGCCGCAGCCAGCCCGGACAGTTTGACCAGCTTTGTCTCGATTGCCGGGACCTTCTCGACCTTGCCGATCCCTTGCCATCGGAACGAGCCGGAGAATTCGTTGAGGCCGGTGGTCTCCACCCAGTTCTGCACTCCCGGATCGGTCCTGGCGATGACGAAGGTGAAGCGCCCGCCTGCATCGGGCGCCATGGTCGCATTGTTGAGCGAAGTCTGGTGGTCGCGGTATTCGAGGCTGCGGTTCCACAGGTCGTAGAACACGATGCTGAAATAGGCGCAATCTACCGGATCGGTGGTGATGACGAAGGCCTCGTCGTCCGCCAGTTCGAAATGGCCGCCGCAGGATAGCTGGGTGAGCAGGCCCCCCGCAGCCCCGGTCAGTTCGGGATGCGACAGGGTGTTGACTGGAGTGTTCAGGATCAGGTGGATCCAGTAGTATGCTGGCGCCACCCCGGTGCGCATGACCCTTGCCGCCTTCCAGGCCAGCTCGTCCTCGGTCAGCGGTGCGCGCGACGGCGGGTTGAGCCGTTCGACCCGCAGCGCATTGGGCGTTTGCATCCAGTCGCCCATGCTGTCGCGGACGAACAGATATTGCGCGTCCGGCGTGACCTGGATGTGGTTCTTGCGGCCATTGACTGGAGTTTCGTCGAGCGTGATGACGAAGGAGCCATCGGCTGCAATCTCAAGATCGCGCTGGTCGATCAACCCGACAGTGATCGAGGTGTCGGTATCGGCAACCAGCACGAAAGAGCAGTGCGACGACGGATTGGCCATGCGCTGGCCGCGCACCACATAGCGCCCGCCGGAGCCGATCGGGATGATGCGGTAACAATTGTCCGGGTTCTCAGCGCCCCATTTGGAGGCCGGCACATCCATCCCGAACCACTTGCCCGACGGTGAATAGACCCGCAGCACCTTGGGGTAATTGGCGTCCGAATTGACGCCCAGCAGGGTCGAGCGGAAGCAGTAGTCGGCGATGTTGGCGTCGAACATTGTCCAGGTCTGCTTGCTGACCGTATTGCTTGTCACCCGCGCCCAGCTGGCAGCGGTTTGCGTGATCGCCGCCTGCATGTCGCCCCGCGCTTGCAGGCGGATCGCCAGCGCCTCAAGCTCGCGCTGGTCGCGGTTGGCGACGGGGTTGGTGGCCGAGAGGTAATAGCCGTCCTGCGGTAAAGCCGGCGCGGCGCGCGGCTTGCGCCTGGCCAGGGCCGGGGCACTTGCCGCCAGCGCCGCCGATCCCAGCAGCAATTCCCGCCGATGCAGTTTCATCTTCGAACCTCCCATTCCAGACAGACTTCTCAGCCCTGCATCGGCCCGACCAGCTCGATGTAATGCCCCTCGTTGTCTGCGATCACAGCGGCACGCACGCTGTGTTCGGGCCGGTCCTCACCCGCCCGGTAGACCGAACCGCCGTTGGCCTCTGCCAGGCGGCAGGTCTCGTCGACATCGTCGACATTGAACACCAGCCAGCCCTCGCCCGGATAGGCTGGCTTCCCCGGTAGTGGCAATTCGAGGAAGCGCGTGAGGATAAGAACGTGCGTACTCATGTCGCCGCTGGCAGACATCCAGCTCTGCTCCTGCCGGACATCGCCCTCGCCGCCGGTGTTGCGGCTGGCGACCTTGAGCCCCATCGCCAGATAGAAACGCTCGGCGGCTGGGACATCGCGCACCACCAGCTTGTTGAAATTCATCGCTATGCCCATCAGCGGCTCCCATGCTTGAGCAGGCTGGTCCCGCTCTGTCCTCCATCCTTGTCCCGCCAATCGCGGTGTCCTGCAACGGCAAATGACTGCTTTCCCGATTCCCGGTTGCATCCTTGGCTTCGGACTGATCAAATCGTGCAGTCCCGGCACAGGCCAGTCAGGCTTTTGGCAGAAGGACGATAATTGCGGCGAGAGGGCCAGATGGCTTACGAGAAACTGATCATGCCCGCGCCGGACCGGTCTATGAGCCGCAAGGCCGGCATCGTCGGGCTGGGCGAGACCGACTATTTCGCCGACTACAAGGCTCAGCGCGCCAAAGCGCCGGGATATGAGGGGCCGAGTGTAGAGGGGCTGAGCCAGCTCGCCTTCGAGCGGGCATTGGTGGACTCCGGACTGCGGCGCGAGGATATCGACGGGCTGACCGTCTCCTATACCTTCGGTGGGCCGCCTGCGGAGGACATGGCCGCATTGCTGGGACTCAAGCCCCGCTATTGCAAGGTCAACGGCAATATCATGGCCGGGCCGCTGGCGGTGGTCTGCGCCGCGATCGCCAGGGGCGAGGCGGATACCGTAGCGATGGTGTTCTCGGTCGCCTCGCGCACGCTCGGCCGCCAGTTCGGCGGCAGCGACGAGTTTACCGGCGATGGAGTGCCTCCGTCCTATTACTATTACCACCCCTGGGGCTGGAGCTCGCAGGCGGCGCACTGGGCGCTGATGTTCAGCGCCTATCAGGCCAAATACGGCGTCAGCGAGGAGGACCTCGGCTCTGTCGCCATGCAGCTGCGCGCCAATGCCCGCACCGATCCCAATTCGGTGATGCAGGCACCGATGAGCCTCGACGACTACATGGCCTCGCGATACATCGTGCGGCCGCTGCGTCTGTTCGACATCTGCATGGTTAACGACGGCGCGGTCTGCCTGATCGTCAGCCGCCACGATCTGGCCAGGGACATTGCCGCCGCCAAGAACCGCGCGCCGGTGCTGGTGGCGGGCTGGGGTGAATCGAAAATCAAGAACAACAAGCTGCACGTCATGGTCAACGAACGGCTGCGGGTGCAGATGCAGGATGCCGGCAAGCAGGCGCTGGACATGGCGGAGGTTAAACTCGGCGATGTCGGGCACTTCGAATGCTACGACGCTTCCAGCATCCATCTGGTCAACCAGGTCGAAGGCTTCGGCTTTATCCCCGAGGGCACCGGACTCGATTTCTGCAAGGCGGGCGAGATGGCGGTAGGCGGGCAACTCCCGGTCAACACCGTCGGCGGAAATCTGTCGAACTCCTATATGCAGGGCTGGGGCCATGTCGCCGAAGTGGTGCGCCAGCTGCGCCACGAGGCCGGTGTGCGGCAGATCGCCGGGCTGGAGGTGTCGATGTCATCGCTCGCCCAGACCGATCAGGTCCACCCGCTGGTGTTCGTGCGGGGATGAAGGCCCGCGTCATCCTCTCCGCCGCCGGCAGCGACCGGCCCGGCCTCACCCAGGCGCTGGCGCAGGCAGTGCTCGACGCAGGCGGCAACTGGCTGGAAAGCCACCTCAGCCGGCTCGGCGGCAAATATGTCGGCGCCGTGCTGGTCGAGCTCGATGCCGGGGGCCTGCCTGCCTTCGAACAGGCTATCTGCGCGGTCGATGCGCTCGGCCTGACGGTATCGCTGGTTCCGGCAGGCGAAGAGCCGTCACTCGTTGGCGAAACGCTGCGGCTCGAACTGGTTGGGCAGGACCGGCCCGGCATCGTCCGCGAAGTGACCGGGGTGCTGGCGGGCCTTGGTGTCAATATCGAGGATTTCGCCACCAACACCGAGCCCACCGCCTGGTCGGGTGAGCCCCTGTTCCGCGCCCAGGCCCGCCTCAGCATTCCCGCAGGTGTAACCTCTGACGAAGTGCAGGCGGCGCTGGAGACAATTTCGGGCGAGATCATGGTCGATTTCACCTTCTCGGCGGCGCCGGGACATTAGACCCATGAACGCGCCGGCCACCTTGACCGACGATCCCATCGGCCCGGAAATCCTGCGCACGCATCTCGAGGCGATCGGGCAGGAAGCGGGCAATGCGGTGCAGCAAACCGCGATCAGTCCTGTCATCACCGAGAGCAAGGACTATTCCGTCACCTTGCTCGATGTGGATGGCGCTGTGCTCTCGGGCAGCAGTGCGATGGAAATCCAGTTCGGCGTGGCGATGCATTGCGTGCGCGCGACGATCCAGCGGCACGGTGAAAGCATCGCCGACGGCGACGTTTTCATTGCCAACGATCCCCACAGCGGCGGGGGTGTCCATCCGCAAGACGTGGTGATCCAGCGACCGGTCTTCGTGTCAGGCCGCCGCGTCGCCTGGGTGGCGCTGACCGCGCACATGATCGACATGGGCGGCATGGTGCCCGGCTCCTCGGCGGTGAAGGCGACCGAGTGCTATCAGGAGGCGCTGCGCCTCCCGCCGGTCCGCCTGATCCGTCAGGGCGTCGAAGTCGCCGACATCTGGAACCTGATAAAGATCAACATCCGCAGCGCCGATCACGTCGAGATGGACATCCGCAGCCTGGTGATCGGCGCCTCGGTCGCCGCGCGAAAGATCGTGGCCCTGATTAACGAGATGGGGCTGATCGAGTTCGAGTCGGCCTCCTGCTCGATGATCGCGCGGGCGCTGGCCGTGCTGCGGGAGCGAATTTCCAATATCGAGGACGGGCTATATCGCAGCCTCGCACGGGTCGAATTCCGCGACACCCTGCTGCGCATCCCCTGCACGCTCGAAGTCGCAGGCGACCGGCTGATCTACGATCTGAGCGAAGCCCCGCCGCAAGTGCCGCATTTCTTCAATTCGAAAGCCTATATCCTGCGCGCGGTGATCGCACCGAAACTGCGCGAAACCATCGCGCCGGGTCTGCCGATCAATCAGGCGCTCTATGACGTTATCGAGCTCAGGACCAAGCCGGGTACGCTGGTCGACTCCGTCATGCCCGCGCCGATTGCCGCGGCACATATGGACGCGGCGATGGCGGTCGATGCCGCGGCCTGGCAGTGCCTGCAACTAGCGATCCATGTCTCGCCGAGGGCCAGTGGCCGCGAATACCTCACCGCGCCCGCGCCCGCAGCCTATGGGGTCGGCCGGTGGAACTACCTCGATCATGACGGCCAGCGCCGGGTCTATACCGTGCTCGACGGTTCGATGTGCGGCAGCCCGGCGGGGCATGACCGCGACGGCATTGACCTTAAATCCCAGCTCACCGGCGCAGGCAGCAAGATGGAGCTGGCCGATGTCGAGGTGCTCGAATCGACCTACCCGATCCTGTTCCGCGAGCGCGGCGCAGGGCTTGGCGCCCATGGCCATGGCCGGCTGCGCTCCGGCGCGGGATGCGCCGAGGCGTTCCAGCCGCATGGCGTGGACGAGATATTCGGCAACCTGACCGGGACCAAGGCCTGGTTCCCCCAATCGGGCGCGGCGGGCGGGCTGCCCGGCGGAACCATGCGCTATTCGCTGGCCCGCGCCGACGGCACGGTGGAGCCGCTGCATATCCAGGCGGTCGGCGTGAGGCTGACGCCGGGCGAGCATTTCGAACTGCACTGCGCCAGCGGCGGCGGCTTCGGCGACCCGCTCGACCGCGAGGCGGAGGCGGTGCTGGCCGATCTGGCGGCGCTGCGGATCGATGCGGACATCGCGCGGGAGGTCTATGGCTTGGTCGCGGGCGCGGATGGCATGGCCGATCAAGCGGCGACCCGCGCCCTGCGCGATGCACTCCGCTGCGACCGGCTGAGCCGCGCGACCCCTGCAAAAATTCCAGCCTTGCTCAACGACACCTCGCCTGTCGCCAGCACACCCGCCAGCCCGCTCTACCCCGGCGTCGTCCAGCACGGCCCGATTGCCATTGCCGAGGAATCGGGCGCGCTGCTTGCCATTGCCCCGGGAAACTGGCTTGATGGCTGCCCGGTGCTCGATACATTGCTGGATGAGCGGGCGGGCGAACTGGTGATGCGCGCGCATCTCGACCCCGAGTCCGGGCGCATCCTCTACGCCGATGTGGTATTCGCGAACGAAGGCCCGAACATCGAGATTGGCCCGGCTCGATGGACTGCCGCAGGCGGCTGAAGAATTCGAGGCGCATCCTGGATTGAAACCGGGAGCGCGACAGAGGAGAAGGACAATGGCCGAAGCAACCCTGATCAGGGGCGGGACCGTCGTCGATGGCACCGGCGGCCCCGCACGCACCGCCGATGTACTGATCGAGGACGGGCGGATCGCCGATGTCGGGAAGATCGACCGGCCAGGCGCCCGCGAGGTCGATGCCACGGGACTGCTGGTCACCCCCGGCTGGGTCGATGTCCACACCCATTACGACGGCCAGGTCTATTGGGACCCGCTGATGACGCCTTCGTCATGGCACGGATCGACCACCGCGATCATGGGAAATTGCGGCCTCGGTTTTGCTCCGGCGCGGCCCGATCAACACGAATTCATGCTCGATCTGATGCACAAGATCGAGGACATCCCGTTGGAGACCCTGCGCGCAGGCGTTCCCTGGGGCTGGGAGAGTTTCGCCGAATACCTCGACTGCCTCGATGCGACCCCGCGCGCCATCGACGTCGGCGTGCTGGTGCCGCATGGCGCGGTGCGCACCTATCTGATGGGCGAGCGCGGCATCGAGGGCGAGGCCACGCCGCAAGAAATCGCTGCCATTTCCGCCATAATCGGCGAGGCGATCGATGCCGGTGCGCTGGGCTGTTCGTCCAACCGCAACATGCTGAAGGATGCGCTGGTTCCCGGCACCACTGCCTCCGACGAGGAATTGCTCGCCATTTCCCGGGCAGTCGGATCGCGCGACGGCATCCTCCAGACCAGCCCCGCGTCTTACTATGGGCCGCAGGAGTGGTCGCCGTGGGAGACCGAGACCGACCTGCTGCGGCGGATGAGCCTGGCGGGCGATATGCGGATCACCTTTCCGGTTGTGCAGGATCACCAGGACCCCGACCGCTGGCGGCGGATCATGGCGATGATCGACAGCGCCAATGCCGCAGGCGGCAAGCTGATCCCGCAAATCCTCCCGCGCCCGCTCAATGCGATCATGTCGCTGGAGGGCCGCAATCCATTCGAGAAGCTGCCCGGCTTCGCCGAGGCCGTTGCCGGAGTGGTCGGCACGCCCGAACGCGCCGCGCGGCTGCGCGATCCGGCGGTGCGCGAAGCCGTGCTTGCAGAGGCACGCGAGCTGCTGGCGGCGCGGACCTGGTTCTTCGACACCATGTATCCCATTACCGACCCGCCGAACTATGAGCCCAGTGTCGAGGACAGCCTGGGCGCCGAAGCGGGGCGGCGCGGCACCTCGTCGATCGATCTGTTCTACGATCTGATGAGCGCGGGCCAGGGCGATGCCATGTTCCTCGCGGTGGTCGCCAACTATGCAAGCGGCAACGGCGACACTGTGTTCGAGATGATCCGGCATCCGGCCTCCATCCTGGGGCTGGGCGACGGCGGGGCGCATTGCCTCGGCCTGTGCGACGTCACTTCCCCGACCACCGTTCTGACCCAATGGGTGCGCGACCGTAGCCGGGGGCCGAAACTGCCTGTCGAGGAAGCGGTGCGCGCGCTGACCGGCGACAATGCCCGCGCCTTCGGGCTGTATGATCGCGGCGTTCTCGCCCCGGGCATGCGGGCCGACATCAACCTGATCGATCTCGACGCGCTGCACATCGGCTTGCCGGAATTCGTCCACGACCTGCCCGGCAACGGTCGCCGGCTGATCCAGCGCCCCAGGGGCTATGTCGCCACTTTTGTGGCTGGCGAGCAGGTGCTGGCCAACGGCACGGACATGGGCGCACGACCGGGCCGGACAGTGCGGCGAACGCCTGCCCGCGCGGCGGCATTGGTCTGAGGGAGCGCGGCACCATGACGGCACACATGCTCGACCCGCTGGCGATCAAGGCGCAGGACATCCGTTTCCGGCAAGTGAACGGTGCCGGCGGCGCGGTGGTTACCGGCCTGCCGCTTGACGCCCCGCAGGACGCGGCCACGGCCGAAGCGCTGCAACGCGCGCTGCACGAATATGGCGTGCTCTTCTTCGACTACGACGAGACCGTCACTTCGTCCCAGTTCCTCGCCTTCGCCCCGCTGTTCGGCGAGCCCGAGCAAGGCTACGCGCTGTCGATCAGCGAACCCGATGCCGAGGCCCAGTTCATCGATTCCGACCAGGTGCCGATGAAGGATGTGCGGATCAATGTGTTTCACACCGACGGCACCGCCCTCGATCTGCCCCCGCAGGCCGCGATGCTGACGCCGTTCGAGCTTCCTCCAGTGGGCGGCGACACCATGTTCGCCAGCATGTATGCGGCTTACGATGCGCTGTCTTCGCACACCCAACGCCTGCTCGACGGGCTGGAAGTGCACCACAGCGCTGCCCGCCTGCCATTCCTGCGCGAACGGCCCGAGGCAGTCCACCCGGCGGTGATCCGCGATCCCATGACCGGCCGCAAGGCACTGTTCGTCAACGCCAACTATTCCGAGCGCATTCTGGGCATGGGCGCGACCGAGAGCGAAGACTTGCTGCAAATGCTGTTTCGCCACATCAACACTCCCGAATTCCACATCCGCCGCCCGTGGCGGCTCGGGACCATCGCCGTCTGGGAAGAACGCATCGTCCAGCACCGCGGCGTCGCCGACTTCACCGGGCCAAGAAAGCTGCGGCGGATCACTTTCAAGGGCGTGCGCCCGTCGGCGTAACAACTGCCAACTCCAGGAGAAGTATCGCCATGAACGAAATTGCGCCCTTCACCGACCTGGCGTTCGAGGATGCCGAAGTCCCCGGCGGGGTCGAAATGCGGACCGTGCCGTTCGGCGTCATTCCGATCGAAGCCTACACGTCGGAAGCCTATGCCCGGCAGGAAAACGACAAGCTGTGGGGCAAGGTCTGGCAGGCAGCCTGCCGGGCCGAGGAAGTGGCCGATGTGGGCGACTTTGTCACCTACGACATCATGGACGAATCGATCATCATCGTCCGCACCGCCGAGGATCGCGTCCAGGCCTTCTACAACGTCTGCCAGCACCGCGGCCGGCAGCTTACCGAAGGCTGCGGCAATGCCCGGCAATTCGTCTGCAAGTTTCACGGCTGGCGCTGGAAGATCAACGGCGAGACCGCCTTCATCAACGACCGCAAGGGTTACGACGGTTGCCTGACCAACGAGAACACCGGGCTCAAACCGGTCCAGGTCGATAGCTGGGGCGGCTGGCTGTGGATCAACATGGACCCGGACTGCGAGCCGCTGCGCCAATATCTGGAGCCTGTGGCGACCCTGCTCGACCCTTATGAGCTCGAGAAGATGCGCTATCGCTGGCGGCAGTGGCTGGTCTTCCCGTGCAACTGGAAGACCGCGCTCGAAGCCTTCAACGAGAGCCACCACGCCGCGATCACCCACCCGCAGTTGTGCGAATGGGGGGTTACGCCATTCTACTGGTGCCGCTCGGAGGGCAAGCATGCCTGGCACGGCCCCGCCGCGAGCAACGGACCCGGCCGCCCCGGCGCGCAAAATGCCGACGATGTGGGCCAGATGCCGGGCGATGGGCGCGATCCCAGGATCATGGCGGCGGAATCGCTCCACGCGATCATGGAAGGGGTAAACTCCTGCACCACCGACACCATGCTGCAAGCCGCCGACCGGCTGGTCCACGACCTGCCCGAAGGCACGCCGCAGGACGAGGTCATGGCCTATTTCAATACGCTGGCCCAGCAGATCGATGCCGAGCGCGGGGTTGTCTGGCCGACGCTCAAGCCCGAATTGCTGCCCGATACCGGGCATGACTGGCACCTGTTCCCCAACAGCGTGATCCTGCAGGGCATCACTTTCGCGCTATGCTACCGCGCCCGGCCCAATGGCAGCGACCCGAACAGCTGCATCTTCGAAGTCTATGTGATCGAGCGCTATCCCGAAGGCGGGGAGCCGAAGACCGAATGGGTCAATGTCCCCGACCACAAGGACCCGCGCTGGCCCGAGGTGCTGCAGCAGGATTTCGACAATATGCCCTATGTCCAGCGCGGCATGAAATCGCGCGGCTTCATGGGCGCGCGGCCCAATCCCCGGCAGGAAGTCACGGTCTACCATTTCCACAAGACGCTGGCCCAATATATGGGCAGCGGTGCGCCCGAACCCCCGGGTTGATGGCACTGCACGAACGGATCTCGGTCAACAGCGCCTGCTTCCAGGGTGCCGGATGGCCGCAGCTGGCCGAGGCATGGAAGGCGCTTGGTGCTACGCGCGTCAGCTTCATCGGCATGTTGCTGGAAAGCGATCCGGCAGGCGCGAAGGCGGTGCTGCAATCTGGCGAATACCGACTGGAGACGACCGTCCACCCCTTCATGCTGGGTCACCAGCTGGACGCAGACGATGCGGTGCTTGCCGCCGAGCAGGAGAAGTTGTCGCGTACTATCGACGCGGTTGCGGCGCTTGGCGGGCGTTCGGTGTTCATCGCGACCGGCGGTCGTGGGTGTTACACATGGGAGGAGGCTGCGGCAGTCTTCTGCTCGGCCATCGCGCCATGCGTGGCGCATGCAGCCCGGGCCGGGGTAGAATTGGCGATCGAGAACACGCCGCCAGTCTATGCCCATCTCAACATCGTACACTCGCTGCGCGAAACCATGGAACTGGCGGAAATGGCCGGAGTGGGCATTTGCCTCGACATATTCTCCTGCTGGACCGAGGCAGGGCTGCGCGAAACCATGGAGCGCGCCATTCCCCGCTGCCCCGTGGTCCAGATCGCCGACTACGTTTACGGCGACCGCGCCTTGCCGGCCCGCGCCGTGCCCGGTGACGGGGCCATACCAATCCGCCGTTTGCTCGATTGGATGCTGTCGGCCGGGTACCGGGGCGGCTTCGATCTCGAACTGATGGGGCCGCGCATCGATGCCGAGGGGCATTTAGCCGCAACCCGCCGCGCGGCGGACAATCTGGGCGAGATGCTGGTGTCGCTCGGGGTTTAAGGCCGATCACCTCTCCAGAACGCGCGACCATTCCTCCCACAACTCGAGCCGGGCGTCATAGGCATTGCGAATATCGGTCAGCGCCCTGCCCAGTAGCACCCGCAGCGGCGGCTCTGACGCATCGACCACTTGCAGCAGTTTCGCCGCAATCATGGCCGGGTCGTTCCCCTTGCGGCCGGATACCCCCGATAGCAGCGCACGGGGCTGGGCATAGGCTTCCAGCTCCGGCTGGTCCGGTGCAGGCGACCGCGCCATCCCTGTTTCCATATGACCCACCTGGGCGAGCGTGACCTTTATGCCGAGATGAGCGCTTTCCTGCGCCAGCGCCTCGCTGAATCCCTCCAGCCCGAATTTGGACGCCTGGTAGATTCCGTTCATCGGCCAGCTGATCACCCCGCCGCCCGAGGAGATCTGGACGATATGGCCTTGCCCCTGCGCGCGCAGGATCGGCAATGCCGCTTGCGTTACCCATAGCGAGCCCAGCAGATTGGTGTCGATCAGGTCGCGAACATCGGCCTCGGTCGCTTCCTCGACCGCCGCGACCAGGCTGCGCGCCGCATTGTTGACCACCACGTCGATCCGCCCAAACATTTCGCGTGCAGCGGACAGCGCCAGTACTGCGGCAGAGCGGTCGCGAATATCGAGCGCGAGCGGCAGCACTTGCTCGCCGAACCGATCGGCCAAGTCCTCGACGTCGACCAGGCGGCGGCTGCTTGCCGCTACACAGTCGCCCCGTTCAAGCGCGGCGCATGCGATCGCCCGGCCCAATCCGCGTCCCGCTCCCGTGACGAACCAAGTCTTTCGCATGTGTCTCTCCCCCGCCTGCCGTCGGCACCACCCGTCCGGCCGTCACACGAACCACCTTGCGGGCATGGGTGCCAAAGTCCGTCGGCGCACGGTGCAGCGCCATCATCTCGTCCCACAGTACCAGATCGCCCGGGCGCCAGTGGTGGCTGTAGACGAAGCTGGAAGAGGCAACGTGGCGGCACAGGAAGCGCAGCATGGCATGGCTCTCCGCTCGTTCCAGCCCGACAATGTGCGCGGAATAGCCCGGGTTGACGAACAGCGCCTTGCGCCCGGTTTCGGGATGCGCGATCACCAGCGGCCACTCGCGGGGCTGGTATTCGGCGTCGAAACGCGCCTCGGCATCGGGCCCGTATTGCCAGACGTTGATCCCCTCCTTGAAGCCCTCGGGGATGATGTGAATGCTGCTGGCATCCTCCAGCCAGTCCTTCATTTTCGGCGAGAGCGCATCGTAGGCGGCGCACAGGCTGGCAAAGCCTGTATCGCCGCCGACGGGCGGTATCACTTCGGCGCGCAGTACCGCCACCCGGGGCAGCCAGGGTGTGAAGCTCGCATCGCTATGCCAGCCATCGAATTCGCCGGCGATGCCGAGGCTCTGCAAGTCTTTGCGGTGGATCGCGGCGGCCTGTTTGGGGGCCGAGGCATCCTGGCTCTGGGCTATCCGCGATCCGGGATTGAAGGCGATCGATGCCTGCATCGCCCCGAGGAACTGGAACACCGCCAGCGGCTGCGGCTCGCCGAACAGCGCGGCAAGCCGGTGCTGCTCCTCCGGCCCGCCGCCGCCCTGGTCGCGAAAGACCAGCACCAGGTGCGCATTGAACGCCTGGCGGATTTGTTCGGCCACGTCGTCCGGGATGTCGCGGCTGAGATCGACGCCTTCAACCTGCGCGCCGATCAGGCCGGTGAGCGGTGCGATTTTCAAGGACTTCGCCAATCTTGCAGCTGTCGCCATGCCTGCGGCCCTCCATCCTCCGGTTGCTACGTGTCACAAGGTTCGATCCTGTGGCAAGACTGAAAGGCGGTTGAAGTTATTTTCCCGGTATCGACTGCGTTGCATTTGATTGGCAGGGCAATTCGTGAAATCAGATTACCTGTCACAGGAGACCGAGATGCCAGGATTACGGCCCGACATAGACCCCGATGGGTTGCTGGAATATTCGGTGGTGTTCACCGACCGTTCGCTCAATCACATGAGCGCGGCATTTCAGCAGGTCATGCGCGATATTCATGCGACACTGTGCGAGGTCTACAAGGCGCAGGCCGCCGTTGTCGTCCCGGGCGGGGGCACTTATGCGATGGAGGCTGTCGCCCGGCAGCTCGCGACGGGCCGCAAGGTCATGGTCATCCGCAACGGGTTCTTTTCCTATCGCTGGACCCAGATTTTCGAGAGTGGGTCGATCCCTGCGTCGGAAGTGGTGCTCATGGCGCGGCGGCAGAGCGACGCCGCCGATGCACCCTTTACGCCGCCTCCCATCGAGGAAGTGGTGGAGCGGATCGCGGCGGAGAGGCCCGATGTGGTTTTTGCTCCGCATGTCGAAACGGCTTCGGGCATGATCCTGCCCGACGATTATCTGCGGGCCGTGTCGAATGCCGTCCATGCGCATGGCGGACTGTTCGTACTCGACTGCGTGGCTTCCGGCTGTGTCTGGGTCGACATGGCCGCCAGCGGCGTCGATGTGCTGATATCCGCGCCCCAGAAAGGCTGGTCGGCGCCGCCTTGTGCTGGCCTGGTAATGATGAACGAGACGGCGCTGGAGCGTTGCCGCTCGGCCAGATCGACGAGCTATGCAGCCGATCTCGGCAGATGGCTGACGATCATGCAGGCCTACCTCGACGGCGGTTTCGCCTATCACGCTACGATGCCCACCGATGCCCTCCGCGTTCTCAGAGACGCAATGCAGGAGACCAGGGCGATCGGTTTCGACCGGCTCTATTCGGCCCAGTGGGAACAGGGCAATGGCGTCCGTGCGATGCTGGCGGCGCGAGGGGTGAAACTGGTCGCCGCCGAGGGCTTCGGCGCCCCCGGTGTCGTGGTTGCCTATACCGGCGATCCCGAGATTCATAACGGGCGCAAATTTGCCGCGCTCGGTTTGCAGATTGCCGCTGGCGTACCGCTGATGGTGGACGAGGGGCCGGACTACCGGACCTTCCGGCTCGGGCTGTTCGGGCTGGACAAGCTCAAGGATGTACCGGCGAGCCTTGGACGGCTGGAGACGGCGTTCGACCAGCTCTTTTGAAGGGGGCGGAACCGGACGCTCACCGGCCCGCGCTGGCGCCCGGTGATGTGCGCAGTGCGACCGCCATTGTGCCTCGCCCGTGACGCAGCTAACCTGCCCGGACAACCGGCCAGCCGCGCGGCGAGGCAGGAAGGCATGGGAGGAGCCCGCCATCGCCAGTATCAGCAGCCCGGCACCCGCCGACGAACCGGTAGGGCTGGGGACCCGGATTGTCGTGCTGGCGGGCGGGCCGGCCATTTCGCTCGCCACTTCGCTGGTCCAGCCGGTGCTGCCGGCGATCGAGGCGGACCTCGCGCAGGGGCCCGGCGATGCCTTCCTGGTCAAGATGCTGGTGGGCGTGATGGGCGCAGCGATGGTGATCGGCGCCTCGCTCACCGGCTTCCTCGCCGACCGCTTCGGTCTCAAGCGGGTGATGACCGCCAACTACGTACTCTATGCGCTGGCGGGGACTGCCGGCGTCTATCTGAACGACCTCCATCTGCTGATCGCTTCGCGCTTCCTGCTGGGGATCGCTGCCGCCGGCGCGGTGACGGGGAGCATCATCATCATCAACGCGCGCATGGGCGAGGCGCGGCGCGCGGCCTGGCTGGGCTATTACAACGGCGTCGCGCAGATGGGCTCGGTCGCGCTGAACCCGGTGAGCGGCCTGCTGGGCGAATTGAACTGGCACTGGTCCTTCGCCATCTACGGGATCGCCGCCCCGTTCGCACTGGTCGCCTGGGCGAACCTGCCCGGTCCCGTGGCGACGGTTCGGGAGACCGCAGTGCGGGAGACTGGCGCAAGCGATGCGGAGCCGCTGATCCGCTGGTTTCCCGTCCGCTTCGCGCTGCTCGGCCTGTTCCTCGGCACGATCACCTATATCCCGGCGGTCTATCTGCCGTTTCTGCTGACCGAAATGGGCATGCACAGCCCGGCGCTGATCTCGCTGGTGCTGACCGGGGATATCATCGCCGGGTCGATCGCCGCGCTGCTCTATGGCCGGGCGCGGCGGGTGCTGTCCGAACATGCCGCTTTCGCCATCAGCGTGGCCTTGGCAGGATCCGGACTGCTGGTGGCCGCGCTGGCGCCGAACTATGTCGTCGTCATTGTCGGATCGGTGCTTTTCGGCGTCGGCGTGGCCTGGTTCCTGCCCAATCTGATGATCGTCGTCGCCGGCCGCGTCTCGCCCGACCGGCAGGGCCGGGCCGCCGGTCTGGTCAAGGGTGCGAACTACCTCGGATCGCCCACAGCCGTATTTCTCGCCGAGCCGGTTACCCGCGCGCATGGCGCACCGGGAGCGATCCTGGCGGCGGCCTTGCTGTCGCTATCGCTGTTCGTCGTGAGCCTGGGCCACATGCTGCTGCGCCACCGCCGCTAGGGTGCGACCCTCGCTGACGCCCTGCAGCATTTGACAATTGCATCCGTGCGGGTTTGCATGGTCGCCAGACAATGCGGGAGAGCGACAATGACCGGAAGACTGCAAGGCCGCCACATCCTCGTCACCGGCGCGGCGTCGGGAATCGGCAGGGCGATCGCCGCCATGTTTGCGCGCGAGGGCGCCAGGCTGGCGCTGCTCGACTGCAATGCCGATGGCATCGGGGAAGTCGCTGGCGAGCTGGGAGCAGTCCCGCTCGTGCTCGACCTCGAGGATCTCCCAGCAGTCGAGCCTGCTGTCGAACAGGCGGCGCTGGCGATGGGCGGACTCGACGGCGTGGTGAATTGCGCCGGGCTGGGCGCGGGCGGGCCGATTGCGGAGATGGATCTGGCGCGAATCAACAAGTTCGCAGCGATCAATCTGGTCGCGCCCTACCTGATCTGCCGCGCCGCCCTGCCGCATATTCGCAGCGCCGGCGGCGGCACCGTGGTCAACATCGCCTCGGGGCAGGGCCTGCTGCCCAATGTGCCGAACAACACCGCCTATGCCGCGACCAAGGGCGGGTTGATCGCCTTCAGCAAGGCGCTGGCCGCCGAGGCCGCGCCGCTGGTGCGGGTCAACGCGGTTTGCCCGGGCATCACCCGGACGCCGATGACGGCGGGGCTGCTGGCCGGTTACGACAATCCCGACGAAGCGCCATGGGTGAAGCAATATGCATTGCAGCGGGTCGCCGAGCCGGACGAGATCGCCAGCGCCGTGCTGTTCCTGACGTCGGCGGAGTCCTCCTTCATCACGGGTTCGGCGCTGGCGGTGGATGGCGGGCGGTGTTATCATTGACCGGCGCAGGCAGGGCCGAAGCACCCGCAAGCAGGAGGATGGAGAGATGACGGATATCGAGGTCCGCGACCTGAGCGGCGACCTGAGCTTCGGCTCGACCGTAAAGGGACTCGACTGGAGCAATATCGAGGACGAGGCCGTCCGCGAGCAGCTGCGCGAGCTGTTTAAGCAACGCGGGCTTATCGTGTTCAAGGACATGGAGCCGACCGCAAAGATGCAGGTGACGCTCAGCCGCATTTTCGGCCCGCTCAAGGATCACCCGACCAAGACCACCCCGCGTGCCGAAGACGCCGATGCCGTCGGCGTGATCGACATGCATTACATTCCCGGCAACGAGGGCGATCCCTACGACGGCGGGCTGGTCGAGATCGAGGGCGAAGTGCTGGCGCGCTTCTCGCCCTGGCATTTCGACCACTGCTACAACGACGAGCTGAACTACGCTGGCGTGCTGCGCTCACCGGTCAGCACCCCCGAGCGCGGCCGCACCGGCTTCATGGACGGGGTGGAGCTCTACCGTCAGTTCCCGCGCGAACTGCGCGACCGGATCGAGCGCCTGAACGTCATCTATACGCTCGATACCCGGCTCTCGAAGATGCAATATGGCGTCAATTTCAAGCTGCTCGGCGGCGAGATCACACTGGTCAAGGAACTGCTCAAGGAAGTCGCGATCTTCCCTCGTGCGATGCACCCCGCCGTCTGGACCAGGGCCGACGGCAACAAGGCGCTGCACGTCGGCGCGTGGATGGCCTTCGGCGTAGAGCACCACGAGGACGCGGCGGGCGACAAGCTGCTCGACGAGGTCTGCCACGAGATCAACCGCCGCGGCAAGGGGACCAGCGCCTATTGGCACGAATGGTCGCCCAGCGACATGGTGATCTGGGACAACCACCGCATGCTCCACGCGGTCGAGGGCTGCGACGCCAAATACGAACGCCACACCATCCGCTCGACGATCAAGGGCGACTATGGCCTGGGCTATTTCGAGGATGGCAAGAAAATCGGCGAGGTGTTCAGGGAGGTAGCTTAGCGTAGGCTTGCCGACCAACAACCCAGCCAAGGGAGGAGTCCCCGATGCCGATCACCATTACCCCGCTGCGCGAGGACCTCACATTCGGCTGCCGGATCAACGGCGTCGATAACGAAACGCTGAAGGATGAGGCGATCCGCCAGCAGATCCGCGATGCCTTCGAAGCGCATGGCATGATCGTGTTCGAGAACATGGAGCAATCGAACCGGATGCAGGCCGACATCAGCATGGTGTTCGGTCCGCTCAAGGAGCACCCGGTTACTGCCGTGGACAAGCCCGACACGGAAAACCTGGGCGGCGCGATCCGCGTCATCACCGATCCGGAGGACTGCGATATCGTCGAGATCGATGGCAAGGCCTATTCCAACTGGCTGCCGTGGCATTTCGATCATTGCTACAACAACGAGCTCAACCGCGCCGGTGTGCTGCGGCTGCTGGAAATCTCGCAGAACGGCGGCCAGACCTGCTTCATGGACGGCGTCGCGCTCTACAAGGCGCTGTCGCCCGAACTCCGCGACAGGATCGAATCGAAATCGATCGTCTATTCGATGGACATGCAGCCGGCGCACATCCGTTTCGGCCGGCCGGATAACTTCCGCGTGCTGCAGGTCAATCCGGTGCAGATCGCGATGCTCGATCAGCACAAGGTCTATCCGCGCGCTATCCATCCCGCTGTCTGGACCCGGGCCAGCGGCGAGAAGGTGCTGCACATTTCGCCGTGGATGTCGGAAGGTATCGAGGGGCACGAGGATGCCGAAGGCGAGGCGCTGCTCGCCGCGATCGCCGATGAGGTCAACCGGCTCGCCGATGCCGGTGCCTATGTGCACAGCTGGAAGACCGCCGACATGATCATCTGGGACAACTGGCGCATGCTGCACCGCGTGCTCGGCTGCACCCCGCCGCAGCGCCGGGTGATGCAGCGCACGACGATCAAGGGCGATTATGGCCTGGGCCGGTTCGAGAACAATGACCGGGGCAACTACAGGGAACTGGAACGAACTGTTTGAGGCGAACGGAGTCGATTGTCATGGCCGACCAGGTTGAAGCCGCCGTTCTCGCACCTGCAATCGCCGGGGGATCGCTCCTGCACGCATTGCGCCGCGAACTCGCGCCGCCGCTCGTCGCCATGCAGCGCAGCGGCAAGTCGGCGATGATGCCCACCGCGCGGCTCGACGATGTCGCGTTCTTTATCGACCCCGACCAGTTCGCGCGCGAGCGGCAAGCCTTTTTCCAGTCGATGCCGCTGGTCGCCTGCCTGTCGGCGGAATTGCCGGAACCGGGCAGCTACAAGACCTTTGACGATGCCGGTGCGCCGATGCTGCTGACCCGGGGCAAGGACGGCAAGGTCCGCGCTTTCCTCAACATCTGCCCGCATCGCGGCTCGCGGATCGTGCGCGAGCCTTGTGGCAAGGCGAGCCGCTTTGCCTGCCGGTTCCACGGCTGGACCTTCGATGGCCAAGGCAAGGCCATCGGCATCCCCGAAGAAGAACTGTTCGATGGCCGGATAGACAGCCACAAGGCGTTGCACCAGTGCCCTGCAGAGGAGCGCCACGGCCTGGTCTTTGTCAGGACCGTGCCCGGCACGGCGATCGATCTCGACGCGCATCTGGCCGGGCTGGACCGCGATCTTGCCGCGATCGAACTGGCAAGCGCCGAAATCACCCATTCCGACACCCTGCAGGTTCCGGCGAACTGGAAATACGGGCTCGACACCTTCTTCGAGACCTATCACCTCAATGTGCTGCACCGCGAGACCTTCAAGGGCCTGTTCTCGCCGGTCAACGTGTTCGATACCTTCGGCCCGCATCACCGCTACACTTTTGCGCCGCTCAATCTCGCGCAATGGGCCGATATGCCCGAAGGCGAGTGGAATCTCGACACGATCCCGCTGCAATATTTCCTGTTCCCCAACACGATAATCTCGGTTGGCTCGACCAGTCCGACCGGTTCGGTAGTCAACATTCACCAGATACTGCCCAGCGCAGTCGGTCACTTTGCCTCGCGGCTGTCCTATTGCGCGATTGGCGGCGTGCGCTCGCCCGAACACCGGGCCGATATCGACCGAGCCTATCGGACAACCCGCCAGGCTCTGGTCAACGAGGACTATTCGGTGGTGGCAGAGAGCTTTCCCGGCTTCGCGGCGCTACCGGAGGGCACCCTGCTGCCGACCGGCCGCCAGGAAATCGGCGTGCAGAATTTCCACGCCAACGTCGTCCGGCTGCTCGGCGGTTAGGGCGCCGCCAAGCGATGTCGATGCAAGAGGAATTGCCGGGCCCGGTGGTCGAGCTGATGAAATGCAGCTCCGTTGCCCAGTATGCGAGTGTCAGCGCCGCCGGCATGCCGATCGACACACCGGTGCTGGTGTTCCCGAGCGAAGGCCTGCGCAGCTTCGATCTCGCCACCGGCCTGTCGTACCCGGCCAAGGCGGAGCGGGCTCGCAGGAATCCTCGCACCGGTTTGCTGATCCACGGCGGTCCGGGCGACCCTGTAGTGTCGATCGCCGGAATGGCGGCGGTGAGGGACGCGGATCTGCAGGCCAATGTCGATCGCTACCTGTCCGAATGTGCCTTCACGCTGCCGCACGATCCCGACTGGGCGCTGGCGCGTCAGGCGGTGTGGTACTGGACCCGCATCATCGTCGAGGTGGTCCCCGTAAGCGTGCTGTGGTGGGATAGCCGCGCGGCGATGGACCGGTCGCCGCAGGTCTGGCGCGCGCCGGCTGCAAGCGAGTTTCCAAATTCCGATCCGGCGCCTCCCGGCAAGATCAGTGAGCCCGCCAAATGGCAGGAACGCCCCTGGCGGGAGCTCGCGGCGCAGGCGCTCGGCCGCAATGCGCCGGGGCATGTCTCGACGATTGACAGCGAAGGCTTCCCGCGCCCCTTGCCAGCTTCGGCAATCGCACTAACCGGCGCTGGTTTCGAACTGAACCTTCCTGCGGGCATTCCATGGGATGTCGCGGGTAAGGCTTGCCTGACCTTTGGCGGGATCGAGACCTTCCTCGGCGAAATCGCCGCCGGTGCCACTGGCTGCGCCGTTCTGACGGTCGAACGCACGCTGCCGGTCTTTCCGATGACCCAGGACATGACCCAGCTGTGGCAGCCGGCGCAACACACCCGCGACCAGCTGATGCGGCGGCTTCGCGAAGAGACCGCAAGACGCGGCCAGCCGATACCGGCAATCCCGGCCGAACGCCCTGCCCCTTCGGAAGGATACAAGCGGCGCCTGGAACGGATGAAGGCGCCTTCGGGCGCTGCCGATTAGGGCACCATGTGGTGAAGGGGGCAGTCCTGTTCTAGCTGTTTGGTCCCGGAGTTTGATGGTGCATTATCCATGCAGGAATGGAAGGATGCACTATGGGCCAGATTCTTCACGGGAGCGCCAGCACGACAGCGGCAATCCGTCGAGCAATACAAAATAGTCAAGAGAGTCTGAGGAAGCTGGCCAAACGGCACGGGATCAACCCGAAGACGGTTGCCAAGTGGAAGGGCCGGAGCAGCCCAGTCGAGCATTCGTTTTTGGGGGCGCTCGTCTCGTGCAGCGCATGCTTCCATGGCATTCTATGGCTTGGGCGCAGATGCGCTGGCGGCCTTCTTCATCGCTTCGCCATCCTCGGCGGAAATCCAGTGCCCTGCCACAAAACGGTCTGTCGCGGCGGAGAACTTCACAAGATAGCCGGCGCTGTCGGGATAGAGCCTGCGCAAGGTTTCGGGCGAGAAAGGCTTCTTCGCGCCCATCACCCCCGCCATACCGCCCGCTCCAAGAGAGCCGGTGTGTGCGGCGAGCGGGACATCGACATAAGGCATCCGCAGCCCGCCAAGCGCATTGCCGTTTTCATCGCGTATGATCTCGTGATCGGGGCCGACAGCAATGCCAGGGGCCTGCGGCGGGCGGATGCCCTGATGGCCCCAGAGCTGGAGATTGTGGTTCGATCCGCGGACCAGCGGCTCCCAGATCAGATCATTGTTGAGCGTGCCGGGCGGCAGCGCAGGCCGCGCACCCGCTGCTGCAGCTGCCCCGGTCGCGGGCTTGGTCGGCGGCCCGCTCGCTTTCATCATGTCCCTGATACCGGCAGGCGACATGTCATAGGCCTGTGGGCGCGGCACATCACCGGCACGGTGCGAGCCGCCGGTCACTTCATAAGTGACGATACCGCCGGTCCGCGTGAACATGTCGCGCTGATGGGTAAAGCGCGCCTGCCACATTTCGCCTTCCGACGAGATGGAGATGAAAGGCACGTCTGGCGGGGCCAGCTTCTGGCGCGGATCGTCCAGCGGGACGTCGGCGGCGCATTGGTTGATCCGGGCCATGGCCGGTCCGACGATCGGCAAGTAGCCATCGTAGACCGGTTTGCCATCGGGCGTGCGGTAGCGGTTGTGGAAGCCCGCGACCCATGTGCGGATATAGATACCGGAGAGCGAAATCCCGGTCATGTAAACCCAGGGCTTCCGGAAGCCCGGCAGGATCTGGCTGCGCTGTTCGCTCTTGAGCAGCAGGCCCAACTGCCCGAGCATGTCCCAGACCAGACCATCCTCGGTTTCAGGCCAGCTGTTCTGCAGGCCCGCTCTGGACAAGGCTTCGAACGATTCCTTGCCGATCATGTAGATCGGGACCAGCGACGGCTGGGCGCAGCGCTTGTCCGCCGGAGCCGGGTTGCTCCAGTCGAGCGGGGCGTAACGCACCGGATCGAAACGCTGCATGGCCTTGGCGGCGACGGGCTTGGTCGAAATACCGATCCAGACATCGCCCTGGCTTACCGTGCGCGCGAAATCTGTCGGCGCGCCGAAATCGCCCGAAGTGCCGGAATTGTAAACCGTCACTTCGACATTGCCGCCAAACCGGGCGGGATCGCGCGGTCGCCGGACCAGAATGCGCGTTACATATTTGCCGGGCCCGGCAATGACTTTTACCTGGTGCCCACGGGGTTCGGCCCAGTCATAGGTATTGGCCATGCCGGCGAGGAAATACTCTTCCTCGACATAGCTCGCCTCGGTCAGAGGGGCCAGCGGCGCCACCAGCGGCCGCGAATCCGCAGTC
>CAVZHP010000005.1:0-542743 GCA_963775115.1 uncultured Alphaproteobacteria bacterium
AACGGTCATGCGATCTCTCGGCTCGCAGGCTCGGGCGAGGAAACAATCCGCAATCTCGTCGCCCTCCCGCTGCGGATGCTCGCCGGAACGCTCGGCATCTTCGAGGCAGTGCTCCGTACGGCCGCCGACACACTCCGCGAAATGGATCCGCTCGACGAACGCGTCGTGGGGTTGGAGATGCGCGTGGACTCACTCGAGGAGCAGGCGACTGGTCGCCGAGAGAGCGCACGCTCGACGGGTGCAGCAAGAAAGAGGACGCCGACAGCCGGGGCGGCGGAACCGGGAGTACACGAAACCTCGAGCTAAGCGTCCTCCGTCCGCGTGCTCGAAGTACTGGGCGATGACAAAAAACTCGAGACGCGTCGCGCTGGGAAGCGCATACTGACCGAAGTGGGTGTGACGGAGAGGCTGGCGCGAGCGTCGAGCCGCCACCCGTGGCGGACGATCCTCGCGTGGATCGGGGCAATCGTTGTCGCCCTCGTGCTCGCCGCCACGCTCCTGCCCGGGAACCTGACGACGAACGGCCACGTCACCGGGAACCCGCAGTCCAAGCAGGCCGAGAGCCTCTTTCAGCAGCGCTTCCCGCCGGACCAGAACGCCGTCGACGAGCTGATCGTGGTCAGCTCGGCGGCCGACACCGTCAACGATCCCGCGTTCACCTCGTTCCTCACCCACCTGCGTACCAAGGCGGCCGCAACGGGGGTCGTCTACCGGTACTCCGCCCTCGGCGTCTCCCGCGACCGGCACGCGATGCTCATCGGCGTCCAGCGCCAGGCCGATGTCGACAAGCTCCTCAGCCTCGTCGAGCGGGAAAACGGGCGGGTGGGCTTCAGCGTGTCGATGACCGGGAAGAACACGCTCGACCGCGACTTCAACAAGCTCTCCCAGCAGCGACCTCCAGAAGGGCGAGCTCGGCTTCGGCCTGCCGGCCGCGCTGATCATGCTGCTGCTCGTCTTCGGCGCCGTCGTCGCCGCGGCTCGTCCCGCTGCTGCATGGCGATCGTCTCGATCGTCGTCGCGCTGGGCCTGCACCGGCCTCGTCGCGCTGGAGTTCAAGCTCTCGGTCTTCGTCGTGAACATGCTCACGGGATGGGCCTCGCGCTCGGGATCGACTACTGCGCTCTTCGTCGTCTCGCGCTTCCGCGAGGAGCGGCGCGCGCGGCGCGCGAGCAAGATCGACGCGATCGCGCGCCGCCGGCGCGACGGCGAGCCGGGCCGTGCTCTTCAGCGGCAGCGCGTTCGTGCTCGCGATGTTCGGGATGCTGCTCGTGCCGACGCACGATCATGCGCAGCCTCGCGGCCGGCGCGATCCTCGTCGGGATCGTCTCGGTGGTCGCCGCGCTGACGCTCCTGCCGGCGGTGCTCGGGCTGCTCGGCGACCGGTCGACCCGCTGCGCGTGCCGATCGTCGGCCGCGACGTCGGGCGAGCCGACGCCGGCGAGGGCCGCTTCTGGGCGCGCGATCGTCGACGCGCGTCCTGCGGCGCCCGGCGCTCAGCCTCGTCGCTCGGCGCGGCGCTGCTGCTCGCCGCTCGCCGTCCCCGGCTCTCGGCCTGAACATCGGCGCAGCCGGCGTCAGCACGCTGCCCGACCACCTCGCGTCGAAGCAGGGCTTCGTCGCGCTCGAGCGCGACTTCCCGGCGCGCGAGCGCCGAACCCGGCGCAGATCGTCGTCGACGGCGACGTGCGACGCGCCGCGGTCGCAGGCAGCGATCGCGCCGGCTGCGGCGCGAGCTCGCCGCCGACCCGCGCTTCGGGCGCCGCCAGATCGCGCGCTACGACCGGCCGGCGACGCTGGCCGTGCTCGGCGTCCCGGTCGGCGGCGACCCGTCCGGCCGGGCGGTCGGCGCGGTGCGCGACCTGCGCAGCGACGTGTCCCCGCGGCGTTCGCCGGCAGCGGCGCGCACGTGCTCGTCGGCGGCGACGACGGCCGAGAACGTCGACTACTTCGACGCGATGACGACCTGGCTGCCGATCGTCTTCGCCTTCGTGCTCGGGCTCAGCTTCGTCCTGCTGACGGTCGCCTTCCGCTCGATCGTCGTCGCCGGCGACCGCGATCGTGCTCAACCTGCTCTCGGTCGGCGCCGCCTACGGGCTGCTCGTGCTCGTCTTCCAGCACGGCGTCGGCGCCGCCTGCTCGGCTTCCAGCAGGTCGACACGATCGAGGCCTGGGTGCCGCTCTTCCTCTTCTCGGTGCTGTTCGGCCTCTCGATGGACTACCAGGTCTTCCTGCTCAGCCGGATCCGCGAGCGCTACGACGAGACCGGCGACACCACCGAGGCGGTCGCGTTCGGCGTCGCCTCGACCGCGCGGCATCATCACCGGCGCCGCGCTGATCATCGTCGCCGTCTTCGCCGGCTTCGCGCCGGGCGAGCTGGTGATGTTCCAGCAGATGGGCTTCGGCGTCGCGGTCGCGCTGCTGATCGACGCGACGATCATCCGCTCGGTGCTCGCTGCCCGGCGGCGATGAAGCTGCTCGGCGAGCTGGAACTGGTACCTGCCGCGCTGGCTCGAGTGGCTCCCGCACATCGAGGTCGAGGCAGCGCGAGGAGCAAGTACCGCTGCCGAGCCCGGGGAGCTGAGTGGACATGCGCACCACCACGACCGTTCTTGTTCACGCGTGGACAGCGTGGCGGCAGTCCGGTAGCGTCGGACCCCGCTCGGGCAGCAACCGCGCGGGCGGCACTTGGTGAAACAGGGGGAGAGAAGGGGGAGAGCAAGGATGCGAATGCTGAGAGTGTCGGTTCTCACCGTCGCGGCCACCGTGTGTGCGGCCGTGCTCGCAGGCGGCTCGGGAGCCGGAGATGAGCCCAAGCCGGACGCCGGCATGGCCGGGAAGCGAACGGCCACGGCGAGCGCCGGATTCGACAAGCAGCACGGTCCGCACTCGCAGTTCGAGTGCGTCGCGGCGAGTGGCGGGGCAAACACGAAGCTCGACTGCGACGACCCGTTCCCGAACAACGAGCCCAACATCGTGGTCGATCCCGCCGCGCCTGGCCACATGATCGCGAGCTCGAACGACTACGGGTCGTGTTGCGACCAGTTCTACACGACGTTCGAACAACGGGGCGACGTGGACCACCGGGAACATGTCGCGGAACAACCCGCAGCAAACCGGCAGCGACCCCGTGACGGCCTTCGACCGCAAGCACGGGACCGCGATTCACTCGTCGCTGAACTACTCGTTCCAGAGCCCGACCGGCGAGACCTGCAGAGGCGACGTGACAGTCTCGGTCTCGCAGGACGGCGGGATCACCTGGGATCCCGCCGTGGTCGTCGACTCCGGGCTCGGCTGCGACCTCTCGAACACGCAGCTCTTCAACGACAAGGAGTGGGTCGTCACGGACAACACCCCGTCCTCGCCGCACTACGGGAGGACGTATCTGACCTGGACGAAGTTCATCTCGGCGAGCGGCCAGTACCAGTCTTCGCCGATCTTCGAGTCGCACTCCGACGACGGTGGCAAGCAGCTGGACTAAGGCTCAGGAGATTTCCGGCTCGAACTCGGCGCTCTGCACCTTCCAGGTCAGCGGCCCGGCCGGCCGAGTGCGACGAGGATCAGGTCGTCAGTCGCCGACGGTCGGCCCCGACGGGACGGTCTACGTCGCGTTCCAGAACGAGCAGAACACGGCGCTCTGGGAGCCGGGTGAGGTGTTCGACGACCAGTACCTGCTCGTCAAGTCGACGGACGGCGGAGCGACATGGTCGAGCCCGACGTTCATCGTCGGGCATGGAGGACGGCTCGCCGCGACTATCCGCTAAACGTCGACGGCCGGCAGACGTTGACCGGGTACCAGGTGCGCGTGTGGTCGGTCGGAAACCTCGTCGCCAGCCCGCGTGCGTCCGAGAACGGCAAGCTCGCCCTCGTCTTCTCGGACAACCGAAACGGGACGCATGACTCCGCGAACCCGGTCACCAACACCGACGTCTTCCTGACTGACGTCTGACGAACGGCGGCACAACGTGGTCCGGGCCGACCGCAGGTCGACTCGAGTCCGACCGACCAGTGGTTCCCGTGGGTAGACGTGAACCCGACGAACGGGACGCTCGGCGTCCTCTACCACGACCGCGAGGTCGCCAGCCCGGCGCTCTACGACACGGCACTGAAGGAGTTTCCCGGGTCGAAGACGATCGTCAGCACGGCGCCGTCGCACCCGACCGAGTCGCGTTTCTTCCAGGCCCAGGTCGCCGGGGTGCGAGCATTGCGCGACCTTCCACGGCGACTACATCAGCATCGCGTACGGCTCGAACGGAAAGGCGAACCTGACGTGGACGGACATGCGCGACCCGTCGGACACACCCGGCCTGTTCTCGCAGTTCATCTACTACGCGCAGAAGTAGGCGGTTCGAGAGGGTCGGGCGCGAGCCCGGCCCTCCCCGCCCTCTGCGAGGCCCCCTGTCTGGCAGGCGGCGACGGTGCGCGTTCGACGCGTCGGTCAGGCGCTCGGAGCGCGTTCGTGCTCGAGCTGGCGGAGCTCAATACGACGGATCTTGCCGGTCAGTGTCTTCGGGAGATCGTTGACGAATTCGATCTCGCGCGGGTAGGCGTACGCTGAAAGCCGCTCTCGAACGAAGCGCTTGATTTCTTCCGCGAGCTCGTGGGACGGGTTGTACTGCTCTGCGAGAACGATGAACGCCTTGACGATGTGGCCGCGCAGCTCGTCGGGTGACGCGACCGCCGCCGCCTCTCGTACGGCCGCGTGTTCGAGGCAGGCGGACTCCACCTCGAACGGCCCGATCCGGTAGCCGGCCGAGATGATGACGTCGTCGGCTCGGCCTTCGTACCAGACATAGCCGTCCTCGTCTTGGCGAGCGGCGTCCTTCGTGTGGAACCACTCTCCGCCGAAGACCTCGACGCTTTCCTCGGGCCGCTGCCAGTACCCGAGCGGATAGTGCGGATTCGAACGGGCGCGCATGCAGATCTCGCCGCGCTCGCCGGGCGCGACAGGACTCTCGTCTTCGTCGAGGATCTCCACGTCCCAGCCCGGCATCGGCTTGCCCATGGAGCCCTCGCGCACGTCCATGAACGGGTAGTTCGCAACGAGCGGGTACGACTCCGTCAGGCCGTAGTAGTCGAGCACGGTGACTCCGTACTGGTCGCGGAACCAACGTATCGCCTCGGGGTTCAGTGGTTCGCCCGCGGAGCAAACGCGGCGGAAGACCTGCGGATAGCGAGTGCGTGCGTCTCCGATCGACATCATCGCCCGCATCGCTGTCGGCGTCGTGAACACGTTCGTAACGCGCTGGCGGCTGAGGAAGTCGAGCTGTTTTTGAGGGTCGAAGCCGCCCTTACGCTGATAGACGCATTGGACAGCACCGAGACGCCAAGGCCCGAGAAGTGGCGCGATCCCGGCAGCCCACGCCCACTCGCCCATGCCATGGAAACGCTCGCCGTCCTCGACTTCGTGGCAGTAGAGAAATTCCTCGTGGCCAAGGATGTAGCGATGCGCATGGACAATGCCTTTCGCGAGTCCCGTGGTGCCCGATGTGTAATAGAGCTGCGCCGGATCGTCGGCCGAGGTGTCGCAGAGGATCGGATCTGTCGACGCGCCTACGAACGTTTCTTCGTCCACGAGCAGGAGCTCGGTTGCCGCAGCGCCGAACCGGCCGGCATTCACCGCATCCGTGACGACGAGCTTCGCGCCGGAGTCGTCGAGTCGGTGCCGGATCGAATCGTCGCCATACAGCACTGACATCGAAAGCAGGATCGCGCCCAACTTCCAGACACCGAAGAAGATCGCAGCGGTCTCGGGCGCCGGCGGCAGGACGATCGCCACGCGGTCTCCACGCTCGACCCCGTGCGCTTCGAGCGTATGTGCAGCCTGGTTCGCGAGATCCTGAAGCTCGCCCCAGACGAGCTCCCGGTAAGACCCGTCGAAGCTCTCCCACACCATCGCTGACTTGTCACGCGGATGCTTGTCGCAGACGTCGGCAGCGAGGTTGTAGCGCGGCGGCACAACCCAGCGGTGAGCGGAACAGGCTTCCTCGTATGACCTAGACGGCATGTTGCGACCAGAGCATCGCACCAGCTGCTCTTCCCCACAACTCATTGAGGGCCGGCGTTCGAGCCGAGCTGGTGCGAGGGGGTTGCGCGCGGCGGATAATCCCCGGCATGAAGGTGCGGCAGCGGGACAGAGCGCAGCTCCTGGGCCAGGTGCCGCTCTTCTCGCACTGCTCGCAGCGCGAGCTCGCGAAGGTCGCCAAGCTCGCGAACGAACTCGAGCTGCCCGCGGGCCACACGCTGATTCACGAGGACGCAGAAGTGGCCTATTCGTTCTTCGTGCTGGTCGACGGCGAAGCCGAAGTGCGCCGGCAGAACCGCCGAGTTGCGGCGCTCGGGCCGGGCGACTGCTTCGGTGAGCTGGCGCTCATCCTGCGCCGGCCCCGAAACGCCACGGTGACGCTGACGGCACCCTCCCGGCTGCTGTCGATCAGCGCACACAACTTCCGTCCTTTGCTGATGACGTCGCCCGAGATCCAGTTCAAGCTGCTCGAGGCGCTGGCGGAGCGGCTCGCACCGGCGACGACATAGCGGGGCGTTCAGCTGGGCGGGGGCTCTTCTGTTGATCGGTCGGGAGGCTCGGGTGCCGGCGTACTTCCTGATCCGGTGCCCGCGGTAGGAGGCACCGGCGGCGCAGGCGGTGGCCGGCGCGTCCGCGCGGCAAGGACGATCAACGCGGTGCTTCCCCCGTGACGAGCACGCCGCCGATGAGCAACCCGATCGCGACCCAGAGCAGGAAAGACAGCTTGGCGCCGAGGTCGATGTCGGCAGCGACGCCACGCGAGCCGTCGGCGTTCATGAGGACGACCGACCAGTCGCCGTCGCGCACCTTCCACGTCAGCGTCTGTGTTCCCACCCCGGAGGCGGAGGCCGCCCAGAAGCGCTGCTCCGTCGGCGGCGCTTGCGGCGCGCCTCCCGTGACCGGAAGGTATGTGACTCGGAAGGGATCGAAGTCGATGTCCTGGACATTCGCGTGGGCGACGGTTCCGAGGTACCTGGCGACCTCCGCCTCCGGCCCGATGCCAATGAAGAGCGTCTTCCCGCCGGGGCTCTCGCCGCGGATCCGAACCTTGCCGAACCAGCTCTCGTTCAGGACCCAGCCCGCTCCGTCGGTATCGACTTCGAGCCGCGTGCGCGTCAGCGCGTAGGTCGGCGTCGCAAACCGCTCGGTCGGCGTCGTCAGGTAGCCGTCCTCGCGCTGCGTGCGGTCGGCCCAGAGCAGGAAGCCTCCCCCTGCCAGCAGGGCGAGCCCGAACAGGACCCCGATGCTGCCGAGGACGATGAGGATGACGCGACCCGCGCTCATCGGTACCGAACGACGTCAGCGGGACGACCTCGCGCCGCGCTCCATGCAGCGAGAGACATGGTCGCGACCGGATAGACGACGGCGAAGATGACGCCGAGGTTGACCCATAACACGCAAGTCGTCAAGAGCGCTGCGAACCCGGCGGCCGAACTGCCCGCCATACCGGCACAGTCATGCCAAAGGCGCCGTTTTCGACCCCTTCCAGTAGCGGGGGCAACAAGAGCTCTGGGCTCGTTCAGGAAGACGGTCAGCTGCTAGGTGCCTTGAACACGTCGGGTCGGACGGTCACGCCGGTATTCATCCGGATGACGTTCGCGAGCGTCCGGCGGTAGTCGATCCCGTACTGTCGTCTGATCCGATCGAGGAAGGGATCGTTCAGATAGAAGAACCGATCCCCGTCCCGAGACGACTCGAACTGCCTCTTCCACATCGCCAGCTGTAGCTGCCCGAACTCCGTTCCGCGGACGTGCGGCTCGCAGAGCATGCCGACGAACGCGTCGACCTTGTTCGCGTTCCCGGCGCCATAGATCGCCCTCAGCCGCGCCGCAAGCGTCGTTCGCCGCATCGCTGACACGACGTCCTCCCCGCCTCGTCACTCTTCGGCCGGATGACTTTGCCATCTGCGGCTTTGAGCTTCGTGAAGTCCAGGATGTTCGGATCGTCGATCGGATCGCGGCGGTTGATCAGGCGACTGCGCGGGAACCGTGCCGTCGACTCGCCGGTGATGGCTGTGTACGAGCGTCTCGGTGCGAGGCCGTACGCGATCCTGAGCTGGTTGTAGTGCGGGATACCATGGTCACGGCCGCGCTGGATGTCGATCGCGCCGAGGTCCTGGACGTCTGAGAAGCAGTTTGGCTGGACGACCGGCGTACCGCAGCTGCGGGGGTCGCGGTTGCCGGGTTTCGGGATCTGAAAGAGGATGCTGCGCAGGGACTCGTCGATCTGCTCATCGTTCCGGTACTGGCGCTCGGCGCTGAGGCCCTTCAGCAGAGGGCCGAGGCCGACGGCCTGCAGGAGGTCCAGGATTACCGAAGGCGAGATCGAGTGGGATCACGAGCCTGACGGTTCCTCCGTCATGTTCTACCCGAACTCCCTCCTTCTGAAAGGCGTCGATCTGCTTGGGCCGGTAGATGGCGGCGGGCGCGTCCGGCTCCAGCTCGCCGTGGACCATGATGTAAACGCGGTAGCCGACCGTTGCGAACTCGTTCGAGATCGCGGGTTGACGCTCGGGTCGTAGCCGCGGTCGGGGGCGAGCTTGACCCCCATCGCGGGCAGGAACTCGTTGTAAGTGATGTCTTGCACCTCCGCCCCAACGATGCGGCGGGCGATGTGGAACCTTCGCTCGGCCGGAGAGGGCTCGGCGGGAGCGGAGACGATGCGGTTGTGCTCTCGCGTGCCAGCGTGTACGTCGGCCGTGAGCGCGATGGCCTCGTTCGCTCGCACGTCGCCAGCAACGACCGCGTTCGCCCGGTTTCCGACGAGCGGCCCCATCAGGTCCATCGCCGGTGCCGACGCGACGTCATGGCGAGCGTTCTCGCGCGGGAGGTAGTTTCCCGGGTAGCAGGAGCGAAGGGCTGCTGTCCGATAGCGTCCCGTTGACCGGGCCTTTGCGCAGCCACTCGAGGCGCGCGTCCGTGCTGCCGTAGACCGCGAACGCGTCGATGAAGCTGGGGACCGTGTTGATCTGATGCCTCGGCGTCGCCGCGCCGGTGCCGGGCGCCGCGGGCGTGAGGGCGAAGTCGATCGCGTTGAGATCGTTCTTGAACCGCTCGAGCGGATCCTTCGAGTCGAACGGAATCGGCACGCTCTTGCCACGCTTCTCGTTCCGAAGACCGAACGTGTGATCCAGGAACTGACCCCAGACCCACCCCCACTCGACCCTGCCGCCATGATCAATATGGGTGCCGCTTATGTGCGGACCGGAAGAGAACGCGAAGCACAGCGCTGCTACGAAAGGGCAATTGCCAGCCGCGAACATTACGACCTTCAACTGGCGAACGGGCAGTGGATGAATTCACGTCAGGCGGCCCGCAAGGCCAACTCGCTGCTTCGCACCCGGCAGACACTGGCGCTCGCACCGCGCAACTGAGACACGGCGGGCCCTTGGGTCGCACCTAATTCGCCAATCAGAGCGATAGAGCCCGTTCACATCCTGAACGGGAACCGTCACAGAGTTGTCATCTAACTTGCGCATCGCGCTCTCACGGAGGGCGCGATGAGTCGCTGTGGTACTGTTGATTCGCTGTTCATGGCTGGTGCGGCTTCGCTGCTGGCGATGCCTGCTGTCGCCATGGCCGATGTCCTCGAGATCGGGACGAGCGGGCCGGTATGGGTGGCCGGCGGGCCGGTCGTTCCCCGGATGGGGGCCGGTATCGAAACAGGCGAAGCATTTGCAGCGGCGCCTGATACTTACACACCTGCCAATCCGCAGGCTTCCGCCTTTACGCAGATCCCGGACACAGCCGGTCCGGCGCAGTGGCGCGGACGGGTCGCCGAACTGGCGGCCAAATACGACATCAGTCCTTCGCTGCTGGAAGCCCTGGTCTGGCAGGAAAGCCGCTGGCGCACTGGCGCGGTCTCGCATGCCGGGGCGAGGGGGCTCGCGCAATTGATGCCGGGCACTGCCCGCCAGCTCGGAGTGAACCCGCACGATCCCTCGGCAAACCTTGAGGGCGGCGCGCGCTATTTGCGGGCACAGCTCGATACGTTCGGCGGCGATCTCGAGAAAGCACTGGCCGCCTATAACGCCGGCCCCGGGCGCGTGCATCGCGCCGGCGGCATCCCCCGCATCCGCGAAACCCAGAACTATGTCAGCGCGATCCTGTCGCGGCTGTCCCAGCCTGTCCGGAGATAATTCTAATGCGTTACAAACGATTTTTCACCCCCGGCGCTGCTAGCATGGCCGCGCTGCTGGCCTTGGTGCCGCAGGCCGCCCTTGCGCAGGGTGCCGACCCGCAAGGCTCCGGCCCGATTGTCGCGGCGCTTGGCTGGCTGCAAGGCACGCTGCTGGGCAATGTCGCGACCGCCGTCGCGGTGATGGCAGTGGCTGCCGTCGGTTTCATGATGCTGACCGGCCGGCTGAACTGGCGCTTTGGCGCAACGGTGATCCTGGGCTGCTTCATCCTGTTCGGCGCGGGCGCGATTGTTACCGGCATCCAGTCCGCTGCGGCAGTTGGCTGATGGAACTCCTGCGTTATCCGGTGCACCGCGCGCTGACGCGTCCGCAGATGTTCGCGGGCGTAACCTACAGCTTCTTCGTCATCAATGCAGCGCTGACCACCGAGATATTCCTGATCTCCAAAAGCTTCCTCGCCCTGCCTGCGGCGCTGGCGATCCACGCGGCGGGCTATCTCGCCTGCCTGCGCGAACCGCGGGTGTTCGATCTGTGGATCACCAAGGTCAGCCGCTGCCCTCGGGTGAGGAACTGGCAGCTCTGGGGCTGCAACAGCTACGCGGCATGAAGGAGCGCGGATGATGGGACTGTTCACGCGCGAATCTTCGGCAAGCGGCCTGGCGCGGAAAGAGGCTCAGGCTGGCGATCGTCTGCCGTTTCATTCGTTTGCCGACGAGAACGCAGTGCTGCTGCGCGATGGATCGCTGATGCTCTCGCTGCTGGTGCCGGGCCTGTCCTTCGAGACGGCGGACAGCGCCGAGCTCAACGCCCATACCGCGACGCGCGAGGTGCTGCTGAGGAGCGCGCTCGATGCGCGCTTCGTGCTGTACCACCACGTCATCCGCCGCCGCGTTCATGTCGAACTGGAGGCGCGCTTCGACGATCCGATCGCCGCGCATATCGACGCCGGCTGGCGCGAGAAGCTGAGCCACGGGGCGCTCTATGTGAACGACCAGTTCGTCACACTGGTGCGCCGCCCGGCACGCGGCAAGGCCGGCTGGGCCGAGCGGATGGGCCGCTTGATGAAGCGCGGCGGCCCATTCAAGCAAGGAGCGGGGCCGGTCGAGGCCGATGCAAGCGACCTGCGCGCGCTGCGCGCCGCCGCCGGATCGCTCATTGCCTCGCTCTCGTCCTATGGTGCACGGCTGCTTGGCGATTACCAGGGCGCGAGCGGCACATGCTCGGAAGTGCTCGAACTGCTCTCGGCGCTCTACAACGGCGAGATGCGGCCGGTGCGCCGCCCCGGCGAAGGCGCCGATCTCGGCCGGATGCTGCCCTACAAGCGAGTGAGCTTCGGCCTCGATGCGATCGAGCAGCGCGGGGCGGACGGTTGCTCTTATGCCGCGCTGCTCAGCCTCAAGGACTATCCGGACAGCACTGCGCCCGGCCTCACCGACGCGCTACTGCGTCTGCCTTGCGAAATGGTGCTGTGTGAAAGCTATGCGCCCAGCGACCGCCAGCTGGCCCGCGAACGCATCGATCTTTCGATCCGCCGGCTGAAGTCGGCCGACGAGGAAGCCATGGCCGAACGCCGCGAAATGCTCTCCGCGAGGGACGCATTGGGCGTCGGTGCGGTCGGTTTCGGCGATCATCACCTGTCGGTGCTGGTGCGCTCGGATCGGCTGGAAACGCTCGACGAGACGACTGCCGCCTGCGCCGCTGCGATGTCCGACGCAGGCGCCATCGCCGTGCGGGAAGACGTCAATCTCGAGCCTGGCTTCTGGGGCCAGTTTCCCGGCAACGAGGCCTATCTGGTGCGCCGCGCGCTGATCTCCAGCGCCAATATGGCCTGCTTCGGCAGCTTGCATGGCTTCGCCCTCGGCCAAGCCAGCGGCAACCACTGGGGTGAGGCGGTCACCCTGCTTCAAACCACCAGTTCGACCCCGTTCTTCTTCAACTTCCACAACGGCGATTTGGGCAACTTCACCGTGATCGGCCCATCTGGTTCGGGCAAGACTGTGGTGATGAACTTCCTCGCCGCGCAGGCGCAGAAGTATTCTCCGCGCACCATCCTGTTCGACAAGGATCGCGGCGCCGAAGTGTTCGTTCGCGCCATCGGCGGCACCTACAGCCGGATTGCCGCCGGGCATCCTTCGGGCTTCAACCCGCTGGCATTGCCCGATAGTCCCGCGAACCGCGCTTTCCTGCGCGACTGGCTGGGCGTGCTGCTGGCAGCGAAAGGCCCCGAAGAACTGGCGAGCATCGCCGGCGCGGTCGATGCCGCCTATGCCAACGATGCCTCGCTGCGCCGGTTGTCGCATTTCCGCGAGCTGCTCGCCGGCAGCCGCCGTCCCGAGCCAGGCGACCTCGCGAGCCGGCTCGATGCCTGGCTGGCGGATGGTTTGCACGGCGCAGGCGAGCACGGCTGGCTGTTCGACAATGCCGAAGACCGGCTCGATCTTAGCGCCAAAACGCTAGGGTTCGACATGACTGCGCTGCTTGAGACGCCGCGCCTGCGTACACCTGTGATGATGTACCTGTTCCACCGCATCGAGGAACGGCTCGACGGCGAACCGACGATGATCCTGATCGACGAAGGCTGGAAGGCGCTCGACGACGAGGTTTTCGCCGCGCGCATCCGCGACTGGCTCAAGACCCTGCGCAAGCGCAATGCACTGGTCGGCTTCGCCACCCAATCGGCCCGCGACGCGCTCGACAGCCGGATTTCGACCGCGCTGGTCGAACAGACTGCGACCATGCTTTTCATGCCCAACGCCCGGGCGAGGGCGGAGGACTATTGCGAGGGCTTCGGCCTCACCGAGCATGAGCTCGACGTCATCCGCACGCTGCCGGCGCACAGCCGCTGCTTTCTGATCCGCCAGGCCGATGCCTCGGTGGTGGTGCGGCTCGATCTCTCGGGTATGCCCGACGTGCTGACCGTGCTTTCCGGCCGTGAGAGCATCGTCAGGCGGCTCGATGCTCTGCGGGCGGAATATGGCGATGCGCCCGCTGCCTGGTACCCGGCGCTGACCGGGTCGCTATGGCCGGGTGAGGTCGACGAGGATGGACCGCTGTGGGTCGAGGCTGCCGAGTGAGCGCCTGCGAGACCCTTGTCGCCAATGCCACCGCGGGCGCAGCCCCGGCGCTGCGCGCGGTCGATTGCATGGCGAACGAAGCTGCCGCCGGGACTTTCGGGCGGCTGTTCGGAAGCGGCGGCGCGATGGTTCCGGCGCTGACCATCATTCTGACGCTGTACATCGCCTTCTTCGCCATTTCGCTGCTGACCGGGCGCAGCCGCATCGGTATCTCCGCATTGACGCCGCGGATGATGACGCTGGGCCTGGTGCTGACTTTTGCCACCAGCTGGGCAGCTTACCAGGGCGTCGTCTGGAACCTCGCTACCGGCGCGCCCGACCAGATCGCCGGGGTGCTATTGGGGGCGAGAGGCTCCGCAACCCAGCTATTCGCCGACCGCATCGACATGGTATTCGCCGCCATAGCCGAAGCTGCCGGGGGCGCGGCAGCAAGCCAACAAGCAGCCGCCCAGGCAGCCGGTCAGGCCGCCAGCCAGGCTGCATCCGGCAGTTTCACCCCCGGCAACCTGATGTGGATCGCGGCCCTGCTGTTGCTGCTCGGCACGGTTGGCGTGCTGGTGACGGCGCGGATTGCGCTGGCAGTCTTGCTGGCAATCGGACCGGTGTTCGTCGTTTTCGCGCTGTTTTCAGGCACGCGCGGACTTTTCGTGGGCTGGCTGCGCGGTGTCGTGCTGACCGCAGTGACGCCGCTGTTCGCGGTGCTCGGCGGCGGTTTCATGCTTGAGCTTGCGGTGCCCGTGGTGGCCGGCCTGCGCGGGGCTGAAGGCATTGACGGACGCGCCGCGATGGCGCTGTTCATGATCGCCGCCGTGCACGTCGCACTGATGGCGATGGTGCTCAAGGTGGCGGGAACCATGGTGTCCTCGTGGCAGGTATTCGGCCTCGCGCCGGAAAGAGATCGCAGCGATGCGCTCAGCAGGCCCATGCCCCTGCAGTTGCCCGCGCCGGCTGAACTGCCAGCGGGTGCCAGCGGAGCGCAGGCCTCGCCGGTCCGCCGCGCGCCAGTCATGGCCACCGCCGAGCGATGCGGCGATGCAGAGTGCCGGCGGCCCGGACAATGCACCGGTCTACGCGCGCACGAGCCGCACCGTAATCGCCCATATGCCCGGCGCCGCATCCGGCCTGCCGCCGCTTCCCGCCCGGCGCGCGCGCGGCATTGGCAGCCGGTTTGGCGCCCCCCGTCCCAACGCCCCCCGGGAGATGATCCGATGATACGGCCTCTGATCGCCGCCGCAGTCCTTATCGCCGCAACCACCACTCCTGCCTCGGCCCGCGATACCCGCCTCGTAACTCATCGCTATAACGGCGACGAAGTGGTGCGCATCGAAGGGCGCGCCGGGGTGCAGGCGACAATCGCCTTTGCCGACGATGAGCATATCGAGAATGTTGCAATCGGCGACTCGAACAGCTGGCAGGTTACGCCGAACAAGCGGGCGAACCTGCTGTTCGTCAAACCGCTTGCCGCCCGTGCGCGCACCAATCTGACAGTGGTGACCGACCGTCACTCATACTACTTCGATCTCGTCGCCGCGCCGGGCGGCAATGCGCTCTATGTGTTGCGCTTCACCTATCCCGACGCGCCGAGAGCGGCCGGGGCGCAGCGGGGCGCCACTGGCACGATGAACGAGACAGAGGCCGAGGCCTTGAGCGCGACGCCCTTGCCGATTGCCGCTCCGGCGGACCCGGCCGCGCTGAACTTCGCCTGGCGGATGAAAGGCGACAGCAAGCTGATCCCGGCGCGGATCTATGACGACGGCGCCTTCACTTTCCTCGCCTGGGCTGCCGGCACGCCGATACCGGCCTTCCTCGAACGCAACGAGAAGGGCGAAGAAGGCCCGGTCAATTTCGCGGTGCGAGGCGACGTCATCGTTATCGATGGTGTTCCTGCCACGATCGTGCTGCGCTCGGGCAAGAACATGGCAACGCTGGAGCACAAGGGACCACCGCGAAAGAGCGGCGCCGTGCCCGAACCCGCTGCGCTCGCCACCGTCGGTCCTTCGACCGCGCCAGCCCTGTACATTCCCGAACAGACAGGCGGAGAATAAGCCATGCGCCTCAACCGCAAGCTGCCCGGACGCAGCGATCCCGCCAACGATGCCGATCCGCGCGAGGGCATGGGGGCAGAGATCATCGACCTGGCCACCCGAAATGTCCTGCCGGCAGTCGCCCGGCGCAAGCCGCGCTCCGATGCGGCGGGCCTCGCCGCCGGGGTGGCCGTCGTCGCGGCGCTGGGTGCGGTGACCTTGTGGACCATGGACGGTGCCCGCACCGTGCGCCAGCAGATGCCGCAGACGGCCGCCGCACCCGTGCAAGCGGCACCAGCGGTGCCCCCGCAGGCGATCACTCCACCGCCCGCCGCAGTGCCCGCCGCGCCGCCGCCGCAGGCAGTGCTCGCCGCACCGCCTCAAGCGGCGCCCGCTCCGGCACCGGCAACCAATCCGCATTCCTCGCCGACGATCCTGTTCGACGCCAGCGCGCTGCCTTCGCCCCTGACTGCTCCGGGGCTACCCGCCGGTCAGGCCGCGCCCGGCGGCAGCGGCAACAGCAACGAGGATTTCGCCAGCCGTCTGGGCGGAACCGCCGGGACCTCGGCAACCGCAAGCGCGGCCTTCGATCCCAGAACCACGGTGACTCAGGGAACCCTGATCCCGGCGGCGCTGGAAACCGCGATTGACACCGATGTGCCGGGCTATGTCCGCGCTATCGTCAGCAGCGACGTGCGCTCGTACGATGGCGCCCGGGTGCTGGTGCCGCGCAGTTCACGGCTGATCGGCCAATACAAGAGCGGGCTTCAGGCCGGGCAACAGCGCGCCTATGTCATCTGGACGCGGCTGATCCGGCCCGATGGCGTGTCGGTAAACATCGCTTCTCCTGCCGTCGGATTCAACGGTGCGACTGGTCTCGGCGGCAAGGTCAGCACCCATTTCTTCGAACGGTTCGGCTCGGCCATGCTGCTTTCGGTGGTCGGCGGGCTGTCGGCGCTGGGCGGTAATGCCGGAGTGATCATCGGCGGCAGCGGTCAGTCGGCGGCAGCGGCGGCGGTTGGCCAGTCAGGGCAGATCGGCCCGACGGTACGCGTGCGCCCTGGCGAGCCGATCCGGGTGTTCACCGCGCGCGATCTCGACTTCTCGAAAGTGACGGCGGAGTAGCCGGACGGTGAGCGCCGAGGTTCATCCCCTGCCGCCAGCGACTGGCAGAGGACATGTGCCGGCCAGGCGCAGCGTCTATCTCGACGCATACCTTGCCCCGTTCCGGCCATGGCTGGAATGCGAGACCGTCACCGAGATCCTGGTCAACAGGCCCGGCGAGCTGTGGATCGAAGACGCGGCGAAGCCCGGCATGCAGCGCATCGAGCTTGCCGCAATCGACGAGCCACTGCTCCAGCGGCTCGCCGAACAGGTTGCACGGATCAGCCATCAGGGGGTCAACCGCGAGCATCCGCTACTTTCGGCTACTTTGCCCGACGGCGCGCGCATCCAGCTGATCGGCCCCCCCGCAACCCGCGCGTACTGGGCGATGGCGATCCGCCGCCACCGGCTGATCGAACTGCCGCTCGATGCCTATGACCGTGGGCCGGTCGCAAAGGCCTCGCTTACCCCGATGCCGGATGCTTGCAACGAGCCGATTGCCTATCTGCGCGAAGCAATCGCCCGGCGCCGCACGGTGCTGATTTCAGGCGGTACATCGACCGGCAAGACCACCTTCCTTAATGCCATGCTGCGCGAAATCCCGGGGCACGAGCGGATCGTGCTGGTAGAGGATACCGCAGAGCTCAAACTTCCCGGCGCCAACGGCGTGGGTCTGATCGCGGTCAAGGGCGAGCTTGGCGAGGCCCGGGTCTCCACCGACGACCTGCTCCAGGCAGCTCTCCGCCTGCGCCCGGATCGCATCGTACTGGGTGAGCTTCGCGGCAAGGAGACCGTCAGCTTCCTGCGCGCGATCAACACCGGCCATCCCGGTTCGTTCTCGACGATCCATGCCAACACCCCGCGCGGCGCGCTCGAACAGATCGCTCTGATGGCCATGCAGAGCGCCATTGGCCTGACCCGCTCCGAAACGCTGGAATATGCCGCGTCGGTAATCGATGTCGTTGTCCAGCTCGACCGGATCGATGGCCAGCGCGGCATTGCCGAAGTCGCGGAAGCAAAAGGCCTTCTGGGATGAGCGAGGGCCGGGCGCAAACGCCAGTTACTTGCCCGCCTGACGCAGCGCCTTGGCGATCGCGGACCATGGCACCAGCTTGAAGTTCTGTGCGTTCGGGCCATTGTCGCCGTCTTGGGCAACGAACAACCCGCCCGGGAACATGCGTCCGAAACTTCCGCCCGCCAGTGCGATGCCATCGGTCTCCTCGGTTGCGCCAAGCGATCCCGCAGTAATGCGGAAACGACCGGCCGGCTGCATGCCAGGCAGCGCATAGAGCGCATAGGCATTGTCACCCTGGCTCGACGCCACCAGGAACCCGCCGCGCCGCCCCTTCGGCAGCATTGCCAGACCTTCGACATCGGCGACAAGGTGGCTGCCATCGACAAGCGCGGCGAGGCGGCCTTCTCGCGGACCGCCGGGCCTGGCGTCGAAGGCCCAGATGCCTCGATCTTCCTCGCCGACATAGAGGGTCTGGGTGCGTTCATCGGCCACGCAACCCTCGGATTGCGTTGCGAGCGAGAGGCTGCGCACGATGCCGCCCGCAGGGGCCCGGCCAGCCAGGTCGAGGCGGATCTGGTGCACTGCGCCGTGCTTAAGGACCGAAAAGGCGTAAAGCACCCGCCCGCTGCGCATCAGGCAGACGCCATAGGCCTCGCCAGCGCCAGCGGAGACCGCGCCGAGTCGAGCCAGCACGCCGGTCTTTGTGTCGAGCCGGTAGAGCTGGAGCTGGGCCTGGCCCACGTCGTTGCGGTCGCTGGCGGCGACAATCACCCCGCGTCGGCCGAGGTCGATCAGGTCGACATTGTTGAGCCGTCCGGCGGCGACGAAGTGGCGCACTTTCCCGTCAAGGCCATAGACATAGAGCCCAGCCTTCTTGTCGGTGGCAACAATCAGACTTTGCGACGGACGGCGGGGGTTGCGCCAGATTGCCGGATCGTCGGCGGCATCGTCGTTGGCCGTTCCGACAGGTGCGGTTTCTGCCGCAGCGGTTACGCTGGCCGTCTGGGCCATTACCGCTTGCGCGCATGTAGAAGCGAGCAGCACCAGGGCGCTGGCAAATCCTTCCCGCATCAGAAGTTGAACCGCACGCCGCCGGTGAAGCGTCGCCCGAAGCGTTCCCACTCGATGGTCTGAACGTCGCTGAAGGGCGCTGCCACGCCCGTGGCGGTTAGCAGGCCGCCCGGCTCGGAATAGCGGCGGCCCGGCTTGTTGAGCAGGTTCGAGGCATCGAAATAGATCTCGAAGTTCCGGGTGACGGCATAGCGTGCCGAGAAATCGAGTTCGTCGTCCGCCGCCCAGTAGGTATCGCCGCCGTCGGTGAGATCGTCGGCAATGCCATCCTGCCAGGTGCTGCGGCGCTGGTATTGCAGACGCAGCGACAGGCCGTATTTCTCGTAATAGGCGCCGAGATTGTAGACCACGTCCGAGGTGCCTGGCAGGCGGACCTTGCGGGCGGGCACTGCGCCGATTGCGGGCTTGGTCACTTCGCTGTCATTGAGCGTCAGGTTGGCGCTCACCCCGAAGCCGCCCATCCATGCGGGCAGGCCGAGCTGCTCGGTCCAGGGCTCAAGCTGCAATTGCGCCGCTGCCTCGAAACCATAGATGCGTCCGTCGCCGCCATTGGTTATGCCTGTGAAGGCATAGCCCGAGCGGTCGATGCCGTTGCTGTTGAGCGCATCGGAGCCGAAAGTGCGGGTCTGGCGATAGAGTACGTCCTGCACCTTCTTGTAGAAGACACCGGCCATCAGATAGCCTTGCGGCTCGATATACCACTCCAGATAGGCATCGACGCCCCACGCGCGCTCTGGCTTGACTGCCGGATTGCCGCCGGAGATCGACTGGTTGGTATCGCTCACCGTGACGTTGGGGCGGAGCTGGTCGTAATCGGCTCGGGCCGCGCCGGTATTGAACGAGAGCCTCAGCTTCTTGGTATCGTCGATGTTGTAGTTGACGTGCAGGCTGGGGAAGGCGAGCGTCTGGCTCGAACTCGCTGTCACCGGCCCGGTCACCGCACCGAGCGTTGCAACCGCGACACCCCGGTTCTTGACATGCTCGATTCGGACACCGCCGATCACCGAACCCCAGTCATACCTGATCGTGCCCATCAGAAAGCCGGCATAGACCTGTTCGCGCACATCGTAGATATTGGCGGTGTTTGGCGTGAACGGAAAGCTTGCCTTTGCCGCTTCCGATGCCGCGCGCATTTTTTCCTGGTCGAAATAGCGGAAGGTATAGTCCATCGGTATCTTGCCGAGGAAGGCCTGATCGAGCGAGAACTGGTTGTAATCGGTGGGGATGCCGATGGTCGTGAACTGCGCGGCGGTGTTCAGCAGGATCTGCGATTCATCGACCACCTTGGTGCGCTGGTCGAACTGAAAGCCCAGCTTGAGAGTGGCATCGCCGCCCAGGAAGCCCATCTCGCGGGCGACCACCAGCTTGGCAGTGTAGGCATTGGTGGTGTCCACAGCATCGAGCACGGTGAGCGAAGACAGCGGCTTGGCGAAGGTATCGATGGCGGAGACGGCGGTTCCAGCCTGGAAGCGCGTCGGGTTGCTCAGCTGCAGCGTGTTGAACAGCATCAGCCGTGACCGGTTCGGATCGCTGAAATCGTAGGCGACCGTCGGGCGCAACGTGCGCGTCGATGGGCTATCCCAGGTAGTTTCGCCGGTAATCGATCGATCGTCTTTGGATTGGGTGTAGTTTCCCAGCCACGACAGCTTCCAGCCGTCGCCGAACTTGTGGTCGCCGGCCAGCGTGTTGGTGAAGATCGACTGGCGGAAGGCGCGCAGGGTCGAGCGCTGGCGGATGTCGATGCCGTAGACCGTGCCTTTGAACTGCGTGTTGCCGGTGCAGATATCGGCGTAGCCCGAGGTCGTCGGCGTCGGGTTGATTGCCGTGTCGCAGGCGGCAGTGTTCGCCACAAGATCGCCCTGGCGGTCGTCGAGATCGAAGCGGTAATTGTCGCGCGCCTCGTCGTCGGTGAAGATGGTGTAGACCGAGCGCAGCGAAAGTGTGTTGTCCGTATCGGGCTGCCAGTCGATGCGGCCGGAGACTGACCAGTTCTTGCGGGTGAGCCGATAGAGCTTATTTTCCGCCTCATGCGCCCAGAAGCGCATTCCGCTGCCGGGGCGGGTATCCTGCGCAACGCGCTCATAATCGACCTCGAAATTGTCGGTGATCATGTCGCGATGATAGTAGCTGCCCGAAACCAAGACGCCGATCTCGCCGTCGCCTGCCTTGAAGCGGTTGGAGAGGACCAGCGAGCCTTCGTATTCCTTGCGGTCGCCCAGCTCGGCAAAGCCCATGCCCGCCTTGCCCGCGACGTGCAGTCCTGCATAGTCGAAGGCCGAGCGGGTGACGATATTGACGTTGCCCGAAACCGTCTCGCCCGGCATGTCAGGTGTCACGGCCTTCGAAACAACGATCTGCGAGGCGATCGCCGAAGGGATCGAGTCGTAGCGCGCGTCGCGCCCTTCCGGGCTGACAACATTGATTCCGTCGAACGACAACGTCGTCCAGTAATTGGGCGCACCGCGCAGCGAGATATAGCGCGCCTGGCCCTGATCGCGCTCAATTGCGAGGCCCGGCAGCCGACTGGCGGCCTGGGCGATGTTCTGATCGGGCAAACGGCCGACCGAATCGGAAGCAGCGACCGAAACCAGCGAGTCCGAATTTTTCTGGACTTCCAATGCCGCAGATTCGGATTCGGCGATCGGCCGGGAGCCGCTGACGACAATTTCCGTTGCCGCGTCCGCTTCTTCGGCATGAGCGGCATTCAGGGGGAGCATCGACGCAGCGCCGCAGAGCAGCAACGAGCGAAGGCGGGCGCGATGGCCGATCCCTGCATGGGTACGGAAAGTCATGATTCTGGCCCCTGAAATTATATGGTTTCGAGGGCCGGTTAAGGGCTCGGCGTGACTCTATCGGGTCACATTTCCGTCCGTTTAGAGTCAGTTTTACGACACTTTGGTTATAACTGCGTAGAGCGCAGGAAAGTACTGGATTTCAGCGCTGCGCCGCGAACGAGACCGGCGGCAATTGCGCCTCGGGAAGTGGCGCATTCATGATCCGGGCCAGCGTCGGCGCAATTGCGCGCATGTCGATCTCGCCCAGGTTCCGCCCAGCCGGAATGCCCTTGCCGAGCAGCATGAAAGTGGAGCGCATTTCCGGATCGGCCGGAAAATAGCCGTGCATTCCTTTATATTTGGCCGGCCCGGACAGCGGAGCGACGGCACCCTTGAAGGCCCCGGCGAGCGCGCCCTTGGCGAGATTCACGTAAAACGAAGCCTGGTGATTGGCCCCCATGGCGGCGATTGCCTGACGGTCGGCTATCTCGGCAATGCGCGCGGTGGGGTCGGCCTTGAGGCGATCGAGCAGGGCGCGCACGCGCGTCTCGAGTTCCTTGTCCTCGGGCTTCGCCAGCACCACGGCGATCGAGCCGCCTGATGGCCAGGGCATCGCGTCCCACCCAGTTACCTTGCCCTCGGCATCGAGGCGGATCAGGCCGGCGTCGATGAACGGGCGGAACAGGTTGATCTCGGTATCCGTGGCGGAGAAGCCATGATCGCTGACCACGGCGACGACGGCATCGGGGTGCGCGCGCTGCTGTGCGGCAATCAGGCTGCCAACCGCGCGGTCGATCCGTTCGAGCACGGCATGTGCCTGGCTGGAGCCGGGGCCGAATGCATGCTGTTCGTGGTCGAGTGCAGTCAGATAGACGGTGATGAATCCGGGCCGGCTGCGCTCGATCAACCGGACGGCGAATTTGGCCCGGGTCTCGTCTCCAGCAATACTCTCGTCGATGCCCGGGGCGTAAGCGCCGCAATCGTGCTCAAGCTCTTCGTACAATCCGGGCGAGGACAGGGCGGCAACCAGCTTGGCGTCGTCGGCATGGCCGGTGCGCCAGATCTGCGGCAGGTTCCAGCGCACGGATTGCGCACCGACGCTGACCGGCCAATGAACATTGGCGGTGGTCATTCCCGCCTTCGCAGCCGCGTCCCACAATGTCGGCACCTTGATATCGGAGGCATACCAGTACCAGCCGCCCTGGTTGATCTGCCTGGGGTCGAAGGTGGTATTGCCGACTACGCCGTGGCGCGACGGGGCGACGCCGGTCAGCAAAGTGGTGTGGCTGGGATAGGTCACTGTCGGAAGATTGCCGATTACACCGCTGGCGTAGGCGCCCTCGCGCGTGAAACGGCGCAGGTTCGGTATCGAAAGACCGCGGTTCTCTGCCGCGATCACATCGGCGGGCCGCAGTCCGTCAATCGAGATCAGCAGCACCGGTTCCGCCAGCACCGTCTGCGGGATCGCGCTCCCCAAAAGCGCGATCCCGAACGCCAGGCCGGGCTTCATCAGAAGCCGGCCCTGAGCGTGACGAACACTTGCCGCGGCGCGCCCGCCAGCAGCGTCTGGTTGTCGCCGCTGTTGCCGAAGCCGTTCGAGCCGATCGTAGAGACATGTTTTTCGTCGAACAGGTTGGTGGCGTTGACCTGTATTTCCAGCGGCTTGCGCATGCCGACGTCGAGGCGATAGCCGAGCGCCGCATCAACCAGCGTACGTCCGCCGACAAAGCGGTCGTTGGTGTAGGTGAAATAGCGCCTCGACATGTGGCTGATGCCAATCCGTCCGAACAAGCGGTCGTCGTCGTAAGCCACTTCGCCGTGCAGCAGGTGCTTGGGCGAATCGACCACGGTCTTGCCCTTGGTCGGGATGGTCGTGGTGATAACCCCAGCCGAGTTCCTGATCACCACATCGTCGCGGTAGGTGTTGTCGTTGTAGCTGTAGGACGCGAACACCGACCAGCCCTGGCCAAATTTGTATTGGCCGCTCGCCTCGATGCCGGCGGCACGCACGCCGCCGACGTTCTGCAGCGCATTGGCCGCGCCGACAATCCCGACCGAAGTCGGAATGGTCAGCAGCCGATTGCGGAAGTTGACGTAATAGCCAGCCAGCAGACCCTGAAAACTGCCCGAATTGAAGCGCATGCCAAGCTCATAAGTGTCGGATTCCTCCGGCTTGAGCACCGGCTTGATTGCATCGAAGCCGGCCTGCGCCGATGAGAACGGGCCCGAGGTGACCGAAGACTGGTACGAGCGGGTCACCGACGAGAAACTGGCGAAGGCTTCCAGCCCGTTACCGAAATCGTATTTGACGCCGGCCTGCGGCTGGAACCAGTCCTTGGTATCCAGGTCGCCAACCGTGCGACCGCCCAGCAGAATGGCCGAGGCGCTGTTGGTGACCTTGAAGCCCTTCCAGCCGAGGCTGATCCTGGCATCGCCCAGCGCGATGTCGTCCTGGACGTAATACTGGAAGGTCTTGGTGACGAAATCGATGTCCCAATCGGAGCGGAACGGGCTGGTCATGAATTTGAGGTGATCGAGGCCCGGATCGGTGCGGCTGGCATAGGCATAATAGCGCCGCGCCTGGTTGAAATCGTTGTGCTCGTACCACGCACCGACGGTCAGCTTGTTGAAGCCGAATTCGGCATTGATACTGCCGAAGATGCCGCGGCGTTCGATTTCGTACTCGGTGGTACGCACCGACATCGGCACCCCGGTCGGGCTGTTGACATAGGGCGTGCCCCAGGTGCCTTGGCCGTCATTGTGGTGGTAGTAGCCCTTGAGCCGGAGGCCAATGGTGTCGGACAGTGGCACCTTCAGGCCAATCGCTCCGAGCAGATCCTTGCGCAGGCCCGAAGCATCGTAATAGGCATCGTCGGCGGTCTGGATCGGCGCGGGATAAGCCGTACCCGCCGCCGGGTTGAGCGGAGTGGTGGTCTCGCCGCGATTAGCGCCGATATCGGCGACCCGCACAGCGAGGGCATAGTCGGGAAAGAAGTTGTCCCAGTCATAACCGAGCCTATCGATCATGCCCTGCGAAAGGTCCTGATAGTCCTGCTCGGCCCGGTCGGAATAGCTGATGTAGCCATCGAGCTCTGCACCGCCCAGCGGCACAATGCCCTTGGCGTTGATCATCCAGGTGCGCTGTTCGCCGCCACCCTTCCACTTATCTGCCTTGTGATAATGCGCCGATACGAAAGCGCGCGCGCCGTCCTCGCTGCCAATACCGCCCCGGATGAAGCCGCGCACGGTGTTTTCCGAACCGTAAGTAGCGTTGGCGTCGATACCGAGTGCATCGGCAGGGTCCATCGAAACGAACTGAATCGTTCCGCCTAGATTGTTGGTCGATTGCGTGGTGATCGAGCCCGAACCCTGCGAGACAATCGTCGAGCCGATGTTGTCGGGCGAGATGGCGCGACCGATGTGCAAGCCGTTGTGGTTGCCATAAGTCATATCGCCCAGCGGGATGCCGTCGAGATTGAAGCCGAGCTGGCTCTGGCTGAAGCCCCGGATGGTGATGCGGGTCGACCATTCGTAATTGCCGAACGGATCGGCCGACTGGAAGTTGACGCTGGGCAGCTTCTCGATCGCGCGGAACGGGCTGGAGCCGGGCGCGAGCAGTGCAATTTCGGCCGCCTGGACTTCCTGGACCTGCCGGGTCTCGCCCTTGCCGTAGACGATGATGGCTTCGCTATCGTCCCCACCTCCTTCAGTGCCTGCTTCCGCTGTCGCAAGGACAGCCTGGGCATTGGCTGGCAGCGCGGCGAGAGTGGCGGCCGAGGCCAGAAACATGGTCAGTAGGCGCATCGCTGATTCCCTCATTCTGCTTGTTGCGATGCGGCAATAATCGACCCTTGTTTCACCAGTATTCGATTCGCCTGACAGCCTCGGGTCCACCGCGTGACAAAATCGCGGCCAAACATTGACCGATCCGGCGCAGCCCGCACACCGATGTCACGCTGAAACCCCTGTCCGAATGCTGCTTCAGGTCGCGCGCGAGGCCGGATTTCCAAACAGTTTGCCCATCGCCTGCTGCGCTGCACAACAAAATTGGCGTCTTTGCTGCAGTGTAACATTTCTGACGAAATCGAATCTTAGAACTGAACCATCGCAAGGAGTGCGGCGGCTGTGTCGGACACAGCTTTTGCACAGCCACACCTGTTTAGTTCTGGTCACCTCCTCCCGATCAGAACCCAGACTGGGGGCGGACGGCACAAGCTGTCCGCCCCGCCTTTTGCTGGTCCCGATGCGATCAAATCCCCGCAGGCAATTCCCAACCACGGGTTTCGCGCTGGAACCAGCCTGACGGATCGCTTGACGCAACATTTGTCGCGCTGTCGTCATGCAGTTGTAACCTCCAGGTTAGACGGCTCCGTGCAATCGGAATTCCGATCGAGGAGTTGCCAGACCATGGCCAAGTCATCGCCCGCGATTATCGAGCGCGCCGTCGTGCGCAAGAATGTCGAGCCTGCCGCCAAAGTGCTCGACAAGGCATTCGCCTTCGCCTTCCGGGGACTGGTCTATGCACAGATATGGGAAGACCCAGTGGTCGATATGGCGGGGCTGGCGCTCAACGAGGACAGTCGCATTGTCACTATCGCCAGCGGTGGTTGTAATGCGCTGTCCTATCTTACCGGAAATCCGCGGTCGATCACGGCAGTCGATCTCAACACCGCGCATATCGCCCTGAACAAGCTGAAGATCGCCGCAGTGCGCCAATTGCCGGATTACGACCACCTGCGCCGGTTTTTCGCCGACGCCGACCATGATTCAAATCTCGCGATTTACCGCGAGCATCTCGCCCCGCATCTTGATGAAACCACCCGGCGCTATTGGGAGGGTCGCGATCTGATCGGCCGCCGCAGGATCAAGGGCTTCACACGAGGCTTTTACAAGCGCGGCATGCTGGGAGGCTTCATTGGCCTCGCCCACCTTATCGCCAAGCTTTACCGGGTAGATCTGAGCGCAATCCTGGAGGCGGAGACGCTTGAGGAACAGCGCCTCGTTTTCGAGGAGAAGTTTGCCCCGATCTTCGAGCGCCGCTTCATCCGCTGGCTGACCGATCAGCCGGCCTCGTTGTTCGGCCTGGGTATTCCTCCGGCGCAATACGACGTGCTGGCAGGCGACGAACCCATGGCGACGGTGCTGCGCGGGCGGCTGGAGAAGCTGGCCTGCCACTTCCCGGTGAACGACAATTATTTTGCCTGGCAGGCCTTCTCGCGTGGCTATGGGCGCAGCTCCGGACGGTCGTTGCCGCCCTATCTTCAGGAGAAGAACTTCGCGGCGATCCGTGACCGTGCGGACCGCGTCGAGGTCTGCCACGTCAATCTGACCGAACATCTGGCGCGCCAGCCGGACGAAAGCCTGGACCGCTATGTACTGCTCGACGCGCAGGACTGGATGGACGACGATCAACTGACGCGCCTGTGGTCCGAAATCACCCGCACCGCCCGGGCGGGATCGCGAGTGCTGTTCCGGACGGCCGCCGAGCCTACTCTTTTGCCTGGCCGGATACCGGATCCGCTGCTGGCGCGCTGGGACTATGCAGAAGTGGAATCGGATGAGCTGACACGAGCGGATCGCTCGTCGATCTATGGCGGTGTCCACCTCTACCTGCTGAAATGACTCCCGTGGCGGCGACGGCATCCGGCCACGGTCAATTGATGGATTCGGTCTATCGCGGCCAGCGCCACATCTATGACTTTACCCGTAAATACTATCTGTTCGGCAGGGATCGCCTTATTGCCGGGCTCGATCTTGCCCCTGGTGGCAGCGTGCTCGAGATCGGCTGCGGTACGGGGCGGAACCTGGCCATGATCGCGCGGCGCTGGCCCGGCGCCGAACTGTTCGGCCTAGATATTTCGGCTGAGATGCTGAAAAGTGCTGCCGGTAAGCTGGGTACAGGCGCCATGCTGGCTCGTGGCGACGCTACAGGTTTCGATGCCGCAGCCTTGTTTGGCAGAGCCCGGTTCGACCGGGTGGTGCTTTCGTTCGCCGCTTCGATGATCCCCGACTGGAATTCGGCGCTTGTGCAAGCCGGGGCGCTCGTCGCGCCGGGCGGATCGCTGCATGTGGTCGATTTCGGCGGCATGGAGGGATTGCCCGCGCCCATGCGGAAACTGCTCAGAGCCTGGCTCGCACATTTCCACGTAACACCGCGCCTCGATCTGGACGAGCGCGCGAACGCGGTCGCGATCCAGCACGGTCTGTCAGTCGATAACCACTGTGGTCCGGGTGGATATTACCGGCTGATCGAACTGCGCGCGCCGAACGCCTGAATCAGTCCCGACCGGGCGAGCGAACGGCTCCGTTCAATTTCCGCTCGATACCGGCCCACAGCGCGCGGATCGACGCCGCAGCAGGCGAGGACGGGGCATAGGCAGCCACCGGTTTGCGAAACAGGCCCATCTTTTCCACCACGCTCGCCATCGGAACGATTGGCCAGTCGGGTTCAGCCGCATGCGCTTCGGAATGCAGCTTCCTGCGGGCATCGTACATTGCGAATACCGGCAGCACCGGGCCATGGCCAGGATGGTTACGGCGAAGCTCCTCCAGCACATCCTGCAAACCCCGGCGCGCAAGCGGCGAAGCGGTCAGCGGCACGACGATGGCATCGGCCGCGCGGATGACCTGGCTGCTCAACTCGCCCAGCACCGGCGGACAATCGAGTATAATCCGGTCGTAGCGCTCCTGCAGCGACTGGGTTATCTTGGCCAGCCTGCGCTTCTTGCCCAGATTTGCCAGCAGGCCGTCCACCTTTCGCAGGCTGCGATCGGCTGGCAGAACGTCCAGGCGATCGAATTGTGTGCGCACTACAAAGCTCTCAGGCGCCGCTTCCCGCGAAAGCACCGATACCGCATCGGCCCCCTGCCGCCGGTCGATCCCCAGCAGAAAGCCGCCACCGCCCTGCGGATCGAGATCCCACAGCAATGTCTTGCGTGCCGAACAATGCGCCGAAGCCCAAGCCAGGTTGGCCGCTAGCGTGCTTTTCCCGACGCCGCCTTTGACGTTGTAGATCGCGATGACTTTCATGACTCGGCAACTCGCCCTGATTTCCACCAGACGGGTGCTTTCTCGAGACGCGAGAGGGATTTCTGGGATTGCTTCAACAACGACTTCACCTTCTTCCTGTTCCCCTTCAGCAATTCCTCAAGCTGGGCTTCGAGACCGGCGGCGACGATCGGATCGATACCGGCGAACAGCTGCCCGGCCTCGGTGGTAACAGCGGCGAGGTCGTTCAGCTCGCCAAGCGATTCCTGTAGCCGCGCAAGCTCCCTTGAAAAGCGCCGCCGGTTCTTTCCGGAGGCCTCCTGGGGAAACAGACTAGAAAAGAATTCAACAGCATATCGCAGCTTTTTTATTTTGATGCGCAACTTGTGCCGCTCGGCGACGGACATCGCCGCGAGGCGCATATCCTTCCCACGCAGCTGTCCCGCGCGCCTTTTCAGCTCACGGCTGGCGAACGTCCGGACAGGCAGGCTGGCGATGTCCCTGAACTGAACACGCCACCTGCCGCCCTCGATCCAGCCAGCGAGGCTGAAAAGCAATATCTGAAATGGCGCGCCGGACAGCATCGCTTGCACTGGCCCGGCCAGATCGGCGCGGCGCAACTCAAGCCGTGCGACAAGCGCCGAAGCATCCTGGCCAGCTACCTTCGCCAGGTCGGCAACCTGACCGGTCAACACATCGAGATCGCGCAATTCGCCAAGTCTCGCCGCCACGGCCTTGAGCTCGGCTCGCAATTGCGGCGCGGCGTCATCATCGATCAGATCGCCAAACAGGCTGCAAGCGGCGCGCAACCGCCGGATCGCGACACGCGACTGGTGCACGGCTTCCGGGGCAGCGCCGGCAATCACCAGCGGGTAGTTGCCGAGAAGTTGACCGAGACATTCCCAGGCGACTGTCTGAAATCCGGCTGCGGCATCGGCTAGCCTGGCGAACCGCGGTGCTCTCGCATGAACCGCCGATGCGGGGGTGGCGAATGCCAGGGTATGACAACGCGCCGCCTTGCTCATGAGCGACCAAGACAGGTCCGGCCCCAGCGGCAGCCTTGTTGCCAGGCTCAGCACATCCGCCAGTTTTCCCCGCTCCAGCTCCAATTCGAGTTCATGAATTTCTTCGCTGCGACCATCGGCTTCGATTGTCCCGCAGTCGAAAGCGACCTCGATCGATGACTTGCCGAACCGGATACGGCGGGTGGTCCGCTCAATTCGCGACTGCGCCACCTCTTGCAAGTCACAGTTGCCCAGCAGGCGGATAAGGCGGGTCCGGGCAGAAGCCGGAAACAACGCAGGATCGGGCGTGTCGCCAGTTGCGGGGGCGCTCCATTCATTGCGCCGGACAGACGATCCGCGCGTTGCGGCGAGTTTCAGGGTCTGCTCGCGTCCGCCGGGATTGGCGCGGATACGCAAAGTCGCGCCTGCGGCGCCCAGGGCGCCGTCGGCTGTGTCGAAATAGGTGTTGACCAACTGGCTGATGCCTTCCGGCCCGGCGAGATCGGCATGGCGGCGCAAGGTCTTCAGCATGGCTGACGTTGCAACCAGCTTGACCTCGGTTTCGAAAGCACCCCGCATGGCGTCTGCCATTGATCTTCCCAATGCCACCAAATCGTCCGCACCTCGGACTGTGCCAGTCAGGACAACCGCCCTGGGTTTTTGGCGGCACTTGTCCTTATAAGTCATCTTGCCGGGAAGATACACTCCGGAAATAGTGGGCTTGTTACAATATGGGCCAATTTAGTGCCGGGAGCGCATCGGTGATCGACGCAGTTGCAGCGGCCAATTGGCGGACAGGGTGGGATTCGAACCCACGGTGAGCTTGCACCCACGCCGGTTTTCAAGACCGGTGCCTTAAACCGCTCGGCCACCTGTCCGCACGAGCCCGATCGCGGCTAGCGCCCTGGGCAAAAAGCTGCAAGCATGGCCTGCACTGCAATGGGAGAATAGCCGGATGAGCGCGCAGGACATCGCCGAGATAATCAACCTGATCAATCTGTATCCAGTGGCGGTCGACAGCCAGCAATGGGATCTGCTCGACCGGGTGTTCACCCAGGACGCCAGTACCGATTTCGGCGGCGGGGCGGCATTTTCCGGGCTGGCGACAATCAAGCAGGCGTTCGACGCGATCCATGCGCCGTTCGACGCCACCCAGCATGTCACGACCAATCATCAGGTCGTGGTCGATGGCGATTCGGCGACCTGCCTCAGCTATGTCCATGGCCGCTTCATCCGCGCGGTGCCGGAAGGCGGCAACATGTTCGAATCGACCGGCTGGTACGACGATGTTCTGGTCCGCACGCCGCAGGGCTGGCGGATCAAACTGCGCAATTGCCGCTCCGTCTGGGCGGGCGGCAATCCACTGGTTTTGCAAACCACGCCCGATATCCATATCGAGACCGCGACGATCTCCCTGCGCGGCGAGGGCAGGGCCGGCAATCTGAACCATCTTGCCGCGCTGCTGCGACCGAATGGCTGAAAGCATAAGGCCGGGCATTCACAATCGCTTGAGACTATGCGACAGCCCCCGGCAATGAAACTTCTGCGCCGTTATTCGCTCGTTGCCCTGCTGGCCATTTTCTCCCTGTTTCCGCAAACGGCGGCGCGGGCGCAGAGCGACGTGGAATCGGGATTTCAGGGCTATTTGCAACTGCTCGCCGCCAGGGCCCGCTCCGAAGGCGTGAGCGAGCCGACGATCCAGCAGATGACCTGGGGGCTGACGTTTCAACCCGCGCGTGGTCGAGCTGGATAGCGGACAGCCTGGCATTTCGCCGGTGCCGCCGCCGACCGCGCCCTATATCCGCGATCATGTCGACGGCCCCCGGATTGCCGGCGGGCAGAACATGTATGCCCAGGTGGCCGGATACACCGGGCGCATCCAGGCTCGGTACGGCGTTCCCATCCCGATCTTACTGGCGATCTGGGGTCATGAGACCAATTATGGCAGTTATACCGGCGATTTCGATCTGGCCCGTTCGCTGGCGACACTGGCCTACGATGGACGGCGGCGCGAGCTGTTCGCCGGGGAATTCGTCGCGCTGCTGAAAATGGCCGACCGAGGCGTGCCGCGCGGGCGGATGTTCGGCAGCTGGGCCGGCGCTTTCGGCAATCCGCAGTTCCTCCCCAGCGTCTATCTGCGCACCGCAGTCGATGAGGACGGCGACGGAAGCCGCGACATCTGGTCGAGCCGCGCCGATACGCTGGGCTCGATCGCCAATTACTTCCGCGATGCCGGCTGGCGCACCGGTGAGCCTTGGGGGGTGCGCGCCGCCGTGCCGAACGGGCTCAACCGTATGGCGCTGATGGGCAAGCTGCAGGCGGCCTCCTGCGGGCGGGTTCATGCCCGGCATTCGGTATGGAAAACCGTGGCCGAATGGCGCGCGATGGGCGTGGCGCCGCAGAGCGCGATTAACGATAATACTCTGGCTACCCTGTTCGAGCCCGATGGCCCGGGCACTCAGGCGTTCCTCTTAACCGGGAATTATAGGGTTATCCTGCAATATAACTGCTCGAATTACTACGCTTTGTCCGTGGGGTTGCTTGCAGATGAGATTGCCCGTTAACCACGCGCTGCCACTGGCCGCGCTGATCCTGCTCAATGGCTGCATCGGCGGCGGGGGCGGGGCCAAGGCCGGACTTGAGCCAATCGCGACCAGCGGACCGGCTGCCGACTATCCGGTAGTGGTCGGCGCGCCATTTGCCATCGAGGGCGTCACCTATACCCCCGCCGACAGGCTCAACTTCGATGCCGTCGGCTATGCGGCGGTGGGCGGCGAGGGCGGCGATGCGGTGTCGATCGCTCACAAGACGCTGCCTTTGCCGAGCTATGCCGAGCTGACTTCGCTCGATAGCGGCAAGACCATTCTCGTCCGCGTCGAACGGCGCGGGCCGATGACCAACGACCGGCTGATCGAGCTTTCGCCCGGTGCCGCCGCACAGCTCGGTATTTCAGCCACAAGCAAGGCTGCGGTCCGTATCCGCCGGGTCAATCCGCCCGAGATCGAACGCGCCGCACTGCGCAGCGGCCAGCGCGCTCCTGCCCGGATGGATACGCCGCAGTCGCTGCTGACGGTGCTGCGCCGCAAGCTCGATCCGCAGGCTCTGCCATTTCCCGCGACCGGCCCGGAACCTGGCCTCACGCCGGCACCGATGGCATCGCCGTCTGCCAATCCGCTGCCCACCGTCTTGCCGTCGCCGGCAGCGACACCCCGGCCGCGTGCAATCCCCATACCCACGCCCCGGCCAACTCCCCGCGCTACGCCAACGCCGCGAGCCGCGCCTTCTCCGATGGCCACGCCAACTCCCCGGGTGAAACCGAGCCCAAGACCAACGCCAGTGCCCGTAGCGAGCGCCAGCCCGCGCCCGGCAGCAGGCGGATCCTTCGTCGTCCAGGTCGGCTCCTATTCAAACCGGCAGAACGCTGCTGCCGCTGCCGCCAGGGTCGGCGGCCAGGTGCGAGCAGGCGACCGCATTTCTCGGGTCGTCATGGGCCCGTTCGCCAATCGGGCGCAGGCCGAAGCGGCGCTGGCAAAGGCCCGCAGCGCTGGATATAGGGACGCTCAGGTGCAAAGCGCGCGCTGAGGGCATACTGTTCCCTCGCGCCCGGCAAACCGGGGTGCGGGGATTGTTGGCCACTCGAAACATATTGCTCGCGCTGCTGCTGTTGGCAGTGCCGGACGGCATTCACGCCAACGGCGAACCTCGGGCGAGCATCCCCGAGCCGCGCTCGCTTGCTGCGGTTCCGGTCAGTCTGGTGCTCGATACGGGATCGAATCAGGTGCTGCACGCTCGCCAGGCCGAGCTCAGCTTCGTCCCGGCCTCGGTCACCAAGGTGATGACCGCCTATGTCGCCTTCGAACTGATCGCCAAGGGCAAGCTGAAACCCGAACAACCGTTCGCTATGTCGCAAACTGCATTCGAGGACTGGCACGGCAAGGGCACCAGCCTGGGCCTGAAGGCAGGGGATAGCGTGCCGCTCGATATCCTGCTGCGCGCCATCACCACGGTTTCCGCCAACGATGCCTCGGTAGTGCTGGCAGAGGGCGCGGCGGGCAGCGTGGCGGGCTGGTCTGTCATGATGAATGCTGAGGCAAAGCGTCTTGGCATGCAGCACAGCCATTTCGCCACCCCCAATGGCTGGCCTGATGGCGGCGCGACCTATGTCAGTGCCAGCGACCTCGTCAAGCTGGGCGAGGCGCTGACCACGCGGCACCCCGACCTTTACCGGCGCTATTTCGGCCAGAAGGTGCTCACCTGGAACGGCGTGACCCAGCAAAACCGCGACCCCACTCTCGGCGTAGTTGCAGGGGCGGACGGGATCAAGACCGGTCACACAAATGAGGCGGGTTTCAACTTCCTGGGTTCGGCGGAGCGCGGCGGGCGGCGGATATTCGTGGTTGCGGCCGGGGCGCAGAGCGAGGCCGACCGGGCCCTGGCCTCGCGCGAGGCTATGGAATGGGCCTTTGCCGCCTTCGACAGCATTCCCCTGTTCGGTGCGGGGTCAACGATCGGCGAGGCGCGGGTGCAAGGCGGCGACAGCCGTTCGGTCGGCCTGGTCGCGCCGCGCGGGATTTCCTACGTCCGGCCTAAGGGTAGCGCGAGGTGCCGCGCCTGCGGATTGTCTATCGCGGACCGCTGGTCGCACCAATTGCCAGCGGTCAGCCGGTTGCCGAGCTCGAAGTGGCGGTTCCCGGGTTTGCCCCGAGCCGCGTTGTGCTGGCGGCGGCGCAAGCGGTCGGCGAGGCTGGCCCCTTGGACCGGCTGTGGAACGGGCTTATGGGCCTCGTTACATGACAACCAAACGCGGCAAGTTCATCGCCTTCGAAGGCGGGGAAGGGGCAGGCAAGTCGACCCAGTCGCGCCTGCTGGCCGATGCCCTGCGCGCGCGCGGTATCGATGTTCTGGTGACCCGCGAGCCGGGCGGAACCCCGGGTGCCGAAGCGATCAGGACGCTGCTGCTGGGTCTCGAAGGAGAGGGCTGGAACCCGCGCGCGGAGGCCTTGCTGTTCGCCGCGGCCCGATCCGATCATGTCGAGCGGCTGATCGTCCCCGCTCTCGAGACCGGCAATTGGGTGATTTGCGACAGGTTCGTCGATTCGAGCCGTGCCTATCAGGGCGGGGGTGGGGGGCTCTCCGACGCGGAGGTGCTGGACCTCCACCGCATCGGCAGCCTTGGTCTGCTGCCCGATCTGGTGCTGCTGCTGGAAATTCCGCCGAAGGAGGCTGCGCTGCGGCTCGCCCGTCGCGACCCCGGCGGCGCCGACCGCATCGGCGGGCGCGAGGCGGCCTATCATGCGAGGGTCTCCGAGGCCTTTTCCCGCTTCGCCGAGGCCGAACCCAGCAGGTTCGCCCGGATCGACGGCAGCGGCGATATCGAGGCGACACAGGCGCAGGTACTCGCCGCGATCAAGCCCCTGCTGGGCAGGAGCACATGATGCTCGCCGGCCACGATGCCGCCTGGCGCGAATGGCGCGCGGCGCTGGCTTCCGCGCGGATGCACCACGCGTGGATAATTGCCGGGATAAAGGGGCTGGGGAAGGGGCGCTTCGCCCGCGCCGCCGCCCGCGAACTGGTAGCCGAAGCGGGCGTGCCGCAGCCGCAGGGCGAGCATCACCCCGACGTGATTATCCTCGATCACCTGCCAGCCAACGACGACGAGGAAAAAAAGCGGGCAGAGGGCAAGCCGTACCAGCTCAAACGCAACATCACCGTCGATCAGATCCGCCGCATGCAGCAACGGCTGACGACCCGGCCGACGCTCGGCAACCGCCGCGCGATCATCATCGACCCGGCGGACGACATGGAGAAGGGAGCGGTCAATGCCCTGCTCAAGAGCCTGGAGGAGCCGCCTGCGGGCACTTTCTTCCTGCTGGTGGCGCACCGTCCGGGGCGCTTGCTGGCAACGGTGCGCTCGCGCTGCCTGATGCTCCATCTCGCGCCGCTGGCGGATGAAGCGGTCGATGCCGTCCTCAGACAGGAAGTGCCCGAGGCCGATGCCCAGGCCCGGGCGGCGGCGATTGCGGCGGCGCGGGGCTCTCCCGGGGCGGCGCTCGATTTCGTCGGACAGGGTCTCGGCAAGCTGCAGACGTTGATGCAACGGCTGGTGCGCGAGGGTGACCAGCACTTTGCCCTGCGCGGCGCTCTGGCCGAAGAGATCGGGACGAGGCCGGATCGCGAGCGCCAGATGGCCACGCTCGATCTTGCCCGTTCGATCCTCGCGGGGGAAACCGCCGCCGCAAGCCGCGAGCAGCAGCAGCGCATCATAGCCGCGCACAGTGCCTTGGCCAGGCTCAGCGCCCAGGCACCGACCTACAACTTCGACGCCGGGCTGCTGGTCATGGAAATTGGCGGGTTGCTGGCCTCCGCCGCACTGCCTAGAGAGACGGCCTGAGCCCTCCGATCACAGAAAGCCCGCGCGCCGCAATGGCCGATCCCTATTACATCACCACCGCGATCGCCTATCCCAACGGCAAGCCCCACATCGGCCATGCCTACGAGGCGATCGCCGCCGACGCCATCGCACGCTTCCACCGCATGCAGGGCAGGGATGTGCGCCTGGTCACCGGCACCGACGAGCACGGCCTCAAGATGGCGCAAACGGCGCGCGCGGCGGGGCAGGACACGCTCGAGTTCGCCACCGAAATGTCGAATCATTTCCGCGAAATGTGCGCGCGGCTGAACGTACAGTATGATGCGTTTTGCCGCACCACCGAGGAACGCCACAAGGCGGCGAGCGTGGCCTTGTGGAAGGCGATGCAGGCATCCGACGATCTCTATCTCGATCGCTACGAGGGCTGGTATTCGGTCCGCGACGAGGCGTTCTACGACGAGAAGGAGCTGATGGCCGGGGAAGCGGGCGAAAAGCTCTCGCCGCAGGGCACGCCGGTGGAATGGACTGTCGAGGAAAGCTGGTTTTTCCGCCTCTCGAAGTACGAGAAGAGGCTGCTCGAACTATTTGAAGATCATCCCGAATTCATCCAGCCCGAGAGCCGCCGCAACGAAGTAATCCGCTTCGTCGAGGGCGGCCTCAAGGACCTCTCGGTCTCGCGCACCAGCTTCGACTGGGGCGTGCCGGTGCCCGGCAGCCCGGGGCATGTCATGTATGTCTGGGTCGATGCGCTGACCACCTATCTTACCGGCATCGGGTATCCTGATACCTCCGGTACTTTTGCCCGCTTCTGGCCGGCGGACCTGCATCTGATCGGCAAGGATATCGTGCGATTTCATGCGGTTTACTGGCCTGCCTTCCTGTGGTCTGCAGGCTTGCCGCTGCCGAAGCAGGTATTCGGCCACGGCTTCCTGCTGGCGCGCGGCGAGAAGATGTCGAAGTCGCCTGGGTAATGTCGTCGATCCGATAGAGCTGGCGGATCGGTTCGGGGTCGATGCACTGCGCTATTTCCTGCTTCGAGAGGTCAGTTTCGGGCAGGACGGGAGCTATAGCGCCGAGGCGATTGTGACGCGCTGCAATGCGGAGCTGGCGAACAGTTTCGGCAATCTGGCGCAGCGAACATTATCCATGATTTTCAAAAATCTGGATGGAATACTGCGAACTGACTTTGAAATTCACGATGACGACCGCCTGCTCTTTTTCAAGCTTCAGACCGGCATAGGGAATATGCATGGCCTTTTTGAAAGCAAACTGGCGTTCAGTGATGGACTGGATCGCTGGATGGGCGCCGTATTTGCATGCAACCAGTATATAGACGAACAGGCCCCTTGGGCGCTGCGCAAGACCGATCCAGAGCGCATGGCCGCCGTGCTGATGACCCTGTTCCAATGTGTCCGGGATCTCGCCATCGCTGTACGATGCATTGTCCCCACGTCTATTGAGAACCTGCTGGATCAGATGGGAATTCCTACTGTTGAACGAGATTTCGCCGCGCTCAACGACGCAGACTGGTTCGCAAGGCTAGCGAGCAGCGGATACACCGTTGCCCAGCCAATCGGCGTATTTCCCCGCCTCGAAATACCCGCCGAAGAGGTATCCCAATGAAACCTCGTCACCCTGAACTTGTTTCAGGGCCCATTTGGCCGTTCAGACCGAAGCTGCGTCGAGCAAACGAACCATGCCGCAGTGCTTCGCCGGCAAAAACTGCGCTTCAGGCAAAATGGGTGCTGAAACAAGTTCAGCATGACGATGCAGGGGAGGTGGTGCGGGGATGCTGATCGATTCCCACTGCCACCTCGAATACAAGGGCCTGGTCGAGGACCAGCACGGCGTCCTCGCCCGCGCCCGCGAAGCCGGCATAACCGGCTTTCTGAACATCTCCACCCGGCAGCGCGAGTGGGACCAGGTGATCGCAACGGCCGCGCGCGAGGATAATGTCTGGGCCAGCGTCGGCATCCATCCGCATGAGGCCGACGCCCACGCCGATCTCGGCGCTGCCGCGCTGATCGAAGCCGCCTCGCATCCCAAAGTGGTCGCCATCGGCGAGACCGGGCTCGATTACTATTACGAACACTCCGAGCGCCAAACCCAGCAGGCACTGTTCCGCACCCATATCGGCGTCGCTCGGGAGACCGGCCTGCCGCTGATCGTCCACACCCGCGATGCCGAGGACGACACTGCCGCGATCCTCACCGAGGAAATGGGGAAGGGGGCCTTCCCCGCGCTGATCCACTGTTTCACCGCATCGGCGGACTTTGCCCGGAAGGTGCTCGATCTCGGGCTGACGATATCGCTTTCTGGCATTGTTACCTTCAAGAATGCCAGGGACTTGCAGGACATAGCTGCCCAAGTACCCGAAGACCGGCTGCTGGTCGAAACCGATGCACCGTTCCTCGCGCCAGTTCCGCACCGCGGCAGAGTCTGCGAGCCCGCCTTTACCGCCGACACCGCGCGATTTGTCGCCGGATTGCGCGGAGTGGAACCGGAGGCTTTGGCGGAATCCACCACGCAGAACTTTTTCCGCCTGTTCAGTAAGGCGGAATTTGGAGCGGTGCCGTGAAGCTGATCGTGCTGGGCTGCGGCACATCCACCGGCGTGCCGCGGATCGGTGGCGATTGGGGCGACTGCGATCCGCTCGAGCCCAAGAATCGGCGCTCGCGCGTTTCGGTGGTGCTCGAAAGCGAGGCCGGCGCCCGGCTGCTGATCGACACTTCGACCGATCTTCGCGCACAGCTGCTGGCCAACGATATCGACCAAATCGACGCTGTGTTCTGGACCCACGATCACGCCGATCATGCCCACGGCATCGATGACTTGAGACCGATGCGCTACGGGCGCGGCGGTCCGATACCTGGCTATGCCGCCACCGAAACCGTACGCCGCCTGCGCCAGCGCTTCGGCTATGTTTTCTCGGGCGAGCATGGCTATTCTACCATTGTCGAACTCGACACGCTCGACCGGCTGCGCATCTGTTCCGGTTTTGGCGTTGCCGCATGCCAAATGCCGCATGGACCGGCCCAGACCACCGGATTTCGTCTGGATTGTGACGGAAAAGTAATCAGTTATGCGGTAGACTTCAGCGAGATTACCAGTGAGATGATTGCTCTGTTTGGCGGCAGCGACATCCTCGTGGTCGACTGCCTGCGCCGCGATCCGCATCCAACCCATGCCAATCTTGCCATGGCGCTAGACCTGATCGAGGCAACCCATGCGAAGCGCGCGGTGCTGACACATCTCGACAAGAGCATGGATTATGGCACGTTGAGCCGCGAAGTGCCAGACCACGTTCTGGTCGGCTTCGATCGAATGGAGCTGGTGGCGTGATTGCTACGGGAACATTTCTGGTTTCATTGGTGGCGATGGCCGGTTGGCTCTGGCTCAATTGGCGCGCCTTGCAGTCGCACCAATTGTCGTTCGAGCAAAAGGCGGCGATGGCGGTTGGCTGGGCGGTCATTATCGCCGTGCTGGCCTTTGTGCTGACGAGGATGGGCTTTTGACCGGCTTGCCCCCCGGCAGGGAGCCCGCGTCGGGTGCAATATCATTTAACATAATATATATTATCATTCCATCATGACCGAGCCGCTCGACCGCCTCCTCGGGATCATGGCGCAGCTCAGGGACCCTGTCTCGGGTTGCGAATGGGATCGCGCACAAAACTTCGCCACGATTGCGCCCTATACCATCGAAGAAGCCTACGAAGTCGCCGATGCGATCGAGCGCGGCGATCTCGGCGCACTGCGCGACGAACTAGGCGATCTGCTACTGCAAGTCGTCTTCCACGCGCGAATGGCCGAGGAAATGGGGCATTTCGCCTTTCCAGATGTCGCCGCCGCCATCGCCGGCAAGCTCGAAGCGCGCCATCCGCATATCTTTGGCGGCGAAGACGATAGCGGCGAGCACCAAACCGAGCGCTGGGAGAAACTCAAGGCCGAGGAACGCAAAGCCAAGGGCGCCAGCAGTGCGCTCGACGGTATTGCGCAGGCCTTGCCCGCCCTGATGCGCTCGGAAAAATTGCAGAAGCGCGCCGCGCGGCAAGGCTTCGATTGGCCGGATACGGAAGGCCCGGCAGACAAGCTGCACGAGGAAATGGCGGAACTCGCGGCTGCGCGAGACGAAGCGGAAAAGCTCGAGGAAGCTGGCGATCTGCTGTTTGCCGCAGTCAACCTCGTCCGCGCCCACGGAGTGGCGCCCGAAGACGCGCTGCGCGCCGCCAATGCCAAATTCGAACGCCGGTATCGCGGGATGGAAGAGCTGGCTGGCGCGAAGGGACAGGACTTCGAATCGCTCACGCTCGATGAGCAGGAAGCGCTGTGGCAGGCAGTCAAAGCCTCAGAGCCTCGAAAACCGGCCTAGTTCGCGCGGGCTCAGCAGCACTTTCAGCCGGCGCTGCGGCCCCCCTTCCCCCTCGCCGACATCAACTTCGCTTACCACCTCGCCATGCGCATGCAGCCAGGCGATCTTCTGGCCGTCGCTGGCAGACAGGACGAAGGTATGCTCCCTGGCATCGGCGGTCAGCAGTTGCCCGGCAACTTCCAATAATTTCCCGCAGCCTTGGCCGGTAAGCGCTGAAACCGGGACGATAATCTCATCCGGACGGCTCGCAAGTACCGCTTCCAGTTCACTCGCCCTGCCCGCGTCGAGCAAATCCCACTTGTTCCACACCTCGATGATCGGAATGCCCGGCTCCCCGCCCGGCTCCGGGCCGACCTCGCCGATCAGGCCGAGATCCTCGAGAATATCCAGAACCTGGCGTTTCTGCATGTCTGAATCGGAATTGGCGATATCGCGGACATGCAGGATGACATCGGCCGATGTGACCTCTTCCAGCGTCGCCCGGAATGCCGCCACCAGCTGGGTCGGCAGGTCCGAAATGAACCCGACCGTGTCGGAGAGGATCGCTTTCTCCACCCCCGGCAAGCGAATCGCCCGCATGGTCGGATCGAGCGTCGCGAAGAGCAGGTCCTCCGCCATGACGTCGGATCCAGTCAAATAATTGAAAAGCGTGCTCTTTCCGGCATTCGTATAGCCGACAAGCGCGATCACCGGCCAAGGCGCCTTGCCGCGCCGGTCACGGTGCAGGCCGCGCGTACGCTTCACCTGATCGAGTTCGCGGCGCAATTTGGCCATGCGGTCGCGGATCAGCCGGCGGTCGGCTTCGATCTGGGTCTCGCCGGGACCGCCGAGAAAACCGAATCCGCCGCGCTGACGCTCGAGATGGGTCCAGCTGCGCACCAGCCGTCCTGCCTGATAGTCGAGATGCGCAAGCTCGACCTGCAAGCGGCCTTCCGCGGTCGCCGCGCGTTCGCCGAAGATTTCTAGGATCAGCCCGGTGCGGTCGATTACCTTGCGTTTGAGCTTTTCTTCGAGATTGCGCTGCTGGATCGCGGTGAGTGCGCCATCGACGATGACCAGCTCGGCCTCGTTCTGCTCGCAGGCCGTGGCAATGTTCTGGACCTGCCCTTCGCCGAACAGGGTTGCCGCGCGGGGCGAGCGAATGGGGATGACGAAGGCATCGGCGACAACAATGCCGATCGCCAGCGCCAGCCCCTTCGCCTCTTCGAGCCGGGCATCGGCCTCGAGCCCGCCCCTGCCCCGCAGCTGCGGACACACGACCAGGCCCCGCGCACCGCGCGAGACCTCGCCGGACAGATCGTCGGTTTGGCTCAGTCGCCGGCTTCCGCTTCTTCGCCATCCCACTCACCGGTCAGGTCGACTGGCGTGAGGGGCTGGATAGTCGAAACCGCGTGCTTGTAGGCGAGCTGCACATAGCCCTCGCGCTCAAGCAGCATGCAGAACAGATCGTAGGCGGCCACCCGGCCCTGCAGCATGACGCCATTGACCAGGAACATGGTCACCTGGGCATTGGCCTTGCGAATGCTGGCAAGGAATACGTCCTGGAGCAGGCGGACTTTCTTGCTGCCTTCCCCACTCGTAGCGAACTGGTTGGCGTCGATCGGCGCGCTCGGCATGATGGTCGAAACCGCGTGTTTGTAGACCAGCTGGGACTGGCCATCACGGCGCAACAGGATCGAGAAATTGTCGAACCAGGTAACAATTCCCTGCAACTTGACGCCCTTGACCAGGAACATCGTCACCGGAACCTTATTTTTGCGCAGCAGGTTGAGGAACTGGTCCTGAAGGCTCTGGCCCTTGCCGGCGGCTTCGGGCACCAAAGGTTCTGGCGGGGCCGGCGGCTCGGGACGAGGGCGCGCGGTCAGGGTACGTCCAACCATTCTTATTCTCCTATTTTTGGCGGCCGCTTGTGCGGTCCGCAATCTGGCAAAGCCGATTTGTGGCTCTGCCGGTGGGGTCTTTTTATTACCCGTTGATGACCCGCTTGTGAACACGGTTTATCGAACGGACAGGTCAATCGGCCTCATCTTCAATGTCTTGCCGTTCGCCCATGCCGAGAAGCTTCAGCTTGCGGTGCAGAGCCGATCTTTCCATGCCGATGAAACCCGCGGTCTTGGAAATATTGCCGGAAAAACGCCGGATCTGGACCTTGAGGTATTCGCGCTCGAAATTCTCCCGGGCCTCGCGCAGCGGCACGCCCATCAAAGCCGACATCCGCGAATCGCCTTCGAGTCGCTCGCTGAGGATTTCCGGCGGCAGCATATCGACCTCGATGCGGTCCAGCCTGTCGCGCGGCGTCAGGATGACGGTGCGCTCGACGACATTGCGCAGCTGCCGCACATTGCCCGGCCAGTCGTAGGATTGCAGCGCGGTAATCGCCTCGCCGCTGACATGAGGCGGCGGGATGCCCTGATCGCGGGCATATCGCGCGAAGAAATGATCGGCGAGCGCGGGAATGTCGTCGCGCCTTTCGGTCAGCGAAGGCACTTTGACCGGCACGACATTGAGCCGGTAGAACAGGTCTTCGCGGAACCGCCCCAGGGCGATTTCCTCTTCGAGGTTTCGCGATGTCGACGAGACCACCCGAACATCGACGCGAATCTGACGGTTGCCGCCGACCCGGACAAAGGCCTGCTCGGTCAGCACCCGGAGAATGCGCGCCTGGGTGGAAAACGGCATGTCGGCGACTTCGTCGAGATAGAGCGTGCCGCCGTCGGCCAGTTCCAGCAACCCGGGGCGCAACAGATTGCCATCGGCTTCCTCGCCGAACAGCTCTTCCTCGAAGCGCTCGGGCGTAATCCTGGCGGAATTGACGCTGACGAATGCGTTATCGGCGCGTCCGCTCCAGCTGTGCAGCAGACGGGCGGCGACTTCCTTGCCCGCGCCGGCCGGGCCAGAGATCAGCAGGCGGCTGCCGGTATTGGCAATGCGCTTCAGCGTCGCTCGCACCGAATTGACCGCCGGGCTGTTGCCGGTGAATTCATCCGCCGAGGTATAGCCCTGGCGCAACTGGGCATTCTCACGGCGGAGCCGCTCGGTTTCGGTTGCCTTTCCGACAAGGTGAAGCAGCTTTTCGGCCTCGAACGGCTTTTCGATGAAGTCCACCGCGCCGCGGCCGATAGCCGAAACTGCGGTGTCGATGTTGCCGTGGCCGGAAAATACGATGACCGGCAGTTGGGGTTCGCGGGCCTTGATCGCGTCGAGCACCTCGAGCCCGTCCATGGCGCTGCCGTTCAGCCAGACGTCGAGCAGCACCAGCGAAGGCCGCTGCCGATCAACTGCTTCCAGCGCCTCTTCGCTATCGCCGGCGGTGCGGCACTCATAGCCTTCGTCGCTGAGCACACCGGCCACCAGTTCACGGATATCGCGTTCATCGTCGACTATCAGAATGTCGAGAGCCATTTGGCCTCCATTGGTTTTGCGACCTTCATTCCGCTGCTTCAGAACCGCGCCGGTCTGCGAGCGGATCGCAGGCAAAGCGCATGGTTACGCAGGCTCCGCCGCCATCGGCGGGAGAAAATGTCATTTCGCCGCCGTGTTCCTCGACGATCTTGTTGACGATGGCGAGGCCGAGGCCGGTGCCCTTCTCGCGGGTGGTGACATAGGGTTCGACGATACGTTCCCGATCGGACGGCAGGCCGACGCCATTGTCGGTGATCGTTACGGCGATCGCATCGCCTTCCTGCCGCATTCCCAGCAAGACCCGGCGCTTGTAGTCCGGCACATCGTTCTTGGCGCGTGCATCGACTGCTTCCACGGCGTTCTTGAGAACATTTGTCATCGCCTGGCCGAACTGATGGCGATCGCAGGCGATCTGCTGCAGCTCGCCTTCAGCCGAGAATACGAAATCGATGTCGGGCCGCGCGACTTCCTGCAGGAACAGCGCCTGCCGCGCGAGATCGACTGGGTCTTCGTTACGGAAAACCGGCTTGGGCAGCCGCGCAAATGACGAGAATTCGTCCACCATCTTGCGCAAATCGCCGACCTGACGGATGATCGTGCTGGTCAGTTCCTCGAACAGTTCGGGCTTGTCGGTTATCTGCTTGCTGTAACGACGGCTGAGCCGCTCGGTGGCGAGCTGGATCGGCGTGAGCGGATTCTTGATCTCGTGGGCGATCCGCCGGGCGACATCGGACCATGCCGCCTGGCGCTGGTCGAGCAACTGACGGGTGATGTCCTCGAAAGTGATCACCATCCCGGTTCCGCCATAACTGATCTTCACTGCCAGCGTCAGCAGATCGCCACCCTTGGCGAATTGCACGATCCCGCTGGGCATATGCGTTTCGATCAGTGCGCCGATCTGCGGTGCAACGTCGGCCAGGCGCACGCCGAGCGGACCCGGTCCTGGACGGTCGAGCAGCAGCTTCTGCGCCGAACTGTTCATCAGGAGAATCTGGCCTTCCTGATTGGTCGATACGATTCCGGCGGTCACCGATTCAATTACCGCCTCGATGAAGGCCCGGCGATCGTGCAACTGGTGGTTGGCGCCGACCAGCGCCTGGGTTTGCTTCTCGATCTGCGCGGTCATGCGGTTGAAAGCGCGGTTGAGCAGACCGATCTCGTCGGCCCCGGCGCGCCCTTCCACGCGCAGGGCGAAATTGCCGCTGCCCACCCGCCGCGCGGCATCGACCAGTTCGTGCAGCGGTTTCACCTGCCGGTCGGCAAAGCGCAGCGCCAGCCAGACGAAGAAACCGACCAGCGCCAGCGACAGCACGAACAGCGCGACATTGAACCGCAGCTGTAGCACGCGCGCCCGGTTGGTCAGCACCTCATAGGCCTTGACGATGTTTTCGGCGCGCTGGCCCTGGCTGAAAGCCAGCAAGTCGGAGACCCGAGCGGTATAGAGATAGACGCCTGAGCGCCGGTCGATCGGCGTGATCGCCTCGATCTTGTTGGCGCTGGCGTTGATCACGATCGCCTCGCCGCCGTCGACCCGGCGCAGCACTGCGGGAGTGATCCGCTGGCGCGTGGTGTCGCTTTCCGGATCGACAATCGCCGCAGTGCGCAACTGGCCGTCCTCGCCTTTCTGGACAATCGCCAATTCGTTCAGCTTCCGGTTGACCACCTGGTAGGAATAGAACTGGGCGAACGAGGGACTGGCGATCAATTCCTGGCTGAGGAACCCGCGCAGGTCGCTCGCCATGGCGACGGTTTCGTTGCTGACGTCGCGCTGGGTCTGTTCGTAGTATCCGCGCGCCAGCTTGTTGGAGTTTTCCAGAAGCCCGCGCGAATTGTCCGAGAACCAGAATTCGACCCCGGACTGAAACAGCCATGAGGCAAAAACCACCACCAGCAGGGTCGGAATCGCCGAGATCATCGAGAACAGGAACACCAGTTGCACGTGCATGCGTCCCGATCCGCCAATGCTCTCCGCCGCGCGGCGCAGGGCCAGACGGCGGCCGAGCAGCACCAGGATCGTCATCGCCGGCACCAGCATGCCGATCAGCAGCGTGGCGGTCAGATCCGAAGGCAGCAACTGGCCCTTCAGCGCCTGGTTCGACAGCGTTCCCCAGGCAATCGCAGTCATCACCACGAAAGCGACAACAGCCACGGCCTCGATGATCGCGAAAAAATTGGCCCGCCGCGCGGCGACCTGAATTCGCCGCCACCAGACCGGCCAGCGCCGTTTGCGAGAGGTGCCTTCAATCATCCTAGTTGCAGCATTACCACATAGCTGTTGCAGAACTGCAAGGTAAATTAGCTAAGCGCTTGTTCACGAACGGCGGACGAATTCCTCGGGATCGATCGCCAGCTCACCAAGGCGCTTGCGCAGTGTATTCCGGTTGATTCCCAGCTGCTGAGCGGCCCGCAACTGGTTGCCGCCGGTTTCCTGCAATACGGCCGCGAACAAGGGCTTTTCGAAGGCTGCCAGGGCGCTGTCGTAAACCGTTCCGGGCGCTGGCCGGGCTTCGCCGAGCCATTGGGTGACAGCACTCGCGAGGTCCGTATTTCCCTCGCTGCCGGCATTCTCCAGCCCGCGCAGCCGGTCGACCAGCGGCTGGATGACAGCCGCATCGATGACGTCTTCACGCGCCAGCAGCGCCACCCGGTAGATGAAGTTCTTGAGCTCGCGGACATTCCCCCGCCAGGACTGGCGCGAGAGCAGAGCAGCGCCGTCCGGGGTCAACTGATGGCGCGGCAGACCTTCGGCGGAGGCCAGTTGGAGGAAGTGCCGGGCCAGCGCCTCGATATCGTCGGGCCGTTCGCGCAAGGGCGGCAAATGGATCGGCACAACATTGATGCGGTAATAGAGATCCTCGCGAAATTGGCCTGCGGTGATCATCGGCTCGAGATCCCGGTTGGTGGCGGCAACGATGCGCGCGTCGATCCGTACTTCCTCGCGCCCACCGACCCGGCGGATAGTGCCCGATTGCAGGGCACGCAGCAGCCGGGTCTGTGCCTGCATCGGCATATCGCCAATTTCGTCGAGAAACAGCGTGCCACCCTCGGCTTGCTCGAACTTGCCGATATGGCGGGCAACCGCGCCGGTGAAGGCACCTTTTTCGTGACCGAACAGCTCGCTTTCGATCAGCTCGGCGGGAATCGCCGCAGTGTTTATTGCAACGAATGGCCCCGCCGCGCGATGGCCAAGCTGGTGGATCGCTTCGGCGACCAGTTCCTTGCCAGTTCCGGATTCACCAAGGATCAGGACAGTGAGGTCGTTGCGCAGCACCCGGGTTATCATGCGATAGACTGCCTGCATCGGCGCACTGCGGCCAACCAGCGGCAGTGCCTGGCTCTCGGGTTCGTCCTCCAGTCCTTCCGCCACGCTCGCCCCGGCAGCCTGGCGCACCGCCTTGGCCAGTTCGTCGATATCGAACGGCTTGGGGAAATATTCGTAGGCTCCGGTTCCGCTCGCCCGCACGGCGGTGTCGAGCGTGTTCTGCGCCGAGAGGATGATCACCGGCATTTCCGGATGAAGGGCGCGAACCCCAGACATGGTCGCGATGCCGTCGCCATCGGGCAGCATGACATCGGTCACCAACGCGGCGAAACTTCCTTCGGACAGCAGCCGGTCGCGCTCGGCGATAGAGGTGCAGCCGGTCACCGCGAAGCCCTCGGCTTCGAGCGCGGCGGTTATGACGATAGCGATCGAGACATCGTCCTCGACCAGAAGCACCCGAGTCATGTGCCGCCTCCCTTCCTGGTCCCGGTCCCCACCCCTTTATCGCCCGCCATGGGCAGATGCAGGCGGAAATGGGTCCACCCGTCGGCCTCGTCGCGCTCGTGCCCGATTCGCCCGTTCATTTCGGCTACCAGCTTGCGCACCAGCGCCAGTCCAAGCCCCTGCCCCGATTTCTTGGTGGTGACGAACGGATCGAAAATCCGCTCGCGCATGGCCGGCTCGACGCCGGGGCCATTGTCGCTCACCCTGAGCTCGATCGGCAAGCGCACGGGTTTGCCGGATCCGGTCGAATGCAGCTGCAAGCCGCTGGCAAAGCGGGTGCGGACCACTACCCGGGGTTTTCCCTTCGCCGCGCCCGCGCAGGCCTCGCGGGCATTGGCCAGCAGGTTGATCAGCACTTGCACCAGCGCATCGGGATTGCCGAGCAGCGGCGGCAGCGACGGGTCGAACTCCTCTTCGATCCGCGCGCCTTTGCCGCCTGCCGCAGCAAGCACCGCACTGGCACGGCGAATCGCCTCGTGCAGATTGCACGGTTCAAGCGGCGCAATGGTCTGCCGGCTCAGGGTCTGCATCTGATCGATCAGCTTGGCGATGCGATCGACCTCGTCGGCGATCAAGCGGGTGAGCGCCTGCTCCTCTTTGCCCAGCTTGCGCCCGAGCAGCTGCGCCGCGCCGCGAATCCCGGCGAGCGGGTTCTTGATCTCATGAGCCAATACTTCGGGCGCGCGCAACATGGCATCGCCCGCTCCGCCCGACTCGCCACCCATCGCCTCCGCCGCGCTCGAATCGTGGAACGTCAGGACTTGCCAGCCAACAGCATCGGTAACCGGCGCGGCCGTGACATCGAGGCGCCTGGTGCCAACTCCGGCGATCGTCACGTCGATTTCTCGTGCGGAGACCGGTGTTTCGGAGTCACCGAGCCTCTCGGCCAGGCGCGGCTCATTAAAACTCAGCGTATCGAACAAGGGCTTGCCGGTCAGTCGGCGCAGGCTCTGGCCGAAGAACTGTTCGGCGGCGGGATTGGCCGAGGCAATCTTTTGGCCCGGCGAAAGCAGCAGAACCGCCAGCGGCAGGCTGGCGAGCTGGCGCTGCGCATCCGGAAAATTCGCTCCCCGGATGTCGGTCATGCCGCCTGGCGCTGCAGTTCGGGGCAATGAAGCAGCGGCGCGTAGAATTCACGGAGCATCGCAGTCACCTGCGCGGCATCGTCGATGAAGTTCACCCGGTTACGGAACTCGGCTGAGCCCGGCAGGCCCTTGGTGTACCAGCCGAGGTGTTTGCGAGCCATCTTGACGCCGGTTTCCCTGCCATAATGCATGAGCATTGCCTCATAATGCTCAAGTATCAGAGACAATTGCTCGTCGAGCACAGGGTCTGCAATGGTTGTGCCGCTGCGCAGCCAGTGCATCATCTGACCCAGCAGCCACGGCTTGCCATAGGCGCCGCGCCCGATCATCAGCCCGTCCGCGCCGGAAAGCTCCAGCGCGCGCGCAGCATCGGCGATGGTGCAGATGTCGCCGTTGACGATCACCGGCAGCGACACCGCCTGCTTCACCTTGCGCACGAAGGCCCAGTCGGCCTCGCCCTTGTACATCTGGTTGCGGGTGCGGCCGTGGACCGTGATCATCCTGGCGCCAAGGTCCTCGGCGATACGGGCCAGTTCCGGGGCGTTGAGGCTGTCATGGCACCAACCCATCCGCATCTTGACCGTGACCGGCACATCGACCGCCTTCACTGTCGCCTCGATCAGCGCGGCGGCGAGCGGCAGGTCGCGCATCAGCGCCGATCCGGCATCGCCGTTGACCACCTTCTTCACCGGGCAGCCCATGTTGATATCGATGATCGCAGCGCCGCGGCCGGCATTGAGCTTCGCCGCCTCGGCCATTTCGGCGGGCGAGCAACCGGCCAGTTGCAAGGATACCGGCTCCTCGATGGCGTGCCAGGCCGCTTTTTGCAAAGACTGGCGCGTCTCGCGGATCATCGCCGGGGAGGCGATCATTTCGGTGACGTTGAGACCTGAGCCGAAGCGGCGCACCAGCTTGCGGAACGGCATGTCGGTGACGCCGGTCATCGGCGCCAGGATCACCGGGCTGTCGATACGGACCGGGCCGATGTCGATCGGCTTCAGTTCGGGCGGGGGTGGAAGCGAATTCATCTGGCTGCCTAAAATTTGGGCAGCGCATAGTGGATTGCCGGGAGAACGGCAAGCGGTTACCCGCGCGGGGGAAATGACGGCTTCCCCCGCCCCTCCCCGTATTGCAGCCGTGGTCGTTGCCGCCGGCCAGGGATTGCGCGCGGGGCAGCCGCTGCCCAAGCAATTCGCCAGGTGGCGCGGCAAGGCGGTCGTCCGTCATTCGGTAGAGGCCTTGACGGCGGCAGGTGTGTCGCCTGTTGCGGTTGTTATCCCGGAAGGCGCGGACACAGTGGCCAATGCTGCTCTGGAGGGGATTGCCGGAGTGCTACTCGTCACCGGCGGCGCGACCCGGCAGCAATCGGTGCGGCGCGGGCTCGAGGCGCTGGAGGCCCACGCGCCGGACCTGGTGCTGATCCACGACGCCGCCCGGCCGATTATCCCGCAAGCGGTCACCGCCCGCCTGCTCGTCGCCCTCGCCATTCATCACGCAGCCATCCCGGTCCTGCCAGTGACAGACAGTCTTGCCCATGATCGGGAGGGCATGATGGGAAGCGCGGCGGACCGCAATGCCTTGCGCCGCGTGCAGACGCCGCAGGCCTTTCATTATGGCGCGATCCTCGCCGCCCACCGCGGCTGGACAGGCGAAGCCAATGCCGGAGACGATGCCCAGGTCGCCCAGGCCGCCGGAATCGGCGTCGCGTTGGTCGAAGGAGACGAACATTTGCACAAGCTTACCTATGCCAGCGACTTTGGGCAGGCCTCCCCACCGGTCCGTACGGGCACCGGCTACGATGTCCACCGCCTGGCCGAGGGCGAAGAGCTGTGGCTCTGCGGAGTGAAGATCGAACATGACCGGGGCCTTGCCGGGCACAGCGACGCCGACGTCGCGATCCACGCGCTGGTCGATGCCTTGCTCGGGGCGATCGGGGCGGGCGATATCGGCCAGCACTTCCCGCCCGCCGATCCGCAATGGCGCGGCGCGTCTTCGGACCGGTTCCTCGCCCATGCCGCCGGGCTGGTAGCCGAGGCCGGTTACCTTGTCGGCAATATCGACCTTACCATTATCTGCGAGGCCCCGAAAATCGGTCCCCACCGCGAGGCCATGCGGGCCCGGCTCGCAGAAATCGCCGGCATCGACATCGCCTTGGTGAGCGTCAAGGCGACCACGACCGAAAAGCTAGGATTTACCGGCCGCGGCGAAGGTATCGCGGCGCAGGCAGTCGCCACACTCATTAGGAATTGACCGGAGTATCCACCATGCGCGAATTCCTCACTATTGCAGCCGCCGCCGCTGCTATCTTGCCGGGCGTTGCGGCAGCGGCAGAGCCGCCGTGCCTTACCCCGGCGGAATTCACCGCCCTGTCGAGCTATTCGCTGCCCAGCATCATTGCCGGCACGGCCCAGCGCTGCGCCGCCACGCTGCCGGCCAATGCCTGGCTCAAGCTGAACGGTGCCCGGCTTGCCTTGCGCTATGCCGAGGCCAAGCCGGCCGCCTGGCCCTCGGCAAAAGCCGCGTTCGTTAAGCTGAGCGGGACCACGGCCAATGGCGAGGCCGCCAATCTGCTCAAGACGATGCCCGACGCCTCGCTCCAGCAGATGCTCGACGGGCTGATTTCCGGGATGGTCGGCCAGCAGCTGCCGGCCGAACGTTGCGGCGTGGTCGACCGGCTCGTCCGTCTGCTTGCCCCCTTGCCCCCGGAAAATACTGCCGAACTGATTGCGGTTGCCGTGGGTCTCGGGGCAAAGTCCGGCAAAGCCAGGATCGGCGCGCTAAGCATTTGCCCGGCTTGACCGGTACTGGCTCGCTCCAGCCAACCAGGAGGCGGCTATGACGAAAACCCTGTTCCGTGTGGCCGCAGCTTCGGCCTTGATGTCTCTTGGCCAGGCCCAGGCTGCGGCTCCTCCCGCGTGTCTGACCGAGGCCGAGGTTCACGGACTGGTGGGATACCTCGCTCCGGTGGTGCTCGATCATGTTGCCGAAACATGCGGACCCACCGCCGCGCCCAACGGCTACCTGCGCTCCGGTCTGCCCGTTCTGACCGGACAGATGCACGCCAGCCGCGAGCAGGCCTGGCCACAAGCCCGTTCCGGTTTCCTCAAATTCTCCGCAACAGACGGCGGCAAGGATCTGGCGACACTGGAAAAGCTGTCTGACAGGACCTTGCGTTCGATGTTCGACGACATCATGCTCAAGGAAATAAATTTCAAAGTCCCGGCAAAGAATTGCGCGGATTTCGAGAAGGTGATGGAAGCGCTTGCCCCGTTGCAGGCCGGCGGAATGGTCAATCTGGCCTCGGTCATCTTCATTGCCGCTATCCGGGGCGACAAGAAGCTGGCAAGCTGCGACGTGGCACAGTAGGCCCGGAAGGCGGCATCCATGTATATCTTGCCCGACGACATCGCCCTGCTGGCCGAACGGGTCATCCGCGAGAATGCATTGCTCGGACGCAAGGTGGCGCTGGCGGAAAGCTGCACGGGCGGTCTGGTCTGCGCGGCCCTGACCGAAATTCCCGGCTCGTCCGCCGTGCTCGATCGTGGTTTTATCACCTATTCCAATGAATCGAAGCGCGAAGTTTTGGCAGTTTCCGAGGAAATTCTCGATGCCTTCGGCGCCGTTTCGGTGGCGACTGCCTGGGCCATGGCGCAGGGCGCACTGGAGCGCAGCAAGGCCGATGTCGCCGTGGCAATCAGCGGTATCGCCGGGCCCGACGGGGGAAGCGCGCACCGGCCGGTCGGAACGGTAGTCTTCGCCCGTGCAGTGCGGGGCAGCGACGAAGTCGATGCCGAAGAGCGGAGGCTCGACGGATCGAGCCGGTCCGAAGTGCGCCGTCAGGCTGCGCTGGTCGCGCTGGAATTGTTGTTGCCGTAGAGTTCATCGGCGCGCGCCTCGAAGGCGGCGACCATTTTGCGAAAGGCCTTGTCGAAATACTGGCCCGCCAGGCTTTCGAACAGGGCATTGCGGAAGCGGAAACTGACCGAGAAATCGACCTCGCAGGCTGCGTCACCCAGCGGCCGGAACACCCAGATATTATCGAGATCGCGCATTGGGCCGTCGATATAGTGGACTTGCAAGCGCTCGGGCCTGATTTTCTCGACCCGCGAGGTGAACTTCTCGCGCAGGCTCTTGAAGCCGACCAGCATGTCGGCGACCATATGCTCGTCCGAATCCGATTGCACCCGCGTCGCCACCACCCAGGGCAGGAATTCGCCATAGCGGGCGACATCGGCGACCAGATCGAACATCTGCCCGGCGCTGTACGGCAGAATGCGGACTTCCCGGATCGACGGCATTACCGGACTTTCGCCAACTGTGCCTCGCGCGCCGCCCGCATCTGACGGAAATCGTCGCCGGCGTGATAGCTCGACCGGGTCAGCGGGCTGGCGGCGACCTGCAGAAAGCCCTTGGCGCGCGCGATCGCGCCATAGGCATCGAAAGCCTGCGGCGTCACGAATTCGATGACCTTGGTGTGCTTCGGGGTCGGCTGGAGGTATTGTCCCATGGTCAGGAAATCGATCCCCGCGCAGCGCATGTCGTCCATCACCTGATGAACTTCCATCCGTTCCTCGCCCAGCCCGAGCATGATGCCGGACTTGGTGAAGATCGAGGGATCGTGGCGCTTCACCTGTTCGAGCAGCCGCAGCGAGGCGTAATAGCGCGCACCGGGCCGGATCGTCGGATAGAGCCGGGGCACGGTCTCGAGATTGTGGTTGTAGACATCGGGCCGCGCAGCGACGATCGCCTCCACCGCCGGTTCCATCCGCCCGCGAAAATCGGGGGTCAGGATTTCGATTGTCGTCGAGGGCGTCGTCCGGCGCAGCGCTGCGATCACTTTGACAAACTGGCTTGCCCCGCCATCGGCAAGATCGTCGCGGTCGACCGATGTGACAACAATGTGTTCCAGCCCCAGCTTCGCCGCAGCCTCGGCGACATGTTCCGGCTCGTCGGCATCGACCTTGCCCGGCATCCCGGTCTTGACGTTGCAGAAGGCACAGGCGCGGGTGCAGGTGTCGCCCAGGATCATCACCGTGGCGTGCTTCTTGGTCCAGCACTCGCCGATATTTGGACAGGCCGCTTCCTCGCACACCGTATTGAGATTCAGGCTGCGCATCAGGTCGCGGGTTTCGCCATAGGCCTTGGACGTCGGCGCCTTGACGCGGATCCAGTCGGGCTTGCGCTGGCGCTCTGGCGCAGGGGCGGCGGAGAGGTCGTTCATCGCGCCCAGATAGGCGGATGTTTACCGCCTTGCCAGTGCCAATCTCGCCCGCCATTAAGCGATCTATGGAAGACAGCCCCTCCCCCGAATTCTCCCGTCTGATCGACGGCTATCGCCACTTCAGGGAGTCCGCCTGGAGCCCGAACCGCGAGCGCTGGAAGCAGCTGCGCGAGGGGCAAGAGCCGGCGATCCTGATCATTGCCTGTTCGGACAGCCGGGTCGATCCCGCACAAATCTTCGATGTCGATCCCGGCGAGGTCTTCGTCGTGCGCAATGTCGCCGCGATGGTGCCGCCGTTCGAGACTACGCCCGGCCATCACGGTGTCTCCGCCGCGCTCGAATTCGCCGTGCAGGTGCTCGAGGTCAAGGAAATCATCGTCATGGGCCACGGCATGTGCGGCGGCTGCAAAGTGGCGCTGACCCGCGAACTGCACGGCACCGAGCCCGGCGAAGGCGGCTTCATCGCCGACTGGATCGCCCTGCTGGATGAAGCGCGCGAGCCGATCGCCGCGAAATACGGCACCGTGGGGCGTGAGCGCCGAGCGGGCGATGGAGCATGCGGGTGTGCGTGTCAGCCTTCAGAACCTGCGCACCTTCCCCTGCATCCGCCGCAAAGAGCGCGACGGCGCGCTGCGGCTCCACGGCGCCTTTTTCGCCATATCGGACGGAATGCTGCACTTGCTTGACGAGGCCAGCGGGGAATTTGCCCCGGTCGAATAGCGACGGGCAAACGAAAAAGGGCGGCAGTTTCCCGCCGCCCTTCCCATTCGTTGCCTAGGTCCGTTTAGGGACCGGCTCAGGGCGCGGCGGGAGCCGGCGATGCCTTCTGGACGGCATAAAGCCCCCACAGCTGGGCGATATATTTGCGCGGGCCGGCCGGCACTCTCGCGAATGTCGCCTGCGCACCGGTAAGATTGCCCTGGTCGAGCTGGGCAATGCCCTGCCTGGTTAGCAAGCGCGCGGCGTCGGCCCCCGGCTTGTTCATGGCGATGGCGTAGAGCGCTTCGGCCTTGGCCGCGTCGCCATAGCTGAGGAAGGCATCGGCGGCACCCGAGACTGTTACAACCGAGGCATTGGGCGCGCGGGCTTCGCGCTCGAGTCCCGGCAACGAAGCGCGGTCAGCAGCGACACGGCCAGTGGCAATGGTCCGGGCTTCGGTTGACGTTACATACTGTCGAAGAATTTCTCCCTCTTAACTTACCAGACGATATTCCGGCCGCAATCACCTGGAGCACTTCGCCCGGCAGGCGGCGCGCGTCGGCGGCCTGGATATATTCGATATAATCGCGCTCTTCCGCATAGGAATTGGTGCGGCCCATCAGCCGCATCAGATCGAGCGATTCCTGCGGCGCGAACTTGCCGATCTCGCGCACCACGGTGATCGCCCCTGCCCAGTTGTCCTTGGTCGGATAGGCCTGGACCAGGCCCATGGCGAATTCGGCAGCCTTGTCGACCATCTGCGCCTTGTATGACGCGCCAAGGCCGCGCCGATACCAGCCGGCAGGTGCCTTGTTAGGAGTCGAATTGCGATAATCGATCGCCTGTCTGAGAATGGTCAGGCCCTGGGCGGCCTGGTTGTCCGAGATGTAGGCCTCGGCAAGCAGGGCATCGATGTCGTTTTCGCGGAAACCGGCGGTGATCGCCGCCTGCAACGCGGTGCGGGCCACGCCGTAGTCCTTCTGGTCGAAGGCGAACTGGCCAAGATAATAGTTCAGCCGCGGCGCATCGGCGGCGGCAACCTTGCCGCTTCCGAGCATGGCTTCAAGGCCGCGGCGCTGCATGCGTGTATCCTTGGCCAGACCGCCAAGGCTCACCGCCAAGATTGCCCGCCATGTAGGTGTCATCCGGGCTGGTCGCGCCGGCAAAGGCGCCCTCGAGCTGGGTCTTCTCCGCCGCAAGCGTATTCCCGAGCGCGGCAAGCGCGGCATCGAGATTAGCAGTTGCCTGCTTGCGCGCCTCGCCCCGGGCGTTCTGCAATGCGGTATTCGCGGCATTGACGCCGTTGACGGCGGCAACCACGTCGGCGCGGGTCTTGGCCGCTTCGATTGCCTTGCTCACGTTTTGGGCGAGTGGCTGGAATGTCTTGGAGAGGCTGATTTTCGGCGTCTCCGGCTTGGGGGGCTTGGCCGCCAGGGCTCCACTGGCGGAACCGGCAAGCATCGCCAGGCCAAGCGCGACGCCGAGCGCCGGGCTGGCAAACGGGAACCCGGAAATGGGCAAAAGGTTGCGGATCATCGGTATCGTCTCCTCAAGAATGCGGCGGAATTCACCTGCGCCGTCCCAAAACTATCCATTCCGCCAATGGCGAGGATTCGCCCGCTTGGCAACTGCCCGCGCAGCTAGGATCGGGCCACTGAACGGCGATTGAATGCGCTTTGTCCCGCCGGTTCAGACAAGGCGTCCCGATAAGTGGCGGATATGTGGAAAAGCGCCGGATTTGCGGGCGAATCGGCGGCCAAAGCGCTGGCGTTCACCCGCCGCGTCGCCTAGGGCCAAAGCCAGCAACTTCCCTTCAACTTCGATTGAAACAACCGCGTGAGCGACGACCCCGAAATCCCTGATTCCATTCCGCCTTCCGGCGAATACGCCCGCATCGACATCGTCGATGAAATGAAGACCAGCTATCTCGATTACGCGATGAGCGTGATCGTCGCTCGCGCGCTGCCCGATGTGCGCGACGGGCTGAAGCCGGTCCACCGCCGCATCCTCTATGCCGCGCAGGAAGGCGGCATGGTCGCGGGACGGCCCTACCGTAAATCGGCCAAGATCGTCGGCGACGTGATGGGCAACTATCACCCGCATGGCGACAGCGCGATCTACGACGCGCTCGCGCGGATGACGCAGGACTGGTCGATGCGGCTGCCGCTGATCGACGGCCAGGGCAATTTCGGCTCGATGGACCCCGATCCTCCGGCCTCGATGCGCTATACCGAGGCGCGGCTCGCCAGGGTGGCGAACAGCCTGCTCGACGATCTCGACAAGGATACGGTCAATTTCGTCGATAACTACGACGGCTCGCGGCAGGAGCCTTCGGTGCTTCCGGCGCGCTTCCCCAATCTGCTGGTCAACGGCGCTGGCGGCATCGCGGTCGGCATGGCGACCAACATCCCGCCGCACAATCTCGGCGAAGTGATCGACGCCTGCCTGGCGATGATCGAAAATCCGGCGATCACCATCGAAGAACTGTTCGAAATCGTCCCTGGCCCCGATTTTCCGACCGCGCCGATCATTCTCGGCACTTCGGGTGCCCGTTCGGCCTATACCACCGGGCGCGGCTCGATCCTCCAGCGCTGCCGCCATGAGATCGAGGAAGGGCGCGGTGACCGCCGGTCGATCGTGCTCACGTCGATGCCCTTCCAGACCGGCAAGAACGGCCTGGTCGAAAAGATCGCCGAGGCCGCCAAGGACAAGCGGATCGAAGGCGTCTCGGATATCCGCGACGAATCGAGCCGGCTGGGCGTGCGGGTCGTTATCGACCTGAAGCGCGACGCCACTCCCGAGGTGGTGCTGAACCAGCTATGGCGGCACACCCCGGCACAATCGAGCTTCCCGGCGAACATGCTGGCGATCCGCGGCGGACGGCCCGAAACGCTGACGCTGCGCGACATGATCCAGACCTTCATCGCCTTCCGCGAAGAAGTGATCACAAGGCGCACCAAGTTCGAGCTCAACAAGGCGCGCGACCGGGCGCATCTGTTGCTTGGCCTGGTAATCGCGGTCACCAATCTCGACGAGGTGGTGCGGATAATTCGCGGCTCGCCCAATCCGGCGGCGGCCCGGGCGGCCCTGCTTGCTCGCGAGTGGCCGATTGCGGAAATCGCCCGCTATGTCTCGCTGGTCGAAGCCATCGAAGACGACGGCGACGATTCCGTCGATGGCAAGTACCAGCTCTCCGAAGCGCAAGTGAAGGCCATACTCGATCTTCGCCTGCACCGCCTGACAGCGCTTGGCCGCGATGAGATTGGCGGCGAATTGCAGCAGCTCGCCGATGCTATCGAAGAATTCCTCAGCATTCTTGCCGACCGGGTGAAGCTCTACGGCGTGATGAAGGATGAACTGGCGGCAGTGCGCGATGCTTTCGCCACTCCGCGCCTGTCGGAAATCACCGCTGCCTGGGACGGGCTCGAGGACGAGGACCTGATCGAGCGCGACGAGATGGTCGTCACTGTCACCATGGACGGTTATATCAAGCGCACGCCGCTCTCAACTTTCCGCGCGCAGAACCGCGGCGGCAAGGGCCGCGCCGGCATGGCGACCAAGGACGAAGACGTCGTATCCTCGATGTTCGTCACCAGCACGCACAATCCGGTGCTGTTCTTCTCGACCGCCGGCAAGGTCTACCGTCTCAAGGTGTGGAGACTGCCCGAGGGCGGACCCGCCACCCGGGGCCGGCCGATCGTCAATCTGCTGCCGGCGCTCGACAAAGACGAGACAATTGCAGCCGTGCTACCGCTGCCCGAGGACGAAGGCGAATGGGGCAAACTCCACGTCGTTTTCGCGACGGCCAAGGGCAATGTCCGGCGCAACAGCATGGACCTGTTCACCAACGTGCCCTCGAACGGCAAGTTCGCCATGCGATTCGAGGAAGATTCGGCGGACCGGCTGATTGGCGTCGCCCTGCTCGAAGCCCACGATGACGTGCTACTCGCCAGCCGTCTGGGCAAGGCGATCCGCTTCGCCGGAGACGACGTACGCGAATTCCAGAGCCGCACCTCCACCGGCGTGCGCGGCATGCTGCTGAAGGGCGACGACGAGGTTATCTCGCTGTCGATCCTGCACCGGGTCGGCACCACGTCGGAGGAACGCGAAGACTACGTCCGCTTCGCCCCGTGGAAGGGCGAACGGGAAGGCGAAACTTCCCTCTCGCCGGAACGCTTCGCCGAAATGCAGGAACGCGAACAGTTCATCCTTACCGTTTGCGCCAACGGCTATGGCAAGCTGTCGTCCGCCTATGAATACCGCCGCACCGGTCGCGGTGGCCAGGGCATCACCAATATCGACAATATCGGTCGCAATGGCCCGGTGGTGGCCAGTTTCCCGGCGGTTGTGGCCGACCAGCTGATGCTGGTCACCGATCAGGCCAAACTGATCCGTCTGCCGCTGGAAAGCCTGCGGGTGATCGGGCGCGGCTCTGCCGGGGTGCGGCTGTTTAACGTTGCCGACGAGGAACATGTGGTCAGCGCGGTGCGGTTGGCGGATGCGGGCGAGGATGATGGAGTGGTCGAAGGCGACGAGGCTTTGCCTGATGCGGCGGATCCAGGCGATGCCCCCACTGCCCCGGATGACACCGGCGAATGAGCTGGGCCGAATGACCGGGCAACCGGAGACCGCCTACAAGGTGCTGACGTCCGGACAGATGGCGGCCTTGTTGTCGGAAGGTTCGTTCGTCGGCGCCCCGGTCGATCTCGCCGACGGTTTCATTCACCTGTCGACCGCCGAACAACTGGCCGGAACGCTGGAAAAGCATTTCGCCGGTCAGCAAGGTCTGCAACTGGTCGAGGTTGACCTTGTCCACTTGGGCGATGCCGTGCGCTGGGAACCTTCACGGGGAGGCGCATTGTTTCCGCATATCTATGGAACGCTACCCCTGTCGGCCGTTGCATCCCACCGCCCGATCGATCAAACTTTGAGCATGCCGATCAAATAGGCCGAAATCAGCACAACGATGCCGCCGCCGATCGCGGCAAAGCCAAGATAGACTGCGCGGCGCACCAGTCGCGCCTGCCGGAAGGCAGCCTTGCGGTTGGCATCGATTTTGGCCTGGAGCACGATCGCTTGCTCAACGCGCGCCGCGCGCAAAGTGTGGCGTCGACCTTCAGGCAATAACCAGTGCATGGGATGCCAATTCGCCGGTTCGTTCCCGGGAAACAGAAAGCGCGAAGGCATTGCTGCTGCGACTGCCAGGGCAGCGGCGACAAGCAGCAACAGCGCCACGCCAATCAACAGGCCCGCCAGAACCTTCTCTGGCACTTGGCTATCGGGCCAATCCTTGGCGACCAGCAGGCCGGCAGCACCGCCCGAGATCGTCGCCGCGATGCCCGCCAAAGTCAGTGCCCGCTGATCGCCCGCCACAATCGCGGCAAACTGTGCATCGACCATCTGCTCTGCCTCACGCACGACCTCGGCAAGGATGGGCTCGCCGAGCGAGGTAAGGTCGCTGAGCTCTGCAGGCAAATCGCTGGGGCTGGCGGCGGGTTCCATAAAGCGATAGTATCGCTCGATGGCAAAAGTTCCAGAGAGCAATTGGCGCATCGCACCCGAGGCCACCGAAGCGGAAGACATAAGCTTCGAACTGGCGAATCCGCCCGTGACAGATTCCCATATGCCGTCGGCTATGGCCGGATCATCCGGATCGTCGGGATCTTTCACGGTAGGCAGATTCTTGCTGGTGCTGGCTGGGATGGCGATTGCTGCCTTCTGCCTCGGCAAAGTGCTTGGTCTCTTCTGATCCATCGCCTGTCGGCGCGCACCCATGAACCACCAGGTCCACATCATCGGCGGCGGTCTTGCCGGAAGCGAAGCAGCCTGGCAGCTCGCCCGGCGGGGCATTCGCGTGCGTCTTTCGGAAATGCGCGGCGGCGGCGGTGCAACCGATGCTCATGAAACCGATGCACTTGCCGAACTGGTCTGTTCGAACTCGTTCCGCTCGGACGACGATGTCAGCAATGCCGTTGGCCTGCTGCATCATGAAATGCGGGCACTGGGCTCGCTGACCATGACGGCGGCGGCGAAGGCGCAGGTGCCTGCCGGATCGGCGCTGGCAGTGGACCGCGATGTGTTTTCCGCCGAGGTGGAAGGCGCCCTCGCCGCGTTGCCCAATCTCGAAATTGTCCGTGAACGGATCGACACGCTGCCCGAGGCTGGCCTCACCATTGTCGCCACCGGCCCGCTCACTGCCGCCGCGCTCGCCCAGAGTATCGGCGCGGCGACCGGTGCGGACAGCCTCGCCTTCTTCGATGCCATCGCGCCCATTGTCCATCATGACTCGATCGACATGGACGTCTGCTGGATGGCCTCGCGCTGGGATAAGGGAGAGACCAAAGACTACATCAACTGCCCGATGAACCGCGAGCAATACCTCGCCTTCCACGCCGGGCTGCTCGCGGGCGAGAAGACGGTGTTCAAGGAATGGGAGGCCAACACCCCCTATTTCCAGGCCTGCATGCCGATCGAAGTCATGGCCGAGCGCGGCGAGGATACATTGCGGTTCGGGCCGATGAAGCCGGTCGGTCTCGACAATCCGCACGATGCGACGGCGGAGTTTCCCAAAGGGCGCTGGCCCTATGCGGTGGTGCAGCTGCGGCAAGACAACAAGCTGGGCACGCTGTGGAACATGGTCGGCTTCCAGACCAAGCTGAAGCATGCCGAGCAAGTCCGCCTGTTCCGCACCATTCCGGGTTTGGAGAATGCCGAATTTGCCAGGCTGGGCGGGCTGCACCGCAACACATTTCTCAATTCGCCGTTGCTGCTTGACCGGCAACTGCGGCTGAAGAGTGCCCCCCACATTCGCTTCGCCGGACAGATCACTGGCTGCGAGGGCTATGTCGAGAGCGCTGCTGTCGGCCTGATGGCAGGGATGATGGCCTTTGCAGAGTTGGCCGGGGAGGTCTGGCAGGCCCCTCCCCCGACCACCGCGATGGGCGCGCTGCTCGCGCATATCACCGGCGATGCCGAGGCGGAGTCCTACCAGCCGATGAACGTCAACTTCGGCCTGTTCCCGCCTCTGCCAGAGGTAAAGAAGAAGCAGCGCAAGCTGGCCTATACCGAGCGGGCGAAGGCCGATTTGCAGGGCTGGCTGACCCTGCGTTCACTGGTCTGACGCGTTCTCTTCTTCGCCATCGGTATAATCTGGATCGGGTTCAACGAGGGTCGCTGCGGCTCGCGCTGCAGGTGGCCGCTGGCGGACGACCGGCGAACGCAGGCTATCGCAGCGGCAATTCGGTTGCTTGCCGGGTTTCGGCTTGGTCCGGGCGAATTCCTCGCGGGTCAGCGCCCCGTCGCGATTGCCATCGGCCCCCTTGAAGCGGCTCGAAGTCCGCACCGACCATTCCTGGAAGGTCAGCAGATTGTTGCCATCGGCATCCAGCTTGCGGAAGGCACCAGCCCGGGGCGCCAGCATTTCGTTGCCGGTGATCCGCCCGTCGCGATCGCGATCGAGCCGGTCGAACCGGCGCTGCTCGCGCGATTGTTCGCTGGCCTGCGGCGGAGCGGGGCCCCGCATCCCGGCGGCATCGGCAAACGGCAGAGCCTCATCGGAAGGCGGTGCCTCGGGAATAGCGGGTGGCGGATCGCCTTTCTCGCTCGCGGCCCTGCCCTGCCACCAGAACAATCCGGCCGCAGCAAGCGACAGGGCGGCAACCGCGCCCAGCACAATGCGATTCATGACCCTGCTTCCCTATTTCCCGGAAAGCACTCTATCACCGCGCTAGCGGCCCAACAATCCGATCCGCATGGCGGTGACGACATGTCGTCCTGAGAGTTGCATCACACGACCATCGGCCTCCCGGATTTGCCGGGCTGCGAGGCCATGCAGCACCGCCAGTGGGCGCAGCGAGCGCGGTAGAGGTGCCGATCGCCAGTCCTGCGCCCGGGCAAGCTCGAGCGCCGCCTGCCGCTCGTCCGGATCGCTCAGCCTGGCCGCAATATCGGCAAGCGCCCAGTTGCGCCCCATCCGCAAGGCCGCATCTTGCGCCTCGCGCCCGGTTGCCAGGGCGGCGAAGGCAATCCCGCGTGTTTCGGCCAGCGTTTCGAAAGCGGAGGGTGGAAGTGGCGCATCGCCCGTCATCGCTTCCCAGCCATCGACCAGGCCGGCAAGCACAGCGGTATTCCCGGGCCATGCCCGCAGAACCGCCAGCAGCGGCTCTCCGCCAGGCCAGGTGGTTGGATCGGCCCTCAGCTGCTCGCGCCACCAGGCCAGCCGCAACTGCGCCAGCATCGGCTCGCGCGATGACCGCACGATGCCGCCCAGCCGCGTGTCCAGCGCCAGCAGCGCAAGCATGGCCTCGCGCGAGCTTGCCGGTGCGTAGGCGAGCGCAAGGCGCTGAAGGGGCGGAAGGCTTTCGATCAATTCACCCTCTCCTGGTCGACCTCGAGCGCGGCATGGGTCGTCTTGCTTCCAATTGAAAATATTCGGACTTTACCGGCCATTGCACCTATTCCGGCAGTTGCCGCTTACCAGTTTGGCACTAACCGCCAAAGCCAAACAGGGTGAACCACCCGATTGGCAGGATAAGTAACTGCGCGAGCGAATTTCACGAATGTACAGCGATCGCTTCCTGACTTAATTAACCATCCCCGTTCGCCAAGCCGTTACCCGCTCCTGCTAACCGCCTCTGCGGAATATGCGGAGTTTGCGGCTGCACATGATCGGGACCGACCAGAACTGTGCGGCGCGCCGTTTGAACGGTGTGCTGGCCGGGCTGTTACAGGACCGGTCCGGCAATCGTCGCAGCGGCCATAGCGCCGCTGCTGGCGCTGGTAGGCGGCGGCATCGACATGGGGCGCAGCTATCTGTCGGAATCGCGCCTGCAGCACGCCTGCGACGCGGGCGTTCTTGCGGCGCGCAAGAAGCTCGGCGCCTCGGTGGTCGCGGACGGCCTGGTTCCGGCCGGCGTCGCCTCAACTGGCAACAAGTTCTTCAACCTCGATTTCAGGAACGGCGTCTACGGCACACAAAACCGCGGCTTCACCATGACGCTGGAGCCCGATTTTTCGATCAGCGGCGAAGCCACGGCCGAAGTGCCGACGACGATCATGAAGATTTTCGGATTCAACAAGGTCAGCCTCCGCGTCGAATGCCAGGCCAAGCTGAATTTCAACAACACCGACGTGATGATGGTGCTCGATACGACGCTGTCGATGGACGGCAAAGCGAACAGCAGCGATCCTGCCACCAAGATGGAAACGCTCAAGACGGTTGTCCGCAACTTCCATACGACGATGGAGGGCAGCAAGGGCCCGGGCACGCGCATCCGCTACGGCTTCGTTCCCTATTCCACCAACGTCAACGTCGGCGCTCTGCTGCAGGACAGCTGGGTGGTGAACGACTGGACCTATCAATCGCGGGAAGTCGATCACACAACATCGACCACGGGCAGCTCAACATACGACGATAATTGGGCGTATGTTTCGGGCACATACACGCCAACCGATGTATCCAGCTATGCGGCAACATGGCACCCGCCTGCCTCGGAGTTCGGATCGGGCTGGTATTCATGTGACGGGTCCGAGCCGGCGGACACATATACGGATACCTTTGTGGTCGTCTCGACGGCATCGACACCTTACGCCGGGCCGCCAGCCGGTTTCAGGACAATCGAACACCGGCGCCGGACTTTGAACGGGGCGAATTACTGGACTTCCCAGTCCGGCTCCACATGCGCCGTGAAGCAAGAAAACTTCGGCAACTATGTCGATGATTACGACCGCATCACCATTCCGACCGAAGATGTGACGACGTATTATAACTACAAGCCGATTTCGCGCAGCGTCACGAATTGGCGCAGCGAGACCAACGGCTGCATCGAGGAACGCTCGACCTACCAGATTACCGACTATGCCAATGTCGATCTCAACCAGGCGCTCGATCTCAATCTCGATCTGGTGCCAAGCGCCGGAGATCCGGATACCCAGTGGCGCCCGAGGTATCCCGGCATCACCTACGAACGATCGCTCGATTATTATGGATCGGGCAGCTTTTCGAGCGCGCCCGTTCTGAACACGGCCAACGGATGGATGTTCCAACCAGGCACCTATTCTGGCCTCGTGGCTTGCCCGGCGCCTTCGCGCAAGCTGGCCGAGATGGACGCCACGACGCTGAACAGCTTTCTTTCGACCGTCACGCCGCTTGGCACGACCTATCACGACATCGGCATGATCTGGGGCGGCAGGCTGATTTCGCCGACAGGTCTGTTCGCCGCCGAAAATGGCGACTTGCCCGGCAAGCCGACCAACCGGCATTTGATCTTTCTGACCGATGGCCAGACCGAGGCATTCGACACCGCCTATGGCGCCTATGGCATCGAGCCGCTCGACCAGCGCCGCCTTCCGTCCAACAAGATGAACCAGCTTAACAGCACGGTCGAGGCCCGCTTCGGTGTTGCCTGCGCCGAGGTAAAGAAGCGCAACACCACGGTCTGGGTGATCGGATTTGGCACCAATGTTACCAATGTCATGAAGAACTGCGCAGGCAACGGCCGCTGGTTCCTTGCCACCGATGCGGCCGAGCTCAACACGATTTTCGGAAAGATCGCCGCCAGCATGGGCGACCTGAGGATATCGAAATGACACTGCCGCGCATTCTTCACCGCGACGACGCCGGCGTAGCCATGGTCGAATTCGCCTTGATCGCACCGGTCATGCTGATGACCCTGTTCGGCCTGTTCGATCTCGGCCACGGCATGTACACCAGTGCGGTATTGCAGGGCGCGGTCGAAAAGACCGCCCGCAATTCAACGATCGAATCGGCGAACACCGGAACGCTCGATGCCCGGGTCACTGTGGCAGTCAGGCAAATCGCACCCGGTGCCAATCTGTCATTCTCGCGGACCACGTACACGAATTTTTCGAACGTCCGGCAGGCCGAAGACTTCGACGATGTCGATCACGACAGCACCTGCGGCGGCGGCGAGACATTCGAGGACACCAATGCCAACGGGATCTGGGATACCGACCAGGGGCGCAGCGGCAACGGCGGCGCGCGCGATGCCGTGCTCTACAAGGTGACGATCAGTTACCCGCGCCTGCTTCCGGTCGCGCACCTGCTCGGCCAGTCCAACACCATGCAGATCAAAACCTCCACCGTGCTGCGCAATCAACCCTATGGCCTGCAGAACAGCCCCGCGGTTACCGGTGTGTGCCCATGATGTTCGGCCCCAAGATGCCAGGAACGGGAACCTTGCGCTGCCTGGCGCGCAGCCGCTCGGGCACGGCGATGACGGAATTCGCGCTGGCGCTGCCGCTGTTGCTGACGGCAGGCCTCTATGGCTCCGAGGTGGCGAATTACGCGCTGGTGACGATGAAGGTCAATCAGGTAGCCATCCATCTTGCCGACAACGCCTCGCGTATCGGCGATACCTCGACCATCGCAAACCGGCGGATATTCGAAGGCGACGTCAACGACCTGCTGGCAGGTTCCAATATCCAGGGCGGGGCCTCGCTCGATTTCTACCAGCGCGGACGCGCCATCATCAGCAGTGTCGAAGTTTACGACGACAGCGTATCCTGCGCCTTTGGCGGATGCGCGGGAGGCCCGCTGCCAAATGGCACCCAATTCATCCACTGGCAGCGCTGCAAGGGCGTCAAACACCAAAATTCAAGCTACGGCGACGAGCACGACGCCCTGCCCACCGGCATCGGACCTTCCGGTGAGGAAGTTAGCGCCGAGCCGGGCAATGCCGTGATCTTTGTCGAGGTTGCCTACGATTACCGGCCACTGGTCTCGGGCCAATTTATCGGAACACCGACGATCAAGGCGATCTCTTCTTTTGTCGTCCGCGACAACATCGATCTCAGCGGTCTCAAGCAGCGCAACCCCGGCGCTCCAGATGCGCCGTCGAGGTGCAATCAGTATACGGGCTTTCCGGCCTCGATGCTCGGTGAAGGCGGAGGCTCGTCGGGTGGAAGTGGCGGAGGCAGCGGTGGCTCGGGCGGAGGGTCTGGCGGCGGCTCGGGCGGAGGCGGCGGTTCCGGCGGAGGCGGTGGCTCAGGCGGCAGCGGTGGCTCGGGTGGCGGCGGCGGCTCGGGTGGCGGCGGCGGCTCAGGCGGCAGCGGTGGCTCGGGTGGCGGCGGCGGCTCGGGTGGCGGCGGCGGCTCGGGTGGCGGCGGCGGCTCGGGTGGCGGCGGCGGCTCGGGTGGCGGCGGCGGCTCGGGTGGCGGCGGCGGCTCGGGTGGCGGCGGATCCAGCAGCAGCGGCGGCACCAGCGGCTAGCCTCTAGCGGTAACAGACCTGCCTGGCCGCCGCGACGATCCGCGGCACATCGATCAGCGCCGCCTTCTCCAGATTTGCCGCATAAGGCAGCGGCACATCCTCATTGCACACCCGCAGCACCGGGGCATCGAGATGGTCGAAGCCCTGTTCCATGCACAGCGCCGAAATCTCCGAAGCGATCGAGCAGACCGGCCAGCCCTCTTCGGCGACGATCAGCCGGTTGGTCTTGGCCAGACTGGCGAGCACAGCCTCGCGGTCAAGCGGGCGCAGGGTGCGAAGATCGATGACCTCCGCCTCGATCCCCTCGCCCGCTAACAGTTGCGCAGCCTCCAGCGCCAGGCCGACGCCGATCGAGTAGGAAACGATGGTGACATCGCGCCCCTCGCGCGCGGTCCTCGCCTTGCCGATCGGGACGATGAGGTCCGCATCATCCGGCAGCTCGAAATTGCGGCCATAGACCAGCTCGTTCTCAAGGAAGACCACCGGATCCTCACTGCGGATCGCAGCCTTGAGCAGCCCCTTGGCGTCCGCCGCCTCGTAGGGCGCGATCACCACCAGACCCGGCACGCTGGCATACCACGGGGCATAGTTCTGGCTGTGCTGCGCTCCGACTCGTGCCGCCGCCCCGTTGGGTCCGCGAAACACCACCGGGCAACGCATCTGCCCGCCCGACATGTAATTGGTCTTGGCCGCCGAATTGACGATATGATCGATCGCCTGCATCGCGAAGTTGAAGGTCATGAATTCGACGATAGGACGCAGCCCCCCCATCGCCGCGCCGGTGCCGATGCCGGCGAAACCGTATTCGGTGATCGGCGTGTCGATCACGCGTTTGGGACCGAATTCATCGAGAAGACCCTGGGTGACCTTGTAGGCACCCTGATACTCGGCGACTTCCTCGCCCATGACGAAAACGCGCGGATCGCGGCGCATTTCCTCGGCCATGGCATCCCGCAAGGCTTCGCGCAGGGTCACGGTTCGGGAATTGGCGTTGGCCTGAGGTACCGGCCCACCCCCAGCCCCTCCCGCAAGCGGGAGAGGAGCTTCGGTCTCGCTTGAGGCCGGCGTTGGACTTGGAATTGAAGTATCCTTCTCCCCTCCCGCTTGCGGGAGGGGCTGGGGGTGGGCCACTCCAGCACTCTCCCCCTCTCCTTCGATCAAGGCGATCACGGTGCCGACTTTCACGCCCTCGGTTCCTTCGGGCACCAGGATCCGGCCGACAGTGCCTTCGTCGACCGCCTCGAACTCCATCGTCGCCTTGTCGGTCTCGATTTCGGCGAGAATGTCGCCCGAGCGCACTTCGTCGCCTTCCTTGACCAGCCAGCGGGCGAGCTTGCCTTGTTCCATGGTCGGGGACAGCGCCGGCATCTTGAGTTCAAACGCCATCAGTAGCGCTCCACCAGGACATCGGTGTGGAGTTCGGCGAGGTCGGGCTCGGGCGAGTTCTCGGCAAAATCGGCGGCGGCCACCACAGTGGCGCGCACTTGCTTTTCCAGTTCCTTCAGCTTCTCCTCGGCAATCCCGCGCGAGAGCAATTCGGCTTTTGCTGCGTCGATTGGGTCACGATGCTCACGCACTTCCTGAACTTCCTCACGACTGCGGTATTTGGCCGGGTCGGACATCGAATGGCCGCGATAGCGATAGGTGTTGAGCTCCATCAGCACCGGGCCATTGCCCTTGCGCACGAAATCGAGCGCCACTTCGGCCCCCTGGCGCACTTCCAGCACATCCATGCCGTTCACATCCATGCCGGGAATGCGGAACGCCGTGCCGCGCCGGTAGAAATGGGTCTCTGCCGAACTCCGCTTCACCGCCGTGCCCATGGCGTAACCGTTGTTCTCTATGACGAAGACGATCGGCAACTGCCACAGGCTGGCCATGTTGAAGCTTTCGTAGACCTGGCCCTGGTTGGCCGCACCGTCGCCGAAGTAGGCGATGCAGACCCCTCCATCCTCGCGATACTTGTGCGCAAACGCGAGTCCGGTGCCCAGCGAAACTTGAGCGCCGACGATGCCATGGCCGCCATAGAAGCGGTGATCGACGCTGAACATGTGCATCGAGCCGCCCTTGCCGCGCGAAATCCCCGCCGCCCGCCCGGTCAATTCGGCCATGATCAGCTTCGGGTCGATGCCATAGGCAAGCATGTGCCCATGATCGCGGTAACCGGTGATGACGCTATCGCGTGCTGGATCGAGCGCCGACTGGAGCCCGACCGCAACCGCTTCCTGCCCGATATAGAGATGACAGAACCCGCCGATGAAGCCAAGGCCGTAAAGCTGCCCTGCCCGTTCCTCGAAGCGGCGGATCAGCAGCATCTGTTCATAGAACCCGAGCAATTGCTCATCAGTGGCGGCAAAGCGGCGATTGGCATCGTGCGCCTGTTGCAGGCTGCGCAGGGCGTAGCTTTCGTCGCCCTCCTGAGCCGCCTTGGCGGCGGCGGGCTTGAGTGCGGACTTTGGCAATGCAGTTCCCCGGGGAAGGTTGTCCGGACGCTATAGACCCAGCCACGCCGCAGCGAAATGGCGTGGGCCAAAAATATCGTGCGGTAATGGATGAATTCTGCGTTGCGCCGGAAAACCGGGGCTAATCGAGCAGGATGACCATCTCGTCGGGGTGGACAACATTGAGATCCTTGCGCAGCAGTTCTCCGGCGAGATCGGGATCGGTATGACGCGGATCGAGAAGCCCCACCCGGTTGCGCAGCTCATCGCGCTCGATGGCGAGAACCTTGAGTTCCTTCTGATAAACCTCAAGCGCGTTGCGGTTTTCGCTCCAGGCGAGCAGTCCGCTCGGCCCGGCAACCGCGAGCCCGCCAAGCATCAGCAGTATGACCAGCGCGGCCCCTTCGGTCAGGCTTTGCCTCGCCAATGTGCGTTCAGGACGGACGGTTCTCATACTGCTCATAAGAATCACAAATGAATCAGCGATTCAAGAGGCAATATGACATATTTTCTGAGGATAAATCCCGGATTTGCCACGGACTGTCGCTCAGGCCGCCGGCATCAGGATCGAAACGCGCTGCATTACCCGGCGCTCGCTGTAATCCGGGACCGCATAGTGCTGTGTCGCGCGGTTGTCCCAGAATGCCATGTCGCCGGGGTTCCACTTGAGCCGCACCTGAAATTCCGGATTGCGGATGTGCTCGTAGAGGAAATCGAGAATGGCAGTGCTTTCGGCGGCAGGAACGCCGTCGATATGCGTCGTCCAGTTGAAATTTACGTTGAGCAGCTTCCTGCCCGTAAACGGATGGCGCGCGATCACCGGGTGCTTGCGCGGCGGAAACGCGCTCATGTCCAGTGCCAGCGACACCCCGCCCTGCCTGCCGAGCCGCTCCGCCATCTGCGCAAGCGAATGCCAGGCCTCCAGCCCCTCGAGATACCTCTGCATTCCGCGCGACAGGCCCTGGTAGGCGGCAATGGTCGAGGCGAAACAGGTGTCGCCGCCCTGCGCGGGAACAACATGGGCCTGAAGCAGCGCGCCGATTGGCGGTTCGGCGCGGAAGGTGTTGTCCGAATGAAAATTCGCCGCCTGGCTGCCACGCGGGTTGGTCTGGTCGAGATCGAGGATCAGATCGTCGGCGCCCTGCTGACGGAACGGCGTTGGTTCGGGATCGCCGAACTGCCGGGCCAGCGCCAGTTGCTGCGGCTTGGTGAGGATCGGCTGGTCCCGGAAGAACAGCACCTGATGCCGGTTCAGACCGCTGCGAATGGTCTTGATCTGGCGTTGGGGCACCGGCTTGCCGAGATCGATCCCGCGAACATCGGCACCAAGCGCGCCGGCCACCGGGCTGAAACTGATCATGGCCTGCTCCCAACAAAGCCGAATGGTGCGCCCGACAGGATTGGGCTCGCCTATGGCTCGCCCGTCTCCGCGCCTGCGGCGCTCCGACTCCGAACAATGTTCGATCCCGAAGCACCGAACCAAACCGGGCCAGTGCCTGCGGCACCAGCCGGGTTTGGTGCGCCCGACAGGATTCGAACCTGTGGCCCCCAGATTAGGAATCTGGTGCTCTATCCTGCTGAGCTACGGGCGCCCGCCCGCCTCATAGGCTGGCGGGGCATTCAAGGCAATCAGTCGACATGGCAATCAGTTCGCCTCGCCGGGCGGGCCGACCGGAAACGGCAGCGGCGCAACTTCGATGCCTTCCTCGATCAATTCCTGCGCTTCCTGCAGCGTCGCCTGACCGTGAATCGGCTCGATCTCGCGCTCGCCATAATGCATTTCGCGGGTTGCTTCGGCAAACTGTTCGCCAACCCAGCGCGACTTGGCCAAGGCCTTGGCCTGCATTTCGGCAAGGCTGCGCATCATCGCTACGGCCTCGGGCGGCAGTGCGCCCATGCTCATCGCATTCGTCTGGGCGGCAGGCGTGGCCGATGCGGCGAGTGGGGCCGCTGCGGCGGGCACGGCGGGCAACTGGTTGCCCTTGCGGGCCACATGGGGCGCCATCGGCGCCTTGATCACATCGCCGCTGCCGCATTGCGGACAGGCCACCAGACCGCGCTCTTGCTGACGAGTATAGTCGTCCGAAGAGCCGAACCAGCCCTCAAAACGATGCCCGCCCAGCCGGCACTCAAGGTCGAATGCGATCATGATACCTATCTAGGTGGGAATCTTCTTGCGATTCGCAAGGCTTGGCAACTGTTTGCGCACTTCGGCGATTCTGGCCGGGTCGATTTCTGCAAAGGCGATACCCGGCTCTTCCCCGCCCATATCGAGCAAAACCTCGCCCCAGGGATCGATCACCAGGCTGTGGCCATAGGTGCTGCGCCCATCCTCATGCTTGCCGACCTGCGCGGCGGAGATGACATAGGCGCTAGCCTCAACCGCCCGGGCCCGCTGGAGCAAGTGCCAGTGCGCCTGCCCGGTGGGCACGGTGAACGCCGCGGGAATGGCGATCGCATCGCAGGCCTGCGCCCCAAGCGCCTCGAAGAGCGCGGGAAAACGGATATCGTAGCAGACAGTCAGACCCAGGCGCCCCACTGGCGTTTCGACTGTTACGGTCGCATCGCCCGCTGCGTAGGCGTTCGATTCGCGCCAGCTCTCGCCGCTCGCCAGATCGACATCGAACATGTGGATCTTGTCGTAGCGTGTGACCACCTCGCCCGAAGTGTCGATGACCAGGGCCCGGTTCGCCCAGCGCCCGTCGTCGCGCGCCACCGCCAGCGAGCCGAGCGCCACCCAGATGCCGGCTGCGGCAGCCGCCTCGCGCACCGCGCCGAGCACCAGGTCGTCCCCTTCCGGCACAATTTTGGCTTGCGCGCGCTTGCGGTCCCGGTCGATCAGGCCTGACATCTCGGGGGTGAACAGCATCGCTGCGCCGCCCATCGCTGCCGCACCGATGGCCGAAACGATTGTTCTGGCATTGGCGGCGGGGTCGATTCCCGCTGTCATCTGCAGGACGGCGATGCGCGTCACGCACCAAGCCCCAGCAGCGGGTCGAGCTTGCCCTGCCGGTCCAGCGCATGGATTTCGTCGCTGCCGCCGACCGGCTGCCCGCCGATCAGCACTTGCGGTACCGTCATCGCGCCGGGCACACGTTCGAGCATTTCCTTGCGCCTGGGCCCGCCCATGGTGATGTCGTATTCCTCATAGGTAACATGCTTGCGGTCGAGCAGTGCCTTGGCGGCAACGCAATAGGGGCAGCCCCACTTGGTGTAGATCTCAACCTTTGGCGCAGCCATGTCGTCCCTTTTCAGCCTGACATCTTGAAACGCTGTTTCGCTAACATATCTCCCTGAACGTGTCATGCGCCAGCCTGTCCCGAGGGAAGGCGAAGGGAGCATGGCACGCTAAGCCGGAGGCGCCGGGAAGCCGGGCTTCCACCGTTCGAAAATTGCTCAACCGAGGATTTTTGCCATGACACGTTTCGACTTTTCCCCCTACCGCCGCTCGATGGTCGGCTTCGACCGCGTTTTCGACATGCTCGAAAGCCAGGGGCGTACGACCGCGAGCGACAACTATCCCCCGTTCAATATCGAGAAGCGCGGCAACGACGCCTTTCGAATCACCCTCGCCGTAGCCGGTTTCAAGCCTGCCGAGCTCGACATCACCGCACAGCAGAACTTGCTGGTGGTCCAGGGCAAGAAGGGCGCGGAGGCCGATGCCGGCCAGATGCTTCATACCGGCATTGCCCAGCGAGGCTTCGAGCGGCGCTTCGAACTTGCCGACTATGTCCGGGTGGCCAATGCCAGCCTCGAAGACGGTCTGCTGACCATCGATCTTGTACGCGAAGTGCCCGAGGCGATGAAGCCCAAGAAGATCGAGATCGGCCGCGCGCCGCTCGCTATCGTCGAACCTGGCGTCGAGGCCGGTGAAACCAGCCAGGCCGCCTGACGCTGGTCTGCAGCCGGAGAGAATTCGGGGGTGAGCCCGGGACGGCCCACCCCCACGACGCTTTCACGCCGCCCTGCCCCTGCTTGATCGTCCGGGTCGCTGTAGACGATCACCAGCAGGCAAGCTTGTTAGTTCATGTTTGCAGTCGGCCGACATTTGTCGTGCGCTGCAATCTACCTCAATCCCACGCTGAGCGCTGTTAACACATATCGCTAGCAATGAGTTACCGACTATCGCAAGTAGGAATACAAAGCGAGCAATCAAACAAGCCTGGATTGCCGCAAGGCGGCCTCGATAAATCCGTCGAACAAAGGGTGCGGATCGAACGGCTTGCTCTTTAGCTCGGGGTGGAACTGCACCCCGACAAACCACGGGTGATCCGGCCGTTCGACGATCTCGGGTAGCAATCCGTCCGGCGACATGCCCGAAAATACCAGGCCGGTTTCCTCCAGTCGCTCACGGTAGGCCGAATTGACTTCGTAGCGATGGCGGTGCCGTTCGGAAATCTCTGTGCCGCCATAGATCGCCGCAACATGGCTGTTTCCCGCCAGTTTCGCGTCGTAGGCACCAAGCCGCATGGTGCCGCCAAGATCGCCCCCGGCCTCGCGCTTCTGCAAGCCTTCGGCGCTCATCCATTCCTCTATCAAGCCGACAACCGGTTCATCGGTGGCTCCGAATTCGGTCGATGAGGCATTTGCGAGCCCAGCCAGATCGCGCATCCCTTCGACGCACGCCATCTGCATGCCGAAGCAGATACCGAAGAACGGCACATTGCGCTCGCGAGCAAAGCGGATCGCCTGAATCTTCCCCTCCGCCCCGCGTTCACCGAAAGCGCCGGGCACGAGAATCGCGTGCAGCGGTTCCAGCCGGGCGGCGACATCGCTGTCCGGTGCTTCGAACAGCTCGGCGTCGATCCACTGGATATTGACCTTGACCCGGTTGGCCAGGCCGCCGTGGATCAGCGCCTCGTTGAGCGACTTGTAGGCATCGGGCAGGCCGACGTATTTGCCGACCACGCCGATCGTCACTTCGCCCTCGGGATTGTGCAGCCGATCGACAATATCGTGCCAGCGGCGCAGGTCCGGGGCGAGGCCGGGGGTGATGCCGAAAGCGCGCAGCACTTCGAAATCGAGCCCTTCGCCGTGATACTGCAACGGAACTTCGTAGATGCTGCGCGCGTCGAGTGCGGGAATCACCGCTTCCTTGCGCACGTTGCAGAAGGCAGCGATCTTGGCTCGTTCGGCTTCTGGCAGGGGATGCTCGCAGCGGCAGACCAGAACATCGGGCTGCACGCCCAGCGCGGTCAGTTCCTTGACGCTGTGCTGGGTCGGCTTGGTCTTGAGTTCGCCGGCCGCAGCAATGTAAGGTACCAGCGTGACATGGACGAAGACCGTTTGATCGCGGCCGAGATCGTTCCTCAGCTGGCGAATCGCCTCAATGAACGGCAGGCTTTCGATATCGCCGACCGTGCCGCCGATCTCGCACAGGACGAAATCAAGGCCGTCGGTTTCCGCCCGGGCAAATTGCTTGATCGCATCGGTCACATGGGGAATGACCTGCACCGTCGCGCCCAGATAATCGCCGCGCCGTTCCTTGGCGATGATCTGCTGATATATCCGGCCCGAAGTCACATTGTCCGACTGGCGGGCCGAAACCCCGGTGAAGCGCTCGTAATGGCCTAGATCGAGGTCGGTCTCGGCGCCGTCGTCGGTGACATAGACTTCGCCGTGCTGATAAGGGCTCATCGTCCCCGGATCGACGTTCAGATAAGGGTCGAACTTGCGAATCCGGACCTTAAATCCGCGCGCTTGCAGCAATGCCGCAAGGCTTGCAGCCATGAGTCCCTTGCCAAGCGATGAGACCACGCCGCCGGTGATGAAAATGAACCGCGCCATGGGAGTTGGGCCTTAGACCTGTAAACCCGGTCCGGGCAAGCGCAGCGTTCCGCTTACTTTCTGCAATCCACAGCCGTGAGGCATCGTCGGATTATGGCAGTGCCTGAGACGGGCGCGGGCCTATTGTTTGGCAGGCGCCTTGAGCGGATCGGCTGGGCCTGTGGCAGGCGCCGGGGCCACCGGCGGGACGAGACCGCCAGCGGCAGGAGCCCCCGCCCCGCCGAGCGGATCACTCGGCAGATTGGGAGCGGCCGGTGCGGCGGGAGTACCGCGATCGAGCGAGGTGTCGATCTTGCGTTCGGAAGTCGTGCCCACCGCGAGGGCAGCCAGCACAATGCTCAGCAAGACAAAGGCGATCGCCAGAAAGGTCGTGGCGCGCGTGAGGAAATTGGCCGCGCCGCGCGCGGACATCAGTCCGGCAGGGCTGCCGCCGACGCCCAGACCGCCGCCTTCGGAGCGCTGCATCAGGATAATGCCGACCAGAGCGGCACCAACGAGCGCCTGAACGACCGTCAGGAACAGGAATAGAGACATGGACGCGGGCTTTCACAATTCGGTCCGGCGCATCTAGTGGCTGCCGCGCCCGCCTGCAAGCGTCAGCTATCGCTCCTGCCTGCGCTATCCGCCGCACCGATGATTGCGGTGAAATTCTCAGCAGTCAGGCTGGCCCCGCCGACCAGTGCACCGCCGACTTCGTCGACCGCGAGAAGCTCGGCTGCATTCTTCGCATTGACCGAGCCACCATAGAGAATGCGAACGTCCGCGCCGGGCAGACCATAAATCTTAGTCAGCCGGGCCCGGATCGCCTGGTGCATGGCGCCCACGTCCGCAACCGAGGGCACCCGGCCGGTGCCGATCGCCCATACCGGCTCATAGGCGACTGCCAGTTTCGCTGCCGCCGCATCCCCCTGGGGCAGCGAACCGTCGAGCTGTCCGCAGACGACGCTTTCCGCTTTGCCCGAATCGCGCTCGGCCTCGGTTTCACCAACGCACAGGATTACCGACAAGCCGGCCGCCAACGCAGATTCGGCCTTTGCGCGCACCGCTGCATCGCTCTCCGCGTGCAGCGCCCGCCGCTCACTGTGGCCGACGATAGTGAAATCGGCGCCGCTATCGGCGAGAATCGGCGCGGAAACGTCGCCAGTGAAGGCGCCGCTCGCTTCAGCATGGCAATCCTGCCCTCCGACGCCGATATCCTGCACCGCCTCGCGCATTGCCTGGATCAGGGTGAAGGGTGGTGCCAGCGCGACCTGTACACCGGGAAAGCGCGCGGCCGCGCGGTCGATGGCGCGCGCCTCGGCAAGCATGGCGCGCGTGCCATTCATCTTCCAGTTGCCGACGATATAGGGCAGATTTGGCATGGGCCTCCCTTGGGGCAGTTCTAATTGCGGGCTACCGCTTAATATGCGCCCGGCGTTAAACTCGCCCTAATCCACCGATCCAGACTGTCAACACAGTCGGGCGACGCGGGCAGGGCCGGCTAGCCCGTTGCCGCCGCCGGTCCCCATTGCCGGAACGGCCATTGCCCCCTAAAGCCCGCCGGACCGCCCCGGCGCGGATCCCTTTCCCGAATCGCAAGCGAAGCACCGATGATCCAGTTCCTGCGCAGACTCATCAGTTCCCGTATGGGCGTCGGCGTGGCCCTCGCCTTTCTCGTCCTCATCGCACTGGCTTTCGCTGCGGGCGATGTAGCAAATTTGCAGGGCGGCGGCGGCAGTGCCGGCGACGGGGTCGCAAAAGTCGGCAAGCAGCCGATCTCGGCGGCGCAAGTCAGCCAGGCGGCGACTTCGGCAATCGAGGATATCAAGCGCGAAAACCCCCGCATGTCGATGAATGCCTTCGTGGCATCGGGCGGTATCGAAAAGGTGCTCGACCAGCTGATTTCCCGGGTGGCCCTGGGCGTCTTTGGCCAGAAGCACCACATCGTCGCCAGCGATCGCCTGATCGACAGCGAGATCGCCAAGGTCCCCGGCTTCAAAGGGCCGGACGGGAAATTCAGCGACGCGGCCTTCAAGCAGATGCTGCAACAGCGCGGCCTTACCGAAAAGCTGGTGCGTGAGGATCTGGCCCAGGGGCTGATTGCCCGGCAGTTGATGGTTCCCGCCGAGACTGGGGCGACAATGCCGATGGACCTGACGCTGCGCTACGCGACGCTGCTGCGCGAAAGCCGCAGCGGGGTAATCGGCTTGCTTCCCTCCGCCGCTTTCGCGCCGAAAAATCCTCCCGGCGATGCCGAACTGCAAGCCTTCTACGCCAAGAACCGCAGCAAATTCATCCGTCCCGAACGCCGCGTCATCCGCTACGCCACCTTCGGCGATGCAGCGCTGAAGAATGTTCCGGCTCCCACCGAGGCGGAAGTCGCGGCGCGCTACAATGCCAACAAGGCGCAGTATGCCGCGCAGGAAACGCGCCGCATCACCCAGCTGATCGCTCCCACCGAAGCCGCCGCCAAGGCGATTGCCGACGAAATCGCCAAGGGCAAGCGGCTCGAACAGGTGGCAACGGCCAAGGGCCTGAGCGCTGCATCGCTTGGCGCGGTGAGCAAGCAAGCCCTGACCGGACAGGCATCGCAAGCCGTTGCCGACGCAAGTTTCGCTGCGTCCAGCGGCGCCCTCGCCGCACCGGCACGCTCTGCGCTTGGCTGGCACATCATGCGGATCGACGGGATCGAAAAGCGGGCCGAGCGCACGCTCGATCAGGTGCGCGGTGAGCTGACAACGCTGCTGGCGGCCGAAAAACGCCGCAATGCGGTCAACGATTTCTCGGCACGGCTCGAGGAGGAGTTCGACAATGGCGGCAACCTCGCCGATGCCGTCAAGGAACTCGGCCTGACCCCGCAGCTGACGCCGGCCGTGACAGCCGACGGCCAGGTCTATGGCAGCCCCGGCGCCAGCGTGCCGCCGTTGCTTGCCCGTTTGATCCAGACCGCCTTTGCGATGGAGAAAGAGAACCAGCCCCAACTGGCCGAACTGGAGGCCGGAAAGTCCTTCGCGATTTTCGACGTTACCGCGATCACCCCTTCGGCCCCGGCGCCCCTGGCCGAAATCAAAAACGACGTGCTGATGCTCTATGCGATGGAAAAGGGTTCGACCGGTGCCAAAGCGGCAGCGGACAAGGTGCTCGCCCAGACCAAGAAAGGCGCCGATCTCGCCGCCGCGATAAATTCGCTCGGCACGCCGATGCCCCCGGTCCAGCGGATCGACATGCCCCGTGCACAGTTGCAGACCTTCGGGCAGCAGGTTCCGCCGCCGCTGCAGCTGTTGTTCAGCATGGCCAAGGGGACGACCAAGTTGCTCCCCGCACCGAACAATCAGGGCTGGTTCGTCGTCTCGCTCAAGAACATCGTTCCCGGCAAGGTCGATCCCAAGGATCCGGAGCTTGCCCTGGCGCAGCGCGAGTTGGGTCAGCTCGCCGGCAACGAATATACCGAGCAGCTCGCCCGCGCGATCCGGTCGGAAGTCGGCGTGACGCGCAATGAGCCCGCGCTGAAGGCGCTGCGCACGCAGCTCACCGGCGGCAATTGAACCGGCGCAAGGGATGACCTCTACACTGCCAGACAACTGGGGCGCCGCTGCAAGCGCGCTTGCGACAGGCAAGCCCGCGCTGGTCTGGCGGCGGCTGATCGCGGACACCGAAACGCCGGTCGGCGCGGCGGTGAAGCTGATCGAGTCCGGCCGCGGCGACTTCCTGCTCGAATCGGTCGAGGGCGGTGAAGTGCGCGGGCGCTACAGCCTGCTGGGGATCGATCCCGATCTGGTGTTCCGCGCCACCGGCCATGGCTGCGAGATCAACCGCAGCTGGAGCCACGATCGCGAGGCCTTCGCGCCGCTCCCCGGCGACAGCCTTGCCGAGCTGCGGGCACTCGTCGCAAGCTGCCATATCGAGGTGCCGGATGCCCTGCCCCGGGCGCTCGCCTGTCTGGTCGGCTACTTCGGCTATGAGACCATCGGTCTGGTCGAGAAGCTGCCGCGCGCGCCGCAAAGCACGCTGGAACTGCCCGACATGCTGTTCGTGCGGCCGACCTTGATCCTGGTGTTCGACCGCCTGAGCGACGCGCTGTTCTGCGTTGCCCCGGTGTGGCCGTCGGACGGCGCGCCCGAGCGCACGCTGGCCGCGGCACAGGAGCGGATCGACGAGGCACTGCGACGGCTAGCGGGCCCCGCCCCTGTCGCGACCGCCGATGCCGCCCTGCCCGAACCTGTGCTGACGCCGGTCATGCCATCTGCTGATTATGAACGCATGGTGCTCAAGGCAAAGGAATACATCGAGGCGGGCGATATCTTCCAGGTGGTGCTCGCCCAGCGCTTCACCTGCCCCTTCACCCTGCCGCCGCTGGCGCTCTACCGGGCGTTGCGCCGGGTGAACCCATCGCCATTCCTCTTCTTCCTCGACTTTCCCGGCTTCGCTTTGACTGGCTCCAGCATCGAAATCCTCGTCAGGGTGCGTGATGGCGAAGTGACGATACGGCCAATCGCAGGCACGCGTCCGCGCGGGCTCACGCCGGAAGAAGACCGCGCGAACGAAGCGAGTTTGCTCGCCGATCCCAAGGAACGCGCCGAGCATCTTATGCTGCTCGATCTCGGCCGCAACGATGTTGGCAGGGTGGCCAGGGCGGGTTCGGTAGAAGTAACCGCCAGCTACACCATCGAACGCTATAGCCACGTCATGCACATCGTCTCCAACGTCGTCGGCAAGCTCGATACGGCGAAGCACGATGCAATGGATGCACTGTTCGCGGGCTTTCCCGCCGGCACCGTCAGCGGCGCGCCCAAGGTCCACGCCTGCGAGATCATTGCCGAACTGGAGCCGGAAACGCGCGGTGCCTATGCCGGCGGCGTCGGCTATTTCGCGCCCGACGGCTCGGTCGACAGCTGCATCGTGCTACGTACCGGCATCGTCAAGGACGGCGTGCTGCATGTCCAGGCCGGCGCCGGAATTGTCGCCGATTCGATCCCGGACTACGAACAACGCGAATGCGAGGCCAAAGCCGGGGCATTGATCGCGGCGGCGCGGGAGGCCGTGCGCGTGGCGGGCGAGGCTGGATTCGGGCAGTGAGCCGATGCCTCGCGGCCATTGGCGCACTGCTGCTCGCCGGATGCGATAGCGACGAGCGCGGCTCCGGACCTGACAGGCCGCAAGCGACGAATTTCGCCGCTGCAACCGCCTGCCTCGCCGACACATTCGAAGGCGCCGAACTGACCCATTGCACCGCCGACCCGAAGCTCCACCGCATCGCCATGGTACTCGGCCCTGCCAAGGGCGAACCTTACCGCAGCTTCTCCACCTTTGCCTCAACCGAGCCTGCACGCGCAAGGCGCGTCGCCTTTGCGATGAACGGCGGGATGTATGGCGAGGACGGCCGGCCGATCGGCTACTATGTCGAAGGCGGCAAGCGCCTGCACAAATTGAACCGCGCCAAGGGTCCCGGCAATTTCCACTTGCTGCCCAACGGCGTGTTCTTCGGTAACGACACGCAATGGGGCGTGGTCGAATCCGCACGCTTCGCCAGGCTGGTCAAGGACCGGCCGCAATTCGGCACCCAGTCCGGACCGATGCTGCTGATCGGAGGCAAGCTCCACCCCCGCATCTCGCAGGACGGCGCATCGCGCTATGTACGCAACGCCGTAGGGGTTGACCGCCAGGGCCGTGCGCACTTCGTAATTTCGGACGAACCCTTGTCGTTCGGCAAGCTGGCGCGCTATTTCCGCGATGAGCTGAAAGCACCGAACGCGCTGTTTCTTGACGGCAATGTCTCCTCGCTTTGGCACCCCGGAGCGGGCAGGATGGATCAGGCAGTCCTCATCGGCCCCTTGATCGTGGTGGAGAATCGCGCAAAGGCTGACGGCGAAGTGAGCGCGCCATGATCCTCGTCATCGATAACTACGACAGCTTCACCTGGAACCTGGTCCATTATCTGATGGAGCTGGGCGCCGAGGTCGAAGTAGTGCGCAACGATGCACTGTCCGCCGGGCAAGCCATTTCCAGCGGGGCGGAAGGCTACCTGATCTCGCCCGGCCCTTGCACGCCCAATGAAGCGGGAATCAGCCTAGATCTGGTCGGGGCCTGCGCCGATGCCGATAAGCCGCTGCTCGGCGTGTGCCTTGGGCACCAGTCGATCGGACAGTATTTCGGCGGCAAAGTCGTGCGCGGCGGGCTGATGCATGGCAAGACCTCGCCGGTAACGCATGACGGCACCGGGCTGTTCAAGGGCCTGCCCTCGCCGTTCATCGCGACGCGCTATCATTCGCTGATCGTGGTCGATACGCCCGATGAGCTGATCGTCAATGCCACTTCCGACGATGCCCATGTCATGGGCTTTCGCCATGCGGTCCATCCGATTCACGGCGTGCAGTTCCACCCCGAAAGCATCGCCACCGAACACGGCCATGCCTTGCTGGCGAATTTCCTCGAGATCTGCGGGATCAAGGCCCGCGCCATCGCGTGAACATAGCGGACGCCGAAGCGCTGTTCGGGCAGATGCTCGACGGCGGAATGGATGACGGCGAAATCGCCGCGGTCCTGATCGACCTCGCCGAACGGGGCGAAACAGCCGAAGACATCGCCGGCGCGGTGCTGGCCATGCGCGAGCGGATGGTGCGGATTTCCGCGCCAGCGAACGCAATCGACGTCTGCGGCACCGGCGGCGATGGGCAGCACAGCCTGAACATCTCGACCACGGTCGCGATTGTCGTCGCTGCCTGCGGGGTGCCGGTGGCCAAGCATGGCAACCGCGCAGCTTCCAGCAAGGCCGGAACCGCCGATACGCTCGAAGCGCTTGGCCTCAACCTCGCCCGCGCCAGCGAGTTGGCCGACCGCACTCTGGCCGATCTCGACATCGCCTTTTTCTTCGCCCAGGCGCACCACCCGGCGCTCGCTCGCATCGCCCCGATCCGCAAGGCGCTTGGGCGGCGGACGATATTCAACCTTGTCGGTCCGCTGGCCAATCCGGCGGGGGTGACGCGCCAACTGGTCGGTGTCGCCAGCCCGGACCTGGTGCCGCTCTATCGCGAGGCTATGAAACTGCTGGGAGCCCAAGCGGCGCTGATCGTTTCGGGCGAAGAGGGGCTGGACGAGTTGTCCATTGCCGGGCCGAGCCGTCTTGCCTGGGTCGGACTGTCCGATCTGGGAGAGCGTATCGTCCCCGGGGACGCCGGACTGCCATGCCATCCGCTCGCAGCGATCCGCGGCGGCGAGGCTGAATTCAACGCCGCTGCCTTGCGCCGGTTGCTGAACGGCGAAGCGGGCGCCTATCGCGATGCCGTGCTGCTGAATGCTGCCGGGGCGCTGATCGTTGCAGGCGCGGCGAAAGAATGGCGAGAAGGTGTTGCGCAAGCAGCGGAGGCCATCGACAATGGCAAGGCCGCATCGCTGCTCGATCGCTGGATCGATACGGTGCGATAGAAACTCTCGTCATTGCGAGCGAAGCGAAGCAATCCAGAGCCGCGCGCGGAACTCTGGATTGCTTCGCTTCGCTCGCAATGACGAAACTTGGCATTGTGCACACCTCTACTTGCGCCGCCCCTGATGCCGGATATTCCCCGGCCTCCCGCGCCTGCCAACAAGATGCGGTCCCTTCTTCTTCAATGCCATCGGCCTCCCGCGTGGCTCAACCGGCGCGCTGCCGCCTTCCTCCAGCTCGAACTTGAGCGCGCCCGTCAGCGGATTGGCTTCGGCAAGCCGCAGCCTCAGCCGGTCGCCCATGGCATAGCGCGTGCCGCTTTCCTCGCCTTTCAGCACCTGCGCGCGTTCGTCATAGGAGAAGCGCTCCTCGCCCAGAGTCGAGACCGGCACCAGCCCGTCACCACCAAGGCCAAGAATGGTCGCAAAAAAGCCGAACTTCTGCACACCCGTCACTCGGGTTTCGAACACTTCGCCCACGCGCGCCGAAAGCCAGGCGGCAACATAGCGGTCGATGGTTTCGCGTTCTGCCGCCATCGCCCGCCGCTCGGCTGCGCTGATCGCCTCGCTGACCTTGCCGAGATCGTCGCGGTCCCGGTCGGACAAGCCTGAGCCGGGCTTGAGGCTTCCTTTGGGCGCGGGCTGTTCAAGCCCGAATCCATCGACCAGGGCACGATGCACCAGCAAGTCGGCATAGCGGCGGATCGGCGAGGTGAAATGCGCATAAGAACCCAGCGCCAGCCCGAAATGCCCGGCATTCTTCGGGCCGTAGTAGGCCTGGGTCTGGCTGCGCAACACCGCCTCCATGATCAGCGCCTTCTCGCTCTCGTCGGCGACATCCTTGAGCATCCGATTGAACAAGCCCGGCGTGATCACCTGCCCCAGCGCCAGCTTCATGTCGAAGGTCGAGAGGTAATCCTTCAGCGCCACCAGCTTCTCGCGGCTCGGCGGCTCGTGGATGCGGTAGACCACCGGCGAGACCTTGCTCTCCAGTGCCTTTGCCGCGGCGACATTGGCGGCGATCATGAAATCCTCGACCACACGGTGGGCATCGAGCGATTCGCGCAGGGCGATCTCGGCGATCCGTCCCTGCTCGTCGAGCATCACCCGGCGTTCGGGCAGTTCGAGCGCCAGAGGATCGCGGGCATCGCGGGCTTTGGCCAGTGAGCGCCAGCAGGACCAGAGGTTTTGCAGAACTAAAATAGGGACTGTCCCTATTTTATCGGGTTCGGTGGCCGCATCGATCCGCCGCTGCGCCTCCTCATAAGCTATCACCTCGGCAATCCGCACGATTGCCCGGGTGAAGCGCCAATCGGTCACGCGGCCCTGCGCGTCCACCGTCAGGTGGCAGGCCATCGCTGCCCGGTCTTCGCCGGCGCGCAAGCTGCAAACATCGGCGCTGAGCACCTCGGGCAGCATCGGCACCACCCTGTCGGGGAAATAGACCGAATTGCCGCGCTGCCTCGCCTCGCGGTCGACCTCGCCGCCGGGGCGGACGTAGAACGATACATCGGCGATGGCGACGAGGGCCCGGAAACCCCCTTCGCCGTCAGGCTCCGCCCAGATCGCATCGTCGTGATCGCGTGCGTCGGCGGGATCGATGGCGACGATCGGCAGGTGCCGCAGGTCCTCGCGCTTGTCCTCGCTCAGCGGCAGGCGGGCTGCCAATTCGGCCTCGGCCAAGGTCTCTTCGGTGAAGACATTCGGAATGCCATGCTTGTGGATGGCAATCAGGCTGAAGGCGCGCGGGGCCAGCGGATCGCCGAGCACCTGAGTGACCTTCACCCCTGCGCGCGGACCCCGCCCGGCAGGCTCCGCCAGCACCAGCTGACCGCGCTCCGCCCCGCCAAGATCGGCAATCGGCGCGGAATTGCGCACGCGTTTATCGACCGGGGCGAGCCAGCCCTTTCCCGCGCCGTCGATCTCGACCACGCCGAGCAGCTGCTCCTCGCGCGCGGGGAGCTTCTTCATCGGGTGCGCGCGCCAGCCCGCCCCTGCTTCTTCGGTCCGGGCGAGCACCCGGTCGCCGGTCTTTCAGCGCCGAATGTTTGCCGCTTTTCGACCATCCGCAGGCGCGGCGGCGGCGTGGCATCGTCGGGTTGCCAGTTATCGGGAACCGCAATCGCCTCGCCATCCTCGATAGCGACAACCCGCAGCACGGTGACCCGCGGCACGCCGCCCATGCGGTGGAAGGCAGTCTTCTTGCCGTCGATCAGGCCTTCGTCGGCCATATCCTTGAGCAAGGCCTTGAGCGCGATCTTCTCCTGCCCCTTCAGCCCGAAAGCGCGCGCAATCTCGCGCTTGCCGGCGGGCGTGGGGGAGCTGGCGATGAAATCGAGGATTTGCTTGCGGCTGGGGAGGCCGGGGGCGGGATTGGGCAAATCATTGAATCCGTAAATTCAGGCGAGGCTGCGCCAAGATTTTGCGAAGCGAAGCACAATTTCGAGTGCCATATCCTGTTCCGATCAATTGACCAGTAACAGCGTCCGATGTCGGAGCTTTGGCGGCGCACTGATTTTGTCGAGTCATCAAGGCGCTCGTCTCGCAAGGCCGTTTCGGGAGTTGGGCAGGAAGACCGGGCGCATCACCATGTCACCGGCGAATGTCGCTGGTGAAGGGTGCAATCAAAACCGTCTTTGAAACCCATCCAGAGGTCATTTTGAACGATCACTGCGGGGCGAGGCTTGCTGCCAAGCCCGCTCGCGCCTGAAACAACGAATATGGTGCCACGATGCGACCATTAATCTGGCATCGTCATCCCAAATTCCGGCGCTCACAGCTTCGATCCAGCGCTGGACGTTTTCTTCCTCTTCGCGCTGCCCGATCATAATGATTCCTTCAGGGATACGCTGGCAATAGGGCCGGGTCTTCGAGGTCCCGCACCCACACCTGCTTGAGCCGATAGCCCTTGGCGCGCATGTCGGCGCGGTGCTTGCGCACCCGCTCGGTGCTGCTTGGCTTTATCGGTTCGTGCTTGCCCATGACCGGCCTCGCTCTGTGTTACTGAAACGTAGTGTGTTTCAGCAACATTTGCAACCGAAGCTAATAGGATCGCGCCACATAAACCCGTTCCACCGCAGGTTTACCGGTGAACATGCACGTGCCCGAAACCGCCTCGCCGCCCATCGGCGTGTTGCGGATGGTGAGCTTGAGCGCCTTGAGCTTGTTTGCCACTTCTTCCAGTTCGGCCCCGCTCGGGCGCGACCAGGCCAGTTCGACCCAGCCGGGATAACGCTTGTCGTCGCAGTAGAACGCGGCGAGCGCTTCGAAGCTGTCCACCCCGCGATGAATAGCTGCATCGCGGCGCTCGGTGGCTTCGGCATGGAGCGAGCGCTGGATGTCCTCAATCTCGCCTGCGGCCGCGGCGAGGAACTCGTCCCTCGCCTGCCCAATGAAGTTCGGCTTGCCATCGTCGCGCCAGAGCCGGTCTCGGCGCAGCACCGAAACCTGCCCACCGGACGCATCGCGCCCGCCAATTTCGAGGATCAACGGCACGCCTTTCTTGACCCACGCCCAGCGCTTTCCGGTCGCCTTGCCGGGGCGCTTGTCGAGCAGCACGCGCAGCGGTTCGCCCAGCGCTATCTGCGAAACCAACGAGCGGCGCAATTCCTCGCAATAGGCGAGCAGCGCCGCATCCCCATCATCCTCGCGCAGCATCGGCAGGATGACGACCTGCTGCGGAGCAATGGCGGGCGGCACGCGCAGCCCATCGTCGTCGCCGTGGGTCATGATGACGCCGCCGATCAGCCGGGTCGAAACACCCCAGCTGGTGGTGTGGCATAAGGCCTGCTGGCCCTCGCGGTCCTGATAGCGGATACCCGCCGCTTCGGCGAAGGTGGTGCCCAGATAATGCGACGTGCCTGCCTGAAGCGCCTTGCCGTCCTGCATCATCGCCTCGATGCTGTAGGTCGCCGCCGCTCCCGGGAAACGTTCGTGCTCGGGCTTTTCGCCGGCGATCACCGGCATCGCCAGCGCCTCCTCGGAAAAGCTGCGATACATCTCCAGCGCGCGCAGGGTCTCGTCCATCGCGTCGGCCTTGTCCGCGTGGGCGGTGTGGCCTTCCTGCCAGAGGAATTCGCTGGTGCGCAGAAACATGCGGGTGCGCATTTCCCAGCGCACGACATTGGCCCACTGGTTGGTCAGCAGCGGCAGATCGCGCCAACTTTGCACCCAGCGGGCCATGGCAGCGCCGATCACGGTTTCCGAGGTCGGGCGGACGATCAGCGGCTCTTCCAGCTTCGCTTCGGGATCGGGCACCAGCCCGCCCTTGCCGTCAGCGATCAGCCGGTGATGTGTGACCACCGCCATTTCCTTGGCGAAACCTTCGACATGCTCGGCTTCCTTGGCAAAATAACTGAGCGGAATGAACAGCGGAAAATAGCAGTTCTCGACGCCCGCCGCCTTGATCCGCGCGTCCATCAACTTCTGGATGCGCTCCCAGATGCCATAGCCCCAGGGCTTGATCACCATGCAACCGCGCACACCCGATTCCTCGGCCATTTCGGCCTCGGAGATGACCTCCTGATACCATTGGGCGAAGTCGGCATCGCGGGTGACGGAAAGGGCGTGGCGGATTGCGGACACAGGAACAGGCTTTCGGAAGAGTGTGGAATTGACAGGCGATGCTGCGCTCTCTACGGCGCGCAGGTGCTACTTGCCTAGCGCGTCGAGCTTCTTCTGCATCTCCGCCATCTGCTCGCGGAGTGCGGCCAGATCGTCGCTCTTGCCGCTTGCCGTGCCGGATGGAGCGGCTTTGTCGCCGCCCGGCATGAAGGCCGTCGCCGCCGCCTTGAACATCGCCATATTCTGCTGCGCCAGCTTGGTCAGCGGATTGTTGCCCAGACTGTCCTCGAAAGCTTTGGCTAGCTTGGTCTGATTGGCGCGGAAGTTCGCCATCGAGGCTTCGAGATAGTGCGGGATCAGCCCCTGCATCGAATTTCCGTACATGCAGATCAGTTCTCGCAGGAAATTGACCGGCAGCATGTGCTGGCCGCTCGATTCTTCGTCCATGATGATCTGGGTGAGGATCTGATGAGTGATGTCGGCGCCGGTCTTGGCGTCCACAACCTTGAAATCGGTTCCGTCTCGCGTCATTTTCGCGAGGTGTTCCAAGGTGATGTAACTCGATGACCGGGTGTTATAGAGCCGCCGGTTGGCGTACTTCTTGATGATGACAGTATCGCCGCTCTTCCCGCTGTGCTCAGCCATTTTCCGCACATTCCCCAAAGTCTCGCACGGTGTTAGCACTTGCAACAACGGCAGTGCAACAGGACTCTGCTGCGCAGCAAAAATTCCGGACTGGATCGCTACCGGGCAAACCGCCGGCCAAGCAGCGTGAGCAGCTCATATTGCGAAAGGCCGGTCGCGGCGGCTGCCTGTGGTAGTGCATAGTCTGCCTCGACCCAGTCGCCTTCCTTGAGGCCGGGGCTTGCGGCGAGATCGATCACCGTCATGTCCATCGACACGCGCCCCAGTACCGGCAGCCGGAATCCCTGGTGCAGCATCGCGCCCTTGCCGCCCGACCAGCAGCGCAGATAGCCGTCGGCATAGCCCAGCGCGATTACCCCCACCCGCATCGGACCCGGCGCGACGAATTTCGAATTATAGCCGACGCGGTCGCCAGTATCGATGTCGCGCACTTGCATGATCGCCGCCATGGGGCGCACCACCTGACGGATCGTGCCCGCCAGTTCGGGCCGGGGAATACCGCCGTAGAGCGACAGGCCCGGCCGGGTGAGATCGCCGTGATAAGCCTCGCCCAGCACGATCCCGGCGCTGTTGGCGAGGCTGGCGCGGCGGTGCGGCACGGTGCGGCGGGCTTCTTCCCATCTGGCCAGCTGCACCGCGTTGAACGGCACGTCCTCATCCGCCGATGCGAGGTGCGACATCAGCACGTCGATATCGATCCTGGCGACCAGCTCGTCGCCGATCCTATCCATCGGCAGGCCCAGGCGATTGATCCCGGTATCGACCATCAGATCGCAGGGGCCTCCCCCGGCATCGAGCCAGCGCCGCGCCTGTTCCAGCGAATTGATCACCACGCGCGCACCGGCTTGCTTTGCCCATGCAGCATCGGCATCGCTCAGCGGGCCATGCAGCAGGGCAATCGCAGCCGGCGGGATCAGATCGGCGATCTCCGCCGCCTCGCTCGCATAGGTCACGAAGAAATCGCGGCAGCCGGCCTGCCACAATTCGGGCACCACGATGCGCGCGCCCAGGCCGTAGGCATCGGCCTTGACTGCCGCCCCGGCGCTGGCCGTTCCCGACAGCCGGTCAAGCGTGCGCCAGTTCTCCGCCAGCGCCTGCCGGTCGATGTCTAGCCGCAGCGCGGCCGGCGGCAGGCTATCCGGCATCGTCGGCATAGTCTTGCGGCGGCCCGCCCTTTAGCCCCCACCACGCCACCGCCAGTGCCACAGCGGTTACAATCCAAGTGTACCACAGCCCCGAATAAGGATCGCCGGTCCGCGCGACGATGACCCCGGAGATGAACGGCAAGAAGCCGCCGAAATAGCCGGTGCCGATATGGTAGGGGATAGACATCGAGCTGTAGCGAATGCGCGGCGGGAACATTTCTGTGAGCAACGCCGCCACCGGGCCATAGGTCATCGCTGACAGCGCCATGATCACCAGCAGCGCGAGATAGACCATGAAGGCCGAACCGAAGCCGGGCTTGATCTTGGCAAGATCGTACCCCGATTCGCCCAGCCAGGCCTGCATCTGCTTGCCGCGCGCTGCCTTGTCGTTCCAGTTGTATTGCGCGAGCGGCAGCTGCTTTCCGCCGACAGTCAGTGTCAGTTCCTGCGCATCGCGCTGACTGTAGGCCACGCCCACGCCCGAAAGATCGGCCAGCAATTTGCCGCAGGGCGTCTTCTGTTCGGGCGAGAATATCGCATAGGTGCAGTCTGGCCCCGACACCACCACGGGGGTACGGCGATTGGCTTCGGCCAGCCCGGGATTGGCATAGGAACCGATGACCCAGAACAGTGGAAACAGCGCCAGCAGCGTCAGGGCATAGCCCCAGATAATCGGCTTCTTGCGCCCGACCCTGTCGGATAGCTTGCCTGCGAGAATGTAGAATCCCATGCCGCTGAGCGCCGCCAGTCCGACGATGATCTCGGCGACGGTATCGTCCATCCGCATCGCGCTCTTTAAGAAGGCAAGGCCGGAGAACATCGAATTGTACCACACCACCGTCAGGCCTGCGGCGACGCCGAACAGGGCAATGAACAGGCGCTTCTTGTTGCCGGGATAGGTGAAGCTTTCGACGAAGGGATTGCCTGCCAGTTGGCCTTCCTCCTTCATCGCCTTGAACACCGGGCTCTCGTTGAGCTTGACGCGCATCCATAGCGAGATGGCGAGCAGGAAAATCGACAGCACGAAAGGCACCCGCCAGCCCCAGGCATTCCAGGTTTCGACGCTCATCGACGCCTTGCAGGCCAGCACCACCACCAGGCTCAGCACGAAGCCGCCGACCACGCTGGCCTGAATGAATCCGGTGAAATAGCCGCGGCGCTCGGGCGGCGAGTGCTCGGAAACGTATATCGCAGCCCCGCCATATTCACCGCCCAGCGCCAGCCCCTGCAGGATGCGCAGCAGGATGACGATCGCGGGAGCGGCATAGCCGATGCTATCCGCCGACGGCACAAGGCCGACCCCGGCTGTGGCTACGCCCATCAGGGAGACCGTGACAAGGAAGGTATATTTGCGCCCCAGCTTGTCGCCGAGATAGCCGAAAAGGATTGCACCCAGCGGCCGGAAACCGAAGCCGACCGCGAAGACCAGCCAGAACAGCAGCATTTCCAGCGTGGCATTGCCGGTCGGGAAAAAGGTTTTGGACAGGATCGCGCCAAGCGCGCCGTAGATGAAGAAATCGTACCATTCGAAGATCGTGCCGGCCGACGAGGCCGCGATCACCAGTTTGATATCGCTGGCGCTTGGCTCGACATGTACGGCTGTACTGGCTTCGGCCATTGGTTACTCCCCACCTGAAATCCCTGGGGCCGTCTCTAGCGAGGCAAACGGCCTGTGGGAAGCAGCTCGCGCGCCGCCTGCCATGCGAGCATTATCGCGCCATGGCGCGCCGGATAGGCCCGGGCAGGCGCAAGAATGTCGATCCCTGGCCATTCGGGGCAAGCACCCTCGCCGGCCAGCCAGGCGGCAAGATCGCGCTCTGCCCGCGCGACTTCGCCGCCGGTCCGTCCTTTGGCGGCCCCGGCGAAAATCGCGGCGGCCGCCTGGCCGATGGCGCAGGCCTGCGCCTTGACGCCGATGCGTTCGATCCGGCCGCCGGCATCGGTGGTCAACCCCAGCGTCAGCGTACTGCCGCAGCTCCTGGAGCGGGCAGATGCCTGCATGGGCAGCGTATCGTCGAGAGGAAAGGCCGCCAGACTGGTGGCGAGCGCCAGAACCTGCGGCGTATAAAGCACCGTTGCGGATGCCACGGCTATTTCCCGCCGGCTTTCCTGGCTTCCGCATCCACGGCGGCCCTGCGCCGCTCGGCGATCACCATGACCAGCTTTTCGCTGCTGGCATTGACGAAACGATAGGTGCGCGCCTGGGTTATCCAGGCCGGCCTGCCGCCGAAGCCCCAGGCCAGATCGAAACCGAGCACCATCACCGAAAAGGCCAGCACTACGATGATCAGTCCCTTGATACCGCCAAAGCCGAAGCCCAGCACCCGGTCAATCGGCCCGAGGACCGACGACCGGCTCGCATTTCCTGCCCAGCCGGCGATCAGCTTGACCGCGCCGTAGGGGACGAGCAACAACAAGGCGAAAGCCAGCACCGACGAGCCCGACGCCACGCCGATTATCGGAAACAGGAAGTCGTTAAGCGGCGTATGCAGGAAATGAATCGCGAAGAGCGCGAACAACCAGGCGCCGAGTGCCAGCACTTCCTGCACAAAGCCGCGCAAAAAGCCCGTAACCGCGCCCGCGCCTACCAGCAGCAATACTACGATATCGAAACCTGTCATTTGCCGGGATGTTTACGCGTCCGCCAGAATCCGGTCAACGAGATTTGGCAGCAAGGTTAACGGGCTGTATGCCATACCTTCGCCAGACCCGGCGCCTTCGGGCGGTCCGAAAGCCTGCGCGAAACCGAGCTTGGCTGCTTCCCGCCGGCGGATCGGAGCATGCGCTACCGGGCGGATCTCGCCGGCCAGCGACACTTCGCCGAACCACACCGCTCCGGCGGGCAGCGGCTTGTCCGCCAGCGCCGAGACCAGCGCGGCGGCGACCGCAAGGTCGGCTGCGGGATCGGCCAGCCGGTAGCCGCCCGCGACATTGAGATAGACTTCGGCGCTGGAAAAATTGAGCCCGCAGCGCGCCTCCAGCACGGCGAGCAGCATCGCCATCCGACCACTGTCCCAGCCGACCACTGCACGCCGCGGCGTCGCCCCGCTCGCCAGCCGCACGATCAGCGCCTGAATCTCGACCAGCACCGGGCGCGTGCCTTCCATCGCCGGGAACACCGCGCTGCCTGGCACCGGCTCCTCGCGGCCCGAAAGGAACAGCATCGAGGGGTTGGTCACTTCCTCCAGTCCCTCACTGGCCATGGCGAAGACGCCGATCTCGTCCACCGGGCCAAACCGGTTCTTGAGGCTGCGCAGGATGCGGTACTGGTGGCTGCGCTCGCCCTCGAAGCTCATCACCACATCGACCATGTGTTCGAGCACCCGGGGCCCGGCGATGCTGCCATCCTTGGTGACATGGCCGACCAGCACCAGCGCGACGCCGTTTTCCTTGGCATAGCGGATCAGTTCGAAAGCACAGCCGCGCACCTGGCTGACCGTGCCCGGCGCGCCCTCGATCTGGTCGGAATGCATGGTCTGGATCGAATCGATCACCAGCAGCGCCGGCGGTGCCATCTGGCCCATGGTGGTCAGAATATCGCGCACCGACGTCGCGGCGGCAAAACGGACCGGCGCGCCCGCCAGACCGAGCCGGTCGGCCCGCAGCCGCACTTGCCCCGCCCCTTCCTCGCCGCTGATATAGACGACCGCGCCCCCGCTTTCCGCCCCGTTATCCCCGGCACCACGCGCTACCCGCGCGGCGGCCTGGAGCAGCAGCGTCGATTTGCCGATACCCGGATCGCCGCCCATCAGGATCGCCGAACCCGGCACCAGCCCGCCGCCCAGCGCGCGGTCGAACTCGGCCAGACCGGTGGTGCGGCGCTGGAGCGGTGCGCCCGGTGCATCGAGCGGTTCGAAGGCGATCGCCCTTCCCCCCGAGGACAGGTGATGCTTGACCGAAAACACCGTCTCCGGCGCTTCTTCGCTCAGCGTGTTCCACTCGCCGCAATCGGCGCATTGCCCCTGCCAGCGGTGGGTGACACTGCCGCAGGCGGCGCAGACATAGCGGCGTTTGGGCTTGGCCATGGGGCTTGCTTAATGAGAACATAGAATGAACACAAGCGGCAATTGCCTTGAATTGCACTGGCGACATCCGGGCAACGCGTTCATCCTTCACTAAGCCGCGCCAATCAATGTTGCGCCGATGCCAGGCGAACGACACCCGGACACGGTGCAAACCAATCGGCGAGAGGCTCTGGTCCTGATGCTGGGCGGGATGCTGGCCGTCAGCGCCTGCCGCGCCGGTGCGTCGCCCGGCGGCGATAGTGCCGAAGTGAACATTGGCGCAGATGCAACTGCCCTTCCCGCCAGCGCGAGAGCAGCGCGCCTCATCGCCGCCGCCCGCAGCCAGATCGGCGTCACGCTGGCCTACGATCCTGCCTACAGCACGCTAGCTTTTCCCGGCGGCGATGTCCCGCGCAGCCGGGGCGTCTGCACCGACGTGGTCATCCGCGCTTACCGCGATGCCTTCGGGCTCGATCTGCAAGCGCTGGTGAACGCGGACATGAAGACGCATTTCGCCGCCTATCCCCGCCGCTGGGGTCTCACCCGGCCCGACCGCAACATCGATCATCGCCGGGTTCCCAATCTCCAGACCTTCCTCACCCGCAAGGATGCTGCGCTGGCGGTATCTGTTAAGCCGCAAGACTGGCAGCCCGGCGATGTAGTCACCAGCCTGGTTGGCGGCACTTTGCCGCATATCGGCATCGTCTCGGACAGCGCAGTCTCCGGGCGTCCCTTGCTGATCCACAATATCGGCGCCGGCGCCCGCGAGGAAGATGCCCTGTTCGCGCACCGGCTGACCGGCCACTACCGCTGGCAACTTGCCTGAAACCACTAGGCGCTATAGCTCGATCCCATGCGCCAGAAGGAACTCCGCATTGCGCTCATCTGCTATGGCGGGGTCAGCCTGGCGGTCTACATGCATGGCGTCACCAAGGAAGTATGGAAGCTGGGCCGCGCCAGCCGCGCCTTTCTGGCCGGCGAAGCATGCGAGGCCGGGACGGATGGCGTCTATTGCCGCCTGCTGCGCCACGTCCAGGAGCACCACGGTCTGCGCCTGCGGGTGCTGCCCGACATCGTCGCCGGGGCCAGCGCCGGCGGGATCAACGGGGTGTTCCTCGCCCAGGCCATCCATTCCGGGCAATCGCTCGAGCCTCTGACGAAACTCTGGCTGGAACGCGCCGATATCGATGTGCTGCTCGATCCCGATGCCCGGCCCTGGTCGCGCTTCGCGAAGTTCTGGGCGGCGCCGATCGTCTGGTATGCGCTGACCCGCCGGGGTAACGCCGTCTCCGCCAGCGTCGCCAGGGAGACGCGCTACGAAGTGCGGATGAAGCTGTCGCGCTTCATCCGCTCGCGCTGGTTCGAACCGCCGTTCGGCGGTCTCGGGTTCTCGCGCCTGCTGGCCGAAGCATCCGATGCCATGGCACAGAGCGATTGCGGCGCGCCGCTGCTGCCGCCCGGCCACCCGCTCGATCTGTTCGTTACCGCAACCGACTTCAAGGGACACCTCGGTACGATCCGGCTGCACAGCCCGCCGCTGGTGCAGGAAAGCGAGCACCGCCTGTCGATCGGCTTTCGCGCGGCGACGCCGGCCCGTGGCGGCGGCGACCTTGCCCCGCAGCTGGAATTGCTCTTTGCCGCCCGGGCCACCGCCAGCTTTCCCGGTGCCTTCCCGGCCCTGCAATTCGGCGAGATCGACGCGCTGGCCCGGGAGCGCGGGCAGGACTGGCCGACGCGCCAGGCCTTCGCCGAACGGGTCATGCCCGGGCACGCAATGCCCGGCAAACTGGACGGTGTCGCGCTGATCGACGGTTCGGTGCTGGTCAACGCGCCATTTGCCGAAGCGATGTCGGCGCTCCGCGACAAGCCGGCCCAGCGCGAGGTCGACCGCCGCTTCGTCTACATCGACCCCAAGCCCGACCAGGTCGGCGATCAGCGCCGCGACGATCCCCGGCCGCCCGGGTTCTTCTCCGCGATCTTCGGCTCGCTTTCATCGATCCCGCGCGAGCAGCCGGTGCGCGACAATCTCGAGGTGCTGGCGCGCCAGTCGTATCGACAAGACGCGGCTCCGGGGCATTGTCGAGGCCTTGCGCCCGGAAGTCGAACAAACGGTCGAGAAACTGTTCGGCCGCACCCTGTTTTTCGACCGGCCTAACCTGAGGCGCCTTTCGACATGGCGGGGAAAAGCCCAGCAGGCCGCATCCGAACGGGCCGGCTATGCCTATCACGGCTACGCCCAGGTCAAGTTTGCCGGAGTGGTCGATGCACTTGCCGCACTGATCCACGCGGCCGCACCGCAGCTGATGCTGGCGACGCCCGAGCCGATCGCCCATCATCTGACCGCACACCTCGAAGCAACCGGCCTCGACCGGCTGACCGCTTTGCGCGGCGGCGGCGCGTCCAGGGCGGCGATCGATTTTCTGACCGGCCACGACCTGCAATTCCGCATCCGCCGCCTGCGCCTGCTCGCCCGCCGGCTCACCGAGGACTGGGAGAGCAGCGAGGAAGTGAGCGACGCAGCCCGCGAGAGGGCCCGCGAGGCCGTCTACGGCGCACTGGCGCTCTATTTCGACCGCGAGGCGAGCAATTCGCTGGGCGACGATTTCCCCAATCTGGCGGCGCGCGTGTTCGATGATCCCGCAAAACTTCTCGCCCAGCTCGCCGAGCGGCGCCAGCTGCGGCAGACCGACTTGCTGGTGGATGCAATGCTGGCTGCCGCGCTGGCCGACATGCCGGTGCTGCTGCGCCGCCGCATGCTGTTCGCCTACCTCGGGTTCCCGTTTTACGACACGGTGACACTGCCCCTGCTGCGCGGCGAGGGCATGACCGAGTTCGACCCGGTCAATGTCGACCGCATATCGCCCGAAGACGCCCCTTCTATCCGCGCAGGCGGCGCGACGGCCTGTCTGCGCGGCGTCGAATTCTACAACTTCGGCGCTTTCTTCAGCCAGGCCTACCGCGAGAACGATTACCTGTGGGGCAGACTGCACGGGGCCGAACGCATGGTCGATCTGGTGGCCTCGACCTTGCCGGACAACAAGACGCTGTCGGCGGAAGAACTGAGCGCCTTCAAGCGCGAGGCATTCCTGGCCATTCTCGATGAGGAGGAAGGGCGGCTGATGGCCGATCCTGCGCTGGTGCCGGGAATCAGGGCGGAGGTATTGGGTATAACCTGAATTTATAGTTCAACGCGCTTCTAGCACCATGTTGAACGGCCCTTCGGTAGCCCGTCGCACGGACGAGAATCCGGCCTCGCGGATAAGCTTTGAAAGCCGCGCCTCGCCGGCCTGCGCGCCCAGGCCCTCGCCAACTTCCTGATCGAGCGAAGTAGGCACGCAGATCATAGTCGAAGCGTTGTAATAGAGCCGCCCGACCGGGTTCATATTGTCCTGCGGGGCATTACCGGCGATCGGTTCGACGATCATCCAGGCGCCGCCCGGCGCGAGGATGCTCCGCATGTGTTCGGCGCAGCCGCGCGGGTCACCCATGTCATGAAGGCAGTCATACATGGTGATCAGGTCGAAACCGCCGCTCGCGATTTCCTTCGCCTGCGCGACTTCGAATATTCACCCTTTCGCCGTAGCCGTGTTCTTCGGCATGACGGCGCGCTTCCATGATTGACGGCTCGTGGAAATCGTAGCCAGTGAAGGAGCTTTCAGGCCATGCCTCGGCCATCAGCAGCGTCGAGAAACCAACCCCGCAACCGACATCGGCGACCCGTGCCCCGGCCTTCAGCTTCTGCTCGATGCCGTCGAGCGCCGGAATCCATGACTGGACGATATTGTTGACGTAGCCGGGGCGGAAAAACGCTCCGGTCGCGCAGAACAGGCAGCCGGCATGATCCCCCCAGCGTACCCCTGTGCCGTTGCGGAAGCATTCCTCGACCTTGGGCTCGGCCTCGATCATCGCCGCAGCAAGCTCGAAAGCGCCGGGCAGAAAAACCGGACTATCGGAATCGACGAAGATCATCGCCTGCTCCGGCGACAGGCTGAAGCTGTCGCTGCCCGGATCGTAGAGCACATAGCCATTGGCCGCCTGGGCCAGCGCCCATTCGCGGACATATCGGGGATGGAGGCCGCCCGCCCGCCTAGCCAGTTCATCGGCATTTGCCGGAGCCTCGGCGAGGGCCGCGAATAATCCAAGCCGTATGCCGATGCGCACGGTCGGAACGCTGAATGCGCCGCCAAGGTCGCCGAGCATCTTGCCGACGAGGGCATTGAGCACTTCAGAATCGACGGTTTTCTGCATGGTGGGCCTCCAATGCGAACCTGACCCCGGAAGCCTATGGGTCTATCACATTCCGGCCGCGCACGCACCCGCGAAATCGGGGCTGGTGCCTACTCCGTCAGATCGCTCCAGGCGTCCTTGATCCGGTCGAAGAAGCCCTTAGAATCGGGCGTTTCGTCACCCGTCTCGGTCGCCTGCAACTCGCGCAGCAGCTCCTTTTGGCGGGCGCTCAGTTTGGTCGGGGTTTCGACAGTGATCTCGATCACCAGGTCGCCCTGGCCGCGCCCTTGCAGCACCGGCATGCCTGCCCCACGTTTGCGCAGCTGCTTGCCTGACTGGATGCCGGCCGGGATGGCGATCTCGAGCCGCGCTCCGTCGAGCCCGGGTATTTCGATATCGCCGCCCAGCGCCGCCGTGGTGAAAGCGATCGGCACGCGCGTGATCAGCGTCGTGCCGTCGCGCTCGAAAACATTGTGGCGGCGAATATGGATGAAAATGTAGAGATCGCCCGGCGGCGAACCGAACGGGCCGGCCTCGCCCTTGCCGGACAGGCGGATGCGGGTGCCGGTATCGACACCGGGGGGTATGTTGACGTCCAGCGTCTGCGGCCGGTCGACCCGGCCCTCGCCGCCGCAGCTGCGGCAGGGGTTCTCGATCACCTCACCGCGGCCGTGACACGTCGGGCAGGTTCGCTCGACCATGAAGAAGCCCTGCTGGGAGCGGACCTTGCCATGGCCGCCGCACAGATTGCAGCGGCGCGTGCCGGTGCCCGGCGTCGCGCCCGATCCTTCGCAAGGCTCGCAGGCCTGCGAGACCTCGATCTCGATGGTTGCGTCCTTGCCATGGAATGCCTCGTCGAGGCCGATCTCCATGTCGTAGCGCAAGTCCGCACCGCGCCGCGCCTGCTGTCGGCCTCCGCCGAAGGCATTACCGAAAAAGCTCTCGAATATGTCGCCGAGGTCGGAGAACCCGCCCATCCCGGCCCCGGCCCCGCCGCCGCCCGCTCCCATTCCGCCGTTTTCGAAGGCGGCGTGGCCGAACCGGTCGTAAGCGGCGCGCTTCTGCGGGTCTTTCAGGCAATCGTAGGCGGCGCTGATCGCCTTGAACCTGGCTTCGGATTCGGCGCAGCCGGGATTGCGGTCCGGGTGGCACTGCATGGCGATCTTGCGATACGACGACTTGATCACCGCATCGTCGGCGTCGCGGGAAACTTCCAGCAGTTCGTAGAAATCGGCTTGTGCGGACATCAAATAACCCTTTCCCCATCCCCTCTCCCGCAAGGGGAGAGGGTGGGGCTATTCAACGTCAGTTCTTGCCTTCGTCGACTTCCGAGAATTCGGCATCGACGACATTCTCGTCGCCGCCCGATGGTGCCTCGGAGCCGGGAGACGCGGCCGCAGCCTGCTCCTTCTCGTAGATCGCCTGACCCATCTTCATCGCCTTTTCGGTGAGTGCCTGGGTCTTTTCCTTCATCGCTTCAAGATCGCCGCTCTCGATCGCACTCTTGGTTTCGGCGAGCGCTTCCTCGATTTCGGCCTTGAGCGCGGCGTCGATCTTGTCGCCGTTCTCCGCAAGCTGCCGCTCGGTGGCATGGACCAGACTGTCGGCGTTGTTGCGGGTTTCCGCTTCCTCGCGCCGCTTCTTGTCCTCCTCGGCGAATTTCTCGGCGTCGCGGACCATCTGGTCGATATCCGCATCCGAAAGGCCGCCCGAGGCCTGGATCTTGATCTGCTGTTCCTTGCCGGTACCCTTGTCCTTGGCAGTAACATGGACAATGCCGTTGGCGTCGATATCGAAGGTAACCTCGATCTGCGGCACGCCGCGCCGCGCGGGCGGAATACCGAGCAAGTCGAACTGGCCAAGCAGCTTGTTGTCTGCCGCCATTTCGCGCTCGCCCTGGAACACCCGGATCGTCACCGCCTGCTGGTTGTCCTCGGCGGTCGAATAGATCTGGCCCTTCTTGGTCGGGATCGTGGTGTTGCGGTCGATCATCCTTGTGAACACCCCGCCCAGCGTCTCGATGCCGAGGCTCAGCGGCGTCACGTCGAGCAGCAGCACGTCCTTGACGTCGCCCTGCAACACGCCCGCCTGGATCGCTGCGCCCATGGCGACGACTTCGTCGGGGTTGACGCCGGTGTGCGGTTCCTTGCCGAAGAACTCCTTCACCACTTCGCGCACGCGCGGCATGCGGGTCATACCGCCCACCAGGATCACGTCGTCGATGTCGCTGGCCTTGACCCCGGCATCGGCGAGCGCCTTCTTGCAGGGCTCCAGCGTGCGCTGGATCAGCTCGGAAACCATCTTTTCGAGGTCCGCGCGCGTCACCGTCTCGACCAGATGCAGCGGCGTGGTGCTGCCGCCTTCCATGCGGGCGGTAATGAACGGCAGGTTGATCTCGGTCGTCGTCGTGGACGACAGCTCGATCTTGGCCTTTTCGGCGGCCTCCTTGAGACGCTGAAGCGCGAGCTTGTCGGTTTTCAGGTCCATGTTTTCCTTGGACTTGAACTTGTCGGCCAGCCACTCGACCATCTTGGAGTCGAAATCCTCGCCGCCCAGGAAGGTGTCGCCGTTGGTCGACTTCACTTCGAACACGCCGTCGCCGATTTCGAGCACCGAGACGTCGAAGGTGCCGCCGCCAAGGTCATAGACCGCGATGGTCTTGCCCTCGTTCTTCTCAAGCCCATAGGCGAGCGCTGCCGCTGTCGGCTCGTTGATGATGCGCAGAACTTCGAGGCCGGCGATCTGGCCGGCATCCTTGGTCGCCTGGCGCTGAGCGTCGTTGAAATAGGCGGGAACGGTGATGACGGCCTGAGTCACGGTTTCGCCAAGATAGCTTTCGGCGGTTTCCTTCATCTTCTGGAGAATGAAGGCGGAAATCTGCGACGGCGAATAATCCTCGCCGCCCGCACGGACCCAGGCGTCGCCGTTCTTGCCCTTGACGATGGGATAAGGGACCAGCTCGGTGTCCTTCTTGGTCACCGGATCGTCGAAGCGGCGCCCGATAAGGCGCTTCACCGCAAAAATCGTGTTGTCGCCGTTGGTCACGGCCTGGCGCTTGGCCGGCTGACCGATCAGCCGTTCGCCGTCCTTGGCGAAGGCGACGATCGAAGGCGTGGTGCGCGCACCTTCCGAATTTTCGATAACCTTGGGCTTGCCGCCGTCCATAACAGAGACGCAGCTGTTGGTCGTGCCAAGGTCGATTCCGATGACTTTAGCCATGAATTCCCCATTCCTTACTTCAAGTGTGACACCGCCCGGTTCGCCCCCCGTTTGACGCAGCAGGGCGGCTCGGCGGCTCCGAGACGTGGCGGATATAGTAGCGGTTTTGCTTGGCACAAGAGCATGTGCGCATTAGCGCGGGCAGGAATTGCAACCTATCCCGGCAAAGGACATTCGGGTGAAACCAAACCTCTGGATCGCGGCGCTCGCCGCACTGTCGCTTTCGGCCTGCCAGCAGCAGGAAGCGAAGCAAGCCGATGCGGCCCAAACCGCAGCCTTGGAGCAGCCGGATGCGAAGCCCGGAGTGGCAGTCGAGGGCGGCAGGCTGGTGCTGCCGGCAGTCAAGGGCAATCCGGGCGCCGCCTATTTCACGCTCGACAACCGGTCGGGCGGGACCGTGATTGTCGCCGCCGTATCGGTCGACGGCGCGGGCAAGGCCGAAATCCACCAGACCGTCGGCGACGGCATGCTGCCCATCGACCGGATGGATGTGGCCGCAGGAACCAGTATCATGCTGGAGCCGGGCAAATTGCATGCCATGGTTTTCGATGTTAGCCCCAAATTGGCGGCCGGCGGCAAGACCGAATTGACCATCACGTTTGCCGATGGCGACAAGCTCTCCACGCCGCTGACGATAGAACCTGCGGGCGGCGCGATGCCAGATGCGGATCACGGAGACATGCACTGAATCCGGCGGCCGGACTCCATGCCTGCCCGGCCGGCGCCGAACGAGCGCTGACGCCCGGCGAGGTGGAGCTGGTGCACTCGGTATTCGGCGGCGCTATCGATTGCGCCAAAGTCCGGCTGAAACGGCGGCGCTGGTTTCCCTTGCAGCCGCGCGGTGTGCTGATGGCCCCTTGCGGCCACATCCATTTCCACCCGGAATCGCCCTCATACTGCGACGATTTCGCGCAGGCGGGCATCGTGCAGCAGGGCCTGTTTATCCATGAGATGACGCATGTCTGGCAGACGCAGACGCGGGGCTGGTGGTATCTCCCTCTGCGGCGTCATCCCTTTTGCCGGTACAGCTACAGCCTGAAGCCCGGCTGGAAGCTCGAGCGTTACGGGATCGAACAGCAGGCCGAGATCGTGCGGCATGCGTTTTTGGTGCGGAACGGGGTGAAGGTGGCGGGTGTTGGCGATGCGGGGGTTTATGCTGGGCTGGCGGATTTCACCAAAGTACATTGAGGCAGTCCCGGCAGAGCTGAGGCATGGCCGAACCTGCGAACCTCTAAGCCTTAGAGTGAAAGATCCTTGCAGTTAAGTTCTTCCTATGTTCTCATCATAGAATGAGTCCCAACCCCTCCCCTATCCATGGTCGCGGTGCCCAATCCGGCGCCGTGCCGCAGCGCTTTGGCCTTGCCGTGCGCGAGGCGGATGGGGACTGGCTCGATAGCCAAGGCGATGTCGATGGTGGTCCCCCGCCGCTGCGCACCACCGTTACCGAGGAACACCCCAGGACCATCCTCAGCTTCAATAGATCGCCCGATATTCCCTTCGATCGTTCGATCAACGCCTATCGGGGCTGCGAACATGGCTGCATCTATTGCTTCGCCCGGCCGACCCATGCCTATCACGATCTCTCGCCTGGGCTGGACTTCGAAACTAAGCTGTTCGCCAAGCCCGATGCCGCGCGCCTGCTGCGCGAGACCTTCGCGAAGCGGAATTACAAGCCGGCCCCCATCGCCGTGGGGACCAATACCGATCCCTATCAGCCGATCGAGGCGCGCTACCGGATTACGCGCGATGTGCTGGAACTCTGCCTTGAGGCCCGCCACCCGGTGACCATCACCACCAAGTCCGACCGGGTGCTACGCGATCTCGATCTGCTGGCGGAAATGGCGCGGCACCGGCTGGTCGCCGTTGGCCTGTCGGTGACCAGCCTCGATCCCAGGCTTTCCGCCCTTCTCGAACCGCGCGCCGCCTCCCCGGCCAAGCGGCTGGCGGCGCTGGGGAAGCTGGTCGACGCCGGTGTTCCAGCCCATGTCTCGGTCGCCCCGGTGATTCCGGCGATCACCGACCTCTTTATCGAACGCATCCTTGAGGAAGCAGCCCACAGGGGCGTGCGCTCGGCCAGCTGGATCATGCTGCGCCTGCCACACGAAGTCGCGCCGCTGTTTCGCGAATGGCTGGCCACGCATTTCCCCGACCGCGCCGCCAAGGTCATGGCAATCGTGCGCTCTGTGCGCGGCGGACGCGACAACGATCCGGACTTTTTCTCGCGGATGAAGCCCGATGGCGTCTGGGCCAGCCTGATCCGCACCCGCTTCCGCCTCGCCTGCAAACGCCTGGGGATGAACGCCAGCAGGTTCGATCTCGATTGCGGCCAGTTCCGCAAGCCCGCCGCGAACAGCCAGCTCAGTTTGCTTTGACAAGCGCCCGGCGCGGGATCAATCTCCCCTCTGGGAGAATTGAACTATGGCTACCTTAGCGAAAGCGGCGGACGAAGCGCCCGGCTGCGACACCAAGCGCGGCACTTGCCCGATCTGCGGCGTCGGCTGCTACGTTACCGCGAAGATTTCCAACAATCGCGTCCAGACGATCCGGCCCGACCGCACCGCCGGTTTCCCCGCCGATTGCCCGCGCGCGGGCCAGGCGGTCGAATATCACGATCATCCCGACCGGGTGAACTACCCGATGAAGCGGGTCGGCAAGCGCGGCGAAGGCAAGTGGGAGCGGGTCACCTGGGATCAGGCGCTCGAGGAGATCGTTGAGAAGCTCGCGGCGATCCGCGACCGGCACGGACCCGAGGCGTTGCAGACCATGGGCGGCTCCTACAAGGGCGCTGGCGACGCCTCGTGCTGGCGCTGGTCGAACCTGTGGGGCACGCCCAACATCCTCTATCAGGGCAAAAACTGCGGCGAGGCCGAACTGCTCAGCGAATGGGCGGTCTATGGCGATCAGGCCTGCATCGGCAATGCCGCGATCCCCGGCGTGACCAAGAGCATGATCCTGTGGGGCGTCGGCGGCTCGATGGCCTTCGCCAGCCAGCGCAAGAATTTGAAGGCGTTCCAGGCGGCGGGCGGCAGACTGATCGCGATTGATCCCTGCCGCACCGAGCTGACCGACATGGCCGACATCTGGCTGCAGATCAGGCCGGGCACCGACGGCGCGCTGGCCTATGCCATGCTCAACGTCATCATTGCCGAGAAGCTCTACGACGCCGAATTCGTGCGTGACTGGTGCCAGGGCTTCGACGCGCTGGCCGACATGGTCCGTCCCTATACGCCCGAGCGGGTCGCTGCGATCACCTGGCTGCCTGCCGAGCAGATCACCGCAGCGGCGCGGATGTATGCGACCAACACGCCGGGCCTCATCCCCTTCGGCCTCGGCACGGCGGAGCTGGGCAAGGCGACCACCTCGGCGGTGTTCGGCAAGACCTATCTGCGCGCAATCTGCGGCAATCTCGATGTGATGGGCGGGGCGAAGTTCGGCGATCCGCCGACCAACACCCGCTTCCGCGAGGAAATGCACTGGGACACGCTGATAAACCACCCGCTGCGCACCCGCGACAATATCAGCGCCGAGACCTATCCGATCGCCTCGGTCAAGGGGCTGAAGGCTTACCGCAAGGCGATGGCCAAGGTCCATCCGCTCGGCGTCGGCCCGGCGATCTACAATATGGTGATTGCCCCCAGCGCGCTGCCGACCGCGATCCTCGAAGGCAAGCCCTATCCGATCAAGGCCTTGATTCTCCAGGCCGGGAATCCGCTGGTCTCGCTGACCGATGCGCGGCGGCTGCATCAGGCGATGCTCAGCGACGAGCTGGAATTGAGCGTCAACATGGATCACTGGATGACCCCCTGCGGCGAGCTGGCCGATTATGTGCTGCCTGCCAGTGACGGGCTCGAGCGCCCGCTGCTCAGCAACATGTGGGGCTTCGCCGACAGCCACTCGGCCTCGCGCCGCACGGTCGATCCGCTTTACGAGCGCCGCGACGACTATCAGCTCTGGCGCGAGCTCGGCAACCGGCTGGGGCAGCAAGGCATGTGGCCCGATACGATGGAAGAATGGTTCGACGATATCCTCGCCCCGTCGGGCATCAGCCACGGCGAACTGGCGGATCGCGACATGCCCTGGGTGATGCAGCAGCCGAGCTACAAGCGCTATGAGCAGCAGGGCTTCGCCACCGCATCGGGCAAGGTGGAGCTGTCGTCAGACTTGCTGGCAGAGCTCGGCTACGACCCGATCCCCGACTACGAGGAGCCGGCCTGGAGCCCGGAGAGGAGCCCGGAGCTGTTCGAGAAATTCCCGCTGATCATGTCGACCGGCAACTCGCTCAAGTGGTACTACCGCTCGCAGCACAAACACCTGGCGCAGATGCGCAAGCAGCATCCCTATGCGCTGCTGACTATCCATCCCGATACCGCCAGGGGGCTCGGTATCGAAGCCGGCGAAGCGGTATGGGTGGAAACCCCGATGGGACGGATCCAGCAGAAGGCGCATTTCGATCCCAACATGCACCCCAAGGTCGTCCATGCCGACAGCCACATGTGGTATCCCGAACGCGAGGCCGAAGGCGACGCGCATTACGGCGTATGGGAATCGAACATCAACGCGATCCTGCCCGATGGCGAGGCATACACCGACTATGCCGGCGACAATTACATGCGCGGGCTGATCTGCAAGGTGACTCCGGTCGGAGCCGGAGCGGGATAACCGGCATCTTCTCGCCAGCTTGCGGGAGAGGCTGGAGGTGGACCGGCGATCCGAAGGGGCTCAACGCAACGCGGCACCGTCAGCGGTCCACCCCCAGCCATTCCTGCAACCGGCAGGTGGAAAAACTATGCCGGAAGCCTGAACGCCAGATGACTGAACGCTGTGTTCCCGGCGAGACGCACGGCCCCTAGGCCGGGTCGAAAGCGATCGGCAGCGAGGCCGGCCCCCAGGTGCCGAGGAAGGGACGCCACACCCGTTCCCCGGTCAGGCGCGGGTTCCTGAGCCGCTGGGCGATCAGATGCAGCCCCTCCTGCATCTGGGCGTTCGCGAGGTACTGGCCGATGCACAGATGAACCCCGCGCCCATAGGCGACATGGCGGCCCGAATTTTCGCGTTCTGGATCGAACAGTCCCGGATCGGCGAAGACCCTGGGATCGCGATTGGCCAGCGGCGGGGCGATCAGGATAGTCTCGTCCTTGCGGAAAGTCTGCCCCTTGAAAGTGAAATCCTTCGCCACTTGCCGGAAGGGCGTGGCAATCGAGGAGTGGCGCAGCAATTCGCGGATGACCTTGCCGCAGTAATCCTTGTCTTCGGCGCAGCGCGCGTAGATTTCCGGGCGGTCGAGCAGCAGGCTCATGGTCATCGCCAGCTGGTTCTTCGATGTATCGAACCCGCCGAAGAACAAAGTCAGGATGATGAAACGCAAGTCGGTTTCGTCAATCTTGCCCTCATGCTTTGCAGCAATCAGCGTATCGAGCAAGGCATCGGGGTCGTTCGCACCGCTGGCCTCACGATCCTTGACGATCGTATCGACGAATTCCCACATCGTGTCCCAGCCTTGCAGGAACAGGGGTTTGACCGCCGGATCGAGCGTGAGCGACAGGAATTGCGACTCCAGCGCCTCGCGCAGTCGGGGAATCGCTTCGGTCGAAACTCCCAGCACCCCGCACATCACCGACACCGGGAAGATCGAGGCGACATAGGCAAAATCGCACGCACCCTTGGGCGCCCATTCGTCGAGCAGTTCGGCAATCACCTTCTGCATCATCGGCCGGACGTGATTGGCATGGCGCGGGGTGAAGGCATGGGCGATGCTCGAGCGGATGCGGGTATGCTCCGCGCCGCTGAGCGAGAGCATGTTGCCCATCATGAACTTGGCCCACATGGTGCCCTCGACACCGTAGAAATCGATCAGCGGACCGAAACCGGCATAGAAATGCTCGTCATCGGCCATCAATTCGGAGATTTCGTCGTAACCGTAGACGACATAACCCTGCGAGAATCGGGCTAGCCAGGGGTGCTGGTGCTGCGCCGGAACAAGCCAGGCATCGGGGTTCGCCGAAAATTCCGGTGTTTCAACCGGCAGGACTGGTAGCTCGGTCTCGATAGCAGCTTGCATGGATTTCCGCCTCTTCCGGATCGGGCCCCGCATTTGCCGCAGGCTTCACCCCGCCAGCTTGTAGTCCTTGAACTGGTCGCGCAAGTCCTTCTTGCTGATCTTGCCGGTGCCGGTGTGGGGGATCGCATCGACAAATTCCACAGCATCGGGCAGCCACCACTTGGCGATCTTGTCCATCAGCAGCGTCTTCAGCTCCTCGGCCGTCACCTCCATGCCCGGCCGCTTGACCACCACCAGGATCGGGCGCTCGTCCCACTTGGGATGATAGATGCCTATCGCCGCCGCCTCCGCCACCGCCGGGTGGGAAATCGCGGCGTTCTCAAGCTCGACGGAGCTGATCCACTCGCCACCCGATTTGATCACGTCCTTGGTGCGGTCGGTTAACTGCAGGATGCCATCGGGAGAGATCGTCGCGACATCGCCGGTATCGAACCACTGGCCGGGGCCGATCGCATCGGCCTCGGCCTTGAAATAGCGTTTGATCACCCAAGGCCCGCGGACCTGCAAGGCACCCGAAGTCTTGCCGTCGCGGGGCAGTTCCTTTTCGGGATCGTCGAGATCGACGATGCGCAGTTCGATGCCGAACAATGATTTGCCCTGCTTCGCCTTGAGCGAGACCTTGTCGTCGAACGGCAGGCTGTCCCAATCGGGCGATTCATAGGCGATGGTCGCGATCGGCGAGGTTTCGGTCATTCCCCAGGCATGAGCGACGCGGATACCTTCGCGCATCAGGCGGTCGATGATCGCTCGCGGCATCGCCGAGCCGCCGGTCAGCGCATTGGTCAGCGCGGGAAACGGTTCGCCGCTGGCTTCGACATGCTGGCACAGGCTGAGCCACACTGTCGGCACACCTGCGAGATAATTGACAGATTCGGTCCGGATCAGTTCGCACAGGTTCGCCGGATCGTTGTTCGAGCAATAGACCAGCTTGGCGCCCACCGCCGCCGCCGCCCAGGGAAAGCCCCAGTTGTTGGCGTGGAACATCGGCACGACCGGCAGCACGCAGGAGCGCGCATCGAGATTGAGGCATTGCGGGGCGACGGCGGCGAAAGTGTGGAGCAGGTTCGAGCGGTGTTCGAACAGCACACCCTTGGGATTGCCCGTGGTGCCGCTGGTGTAGCACAGCATGCAGGGATCGCGCTCGCTGCCCGCGACCCACTCACAATCGCCATCCTCCGCGCCGATCCAGTCGGCGAAATGTGGCGCATGCTCGTCTGAATCAAAGCAGATGTAATGCTCGATGGAGGTCCAGCGCGGCTTCATGCGGTCGATGATCGGCTGGAACACCGCATCGTAGATCAGCACCCGATCTTCGGCGTGGTTGGCAATGTATTCGAGCTGCTCGTCGAACAGTCGCGGATTGATCGTGTGGAGGATGCAGCCCGCCCCGGTCGCGCCGTACCAGGTGACGAGATGCGGGCTGTGGTTCATCGCCAGCGTGGCTACCCGGTCGCCGGGCGCGATCCCCAGCCGCCGTAGCGCCTGGACCATCCTGAGCGCATCGCTGCGGATCCCCGCCCAGGTGGTGCGGCTTTCGCTGCCGTCGTTCCACCGCGTGACGATCTCGCGCGCGCCATATTCGCGCGCCGCGTGATCTATCAGCAGCGAGACGCGAAGTTCCCAGTCCTGCATGGCGCCGAGCATCGTGTTACCCTTAAAGAGCTGGCTGAAATCGAGCAGACAGTCGCAAATCAGGCGACGAGGCGCAAGTGATCGCCGCCCCGGCTGGCAGTAAGCGAGACATTGGCGATACCGTCCACCTCGGCCAGCCGCTCGGCCAGACCGCCATCCAGCCGGAAATCGCGCCCGAGGCGCAGCAGCGGCTCGTCCTTGCCCCCGGTGCGCAGCCTGGCGCGAACCTCGCCCCGGCCCGGTTCACCGGGTTCGAGCATCAGCGCCAGTTCGGCCATTGCCTCGGCCCGCTCGACATCGAAACTCAGCAACATCCGCGCCGCGCTGGTGACTTCGGCGAGCGGCCTTGCCCCGCGCACAGTGACGCGCGGCGGTTCTTCCGGGCTGGGCGCGTCAAGTTCCACTGTCAGCAGCACGCAAGTCGCCTCCGCCGCCCAACGCTGCATCGGCTCGACCAGCGATTCCTCGAAGCAGGAGGCGGAGAACTGGCCGGAGGAGTCGGAAAACTCGGCGCGGACGAAATCGGTGCCGCGCCGCGTCTTGCCGCGGTTCACGCCTTCCACCATCGCCGCCATCACTGCCTGACTGCGCCCTCCCTGCACGCCTTGCGCGATCAGGCTGGCATAGGAGCGGGCGCCATTTGCGCTGGCGATCACGCGGTATTGCTCGACCGGATGGGCGGCGAAATAGAAGCCGAAGTTCTCGCGCTCCTTCGCCATCTGCTCAGGACGGCTCCAGGCCTCGACCTCGGCGAGGCGCAGCGAAGGCTCGGCATGATCGTCTCCGCCAAACAGCGCCGCCTGCCCGCTGGTGCGGCTGCGCTCGGCCTCGTCGGCGACGGCGAGCAGCATGTCGGCATTGGCCAGCACTTTGGCCCGGTTGGGCTCCAGAGCGTCTAAAGCCCCCGCCGCTGCCAGTCCTTCGAGCTGACGGCGGTTCATCGATCCGGGCGGCACCCGGCGGAACAGATCCTCCAGGCTGGCGAAGGCACCGTTCGCCTCGCGCTCGGCAACGATCGCGTCCATCGCCTTCTCGCCGACGTTGCGGATACCGGCGAGCGCATAGCGCACGGCATAGCCTTCCTCGGTCCGCTCGACAGTAAATTCCGCTACCGAATGGTTGATGTCCGGGCCTTCCAGGGCAATCCCGGCCCGTCGCATGTCATCGACGAAGCCCGACAGCTTGTCCGACTGATGCATGTCGAAGCACATCGAAGCGGCATAGAATTCGTGCGGATAATGCGTCTTGAGCCAGCCGGTCTGATAGGCGAGCAAGGCGTAGGCGGCGGCGTGGCTCTTGTTGAAGCCATAGCCGGCGAACTTGTCGATCAAGTCGAACAACTCGTTGGCTTTGCGTGCCTCGATACCGGAAATCTCCTTGCAGCCATCGACAAAGGTCTGCCGCTGCTCATCCATCTCCTTCTGGACCTTTTTGCCCATCGCACGGCGCAACAAATCGGCCTGGCCCAGCGTGTAACCCGCGAGAACCTGGGCCGCCTGCATCACCTGTTCCTGATAGACGAAAACCCCATAGGTTTCGGCGAGTGTCGCCTCCAGCTTTGGATGCGGATATTCGATTGCCTCAAGCCCGTTCTTGCGCCGCCCGAACAGCGGGATGTTGTCCATCGGGCCGGGGCGGTAGAGCGAGACCAGCGCGATGATGTCGCCGAAATTGCTGGGCTTCACCGCCGAGAGTGTCCGGCGCATGCCTTCCGATTCCAGCTGGAACACGCCAACCGTGTCGCCGCGCTGGAGCAACTCATAGACCAGCGGATCGTCCCACGGGAGTGTGTCGAGATCGATGGCGATATCCCGCCGGGCCAGCAGATCGAGCGCCTTCCTCAGCACCGACAGCGTCTTCAGCCCGAGGAAGTCGAACTTCACCAGCCCCGATTCCTCGACATATTTCATGTCGAACTGGGTGACCGGCATGTCCGAGCGCGGATCGCGATAAAGCGGCACCAGTTGCGCCAGCGGCCGGTCACCGATCACCACCCCGGCGGCGTGGGTAGAGCTGTTGCGCGGCAGGCCTTCCAGCTGCATTGCCAGATCGACCAGGCGTTTGACCTCCGGATCGGTATCGTACTCGCGTTTGAATTCGGCGACGCCGTTCAGCGCGCGGGGCAGATCCCATGGATCGGTCGGCAGGTTGGGCACCAGCTTGCAGAGCCGATCGACCTGACCATAGCTCATCTGCAGGATGCGCCCCGTGTCGCGGAGCACTGCGCGTGCCTTCAGCTTGCCGAACGTGATGATCTGGGCAACGTGATCGTGGCCGTATTTCTGCTGCACATAGCGGATCACTTCGCCGCGCCGGGTTTCGCAGAAATCGATATCGAAGTCGGGCATCGACACGCGCTCGGGATTGAGGAAGCGTTCGAACAGCAAACCGAGCCGCAGCGGATCGAGATCGGTGATAGTCAGCGCCCAGGCAACAACTGAGCCCGCGCCTGAACCACGCCCCGGCCCGACAGGGATGCCCTGTTCCTTGGCCCATTTGATGAAATCGGCGACGATCAGGAAATAGCCGCCAAAACCCATGCGGTTGATGACATCGATCTCGAATTCGAGGCGGTCGTCATAGACCTTTCGTTCTTCCAGACTCATCGGGCCATAAGGCGCGAGTCGCTTCTCCAGCCCCGCCCGCGCATCATCCGCCAGCATCCGCGCTTCGCCTTCCTGATCGCCGGCGAGGCTGGGCAGGATCGGCTTGCGCTTGGGCGGAGCGTAGGCGCAGCGCCGAGCGGCGACGAGAGTGTTGGCGAGCGCCTCAGGCAAGTCAGCGAAGAGTTCCGCCATCATCGGACCAGATTTGACCCAGGCTTGCGGGGAAGAGCGCGGGCGGTCGGCGGCGTCGATGTGGGTGGAATTGGCGATGCACAGCAAGGCATCGTGGGCCGAGTGGAACCCGGGTTCGGCGAAATTGGCGGGGTTGCTGGCAATCAACGGCAGATCGCGGGCATAGGCAAGTTCGATCAGCGAAGCCTCCGCCGCATCTTCCACCGCATCGCCGCGCCGGGCGATCTCGATATAGAGCCGGTCGCCGAACAGGGACTGCAGGCGGTCGCAATAGGCTTCCGCCGCATCGCCCTTGCCATCGGCATAAAGCCGCGCCAGCGCGCCCTCGCCAGCCCCGGTCAGCGCGATCAGACCCTGGCTGTGCCCTTCCAGATCGGCAAGGCTGACATGCGGCTCTAGCTCGAGCGGACGGTCGAGATGGGCCCGGCTGACCAGATGGCACAGGTTGAGCCAGCCCGCCTCGTCCTTGGCAAACAGCGCCAGAATATCGACGGGCCCGTTCTCGCCTCGCAAAACGCCGAGAGTCGTTCCCACTATCGGCTGGATACCGTTCTCGCGGCACGCAGCGGCAAAAGCGACCGAGCCATAAAGTCCGTTGCGGTCGCAGATCGCAATGGCGGGAAAGCCGCGCTCTTTGGCCAGCTTGGCGATTGCTTTGGGATCAATCGCTCCGTCGAGCATGGTGTAGCTGGAGAACACTCGCAGGGGAACGAAAGAAGCGTGGGCCATGGGCGATGACTATGGTTAGCCCGGGCGTTCGATCAAGCCGCGAGACATGCCAAGCTGGGGAAAGACCGCATGGAAGCTTGCAAAATGCGTCAGATGTGGTCCTATCCGCGCCTCTCACGCCAACAGGAGGGTGTTGATATGGTCGACCTATCCGGAATCGATCACAAGTCGATCGTCGAACGCGCCAAGGCAATCATCCTGACCCCAAAGGACGAATGGCCGAAGATCGCTGCGGAAACCAAGCCGCAGGGCGATATCCTGAAAGGCTACGTGCTGCCGCTGATAGCAATCGGCCCGGTTGCGGGGTTGATCGGCGAGTCAGCTGTTCGGCTACGGCGCGCTGGGCTTTTCCTACCGTCCCAGCCTCGTCGGATCGATCACCACCGCCGTCGTCAGCCTTTTGCTGGGAATTGTCAGCGTATTTGTCCTGACATTCATCGCGGATTTCCTAGCCCCGAAATTCGGCGGACAATCCAACCGCGCCAATGCCTTCAAAATGGTCGCTTACGGCTCCACGGCGATGTGGCTGGCGGGAATTTTCGGGCTGATACCCTCGCTCGGGTTCTTCAGCCTGCTGGGTCTTTACAGCATCTATCTCTACTACACCGGCGCCGAGCCGCTGATGAAAGTGCCTGCCGACAAGGCCGCAGGCTTCACGGCGGTCACCATCCTCTGCGCAGTACTCCTGTCATTCGTGATTGCGCCGATTACCCTTGCCGTGACCGGACTGTTCGCTGGCGGCGCAATGTCCGTCGCCGGCGGCGATTCCGGCGGCAAGATAACCCTCCCGGGCGGCGGGACGATCGATACCGGCAAGGCCGAGCAGATCGGCAAGCAGTTCGAGGATATGGCCAATGGCAAATCGCCACCGGTCGAGCTGGCCAAGTTGCAGGCCATGCTGCCCCCTTCGATCGGCGCTTACCAACGCACGGCAGTTGAATCGACCGGTATGGGCGCTGTCGGCGGCGCTGCGGAGGGAACCTACACTGCAGGTGACAACAGCTTTCATCTCAAGATCGTCGATATGTCGGCGCTCGGCGCGATTGCGGGGATGGGCGCAGCCATGGGCGCGCAGCACAGCCGCGAGGATGCCGACGGTTACGAACGCACCGCCACGGTCAACGGCCAGATGCAGAGCGAGAGCTGGCGCAAGTCCGACAGCCACGGCAAGTTCAGCGTCGTCGTCGCCAACCGCTTCATGATCGAGGCGGAAGGCAAGGCGGCCAGTGTCGATGAGCTGAAAGCCGCGGTTGCGACAATCGATCAGGGAAACCTGCTTAGCCTGGCGGGTTAAGACCCTTCACAGCAGCGCCTTAATCGCGCTTTCGAGCTTTTCCGGCTTGTCGGTCGGTGCGAACCGGCGAACCACCTTGCCGTCGCGTCCGATCAGGAATTTGGTGAAGTTCCACTTGATCCGCTGGGTCCCCAGCACCCCGGGGGCTTCCGCTTTTAGCCATTGGTAGAGCGGCGAAGCGCCTTCGCCATTGACTTCGACTTTGGCCATCAGCGGGAAACTGACGCCGAAGTTGACGTCGCAAAAGCTGGCGATCTCATCGGCGCTGCCGGGTTCCTGTCCGCCGAACTGGTTGCAGGGAAAGGCAACAACCTCGAACCCCTGGTCCCGGTATTTCTTCCACAGCGCCTCAAGCCCGGCATACTGCGGGGTGAAGCCGCATTTCGACGCGGTGTTGACCACCAGAAGCACCTTGCCGGCCTTGTCCGCGAGGCTGGCGGTCTCGCCGTTAGGCAGGGTTGCGGTGAAATCGGCAATACTCGTCATTCAAGTTTCCCTTCATGCAGCCGCAGCACCCGGTCCATTCCCCGGGCGAGCCGCTCGTTGTGGGTCGCGACCAGCGCCGCACTGCCCTCGCCGCGCACCAGCCTGACGAATTCGCCGAACACCTTGTCGGCGGTAGCTTCGTCGAGGTTGCCGGTGGGCTCGTCGGCCAGCACCAGCGCTGGCTTGTTGGCCAGCGCCCGGGCGACGGCGACACGCTGCTGCTCGCCGCCGGAAAGCTGGCTCGGCCGGTGATCGAGGCGTTGCCCCAGGCCCAATGCCTCAAGCAGCTCTGCGGCGCGCTCTGCAGCCTCCTCGCGCGATTTGCCCGCCACCAGCTGGGGCAGCACGACGTTCTCCAGCGCGTTGAAATCGGGCAGCAGATGGTGGAACTGATAGACAAAACCGATGTGATCGCGGCGCAGCGTGGTCCGCGCGTCGCCGTCGAGCCTGGTCGCATCGACGCCCTCGATCTCGATCCGCCCGCCAAACCCGCCTTCGAGCAGGCCGATTGCCTGGAGCATGGTCGATTTGCCCGACCCCGAAGGCCCCAGCAAGGCGACGATTTCGCCGGGACGGATATCCACATCGATACCGCGCAGCACGTCGATCCGTACCCCGCCCTGCTCGAAGCTGCGCGTCAAGGCGCGCACCCGCGCTACCGGATGGGCCGGCGGATTGGCTGGCGGAAGCTCACTCATAGCGCAGCACCTGCACCGGGTCTGTGCTCGCCGCGCGGAAGGCCGGGTAGAGCGTCGCCAGGAAGCTGAAGATCAGCGCCATGACGCTGATCGTAACAATCTCCACCGGATCGCTGCGGCTGGGCAGTTCGGTGAGGAAGCGGATCGAGGGATCCCACAGGTTCTGGCCGGTCAAGAATTTCCACCAGCCGCACGATCGGCTGACGGAAGAACAGGAAGACAAAACCCAGGATCAGCCCGGCCAGCGTGCCCAGCGCGCCTATCAGGAACCCGGCGGTGACAAAAATCTTGAGCAACGATTTCCGCGTCGCTCCCATGGTCCGCAAAATGGCGATATCGCGGGTCTTGGCGCGCACCAGCATGATCAGCGAGGACAGGATGTTGAACACCGCGACCAGCACGATGATCGACAATACCACGAACATCGCCACCCGCTCGACAGCCAGCGCCTCGAACAGCGAGGCATTGATCGTCTTCCAATCCGAAATCACCGCCCTCCCGGCCAAACTGCGCGTCAGCGGGGCGAGGATTTCCGCGACATTGTCGGGGTCATCGGTCTTCACCTCGATCATGCCGACCGCATCTCCGGTGAGCAGCAGTGTCTGCGCGTCCGCCATCGGCATGACGACGAACGACTGGTCGTAATCGTAAACTCCGATCTCGAATATTGCCGAGATGGTGTAGCCGATCTCTCGCGGAACAGTGCCGAACGGCGTCGCGCGGCCCTGCGGGTTGATGACGGTTATGGTGTCGCCGAGCTGTGCGCCGAGGTTGTCGGCAAGCCGCGAGCCGATGGCGACATTGCCGGCATTGGGCTGCAATTCGCCGAGGTTGCCCTGTTTGACCTTCGGCGCGAGGCGGCGGATATCCTCGGGCATGTTTCCGCGCGCCAGGATCGCTTCGACCCTGCCGTTGAATGTCGCCAGCAAGGGCTGCTCGATCAGCGGCGAAGCGCTCACCACCCCCGGCGTCGCCTTCACCTGCTTGAGCACCTGCTGCCAGTTCTCCAGCCGCCCGCCATAGGCCTGGATGATGGCATGTCCGTTGAGCCCGACGATCTTGTCGAACAGCTCCGCGCGGAAGCCGTTCATCACACTCATCACGATCACCAGCGCGGCAACGCCGAGCATCACCGCCGCCAGGCTGATCCCGGCAACCAGCGCAATAAACGCCTCGCCGCGCCCCGGCAGCATGTAGCGCTTGGCGATGGTCCATTCGAATGGGGTCAGGATCAAGCGGGTGCTCTGTGAATGAGGATCGACGAATTGGCCGGGATTTAGGAGCTGGCGGCGGCATGAGCAATGGGGCAGCGGACTTGCTCCCCAAGCTTATACCTCTGCACGAATAGTGTCCTCCCCTTGCTTTCGGAACGAACTAGGGCCAAAGCGGCGCCCTGCAGTGGCCGGGCGAATCCATGAACCTGACGCATCCATTCCTAGATAGCGACGGCGACAAGCTGCGCGAGGAATGCGGCATTTTCGGCGTGATCGGCGCCAGAGACGCCGCCGCGATGACCGCGCTGGGGCTGCATGCCCTTCAGCATCGCGGCCAGGAGGCCGTAGGCATCGTCAGCTACGACGGCACCGAATTCTACACCCGGCGCGGCATCGGCCATGTCGCGCAGGTGTTCACCGGCAACGAGAGTTTCGCCGAACTGCCCGGCGCAATGGCTTCGGGGCACGTGCGCTATTCGACCACCGGCGGATCCGGGCTGCGCAATGTCCAGCCGCTGTTTGCCGATCTCGCCGCCGGGGGCTTTTCAATTGCGCACAACGGCAACATTTCCAATGCGATGAGCCTCAAGCGCGAACTTATCGGCAAGGGCTCGATCTTCCAGTCGACCTCGGACACCGAAGTCATCATCCACCTCATCGCCACCAGCCGCTTCCCCAAGCTGCTCGATCGCTTTGTCGATACGCTGCGGATGGTCGAAGGTGCCTATTCACTGATCTGCATGACGCCCAAACGGATGATAGCCTGCCGCGATCCGCTGGGTATCCGTCCGCTGGTGATGGGACGGATCGGAGAGGCGACGGTATTTGCCAGCGAAACTGTTGCGCTCGATGTCATCGGCGCCGATTTCGTCCGCGAGGTGGAGCCAGGCGAGCTGGTGGAAGTGCGCCAGGATGGCCGCATTTCGAGCCACCGCCCGTTCGGCCCGCATTCGCCGCGCCCCTGCATCTTCGAACACGTCTATTTCAGCCGTCCCGATTCGGTGAGCAGCGGCAAGTCGGTCTACCAGGTGCGCAAGCAGATCGGCGTCGAACTGGCGAAGGAAGCCCCGGCAGATGCCGATCTGGTCATCCCGGTGCCCGACAGCGGTGTGCCCGCAGCCATCGGTTATTCCCAGCAATCGGGCCTGCCCTTCGAACTCGGCATCATCCGCTCGCACTATGTCGGGCGTACTTTCATCCAGCCGGAAGACGGCGCGCGTCATGCCGACGTCAAGCGCAAGCACAACGCCAACCGCGCCCTGGTCGAAGGCAAGCGCATCGTTCTGATCGACGATTCGATCGTGCGCGGTACCACCTCGATGAAAATCGTTCAGATGATGCGCGATGCCGGCGCACGCGAAGTCCACTTCCGCGTGGCCAGCCCGCCGACCGAGCATAGTTGCTTCTACGGCGTCGATACGCCCGAGCGTTCCAAGCTGCTGGCCGCGCAGATGAATGTGCAGGGCATGGCCGACTTTATCCAGGCAGACAGCCTGGCCTTCGTCTCGATCGACGGGCTTTACCGGGCAGTGGGAGAGGCCGGCCGCGACCCGGCCCGTCCGCAATACTGCGATGCCTGCTTCTCGGGTGACTATCCGACGCGGCTGACCGATCTGGCCGACCGGGAAAATCCCGAGCAGCTGGTTCTGCCGGTTGATAAGGTCGCGTGAAACCCTTCGAAGGTCAGGTCGCGCTCGTCACCGGGGCGAGCCGGGGGATTGGCGCGGCTATTGCCGAGGCGCTGGCCCGTGAAGGCGCACATGTCGTACTGACGGCGCGCGATACCAAGGCGCTCGAAGCGGTCGAGGACCGGATCCACCAGGAAGGGGGTCAAGCCACCATTGCCCCGCTCGATCTGACCGAACCCGACGCAATTGTCCGGCTTGCCCAGGCCATCGCGCAGCGCTGGCAGGCGCTCGATATCCTCGTCATCAATGCGGCAGTTCTGCCGCAGCTGACATCGGTGGCGGACATCGATCCGGGCGCTTTCAACAAGGCGCTGACTACCAATGTGCTCGCCACCCAGGCGCTGATCGCGGCGTTCGACCGGATGCTGCGCAAGAGCGACAACCCGCGCCTGATCGGCATGTCCAGCAACGTCGGCAAAAATCCGCGGGCCTATTGGGGGGCCTATGCCGCAAGCAAGGCGGCCTTCGACGTGCTGCTCGAATGCTATGCACAGGAAACGGCGAACATTTCGAAGGTGCGCGTGGCACTGGTTAACCCGGGCGCTACCCGCACTGCCATGCGCGCCCGCGCCTATCCCGGCGAGGATCCTGCGACGCTCAAGCCACCCGAAGCGGTCGCCACCCGTATCGTCGCATTGCTTGGCGAGCCGTTCGAAACAGGACTTCGCGAAACAATTAACCTGCCCCGTTAGGGCGTTGGTAAGCTCTTCCCTCCATTTTTAGCCAATCCAATTGTTCAATCTGGTAAAATGGCATCGGAGGACGGCATGTCCACGGTTTACGGTAAGCAGGACACCTATGCGACAGCCGCGCAGGAAGACCGGAGCGCGCCGCGTACGCGCATTTCGATCCCTGCCGCGCTACGCCCTTCGGGCTCGAAGGGCTATCAGACTGTCGTGCACGACCTGTCGCTGAGCGGCTTCTCCGCGATGGCGATCAACCGCATGCACATCGGCACGATCTGCTGGCTGACGATCCCCGGGCTCGAATCGCTGCAGGCCGAAGTGGTCTGGTGGGACAACGGAATGGTTGGCTGCGCATTCCATCAACTGCTGAGTCCGATTGTCCACGATAACATGCTCGCCCGTTATCGCGCCGACGGGAGTTATAACTCAAGGGCCTGAGCGCCGGATCTGGCACCGGATTTCACCAAAGTCACCTGTGCGACATCGATACCGCCGCCGCGGAATCCGCCCTCGCAATACATCAGGTAATAGCGCCAAAGTCGCACGAAGCGGGCATCGAAGCCAGAAGGCAATCGGCCCTCTTCAACTGCACGGTCGAAGTCCTCGCGCCACAATCGTAGCGTCTCCGCATAGTCCGCACCAAATGCCACCCGGTCGCGCCAATCGAGCCCGCGATCCTTGGCGAGACGGCGGAATGTGCTCTCGCGCACCAGCATGCCGCCCGGAAAAATATAAGTCTGGATGAAGTCGGCGCCGCGAGCATAGGCGTCGAACAGGTCGTCGCGCATGGCGATAAACTGGATTGCGGCGCTGCCGCCAGGCTTGAGACAGCGCGCAATACAGTCGAGGAAGTCGGGCCAGTAAGCACGGCCAACCGCTTCGACCATCTCGACGCTGACGATGCCGTCGAACTGGCCGGTGACGTCGCGGTAATCCTGTTTGCGGAAGTCGATCGCGGCCTCGCCACGCTGCTCGCGCGCCCAGGCGAGTTGCGCGTCGGAAATGCTGATCGCGGTCACAGCGGCGCCCGCGCCGGCAAGATGCCGGGCCAGCGAGCCCCAGCCGCAACCTATCTCGAGGATTGACTTCGCGCCTGAAACCCGCGCAGCGATCGTTTCGATCTTGCGCTGCTGCCCCGCCCCCAGTTCGCCCGTACTGGCATCGAAACGGGCCGAGGAGTAGCTCATTGAAGGATCGAGCCAGGCGGCATAAAAATCATTGCCGATATCGTAATGCGCATGAATGTTGCGCAGCGCGCCCTTGCGAGTGTTGCGATGGCGCCAATGGGCAAGGCGGGCGAGCAAACGCCATGGGCCGTGCGCCCGCGTAGCGCCGCCAAGCATGCCGGCGTTGTCCATAACCAAGGCGAAGAAGGCGACCGGATCGGGACTGTCCCATTCCCCGGCCTCCCACGCCTCGTACCAGCCCACCGAACCGGCAGTGGCAAGCCGCAGCAGCGCGCGCGCATCCTTGAGATCGATCCGGGCGTGAAATCCTGGCTGCCGTCCGCCCAGCATGCGCACGCTGCCATCGGGCAACACACCCTCGATCGAACCGCGGACAATGCCCCTGTCGAGCCGGTCGAGAATTCGGCCTATGCCGCCAGCCCACGCGCGCGTCAGCCATTGCGGACCGACGCCTGTCAACCGGCCGCCCGCAACAAGCTCCGCTCCCCTCACCGGCGCCTGTGCATTCATGCAGGGATTATGGACCGGTTAAGCGTGAGTCGCAACTGGCAGGAGTGTCAGGAACTGTGTGGAAAATCGTTCCCCTACCCCTCCACCGTCCAGGTCTGACCCTTGGCCAGCAGCTTGGCGAGGTTGGCTTGCTTGCCTTCGATTGCCTTCGCATCCTGGCCGAGCAGGGTTTCATCGAAAGTCGGCCGCGGGTCGTCGTAGAGGACGCCGAGCGCCATCGGGAACGGACCGAAGACCATCTCGATCAGCATATGGGCGACAGCACGGTTGGTGACATCGTGGACGATCACGCCGGCGGCTTCCCAGTCACCATCGGCCACTTCGACCACTTCGAGGTGCAAGTGATCGGTATTTACCCGCAGGCCTTTGGTTCCCTTATCGAACAGCATCGGCTCGTCGTGCTTGAGCCAGAGCTGGCTGGCCTCGGCGCCCTTGGGAGCGGCAAAGTCGTCGAACACGTCCTTGTTGTAGACGATGCAGTTCTGGAAAATCTCGATGAACGCCGCGCCCTTGTGGGCATGGGCAGCCTTGAGCACCTCGGGAAGGTTCTTCGACACATCGAACCCGCGCGCCACAAACCGCGCGCCCGCTCCCAGTGCGAAAGCGGCGGGCCTTGCCGGCCGGTCGACCGAACCGCCGGGAGTGGACGGCGAAGTCGTTCCCAGCCGGCTGGTCGGCGAGTATTGCCCCTTAGTCAGCCCATAAATTTCGTTGTTGAACAGCAATATCTGGCAATCGAGATTGCGGCGCAGAATGTGCATCGTGTGGTTGCCGCCGATCGACATGCCGTCACCGTCGCCGGTCACCAGCCAGACATCGAGCTCCGGATTGGCGAGCTTGATGCCCGTCGCGAAGGCTGGCGCGCGGCCATGGATGGTGTGGAAACCGTAGCTCTCGACATAGTAGGGAAAGCGGCTTGAGCAGCCTATCCCCGAGACAAACACGGTCTTGGCCGGATCGGCCCCGATTTCCGGCAGGGTGCGCTGCACCGCCTTGAGGATCGCATAGTCGCCGCAGCCGGGGCACCAGCGCACTTCCTGATCGGTTTCCCAATCCTTGAGCGTGGTTTCAACCTTGATGGGGGTCATGTCGTTCATTGTTTTGTCCCCTTAGCCGAGCATGGCTTCGATTGCGGCTTCAAGCTCGGCAATCGTGAAAGGCTGGCCGCTGGTTTTGGTCATCGGCCTGGCATCGACCAGAAACTGGTCGCGCAGCACGGTCTTGAGCTGGCCGGTGTTCATCTCGGGCACGAGCACTTTCTCGTAACTCTTGAGAAGATCGCCCAAATTGGCGGGCAGCGGCCAGATGTGGCGGATGTGGACGTGGCTGACGTCGAGGCCCTTGGCCCGAGCGCGGCGGACCGCCTGAAGGATCGGACCGTAGGTCGAACCCCAGCCGACCACCGCCAGCTTGCCAGAGGTGTTGCCCAGCGACACTTCCTGCGCCGGTATGCCCTGGGCGATACCGTCTATCTTTGCCTTGCGGGCATCGGTCTGGATCTGGTGGACGTCGGCCGAATAGTCGATCGCGCCGGTGTCGATGCCTTTCTCGATGCCGCCAATGCGGTGCATCAGCCCCGGCGTACCGGGCTTGATCCAGGGTCGAACGCCCTTGCCGTCGCGCTTGTAGGGCAGGATCGTGTCACCGCCGTTCTTTTCCTCAAGAAATTTGACAGGAAAAGGCGTGAAACTACTGGGATCGGGTACTTTCCATGGCTCGGCGGCGTTGGCGATATAGCCGTCGGTGAGCAGAATCACCGGCGTCATGTATTGCACCGCGATGCGGCAGGCCTCGATCGCGCAATCGAATGCGTCGCCGGGGGAGCGCGCTGCGATCACCGGTATCGGCGTATCGCCATTGCGACCATAGACTGCCTGATAAAGGTCTGACTGTTCGGTTTTGGTCGGCAGGCCGGTCGAAGGCCCACCGCGCTGCGAATTGACGATAACCAGCGGCAGCTCGGTCATAACCGCCAGACCCATCGCCTCGCCCTTCAGGGCAATGCCGGGCCCCGACGACGAAGTGACACCCAGTTGCCCGGCATAGGAAGCGCCGATCGCCGCGCAGATCGCGGCGATCTCGTCTTCCGCCTGGAAGGTGGTGACGCCGAATTCCTTCATCTTGACCAGATTGTGCAAGATCGCCGAGGCAGGGGTGATCGGATAACCGCCGAAGAACATCTTCAGCCCGGCCAGTTGCGCGCCCGCTACCAGCCCATAACTTACCGATTCCGCGCCGGTAACGGTACGATAGAGGCCCGGCGGCGAGGCAACCGGTTCGAGGTGGACCTTCTTCATCGGACCCGACAGCTCGGCGGTCTCGCCATAGGCATGGCCGGCATTGAGCGCGGCGATATTGGCGTCGGCGAGCAGCGGGTTCTTCTTGAACTTGTCCGTCAGCCAGTCGATCAGCGGCTGGCGGTCGCGCTCGAACATCCACAGCGCCAGGCCGAGCGTCCACATGTTCTTGCAGCGCAGCGCATCCTTGTTGCTCAGACCGAACGGCTTGACAGCTTCCATCGTCAGAGCGCTGATATCGAAGGCCAGAACATCCCATTTCGCCAGGCTGCCATCGTCGATCGGGCTTGCTTCGTATTTTGCCTTCTCAAGGTTGCGCTTGGTGAACTCGCCGGTGTCTACGATGATCAGCCCGCCGGGCTTGAGATCGGGCGCATTGGTCTTCAGCGCCGCCGGGTTCATTGCCACCAGCACATCGGGCGCATCGCCCGCAGTGGTGATATTGGTTGAGCCGAAGTTGATCTGGAAGGCGGAAACGCCAAACAAGGTGCCTTGCGGCGCACGGATTTCCGCCGGGAAATCGGGAAAAGTCGCGAGGTCGTTGCCCGCCAGCGCGGTAGACAGGGTGAACTGCCCGCCGGTCAGCTGCATGCCGTCGCCGGAATCGCCGGCGAAACGGACGACGACCGCTTCGGGAACTTCGGTATCGAGCGGCGCTGCCACCCTATCGCTTTCGGCTAGTATCGTTGCCATTTCTGTCCTCTATCGGCGGCGCAGACTGTCCGCTCTATTGACCCCCTATGCTCCCCACGAAATGCTGCAATTCAGAAAAACTGTCAGGAGCCAAATCCCAGCATTTGGCAAAACGCCCCCTCGCCCTCCTAGTCAAGCAACAATTCACCGCCTATGGGCCCCAAAACAGACTTGTGCCCAACATCATTGCGACTCGCTGAATATAAGCGCGACATGAGGGACTTCCAGCTATTGTGAGCGATTATTCCGTCCTGCCCTATCGCCCCTGTGTCGGAGTGATGCTGGTCAATGCCCAAGGCATGGCATTCGTCGGCCGCCGGATCGACAACCGGGTCGGCGATTTCTGGCAAATGCCGCAGGGCGGTATCGACGAAGGCGAGGAACTCAAGGCCGCCGCCCTGCGCGAACTTCGCGAGGAAACCGGCATCGGCGAGCGGCACGTAACCTTGCTCGCCCAGACCCGCGAGGAGCTGTTCTACGACCTTCCCGACGAGCTCATGGGCAAGCTTTGGAAAGGCCGGTACCGGGGCCAGCGCCAGCACTGGATGCTCGCCCGCTTCACCGGCGAAGACAGCCACGTCCAGCTCGACGCGCACGATCCGGCTGAATTCTGCGAATGGAAATGGGTTCAGCCCGCCGAGTTACCGGACCTGATCGTGCCGTTCAAGAAGCGGGTCTACCGCTCGGTACTGGATGAATTCCGGTCGCTGATCTGAGACAGCGCCTCGCGTTCACCAGCCTCAGTTTTCCGAGACTACCGGATCGGGCTTGAGCTGCTGGGCAGTCACAACCTTGGGTGCGGGGCCCTTGGCGATGGCGGCGGTAAGCTGACGGGTGGCGTCGCAAGATTCGCCGCACAGGCCCTGCAGCCGGGTGAGATTGCGCCGTGCTTTTTCGACCGCACCTTTTTCGACCAGCGCCGCGCCTTCCCCGGCTATCGCCAGCAAGTTCTGGGGATCGGTGGTAAGCGCTACCCGGTAGTAATGCAGCGCTTTGCCCTGCATGCCCTGACGGCGCGTCGCACTGGCGAGATCGAGGAGGATCGCGACACTTCCCGGCTGAATGGTCAGCGCGGCCTCGTAGGCATCGATCGCCTGGTCGGTACGGCCCGCAGCCAGTTCGGCGCGGCCCTGTGTCAGCAGCGCGCCTGCGCGCGGATCCAGAGCTTGCGGTGGAGCAGAGTAACCGGCGCTGGCGGTGACCCCGGCAACCAGGGAAAGGGCAAGCGCGGCAGCATAATAACGCATCAAAAACTCCCTGACGGCAATCCAGGTAGGTCGCACGGGCCAGCTAGGTCGCACGAGGTGGTTCATTTGGCGAATTGCTATCACAATCGCAACATCCGTGCGACGAAAAACCCGTCAGTGCCATCATGGAACGGTGTCAGGCGAATTCCTGAACCCCGCGCCTGACCTGCCGTGAGCGCGGGCGAATCGGGCCGCCAGCCAGCGTGACGGGCCAGAAATCCAGCGGCCTGGTCCGGGCCTTCGGCATCAAGCAGCGAACAGACCGCATAGACCAGCCGTCCGCCCGGGCGCACCAGCGTCGCAGCGATCTCGAGCAATTGCGACTGTGCAGCCACATGCCGCGCCAGGCCCTTGGCGTTCAGCCGCCAGCGCGCCTCAGGATTGCGCCGCCAGGTGCCGGTGCCCGAACAGGGTGCATCGACCAGCACGGCATCGGCCTTTCCCCGCCATGCGTCCAGAGCAGCCGCCTCGCGCCCGGGATCGAGCAACAGTGTCTCGACAATCGCCGCCCCGGCCCGCGCGGCGCGGGGGGGCAGCTGCGACAGACGGCGGCGGTCGATATCGCAGGCAATCAGTCGTCCGCGATTGTCCATCGCCGCCGCCAGGGCCAGCGTCTTGCCGCCCGCGCCTGCGCACAGATCGATCACGGTCTCACCTGGCTGCGCAGCGACAACCTCGCAGGCGAGCTGCGAGGCGGTGTCCTGCACTTCGATCTGGCCTTGGGCAAAGGCTTCCCATTGCTCGACCGGAGTGCCGAAGGGGAGGCGCAGGCCGTTGCGGGCCGCAGTGGGTTCACCCGCGACCGGCAACTCCAGTAACTCTCTGCTGGTCTTGATCGCATTGACCCGCACATCGAGCGGCGCACGCGACAGCAGGGCTGCGGCTTCCTCGCCTGCGATATCCGAAGCACCAAGCGCCGCCGTCAGCCATTTCGGCGCAATCCCCGGGCGAGCATAGCGTTCCTTCTCCACAATCGGTGCCGGAGCATGGGGTGAGCCGTCGAACAGCAAACTTAGTGCCTCATCGTCCTTCGCCAGGGTCAGCATCGCCGCCCTTCCACTGAACGGTATCTCGCCGCATCTGCGGATCGCCCGGTAAGCCAGCTCGCGCACCGCGCGGCGGTCGCCGCTGCCGGCGAAACGGCGGGTGCGGAACCAGTCGGCAACAATCTTGTCGGCGGGCGGACCGTTGCCGCGCGCGGCATCGATCACGAGGTCGAGGATATCGATCGCGGCCTGGACACGGGCTGAGGGGGTCATGATCGGGGCTCGCCCGCCCTATCGCGTCGGATAGTTCGGCGCTTCCCGCGTGATCGTCACATCGTGGACATGGCTTTCACGCAGGCCCGCGTTGGTGATCCGCACGAACTCGGCCTTGGTACGCAGATCCTCGATCGTTGCCGAGCCGGTATAGCCCATCGCCGCCTTGATGCCGCCGACCAGCTGATGGATCACGTCCCTCGCCGGCCCCTTGTAAGGCACCTGCCCTTCGATTCCCTCGGGGACCAGCTTGAGCGTGTCCTTGATGTCCTGCTGAAAATAGCGGTCGGCGCTGCCGCGCGCCATGGCCCCGGCCGAGCCCATCCCGCGATAGCTCTTGTAGGAGCGGCCCTGGTAAATGAACGTCTCGCCCGGCGCTTCCTCGGTGCCCGCCAGCATCGAGCCGATCATGATGCAGGATGCTCCCGCCGCCAATGCCTTGGCGGCATCGCCCGAGGTGCGCAGGCCGCCGTCGCCGATCACCGGCACGCCGCTCTTCTCCGCCTCCTCGGCCGCATCCATGATCGCAGTGAGCTGAGGCACGCCAACCCCCGCAATGATCCGCGTGGTGCAGATCGAGCCCGGCCCGATGCCGACTTTCACTGCGTCCGCCCCGGCGCCGATCAGCGCCCGCGTCGCTTCGGCGGTGGCGACATTGCCGGCGATCACCTGGGCTTCATTGGACAGCTTCTTCACCCGCTCGACCGCGCGGGCGACATCGACGTTATGGCCGTGCGCGGTATCGATGATGACGACATCGCATTCGGCGGCGAGTAGCGCCTCGGTCCGCTCGAAGCCGATATCGCCCACAGTTGTCGCGGCGGCGACGCGCAGGCGCCCGGCTGCATCCTTGGTCGCTCCGGGATAGGTGACAGCCTTTTCGATGTCCTTGACCGTGATCAGGCCGATGCAGTGGAAGGCTTCGTCGACCACCAGCAATTTCTCGATCCTGCGCTGGTGCAGCAGCCGCCGGGCTTCCTCTTCGCCGACGCCGAGCTTCACCGTCGCAAGGTTTTCGTGCGTCATCAGCTCGCGCACCGGCTGTTTCGGATTAGCAGCGAAGCGGACATCGCGGTTGGTAAGAATGCCGACCAGCTTGCCGCCCGGCTCAACCACCGGAATGCCGCTGATCCGGTTCGCCGCCATGATCGCCTGGGCATCGCCCAGCGTCGCGTCGGGCGAAATTGTGATCGGATTGACCACCATGCCGCTCTCGAAGCGTTTCACCGCGCGCACCGCGGCGCACTGTTCCTCGACCGTGAGATTGCGGTGCAGCACCCCAATTCCGCCCAGCTGCGCCATGACGATCGCCATATCGGCCTCGGTAACGGTATCCATTGCCGAGGAGACCACCGGGATGTTGAGGCCGATCTCGCGGGTCAGCCGGGTACGCGTATCGGCCCTGCTGGGCAGGATGTCGGATTCGGCCGGGCGCAGCAGGACATCGTCGAAGGTTAGACCGAGAGGAATGTCCATGACTGCCACTGTTCCGCCTGTTCCGGTCCGGGCGCTGGAAGCCGCGCCGGGAGATGTGATTTCAGATTCGTGGCGGCCCATGTAAACGCGCCTGCCGTGCGGCACAAGGGCAGCGCCCGGTACACGGCTTTGCCGGTCGCCGCCCGCTATTTTGGCGAGATGCGGACTTTGCGGGAGTCGCCGAACCAGCGCCCCAGTGCGACATGAAAGGCGACATCTTCTGCCGCCCCACCCAGTTCGATCTCGCGCTTCAGATTGTCCGCCGGACGATGATAGGGGCCCTCGAAAAAGGCCTCGAGCTTGGGGATGTCGGAATAGGCACTGGAAACCATCACTGTCGGCACGTCGTGCTGCAAAAGCGCCCAGCCATCCTGCCGGCGGATGTAGGTATTGGCGGCCTCGCCCTCGACGATCTTGCGCTTCTCGCGCCGGGCGACAGCGGCGATATCGGTATCGAGCTTGGTCATGCCCTTGCCGACAACCGCCAGCGGTGAGCCGGCCGGAGCAAGCGCTATGGTGTCGATATTGAAAGCCGCGACGATCTGCTTGAGCGGCAGCGGCGGGTTTTCGGCAAAGGCGTGCGCTCCGAGCAAGCCAAGTTCTTCCGCAGTGGTCGCAAGGAAATAGATGTCGCGATCGGGCTTGGGGCCGCGCACCAGGCGCCGGGCGATTTCGGACAGTGCCGCCACGCCGCTCGCATTGTCCACTGCACCACGGCAGATCACCTCTTCGGCGGGCGGCACACCGCAAACGCCGAAATGATCCCAATGCGCCACGAACAGCACCGCGCCGGTGTTCGGCCGGCGTCCAGGCAACTTGCCGATCATATTGAAGGTGCGGATCGTCGTTTCGCGGGTGGTTGCTTCCAGCGTCGCGGCAAGATCCAGCAGTTGCGGTGCGAAATCGGCCCGTTCCGCCGCCTGCTCAAGCGATGCCAGCGAACGACCGCTACCCTGCAGCAGGCTGGAGAGGCCGCTGCGGGTGATGAAACCCTCCAGATCGCCGCCCAGCGTATCGCTGGACAGGGCATAGCCGGGGCGCAAACGCCTGGCCTTGATATTGTCCAGCGTCCGGTCGCCATCGAGCACGGTAAGGACTGCAGAGGCCCCTGCGGCGAGCAAAGCGTTCTGCCTCTCGCTGGTATCGATCTTGGCGTCGAGCAGCAAGGCAACTCTACCGGCAAGTTCGCTCCGCGCAGGCAATGCCCCCAACGCGTTGCCGACAAACACCAGTGGCGCATCGCGTACCAGACTGCGATTGCCCGACGTCAGCACAAGCACCGCGTCGGACGGGATGTACTGCGGCCTGCCCTTGCTGGTGAAGCGGGCTGCTGACACGGCCGGCATTCGCTCCAGTAGTGTGACCGGAGCGAACCATTCGTTGCCGGGATCGTTGGTACCCGACACCAGCCCGATATCGAACCACAGTTTTCCGAGGTATTGCAGGGTCTTGGCTTCGCCTTCGGTCCCCGGTTCACGCCCCTGGAACTCGTCGCTGGCGAGCACGGTAATATGCTGCATCAGCTGCTGTTCGAGCACCTTGTCGCGGCGCGCGGCATCGGCGCTGGTAGCGGGCAGAACCAGTGCCACCGCAGCCAGCAGCGCTAGCCAACCTGCGAAAACGATCCGTCCCCAAACCATCGTGCCAAACTACACCATGCATGTGCCTCGGCAAGACCAAGGATTCCAAAGAGTTTGCATTATTTTTCGCTCCGCTAAGCCAATACGATTCCATCTCGACTCAAACCACCCGCTTGCTAATTGAGTGGTCGGTCATGGCTTCCATCGCGACGAAGCCAGTGCACCAGGGAGGATTTGTCCATGCGCCACGACGATTACGATCCCGATGCCATCGATATCGAGGATCAACGCGGCGGTGGTGGGCGGATGGGCCTGCCGATGGGGGGACGCGGTCGCTCGATCGGCTGCGGCACGATCGTGATTGCGCTGATTGCTTCCTATTTTCTCGGGGTCGATCCGACGCAGATGCTTGGTGGACTGCAGGATGCCCAGCAGCAGTTGCCGCAGCAGCAAGGCCCGGCGCAAGCAGGCGGCAGCGTCGCCGAGAGCTGCAATGCCGATGCCGCCAGCAAGCAGAGCTGCGACGCGCTGTCTTCGCTCAACAAGACCTGGGAGCCGATTTTCCAGCAGTCGAACATCGCCTTCGCGCGGCCCAAGCTGGTGTTCTATACGCAGCAGGGCAGTTCAGGCTGCGGCTCGGCGCAGAGCGCCATGGGGCCGTTCTATTGCCCCGAGGACCGAGGCATCTATCTCGATACCGACTTCTTCCGCCAGATGGACCAGGAAATCGGCGCCCGGGGCGCCTTTGCTCGCGATTATGTCATCGCCCACGAATACGGCCACCATATCCAGCGGATGACCGGCATGTCCGATCAGGTGCGCAGCCTGCAGAGCCAGAACCCCAGCCGCGCCAATCAGCTGTCGGTGCGGCTCGAACTGCAGGCGGATTGTTATGCCGGGGTCTGGGCAGCGCGCAACCGCGACCGGCTGGAGCCCGGCGACATGGAGAGCGGCCTCAACGCCGCCCATGCCATCGGCGACGATTCTCTGATGAAAGCCGCCGGTCGCCGCCCGGTCGAAGCCTCGTTCACCCACGGCACCAGCGCTCAGCGCATGGAATGGCTGCGCAAGGGGCTGGAGACCGGCAACGAGGATTCATGCGACACCTTTGCCGATCTCAGGCGATAGTGTATTTACTTCGCCGGCGGCAGGGGAAAGCGGCAACGGGGGGCAAACCGGTGACATGAATGAAACGAATTGTCCTGCGCCTGTCCATCGCCGCCAGCCTATTGCTGGCTCCACCGGCCTTTGCGCGCGAGCCCACCAAGCCGGTCTCCGATAAGGACCCGACCGCGGCCGATATAGCCACGACACCGATTGACGATCTGAACCTCAAGAAGGGCCATGTGCCCCCGGTTCTCGTGTCGGCCGTGCAGCGCCCTTACGGCCTGCAAGACCTGGGCAATTGCGCTCGGCTCTCTGCCGCCATCGGCGAACTGGACACCGTGCTGGGCGACGATGTCGATCTTCCGCAGGCCGGCGGCGGCCACACCTCGGCGGGGCGCGTGGCGCAGTCGGTCGCGACGTCCTTCATTCCGTTTCGCGGGGTTATCCGCGAGGTAACCGGGGCCAGCGCCCGCAAGCGGGAACTGGAGGAAGCGGTGTATGCCGGCGCCGCGCGCCGGGCTTTCCTCAAGGGCGTGGGCGAGGCGCGCGGCTGCGCCTATCCGGCGCGATCGGTCACCCCCAGGGTGTTTGCCGAGCGGATGGCAACGATCGCACCCCGGGAGGAAGTGAAGGAGACGAAGACCCAATCCGCCAGCCCGGATCCCAAGCGCCATTGAGTTCGCCTTCCGGCTTCGCTAGCCCTGCACCATGCGCCTTGCCGACTGCCACAACATCGACGACTTTCGCCGCCTTGCGAAGCAGCGCCTGCCGTGGCCCGTATTCGACTATATCGACGGCGCTGCCGACGACGAACTGACCAAGGCGCGCAACACCGCCGCATATGCCGACTGCGACCTGGTTCCCGATGTGCTGGCCGGTGTCGAGGATATCGACACCTCAATCATCATTCTCGGCCGCAAGAGCGCGCTGCCCCTGATCCTCTCTCCCACCGCCCTCCAGCGCGTGTTCCACTGGCAGGGCGAGCGCGCCGTCGCCCGGGCGGCGGAGAAGTTCGGTCTGTGGTTCGGCATCTCGAGCCTGGCCACAGTCAGTATCGAGGAAGTGGCGGCGATGGTTTCCACCCCCAAGCTGTTCCAGCTCTATGTGCACAAGGACCAGGGCCTCAACCGCTCGATGATCGAGCGCTGCCAGGCGGCGAAATTCGACGCCATCGCGCTGACTGTCGATACCATCGTCGGCGGCAAGCGCGAACGCTGCGCCCGCAGCGGCTTTTCCTCGCCGCCGCGTTTCACCCCGTCCTCACTGCTGAGCTACGTAACGAAACCGGCATGGGCGATGAACTATGTCTTCCGCGAGAAATTCGCCCTGCCCCAGCTCGACAACCATGTTCGCGAAGGCACTTCGGAATCGATCTCGATCCAGGGCTATTTCGAAACCATGCTCGACCAGTCCCTGACCTGGAAGACGGCCGACAAGATCCGCAACGACTGGGGCGGCACCTTCTGCCTCAAGGGCGTGATGAGCGTCGCCGATGCCAGGCGCGCGGTCGAAATCGGCGCCGATGCGATCATGATCTCCAATCACGGCGGCCGCCAGCTCGATGGTAGCCGCGCGCCGTTCGACCAGCTGACCGAGATCGTCGACGCTGTCGGCGGCCAGATCGAAATCATCTGCGACGGCGGCGTGCGGCGGGGAACTCATGTGCTGAAGGCGCTGGCGGCCGGAGCCAATTGCGCCTCGGGCGGACGGCTCTACCTCTACGCGCTGGCGGCAGCCGGACAAGCCGGGGTCGAGCGGGCGATCGCCCTGTTCAAGGACGAGATCGAGCGGGGAATGAAGCTGATGGGCGTGACCCGCGTCGATCAGTTGAACCGCGACCGGCTGAGGTGGCGATGACATACAAGCTGGTTTACCTCGCGCGCCGTGCCACAAACGTCTCCCGCGAAGACTGGCCGCGCACCTGGCGCAGCCATGCGGTGTTTGCCAGCCAGTTCCCTGTCCTTGAAACGGAGATCGCCTGGATGCGCTATTGCAACCGGGCCGATACCAGCCTTCCCGGGATATCGGCAGCGCACGACGGCGTCGCGGTGGCGGCCAGCTCTTCGCTCAAAGGCTTGAACGGCGCGGGATTTTCGGACGCGGACCGGGCCCTGATCGATCAGGACGAATTGCGCGTCTTCGACATGCTGACGCCGAATTTCACCTATTATTGCGAAGAGAACCCCATCCTTGAAGGTGCCCCCGGCGAAGCGGCGGTCTTTTCCTTTCTCGCCCGCAAACCGGAGATGTCGCACGCTGAATTCGACGCGCGGTGGAACGGCAAACACGCGGAGATCGCGGATGGAGCAGTTGCCGCTCTCGGCACGATGACCCGCTACATCCACAACCGCCCGGTCCACGACCCACTGCCTCTGTTCCCCTTCGACGGCATTGCCGAAGGCTGGTTCGCCAGCGTGGCGGATGCGGAAGCCGCGTTCCGGGGCGATGCGCTCGACCCGCTGCGGCGCGATCTGGCCGGGTTCTGCGATTTCGGACAAAGCGTGGTCATGTTGACCAGCGTGTGCCATCGCTGGCCCAAGAACTGAGAATCAGGAGAGTTGCCGATGAGCGAATTGCGTTTCGATGGCCGCGTCGCGGTTATCACCGGAGCCGGCCGGGGCCTGGGCCGCAGCTATGCGCTGCTGCTGGCATCGCGCGGAGCCAAGGTAGTGGTCAACGATATCGGCGTCACCCGCTATGGCGGCGATCCCGACAGCGGCCCGGCCCAGGAGGTCGTCGAGGAAATCCGCGCGGCGGGCGGCCAGGCGGTGGCAAACACCGATTCGGTTTCTACTGCCGAGGGCGGCAAGGCGATTATCCAGACCGCAGTCGACAGTTTCGGGCGGATCGACGTGCTCATCGCCAATGCCGGGTTCAACCGACCCAAGCCGATCAGGGAACTCAGTCTCGAAGACTTCGAAGCCATCCTCGGCGTGCATCTGATGGGCGGCTATCATGTAGCGCGCGCCGCCTTCCCGCTGATGTGCGATCAGAAATACGGGCGCATCGTGCTGACATCGTCGATTGCCGGAGCCTATAGCGAGAAGATGCTGGCGGGCTATGCGGTCAGCAAGGCCGGGCTGGTCGGCCTCTCGAATGTGCTGGCGCATGAAGGCGCGGCGGATGGTGTCCAGAGCAACGCCATCCTGCCCTCGGCCGAAACCCGCCTGTCCGAAGGCCGCGACACCTCGATGTTCCCCGACATGCGTGCCGAACTGGTCGCGCCGATGGTAGCCTGGCTGTGCCACGAAGATTGCAAGATAAGCGGCGAGATGCTGGTTGCGTTGGCTGGCCGCATTGCCCGAGCCTATATTTCGGAGACCGTTGGCATCTATCAGCCTGAATGGAGCATCGAACAGGTCGCAGAACGCTGGGGCGAGATCGCCGACACCAAGGATGCGGTGACTTTCCCGTCCCTTCCCAGCGGCTTCAACGATCACCTGGGCTACAGCTTCGCCATGGCGAGGGCCGGCGGGGCGAAGTAGCGCGGGACTTGAGTCCCTCTGATAGCTTGGAGAGAATTGCCATGGCCGAAGCAGGCGCCACGGTTGAGCCCGATTTCTTCAGCGATCCGGCGGTGATCGCCGATCCCTTCCCGTATCTTGACCTGATGCGCTCCAGATGCCCGGTGGCGAAGGAGCGGCGCCAGGGGGCCTTCATGGTCACCGGTTACGACGAGCTGGGCGAGCTACTCACCGCCAAGGGCGATACTTTCTCTTCCTGCGTGTCGGTGCTGGGCCCGCTGCCGCCGCTGCCGTTCACGCCCGAGGGCAGCGACATCCACGCCCAGCTTGAGGAAGTGCGCGACAGCCTGCCATGGTCGGCCCATCTCGCCTGCATGGACGGGCAGAAGCACGCTCACAATCGCGCGATCCTCACCGCCCTGCTGACCTACAAGCGGCTCAAGCAGAACGAGGCGTACCTCGGCGGCCTCGCCGACCGGATGATCGACCGCTTCATCGCCGACGGGCGCTGCAATGTCGTGCCGCAATACGGCCATGCCATCACCACTTATGCGATTTCCGATTTGCTCGGCATTCCCGAGGAGCACCGCGCCCTGCTGCTCGAGCAGATCGGCGCGCCGCCAAGCCAGCTCACCGGCGAATCCGAGATGAAGGCCGGGCCCGATCCGCTGATCGGCATGAAGGAGCTGTTCGACAGTTATTTCACCGAACGGCTGGATCGCCCGCACGACGATCTGATGACCGAACTGTCGCAATCGAAATACCCCGATGGCTCGCCGATCCCGTTCGAGGCGATGTCGCTGCTCGCCCGCTTCCTGTTCGGCGCCGGGCAGGACACCACCTCGCACCTGATTTCCATGGCGACCCGCATTCTGGCCGAGCGGCCCGAACTGCAACAGCACCTTCGCGCAAATCCGGACCGGATTCCCGACTTCATCGAGGAAGTGCTGCGCTTCGATGCGCCGGTCAAGGTCGGGTACCGGCTGGCACTGAGCGACACCGAGGTTGCCGGAGTGCCGGTGCCCGCCGGCAGCGTGCTCACTGCCTGCCTCACTGGCGCCAACCGCGATCCCCGGCATTTCGACGATCCCGATGAGTTCGATATCGACCGCCCCAACAAGCGCGACCACATGGCCTTCAGCCGCGGCGTCCACGCCTGCCCCGGCGCGCCGCTCGCCCGCATGGAATCGCGCATCGCCATCGAGCGGATTCTCGCGCGCACCAGCGAGTTCCACCCGGCGGAGGAACACCACGGCCCGGCGGACAACCGCCACTACCGCTTCGTGCCGACCTACAGCTTCCGCAGCCTGGCGGACCTGCACATCGAATTCACCCCGGCCGGAATGCAGGAGCACCAACTATGAGCGACGGCAAAGTTACCATGACCGAAGTTGAACGGGCGACGCTCGAATTCGTCACACGCCACCGCGATTCCTACCTTTCCTCGGGCGGACGCGAGGGCCATGTGCTGGACTACCGCCATCTCGGCGGCCACCGCTTCACCACCACGCTGCTGGTCGAGAACTTCGGCCGCAAGACCGGCGAGCGGCGGATCACTCCGCTGATCTATGGCGACACCAATGGCGAAGTCGCGATCGTCGCGTCCAAGGGCGGGGCGGATGTCCATCCCGGCTGGTATCACAATGTGCTGGCCTCACAGGAAGTGACGATCCAGATCGCCGGGCAGGCCTTCCGTTGCAGCTGGCGCGAACTGCTCGGCGCGGAGCGGGAAGCGGTCTGGGAATTCATGGCCCAGCTCTACCCGCCCTATCGCGATTATCAGGCGGCGACCGAACGGCAAATCCCGATCGTGGTGTTCCAGCCGGGCGACGAGGTTGAGGCATTGAAAGCCTGAGTTACCACCCCCGCATCGGTGAATCCGCTTCCTCGACGCAGAACACCGGATTGTCGTGGCTGGCGAACAGCTGTTCCTCGTCCTCGTAAATCAGCTTGTCCATGCCGGTCTCGCCGAGCCGCACAAGCGCTGCATCCCATTCGGCGCGGGAGTTCCACCAGATTTCGGTGACGACATCGAACGGCAGTTCGATCGCCTCAAGCGTGATCGGATTGCGTTCGGGCTGGACATAGCGGCGGACATAGCGCCGCGCTCCGGTCAGGGCCTTCTCGCCGAGCACGCGGTGATTGCTTTCGTAGTAGTCGCGGAACGCCTCCACGCTCATGCCGGGTTTGCGCTTGAGCAGGAACACCAGCTTGAGCATGTCCCCATCGCCCGTCGCCTTGCGGATGCCGCCTGCCGCGGGCGGATCGGTGAAGCCGGCCATCGCGGATTCGCATTCATCGACCGAGAATACCGGATTGTCATGGCTGGCGAAGATCTTCTCCTCGTCCGCGTAAATACGCTGAAAGGCGTCGCCCTCGCCCAGCGAGGCCATCACCGCCTCGAAGGCCTCGCGCGAATCCCACCACAATTCCATCAGGCAATCGAACGGGACGCTGTAGGCCTCGCCCATCATCGGATTGATCTCGGGCTGCACGAAACGCCGGACATAGCGCCGCGCCTGCGGCATCATCCCCGCGAGCAATGGCGCATGCGCGTTCTCGTAATAGAGCTTGAACTCGTCCATCGACATGCCGGGCCGGCGGGTGAGCAAGCAGACCTGTTTGAACATGGGTTCCCTCCTCGATCCTCTCCGGCAAGGCTAACCGCCCGGACCGCTCTTGGAAACGGCAAGATTTGTTGCGCCAGCCCTTAAATTCCGCGTCAAGTCGACGTTAACCATGGTCATGACCGCACACGATCCCAATCTCGCCCGTGAACAGCGAGGCATTCTGCGCTGGCTCGGCTTCGGCGGTCAGGCGCAAATGGACACCGCTGGCCAGAGCGACAGCGCCGAGAGCGATGCGCAGCTCGATCCGCGCGAGCGGCGGCGGCGGCAGCTCCTGAGCGATGTCGGCAGCTTCCTTCTGACGCACCGGCTGGAGGTCAATCCCTATACCTTGGCTATCGCTCACGACGTCATCACCGGCGCGGACCAGCGGCTGGCCCGGCTGATCGAGGCGCGGGTGGCATCGCGCCAGCCGGTCAGCCTCGAATGGCTGGAAGAGTCCGGGCGCAACACCGGTTCGGACGGCTCGACGCAGCTCAATGCGCTGATGACCAGGCTCGATACCAGCCTCGAGGAATTCGCCAGGACCGCCATGAGCGCACGGTCGGCGACCAGCGAATACAACTCTGCCCTCGAAGCCCATGTCGACGAACTGACCCAGGTCAGCAAGGCCGGCGTGGTCATTTCCGAGCTGGCGACCATCGCCAAGGTCATGCTCGAGCGCACCCGTGAGATCGAGCAGGAGATGAGCCGCAGCGAAATGCAGACCCGAACGCTGCAATCCAGTCTCGATGAAGCCCGCCGCAAGGCCGAGATCGACCACCTGACTGGACTTCCGAACCGCCAGGCCTTCGAAAGTGTCCTGGAAAAAGAGCTGAAGATCGCCAAGGAATCCGGCGAACCGCTGTGCGTCGCCTTTGTCGACATCGATCATTTCAAGAAGATCAACGACACCCATGGCCACGATGCCGGCGACCGGGTGCTCAAGGTGGTGGCCCAGACACTGGCGAAAATCTCAGGGGACACCTGCCATGTCGCCCGTCACGGCGGCGAGGAATTCGTTGCGCTGCTGCGCGGCAAGTCGCTGGAAGAGGCTTGGAAGGTGCTCGACGGCGCCCGCGAGTCGCTTGGCGAACGCCGCCTGGTCAACCGCGCCACCGACATCCCCTTCGGCAAGATCACCTTTTCCGGCGGCATCGCCGATGTCTTCGCCTACCCCGATCAACGTAGGGCGTTGAAAGCAGCGGACGAGGCGCTCTATGCCGCCAAGGCGGCCGGCCGGGATCGCATCGGATTTGCGGGCGGAAAATCGGCAGCTGCGGCCTGATCCGCTACCATTTGCAGTCGCATTGCCCTACCCTCTTCAGGCAACACGTTCCGGGAGAGTTCGACATGCCTTTTTCACTCTATCACGCCTCGGTCGGGGCCTATCTGCAAATCCTGCCCGCGATAGCCGGCCTGATCGACAAGGCCGAAGCCCATTGCCGGGAAAACAGCCTTGCCGCCGAGGTGCTGACCGGCGCTAGCCTCGCGCCCGATATGTGGCCCTTTGCCAAGCAGGTCTTCGAATGTGCACACCATTCCTCGCGGGCGATCGAAGGCCTGCGTGCCGGGACCTTTGGTCCCGAAATGGCTCCGGCACCGCTCGATTTTGCCTCGCTGAAAGCGGAAATCGCTCAGGCCATCGCCATGCTCGGCGACGTCGATCCCGCCGAGATCGACGGCATGATCGGCCGCGACATGCGCTTCGAATTCGGCGAGATGCGGATGGATTTCACCGTCGAGGACTTTCTCCTCACATTCTCGCTGCCCAATTTCTTCTTCCACGCAACCTCGGCCTACGGAGTGCTGCGTAACCAGGGCCTTAAGGTCGGCAAACTCGATTATCTGGGGAAGTTGCGGCTGAAGAAGTAGCCGGAATTCACGTTGCGACCACAGTTACCTTCCGGCGCTCGGCAATGTCGCCTTCGCCCCATGGCCGGCGCAACTCGCAGGTAAACCGGTGGGTGCCCGGTTTGTGCACGGCCAGCCGGTATGCCAGAACCGCCCCGCCGCCGACGCCTGCGTCCAGGTGCTGTTCCGGCTCACCGAGCAGGTCCAGCGCCGGGGGCAGTTGGCCAATCGACCAGACATAACCTCCGACGCCCTGGCGCTCGAGCCGCAGGGAGACCGTCGCGCCGGCAGCGGCTGCAAGCTCTGCAGTGCTTTCGATCATGACGGTCTCCCTTTGGTTACGGCGTCAGGCGAACCACTTGTGGTACATGTGGCTATCGGCGCCCATCACGAATGTGTCGAGCCGCTTGGGCGCCCATGACGAAACGCCGACGCCCGATCCCAGCACCCCGCCAAGATCTTCCTCGCCGCTCCAGTTGGAGCCGTCCCACCATTTGTGCCACATATGGTAGTTCTGACCCGGATAGAAAACATCGATCCGGTTCGGACCCCAGCTTTCCGCTGCCGGTGCATCGGTCAACACGCCGCCAAGCGCTTCCCAGCTGCTCCAGGCGCTGCCATTCCACCATTTGTGCCACAACTGACTGTCGAGCCCGCGGGCAAAGCAGTCCAGCCGGTTGGCGCTCCATGAGCAAACTGCGGGAGCCGAGGATATCGAGCCGCCGAGGCTTTCCCAACCGCGCCAGGCCGACCCGTCCCACCACAGGTGCCACATCGCGTTGTCGCCACCGCGGGCGAACACGTCGATCCGGTTGGGACCCCAGGACACCGCCGCCGGCTCCGACGTGAGGAAGCCGCCCAGGCTCTCCCAGCCGGACCAGCCGCCCTGGAACCATTTATGGAACAGCCGGTGATCGAGCCCGATACCGAACAGGTCGAGCCTGCCGCTGCCCCACGACGAGACCGCCGGCGCGCCGTGGATCAGTCCGCCGAGACTCTCCCACCCGCGCCACGCCGATCCGTCCCACCAGCGGTGCCACACCGCCGAATCGAGACCCCGGGCAAAGGCGTCGATGCGGTTGGAGCCCCATGAGGTCGCCGTCGGACGCGAAGTGATGATGCCGCCAAGATCTTCCCAGCCCGACCAGTTCCCGCTTGGCAGCTTGACTCCGGTGGCCCAATGGAAGGGATAGGTCGTATCGATCCCGCATTGGCCATAGGCGATGCGGAAATAGCCGCCATCGCCCCAGCCGGGGCCCCAGCTGTTCTTGCATATCCAGCACTGGTCGGCCTCGGAGTAACCGATCACCAGCACACAATGCAGTCCGGCGAGAGCGCCGCTGACATGGCGATAGATGCCGCTGCCATAGGCAAAGAAGTCGTTGTAAACCTCAAGCACCGCCGAACAGGGGCCAACATTGGTGAGGTGGTTCTTGCGGTCGGCCGCGCTGGACAGCGCTCCGAAGCTGGTGATCTTCACCGCTATCGCATTGCGATTGGGAACATTCTTGCAGACCGGCGCGCCGCCCGCGCCGGTGAAGGCCGACGCATAGGGGAACGAAGCCTCGTCAATGATGCCCCGGCTCTGCAATTGGCCAAGCGCATCCGCCGGCCACCAGCCGTTGCAGTTGGCGCCGTGATTGGAGCAGAAATGCAGATCGGCTTCTGACAGATCGAGCCGCTGGCCCTTCTCGATCGAAGCCATCGATTCCGTCAGGCCCGACGCGCAGAAGCTCACGCAGGATCCGCATCCGCCCTGATCCTTGGGCGGAGTGACATGGTTGCCATTGCGATTGCGCCAATCGACCGCAAGAGCAAAACCCGGCGCTGCCGGGGCCGCGCCCGGAGCCAGCACCGCGGGCTTTGCCGCGGCGATTTCCTGGGCCAGCCTTGCGCTGTCCACCGCCACGCCAAGCATGCGCTTTCGCGCATTGTCGTCGAGCTGGGTAATGGCGTTGGCCCGGGCGCGCCAGCCCGCCTGATTTGACGTGATCTTGGCCTGGACGTCGGCAATATCGAACTGGGGCATGATCTGATCCTTTTCTTGCGAACTGCCGGGCAAAGCCCTTCCGCCGCCCGAATCGCATGCGATCCGGGCCCTGATCCGGCAGCCATGGCGTCGGCCCCGAGATCGGGGCGCAACCTCTCACCGCGCGGAATACGAATATTCAGCGCGCATTTGCTGCGACCATCGGTTTCTTGATTGATCCGGATCGACAGGACCCGAATAAGGACCAGTATACGCCGATCAATTGGCGGCGCAATTCTCTATCGCGTTATTCAATATTCAATCTGCCGCAAATATATTTGCGTTCACCCCTTGGTTAACACATATAAACTCCGACTCATCCCGTAATAGTTAAATTATTAGTTAATTTTTGTTTACCACGATCACGCAATACAGAAAGTCAGCGTTTCAGAAGAAACACGACATAGCCCTTGAACCGCCGATCCCGCACCAACTCCCGGTGTGGCCGCCATTCCCCGCCCTCGACCAGTCCGATGCGGTAGGACAAAGGCAGGCGCGCGAGCGAGCCCAGATAGCGTTCGTAACCGGGAATGGTCCTGCGTCCCTGATAGGTCTGGATCACCGCCTCATCGACGATCCCGCCCAGTTTCGCCAGCGCCGCCGGGTCGCCGTTGGCGCTCCAGTCCATCAGTCCGGTGACCGACAGGCGATAGTGAGCAGGCAAGCGGCGGCGGAGGCCGGTCAGAAATGCCGCGTAGCCATCGAGGCCCCGGGTTGCCGCGTCGAAATCGATTTGCAGCCCGGCAAAGCGGGGATTCGCCACCTGCCAGCGTGCCAGCTCGCGGTCGAGCTGGCGATAGACGCCCTCCTTCCAATCGAGCCGTTCGACGCGCAGGGTCAGCCAGACTTCGGCATGGTGGACATGCGGCACTGCGGGGCGCAGCGGGACGAAGCGGCTGTTGTCGTCGCCGCGCACTTCTCCTGCAAGGATGTAGATGGTCTTCGCCTGTTTCAATACGTCGGGCGGGCGCACACCAGGCCACAGGAAAAAGGCATCGAAATTGCGAGGATCGAACGATCCGGTAGGTTCGCTCCCGCACGAACCCAGCAGCAATAACGCAGCCGCAAGGCCTGCGCAGCGAAACAACCCGCTCGCTACCAAAAGTATCGCTGCTTCGTGGCCCACTGGCTGCCGGGATAGTCGCGCTTGAGCCGCTGGAACCAGGCGCGCCGCTGGGACCGCTCGACGTCGGGGCCGCCGCACGAGTTGGACCCGCTTGGGCCATAACAATTGACCGCGCGGTAAAGCGCATATGCCTTGTCGCCGGCCGATGCAGTCTGGTCATCCATGATCGCGGCATAGATCGGCCCCCGCATGAGCGGCTTGCCGGGGAAGGCGTTAAGCGCGCCGCCCAGCTCATCCTTGGGCGGCGAGACCGACTGCCCATCACCCATGTAAAAGTCATTGAGCCGCCAGAAGTCGCCGAGGCACAGGCGTGCGGGAACGCTTTGCGGATTTGCCGCCAGGGTCCGGGCGGTCTGGACCACGGCAGGGCAAGGATAACCATCGGTCCAGCGCCCCTTGCCGAAACTGGGAAGTTGTCGGGAGCTATTCCACGCCAGCCCGGCGCCTTCGCCCTCCATGGCCGGAACGGCAATCCTCAGACTGGCAACGAAGCCCGCGTAGTCGCCCCTGCTCAATTGCTTGTCGAGCAGGGTGAAAAGCGCGACAGTGCGTTCGGCCAAGGGCCGCGACCGGTCCAGCGCCTGGGCGCGAAGCAGGTCGGGGCCGCCGGAATTCGCCAGCAGGATCTCGCGGATGCCGCTTTCCGTGACCGGCAAATCCTTGGCAAAGACCGAAGCCAGCTTGCCATGCCGTTCGTAATGCATCGCCAGCGCCAGTTCCACGGTAGGGCGCTGCCACAGGCCGTTGGCGCCGTTCAGCATTTCGATCCAGAACCCGGCCTCGTTACGGTCGTTCAGCCGTGACAGCGCCATGCCGCGCAGCATCTGACGGCTGAAGGCAAGCGGCGCATAGGATGGCCGGCGGGCATCGTCGGGGATCAGTTGCAGCACCCGCTTCGGATCGTTGGCGACATGAAGAGCGTGACTGGCCTGCAAGAACGCAAAGAGCTCCGGATGCCCAGCGAAAGTAGCCTGCTGCGCCTCCAGCGCCGCTGCGGTGAGCTTCGGCCCGTCGCCTTCCCCTGAGTCCGGCCGCTCGTCGCGCATGCGGGCAAAGTCTTGCGCGGCCAGCAACCACGGGCCCTGCGCCAATGCATCGCTCTCCTCGCCGTAGGGGAACAACAGCTTGTTATCGATCTCCTCGACGAGTTCGGAGGCTGCCTCGCCGTCTCCTCTTGCTGCGCCGAACAGCCGGGCATACTCAGTCGCCAAGCCAGTGCGATCTCCGGCCAGCCACAGCACGCGCCGCCGCAGACCCTGCGCGGACATAGCATAGCGCCCCTGCGGGAAGGCCTTGAGATAGGCGGTCAGCGCTGCCCCGGCGCGCTGCACAGCGAGCCGGTCTATAGAATCGGTCCCCTGAAAATAGCCGTATTCGTCGAAGGCTTTGACAATGGCGGCGTTCAGATCGACCCGAGCCAGCATATAGGCAGCGGCCTCCGCCACCCACGGCTCCTTCGCCCGGCCAAGTGAGGCAAAGCCGCTCCGGGCCTCGTCCCAGCGTTCGCTATAGAAGGCATCGGAAGCCTGGAGATAGGCGAGAAAGGCCTTGCCCGGCGTGCTGCCGATCCCGGACGGCCATTCCGGCAAGGTCGGCAGGGCCGGAGGACGAGATCCATCGCTCGAAAAGCGGCCCCGCCTAGCCGCCATCGCCAACTCGACGCCATTCTCGCACACCTTGTCCAGTCGACCCCGCGCCGCCTGGAGCAATTGGCGCTCTGCGGCAGGCAGGCTGCGACTAGCGGCGAGAGCGGCGAGAAAAGTCGGCGCCCCGGTGACCACGCTGGCGCAGCGCGATCCTGCATAATTCGTCTCGCTATCCGAGCTTTCTGAAATGAGACTGGCACGCAGCAGGCCCCAGTCCAGGAAAATGTGGCCGTAGCCCTCGTCGTCCCAGCCCTGCTTGGGATAGGCGAACCCGGTCATGCCCAGCCCGGCGCGATCGCGCAGCAAGAACAGCATGTTGACCCGGGTGTCGTTTCCCGGCGCCAGCATCGCCCGGCTGGCGCATTCGCGCCCCTTGGCGAAGAGTTTCCAGCGGGCGTAGCAGCCCCCGTCGCCGCTGGCCCAGGCTGCACCCGATAGCGCCCAAAGACCAAGCGCCGATGCCGCCATCATGAGTTTTCGTGCCATTGCCGTCCCCAATTGCAAGGTGCGTGAAGAGTTCCACATCCAGCCGAGTCCCGACAAGCAAAAAGGGGGCCGCCAATGGCAGCCCCCTTTGTAGTTTCGCACCTGTGACGAGACGTCAGTCGTCGCCCTTGAGGAATGCGGGAATGTGGTCGGGGTTGCCGCCTTCCGAACGCTCAGGACGGGGACCGCGATCACGATCGCCACCCTCTCTACGGGGTCCACGGTCGCCGCCGCCACCTTCACGGCGCGGACCCCGGTCACGGTCGCCGCCGCGCGGACGGCGGTCGCCCCGGTCGCCGCCCGGACGATCACCGCCCGGACGATCGCCACGTGGTTCGCGAGGCGGACGGGAGTCTTCCAGCTCTGCGCCGGTTTCCTGGTCGACCAGCCGCATCGACAGGCGCACCTTGCCGCGCTGGTCGATTTCGAGCACTTTCACCTTCACTTCCATGCCTTCGGAAACGACGTCGCCCGGGCGCTCGACCCGCTCGTTCTTCATTTCGGAAACGTGGACCAGGCCGTCCTTGCCGCCCATGAAGTTCACGAAAGCGCCAAAGTCGACGATGTTGACGACCTTGCCGTTGTAAACCTTGCCGACTTCGGCTTCCTCGACAATGCCGAGGATCCAGGCCCGCGCAGCTTCGATCTGCGCCGGGTCGGAGCTCGACAGCTTGATCAGGCCCTCGTCGTCGATATCGACCTTGGCGCCGGTTTCGGCGACGATTTCTCGGATAACCTTGCCGCCGGTGCCGATGACTTCACGGATCTTCGCCTTGTCGATCTGCATGGTCTCGATACGCGGGGCGTAGTCGGACAGCTCGGTGCGGGCAGAACCCAGCGCCTTGGTCATCTCGCCCAGGATATGCGCCCGGCCTTCCTTGGCCTGATGCAGAGCGGCCTCGAAGATCTCGCGGGTGATGCCCGCCACCTTGATGTCCATCTGCATCGTCGTGATGCCTTCGGAAGTGCCGGCCACCTTGAAGTCCATATCGCCGAGGTGATCTTCATCACCCAGGATGTCGGACAGCACGGTGAAATCCTTGCCTTCCAGGATCAGGCCCATCGCTATGCCCGAAACCGGACGCGTTATCGGCACGCCCGCATCCATCATCGACAGCGATCCGCCGCAGACTGTGGCCATCGAGCTGGAGCCGTTGGACTCGGTAATGTCCGAGACCACGCGGACCGTGTAGGGGAAATCTTCCTTGGTCGGCAGCACCGCGCGCAGCGCACGCCATGCCAGCTTGCCATGTCCCGTGTCGCGGCGCGAGGGAGCCCCGAAACGGCCAACTTCGCCCACCGAATAGGGCGGGAAGTTATAGTGCAGCATGAAGTTCGAATAGGTCAGCCCTTCGAGCCCGTCGATCATCTGCTCCGATTCACGCGTTCCCAGCGTGGTGGTGCAGATCGCCTGCGTCTCGCCGCGCGTGAACAGCGACGAACCATGGGTGCGCGGCAGGAAGCCGACCATCGCTTCGATGGGCCGAACCTGCGTATTGGTGCGACCGTCGATGCGCTTCTCGCCCTTTATGATCGCGCCGCGAACGATGTCGGCCTCGACCTTCTTGACCGACTTGATCGCGGCCATCTGGGTCTGGCCATCTTCACCGGCGAAGGCTTCCTTGGCCTTGGCACGCGCGGCGTTCAGCGCGTTGGAGCGCTCGGACTTGTCGGTCAGCTTGTAGGCGGAGGCAATATCCTTGCCGATCAGCTTCTTGAGCTGATCCTTGATCGCCGTATTGTCGCTGACGGCAACGTCCCAGGGATCCTTGGCGGCCTTTTCGGCGAGATCGATGATCAGATTGACCACCTTCTTGATCTCGTCATGCGCGAAAATCACCGCGCCAAGCATGATTTCCTCGGAAAGCTCCTTGGCTTCCAATTCGACCATCATCACCGCATTGCCAGTGGCGGCAACAACCAGGTCGAGCGCGCCATTGGCGGCTTCTTCCTGCTTGGGGTTGAGCGTGTATTCGCCATCGACATAACCGACGCGCGCGGCGCCGATCGGGCCCATGAACGGCAGGCCCGAGATGGTCAGCGCAGCCGAAGCGGCGATCATCGCCAGAACGTCGGGCTCGATCTCGCCGTCATAGCTCAGCACGTGAGCGATGACATTGATCTCGTTGTAGAAGCCTTCTGGGAACAGCGGGCGGACCGGACGATCGATCAGGCGGGAGACCAGCGTCTCCTTTTCCGTCGCGCCGCGCTCGCGCTTGAAGAAGCCGCCCGGGATGCGCCCGGCGGCGAAGAATTTTTCCTGGTAGTGGACGGTGAGCGGGAAGAAATCCTGCCCTTCCTTGACGCTCTTGGCGGCAGTCACCGCGCAGAGCACAACAGTCTCGCCCAGTGTGGCGAGGACCGCGCCGTCAGCCTGACGGGCAATGCGGCCGGTTTCCAGCGTGAGGGTCTTTCCGCCCCACTCCATGGATACGGTTTTAACGTCGAACATGTATATTTCCTCAGTCCCGCAGGGCCAGATTGCCCAAAAAATTCTGTGCGGGGTTAGCTGCCGGGTGTTCCGTCCCGGTCCGGTGCGGGGCTATTTTTGCCCCAATGGCTAGGGATGCCGAAATGCGATCCCATCGCCCCAATGCGAAAAAGCGGCCCGCCTTTATGGCGGGCCGCTTTCGCGAAATTATTTCCGAAGTCCGAGCTTGGCGATCAGCGCATTGTAACGCGCGACATCGCGGCTCTTGAGATAATCCAGCAGCGAGCGCCGCTTGTTGACCATGGTCAGCAGCCCGCGCCGCGAATGGTTGTCCTTGGCGTGCTGCTTGAAGTGACCCTGCAGCGTGTTGATACGGCTGGTCAGGATCGCGACCTGAACTTCCGGCGAACCTGTATCGCCCTTGCCGCGGCCGTTATCGGCAATGATTTCCTGCTTCTTCTCGGCTGTTACCGACATGTATTCTACTCCGCGACATCGGGAAGGTTGAATCCCCTGACCACCCGGGCGTCACCGCCCGAAAGCTCGACGAGTGCGAGAGGAACATGCCCGCTTCGCGCCCAATATAGCCCGTCGTGTTGGGGCAGCCCGGTCAGAACCCGGCCCTGGCGGACCATGCTTGCCTGTTCCGGACCGAGGTCTAGAGCCGGGATGTCGTCCAGCCCTGCCTCCAGCGGCAAGATTACGTTCTCAAGCGCCGCGCCCTTGCCGATATCGTTCAATTTGTCCAGCGAAATCGCGTGAGCAAGATCGAACGGCCCTGCCCGCGTGCGGCGCAGCATGGTGACATGGCCGACGGTGCCCAGCGCGCGGGCAATGTCGCGGGCGAGAGAGCGAATGTAGGTGCCTTTGGAGACGTGAGCGTGGAGGGTGATATCATCAACCAAATCTACTTCGTCACCCTGAACTTGTTTCAGGGCCCATTTCTCATCTACCACCGAAGCGCTGTTTGGCAGCGCAACTGCCCCGCTTTCGTTTCTATCGATCGACAGTGCCTGACGCACGATGGGTCCTGAAACAAGTTCAGGATGACGAAGTGAAAGAGAGAAAACCGTCACCCCCCGCGCCTTCAGCTCCACCTCTTCCCCTGCCCGCGCGCGATCATAGGCCCGCTCCCCATCGACCATCAGCGCGGAAAAGGCTGGCGGCACCTGCTCGATCGCACCGGTGAAGCGCGGTAGCACCGCTTCGACCTCCGCCACCATCGGACGGTGATCGCTTTGCGCCGCCACCTTCCCCTCAAGGTCCAGCGTATCGGTCTCAGCCCCGAACTTCACCGTGAAGGCATATTCCTTGCTCGCATCGAGCATCCGTCCGGCCAGCTTGGTCGCCTCGCCGAGAGCAATCGGGAGAACCCCGGTGGCAAGCGGATCGAGCGTGCCGCCGTGGCCGACCTTGACCTTGCCGTATCCCGCCTCGCGCAAATTGCGCTTGACCGCGCCGACAGCCTGGGTCGAGCCTAGGCCGAGCGGTTTGTCGAGGATGATCCAGCCGTGCGGCATTTGGCAAACAGGGTCAGGCAAGGCCGACAAATTGCAGAATATTTGTATAAATCCAGGCGAATGGGGGCACGACCAGCCGTCTGATAATGTCGAACTGCGGGCCAAGCTGCGGCAGCACCACCAGCATCGCGATCATGATCATCAGCGCATAGCGGTCCAACTCCTGAAACCGTTCGCGCAGTCCGTCCGGCAGGAAGCCCGCCAGGACGCGCGAACCGTCGAATGGCGGAACCGGGATCATGTTGAACACCGCGAGAAACAGGTTGATCTGGATGAAGTTGATCAGGTTGAGCCCGAGAAATGCCAGCGGCGCACTGCCCTGCACCTGGGGTAGCAGCAGCTTTGCCAGGAAAGCAGCGAGCAATGCCAGGACGATGTTGGTGCCCGGCCCGGCCAGAGCCACCAGCACCATATGCCAGCGCGGATTGCGCAGCCGCATGTAGTTGACCGGCACCGGCTTGGCCCAGCCGAACACCGGCGCGCCGATCAGCTTGAGCATGCCCGGCAAGATGATCGTGCCGAACAGATCGACGTGGCGCAGCGGATTGAGGCTCAGCCGCCCCAGTTGCGCTGCCGTGGGGTCGCCCAGTGCCCGCGCGGTCCAGCCATGGGCGACTTCATGGAAGACGATAGCAAGGATCAGCGGGACGATAAGCGCAGCGGCCTCAAGCAGAGTCTCGTTCATCCGGCTACTGCTTCCGCCAGCAAGATCTCCGCCAGACCCTGCGGACGGGTATTCATCGCCTGATGCCCTGCGTCGAGCCGCACGATGCGGTCCGCCAGGAAGCGAGCGGCAAACTGTTCCTGCCAGGGCGGCGGCAGGCTCATGTCCTTCAGGCACAGAATGAAAGTGGAAGGGATCGCGGCAAGGTGGTCGTAGTGCCACTCACGCTGGCTGTAGGTGCTCATGGGCCACATGTCGCTGCCAAGCTTCGCCACGAAGGCATTGGCGTCGGCATCGCTCATATCGTTGCAGAACATCGCGAGAAAACGCTGTGCGATGGTATGGGTGGAGGGATCGACCGGCCAGCCGACTTCGGTCTCGCTCTGCCCGTGCAGGCCCTCGCCCATCAGCTCGGTGGAAGTGCGGCCCGGATCGGGCGAAGTGCAGGTCAGGTAGATCAGCCTGGCGAAACAGGCCGGGGCGATGCTTGATCATTTGCGGCAAGGTGCTGCCAGCCTGCGAATGGCCGACCAGCACGACATCGCGCATCCCCGCCGCCTCGATATCGGCGACGAGTTCGGGCGCGATCTCGTCGAAAGCGATGGTGCCGGTATCGCGACCCCGCTTCGTCCCGCAGCCCGGCACATCGAGCGCAAGATAGCGGTTCGCACCGCCAGATTGCTGTTTCAGCGCAGCAATCGTTTCTTCCCAAACCCAGCTGCCCTGCCCGCCGCCGTGGAGGAATGCGAAGTCAGTCATCGTGTTGCTCCCCCAAGTCGCGCGCTACTTTGGGATCGGCGAGCAGTGCATCGATCTTGCCTGCTACATCGAAGCTCTCATCGGCGACGAATTTCAGCTTCGGGGCATATTTGAGCTTAAGCCGTCCGGCCACTTCGCGCTGGAACCAGGCGGTGTTGGTGCGCAGCGCCTTGAGCACTTCGTCCTCGTCCGCGCCCAGTAGCGATTTCACGAATACATGCGCGTGTCGCAGATCGGGCGACATGCGTGCTTCGGTGACCGAGACCGAATGCGCCGCCAGCACATCGTCGTGCACCTCGCCGCGCGTCAGCAGTTCGGACAGGATATGGCGCACCTGTTCGCCCACCTTGAGGAGACGGACCGAGCGGGTCTCGGGGGTTGCGGGAGTGCGGGCCATTATCGTCAAATCTCGTCCATCTTGGCCAGTATCCGCTTCATCGACCGCAGATTCCGCGCCGTTCCCTTGCGGCCCAGCCGCCGTTCGATGAAGGAACCGACCAGCTTGCTCTCGCCTGCTCCGGCGACATAGTCGATATGGAGCGCGCGGTCACCAGCGGCAAGGCGTTCGGGCCCAGTGCGGTCGGCCTCGAGGCGAGCGAAGCCGGCGGGATCGACCGGCCCATCGAGAAACAGCGTGTGGACGAAATTCTCCTGCCCATCTGCGGCAAAGGGGTTCTCCATAATCGCGGCGGCCAGCGCATCGCGCGAACGCACCAGCGCCACACTGCTGAAACCGAAGCGCTCACGCATCATCAGGGCAAGCTTTTCCTCCAGCCCTTCGTCGGGGCGCTCGGGATGATCGAACAGCACATTGCCGCTGGCGACGACGGTTTCGACATTGGCAAAACCCTCCGCTTCGAAGGCCGAACGCAGCTCCGCCATGGTCAGCCGGTTACCGCCAACATTTACGGAGCCGAACAGGGCGAGGTAGCGGGGCATGGCCTGGCTCCATACTCCCGATTGCGGGACGCGTTGAACCTTACAAAGTCCGCTCGCGCATCTCGACCTCGAAGGTCTCCAGAACGTCACCCGGCTTGATGTCGTTGGTATCTTTCAACACCACGCCGCATTCCAGACCAGCGCGCACTTCCGCCACATCGTCCTTGAACCTGCGCAGCGAGGCGACGGTGGTTTTCGAGACGATAACATCGTCGCGGGTGATGCGGGCGTGGATGCCCGGTTTGATATAGCCGTCGGTGACCAGCAGACCCGCCGCCTTGTCGTGCTTGCCGGCCGGGAAGATTTCCTTGATTTCGGCGCGGCCGACAACAGTCTCGATGCGTTCCGGCCCCCAGATGCCGGCCATTTCCTTGGCGACATCCTCGGTCAGCTGATAGATGACGTCGAAATACTTCATCCGCACCTTGTGGCGCTCGACCATCTCGCGCGCCTTGGCGTTGGGGCGGACATTGAAGCCGATCACCGGCGCGCCGGACGAGAAGGCGAGATTGACATCGCTCTCGGTGATCGCGCCGACGCCCGAACTCAGCACCCGCACCTTGATTTCGTCGTTCGAAATCTTGTTGAGCGCATTGACGATGGCCTCGGTCGAGCCCTGCACGTCGGCCTTGATGACCACCGGATATTCCAGCACCGTTTGCTTGTCCTGAAGCGCCGAGAACATGTTCTCGAGGCTGACCGGTGCCGAAGTGGTGCGCTTGGCGGTTGCCTGTTCGTGGCGGAAAGCGGCAACTTCGCGGGCGCGGGATTCGCTTTCGACCACGGTAAGCGTATCGCCCGCCATAGGCACACCGCCAAGGCCGAGCACTTCGACCGGCAGCGCCGGCGGCGCTTCCTTGATCTGGCGGCCCTTATCGTCATGCAGCGCGCGCACACGGCCCGACTGGGTGCCGACGACGAAGATATCGCCGACTTTCAGCGTGCCGCGGTTGATCAGCACGGTCGCCAGCGGGCCCTTACCCTTGTCGAGCTTGGCCTCGACGACTGTCGCCTCGGCAGCGCGGTCCGGATTGGCTGTGAGTTCGAGCAATTCGGATTGCAGCAGGATCTTCTCGATAAGTTCATCCATACCCGCGCCGGTCTTGGCCGAAACCTCGACGTCCTGAACATCGCCCGACATCGCCTCGACGACGATCTCGTGCTCGAGCAGACGTTCGCGGATCTTCTGCGCGTTGAATTCGGGCTTGTCGCACTTGGTGATCGCCACGATCATCGGAACACCCGCAGCCTTGGTGTGGGCGATCGCCTCGATCGTCTGCGGCATCAGACCGTCGTCGCCCGCAACCACCAGGATGACGATGTCGGTGACGTTGGCCCCGCGCATGCGCATTTCGGTGAAGGCTTCGTGGCCCGGCGTATCGAGAAAAGTGACGAGGTCGCCGCCCTTGGTCTTGATCTGATAGGCACCGATATGCTGGGTGATGCCTCCGGCCTCGCCCTTCACCACATCGGTGCCGCGCAAGGCATCGAGCAGCGAAGTCTTGCCGTGATCGACATGGCCCATGATCGTGACAACCGGCGGGCGGGTCTTCATCGTGTCATCGGCATCGACGTCGGCCTGATGGTCGATATCGACATCGCTTTCGGAAACGCGCTGGATGTTGTGACCGAAATCGGTGACGAGCAGCTCGGCGGTATCCTGGTCGATCACTTCGTTAATGGTGACCGGCACGCCCATCTTGAACAGCGCCTTGACCAGATCCGCGCCCTTCTCGGCCATGCGGTTGGCCAGTTCCTGCACTGTGATCGCCTCGGGGACGACGACATCGCGGACCTGCTTCTCGCGCGTCTGCTGCTGCCCAGCGAAATGCGCACGCTTTTCCTTCTCGCGGGCGCGCTTCAGCGCCGCAAGGCTGCGGGCGCGGGCACCCTCGTCCTCGTTCAGCGCCTTGCTGACCGTGAGCTTGCCCGACTGGCGGCGATGTTCGCCCTGCTTGTCGCGCGGATGAACGATCTTCTTGGCCGGCTCGGGCCGCTTGGGCTGGGCAACCGGCGAGAAACGGCGTGGTTGCGGTGTCGCATCGCGCTTCTCGGTTTGCTCGCCAGCGCTTTCGGAACCGGTTTCATCGCCGCTTTCGACCACGGCATCGGGTGCAGCTTCAGGTTCGGGCACTGCGGGTGCCGCCAGCTCGACCGGCGCAGCCTCTGGCTCCTGCTTCGGTTCAACGTCGCCCCGCAGCTTTGCCTCGGCCTGCTGGCGCTCCAGCTCGGCGGCGCGGGCTTTCTCATCCTGTTCGCGGCGGGTAGCAGCCTCCACGGTGGCGAGCCGCGACTCTTCGGCCTCGCGCAGCAGGCGGGCCTGCATCTCCTGGCGGGATTCCGCAGCAGCGGCGGGCTTGGGCGGAGCGACCGGCCTGGGCGCTTCGGCAACCGCCACCGGAGCGGGTGCGGGCTCGGGTACAGGCGCGGCGGCCTCGCCGGGCTTGCCGATCAGCTTGCGGCGCTTGACCTCGACCACGACCTTGTTGGTGCGGCCGTGGCTGAAGGTCTGCTTGACCTCGCCCGCTTCGACCGAGCGCTTGAGCCCCAGCGGCTTGCGGCCAAGTGTCGGTTTGGTGTCGGTGTCGCTCATGATCTCACTTTGCCCTTCGGTCTCAATTCGTCGCGGCGAGCGGTGCGGCAGTGTCTGCCGTCCGCTTGCTCCCATCGGTTTCAATCGTTTCGGCCTGCCCCAGGAAATGCAGCAGACGCCGCAGCGGGACGGATATTCTTTCGGACGCCGCTGAATCGGTCAGCGCCAGATGGACGACGTTGTCGCGGCCCAATGCCACAGACAGCGCCGCCCGGTCCAGTGGCAAGGCAATGCCGCGCATGCCGCTGCCTTCCGCGTCCTGGCCGACGCGCCAGGCCTGATCGAGCTTGCGCGATCCGTCTTCGCTGGCGTCGGATGCATGGGCGAGCCAGGCGACCTTGCCCATCCGCGCCTTTTCGGCGATGCGGTCCGATCCGATCAGCAGCTTGCCGCTGCGCATTTCCAGCCCCAGCCGGTCGAGCAGTGAGCGGGTCAATGCCGCCTCGATCTTGCCGCCAAGGTCCGCCGGAATGGAGAGCGCCGCGCCCTTGAAGCCCCTGGCCAGCGCGCCCTTGAGCTTGCCTTTTGCCAGCGCCGTTTCCAGTTCGCCGCGCGATATTCCGATCCACGCCCCCCGCCCCGGCGCGCGCGCCAGCACATCGGGGAGCACCTGACACGACCCGTCGGGGCCTTCGGGGGAAATGGCAAGCCGGATCAACTCATCCCGGGCGCCATTACGCCCGGTGAGGATGCAGCGTCTTTCCGGCGGTTCCTTGCCCGCCGGATGCGCCTCAAGACTGCCGGAACCTAGCGGCTCATTGTGAGGAATCCGCATCGGCGGCCTCCTCAGCTGCTGGTTCGTCGTCGAACCAGTGGGCCCGCGCGGCCATGATTATTTCGTTGCCCTGCTCTTCGCTGAGGCCATAGTCACCTAGCACCCCGCCCTTGTCTTCCTCGCGCTTGTCGCGGCGCGGGGGAGCGGAACCGTCACGGCGGCGCTGTTCGACCCGTTTCCTGGCGATCAGCTCATCTGTTGCGAGATCGGCGAGATCGTCGAGCGTCTTGATCCCGGCCTTGCCGAGCGTGACCAGCATCGCCTCGTTAAGATGCGGCATTTCCGCCAGCGCATCCTCGACGCCAAGCGAACGGCGCAGCTCGCGGTTCGCCTCCTCGCGGCGTTCGAGCGCCTCGGCAGCCCGGCTTTGCAGTTCCTCGCCAAGCTCTTCGTCAAAACCCTCGATCGCGGCCAGTTCGGCGATGTCGATATAGGCGACTTCCTCAAGCTCGCTGAAGCCCTCGGCAACCAGCAGCTGCGACAGGGTTTCGTCAACGTCGAGTTCTTCCTCGAACATCTTCGAGCGCTCGGCGAATTCGCGCTGGCGCTTCTCGGAGCTCTCCGCCTCGGTCAGGATGTCGATCTGGCTGCCGGTCAGCTGGCTGGCAAGCCGCACGTTCTGCCCGCGACGGCCGATGGCAAGGCTGAGCTGATCGTCGGGCACGACGACTTCGATGCGGCTTTCCTCCTCGTCGATGACGACGCGGCTGACGGTCGCGGGCTGGAGCGCATTGACCACGAAGGTCGCGGTGTCCTCGCTCCAGGGGATGATGTCGATCTTCTCGCCCTGAAGTTCCTGCACCACCGCCTGTACCCGGCTGCCCTTCATGCCGACGCAGGCGCCGACCGGATCGATGCTGGAATCGCGGCTGATCACGCCGATCTTGGCGCGGCTGCCCGGATCGCGGGCGGCAGCCTTGATCTCGATGATGTTGTCGTAAATCTCGGGAACTTCCTGCGCGAACAGCATCTTCATGAATTCGGGATGGGCACGGCTGAGGAAAATTTGCGGGCCGCGGTTCTGCCGTTCGACCTTCGAAATATAGGCGCGGACCCGCTCGCCAACGCGGGCGGCCTCGCGCGGGATCTGCTGGTCGCGGCGGATGACGCCCTCGGCGCGACCGAGATTGACGATGACATGGCCGAATTCGACCGACTTGATCACCCCGGTGATGATCTCGCCGGCGCGGTCTTTGAATTCCTCGTACTGGCGCTCGCGCTCGGCATCGCGGACCTTCTGGAAAATCACCTGCTTGGCCGACTGGGCGTCGATCCGGCCGAGTTCGACCGCCGGCAGCGGATCGACAATGAAGTCGCCGATCGCGGCGCCGGGCTGAAGCTTCTCGGCCTGCTTGAGATCGACTTGCTTGAAGTAGTCCTCAACCTCCTCGACCACTTCGACGACGCGCCACAGGCGCAGATCGCCGGTGCGCGGATCGAGCTTGGCTCGGATATCGTTCTCCGCGCCATAGCGGCTGCGCGCAGACTTCTGGATCGCTTCTTCCATCGCCTCGATGACGATCGACTTGTCGATCATCTTTTCGGTGGCCACCGAGGTGGCGATTGCGAGCAGTTCGGCGCGGTTGGCGGAAATCGGACTGGCCATATTCAGTCATCCTGTTGGCGATTAAATAGGGACTGTCCCTATTTAATCGGTTTCTTCGAGTAGTTCGTCGGCGCCGCTAACGTCGAGCGGGCGCGTGGCGGCAATCAGCCGGTCGGTCAAGACCAGTTTGGCGGAAATGATATCGGCAAGCGCGAATTGCACCGTGCCGGACTTCTTGTCTTCAAGCGTGACGGTCTCTGCCCCAGCATCACCGGCAATCCCGGTGAGATCGCCCTGGAGCGTCTTGCGATTGCCCTCAACCGGGGTGGCCAGCTGCACGCGGGCCTCATGCCCTGCCCAGTTGGCAAAATCCTTGGGCCGGGTCAGCGGCCGGTCGATGCCGGGCGAGCTGACTTCGAGGCGGTAAGCCCCATCGATCAGCACGATACCCTGGTCTTCCAACGCGTCGATACGGTCGGAAATGCGGCGTGACAGCGCGGCGCAATCGTCGATGATCAGTTGGCCGGTCTCGGGTCGCTCGGCCATGATCTGCAGCGCGCGCTCTTCATCACCCAACTCGCTGATCCCGCCGCCGGCTTCGCTCTTGCCGAAAATCTTGACGCGCACGAGATCGAAACCGAGGGCCTGGGCCTCCGGTTCGACTACTTCGATAATGCGCGCGATATCCGCCATGCAAACTCCAGTTTCCGCAACATGCCACAACGGAGTTTCGCGCCGGCCCCTTTCGGCGCCAGCCCGGACGTTGCTAACAATGTCTGGATGAAGGTTATTTAGTCTCATGCCGCGCAAAACGCAAGGCCCTTGCGCGACTTGACGCTTCGCCTAAATGCGCGCCATGCGCAGCCTTGATGACATTCGCGAAGAATACGAGTTCCTCGATGGCGACGAGCGCTATCGGCTGCTGATCGAACTGGGCCGCGAGCTGGATGAAATGCCCGCCGCGCTCAAGACCGACGCGACGCTGGTGCGCGGCTGTTCGGCGAGCGTCTGGGTCTATCCCATGCAGCAGGACGGCCAATTGCACTTCCTCGCCGACAGCAATGCGGCGATCACCAAGGGCATCGTCTCGCTGGTGATATCTGCCGTGCAGGACCGCTCCCCCGCCGATGTCGCCGCCACCGATATCGCCGCGCTGCTCGCCCCCTTTGACCTTAAAAACCAGCTGTCGTCCAACCGCACCCAGGGCGTGCCCAACATGATCGCTCTGATCCGCGAGACCGCAGCGCGGCTGGCGGCCTGAGCGTATGGTCCGGCCGCTTTACATGGCTGGCGGCATCGTCTCGATGGGCCTCGGCATAATCGGAATTGCCCTGCCGATCTTGCCGACAGTGCCATTCCTGCTGCTCGCCGCCTTCTGTTTTGCTCGCAGCCAGCCCGAATGGGAGCGCCGCCTGCTCGATCATCCGCGCTACGGCCCCTCGCTTCGCGACTGGCGCGAACGCGGAGCGATTGGCAGGAAGGCCAAGATCTCCGCACTGCTCGCAATGTCGGCGGGGGTGGTGTTCACCGGGCTGACGGTCGGCTGGCCGTGGGTGCTCATTTCCATCGCAATTCTGGCGATATGTGGCACATGGATATGGACCCGGGCTGAATAGCGCGCCTTGAAAATGGCGCAGCGAAGCCTATTGGCAAGCCATGGCCAGCAAACCCCGTACACTCTACGAAAAGATCTGGGACGCCCACGTCGTCTCGCGCCGCGATGACGACACCTGCCTGATCTATATCGACCGGCACCTTGTCCACGAAGTCACCAGCCCGCAGGCCTTCGAGGCCCTGCGCGTCGCGGGCCGCACGGTGCGCCGTCCTGACCTGACGCTGGCGGTGCCCGATCACAACCTGCCGACGACGGCCAGGCGCGATAGCGCCGGCGCGCGCATCCCGATTGCCGATGCGGAGAGCGCACAGCAGCTCGCCGCGCTGGAGCAGAACGCTCCGGCCTTCGGCATCCGCTATATCGGCGCGACCGATGCCGAGCAGGGGATTGTCCATGTCGTCGGCCCCGAACAGGGCTTCTCGCTCCCCGGCGCCACGATCGTTTGCGGCGACAGCCATACGAGCTGCCACGGCGGCCTTGGTGCGCTGGCCTTCGGCATCGGCACATCCGAAGTCGAGCATGTGCTGGCAACGCAAACTCTGCTGCTCAAGCAGTCGAAGTCGATGGAAGTGCGGGTCGAGGGCGAGCTTGCCCCGGGCATCACCGCCAAGGATCTGGTGCTCCACATCATCGGCGTGGTCGGCACGGCGGGCGGCACCGGCCATGTCATCGAATTCCGCGGCAAGGTGTTTGAGCAAATGAGCATCGAGGGCCGGCTGACCGTCTGCAACATGAGCATCGAGGCGGGCGCGCGTGCCGGCCTGGTCGCGGCGGACGAGACCACCTTCGCCTACCTCAAGGGCCGCCCTTATGCGCCCACCGGCGCTGAGTGGGACGAGGCCCTTGCCTGGTGGAAGAGCCTGACGACCGATCCGGGCGCGCAGTTCGACAAGTCGGTGGTCATCCAGGCCAGCGACGTCCAGCCGACCGTTACCTGGGGAACCTCGCCCGAAGATACGGTAGCCATCGGCGGCGTAGTCCCGGCGCCGGAAAGCTTCGCCGACCCCAGCAAACAGGAAGCCGCGAAGGTCAGCCTCGACTACATGGGCCTGACCCCGGGCACGCGGATGCAGGACATCGAAGTGCAGAACGTGTTCATCGGCAGCTGCACCAACAGCCGCATCGAAGACCTGCGCGCGGCGGCGGCAGTGCTGCGCGGGCGCCACAAGGCGGCAAACGTGAAATGGGCCATCGTTGTCCCCGGCTCGGGACTGGTGAAAGCCCAGGCCGAGGCCGAGGGGCTGGACAAGGTGTTCACCGAAGCTGGCCTGGAATGGCGCGAACCGGGCTGCTCGGCCTGCCTCGGCATGAACCCCGACAAAGTCCCCCCGGGCGAACGGTGCGCCTCGACCAGCAACAGGAACTTCACCGGCACGGCAGGGACCTGGGGCGCGGACGCATCTGGTGAGCCCCGCGATGGCAGCGGCGGCGGCGGTGACCGGGCGGTTGACCGATGTGCGGGAGCTGGTTTGACCCTCGCCGCCGATTGACGTCGCCACCCATTCGCGCAAGTCTCCCTAACTCAGGGGGAAGCGATCATGGACAATAGCGCCTATTCCGGCGAACTCGCCGAATTCCGCACATTCACGCAGAGCCGAAAATGGTTCTCGGACAACGACGACCGCGCCTGGGCGGAGAAGTTCTTTCTCACTTACATCCCCGTTTTCTTCCTCATCAGCGGGATCACCTCGCGCACCGGGCTGAGCCTCGAAGGCAACTGGCAGAATCTCCTCGCCGGCCTGCTCGTCTGGCTGCCGTATTGCGTAATCCTGCCCCTGATCCTGCGGCGCAACCACCCGCTCCCGTTCTGGAAGCAGTGGTGGTTCAAGTTCCAGCTCTACCTCGTGGTGGTGATTTTCTTCCTCACCTATTTCGGCACCGAATATTTCTTCGACGTGCTGGGCATGCGCTACAACTACCCAAACGTAAGCTGGTATTTCAATTCCGTCCTGCTTGGCCCGGATCAGGCGACGGCGTTGGCCGACCATAAACGCGTGCCCATCGGCATGTATCCGATCTCGGTCGGTTTTTTCACGGTTTATCATATCGGCGCGATTGTCATGATCCGCCGGCTCTATCGTCTGGGCACTGCAATGGGCGTCACCGCCGGTCGCGCGGCCTTTGCCTTGGGCGTCGTGCTCACCGCGCTGTTCTGGGCATGGCTGGAAACCATGTTGTTCGTCAGCCAGCCCAAGGGCTCCTTTGCCTGCTATGAAGACCTCGAGCGCCAGCTTGGCATCGGCAGCTTCTTCTATGCGATGGGCTTCCTGTTCACTTTCGCCAATGTCTATTGGCTCGACGAACGGGCGAGCCACCGGCCGTGGAGCAACTACCGCGTGGCCGTCGAGGCGACGGCAATGTGCATCCTCGTACTGCTCGCGGGAGACTTGTGGGCACAGGCCCTCGGCGTGCAATTCGGCTAAGCTTTACACCACCCCGCCCCCGCCCTAGCCTCCACCCCGGAATTGCGAGGGAGGTGATCGACCATGGCCAAAGGCGTGCGCGTACCCGAGCGGGCCTTCGGGATCGCCATGTGGGTGGTCTCGATCGTCCTCGCCGCTTTCATTATCGGTCTCGGCAATCTGGTGATTGGCGATCTGCCGCAAGTCGAACAGACGATTTCGCAGGAGCAATTCACCGAATCCGGGGCGACCAAGAAAATCCGCGACGAGCTGAAAGCGATCGAGGCCCGGCGCGGCGCGATCGACGACAGGCTCGAGATCGCCCGGCTCCAGCTCGAACAGGCGCAGAAAGCCTCGACCACCGGCACCGAAACCTTCCAGGCCTGGATCCAGACCCGCACCGCCACCACCAATCCGCAGCAGGATCCCGAGGTCATCGCCCGCACCCGCGCGCTCGAACAGCTCAAGGGCAATGAGCGCGCCGTTCAGGCTTCGATCGACGCGCTGGACAATGAGCGGGTTCCGCTGGACCAGCGCGTATCCGAGCTGAACGAGCAGCAATCGCGCCTCCAGGCCAGTGCCTGGCCAGCCTATGAAAAGGCTATGTTCGCGCAGGAACTGCGGATATTCGGCCTGCGTCTGCTGATCACCCTGCCGATGCTGCTGCTGGGCGGCTGGCTGGTGGTGAAGAAGCGCAAGAGCGACCACTGGCCGATGATGCGCGGCTTCGTGCTGGCAGCGGTGTTCGTCTTTTTCGTCGAGCTGGTGCCCTATCTGCCCAGCTATGGCGGCTATATCCGCTATGCCGTCGGCATTGGCCTGACCATCGTCGCCGGTCATTATCTGATCAAGAACATGCGCGCTTACCTCGCCCGGCGGCAGGAAGCGGAACAACAAGGCGAGGAAGAACGCCGCAAGCTGGTTTCCCATGACGAGGCGTTCAAGAAGATGGCTGCCAAAGTCTGCCCCGGCTGCGACCGGCCGATCGCCGCGATGGAAGGTGCCGAAAGCAATTTCTGCGTTCACTGCGGCATGACGCTCTATAACCATTGCGGCCAGTGCAAGACGCGCAAGATGGCGTTCTTCCGCTTCTGCCTGTCCTGCGGAACCCCTGCGGAAGTGGCCGCACCAGCAACTGGGTCAGCAACCGATTAGTGGCTGGCGGATGTCGATTTCCACGCACTTGCCCTTGAAACCCGGCCATGCCATCGACATAGGGGAAGCATGACCCGCAAGATGCCAGAATTCCCCGACTGGGCCGGCAAGGCCGCCATCGCCGGTGCCGCCGCAATCGGCTCGGCCGCGATCGCCGCCGCCCTGCTTTACGCCAACCGCCGCAGGGCAAAAGCTCCCGAGCCAATCCGTCCCGAAGACGCACCGGAGACCGACTGATGGAGCCGCTGCGCCATGTTGCGGGGCGGGCGATTCCGTTCGGTCGCAAGAATGTCGATACCGACGTTGTCATTCCGGCGCACTGGCTCAAGACGATCAGCCGCGAAGGGCTCGGTAAGGGCGCCTTCGAGGCGGTGAAAAAAGAGCCGGGCAATGTCTTTTGCGACCCGCAGTTCGACCGCGCGCCGGTGCTGATCGCGGGTGACAATTTCGGCTGCGGCTCCAGCCGCGAGCATGCCGCCTGGGCCTTGCTCGACATGGGTGTGACCTGTGTGATCGCGCCGAGCTTTTCCGACATCTTCTCGGGCAATGCCTTCAAGAACGGCATCCTGACAGTCGCGCTACCGCAAGAGGCGGTCGACCGGCTGCTGGAAGTGGCGAAGAGCGATCCGATCGACATCGACCTCGAGACCCAGACCGTCACCACGCCGTTCCAGGACCGTTTCAGCTTCGAGATCGATCCCTTCCGCAAGCATTGCCTGCTGGACGGGCTTGACGAGGTCGGCCTGACCCTGGCGCAGGACGCGGAGATTTCCGCGCATGAGGCGAAGATCGGCCAGTCGCTGCCATTCCTTTCGCACGCCGAGAGGCGCGCGGCATGAAGGCGCTGCGCTCCCACGCATCCGGCGGGCCCGAAACTCTGACGCTCGACGAATTGCCCGATCCTGTCCCCGGCGCGAACGAAGTGCTGGTCGCGGTCAAGGCCTGCGGGATCAACTTCCCCGACACCCTGATCGTCGCCGACCTCTACCAATACAAGCCCGAGCGGCCATTCTCGCCCGGTGCGGAAATTGCAGGTGTGGTGGAAGCGGTGGGTTCAAGCGTCACCCGCTGGAAAGCAGGCGACCGGGTCTCGGCGGTGTTGATGTGGGGCGGCCTGACCGAGAAAATGGTGCTGGGCGAAGACAAGCTGTTCGCCCTGCCTGAAGGCGTCGATTTCGAACACGGCGCAGCGATGCTGCTGACCTATGCAACCACGCTCTATGCACTGCGCAATCGCGCCCAGCTGCAGGCCGGAGACACCTTGCTGGTGCTCGGCGCGGCGGGAGGCACCGGGCTATCGGCAGTCGAACTGGGCAAGGCGCTCGGCGCGAGAGTGGTCGCCGCCGTGTCGAGCGAGGAAAAGGCGGCGATCGCGCGCAAGGCGGGTGCCGATGAAACCGTCATCTACAGCCGCCCACCGTTCGACCGCGAGCAATCGCGCGCATTGGCGGGGCAGTTCAAGGCGGCCTGCGGGGCAAACGGCGCGCAGGTGATCTACGATCCGGTCGGCGGGGCCTATGCCGAGCCGGCGCTCCGCACGATCGGCTGGGAGGGCCGCTATCTGGTGATCGGCTTCACCGCCGGCATTCCCTCGCTCCCGCTCAACCTGGCGCTGATCAAGAGTTGCGACATCCGCGGCGTGTTCTACGGCGCATTCACCGAACGCGATCCGGCGGCCAATTCGGCGCTGGTCGGCGAGCTTTACGCGATGATGGAGCAAGGCCAAATCAAGCCGCTGATCTCCGCCACCTTCCCGCTGGCACGCGGCGGCGAGGCGATCGCCATGCTTTCGGACCGCAAGGCACTCGGCAAAGTCGTCGTGCGCATGTAGAATGGCGATGAGGGATTGAATGCACCAACGCCCCGCCCTATCGCGAGTCCAGTGATTACGAGGTTCCAGACATGACCGATTTCAAAGACCGCGAGCGTGGCGAAGAAGCCCATTTTGCCCACGACCAGGACATGATGTTCCGCATCACCGCCCGCCGCAACCGCTTGCTGGGCGCCTGGGCGGCCGAACGCATGGGGCTCTCGGCGGCCGAGACCGAAGCCTATGCCAAGGCCGTGGTCCAGGCCGATTTCGAGGAAGCGGGCGACGAGGACGTCATCCGCAAGCTGATCGGCGATCTGACCTCCGCCGGGATCGAAACCGACGAGGGCGAGGTGCGCGCCGCGCTCGAAGCGAAAATGATCGAAGCCAAGCGCATGATTATGGGTAAGTCCTGACATGCCGATGGCGGCGAGCGATATCGAAGCTTTGATTCAGGCTGCTCTGCCCGACGCCGAGGTGACGATCACCGATCTCGCCGGCGACGGCGATCACTATGCCGCGCATGTCGTCTCCGCCCTGTTCAAGGGCAAGATGCGCGTCGCCCAGCACAAGCTGGTCTACGAAGCGCTGGGCGGGCGCATGGGCGGCGAGCTGCATGCCTTGCAACTGACTACCGCTGTCCCCAATTGAGCGGTAACCACTCGAGGATTTCGAAGCTATGACCGACGCCCACAGCCGCATTGCCGGTATCGTCAATTCAAACGATGTAGTGCTGTTTATGAAAGGCACGCCGCTGTTTCCGCAGTGCGGCTTTTCCAGCAAGGCGATCGCCATCCTCGACCACCTCGGCGTCGGCTATGAAAGCGTCGATGTGCTGCAGGACATGGATGTCCGCCAGGGCATCAAGAGCTTCTCGGACTGGCCGACTATCCCGCAGCTGTATGTAAAGGGCGAATTTGTTGGCGGCAGCGACATCATGATGGAGATGTTCGAGGCGGGTGAGCTGCACCAGTTGATGGCCGACGCGGGAGTCGCTGCGGCGAGCTGAACTGTCCCAAAACGGGGAATTCACGCATTCCGTTAGCTAACGAGTGGCGGTCTAACTGTGCTGGCGCGGGCTACCGGCCCGGCCTGGATTTCATAATTGCACGCGGACTGCCAGCCGAAAATTAGCGCGTATGGCCGGGTATCCCGCCAGCGCGCGAGGCCCTGTGCATCTGCTTGACGTGCAAACCGAAACTGCCCTGCGGGACTTATCCCCTTGGAAATTTGGGGCCGCATGACAATTCTCAATTACACTCCGCCCCCCTCCAAATACCCTTCGAATCGTTCGCAGTCGTGCGGACAGATGCGGCGATCTCGTGCCCTGCCGTGGGGTGTGGCTGTGCTTTCGCCATCGAATTAGCAACAGGAGTTAGACATGAAACTCAAGGCCATTCTCACCGCTACGGTATGCGCCGCTGGACTGACAGTCTCGGCTGCCGCGTTCGCCCAAGGGTCGAACGGAAACGACAAGAACGACGACAACGAGGGCACCGTCATCGGCAGCCAGGGCACCAACAACATTGACGACGGCAATCAGTCCACCTCCGGCGCCATCAGCACCATCGACGACGGCAACCTGACCGGCACCGGCGACATTGCCACCAGTGACGACGATATCAAGAACGACGACGGCAACCAGACCGGCACCGGCGACATCGCCACCAGTGACGACGACATCAAGAACGACGACGGCAACCAGACCGGCACAGGCGACATCGCCACCGCCTCTTACAAAAACGATGACGGCAATCAGGCCGGCGGCGACATCGCCACCACTGACGACGATACCACCATCAAGAATGACGATGGCAACCAGGCCGCTGGCGACCTCGCGGTCAACGACGACGGCAATCAGGCCGGAGACGACGTCACCACCATCAAGAATGACGACGGCAATGCGGCCGGCGACGACGTCAACACCTACAAGAACGACGACGGCAACCAGGCTGCCGGCAACATCAGCACCGCCAAGAACGGCGACGGCAACCAGGCTGGCGGCGACATCAGCACCGCCTCTTACAAGAACGACGACGGCAACCAGGCTGGCAACGACATCACCACCAGTGACGACGACATCAAGAACGATGACGGCAATCTCGCCACTGGCGGCAGCATCACCACCAGTGACGACGACATCAAGAACGATGACGGCAATCTCGCCACCGGCGGCAGCATCACCACCACCGAGAACAAGAACGGCAGCGGCAACCTCGCCACTGGCGGCAGCATCACGGACGACGATGTTATTGCCACGCAGACTCTCAAGGCAGTGATCACCAACGGTGCCGCAGTCGGGACCTTCGCAGGCTTGGGTGCCTATAACAGCGGTAGCAACTCGGTCGAAGGCAATGCCTTCTCCGCCTATGCCGGCATCCTGACGCAGGCCTGGAACACCGGCATCAATGCCAATGTCCAGGCTGGCACCAACATCGCCGCGACCGGTGCGGTCAACTTCAACGGCGTCAACAATCCGGCGCCTGCTGCGCCTGCTGCGCCTGCTGCGCCTGCCGCTCAGTAATCCGCAGCGGCAAATGCCATTGCTCCGGACCGGAACCGCTCCGGTCCGGAGCAACCTTTCCCAAGATTTCCTCATCAATAGCGGTCCCGGAGCGGGTAACATGTCTGCTTTCAACACTTCCCTGTCGATAGTCCTGGCGTGTGGCTGCATGACCATTGCGGACTTGGCCATGGCCGTTGAACTGACGCCTCCCGAGGTGCCAGTCACCGAAGCGCCCGCCGAAGTGTCGGCCTCACCGGCAGCCTCGCAAGATCCGGCGCCAAAGCTCGAACCTGCGCTCGATTCTCCTGATGGAGCAGTGGTTCCGGATACGGAGCTTGTTCTGAACAGGGGCCGCGAAAAGCTTGTCGTGGCCAACCAGAGCATGACGGCAGTCACCGCCGGCAACGAACTCACCGGCGGCTACACCGCCGGGAATGTCGAAATTTCCGATAACGCGCTCGCGAACTTCACCGGGTTCGGCAACATTCTCATCAATACCGGCGCGCAGGTGAGCTTGCAGTCCGGGATGAATGTGACGCTGAATCTCGGCGAATAAGATCGCACAATGGCTTCCACACCCCGCCCGATCCAGCACCGCATGCCGCGAATTGCAGCAATTCTCGCAGGTGCTCTCGGCACCTTGGCGGCCCTTACCGCTCCGGCATCCGCCGAAGTTCGCATCGGCGGCGATCCGGGCGGTTATTACAGCGTGCCGGTGATGACTTGGTGGGACATTCCCTTCCGCAGCATCGTTCGCCAGCGTTACGATTTCAGCTGCGGATCGGCGGCGGTCGCCACCCTATTGACCTTCCACTACGGCCAACGCACCGCCGAGAGCAATGCCTTCACGGCAATGTGGGAAAAGGGCGAACAGGCGACAATCCAGCAATTCGGCTTTTCCATGTTCGACATGAAGACCTACCTGAATGACATCGGCTATCGTGCAGAAGGTTTCAGGATGTCGATCGCCCAGCTGCGCCAGTCGAAGCGGCCGGTAATCGCCATGATCGAGGTGCGCGGTTACAAGCATTTCGTGGTGGTGAAAGGCGTGCGCGACGACAAAGTCCTGACCGGCGATCCGGCACTCGGCCTCAAGGAATATGACATCGCGGATTTTGCCAAGGCGTGGAACGGCATTGGGCTGGCCATCCTCGACAGCCCTGGCAAGGTTGAGCCGCTATACAATCTCGCCAGTGACTGGGGCCCATGGTCGCGCGCACCGGTTGAGGAACAGAGCGGGCTTCAAGGTGCCGTTGGCGACCTCACCACTTACCTGCCACCGGCCTATCAGATTACGCCGCAGCTCCTGCTCGATGTCCGGGTGGGGACGGTGAATTGACGTGGCGGCGCTGACATCATCGCTGGGATTTGCCCTGGCGGCGGCGATTTCACCCAATTCCGCACTGTCCGAAGCCGATCGCCCGCCAAACGTCGAATCGACGGCAGCGATGGCCCGCCTTGAAGACATGCCTGAAGCCGAATTTGGCCAGGCTGCCTCCTCAGATGCGCCGGTGTCGCTGTTGGCGGATGCCGGCCTGCCCGATACACTTTACGCATCCGTCGATACAGCGCCGAGCCTGGAGGGCGAACTCGCCGCACCAGTATCCCTGCTGGCGGATGCGGGGCTGCCCGAAGCGCTTTATGCCTCTGCGGATACAGAGGCTGAACTGGCGCGCGAGGCTACCGCGCCAATATCGCTGCTTGCGGATGCCGGCCTGCCCGAAGCTCAGTATAGCTCCGCTGGCACAGAACCGGAGCTGGTGGTTGAAGCCACCGCGCCAATATCGCTGCTTGCGGATGCCGGCCTGCCCGAAGCTCAGTATAGCTCCGCTGGCACAGAACCGGAGCTGGTGGTTGAAGCCACCGCACCGGTCTCGCTGCTGGCGGATGCGGGGCTGCCCGAAGTGCAAATTGCCTCCACCGATAAATGGCGGGAGCAGGAGGACGAGACTGCCGCGTCGGCTTTGTCGCTGAGAGATTCCGGTCCGGTCGCATTCCGCGATGTTCGCGCGGAAGCGATACCGGTCCCGGCATTCGGCGCCGCTCCGCCGCCATTGCCCTGGAACGACGACAGGTCGGACCGATCGCCGGTTGCCATTCCGCAAGTCGCCTTTGGTCGCAGGAACGAAACTCCGGCTCCCGAGCGTTCCGAGCCGGAAGCAAAGGCATCGGGCCCAGCCAGGCCAAAGGAATTGGCAGCATTCGTGCAGGACGACGAACAGTTCGGAGAACTCGTCGCGGTCGGAGACGAGGAACTGTCGGGCCAACGCGGCGGTTTTGCTCTGGCGGGGATGAACATAAATTTCGGCGCTGAGCTGCGCAGCTATATCGACGGCGAAATGGTGCTGATGACGCGGCTCAGCTGGATGGATGATTCGGTTACCAAGACCCAGCTGGTCTCGCCCGGTCTGACTCCGGCCATGGCATTGAACGGTGTGGTGTCGAGCGGCCAGATTCGCCTGCCCGCCGGGAATCTCGACACATTTCAGGCCAACAATGGCGGCACAGTGATCGCGCATGGAGTCGAACAGGGGCTGCGCAGCGTAATCATCAACACAGCTAACGGAGTACAACTGGCAACCGAAGCCGACGTCTCGCTGGACGTGGCGGGCTATTCCGCCTTCCGCGAACAGGTTATGCAGATGCGTATCAACGACGTCCTGGGCACTGCGGTATCGAATGCGACGCGCGACGCACTTGGGACCTGAAGTTCCGGTTAGCTAATTTTTCTGGACACAAGTCTCTGTATTTGCGCCAAAAATCCTGCTTCACCCGAGGTTTCGGATCAGTCCGGGACGCCTATCGAACGATAATCTTGTTGCAATCCTTAGTTGGATGGCATTGGATGGCACCGGTCGTCAATAAAGCGATTCGTCTGAGCAGCCCATGATTCCGGCCTGCCTGCGAATCCGAATTAACTTACAAGTTCAGAGCGAGTGGCTCAGTGGATTCACAACATCCGCTAAGCTATTGCTTGTGTTTGAGATTTTTATTACCACAAGCAGCGCTCAAAAGTTACTTCAAGACATCCAACATAAGGGTGCAGGTCGTCTATAATACTTTGTGGTTCGCAATTATTATTACAATGTGATGCCATTTTTAAGACAACCAGGGGTGAAGTGACAATGTCGATGGTGTTCCCACATGAGCAGATCGTAAGAGGCTCGGGCGGATCGATGGTGCAGCTTGAGAAGGGCGCCTTGCTCTACGATCAGGACACTCCGGCCAATTGCTGGTACGAAATCGTGTCCGGCATCGTCAGGACCTGCCGCATACTAAGAGATGGACGACGTCAGGTCACCGGCTTCCATTTTCCTGGCGATGTCTTCGGATTCGATGGTCCCAACCACAAGACTTCGGCCGAAGCCGTCACCGATGGCGCCACGGTCCTCGACTATTCAGGCGGCGGAACGGCCGCGCAGCCTGCAATACGTGAAAGCGCCATTGTCGGCCTGCAGCGCGCGCTGGATTGCGCGGAGGGCAGCATCAGGCTGCTGGGACATCGCTCGGCGCCCGAACGGCTGGCTGCATTTCTGCTCATGCTGCGGTCGAAACTGGAACTGGGTTCGCATTTCGTAATGCCTATGCCGCGTACCGATATCGCCGACTTCCTGGGTCTGACCGTAGAAACCGTAAGCCGTACCCTGACAGATTTCGCCCGCAAGCGACTGATCGTATTCGAAACGCCCCAACAGCTGCTTGTCGAGGATTGGGCCAGATTGCGCGATGTTGCCGGCGACGATGAGGATAGCCTGGTGACCGCATCGTGCTATTCCCGGCGGCTTGAGTTGCTGTCACCTGACGGGAACAGGGCCGGACAGAAGATTCAATTAGAGCTGCAAGGCTAAGCACCGGGAGGATAGGCCATGGTCAGCACTCAGGATGGCGGCATCGCCGCCTTCATAGCTTGTGCCTCGGCAATCGCAGGGCAGGCAACGCCGAACGACGAGTTGATCCACAAATTCGGGCTCGACTCGCCGGTCCCGCCGTTCGCGGATTCGGACCTGACCGCAGCTCCTTATGTGCTGCCGGAAGTCGAGATCGGACAAGGCTATGCATCCGCCATGCCGGTTCCGATGTTTGCCGCTGCCGGCACGAAAAATACGCACTATCTGCCATCTGCGGCCGGAACGGACCTGGCGCCAGATTTCGCGCCTTTAGCCAAGCCGCTGACGCACCAGAGTCAGGCGAAAGCCCAGGCTTCGCAACCGGAAATCGAACCCAGCCTGAACTACGCCCCTGCCATTCCGGCCCCGCAGTTTGCCGATTCCGGGCTGCTGGATCCGCTGGACGCACTTGTAGCAGACGTGCCAAGCCCGCTTTACGCTCCGGTGACGCCGGTTTTGCCGGTCATGGCAACCGGAACGCCAGGCCCGATGGCGGCACTGCCCGATGCTCCCGAGCGCCAGGATTATGCGCCAGGCAAGCCTGTCTCGCTGTTTGCCGATGCCGGCTTGTCCGATATGCTTTATGCCCCCGCCGAAGCCACGGCGGGTTCCGGTGCCGAACCGGTATCTCCTCTCATGCCGCATGCGTCCGGCAACCTGATCGATGTTCGCGAAGCCATTCCGGCACCAGCGCAGGGCAGCAGCTTCAAACTGCCCCTCCCCGTCCCGGCCCAGGCAGACGTCGGCATGGCCGAGCCTTCGGAGGACCAGGCAGCGGCATCGCCAGGTCAGACCATGCCGCGAACAGATCCCGGACAGCAGGCGATCCTGGACCGGCTGAACCGGCTTGAGGAGCAACTGCAATCGCAAAGAGTGCAGTTGTCCGAGCAGGCCGGGATCATTTCCAGTCAGCAGAAAGAAATCGAGGCGTTGCGCCAGCAGGGGGCAAACGATGCCGCGCTTGCTGTTCGCGCCCGGGGCACCGGCAATATGGTTCAGCCGCTTTTTGGCATGCAGGCTGCGACAGCGCCCGCAACCTCCGCAGCACCTGCAGCGCTTGCGCCGGTAACCGCTTCAGGCAGGCCCGCAATGCCCCCGCAACCTGTTGGCGAAGCGCCGGCGGAAGCCGAGCCCAGGGTTGAGCGAGTTGTTACCGCCGTGCCCGAAGGCCTGGGCGTGCTGACGCCAAAAGGCCGCTTTGTCTACGATCCTTCATTCGAATACTCGCGGTCCTCGACCAACCGGCTGGTATTCCGGGGCTTCGAGCTGATCCCGGGCATTCAGATCGGCGTAATCGAAGCAACCGATGCGGATCGCGACACGCTCGCGCACACGTCCACGCTGCGCTACGGACTGACCAACAGGCTGGAAATCGAAGCCAGAGTGCCGGTGTTGTACCGGCATGACAGGATCGAGGTTGTGCAACAGCGCGATCAGGGCATTGTCCGTTCGATCGAACTGAGCGAAGGCAACATAGGCGATGCTGAATTTGCCATCCGCTATCAACTTAACCGGCCAAAGGGCGCGCAACAGCCGATTTTCGTCGGCAGTGTCAGAGTCAAGAGCGACACCGGAAAAGGGCCCTTCGATGTCGGCTACGATACATTCGGGGTGGCCACAGGTCTGGCGACCGGTTCCGGATTCTGGGCGGTGCAGCCCGGACTGAACTTCCTGCTGCCTAGCGATCCTGCGGTGATCTATGGATCCGCGTCCTATGTCTATCATATCCCGCGGAACGTGAACCGCATCATTGGCGGCGCTTTCGTTGGCAGGGTCGATCCGGGCGATGCGGTCAGCGCCAGTCTCGGTTTCGGTTTTGCCCTCAACCCCCGCTTCTCATTTTCGCTCGGCTACGGACACACTTATATTTTCCCGAGCAAACAAGAGATCGGCGGAACCTTGCAGCGCTCGAAGTCGCTTCAGGTCGGCAGTTTCAACTTCGGAATGTCCTATCGGCTCAGTCAGAAGCAGACGATGAATGCCTCGTTCGAACTCGGGGCGACGTCGGATGCGCCGGACATGAGTTTTACACTTCGCTTCCCGTTCTCGTTTGGCGGCGGCGGCCGCTAGAACCTGGGCATGCCGTCAAACATCACGATTACAGGCGGAAGGAAACGCCGGCGCTGAAGACCCAGGGATCGAGCTTGACCTTAGCTTCGACCGGAGCGCCACCGAAGGTGCCGCGGGTAGCGGGGCGCAGGAAGGCTTTCTTGACGTCGAAGAACAGCCCCCAGTTCTTGCCAACCATGACATCCGTTCCGGCTTCGAAGGCCAGTGCCAGGTCATTACTGACGCGCAAATTCTGGAACGCGCCATCCTTGGTGCTGAACACGATCATGTAGCTGGCGCCTGCGCCCACATAGGGACGAAAGCGGCCGGAAACCTTGGGATGATACTGTAGCGTGAACGCGGTCGGACCATAGCGGACGTCGCCCAGCTTCGGCAGCGCGCCAATGCTGCCGGCACCATAGACGCCGATCTTGGGCGGCAAGCCGACGGTCGCGTTGACGGCAATGGTTTCTGTCAGGAAATAGCCGACCTGGAGAGTCGGGGTATGGTGCTCGAAGGTTGAAATGCCTTCGCCGGTCAGCGGCGCGCCTCCGACGACCATTTGCGCTTCGTCGCGCAGACGCAGGCTCGCCATGCCGAGCTTGACCGACCAGCGCTTGGTCGAATCGAGCTCGACGGATTCCGCTTCGTCGCTATCCTTGCCGAAATGCGCGGTCAGGCCCAGCTGAACAGTCAGCGGGTCGAGCACGGCGCGCGCGCGGACGTCGGCGAAACTGGTATAGGTGGCGTCGAGCGGAAGCTTGCCAGAAGCGCCGGTGTGATACCAAGCCTTGCGCACATCGGCGAAGATGCCCCAGCGCTTGTTGACCTTGTAATCGACGCCGGCGTGAACGTAGGGGCCATGCGCATTGGGGATGTTGAGCCCCACTGCGAGGCCATCGCGCTCCTGCGTCGTCAGCTGCAACTGGATGCCACCGCCGACATAGGGCGAAAACTTGCCCTTGACCGGGTGAAAGCTGGCGCCAAGCGAGGCGAGCACGAATTCGTCGTCGCCAAGATTGGGCGTACCGGCCAACGATCCAGCGGGAATGTTGTTGGTTGTCGCCGGCGTAGAGAGCGATCCCTCGATGGCGAATTTATCGACCAGGTAATGACCCACCGTCACGACCTGGTGATAGGTCTCGCGGGTCTTGTAGGCAGCGGCAGGATCCTGAACGCTGTTGACGAACACTTCGCCCTTGTCGACCAGCTTGGTCCGGGCGGCAGCGAGGCGCACGAACGTGTCGCCTGCCTCTTGGGCTATGGCCGGGGTGCAAATCGAGGCACCAAGGCAAACGGCCAGAGCGTACAAGATGGTCTTCTGCATGGATGCGTCCTTTCGACCCGTAGCTTAACCGGGAATGGTAAAGTTTGGGTTTACCCTACCCGGCTAGCCCGGCCGCTGGGCCAGTAGGCTTGTTTGGTTGCCGGTGCTGGCAGCACATCGGCCGGAGCGATTTCAGCGACATCCTCGATAGTTACCGGATAATCGCGGTTGAGTGTTTCCAGTGTCGTCGTGCCGTCGAGCAGTGCCTGCTCCTCGATGCGCGCGGCATCGACCGAAGCCTGCAGGCGGCGGACGGCGTCGAACACATCGTGGGGGCTGTGCTTGGCCATGACCTGCAGACGGAAGCGCGCCTGGCCTTTGGGAACGGCTGGAAACTCGACGAGATTGGCGAGCAGGCCCATCGACGGAAGCCGGCGGCTGGCGAGGCGGGCGAGCGCCTCGGTGCCCATCTTGACGCAGACAATCGCGGAAGGATCGCCATATGTCTCAAGACCGCATTCGGTGAGCAGCGTACGCAGCATGTTGATGTTGGTCATCAGCTTCTTGCGCAGACCGGCACCTTCATCGCTCTCGACAATTTCAAATGCTTTGCAGACGATTGCAGCATTAACCGGAGACATGGCATTGGAAAACGTGTTCGGTGAGCTGTAATAGCGCAGATATTCCTTGATCGAGCGTCTGTTGCTGGCAACGAAGCCGCCGTTCGAGGCGAAGGTCTTGGAAAAGCTGCCCATCACCAGGTCAACCTTGCCGAGCATGCCCTGGGCCTCGATGAAGCCGCGGCCGGTGGGGCCAAGGTTGCCGAGATCGTGCGCGACATCGACAACCAGCGTGGCGTCGTATTCATGGCACAGCGCCTGCAGTGCGGCGATGTCCGGCGTGTCCGAATCCATCGAGAACAGGCTCTCGGTGACGACGAGGATGCCGTTCTCGCGGTCGGTTTCGCGGATCTTCGCCAGCTTGGCGCGCGCGCCTTCGATCTGGTTGTGGCGGAACAGGTGGATGTTGCGGGTCGCAGCCTGCGCGCCTTCCTGCAGGCAGGCGTGGCTCAGCGCGTCCATGACGATATGGTCATTGGGGCGGACCAGCCCCTTGATCACGCCGAAGCCGGCCGCCCAGCCGGTCGGAAACAGGGCGACGTGCGTGGCCCCGAGGAAATTGGCGATCTTTTCCTCGAGCGCGATCGACATCGAGGTGTTGCCGACGAGCGCCGGAGAGCCAGCGCTGTGCACGCCGAAGTGACGCATTACCTGCATGGCGGTATCGACGACGTCGGGATGCGAGGAAAGGCTCAGGTAATCCTGGCTGGCGAAATTGACGCCCTCGAACATGGCGCCTTCATCGGTGCGGGCATTGCAGCGGGTGTGCGCACCAGTTTCGGTCGAGCGGCCCAGCGGCCAGGCACCAATCGCACGGCGGCGCTCCTGCCAGTCGAAGAAGCTTTCGACCCGATCGAGGATGTTCGAGCCCGGAATATACCGGAAATCGCGCATGCTGCCTTCGAGGGCATTGGCTGTTTCCGACTGAAATTGTGTGTTATTCACCGCAGACCCAATCTCGACTGTATGTGGTTGTCAGCATCATAAGGCCACGGTATTTGCCTCATGCCTTACGTTCGTGCTTAATTTTCGACTAATTTCAGTTAACTATTGGCCGTGTGCTTCTCGATTTTCTCGATAAGATCGGGAAGCGAAACCGGCTTGGTTTCAAAGTCGACGCAGCCGACTTCGATGCTCCTCTGGCGGTCGCTTTCCAGAGCGTGCGCAGTCAGGGCAATCACAGGCAGATGAGCGGTCGCGGGATTGGCATGGATCAGCTTGGTTGCTTCCCAGCCGTCCATCGCACCGAGCGCCACGTCCATCAGCACGATCGCCGGCATCTCGCTCGCCGCCATGGCGACGCCTTCGGGTCCATCGACTGCGCAGACAACCGCGTAGTTGTTGCGCTCCAGCCGACGCTTCAGCATGTCGCGGTTCATTTCGTTGTCTTCGACGATCAGTATCTTTTTCATGGTTCTCTCTGCGACTAAAAGCGTTCAGGCGGCTTCGGCGAGCTTGACGTCGTCGCTGCAAATGGCCGGGATGATCAGCAGGTTGGCCGGACGCGCGCCTGACGGCGACGTCTCGATCCGGCCGCCGAGCAGCTGTACGAATTTCTGGGCCAGCACCATCTCGATACCAGTGCCGCCATATTTGGACGCAGAGTCGTCGTCTTCGTGCTCGAAACTGTCGAGTATGGCCTGCGGCTCGCGGATGCCACCGTCCTCGTCGAAGTCCACAACGGCAAATGCGAATTCGCGGGAGGCATGCTTGCTGATCTCCAGCTCGATGCGCCCGCCCGATCGGCGGCCTGCGGTAGCAGCGCATATGTGCTGCAGCGCCTGGCCCATGATCTTCCAGTCGGTCTTGCCGGCGAGCTCTCCGGTCGCGGGAAGCTTGAAGTCCACCGCACATTGCGATGCAGCCAGCGCCTTTTCGATCGGCGTGCGCCATTCCCCTACATGGGTCGCGATCGACCCATAGGTCGGGTTGAGCGGCATCTTGCCTGCTTCGATCCGCGAATAGTCGAGAATGTCGTCGATCAGGCGGAGCAGGTTGGAGCCGGATTCATGCACATTGCGCAGGTCCTGCAGCAATTCGTCGTCCTGCTCGTCGGCGGCTTCCTCCATCAACAGATGGCTGTAGCCGATAATCGCATTAAGCGGCGTGCGCAGCTCGTGGCTCATGCTGGCGACAAAGTTGGCTTTCGCGGCGCTGGCCTGCTGCGCCGACAGAGTCAGGTTCTGAACGTTGTCGGAAATCGAATCCAGACTGCGAAGTTCTTTGGTGAATGCCCTCTGTTCATTGAACATTCTAGCAAAATACAGCGCCATCATGGCGAAGTAGACGGCGACGCTGCCCATCGAGATCATGCCAATGGTCTGCATCGTCTTGAGATCGATGTAGGGCGTCTGATGGCCCGATAGCATCAGCGCAATGAACCCGCCGGCGCTGCCGAATATCTGCAACAGCAGGACGTTTCGCAGCCAGCCATCCTGCGGCAGGTAGAGGAAGGCCAGCAGCGGAAAGATCAGGATCCACGGCAGGAACGGTGAGCTCAGGCCGCCGAAGGCATAGCACGCCCACAGACCGCAGAAGATCAGGTTCTGAACCGAAATGACCGCCAGCGTGCTGTACAGCTTGGTCCACCGCAGCGCGAAGGGATAGGCCCAGAAGGCCAGAATCGAGAAGAAGAACACGAACACGCGGTAGTCGCGGCAGATGTCCATGATATAGAGGTAGGCGGGCAGCGAATTGCCGAGAAACGGCCCGAACACGTGGCTGATCATGAACATTCGCGCACGCCGGTGCGAGGCCGGATCGGCAAGCAGTTCGGCCGGGATGAAATGATCGAGGAAACCGCTCAGGGTCCATCGTTTCGATTTTTCGGCCCATGATTGCATCGAACATTCCTCCACGCGTCACGCCGGACCGACTTCATGTCGCAGCACGATACGATGACTGGTGGTTTACAGGATCAGGCGTTAAGTCCGCGTAAATCGCGACCCAGGTTAATTGTAATCGTTCAGTTCTACGGGCTTTGACGTCACTGGCCCGCCGACATCCGGCCAGGCAGGATTTCACTGTCCGGAAGCTGTATTCCGAGCTGCTTGAGCTGCAACAGTTCCGAACTGGCCTTAGCATCGGGCGCCAGCGGCTCGATTTGCTGTTTACCGCGATACTTTATCAAATCCTCGATCGGCATCGGCGCGCCAATCTCGTAACCTTGGAGCAAATCGCAGCCGAGCAATTGCAGCAGGCGGACATGGTATTCATTTTCAACACCTTCGACCACAACCTTCATGTCAAGGCTGTGACCGAAATTGATCATCGTGCGAATGATCTGCGTCGCCTGGCGCTTTTCGCCGACATTGCGCAGGAACGGCTTGTCGAGCTTGAGCGCATCGAGCGAGAAGTGTTGCAGATAACTCAGCGAAGAATAGCCGGTTCCAAAATCGTCGAGGAACACCTGCACCCCGATGTCGCGCAGCCGGCTTATCGCGATATGCGCCCGCTCCAGGTTTGAGATCAGCACGCCTTCGGTGATCTCGAGGATCAGCAGCTCGGGCGCGATCCGCGCGGCGAACAGGCGGTCAAACAGGCGGTGGACGAATTCGGGATGCTTGAAGTAGACCGGCGAGATGTTCACCGCCACGCCAACGTCGCCGAGCAGCTTGATAGTGTCGAACGCGCAGTCGAGCGTCCATTCGGTGAGGTCCTCGATGTGCCCGCTTTCTTCGGCAATCGGGATCAGCGTCGACGGCGAAATGTCGCCAAGGTCGGTCGACTTCCAGCGCAGCAGCAATTCAATGCTTGACATCTTGCCGCTGCGGGCATCGACAAGCGGCTGATAAACCAATGCAAGTTCGCTCTTCAAGGCCGACTGGCCAAGCGCCACGCGGATCGAGCTTTCCATTGTCTGCCGGCCATCGAGTTGGTCGTCGAAGATCTGGAAGGCACCGCGCTGCGAGCCCTTGGCGGCATACATGGCGAAGTCCGCGCGGCGAAGCAGCACGTCCGCGCCGTCGATCCGCGGACTGCCGAGCGCAATGCCTACCGAAGCGCCGACATTGACCAGCTTGTCCTCGATCTGCAGCGGATCGCTCAACGCCTCAACGATTTCCTGGCCGATCGTCTCCAGCGTGCGCTGCGGATCGATCGGCAGGATCGCGGCAAACTCGTCACCGCCGAGGCGGGCGAAGGCAATCGCGTCTCCGATCACCGGCGCACATCGGCGTGCGACTTCGATCAGCACCTGGTCCCCGGCACGGTGACCCATGGTGTCGTTGATGTCCTTGAACTTGTCGAGATCGAAAAACAGCACCGCGATCTGCTCGATATCTTCCTCGACGACCTTGGCGAAGGCATGGTTGAAGGCGATGCGGTTGAGCAGGCCGGTCAGGGGATCGATATTCGCCTGGCGGTGAAGTTCCTTACGGACGAATTGCAGCTCGACATGCTCGAGCGTCATGCGGCGGTGCTGGTTGACCGCGAAGGACATTGCCAGCAGGCTGACCAGGCCCGCCGCCGCCGCCGCGCCCGGCGTGAGCGGTAACAGGCCCACACCCGCCGCACCAAGATAGGCCGGAGCGGTTGAGGCAGCAGCACCCTGAATCCAGGGCGTAAGGCTTGAGCGCAGGGTCACTTGCCTATCCGATCCCTGGCCAGGAGCGCCCGCGCCTGATCGTGGAGCCGCTGCTCGACCGTAGCCATCTCGCCGTCGATCGATCCGACGATTGCCTGCTGCTTGAGGTGCAGCGCCATACGCGCCTTGAGGATCGGCAGGTTGATCGGTTTGACGATATAGTCGTTCGCGCCAGCCTGCAGCGCCTGGATGACCGAGCTGTCCTCGCCGAGCGCGGTGCACATGATCACCGGCAGGCGAACGCTGTCATAGATCTCGCGGATCGCGACCAGGGTTTCGAGCCCGGTCAGTTCGGGCATCATCCAGTCGAGCAGCACCAGATCGGGCTTGCTGACAGAGATGATCGAGAGCGCCTTGCGGCCACTTTCGGCGACTACGGGTACATAGCCGCCGCTGGTCAGCGCGCGCTGGAGCAGAACGCAGTTGTCCTCGATATCGTCGACGATAAGGATCGTGCGGCGGCTGTCGGCCGGGCGAAGCGGGAGGATCGGCGCGTTCATGCCGCCATCTCCTTCAGATGCGCGGCAATTTCGCGCGGCGACAGCGTCCCCTTGCTGCAGAACTTGTAGCCGGCATTGATGATCCGCTGGTGATCTTGCATGGTCAGGTCGCGCGCGCTGAGCACGATCGCCGGAACATTAGCCAGATCCTTGTCCGCAAGCAGTTCTTCCATCAGGCTGAAACCGTCGGAATTTGGCATGGCGAGATCGAGTACCAGCGCGCTCGGCCGCTTTTCGCGGGCCATGCGCAGGCCTTCCTCGCCGTCCCGCGCCCGGCGACCGGCAAAACCTACCTGGGCGGCGCAGCGCAGGACCAGTTCGGCGGCATCGTCATCGTCCTCGACGACGAGAATGTCACCCTTGGCCGGACTTTGATAGACCTCCAGCATCGAGCGCAACTGCTGCTCAGCGATCGGTTTGCGGACATATTCGGTGGCACCCAGATTGAGCCCACGCGCGCGGTCGTCCTCGACAGTGACGAGGATGATCGGCGTCTCGGCGGTCCTGGGATTGCTGCGAAGTTGCTCGAGGACATCGTAGCCCGAGCGCCCGGGCATCAGCACGTCGAGCAGGATCAGGTCGAAATTCTGTTCGAAGGCCTTGGCCAGACCCGTATCGCCGTCGATTGCGGTGATCACCGCATAGTTGAGCCTGCCGAGCCAGCGGCGCATCAGGTCGAGCGAAGCCTCGTTGTCATCGATGACCAGCACCTTGCGTTTCTGCCCGTCCGCAGCCTCGTCCGACGTTCCCGCTTCGGCAGGTGTTTCGCCCTGATCGGACCGCTGGGCGGCGTAGGCCTTGCCGCGGGCCAATGGATTCACCGGGAGAACGAGCGTGAAAGTCGATCCCTTGCCAGGTGTGCTTTCCGCGCGAATGTCGCCGCCCATCAGGCGGGCCAGCCGGCGGCTTATCGCGAGACCAAGTCCGGCGCCACCCTTCTTGCGGGTCGAGGACGCATCCGCCTGGCTGAAGGTCTCGAACTGTTCTTCGAGCTTGTCCGGCTCAATTCCCATGCCCGAATCGGTGACGGCAAAGGTCACGATTGTCGGAATGCGCCTTTCGTATTCAACCTGGACATCGAGAACGACGCTGCCGGCTTCGGTGAATTTGAACGCATTGCCGAGCAGATTGTGCAGACATTGACGGATCTTCAACTCATCGCCGATCATCACACCGATATCGTCCTGAACGGCGACACCGAAGTTGCAGCCATTGCGCCCTTCCCCCTCGGCGTATTCACCGGCGATCGTAGCGACCAACGCCGCGACATCGACGACAGTGCGCTCGACCAGCGCCTTGCCGGTCTCCAGCTTCGACAAGTCGAGCAGGTCGTTGATCAGCGTCAGAAGGTGCCGCCCGGCAAGCTGGATGCGCTCGAGATCGGCGACGGCGGCTGCATTGCCGGCCGCGGCGGCGTCCTCGTGGAGCAACATGGCGTAGCCCAGCACTGCGTTGAGCGGGGTGCGAAGTTCATGGCTCATGTTGGCAAGGAATTGCGATTTGGCGACATTCTGCAGATTGGCCTGCTCGCGCGCCTGTTCCAGCTTCACCAGAGCATCGCGGCTGCGCGCTTCGGCAAGGCCGTAGCGCTGGCGCAGCAGCTCGATGTCGGCAGCCAGCTGCGAAGCAGAACCCGATTGCGGCCCGGCCAGCTGGAGCTGCTCGAACACCCTGTCGCCCGAAAGCTCGAGATGCGCGGTGATCATGTCGATCGGCTCGGCCAGCACCGGCGCCAGCCGCGCTGCGAGGCGGCCAGCGGCGAGCCACACCGCGGCGAGGCCCGCTGCTGCACCCATCGCCAGACCCGCTGCGGGGTGAAGCTGCGGCGCCAGAAACAAGCTGCCACCCGCAACCAGCGACGTCACCACCGGCGCCAGCGCTGTCGCGCCGAGCGCCTGACGGCGAACGACATTGGCAACGCCGCCTGCCAGGCTGGCAGGCTTCACATCATCGAGCGGGAATTGCTCATTTTTCATGGATGCGGTTTCCTAAGGACTTAATTACGCAGCAAGGTCTTGCGGCTGTTCGGCGGGTTGGCCGCGAGTCATCGGCAGCTTGATGGTGAAGGTCGACCCGATGCCGCGCTCGGAACTGACGGCAATCGAGCCGCCCATCATCGTGCAGAAGCGCCGCGTCAGGGCGAGGCCAAGGCCGGTCCCGCCGAATTTCTCGGAAGTGTCGTTTTCTGCCTGGCTGAAATCGGAGAACAGGCGGCTCAGCCCATCCCTGGTCATACCGATGCCGTTGTCGGCTACTTCGATGCGCAGCACTTCGCTGCCATCGTCGTCGTTGCGGATGCAGTTGACCGACAGCATGACGACGCCCTTTGTCGTGAATTTAGCGGCGTTGCTCAGCAGGTTGAGCACCGACTGACGCAATTTGAGCGCATCGAGCTGCAGTACGCCGAGATCCTCGGGCATATCGACGATAAGGCGATTCTCGCGGCGCTTCACCAGCGGCGCGGCGGTGGCGACGACGTCATCGACCAGCGAAGTCAGCCGGATCGGCTTCGCCAGCACTTCCAGTCGGTTGGCCTCGATCGAGGACAGGTCGATCACGTCATCGACCAGCGCGAGCAAGTGACGGGCGGCGGCGCTGATCCGGTCGAGATCCGACATCTTGCGCTCGTCGCTGCCCTTGTCCTCGTAGGTTTCACGCAGCATTTCGGTGTAGCCGATCACCGCGTTGAGGGGCGTGCGCAGTTCGTGGCTCATCTTGGCGAGGAAGATCGATTTGCGCTTGCTGGCCAGTTCCGCCGCTTCCATCGCCTCGCGCAGCGACTGCAGCTTCATGCGCTGCGCATCGGTCTCAAGCTCGGCCTGGGCGCTGTTGCGCATAACCTTTTCGTAATAGAGCGACAGGATCGTCATGTAGACCAGCGCCGCGCAAATCGAGAGAAGATTGGCGAATTTCAGGCTTTCCTGGGTCAGGATGTCGGGAAAATCACCGAGCAGCGCTCGCGCCGTGAAGAACAGGGCGAGCTGGGTGCCGACACCGGCAAGAATATAGGCGACTTTGTCCGCGAGGAAGAAGAAGCCGAGCCCCATGGCGATCAGGAACCAGGGCAGGAACGGCGAGCTGATGCCGCCGAAGAAGAACGATCCGAACAGGCTGAGGCAGACCAGCATCTGCGCGCTCAGCATCGCCGGCGTCACCAGATTTCCGGCCACCCGCAAGATCAGCGGGATGGCGAAGAAGCTGACCACCAGCGCCTCAGTCACCCAGAATTGCCAGGTCGAAACTGCGGTTGTGCGCGCGAGAAAATAGGTAACCGAGTGCCCCATCAGCGGCCCGATGAAGTGCAGCGCCACGAAGGTGCGCGCCATCAGCCGGTCTAAATCGCTCTCGCCGATCTGGTCTGGAATGAACCAGTCCACAAAATCCAGCAGCTTCTGAAACATCGATATGCCCCCGTTCAGATCGGGAAGCCTAGCTAACAACGATTAAGGATGTGCAAACTCGCCTGCTTTTCTCGACGGTTATTCGACGGCCGCCAGGCCCGCGCGCTACCCGATCAACAGGAAACGATTTTCGCGCCGAAACGCCAGCCCACGGCCCAGCGGACTTCCGCCCGGACTGGGCCGCGATCGGGTATGATGACCTCGACCATGCTGCCAAGCCGGACCTTGCGTTCGCACTCGGCCATGAAACCGCCATCGGAAATGTTGGCCAGGCGGCCGATCAGCTCGCTGTCATTCTCGTCGGTGATGCGCACGGAGAAATCGCAGGCCCAGCGCGGTGCACGTTGCACGTGGCAAGCGGGAGCCCGGGCAGGCGTTTTGTCGACCGGATTGGCGGCTAGCATTGGCAGAACTCCAGATTGCCGCCAAGGATCGGCTCAAATAGTTAATATTCTAAGACCCCGAAAAGTCCCCTCGCGATTACGAGCAATTGGCAAGCAGGCCGTTGGAAACCAACTGACTGGCCCGCACGGAATGCCTGGCGCCCGAGGCTGCTCTGTAGCGGCTTTGGCGCAGCTTGATTCCACCGCCAATAGAACATAATAAGAACACATGGGAATCGCTTCATCTCTTGTAGCCAGGCATACGACGCCCGTTGGCGCTGTTCGCTGGCCCAGCGGCATTGCCTCGCTTGATGCGGCGCTTGCTGGCGGGCTCGCCTATGGTCGGGTGCATGAAATCCATGCGGTAGAGGCCGAAGACGCAGCGGCCGCCGCCGGTTTCACCATGGCATTGACAACTGCAATGGGGAAAGATGGTCAGACCGGCTTTTGGCTGCGCTCGCGCCACGACATTGCGCAAAGCGGTGTAATCCAGGCAAATGGCTGGACGGAGCTTGGCGGCCAGCCCGCAGACGGGATTTTCGGTATCGTTCCCGATAACATGGCGCTGCTGCGCGCTGCCGTGGATGCCTTGCGCCATTCTGCTCTTGGTGCCGTGGTCATCGAAAGCTGGGGGCGAATGCGTGAGTTCGACCTGACCGCCAGCCGCCGCCTTGCGCTTGCCGCCGAACGGTCAGGTGTGCCGCTATTCTTGCTGCGGATCGGTGCTGCACCGGTGCCCAGCGCAGCGCAGACCCGCTGGCAGGTGGCTGCCGCCCCTTCCCGGGCCTTGCCCGGCAACGCGCCGGGGCAGCCCTGTTTCGATGTGACCTTGTTGCGCCAGCGATCTGGCCCTTGTGGGCATTCCTGGCGTCTGGAGTGGGACCGTGACCGATGCCAATTTAGTGAAGCGCCGTTATCTGGCGCTGTGGTTCCCGTTCCTGCCAACCGACCGGTTACAGATCGAAGCCGGAGATTACCGGGACAGAACGGCAGATACGTCGGCTGACGCGCCGTTGGCCCTTGTCGTCAGGGTCCGGGGTGCATTACGTTTGGGAGCAGTCGATGCCCGGGCGCTGGCCTTGGGAATCCTTCCAGGCCTGACGCTGGCGGACGCGCGGGCCATGCAGCCCGATCTTCTCTTGGCCGAAATGGACAAGGCGGCGGACCGCCACTGCCTGCAGCGGTTGGCGCGGCATTGCATCAACTGGTCTCCGCTTGTCACTGCCGTCCCGCCCGGCGGGATCACTCTGGACATTGCCGGAGTGGACCATCTCTTCGGCGGCGAAGCCGGACTGGCCGCGCAGATCGAGGAAGCGATGCGCGTAATGGGCATGACGGCGCAGCTGGCCGTGGCCTCCACGCCTGAGGCCGCGCAAGCACTCGCTCGTCACACCCCGCTGCCAGCGGAGGATGAACGCCAAGCCATCCGCGCGCTGCCGGTCATCGCACTGGGGCTGGACGCGGACGCGGCCCTTGCACTGCGCCGGGCAGGGCTGAAGACCGTGGGCGATGTCGCGGCGCGTCCGATGGCGAGCATCGCCGCACGCTTCGGCGCGGCAACCGTAACCGCGCTGCGTCGGCTGACAGGCGAAGAGCAGATCCCGATCACGCCGCTGCCACAACCGCTGCCGCTCCATTTCGAGCGTCGTTTTGCTGAACCGATCGGCCATCGGACGGCCATCGCCCAGTGCTTCGCAGACCTGTTGCGCGAAGCCGCTGACACATTGGCAGAGCGTGATCTGGGGGGGCGACGTTTTGCCCTCACCCTGTTCCGCAGCGATGGCGCGCGCCATCGGCTGGACATTGAAACCGGCCAACCCACGCGTGATCCCGCACTGGTTCTGCGCCTGTTCGATGAACGGATCGCAGCGCTCGCCGATCCGCTTGATCCCGGCTTCGGTTATGACAGCATCACCCTGTTCCTGCCGATCACGGAGCCGCTGGCCGCCAGCCAGCCCGAATTGGATGGGGCGCAGCAGGATGCCACGCAGTTGGCTGAACTGATTGACCGGCTGAGCACGCGGCTTGGCCCCGACAGCCTGCGCCGGCTTGTCCCTAATGCCAGCCATATCCCCGAACAGGCACAATTGGCCCTGCCCGCCGTGGAATGGCGCACTCCCATCCACTGGCCTACCCCGCCACAAGGCGAACCGCCGGTGCGGCCCCTGTTCCTGTTCGATCCGCCCCAGCCGGTCGAGGTTATCGCCGAAGTACCGGATGGCCCGCCACACCGTTTCCGCTGGCGGCGAAAACTGCATGAGGTGCGGCTTTACGAAGGGCCGGAGCGGATCGCTTCCGAATGGTGGCGGCACAAAGAGGGCGAACATCCCGGCAAGGGCGGGCTAACGCGCGATTATTACCGGATCGAGGATGCATGCGGCCGACGTTACTGGATATTCCGCCACGGCTTGTATGAGGAAAAACCCGATCCGCGTTGGTATCTGCATGGTCTGTTCGCATGATTACGCCGCCTGCTTTCGCCGAACTTGCCTCCGCGACCAGCTACAGCTTCCTGCGCGGCGCATCGCATCCGGCGGAGATGGTCCATCAGGCGCGCGCGTTGGGCATGGCGGGTATCGGCATCGCCGACCGCAACAGTGTGGCGGGCGTGGTGCGCGCGCATATGGCCTGGCGCGAACTTGGCGGGGCGGACAGTGGGTTCCGCCTGGTGGTCGGCGCGCGGCTGGTCTTTGCCGACCAGACTCCGGATGTGATCGCCTATCCCGCCACCCGCCATGGCTGGGGGCGGCTGACCCGGTTGTTGACACTAGGCAATCGCCGCGCGGAAAAGGGCGATTGCATCCTCAACCTGCCCGATCTGCTCGACCATGCGGAAGATCTCCTGCTGATCGTGACGGGCAACGACAGGACGGTGCTGGACCAGCTTGCCGAAGCGCGTCCCGGCGCGGTCTGGCTCGCTGCCACCATGCAGCGTGCGGGCGCGGATGCGCGGCGGCTGGCGGAATTGCAAGCGCTGGGCGCGGCCAGTGGTGTCCCCCTGATTGCCATCAACGATGCGCTCTATGCCCGGCCGGAGGCGCGGGTGCTGCACGACATCCTTACCTGCATCCGCAAAGGGGTGACCATCCACGACGCGGGCAAGCGCCTGCTCACCAATGCCGAGCGTCATCTGAAGGCGCCCGCCGAAATGACCCGCCTGTTCACCGCTTGCCCCGATGCCATCGCCGCCATCAGTGACATCCTCTCGCGTATCGTCTTCACGCTGGACGATCTACGCTACGAATATCCGCATGAGCCGGTGCCCGATGGCTGGAGCCCGCAGGGCTGGCTGGAGCATATGGTTCTGGAGGAGGCGCAGCACCGTTTCCCCGATGGCCTGCCCGATATCTGGCACCGCACAATCGAGGAAGAATTCCGCCTCATCCGCGCCAAGCAATACGCACCCTATTTCCTGACCGTGCATGACATCGTGCGCCATGCACGCAGCCTCGATCCGCCGATCCTGTGTCAGGGGCGCGGCAGTGCGGCCAATTCGGTGGTGTGCTATCTGCTGGGCATCACTTCGGTCGATCCGGTGACGAACAAGCTGCTGTTTTCGCGCTTCCTTTCCGAAGAACGTGACGAGCCGCCCGATATCGACGTGGATTTCGAGCACGAGCGCCGTGAGGAAATCATGCAGTATATCTACGCCCGCTATGGCCGCGAACGGGCAGGGATCGCCGCAACCGTGATCCACTACCGCCCGCGCAGCACGATCCGCGAAGTCGGCAAGGCGCTGGGTCTGACCGAGGACGTGACGGCGCGGCTGTCTTCCACCATCTGGGGCAGTTGGGGCAGCGATGTTCCCGAAGTGCGCATGGCGGAGGCCGGTTTCGACATTGCCAATCCCGAAATCGCCCGGCTGAAGACGCTGGTCGATCGACTGCTCACTTTCCCCCGGCACCTGTCGCAGCATGTCGGCGGCTTCGTGCTCACCGAAGGGCGGCTCGACGAACTCGTGCCGATCCACAATGCCGTCATGCCGGACCGCACCTTCATCGAATGGGACAAGGATGACATCGACGCGCTGGGCCTGATGAAGGTCGATGTGCTGGCGCTGGGAATGCTCACCTGCATCCGCAAGAGTTTCGACCTGCTGCGCGCCCATAATCTTGGCGACCATGATCTGCAAAACGTGCCGCTGGAAGACCCGGAAGTTTACCGGATGCTTCAGCGCGGCGACAGTATCGGCACATTCCAGGTCGAGAGCCGGGCACAGATCGCCATGCTGCCACGAATGAAGCCCGCCTGCCTGTACGACCTCGTCATTCAAGTCGCGATCGTCCGCCCCGGCCCTATCCAGGGCGGGATGGTCCACCCTTATCTGCGCCGACGCAACGGAGAGGAAGTTACAATCTTCCCAAGCCCCGCTCCGCCGCACGACCCGGATGAACTGCGCGATGTGCTGGGCAAGACGCTGGGCGTGCCGCTGTTCCAGGAACAAGCGATGAAGCTGGCCATCGTGGCGGCGGGCTTCACCCCCGCACAGGCCGATGGCTTGCGCCGCGCTATGGCGACGTTCCGCAACCATGGCACCATCCATCGTTATCGGGAACTGATGTTGGGCGGCATGGTGGCGCGCGGCTACGATGCGGATTTTGCCGAGCGGTGCTTCGAGCAGATCAAGGGGTTCGGTGAATATGGTTTTCCTGAAAGCCATGCCCAGGCCTTCGGCTGGCTGGCTTATGTCTCCTCATGGCTGAAGTGTCGCCATCCAGCCGTATTCACCTGCGCACTGCTCAATTCGCAGCCGATGGGCTTTTATGCCCCCGCGCAACTGGTTCGCGACGCACAGGAACATGGTGTCGAAGTCCACGCGGCGGATGTAAACACCAGCGATTGGGATTGCACGCTGGAGGCGCGCGAGGGTGGTATGCTTGCCCTGCGTCTGGGCCTGTCGCGCATAGGCGGCTTTCGCGAGGGTTGGGCAAAAACCATAACAGCGGCACGCACCAATGGCCGCTTTACCTCGTTGGAGGGGTTAGCGCGCCGCGCCGGTCTGCCCTCCGCCGCACTACGCAAGCTGGCCGATGCCGACGCCCTAGGATCGCTGAGCAAGAACCGCCGCGATGCCTTCTGGGAGGCAGGACGCACGCCATCCACGCAATTGCCGCTGTTTACCTTCGCGGATGCGCCGGAACTGGGGCATGAACCCGATGCCACATTGCCCGTCATGCCGCTGGCCGAGGAAGTGGTCGCCGATTACCAGACCACTCGCCTGTCGCTGAAAGGGCATCCCATGCAATTCCTGCGCGCCGCTCTGGCGAAGGAAGACGTCCTGTCCTGTGCCGAAGCAAATGCCCTGCCCGATGGTCGCAAGGCACGGGTGGCGGGCGTGGTTCTCATCCGCCAGCGCCCCGGCAAGGGCAACGCGGTGTTCATCACGATCGAGGACGAAACCGGCATCGTCAACGCTCTGCTCTGGGCACGCGACATGGAACGCCAGCGCCGCGCCGTGATGTCCGCGCGACTCATGCTGATCGAGGGCGAAATCCAGCACAGCAAGGAAGGCGTGGTTCACCTGATAGTGGGCCGCGTCATCGACCGTACGGCGATGCTCGACGATCTTTCCGAACAGGATCGCCACGCTCCTGCGCATTCCCATGGCGACGAAGTCCTGCACCCCCAACACCCCCGTGCACACAGACACCCCCGCGACGCCCGGATCATGCCGCGCTCGCGTGATTTTCACTGACGAAACCCATGCAAACCGCGGCTCACGCCATTCACAATTGCAGCAAAGTTTGGAGAGATTGCGCGAGAGAGGCCAAGTCAGTATGACTTATTATCATATATCAATGGCTTATGTGAAATTTGGCGGAGAGGGTGGGATACTGCATCGTCTGTATAATATTTCGTAACATCAGTTAGTTATACAGACGTGCCTTTGGCATTTTGTAGCACACTTTGTAGCAAATTCGTGCGGGCCAAATCTCAGCCATGCGTTACAGCACGCTTTGGTAGGAGCGCCCTGCGCGCGTCCACAAACCCGCCAAGTTCGAATGCCAAGTCGTCCGCCATGCTCCGATGATTTGCGATCTGCAGTGGCCGGCTGCGATGACTGAAATTGGCAGTGTCCCGACCGAAAGCTTCCAAGTAACGCCGAGGGTTGGCTGCCTTCGCTCATTGCTGCGAGCGATGGCGGTTTCCGACCAATCCCGGCCATAGAATGACTGGAAAGCGCCACTCATAAGCAGCCGTTCGGGGGCACCTCCGTCTTGGCTGCTTCGCGCCCACTTTCAGTCATAGCCGGCGCCGATTTGGACGCCTGGTAGCTGACGGTCCGCTTTGGGCGTCACACCCATGCGGCGGTGGCTTTCACTGGGTGGGATTGACTGTCCGGAACTGATTGGAAACTTGAAATGCGACCATCAGCCGAGTGACATGACTGAGCCCGCGTCCGGTTAATTTAGTTTCGGTTAGCGATGCTCATTCGGCCTAGGAAAAGTAAAAAAACCCCCGCGGCTGGCGGGGGCAAGTTTATCGTCCGATGGGAGAACCTTGTTCAGACAATGAAATTTCCTGTTCGCGATGCCGCCAGACTACCAGATGTCAGCGAGAGTCTCGGCAACCCCGTTCATGGTCGCCAGCATGGAATGCACATATCCACAACTGGCTGGACACTACGGGGATGCACGAGCTACGCTGTGGGTTGCGCTGGCAGGGCGTCAAAGCTTCGGTAAGCAAGGCACCGGCAATCGAGGTGCGGGAGGTCAACTTTTCTGCGATACGCAACGATCTACCAAGAGGTGTTCGGATGATCTCGACCAGGCAGCGAGAACGCCAAATTTCCGATCGACAGCGAAGCTACGATCTTCGCTTTCTCGAATTTTAAACGCGGCGGCGTACAGGCCTGGATGAATCGACATCATCTTACCTTGTGATATTCCGGCCTTGAAGTGCCTTAGCGTGCCAACCGCCTCGTTGTTCGGCAAACCGCCGCTCAACCCAGCGAGGCGGCGCGCATGCTGCTCCTGCCGCGCCGGACGCAAGACCACCGACGTTCAACGCACCGACTTCGTCGAAAGGCGCGATCAGCACGTATCGGGCGGACCGAAGCGGCTGGCAAGAGCTCGATCCGGTGAGGTATCAACTTGGATACCGGGCGGATCATCGGTCGAGCGAAACCGAACGCCTGGTGCACCGTGAATCTCTCAAATAGCTCTCGCTCTCCGCGGATTCTTCATTTCGGTAGGTTCGGAGGATTAGAACCATGACGCCAATCAACGACATCCCTGACACTGCAGTTGAAATCCCAGTGACCGCATATGTATCGCCGGAATACGCGCGAGCCGAGGGCGAAAGGCTCTGGCAGAAAGTTTGGCAGATCGCATGCCGGGAAGAGGACATCCCGGAGGCGGGGAGCTACTATACCTACGACATTCTCGACAATTCCGCCATCGTCGTTCGGTCCGGAGAGGATCAAATTTCCGCCTTCTATAACACCTGCAGGCATCGTGGCCGTCGTCTCACTAACGGATGCGGTGTGGCTGATCGCTTTCGCTGTCAATATCACGCATGGCAATGGCATCTGAACGGGGACAATGCGCACATTCCCCGTCGGGAAAATTGGGGAAATCAGCTTAGCGAGCAGGACACTCGGCTTGGCCAGGTTCAGGTCGGGCGGTGGGGTGGGTTCGTCTGGGTCAACTTCGACCCTGATTGTGAACCTTTGGAATCCTATCTCGGCACCATGCCGCACTGGATTGACCCATTCAAAATGGAAGAGATGCGTTACAAGTGGCGACGCTGGACCCATCTTGACTGCAATTGGAAGGTGATCCTGGAAGCTTTTCTTGAAACCTATCACGCACCGATCATACACCCGCAGAACCGAGAATTCAGCAGAGGTCTGGGTTGGACGCGTGGCGAAGGCCTGCACAGCTGCATGGGCACGCTCGGCCGAGAAGGCAGTGGAAGCGTCGGGATGAGCGTGGATGGCACGGTGGCGAAGGATTATCGCAAGACAGCGATCTACACAGTCAACCTCTTCAACGACACTATGGGCGCTTTGACTACAGACCGGCAGATCGCTGCTGCCGCTCAGCTCCTAGACGTTTTGCCAGAAACGGCGACACCCGCCGAGGTCAGCGAGACGCTGTCGGAACTTGCCCGTCAAATGGACGCCGAGCGGGGAGTGGCATGGCCCGACGTACCGGCTGATCATGTGAGGGAAACTGGCTTCAACTGGCACGCCTTTCCCAATTCGCTGATTCAACCTGGCTTCGACTGCGGCCTCTTCATCCGTGCACGCCCGAACGGGTGGGACCCCGACACATGCATATTTGAAGTGTTCGCGCTCGAGCGCTTCCCGGAAGCCGAGGAGCCCGCCAACGACTATGTCTTCGAACCAGAACTGACGGAGGAGAAGTGGGGGCTCCTGTTCGTTCAGGACTTCGACAACCTGCCGGATGTTCAGCGGGGGATGAAGTGTTCAGGCGGACAGATGGTACGGCCAAACCCAGTAATGGAAAAAACCATTATCAACTTTCACCGAAACTTGGCTGGCTACATGCGCAACGGGAATCCGGAGCCGATTTCACACGCGGAGACGCTTGCAGGCTAATTCAGCAATGGTGAATGCCTCATCATTGGCATTTTGGCCCGTGCGCCGCTAGGTCCGCTCCGATAACCTTGGGCAGGGGCTGGTTTGCTTCAGCCACTGAGGCCGCGTCACAATTCGGCCTGGAGCGGCTGGAACCGGGCGGGCGCGTGATCGGCAAGCGTTGCGGCACCTCTCAAAACATCGGCGCGAAGGCGCGCGAAGCGAAGTGACCTGACCCCCAACTTTCATCCAGTTGCGATTAGAGCCTCGGCGTTGTTTTCGCCCGCATAGGCAGGTGAAGCAAGGGGCTGCGTAGCGTAGCCTCCGGCTATGCGGAGCGAAGCAGCCCCTTGCTTCTTCAGTTCAGCGGCGAACGCCGCCGGGGTGGCATATCCGAGCGACGAGTGCGGCCGCCCCGTGTTGTAGTCATCGACCCACGCGGCGATCTTCTCGCGGACATGGGCAAGGCTGGTGAACAGAGTCTCGTTGAGCAGATCGTCACGCATCCGTCCGTTGAAGCTCTCGACGAACGCATTTTGCGTGGGTTTGCCTGGCGTCGTGTACCAACCGGAACGGAACGGCGGAACACCCATGCCGATCCGCGCCGGTAGAGATAACGATGGTCTTTGACGCGCTGCATTGGGCCCTCTGCCACAGACCGTTTTTGTAGCAAATTTTGTAGCAAAGTGCACGATGAAATGCCTGATTTGCAACCAGTTGCACCATATCAAAGGCTTAGGGAGAGACTGGCGGAGAGGGTGGGATTCGAACCCACGTTACGGTTGCCCGTAAACCGCATTTCGAGTGCGGCGCATTCGACCTCTCTGCCACCTCTCCGCGAAGCGCAATCGGGGGGCTGTGGCCCCACCAGGTCGGCGAAGCGGCGCGGTTAGCCCAACCATTGGCCCTTGCCAACCCCCGTTCGTTACACCGTGGGGGATGGGCAAAAGCCACCGCTTGTTTCGCAAGTGCACAAAACCTATATGGATTCGCATGGAACGCGCCAGCTTCTTCTCTCCGCAGGCCGGCAGGCTGATCGATGCACCGCTGCGCACCAAGGCGCGCTTTGCGATTGGCGATGTCGTGAAGCACCGGCTTTACGACTTTCGCGGCGTCGTTTTCGATATCGATCCGGTCTTCGCCAACAGCGAAGAATGGTATCAGTCGATCCCGCAGGATGTCCGGCCGGAACGCGAACAACCCTATTACCATCTGCTCGCCGAAAACGGGGAATCGAGCTATGTTGCCTATGTCAGCCAGCAGAACCTGCTGGGTGACGGCGACGGCGGCCCGGTGGATCATCCCTCGCTCGACCAGTTGTTCGATGATTTCGACGGCGGGCGTTACCGGCTGAGGCACGGCCTTACCCACTAGAGACAGCTTACCGAATATCACCGGGACTGCGCTTTGCACTCGCAGCGAGAAAAACTGCGTTCTGCGCAGAGAAGATCCAGTCGGGCGAAAAAGCCCAAGTTCATTGCCATGGCGCCAGGTGATCACCGGGCGGTCAAGCGCGCCATCCGTGCGCCCGTTTCAGGTTTGAAACCCGCCCCGCCGCAGTGAACATATCGCAAGATACCGGACTAAATAATTAGCCGATCGCTCTGTCGAATGGGTAAATTCCGCCATTTCGCGATGACCGCCACCTCCATCTGACGCGCCTATTGCACGCCCTGTCATCGCTTTCATACCCGAGTCACAAGTCATCCCGACTTAGCCACGTGTCGCCCCTGCTGCGGGTGGAGCATTAACCAGTCGATGGATACTAAGCGCTTAACCAAACGTCTCGCGGCAATCTTAACCCCGATTGCCTCACCCTGATTTTCGCGCATCTAACAATCCAAGAATATTTAGGAGAATACTGCATGGCTCGATCCGGAATGTACGTCTTGCAAGGCGTCGTACCCACCGAAGTTGCAGCGGCACCTTACGACGTCAAAATCGTCGATATTTACGATGACAACATGAATCTCCACACACCCGCAGAAGTAGCCCTCATGGGCGGCGGACCGGGCAAGGCACTTCTGCTTGGATATTTCAGCATCGGCGAGGCCGAAACTTACCGGCCCTATTTCAGCTCGATCCCTGCTGCCGCGCTGGGTCCTGAGAACCCGCAATGGAAGGGCAACTTCGAGGTTGCCTACTGGACACCGGAGTGGCGCGCTGTCGCCACGGCCTACATCGACCGGATGATAACCGCTGGATACGACGGGGTCATGTTCGATGTTGTCGATGAATACCAACTCGCCTGGGCCAAGGCCAATGCGCCCGGCGGCGCGGCGGGTGCTGCACAGGCCATGGCCGACCTTGTCGCCTACCTGGCCGACTATGCCCATGCGAGAGTGCCGCATTTCCGCATCTGGGCCAACAATGCCGAGGAACTGCTGTCGAACAACACCTATTTCAGCCACCTTGATGGCATGATCAAGGAGAACCTCTACTATAGTGACTCCGGTTCCAAACAGTCGTTCTCCGAAACACAATGGAGCCTCGATCTGCTTGAGCGGATGATCGCGGCTGGCAAAGACGTCATTGCCATCGAATATGTTTCCACTGCCGCCAAGATTGCCGATGTGCAGGCTCAGGCAGCGCGTGACGGACTTGGCTATTACACGGCGGATATCAACCTGGAGGGCGTCAGCCTGAGCGGCGTCCTGCCGGGCCAGGTAATTCACGACGACTGGAGCGGCTTGAACGCAGCTCCTCCTCCGCCAACGGTAATTACGCCCCCGCCTCCGCCAATGGAAATTACTCCCCTACCGGCAGTTGTGCCCCCGCCCGCTGTCGATCTGGTCCTCAACGGCAATAGCAATTCCAACACCCTCACCGGGCAGGGCGGTAACGACACGCTCTATGGCAAGAGCGGTAACGACACGCTGACGGGCAACGCCGGCAATGACTGGCTCTATGGCGGCAAAGGCAACGACAAGCTTGCCGGAGGAGCCGGCGCCGACACCTTCGCCTTTGCCGAAAGCGGCAACAAGAACTCCGACACGATTTCCGATTTCCAGATCGGTGTCGACCGGATTGCGCTGGACGATGCCGTGTTCACGAACGCCGGACCCGCCGGCAGCCTGGCCAATGCCGCCTACTGGGAAGGCAGCAAGGCGCATGACGCCAGCGACCGTGTCATCTACAACCCAGCGACCGGCGCTATTTTCTACGATCCCGATGGCACCGGCAGCCTGGCTCAGGTCAAGGTCGCGACAGTCACGGTCGGGACCGATCTGTCGGCGACGGACTTCTTTATCATGTGAAATCCTGGGGGGGCACCCGATCGGGTGCCCCCTTACCCGGCGTCTCCCTCAGCTCTTCAGCTTCCAGCCGCTGCGCAGGATCAGATAGGTTGCGACTGCCAGCACGGCGTTCAGCACGCCCAGTCCCAGCGCGCCGTGCAGCACCGCCGTGTTCGTGCTCCCGATATCGCTTTGCCCGAGAAATCCGAAGCGGAATCCCGAGATAACATAGAAGAACGGATTCGCCCGGCTGATCGACTGGAAAAACGGCGCGAGATTGTCGATCACGTAGAACGTGCCCGAGAGCAGTGTCAGCGGAAAGACGATGAAATTGGTGATCGCCGAGTTGTGATCGAATTTGTCTGCCCAGATCGACGACAGGAAGCCAATCAGCGACAACAGAACCGCGCCCATCAGGCCGAACCACACCACGGCCCATGGATGCGCCACTGCAAGGCCGACACCGGGATAGAACATCATCAGGATTGCCAGCGCCAGCCCGACAAGCACCGCGCGCGTCACCGAGGCGGATATCATTGCCAGCATCAGCTCGGCCTCGGACAATGGCGGCATCAGGAAATCGACAATCGTTCCCTGCATCTTGCCCGAGAGGAACGAGAAGCTGGCATTGGCAAATCCGGCCTGCATCATCCCCATGACAATCAGCCCAGGCGCAACGAAAGTGGCGAAATTCACGCCCAGCACTTCGCGCCCGCCCCGTCCCATCGCCACGGTGAAAATCACCAGATTGAGCAGGATGGTGATCGCCGGTGCCCAGATCGTCTGGGTCTGCACCTTGAAGAAGCGGCGCACCTCCTTCATATAGAGGGTCTTGAGCCCGATCCAGTTGACCCGGTGGATCAGCGGCTCTCCCTGAGCCGGAAAGCTGCGCCGCCCTGCTTTGGCTGGGGAGGCTGCGGCTGTCGCGGTGACTGGGGGTTGCTCGGTCATGACTGGGCGACTATCGGGTGGCCCGGCCCGTTGCAAGCGGGCGCGGACGAAAGAATGGAATTGGCATGAGCTGGACCGACGAACGCATCGAGAGACTGACCAAGATGTGGGAAGGCGGCGCCACCGCCAGCCAGATCGCCGAGGAACTCGGCGGGGTCAGCCGCAATGCGGTCATCGGCAAGGCGCACCGGCTGGGGCTGAAAGCCCGCCCCTCGCCGGTCAAGCCCAACGATGTGCCCGAGACCCCGGTCCGGGCCAAACCTGCACCCGAAGCGCCGAGGGCCGCCCAGCCCGCACCACCGCGCCCCGCACCGGCGGCTCCGCGCCCCGCGGCTGCCGCCGCGCCGGCAGCTGTTGCGGGCACTCCCGGCGCACCGGCATCGCCAACACCGCAGCCGCGTATCGTCTCGGTCGGCCCGGGCGGCTTCTTGCGTCAGGGCCCCGGCGACCAGCAGGCACCAATCCCGCCTGCCCCGCCCCGCCGGCTGGTCCCCGCCAAGCCAAGCCCCGAGATTTCCGGGAAAACCAGCCTGCTAGACCTCAACGAGCGAATCTGCCGCTGGCCGATGGGCCATCCGGGCGAACCGGATTTCCATTTCTGCGGCGAGAAGGTGAACCCCGGGATTTCCGTATTGCGTCGAGCACTGCGGGCGCGCCTATCAGGCCCAGCTGCCCAGGGGCCACCGCCGCCCGCCCCCGCCGCTGCCGTTCGGCGGGCCCAGAGTCAGATAGCTGCCGTCAGGTACGGCTATTCGGCGGGTTGCGGCGCGATGCTTCGCCCGCCGCGCAGCAGCATGCCGCAGGCAGCCGCCGCCAGCGTCAACCCGGCGATGACGAACATGCTGATCCGGTAACCCGCTTCCGATGGGAAGGACGCCCCGCCGCCCGGCGCGGCGATGGTATCGCTCGCGAGGGCAAGCGCGATGAGCTGCGCGCCGATTGCTCCGAACATGCCGCGCACCACAGACATCGTGCCAATTGCCTCGCTGGTCCTCTCGGGCGGCGAGGCACTGACGATCACGTTGGGAATCCCGGCGTTGAGCAGCGTCGTCCCGAAGGAAATCCAGCACAGCAGCAGCACGATCTGCAGCAGCGTCGAGGGCATCAGCGTCGCCATCAGCCAGCCAGTGCCCGCCAGCCCGCCGCCGAGCACTACCGGCAGCCAGCTGCCGCGCCACTGCATCAGCCAACCCGAAAGCGGCCCGGCGAAGAACGAGAGGATATTGGATGGGAGCTTGGCGAGCCCCGCCGCAGTCGCCGTCAGGCCAAGACCGACCGCGGTCCACTTTGGCGACTGGACATAGGTCGAAAAGACCATGACGACATTGGCAGTGCCCAGCGCCATCAGGATCGCCAGCACATTGCCGAGAGCGATTTCGCGCTTGGCGAGCAGGCGCAAGTCGATGAACGGCTCACGCGAGGCCAGGCTGCGCCGCGCCCAGTAGGCGAGGATGGCCCCGCCCAGCACGATCGCGCCAAGAATGCGCGGATCGGTCCAACCATACGCTTTCGACATCGACAGGCCGAGCAGCAACACCATGATGCCTGGCACCGGCATCAGCCCCTCGACCCAATCGACCGGATGTTTCGGCGGCGTGCCGGGCCGTTTCGGGACGAACAGGCTCACTGCCGCGATCGAAATCGCCAGTAGCGCGGCGCTGACCCAGAACAGCGAGTGCCAGTTGAACGTGTCGATTATCCACCCGCCCAGCACCAGCCCGACCGCAACGCCCATGCCGGAGGCCGTCGTCATCAGCCCGACCGCAACCGGGACCTTTTCCGCCGGCAGATTTTCGCGAATGACGCCGATGGTGAGCGGCAGCACGGCGGCGCAGAATCCCTGCAGCGCCCGGCCAACGAGAACCAGGGCAAAACTGTCGGTAACGGCGCTCAATATCGAACCTCCAACCGATATCGTCATCAACACGATCATCAGCTGTTTGCGCCCGCGGATATCCCCGAGCCTCCCGCACACAGCATAGGTCGCTGCGGCGACGAGCAGATGCGCCGTCACCAGCCAGCCAGCGGTCAGCGGATCGCCGTATTCGCGGATGAGGGTCGGCAGGGCGGCGAAAATCATCGAGGATTCGAAGGTCACCGCCATCTCGGCGAGAAACAGCGCAACGATTATCCAGAACTGGCTGTGCCGCATGCCTTCTTCTTCCCCGGATTCCTCTACCCGCGCCCTTCATCCGCCGGATTTGGCGACAATGCAAGCAGGGTAAAGATTGGGGCAACCCGGGTAAAGATTGGGGCAAGCGGGATAAATATCCGGGCAACAGAAGATGATCGCGGGTCAATTCGCGCGGAGTGCGCCAGCACCAACGGCGGTTACCCCGCGCGTTTGCCGGGAGTGAAAGTGACCGGTACCGATAGATAACCCTGCATGGTCGAAACGTCGGGTATCGGCTCCAGTTGCTCCTCGACCAGCCGGTAGTCCGGAAGCCGGCTGAGCACTTCCTCCATGCAGATGCGGGTCTCCAGCCGGGTGATGTTTGCGCCCAGGCAGTGGTGCGCGCCGGCGCCGAAGGTAAGGTGGCGGTTCGGCTTGCGGCGGATATCGAACTCGTCGGCCCGCTCGAAGGCTGCTTCGTCGCGGTTGGCGGAAGCCCAGCACATGAAAACCCGCTCGCCCTCGCGGATCGCATAACCGCCGACTTCAGTGTCCTTCATCGCCACCCGCGCCAGGCCCGGCTGCGGCGAGAAGAAACGCAGCATTTCCTCGACCGCGCTGCGCATGAGTTCGGGGCTGGCGGCCAGGTCCACGCGTTGCTCCGGATGGCGGCCGAGGTGAACCCAGGCGCTGCCGAGCAGACTCTGAGTGGATTCCAGCCCGCCAGCCACGAAGTTTATCAGAATCGCGATAAGCTCCCATTCCTCCAATGGGCGCCCGTCGATCCGAGTTTCGAGCAGCCGGGCAATGATCTTGCCCGCGACCGGCTGGCTGCGCTGCCGTTCGATCGCGTCGAGGAAGGCCTGGCGGGTCCACAGGAAGCGTTCGTTGACCCGGCGCATGTCCTCTTCGGGATCGATCTGGCGGCGCGCGCTGGTGCGGCGTTCGGAGACGTAGTTCGGCCAGTCCTCCTCGGGCAGGCCGGTCATCCGCAAGGTGGCAATTGCAGTGAGCGGCGCGGCGAGATCGGCGACCAGATCCGCCTCGCCCTTCTCGATGAAACCATCGACCAGTTCGCGCGCCAGCTGGCGCAGCTCCGGTTCCATCGCGGCGAGCGCGGCAGGCGCCACGGTCGGCTCCAGCAAGCGGCGGTAGACGAAGCTGTGCGGCGGATCGAGATCGCCCGGCAGCACCCAGGGTTGATCGCCGGGCTTGCGGTTCGATGGGATGCTCATCCCCGCCTGTAGCGACCATACCGCGTCGTCGCGCACCACCTGCTCGACATCCTTGTAGCGGGTCAGCACATGGAAGCCGCCGTAGGCCGGGGTATGCGCCACCGGGCAGGCGGAGCGCATGTGATGGAACACCTCGTTGATGTGCGCGCCGAATTCTGGCGCGTGGTGATCGAAATTGCGAGCGAACGCTGCAACGTCGAACGACGGGGACTGGTCACCTTCGGCCATGTGCATCTCTCCATCCTGTTCTGCGCACGGGGATAGAGCCATTTTAGCGCGACAATCAACCGGACAGACTGGCGCACAGTGCCGAACCTGCGGCATAGTTCCGGGATGAACCGCCGAATCGCCCTAGCCGCCTTGCCCCTGTTTCTGGCGCTCACCGCTGCCAAGCCTGCGCCGCGCGCGCCAACTCCGACTCCACTTCCCGATATTGTCCGCGTCGGGATCGCCACCGAACTGGGCACGATCACCCTCGATCTCGACGCCAAAAATGCGCCCGTAACCGTGCGCAATTTCGTGCGCTATGTGGACCAGCGCCGGTTCGACGGGATTACCTTCTACCGGGTGATGCGGCTGGCCTGGGGCGAGCAGCCCAACGGTCTGATCCAGGCCGGCACGCGCGGCGACCCCCGGCGCGAATTGCCGCCGATCGGCCACGAACCGACCAGCCAGACCGGCGTGCTCCACAAGGCCGGCGCGATCTCGATGGCGCGCTGGGCGCCGGGAACGGCCAAAGGCGATTTCTCGATCCTGCTGTCGGACATGCCCGGCCTCGATGCCGATCCCAAGTCGGACAATCCCGAACTGCAAGCCGGTTTTGCCGCATTCGGCATGGTCAGCGCGGGCATGGATGTGGTGCGCAAGATCTACGACGTGCCGCTGTCGCCCACTTTGGGTGAAGGCGTGATGAAGGGCCAGATGATCGCCCGGCCGGTGCGGGTGCTGAGCGTGCGGCGTGTGGCAATGCCTGCGCCAGCTGCCAATTGACGGCAGTATAAATCGCCCAATCCGATCACAGATCGCATTGTAATCGGTTTTTTCAAACTTCGTTTTGACGGTAATCATCCCACATGGAACCCGAAGAGGGTCAACGGGTTTATACTGCCAAACGGAGAAATCGATCATGGCCAATCAAAACGACAATCGCGGCAAATGCCCCGTTACTCACCTGACCACCGCCTTCGGCGCGCCGGTCGTCGATAACCAGAATTCGCTCACCGCCGGTCCGCGCGGACCGCTGCTGATGCAGGACGTCTGGCTGCTGGAAAAGCTGGCCAACCTCAACCGCGAGGTCATCCCCGAGCGGCGCATGCACGCCAAGGGATCGGGCGCGTTCGGCACCTTTACGGTCACCAACGACATCACCCGCTATACCCGCGCGAAGATGTTCGGCGAGGTCGGCAAGCAGACGGAGATGTTCGCGCGGTTCACCACCGTCGCCGGCGAGCGCGGCGCAGCCGATGCCGAGCGCGATATCCGCGGCTTCGCGCTGAAGTTCTACACCGAAGAGGGCAATTGGGACATGGTCGGCAACAACACGCCGGTGTTCTTCCTGCGCGATCCGCGCAAGTTCCCCGATCTCAACAAGGCGGTGAAGCGCGATCCGCGCACCAACATGCGCAGCGCCACCAACAACTGGGATTTCTGGACGTTGCTGCCCGAGGCTTTCCATCAGGTCACCATCGTCATGTCCGATCGCGGCCTGCCCAAGAGCTACCGCCACATGCACGGCTTCGGATCGCACACCTACAGCTTCTATAACGACGCCGGCGAGCGCTTCTGGGTGAAGTTCCACTTCCTGACCCAGCAGGGCATCGCCAACCTGACCGATGCGGAAGCGGCGGAACTGGTCGGCCAGGACCGCGAAAGCCACCAGCGCGACCTTTACGAGGCGATCGAGCGGGGCGAATTCCCGAAATGGAAGATGTGCATCCAGGTGATGCCCGAGGCGGAAGCAGAGTCCTATCGCTTCCACCCCTTCGATCTCACCAAGGTGTGGTACAAAGACGACTACCCGCTGATCGAAGTGGGCGAGTTCGAGCTCAACCGCAATCCGGAGAATTTCCATCAGGATGTCGAGCAGAGCGCCTTCGCGCCGTCGAACCTTGTGCCCGGCATCGGTGTGTCGCCCGATAAGATGCTGCAATCGCGGTTGTTCGCCTATGGCGATGCGCAGCGCTACCGGCTCGGGGTCAACCACCACCAGATTCCGGTGAACGCAGCACGCTGCCCGGTGTTCTCGAACCACCGCGACGGCACGATGCGGGTGGACGGCAATTACGAAGGCCTGCCGCACTACCAGCCGAACAGCTTCGGCCAGTGGGTCGATCAGCCCGGCTTCCGCGAGCCGCCGCTGAAGATCAGGGGTGACGCCGATTTCTGGGACTTCCGTGAGGATGACGACGACTATTTCACCCAGCCGCGCAAGCTGTTCCAGCAGATGAGCGCCAGCCAGCAACAGGTGCTGTTCGGTAATACGGCAGCGGCGATGGGCGATGCGCCGGCGTTCATCAAGCAGCGCCACATCGACAATTGCACCCGCTGTGACCCCGCCTATGGCGCGGGCGTAGCCAAGGCGCTGGGGATGGCGGCAAAGTCAGCTGCCGAACTGTCCCCCCAGCCCGAACTGGCCGACTGAGCCCGAAGCCGGCGTGCCCCGCCCCCGGATCGCCGGGAGCGGGGCCTGCCTTCGCGCATTTCCCGCTTGCGTCCCGCACGGTCCCGGCCAATTCTTCCGGTCGAGCCATGGAGAGACCGCAAGTGGAACAACGCCCGTTCGTCTGCCGCAATTGCGGCGCCATCTGCCCGATTATCGTCACGCTCGATGGCGAGCGGGTGGTCAAGGTCGACGGCGACCACGATGCCCCGCTCTATCGCGGCTACACCTGCCCCAAAGGCCGCGCGATCCCGCAGGAGCATCATAATCCGCGCCGGTTGCTGCACAGCCTCAAGCGCCTGCCCGATGGCAGCCGCGTGGCGATTTCGAGCGAACAGCTGGTCGAGGAAATCTCGGCAAAGCTTTCGCGCATCCTCGACGCCCACGGGCCACAGGCGGTCGCCGCTTTCCTCGGCAACGGCGTCGCCGCTCAGCCCGCAGCCTCGGGAATGATGCTGTCCTTCCTCGCGGCGATCGGCTCGCACATGATGTTCTCGCCCGGCACTATCGATCAGCCGGGTTTGCTGCTCGCCCAGGCACTTCACGGCAACTGGCAGGGCGGACGGATGCACCCGGCGCAGTGGGACACGCTGCTGGTGGTTGGTGGTAATCCGGTGGTCTCGAAGCAATACCTGCCGCAGAACCCGGCCTGGCAGCTCAAACGGTTGCAGGAGGGCGGCATGCGGATGATCGTGATCGATCCCCGCCGCACCGAAACCGCGCGCCGAGCCGCCGTCCACCTGCAGGCGATCCCCGGTGAGGACCCGACGGTGCTGGCCGGGCTGATCCACCTGATCTTCGCGCTCGATGGCATCGACGAGGCATTTGTTGCCGAGAACACCGAAGGGCTGGCGCAGCTGCGCGATGCCGTCGCCGGTTTCACCCCGGACTATGTCGCTGCCCGCGCCGGAATTGCAGCGGAAGACCTCATTGCCGCAGCCCGCGTGCTGGTCGAATCCAGGGGCGGCGACACAGCCCCCGGCGTCGGCACCAGCATGGCGACGCGCGGCACGCTGACCAGTTACCTTGCACTCTGCATCCAGACCCTGCGTGGGCACTGGTCGCGTGAGGGCGATCCGGTCTCCCGCCCCAAGGTGCTCACCCCCCGTCGCGACTGGCGCGCCCAGCCTGTCGCGCCCTACCCCGCATGGGGCTTCGGCGTGCAGACCAGCATTCGCGGGCTCCAGCAAACGGTCGCAGGCATGCCGACCGCCGCGCTGCCCGACCTGATGATGTCGGACGGCCCCGATCGCCTGCGCGCTCTGTTCATGCATGGCGGCGCCTATTACGCTTGGCCGGACACCAACAAGACAGTAAAGGCGCTGGGTGAGCTCGACCTGTTCGTGATGCACGATATCGAGCTATCGGGCACGGCAGTCCATGCCGACTATGTCATCGCCACCTACGATCAGCTGGAAACCCCGGCGATGTCGGCGCTCAACGAGTCCGTCGGCGATCTGCACCCGGGCTATGACTGGAACGAGCCCTATGCCTTCTATCGCCCTGCGCTGCTGAAGCCACCGAAGGATGCGGAGCTGATGGAGAGCTGGCAAGTCTATTACCGGATCGCGCAAAAGCTCGGCCTGCCGTTGAACTATATCGTCTATGGCGGGGCCAGGACCGAGCCTGTGCCGTTCGACATGGCAAACGAACCGGTTGCCGACGATATCTACGAGATGATCTGCAACGGCAGCGCCGTAGCGTTATCGGAGGTCAAGCAGCACCCCCATGGCGCGCTGTTCGACGAATGCCGCGAATGGGTGAAAGAGCGCGATCCCGCCTGCACCGCCCGCCTGCAGCTCGCCGACCCTGCCATGCTCGCCGAACTAGCCGAAGTCCGCACCGAGGACCCGCTGGCGCGCCGAAGGACCGGCGCTGACTATCCCTTCCTGCTAGTCTGCCGCCGGATGATGGCGACAACCAATTCTGCGCCGCGCATCGAGGGCATCGTGCGTAGCGGCTACAACCCGCTGTGGATGCACCCGGAGGACATGGCGCGGCTCGAACTACGCGACGGCGACGAGGTGGCCATCCGTTCGCGCCACGGCACGATCGTCGGCTTCGTCGAGGGCGATGCCGATATGCGCGAGGGCGTCGTCGCCATGACTCACGGCTTCGGACCCCGCCCTGGCAGCAACTACGATCCGCGCCGCGATGGCTCGAACATCAACCTGCTGCTGAGCTGGGACGACGATCCCGATCCCTACCACGGCATGCCCCGGATGAGCGCTGTGCCGGTGGCGGTGACGGCGAAGGTGGCGGCCTAAGCCGCCACCTCCTTCTTGCCGACATTGCCCCAATCGACATTGCGCGTCGCATACATCACCCCAGCCAGCGCAACAAAGAGCAGCACCGAGCCGATCAGCAACGACCAGGCTTCGAGATTGAGCAGCACGAACAGCAGCGCGTAAAGCCCGATCAGCATCGCGCCCAGAAAGCGCCCGCGCTTCCAGCTTTTCAGCACCGCCGCGCTGTAGGAGGAAATCAGCCCAATAATGGCCGCGCTGGCCACCACATAAGCCCACAAGAAGCCGATCACCTCGGCAAAGGCGAGCAGCAGCACGAAGAACAGCACCAACCCCGCGCCGGTCAGCAGATATTCCGCCGCCGCCACCCGCGCACCGCCGACCACATCGAACAACAGGAAGGCGAGGAAAGTGAAGCCGATGAACAGGAAGCCGTATTTCACCGAGCGATCGACCTTCGAGTAGAGGTTGACTGGCTCGACCAGGCCGACAGTGACTGCGCGGGCCGAGCCGCTGATCGCTTCCACTGCGCTGCCCGAGGCGGGGTTCGCGGCCGATGGCGCATAATTGCCCTCCGCCTTGACCGAAGCATAGCGATCCCCGCCAATGCCGTCGTCGATCATCGGCGGTCCCGGGTCCTCCATCGCCACCGGCGCCTGGCCCAGCGCCAGTTTATCGACGGTATAGCTCGCCTTGAAGCCGCTGGCCGAAATCGTCGGCTTTTCCGGCAGGAAGGCGCCGCTGAAGCTGGGGCTGGCCCAGACCGAGGAAACTTCCCACCGCGTCTGTCCGCCGCGCGGCACCAGGCTGAGCGAGCGGCTGCCGCGCAGGCCGAAATTGTATTCGACCGCCAGCGGCTCGGTCCCGCTCCACGACAGGAAGGCGAAGAAGCCCTGCCCGCTGGTCGCACCCGGACCCTTGCCCGGCTGCACCGCCAGCGCATTGCCGTTGGCTTTGAGCGTGCCGCCCTTGGTCAGCCCGCGCGAATCCGACGCACCGATGCGCAGTTCCGCCCGGTCCCACAGCAGGCGCTCGCGGGTGACGCCGAAGCGCGGCAGGTCGGCCGGCAGCTCGAACTTCGCCGCGCCCGACACCTGCGCCTCGTAGAGCACGCTGGAGTAGATCGACTTGCGGCGTTCCTCGGGCTTGACCGTGGTCGTCACGCGGTTCTCGACCGGCGAGATGTAGAGCAATTTCTCCACCTCGACGACGCGGGTCGTGGTCTTGCCATCGACTTGCTCGTTCTGCGTCTGGGTGGTGCGGAAGGGCACGACGATTACCGGCCCGGCGATCACCTGATCCCCGCCCCAGCCCGAATTGATCGACCCCTGCGCGGTCTGCGACTGGCTTTGCCGGTCCCACACCAGGGCATAGACCAGCATCAGCGGCACCATCAGCACGAAGCCGATCAGCGCGGCCATCAGCAGCTTCATTCCGGGCGAGCGCTCCTTGCGGACATCCTCGGTCATGCTTCGTCTTCCTTCCCTGGCAATGCCCCCAACGGTTCATCGCTCATGTTGCACGCTTCATCGACATCGCCGATCAATGCTTGCTCCTGGCTGAACGGATTTCACTGCCCTGTCCAGAACCTGCATGCACTGCACATTGGGCGGGAGCGGTCGCCGGCTCGAGGATATGGCGGCATCCGGGGTGGTGCAATGGCCGCAATCGGCTATGCCCCGAACACTTCGGGATGAGGAGAGGACAGGCCGTGGAAAGCCACAACGAACTGATCGCACTTGCCACGAGCGACACCGGGCTGAGCGACTTCGGCGGCGACAGCTTCAAGGAGGGCCTGGAAGTGCTCGTCAGCTCGCTCAATCGCGAAGCCCGGCTCAATGCCGCAGGCGACACCGCCTTGCGCGACCGCATCCTGATGCACCTCAAACAGCGCCTGCAGATCGAGGACTGGTATCGCCGCCATCCGGAGATCGGCGATGTCGAAATCCGCGCACCCCTGTTCGGCGTCAGCCTGCCGCGCACCGGCTCCTCCGCGCTTTCGTTCCTGCTCTCCAGCGATCCCGGCGTCCGTTACTTGCGCATCTGGGAATCCGGCCAGCCCTGCCCGCCGCCCTCGACTGTCGAAGGCCCCGACCCGCGGCGAGGGCAAGCCTCCAACTTGGCCGACCGCAAGGTGTCGGGCAAGACGCACACCCCCACCGGGATCGACGGGGCCATGGAATGCCAGGACATGATGGCGCTCGATTTCCGCTCGCAGACCTTCCAGGCCTTCGCCAAGATTCCCGCCTATTCCGACTGGCTGATGGATGCCGACCTGACGTCGACCTACCTTTACGAAAAGCGCACTCTGCGGCTCCTGCAATGGGGCGAGCCATTCCGCCACTGGCGGCTGAAGGCGCCTTCGCACATGCTCTATCTGCCCCATCTGGACGAAGCCTTCCCCGACGCGCGCTTCGTCATGACTCACCGCGATCCGACCCGTGTCGTGCTCTCGGTGGCTGTGGTCTATGCCGACATCGCCGCGAACTTCACGGACCGGATCGACCACCATTACATCGGCGAGCTGAACCTGCGCACCTGGACCGAAGCGATGAACCGCGCCATCGCCTTTCGCGACGCGGGCAACGATCACCGCTTCTACGACATCCACTTCAGCGCCATGCACAACGACCCGATCGGCCAGGTTCGCGGGCTCTATGACTGGCTGGGCGAGCCGGTGACCGAGGAGTTCGCTGCCAACATGGCGCGCTGGTGGGCGGAAAACGACGCCCGCGAGCGGGAGGAGAAGCCCGATCCCTCAGTCTTCGGACTGGACTTCGACGAGGTGCGCGGCAGGTTTGCCGAATACTTGCAGCGGATGGAAAAGTGGACCGGGCAGGCCGCTGCATGACAAACTACAGCAACCTCGACCGTTGCTCGCTCGTCAACAGGGCACAATGCTCACGGCGACCGAACCAGCGATAGCGATTGCGCGCGATCAAGCGGTAGACGGCGTCACGCAACCCTTCCGGCACGATTGCCAGCACCCAGAACAACCGCCAGAATCCGCCCAACCGGGGAAGCAGGCGGAAATAGCCGCCGCTCATGCCATAGGCATGGCCTGCGTCGATCAGCAGATAGGTGCTATCGATGTCGATGCTGTAGTGGCGATAGAGAGACGCCCCGAGTTCGCCCTGCGCCGAAGTATAGGCAATCGCGCCCTTCGGGTCCGCAGCCATCAGCCAGCGCACACCGCCGGAACACAGAGCGCATTTCCCGTCGAACACGAACAGCGGGCGGGTGTCGTCGAAGCCGGGTACATCAGGATCGGATCGATAGCTGAACGGATGTTGTGAATGGCAGGTCATTGGCGGATCACCGAAATATCGAGGTCGCTGAGTGCGGCAAGATAATCATCCAGCGCAATTAGGTCGAGGCAGGGCCGCGCGCCGGGTGACGGACCTTCGCCCCGGGCGATGCGGCGCGCCAGCAGGATCGCAGGCACGCAAGGGATGTTGGGGCCATGGCCGGATCGGGCAATCATCCATTCGCGCCGTACAAGCCGCTGCCCGTCTTTGTCCGTTCCTTCGATTCGCATATGAAAGCCGCTGCGTCCGCGGCCCCAGCGGTCGAACAGGAATGAAGCACGGAGAAGGAAATCCGCCCAGCGCTCGAGCGGAGGAACCAGCCGCAATCTCACCAGCCAGCTCAGCAACCATGTACCGAAGTGCAGAACTGCAACTTCATGCCCGGCGCAGAAACGCATGTGGCTTAGGCCCGGGTAGCGCACGGGGAACAGGTCGAGGTCGGGGATGTCGCAATAGCCGAACCAGCGCCGGCCAAGTTCAGGGTAAACCTCGCTGTGCATGCCCTGCCAGCCGAACACCTGCCGCATCGCCTCTTCGCGCAGCATGGCGAAGGGCCGTCCGACATAGCTGAGGATCGCGCTCGCCGTGCCCAGTCCGCGATTGGTCTGCTGGGCGGCGGTGATGCCGTAGTCCAGCCGCTCGATTGCCGCGAAGCTGCCCAGAGCATCGTCAAGATAAGCCGCAGTCAGGCAGGGAACCGAGCTGGCCCCGGCGATCACGGCGACGCCTGCCACCTTCGCCCGTTCATCGAGCGCACCAATTCCGCAGACAAAGCCCCTCGCGTCGGCCAGGTCGCAATAATGCGCTCCGGCGGCTATGGCGGCTTCGGCAACACGGTAGCCCTGCCGCTGAAACGGTCCGACCGTATGGATGACCAGCCCGGGCCGGATACTGGCGAAGGCCGCGGCAAGATCGCCCTCGATATCGACAGCCGCGAAGCCGACCGGGTTGGCTGCCGCCAGACCATCGGCAAAGGCCCGCGCCTTGTCCCCATCGCGCCCTGCGATAATCATCACGACTCCCGGATCGTCCGCCAGAGCCCGTGCGACATAGCCGCCGAAATTGCCGTAACCGCCCAGGATCAGAACCCGCAGCGTCACGCTGGTTTCGCCACCATCAACCAGAATACCCAGACCAAGGCGGCAAAGGCGGGCCAGCCGAGCGCGAACCACCAGCGAAAATACCTCCGGTAGCGCTGTTCATCGAACACGCCGCCAGAAAGCTTACCTGCTAGCATGTCGCGCATCCGCAATTGTAGCCAGACGACTGGCAGCCAGCATGTCAACGCCAGCAGATAGAGCCAATATGTCTTCACCAGCCAAGGTGACCACGGATCAATGCCCGTCTCGAATGCCAGATAAAGCCCCGTGAGCGGCTGGACGATACCCGCAGTCAGCGTGAAGAGCATATCGGCATTGGCCGTCGTGCGAGCGGCGAACAGAGCCATACGATCGTCGCCACTGCGCAAGCCCATCAGAAAAAAGAACGCTATGCCCAGCCCAGTGCCGAACAGCACCGTGGCGGAAACAATGTGCACAGTCTTGGCAATCAGGTAGCTGTCCATCCATGCTCACATGCCCTCCGGCGAAGCGATGGGCAAGCTGGCCGACCGGCATTTCACGGCCTATTCAGGCCGCCACGGAAGCCGCTCCTTCAAACCGCCCCAGCCCGTAATCCCCGGCGATCGTCGTGCGACGCGCGTTACGGGCATATTTGGGATCGTGACCGCTGACCGAGTGAAGGAAGCGCCAGTTATCCCAGATGACCATGTCGCTGGGCTTCCACCCGTGCCAATAGGGCACCATCGCCGCCTTCACCTCACGCCACAGCGCCGCGAGCAGCGCGTCGCCTTCGGCATCCTCGCGCCCTTCGATGCAAGCCGCCTGCCAGGGCGCGATATGCATGACTTTCTCGCCGCTCGCCCGCTGCCAAACGGCGGGATGGACCGAGCGCGGTTTGGCTTCGGCGTCCTTGTATAGCTTGTGGACAATGGTCTGCAGGCTGATCAGCTTCCAGTTATCCTCCATGCCAAAGCGCTGGCGCTCGAACATCAGCCCCTCGTGATAGACGACCTCGAGCCCCTCGGCACGCTCGCGCCACTCGGGGGACAGCGCATTCCATATCTGCACCCCGTCGGCAAACCCTGTCAGGCCCAGCTCCGGGGTGATCGTCGTCAGCCGCAGCACCCCGCCGCGATTGAGCTTCGCGGTGTAGCAGGCATCGAAATGCCAGTTGACCCAGCCGGCCCGCAGCTCGCCGCCGAAATCGAAGACCGTGGTCTCGCCAGTGGGAGAGCCAAAATCGACGATGCCGGGCACCCCTTCGTCCTCGAGCTGCGGCACGCCTTCGATCGCATATACCTGCGGCGGGCCGAACACCGAGCTGAGCTCGATCTGCATCGTGTTCGAGGCTTCCATGTCCTCGAACACGATCATGCCGCGATCCTCGAAGACGTCGCGGATTTGCAGGCGGACAGCCTCGTTCTTGACCGTATCCCAATTCACCCCGGCAATGCGGGCGCCAAAGGGCAAGTCGTCCGACAGGGGGCGGATGGCGAGTGCTGTCATGGCCTCACTCCTGCAAGTGGCTATGGGGCAGAATGTGCCATCGGCGGCGGCACGGGGCAATGGGACCTTCGCGAAATGTCATGGCATTCCGGGCGTGACGCTAAATATCGGCAGAATCGAATACCTGTACCCGCTCCCAAAGGTGCTCGCATTCGCTGACGAACCGCTTGTGCAGCGGATGGTCCTGATAGGACTTCTGCTCAGCCGCTGAGTCGAACAGCATGAGTTCCGAGACATCGAAACTGGCATCGACGACATCGCGCGCGTCGGTCGGCGCGGGTCTGCCAATATGGAGCGCCCGGACAACCTCGATTGCGGCGAGCTCGCGCAGCCCCGCGATCAGCCGGTCACAGTCCGGCACATGACCGGGACGCTTGAGCCAAAAGAAGACCTGATGCCTCAGCATGCCGCCGGATTTGTTCCGCGCAGATGTCCGGTATTGACAATCCCGGCGATCATCGCCGGCTTTTCCGTGGGTTGCTCGATGCGCAGGTACGACAGCTTCATGGTTTTGATCGCCCAGCGGCCGTCCCGCTTCACATAGGTCTCGAGATAATGGCCCCAGCCATGGTTCTGGGTGCCGTCCTCCCAGATGTTGTAGTCCTCCAGCACCCAGACGCCGGTGGCGGTAGTGGCGCTGGTGAGTTCGATTTCCGGCATGTGCCCATGGTGGACGCTCTGCACCATGGTCAGGCTCGATGCATAGGCGACGAAGGCTGGGCGCCCTTCATACAGCTCGCCCCCAGCCGTGCGCAGATCGACGACGCAATCTTCGGCGAAGACCGAGGCGTAAAGCTCCCAGTCCTTGGAATCGAGGCTGCGGAAATAGCGGGCCTTGAGTTTCTTGATTTCCTCGACGTCATCCATGGCAGTATCCTCTCCGATTGTCGTTTGGGGAAAGATAGCGCAGGATTCGCGCCGGGGACAACCTGTTAGAGTCAGGCCTTCAAGCCGAACACCAGCCACCCGAAAACGAGAAATACTGCGCGGTCTGGAACCGGTTGCTGCCATCGAGCAGCACGGTGGCAAATGCAGCCAGCTCTTCCATCGTGCCCAGCCGCCCCAGCGGGGTTTCCGCTTCGAGCGCCTTCGACCACTCGCCCGAGGTGACGAAGTCGTCACCCGCCGCGCCGGGCGGGCAGCCGGGGAAACCGGCGGAGATAGCGTTCTTGGAGCCCAGTGCGTTGATGCAGATGCCCTCGTGAGCATGCTCCAGCGCCACCGCGCGAATGAAGAAGTTCTGTCCTGCCCGCGCAGCGCCATAGAGTGACCAGCCCGCTTCGGGCCGCGCGCCGGAATCGCTGGTATAGACCAGGATCTGCCCGCCGCGTTCTCGCCCAGAGTCACGCATCGCCGGAATCACCGCACGCAGCAGGTGCGCGGTCGCCTCGTAGTAGCCGCCCATCGCCTCGATGTGCTCGACCGGCGCATCGAGCAGTCGCCCCCGGATCGACCCGGCATACCAGCCGCGCGGCGGCAGCAGGGCTGCGGCGTCGATCCGGCCGAATTTGGCGAGGGTGCGATCAACCAGAAGTTGGGCACCTTCCGGCTTTGAATCCCATTCCGGCCCGTTTTGCGCCAGCTCATCTCCGGCGATAACCTCGACAGCCGCCCCGAGGCTAGTCAGTTCCTCGACCATTCCGTCCTTCGGCGCATGCAGCACGAGGTCGTGCCCCGCCTTCGCCAGCCGCCGCGCGACGCCCGGGTTGCAGTAATTTCCGGCTTGCTGGATCAGCACGACGCGGCGTTGGTTCATTATCGCTCTCCCTGGCCTGGCGACGGCCTGCGACGATCCGGACGATCACGCATCGCCTTCCCCTTCGACCGCCGGATAGGGTCCCAGCAAAAGGAACATGAGGCAAGACAGCAGGCATAGCGGGATGAAGCCCCAGATCGCCAGTGTGTAACTGCCCGACTGGTCGTAGATGTAGCTCGTCAGGGTCGGCCCCAGTCCGTTGAACAACAGCGACAGGCCGGTGAGCGTGCCGAACACCGTGCCGAAACTGCCGACCCCGAAATGACGCGAGACGAGATAGGCGACCGCATCCCACTCGACCCCCACTGCGAGGCCAAGCGCGAAAGCACCAATCGATACGGCTATGACCGAGGCTGGCGCAAATAGCATGATCAGGCAGGTCGCGACCGGCATCAGCACGCTGATTGCCGCGACATAGCGCCCGTCGATCCGGTCGAGGAATAAGCCTCCGCTCAGCCTGCCGGTCAGCGACCCCAGCCCGATCAGCCCGGCGACCGCAGTGGCGGGGCCGGTTGCATAGCCTTCCGCCTTAAGCATCGGCACGAAATTGGTCAGGAACGAACTGGCGACCGTGATGATCGAAAGGGCGGCAATCGCCAGCCTGACAAAGCGCCAGGAGCCGACCTTCTGCCATATCGAACGGCCAGGGCTCGCGGACGGCCGCTCGGTAGCCCGGGTTTGCAACCCGCCCCGGCGGCGATCCAGCGCGCTGGAAAAGCAGAACCAGACCAGCGGCAGGGTGATCAGCCCCCAGGCTCCCGCCAGGCCAAGGTAGGCACCGCGCCAGCCCAGTTTTTCGATCAGCAGATGCGTCGCCATCGGCACCGCCAGCGCGCCGATGCTGGTGCCGCAGAGCGTCACAGCCAGCGCCATGCCCCTTGCCCGGGTGAACAGGCTGGTGGTGCCCGCCGCCCATACGGCAGGAGCGATGCAGGCCGCCGAGACCGCAATGCCGCCCCACAGGGCCCACCACATCCAGATACTTGTTACCTGCGAGAGTCCGGCGAAGAACAGGCAGAAGAGAACGGTTCCAGCCAATCCCACCCGGCGCGCGCCGATCCGGTCAATGGTCATGCCGATCAGCGGCGAGAGCAGCACGGCGGTCATCGCCGAAATCGTCAGGCCCGATGAAATCTGCGCGCGGCTCCAGCCGAATTCCTGCTCGAGCGGCCCGATCAGCACGCCGGTGGAATAGAGGTGCAGCGTCGCCAGCGAGCCCCCGGCGACGCCCGCAAGCACCACCATCCAGCCGTTGCGCCATTCCTGCGCCGCTGTGATTTCGGAATTGTCGGTCAAATGGAGCCACTCCCCCTTTTCGCCGCTCAGGGCTCGCCCGCCTGTGCGGCAAGCGCCCTGCGCGCATCGAAAGTCTCCCTCGGCAGCCGCCGCGCGCCGACCAGCTGCATCGCGAGCACGATTGGCGCGAGCAGCAGGATCGAGAGCATGCCGGTTGTCAGGCTGCCGGTCACCGCACTGACCTTGCCGACCCAATAGGGCCCCATGCCGAAGGTGATGACCAGCACGATCATCGAATAGCAGGCGGCGGCCGATCCCCGCATCCTCGGTATCGAAAGGTCCTGGATCATCGCCGCGGTCGCACCCGACCACAGCGACACAATCAGGCCGATCATGAAGAAGCAGGCAAGGAACCAGCGGTAGTCATCGACCAGCAGCATCGCGGCAAAAAAAGGCACCGCCCCGCACAGGCTCACCGCCCCCATCAGGAACGACGCCCCTGGATTGCGGGCCTTCCACCAGTCTGTGAGCCAGCTGCCGAGAAACACCCCGATCACGGCGCCGATTGGATGCGCCAGGCCAAGACCGATACCCAGTTCGCCGTGCGGAATATCCGGGTAATGCCGCATGGCGAAAGGTGCCGACCAGGCGACCATCGAGCCGAATATGCAGGAATTGAGCGCCGTCGATCCGGTGACCAGCAGGAAGCTCGGATCGCCGAGCGTCAGGCGGAACAGCGGCCGGTCGGCATGGGCCTGGATCTGGCCCCAGGTGACCAGCGCCGCCACGCCGAAGCCGAGCGAGGCCCATTGAGCGACATCGCCGGTCGCCCATGCCAGCAGCGTCGACACCAGCGCGATCGCCGCCAGCAAGGTGAGATTGCGTCGCAGCGCGGCAGCACCGCCGAGCCGCCAGACCGTCAGAATCGAGAAGGGCGGCAATGCGACCGCGATCTCGCGCAGCACGACGCCGACGGTTCCCTTCTGCGCCCCGGCGTGCACCGCACGCGCGGGTTCGCGGATCGCCAGCAGCGCCAGGGCAACCGGAATGCCGGGCAGGCCGACAGCGAACAGCGCGGCTTTCCACGGGGCCAGGTCGCAGGCTCCGGCAATCGGCACCGAAGCGCAGGCAACGGGCCAGCTTTCGAGAAACCAGCCGCCAATGATCATCGCCAGCGCCCCGCCGATGAACGCCGCCGAGACATAGGTTCCCATCGCCAGCGTGCGATGCCGGGGCGGGAAGCTGTCGGCGACCAGCGACTGCGCACAAGGCACCGCCGCCGCCTCGCCCACGCCGACGCCGATGCGGGCAAAGCTGAGCATGGCAAAGCTGGTTGCCACGCCGCCCAACGCGGTCATCGCCGACCACAGCGCCAGGCCACTCGCCATGACTTTCTTGCGGGTCAGCCGGTCGGCGATCCCGCCCATGGCGATGCCCATCACCGAATAGAAGATGGCAAAGGCCGTTCCGAGCAGAAAGCCGAGCTGGGCATCGTCGAGCTGCAGGTCGGCCTTTATCGCCTGGCCGAGGATCGAGACGATATGGCGGTCGAGGTAATTGAGCACATTGGCGGCGGTGAGCACCGCGAGCACCAGCCAGGCGCTGCGTGGGACGGCGCTCAGCCTGCCTCCGGAATCGCCGCCAAAATCGCCACTCGCCTCCGCCATGTTCCTCCCCGCCCTATTCGCGCTCGTTGCGGCGCATGGCGCACCATCGGGGCAAGGCGGCGGGGTGTCAAATTCGAACCGGGGACACGGTATTCCGTGTCCCCGCCCACAGCAGGATTGCCTCAATTACCAATATTTGGTATTACTCGCCAATGGCAACGAAAAACACGTCCATCGCCCTCGGTGCGCCCTATACGGAATTCGCCCGCCGCAAGGTGGAGTCGGGTGAATTCGGCTCGACCAGTGAAGTCGTGCGCGAGGCGATGAGACAGTACATGCACGAGGATGCGCGGATTGAGGCGCTGCGGCACATGGTCCAGAAGTCACTGGATAGCGGACCTGCGCGAGCGTTCGACTGGGATGCCTTCATGGAGCGGAAGTTCGGCCCTGAAAACGATGCGTGAAGTCATTCTTCGGCCCGATGCAGAGGCCGATATCGAGAATGCGGCAGACTATACGATTGCACAGTGGGGTCACGAACAGGCAAGGGCCTATGTTGGCGAACTCAGGCGAGCAATCGAGCAATTGGCGGCAACTGCCCTGCGCTATCCGCTCTACGACCAAGTCTATCCGGGCCTTCGCCGCAAGCGCAGCGGGATGCACCACATCTATTACCTGGCATCAAAGGATCGTGTGGAAGTGCTGAACGTCATCCACGTCCAGCGCGATCCGGGGCAGCATTTGAAGGTGGAGACTTGGTCGGGGGAGTAATTTGGGGGTTAAGTAAACTGTCACCGTAAATCATGTCGTATATCGCGGTGGGCAAGGACCTCTACGTCCTCAACATGTTCGACAAGATCGGCGAGGCGCTGACGACGAGGCAGAGCCGCCGCGCAGCGAGTGCATGGCGCGAAGCGACATTCCGCTTTGTTGCGGCGAGTTGCGATCCGGATTGGATGGAACTTGGGTGGCGGGTTGGAATCGTCCGGGCTAACGGTCAAGCAGCGTTCCAGCGGGAGGCGGCTTGATGGCTTGGTGGGTGCAAGGTGAAATCGACGATGAGTTCGGCAAGCGGATATCTTATCCGACCGAATGGATGGGTGACAGCAAGGAGCGGATGGAGGCAGCGATGGCGCAAGTCGCCGCCGAGATGAAGGCCGCACACTTCACCCCCGATCCGGGGCCGCGCCCCTGGCCAGCCTCACCTTATGATACGATAGCAGGATCGGGGCCGACCGCCGGTTTCCGACAGCCGATGCCCGATCACCCCTATCAACTGCGGTTCAAGGTGAAAGTCAATTATCTGCCCGAAATTTTTGGGAGCTACATCATCACGAACAAGGTGCGCGACGCGATCGAGGCGCACGAACCCGGCGTACACCAATATTTGCCGTGCGAACTTTATTACAAGGATGGTATACAAGTGCCTGAAGAGCGCTGGATGTTGAATATCTGTAACCGGCTTGACACTATTGCGGCGGAGCATTGCAATATCGTTGTTAGTCCCCGTAGCGGTTATTATCTGACCGGCAATGGTCCGGCCGATGTTAAGGTGTGGAAGCAAAAGGTCGCAGGGCACGCGATCTGGTCAGAATGGAAATATAACAACGACACATATGCCTCCGACGCCCTTGTCGAGGCGATCAAGGCTCTGGGCGTGCACGGCTGGGTATTCCGGCAATATCTGCCGGAAGTGTGAGCAGGAATTGTCGCGCATTATGCACGGATGGTAATCGAAGGTTCGGGGGCATTAGATGGCATTTAACGATCCAGCGGAAAGTCCGTTCAACACGAAATTACGGTGACAGTGCACGAATTACCTTACGCCGCACTCTTCCACCCCGGCGCGGGCGCACCGCGCAGCAGCCCCTCGGTGCTCAAATCTTCGTCAATCTCAGGCCAATGAATTCCAAATCCTGCCCCAGCAATACGCCAGTTCTGGCGTTGCTCGGGGGTCGCGTCGAACAGGCGCGGATACCAGGCGAGGGGCACGGAAATCGTGCGCCCATCCATGAGGTCGACGATCAGGCGGTCTGCGTCAAAACTCACACCTGCTACACGTTCGTCAGCGGTTGTCGCCAAAGTAGCCATACCAAGCCTCCAGCAACAGAATCCGATGTTTGCGTACCAGAGTCAATGCCCGGTTGAGATCGGGTGCCGTGAACCCTCGATTGCGGGCTACAGAAACCGGCTCAAGCCAGATTTTACACTCTGCACCGCCATATTCGATGTGGATGTGCGGTGGCTCTCCGGGTTCATGGCTGTAAAAGTGAAAGCGGAAACCGCCAATCCGCAGGACGGTCGGCATCGCGGCTTACCTCAATAAACCCGCTTCTTCGGCTTGATATACTCCACATCGTCCGTCAGCGTGAACTCATGCACCGGGCGGTAGTCGATCTTGACCGCGCCGCCCTTGCCGCCCCAGCCTTCGAACCAGGCGGCGGTGTGCTTCATCCAGTTCTTGTCGTCGCGCTCCGGGAAGTCCTCGTGGGCGTGGGCACCGCGCGATTCCTTGCGGTTGTGCGCGCCGTGGATGGTGACACTGGCCTGCGAGATCAGGTTGTCGAGTTCCATCGTCTCAACGAGATCGCTGTTCCAGATCAGGCCGCGATCGGTGACGTGGATGTCCTGCATCCGCTCATAGGTTTTCGCCAGCGCGGCCTTGCCTTCGGCCATCAAGGCCTCGTCGCGGAACACGGCGCAGCCCTTGGTCATGGTGCGCTGCATTTCGAGGCGGACTTCTGCCGTGGGCGAGCCGCCCTTGGCATTGCGGAAGTGATCGAGCCGGGTCAGCGACAGGTCCGCGCTGTCCTTGGGCAGTTCCTCGAACGCCTCGCCGGGCTTGATCGTGTCGCGCAGGCGGTGCCCGGTTGCGCGGCCGAAGACGACGAGATCGATCAGCGAGTTGGAGCCGAGGCGGTTGGCGCCGTGGACCGAAACGCAGGCCGCCTCGCCGACCGCGAACAGGCCGGGGACCACGGTTTCGGGATCGCCGTCCGCGCCGATGGTCATCACTTCGCCGTGATAGTTGGTCGGGATGCCGCCCATGTTGTAGTGCACCGTCGGGCAGACCGGCAGCGGCTGGCGGGTGAGATCGACCCCCGCGAATATTTTGCCGCTCTCGGTGATGCCGGGCAGGCGCTCGGCCAGCACCTTGGCGTCGATGTGATCGAGGTGGAGGTAGATGTGGTCCTTGTTCGGGCCGACGCCGCGTCCTTCGCGCATTTCCAGCGCCATCGAGCGGGAGACAACGTCGCGGCTGGCCAGATCCTTGGCAGACGGCGCATAACGCTCCATGAAACGCTCGCCTTCGGAGTTGGTGAGATAACCGCCCTCGCCGCGCGCGCCCTCGGTGATCAGCACGCCTGCGCCATAGATGCCGGTCGGGTGGAACTGGATGAATTCCATGTCCTGCAAGGGCAGCCCGGCGCGCAGCACCATGCCGCCGCCGTCGCCGGTGCAGGTGTGGGCGCTGGTGGCGGTGAAATAGGCGCGGCCATAGCCGCCGGTCGCCAGCACCACGCCCTTGGCGCGGAAGCGGTGGATCGTGCCGTCATCCATGCACAGCGCGATCACGCCGACGCATTTGCCTCCATCCATGATCAGGTCGATGGCGAAGTATTCGATGAAGAAGTCCGCCGCGTATTTCAGGCTCTGCTGGTAGAGCGCGTGGAGCATGGCGTGGCCGGTGCGGTCGGCGGCGGCGCAGGTGCGCTGGACCGGCGGGCCTTCGCCCATGTTCTGCATGTGGCCACCGAACGGACGCTGGTAGATGGTGCCATCGGCATTGCGGCTGAAGGGCACGCCGGCGTGCTCAAGCTCGTAAACCGCCGCCGGGGCCTCGCGCACCATATATTCGATTGCGTCCTGATCGCCGAGCCAGTCCGAGCCCTTGACGGTGTCGAACATGTGCCAGGTCCAGTGATCGGGCGAGTTGTTTTGCAAGCTGGCGGCGATGCCGCCCTGCGCCGCGACGGTGTGGCTGCGGGTCGGGAACACCTTGGTGATGCAGGCGGTCTTCAGGCCTGCCTCGGCGCTGCCCATCGTGGCCCGCAGGCCCGATCCGCCGGCGCCGACGACGACAGTGTCATAAGTGTGGTCGATGATCTTGTAAGCTGGAGCGGACATCTTAGGCGCCTCCCAGCGCAAAGCGGATTACGCAGAACAGCCCGAAAGCCGCTCCGCCAAAGGCTACGAGGTTCAGCGCGGCGAAGCAGGCGAACTTGTTGGCCGGGGTGTGGACATAGTCCTCCAGCATCACCTGCATGCCGAGCCGCGCATGCCAGAATGTTGTGACGATCAGCAGCGCCATCGCTGTCGCCGGCACCGGCCGGGCGATCCATTCGCGCACGGTGGCAAAGCCCATGTTCGGCAGCATCAGCAGCGACGCCAGTAACCAAAACACCAGCAGCAGATTGCCGACCGCCGTGAAACGCTGGATCAGCCAGTGGTGCGATCCGCTGTGCGCCGAGCCGAGCCCACGCACGCGCCCGATTGAAGTGCCTTCACCCATTGGTTGAACCCTTTAACGAAGCAGCAGCGCCGCCCAGAAGGCAGCGGTGAGCAGGATGGCGATCAGCGGCGTGAGAACCGACCAGCGGGCATTGGCCACCAGTTCGAATCCCGCGCCGACATCGAGCACGAAGTGGCGCAGGCCCGAGGCCATGTGATTGAAAAAGGCCCAGCTGATGCCGACCAGCACCACCATGCCATACCAGGACGAGGCATGCCCGGCAAACCGTGCATAGCTCTCCGGACCGCCCGCGAGTGCGCCCAGCCAGTACAGCAGCACGCCAAGCCCGACCACCGCGAGCCCATTTCCGGTGACGCGGTGAAGGATGGACAAGGCCATCGCCGGCCCCCAGCGCCAGATTTGCAGATGCGGCGAAATTGGCCGGTTGCCTGGCTGTGCCATGCCTTGGGTTCCCCTTGAGAATGGCGGCCAAGCAAGGCCGCGCGCGCGACCCCTCCCTTAGCCAAATCGCCGGGTGGTGCAAGCGGGGGCGGCGTGGCAAGGGGAATGTTCGAAACAATTCGGGAATCGCAGTGCATGACCGGCAGTGAACCTATCCCGCGTATCGGCGCGCCGGCTCCGGGAGAACTCGATGCCAATGCCGTCAGCGTGATCGACGGGGTACTGGCGGCGCAAGGCCTGCCCACCCGTAACGACTTGCCCGAATTCATCGCCACCATGCTGCGCCATCCGGAGCTGTTCCGGCGCCAAGCGGATTTATCGGCCCAGTTGTTCGCCGGGGCGCTGCCGTTCCGCCTGTCCGAACTGGCGCTGCTGCGCACAGCGTGGCTGAGCAAGGGCGGCTTCGTCTGGGGCCACCATTCGCAGATCGCCAAGAAGAACTGCGGCCTCACAACGGAAGACATCGAGCGGATCGTCATTGGTTCGTCGGCGCCGGGCTGGGACGAGCTTGACCGCGCGGTGTTGCAGGCCGTCGAAGAACTGGACGCGACATCGACCATTTCGGACGCATGCTGGGAGGTGCTGGCGCGTCATCTCGACGACAAGCAACTGATCGAGCTGCCGATCCTGGTGGGACAAATGAAGGGCGTAGTCTATGTGCAGAACGCGCTGCGGGTGCGGCTGATGCCGGGCAGCCTGGGGCTGGCGGCGCGGTAGCTGCACATGGCCCAAAGCTGGAAAATAGCCGCCCTCGCCCCGCGCGAGATTATCGAGGCCGCGCTGATCGCGCATGAGGATGTGTGGGAGTGGGATCCCGAGATCGTCTTGTCCGGCAGCGAACTGGCCGATGACCGTCCCGAGGAATGGCGGCTCGAGGCCTGGCTGCCGCGAAAGCCGTCGAAGGCCGACAAGGCCGCGATTGCGGCGCTGTTTGCGGACGGCGCGCCGGAATTCGTTATCGAACAGCTGCCCGAGACCGACTGGGTGACCCAGAGCCAGCAAGGCCTGGAGCCGATCCGCGCCGGGCGCTTTCATGTCCACACTCCGGACCATCCACCGCTAAGCGCACCCGACGTCACCGATTTCGTCATCCCCGCCAGCCGCGCGTTCGGCACCGGCCAGCATGCGACCACCGCAGGCTGCCTTGCCATGCTCAGCGAAATGCGGGCGCAGGGCACGCAGGTGCGCAATTTCGCCGATATCGGCACCGGCAGCGGCCTGCTCGCCTTTGCCGCGATGGCTTTGTGGCCGCGCACCCTGGCCCTGGCGAGCGATATCGATCCGGTGTGCCTGGGCGTGATCGAGAGCAATGCTGCGCTCAATCGCGTGCCTTTGGGCGCAAGACCGGGCGAGCTCATCATGGCGGTGGCGGACGGCATGGCCGATCCGCTGATCGAGGCGCGCGGGCCTTATGACCTGATCATCGCCAACATCCTCGCCGGGCCGCTGATTGCGCTCGCCCCCCACTTCGCCCGCGCTTTGGTGCCGGGCGGCAGCCTGCTGCTCGCCGGACTGCTGGAAGTGCAGGAAAAGCAAGTCCGCATGGCCTGCCGCCGCGCCGGACTGCGGCTCGCCCGAAGGCTGGTCAATGGCGACTGGTCGATCCTGTGGCTGAGGAAGCGGCCCAATTTCCGATCAGAATGAAGGTCCTGACTACGACGCCTTCACTGCCTTGATCGTCTTCACTACATCGAGAAACACATTGTCGACCTCGACGATCTCGAACCCCGCCGCGCGGACATTGTCCACCGTCGGGCGGTTCATCGACGGGCCGATCTTCTCGGTCAGCCGGGTCATCAGGTCCATCATCTGACGGAAGGGATAGTGCCTGGAGCCGGTGTGTTCGAACATGAAGAGCTTGCCGCCCGGCTTGAGCACCCGGTGCAGCGCCTTCAGCCCCGCGACCGGATCGGGCACCGAGCAGAATGTGCACGAGGTATAGACCTGATCGAAGCTTTCCGGCGGATAGGACATCTCGTGGACGTCCATTACCTCGGCGCGGATCGTCCCGTCATAGGCGGCGAGGCGATCCTGCGCCTCGTCCAGCATCTTCGGGCTGATGTCGATCGCGGTAATGTCCCTGCCTGGCGGGAAGGACGGAATATCGAGCCCGGTGCCGAGCGCAAGGAACAGGATCTTGCCCTGCATGTTGCTGAACAGCGCCTTTTTATAAGGCTTCCAGCGCCTCTCCGCGCCCTGGCTGGCCATGGTGTCGAAGCGCGGGGCCATCTTGTCCCATTTGGCGCGGGTGATCTCGGCCTGGGTGAGCGTTCCGGCCATGTCAGCTCGCCTTGCCGTCACGGGTGACGCCGCGCAGGATGGTGTTGGCGATCCAGATGAAAATGATCTCGGCGATGCCGCAGGCCGCGCCCATCTCGATCGCGTGGCGCATCGGCAGGTCCATCATCGCGCCCATCATGCCGACGACCATGCCCGCCCACATGCCGGTGTACATGGAGGGGATCATCGCCTCCATCGCACCGAGCCTGCTGCCGATAGGGAAGTAGAGCGCCATGCCAACGATCATGCCCAGCGGCATCATCAGGGCCATCGCCAGCCACATGTTCCAGCCGGGGCTGACTATGGCCCAGGCGACCAGCCCGGCAACTATGCCGATCAGCAGGCTGGTGAGGAAATCCCCCGCAGCATAATACCAACGACGATCCAAGGCGCCTCTCCCTCTCTCGATCCCGTTCGACATTGGTGACCGCTAACGGAGCGGATGTCCACACCTTGCGACCGGAGCACCCTACCCCGCTACGTCGTCGATTACCGCAACGCTGAGTACTTCGATGGCATCGTCCTTCCCGGCAAAGGCAAGCCAGTCGCCCGCCTCAGCCCCCATCAGGGCGCGGCTCAGAGGGGCTGAAAAGCTGACAAGCCCATTGGCGGGATCGGCTTCGTCATCGCCGACAATGCTGAGACTGCGCAGTTTGCCGCTGAGCCGGAAGCTGACTTGCGTGCCGATTTCCACGGTCTTGCCGACCGGGATCGGGACCAGCTCTGCGGTAACCTCGCGCGTCTGCCAATAGCGCAGATCACGCTTGGCGGCCTTGATTTCATTTTCATCGGAATGCGTTTTCAGCCGGGCCACGATCTCCGCCACCCGCTGGCGAACAAGAGCAAGCCCGCTCGCCGTGACCAGATTGGGCCCGGGCGGAATGGGAATTTCGAACTTGGGTTCGAGATGCTCGTCATCGCCGTCCCGGCGAAATGCAACGCTCATGGCCGATCTCTTTCTGGTTCTGGCAGCACTATCCCGCCGCCCGCACAATCTCCGCCCATGCCGCCTCGTCGATCACCTCGATCCCCAGCTTTTCCGCCTGCTTGAACTTCGAGCCCGCGCCGGGCCCGGCCACCACCAGATCGGTCTTGGCGGAAACCGATCCCGCCGCCCGCGCGCCAAGTGCCTCCGCCTGGGCCTTGGCCTCGTCGCGGCTCATGGTTTCGAGCTTGCCGGTGAACACCACGGTCTTGCCCGCGACCGGACTGTCGCGGGTCTCGACAATGTAGGGCGGCGGGGTAACTTCGGAGAGCAGGTCTTCCCACACCGCAATATTATGCGGTTCGTGGAAGAAATCGCCGAGCGCCTCGACCACGGCGGGGCCGATGCCGTCGATGGCCAGAAGTTCGGCCTTGGCCTCATCGTCCCCTGCATGGGCTCCAACTGCCTTGTCGCGCAATGACGGCAGCGTGGTGAACCGTTTCAGCAGATCGCGAGCCGTCACCGCCCCGACATGGCGGATACCCAGCCCGAACAACAGCCTCGCGGCGTCGGGCGAGCGCTTCGCCTCGATCGCCGTCAACAGGTTATCGACAGACTTGTCCTGCCAACCCTCGCGCCGGAGAATGTCTGCTCGCCGCTGGTGCAACCGGAATATGTCCGCCGGGCTTTCCAGCCAGCCAAGAGCGAAGAATTCGGCGATGGTTTTCTCGCCGAGCCCCTCGATATCCAGCGCAACCCGGCTGACGAAGTGGCGCAAACGCTCGGTACGCTGTGCCGGGCAGATCAGCCCGCCGGTGCAGCGGACATCGACTTCGCCCTCCTCGGCGACAGCCTCACTGCCGCATTCGGGGCAGTGATCGGGGAAGACATAGGCCTCGCGCGCATCCTTGCGAGTCAAGTTTTCGACCACTTGCGGGATAACGTCCCCGGCGCGCTGGAGGACGATGCGGTCGCCGGCACGCACTCCCAGCCGCCCGATCTCGTCACGATTGTGCAGCGTGACATTGGTGACGGTGACGCCGCCGACCAGCACCGGCCGGAGGCGCCCGACCGGGGTCAGCTTGCCGGTGCGGCCAACCTGGATATCGATCGCTTCGAGTACGGTCTCGGCCTTCTCGGCCGGAAACTTGTGCGCCAGTGCCCAACGCGGTGCCTTGGCGACGAAGCCGAGCCGCTCCTGCCAGTCGAGCCGGTCGACCTTGTAGACGACGCCGTCGATATCGTAGGGCAAGTCCGGACGCCGAGCGCCGATGCTCCGGTAATGCGCCAGCACGTCCTCGACCGACTGACAGCGGTCGAGCATGGGCGAGACCGGCACGCCCCATTCGGCAATCCGTTGCATCATGTCGAACTGGGTGCTTGCGGGAAGCTCGCTTGCCGCGCCCCAGCCGTGGGCGAGGAAGCGCAAGGGGCGGCTGGCGGTAACGCTGGCGTCTTTCTGCCGCAGCGACCCGGCGGCGGCGTTGCGCGGATTGGCGAATATTTTTCCGTCTGCTTCCTGCTGCGCAGCATTAAGTGCGGCAAAGTCCTGTTTCGACATGTAAACTTCGCCGCGCACCTCGAACACATCCGGGACATTTCCGCGCAGCATTTGCGGAATGTCGGCGATATGCGCGACGTTGGCGGTTACATCCTCACCCACCTGCCCGTCGCCCCGTGTCGCCGCGCGCACCAGCTTGCCGTGCTCGTAACGCAGCGAACAGGACAGCCCGTCGATCTTGTCCTCCGCCGTCATCGCCACTTCGGCGTGCTCGGGCAGATTGAGAAACCGCCTCACCCGGGCGACGAATTCGGCCACTTCCTCGTCGGAAAACGCATTGTCGAGGCTCGCCATGCGGACCTCGTGCTGCACTTTCGAAAGCGGCGAAGCGGCGACCGCATGACCGACCTTGCTCCTGGGACTGTCGTCGCGGATCAGGTGCGGAAATGCCGCCTCCAGCTCGGCGTTGCGGCGGACGAGCGCGTCATATTCGGCATCGGAAACTTCGGGAGAGTCATCGGTGTGATAGAGCTTGTCATGCCGCGCGATCTGCCGCGCGAGGCGCATCAACTCGTTGGCGGCTTCTGCTTCAGAAATCGAGCTGGAGATATTCCCGGATGGCATCCCTGTAAGCCTCTTCCCGCTCGCGCCTGCCGATGGTCAGCACCAGGATAACCAGTTCTCCGTCGCGGACCAAATATATCAGGCGAATTCCCGCCGAACGAAGCTTGAGGCGATATCCATTTGGAATGTCGCGCACTCGATCACCCGGCACATGAGGATTGAGGCTGCGTTCCTTGAGCTTTTTGGAAATCTGCCGTTGGTCTGCCGTTGCCAGATTGCGAAACGCCTTGGCCGCGCGCGGCCGAAAAGCGACTTCATAGGTAGGCATCGAGGTCGATCGTCACGTCGTCACCGTCCTCTTCGATTGCCTCAATCGCCTCACGAACCATCTTGCGTTCGTCGAATACGTCGAGGATGTGGTCCCAAACTTCGGGCGAAACCACATAGGCGACCGCGCGGTTGCGACTGGTGATCGCCACTTGCCGTTTGCGGGCTTCAGCAACTACCGCAGCCGGGTTCTTCTTGAGGTCGCTGATGCTGACAGTGACATCGGCCATGATCGGCAAAGCGGGTGCGAGTTTGAAGGGCTTGTTCATGACCTCATAATAGGTCTTTTAACAGGTCTCGTCAATCGAGCGGGATGGTCTCAGTCCGGTGCTCTATTCCGGCCATCAGCGCAGCCAGCCGCCCGCCCCAGTCGCCCACCTGGGGCATGGTCAGGCAGGCGTCATAGGCAGCCTTGTTCGCCCAGATCTCGTTGATCCAGAAGGCGTCGGGATCGTCAGTCTCGAGCTGGATCAGGTAGAGCAGCTTGCCCGGCACATCGCGCGAGCTTTCCTTCAGCGCGGCGATCAATTCGTCGCGTTTGCCGGGTTTCGCTTTCATCCGGCCAAGCAGGCCCCATTCGCCTTTCACATCCATGTCACACTCCCTCCAGCAATCTGTCCGCCTGCGCCCGCGCCTCGGCGGTAATCTCTGCGCCCGAGAGCATCCGCGCAATCTCTTCCTGCCGCCCGGCATTGTCGAGCAGATCGACCGATGTCCGAGTAACCGTGCCCCCGGAGCCATTCGCGCTCGATTTGGCAATGACGTAATGCGTGCCCCCACGCGCCGCAACCTGGGGGCTGTGCGTCACCGCCAGCAATTGCCCACCGGAAGCCAGCCGGGCCAGCCGTTCGCCGATGGCCGAAGCCACTGCTCCGCCCACCCCCCGATCGATCTCGTCGAAAATGATGGTCGCCGCGCCGCCCTCTTCGGCCAGCGCCACTTTCAGAGCGAGGATGAAGCGCGACAGCTCGCCGCCGCTGGCGATTTTGTTGAGCGGGGCAAAGGGGGCACCGGGATTGGTGGCGATGAGGAATTCCACCGCGTCGATGCCGTGTGCGCCCCAGCGGTCATGGGGCAGACGGGTGACGGACGTGCAGAACCGAGCGGCGTCGAGCTTGAGCGGAGCCAGTTCGCCCGCCACCGCCTTGTCGAGCCGCGCCGCCGCTTCCACCCGCGCGGCAGACAGCGCCTCCGCCCGGGCGCGGTAATCCTCGCCCGCCTCGGCCGCCGCCCGCTCAAGCCCGGCAATCTCAGCCTCGCCGCCTTCGATAGCGTCGAGCTGGGCTCGCATCGCCAGCATCCGGTCCGGCAGCTGATCTACGTTGCAGCTGTGCTTCCTTGCCGCCGCGCGCAGATCGAACAGGCGGGTCTCGTAGCGGTCCAGCATTTGCGGATCGTGGCTCAGCGCCTCGGCGGCACGGGCGAGCTTGTCCTCGGCCTCGGAGGCTTCGATCACCGCGCGGTCGAGCGCGTCGAGCGCATCCTTGAGCAACGGGTGCTCGGCGGCGATGCGGTCGAGCCGCCGCGCCGCGCTCCTCAGGCCCGCCAACGCTGAATCGGAACCGGCCCACAGGTGCTGCAATTCGGCGAGATCGCCCGACAACCGCTCGCCCTTCTGCATGGTTGCCCGCGCCTCGGCGAGTCGCTCTTCCTCGCCCGCTTCGGGAGCCAGCTCGACCAGTTCGGCTAGGTAAGCCAGCAGCAAGTCCCGATCGGCTGCGGCATGTGCCAATCGCTCGCGCGCCGAGGCCAGAGCAGCGTCCGCCGCGCGCCAGGTCCGCCAGGCAGCCTCGACGCTGCCAACGCCATTGGCCGCATCCGCCCCCTTGTTCGTCTGGCCCGCAAAACGATCCAGCAGCAGCCGGTGCCCGCGCGGATTGACCAGGCCGCGGTCGTCGTGCTGGCCGTGCAGCTCGACCAGCTGGCCGCTCAGCTCGCGCAGCAGGGTGACGCCGGCCGGCTGGTCGTTGATGAATGCCTTGCTGCCACCGTCTGCCTTGACCTGGCGCTTGAGGATCAGCGGCTCGCCTGGTTCGACCTCGACCTGGGCATCATCGAGCAGCCCGGCGATAGCGGCAGGCAGCGCGGCGAATTCGAAACTCGCGGTGACGCTGGCCTTGTCCTCCCCTGCCCGCACCAGGCCGCTGTCGGCCCGGTCACCCAGCACCAGCCCCAGCGCATCGAGCAGGATCGACTTGCCAGCCCCGGTCTCTCCGGTGAGCACGCCGAGGCCGCCGGAAAACTCCAGGTCCAGCGCCTCGATCAGCACAACATTGCGAATGGAAAGGCGGGTGAGCATGTCAGCCAGGTTGAGGTGGAACAAACCATGTTCTAGCTGAGCCCAGGGAGCGAGTCACCCGGCTTCCCGTGGTGGCTCCACATCGTCGAACGGCGGCTCCAGCTTGATCGGGTCGGCGAGTGACAACCGGTCGAGCATTTCCGCCATTTCGTCGCGCAGCAGCAGCATCAGGCCGCGCAACCGGCATTCCGCCTCCGGCAGGCAATTGGCGCAGTGCTCATGGGCATTGCGAGCAGCGCAGGGGACCAGCGCCAGACTGCCGCGCGTCAGGCGGATAATGTCGCCATAACGGATATCGACCGGCGGCAGCGCCAGTTCGTAGCCGCCATCGCGACCGCGGTGCGAGATGACCAGCCCCTCGCGCACCATTTCACTGAGCAGGACAGTGAGGAACTTTCGCGGAATATTCTGCGCTGCCGCGATCGCATCGAGCCGCACCGGACCCTGCCGCCAGGTATCGCCAAGGTGTTGCAGGGCGCGGATGGTGTAGCGAGTCTTTTGCGAAAGCATGGGCGGACAATGAGCGCCAGCGGCGGCGAAATGTCAACCGGCAGGGTAGAAACCAGAGGCGCGGCCGATCCGGTATCGGGCGTGACCGAATCGACTTACAGCGACAGGCGTGGCAACTATGATCGGACACTTGGGTGGGAGTCCGGCCATGCGCATCATGACACTTTCGGTGGCGGCGCTGTGCGCCACGGCGGCGGCCTGTAACACAGAGCCGGCGTCCGATTCCGGTGGTGCGCCGCACCCGGCTGCAGTCGGCCCTGCCGTTCCAGCTGCATCTGCGGCGCCGGTGCCAGCGAGTGCGTCGGCGCCGGCAGCGAGCGCCCAGGCCGACGACGCAACAGTGCGCGCGTTAATCGATCGCGGCCTTGCCGGGTATCGCAACACGGAGACCCTCAAGGGCTTCGATTTCACCTTCAGCCCCGAATTCAAGCGCATCTGGGCCCGCGCACTCGGTCAGGGAGCACTCGATCACGATCCGGTATGCAGCTGCCAGGATTTCGAGCCATCGAAATTCCGCCACCGGATCACATCGCTGCGGATCGCGGGCGACAAGGCAGTGGCTGAAATTGAACTCGATCTGGGTTTTGATTCTGGCGAAAAATCGCCAGCCAAAATCACCTTGGTTCGCTCGCCAGCGGGCTGGCTGCTCGACGATATCGGCAATGCCAATCTGGCGAGTTACAAGCAGGATATGGCCAGGGCGAAACCGGGCAGCTACGGAATTCCGTGATTGCGGTCAGCCCGCCGTCGTCCCCGGCGCGTACCTGTTCATCAGCGCATAGGCGCGCTGGTACCACTCGTTGCCCGGATAGTTGGCATTGAGCACCGCCGCCGCCTTCTGCGCCTCGTCCGGGATGCCGAGCGAGAGATAGCTCTCGACCAGCCGGTAAAGCGCCTCGGGAGTGTGGCTGGTGGTCTGGTAGTTATCGATCACCGTCCGGAACCGCACGGTTGCCGCCAGCCACTTGCCAGAGCGCTGGTAGGACCGGCCGATGGTCATTTCCTTGCCGGCCAGATGGTCGTTGACCAGATCGAGCTTGAGCCGCGCATCGGCGGCGAAGCGGGTGCCGGGATAACGGCGGATCAGCTCGGTCAGCGCGGTGCGCGCCTGGTCGGTCACCCGCTGGTCGCGGGTGACGTCGCTGATCTGCTCGTAATAGGACATTGCCACCAGGTAATAGGCATAGGGCGCGTCGCGGTTGCCGGGGTGGATCGACAGGAAGCGCTGCGCCGACTGGATCGATTTGGCGTATTCGCGCGCGACATAATAACTGAACGCGCTCATCAGCTGGGCGCGGCGGGCCCAGGGCGAATAAGGGTGCTGGCGCTCAACCTCGTCGAACAGCGCGGCGGCTTCCTTGGTATCGCCCCGATCGAGCCGGTCCTTGGCAGCCTGATACAGCGTATCGACATCGCGGGCGACATAGGCCGTGTCGCGATTCTTGCCGCCCTTGCCGCCGCAGCCGGACGTGATGAGCAGCGCTCCGGTGGCGATGGCGAGAATAGCGAGCTTGAGCGGGGATCGGATCTGCATGCGCGGCTCTATAGCCAGCGCGGGGATGAACGCCAAGTGAAACGCGCCGGGGTGTGGATAGCTCACCAGGGCATGCGCCTTGCTGCAGGCCTTGCCGGCAAGCGCAGCTAGTCGAGGGAAGAATTCGAATATTCGCCGCGAATCACTTCAATCCATATACTTGAGGCCAGCGCGCAGGTAGTCCCAGCCAGTTACCAGCGTCAGCACCGCAGCAGTCCACAAGGTCGTCAGGCCAACCGTGTGCGGCAGATTCGCCTCGAATTCGCCCAGATTGACAGTCCAGCCCGGCAAGGCCTGGCCAAGTATCAATGCGCCCAGCGAAATCATCTGAAACGCGGTCTTCCATTTCGCCAGCTGGCTGACCGGTATCGAAACCCGCAAGCCGCCGAGAAATTCGCGCAAGCCGGAAACCGCTATCTCTCGGATGAGGATCACGAGCCCGGCGATGACATGCATGTCGCCCACGTAGGGGCCCCTCATCACGCCCTGAGCGGCCAGCACCAGAATTACGGCGGCGACCATTATCTTGTCCGCGATCGGATCGAGAAATATCCCCAGTTTCGAGACCGCGCCCTGCGCTCTTGCAACATAACCGTCAAAATAATCGGTAATGCCCATCAGGCAATAAACCCCGAAGGCCATGGCGTAGCCCAGCCTCCACTGCGGCCACCACAGCAGCGCAACTAGGATCGGCACCGTGAAGATGCGCGACAGGGTCAGCAGGTTGGGAAGGGTCAGCATGCGATGTGCCATAGCGAGGAATCGGGAGATGAAAAAGTGTGGAGCAAGGGCTTGTTAGACGCCGCGTTGCCGCTAGGTTCGCGCCCGGGTTGAGACTGCCTGAAGCGGGAACATGACGACATCGACGCATCTGGTGCGGACGCGCCGATTCCTGCCGCTTTTCGTGACCCAGTTGCTGGGGGCGTTCAACGACAACCTGTTCAAGAACGCGATGGTGCTCTTCGTCGTCTACAGCGTCTACAATTCCGAGGCGGAGGAAGCGAAATTCAGCGCCATCGCCTCGGCGGTATTCATTATCCCGTTCTTCGTCCTCTCGGCGCTGTCCGGCCAGCTCGCCGACATGCGCGACAAGGCGAAGATCATCCGCGTGATCAAATTCTGCGAAATTCTCATCATGCTGGTGGGCGCCGCCGGGCTGCTGCTGGCCTGGCTGGGGATCGCCATCACCGCCCTCGCCATCCCGCTGATGCTGCTGGCGCTGTTCGCCATGGGCGTGCATTCGAGCTTCTTCGGCCCGATCAAATACGCAATCCTGCCGCAGCACCTGCGTCCCGGGGAGGTACTCGCCGGCACCGGGCTGGTCGAGGCGGGCACCTATATCGCCATCCTTGTCGGCACCATTCTGGCCGGCTGGATCGATGTCGAATGGGCTGCGGCGATCGTCGTCGTCACAGCCGTTGCGGGCTATCTGACCGGCCGGCAAGTGCCCCCTGCCCCGCCGCTTGAGCAGGGCCAGCCGCTCGATTTCCACCTGATCCGATCATCCGTCACACTGGTGCGCAACACCATGCATGACCGCCGGGTGTTCCTGGCGATCATGGCGATCAGCTTTTTCTGGACCATCGGCGCGGTGCTGTTCATCCAGTTTCCGCCGCTCGCAAAGAATGTGCTCAGCGCCAGCAAGGAAGTCGCCAGCGTGTTCCTGGTGATCTTCTCGGTCGGCATCGCCATCGGCTCGGTTTCGATCAACGCCCTGCTCAAGGGCACGGTTTCGGCGCGCTACTCGCCAGCCTCGGTGATCGCCATGGGTGTGTTCGTGGTGCTGTTCTTCCTGGTGTGCGAGGCCTGGTCGCCGCACACCGATGGCGGCCTGCTCGATGTCAAACGCTTTGTCGGCGAGCCGCTGGCCATTCCCTTGCTATTGACGCTGCTGGGCATCGCTATTGCTGGCGGTATGTTCGTGGTGCCGCTCTATGCATTCCTGACCACATTCGTCGACAAGTCGCAGACCGCGCGCACCATCGCGGCCAACAATATCGTCAACTCCGGGGCGATGGTGGCAGGATCGGCGATTGCCGTCGGGCTCAGCGCATTGGGCATTGCGATCCAGCACCAGCTGCTGCTGAGCGCAGCAATGTGCCTGGTTTCCGCCTGGCTCGGCTACCGGCTCTATCTCGCGGAAAAGGCCGCCTGAACCCTCAAGCGATGAAGGTGGTAACCGCGACGAAGCCGCCGCAATAGGTATTCAGCGCAAGGCGCCAGTCCAAACCGGAGAGCCGCTTCGGCGCTGCCGCTTCTTCAAGCGGCTCGCGGACATGGGCTGGCAGGCTGGCGCGGAACGGATGGCGGGCCGCTTCGTCGGTGAGGACAAGGGCTCTGCGTTTCGTGGCCAGGCGCGTCGCGGCTCTGCGGATCGGGGCTTTGCTGAACATGGCCCCGGATTAAGATTTGATTCACCATCCGGAAAGCCTGAAAAACGTGCTCAAACCGGGACATCCCAATCCGGGACGGCTAACGGCCCAAAGGTAACCTGAAGCTCAGGCCTTCCGCTTCGACAGCGACACGATGTAGTCCCATTCCGCTGGCTCGATCACCGCGACCGACAGGCGGGAGAGCTTGATAAGTTCGATCTCCGCCAGCACAGGGTCGGCCTTGATCTCCTTGAGTGTGATCGCCCGTTTCAGTTTCTTCACAGGCTTGACCTTGACCGCCGCCCACTTGCCGTCCGGATCGCTGGGGTCGGCGAGCCCGGCCTTGCTGATGCGGACGATGCCGACGATCTCCAGGCCGACATTCGAATGATAGAAGAAGGCTTCGTCGCCAACCTGCATCGCCCGCAGATTGTTCGCTGCACGATGGTTGCGCACGCCGTCCCAGGTGCCTTCGCCCTCGCGCACCAGATCGTCCCAGCTATAGGCATCGGGCTCGGACTTCATCAGCCAGAAACGCTTGGTCGGCGTCGATTTGCTCATGCACTGGCTCCGGAATCGCGCTAGGAGGCTCCCGATAACCGCAAGCCAGACAGACCGCCAGATGGACATTGCCGCCCTCCCCGTAATCCCGCTCACCGGTGAGGTGCAACATACCGCCGATGCACTTGGCGCGAGCTTTCGCCGTTACGGCTTCGCGCTGGTTTCCGACCATGGCATCGACCCGGCCCTGATCGAACGCGGGTGGGAACTGACCAGGCAATTCTTCGCCCTGCCCGAGGCGGAAAAGTGCGGCTATTTCACCAAAGGCCTGGCCGGAGCGCGCGGTTACACCCCGTTCGGCACCGAAATCGCCAAAGGCGCCGCGCACCGCGATCTCAAGGAGTTCTGGCATGTCGGCCGCGATCTGCCGCCAGGCCACTCACTCGCCAATTCCTCGATGCCGCCCAATATCTGGCCAGAGCGGCCCAAAGGATTCCGCGAAACCTTCACCCGCCTCTATGCCGAATTCGACCGGGCGGGCGAGGTGATCCTGTCGCGCATCGCGCTCGACCTCGGGCTCGACGGGCACTGGTTCGATACGGGTATTGCCGATGGCAACTCGGTGCTGCGGCTGCTGCACTACCCACCGGTCGATGCCGATGCCGGCGGTGCGATCCGTGCAGGAGCGCACGAGGACATCAACCTGATCACATTGCTGCTCGGCGCTGAGGAAGCCGGGCTCGAGCTGCTGGGTCGCGACGGCGAATGGCTGTCGATCGATCCGCCGCCCGGCGCGCTGGCAGTCAACATCGGCGACATGCTGCAGCGGCTCACCAACCACGTTCTACCTTCGACAACCCACCGCGTGCGCAATCCAGCCAGCACCCGCGCGGGCTTCAGCCGCTATTCGATGCCCTTCTTCCTGCATCTGCGCAGCGATTTCCGCTTCGTCACCCTGCCGCAATGCATATCGGCAGACCACCCGGACCGCTATCCCGATGCCATCACCGCAGACGACTATCTGCAAGAGCGCTTGCGGGAAATCGGCCTCAAGTCCTGACGCGCCACTCACCGGCCTGGAATAGGTATAACGACGAACTGCCGATGCCGCCCGGAAATTAACCGAATTTTTCCTGCCCCAGCCTATCGTCACTCGATTGCAAGCAGGGGCAACAGGGCTTGTTAGAGGCAAAGAACCCGGCCGTTTCGGCGGCGCTGAGTCTAGATCGTGGCAGCTCGCCAGAGGGGCATGGCTCGCTTCTGCCTGCCGTATCGACTGCCGCTATCATCATGTTTGTCGGCATCGGCGGCGTCGTGATGCCACAAGTCCTCGCCGCATTTCGCAACGGAGGCATCCCGCCAGACCGGATTCTGGTCAGCGCCCTGCTGCTCAATATCGCACTGATTCTGTTCGGCTGGAGGCGGTACCGCGCACTTTACCGCGAAATCCAGTTCCGCCGGGAAGCCGAAACCACGGCCCGGCAACTTGCCGGTATCGATCCAATGACCGGCTTCCTCAACCGGCGCAGCCTCGACGATACTGCCGACCGGTTGATCGCGGATGCCGACACGCGCGGCGAATCGATCGCGTGCCTGGTTCTCGATCTCGACAGCTTCAAACAGGTCAACGATTCGCACGGGCATGGCGCTGGTGACCTGATCCTTCAGGAGTGCGCCCGCCGGATTTCGTCGCTGCTGCCCGAAGGTTCGCTTTCTGCCCGGATCGGCGGCGACGAGTTCGCCTGTCTCGTTCGCTACGACCGCACCCGTCCCCAGCAAGCCGAAACCCTCGCGGCTGAACTGATCGAAGCGGCGGCGGCGCCGATGGATTTTTCCGGCAACCAGATCGAGATTTCCCTGTCGATAGGTTTCGCCACCCGCGAATGCCTGCCCATCGCCGATGAAGACAAGCCGCTCTCCCAGCGCCTGCTGCATGCCGCCGACACCGCGATGTACCACGCGAAGCGGCAGGGACGGAATCGCTGCTGCCGCTTCGAGCCCTCGATGGACAACGAATTGCGCATCCGCCGCGAGCTGGAAGCGGGTATTCGCCGGGGCATCGGTCTCGGCGAATTCGTGCCCTATTACGAACAGCAGATCGACCTCAAGACCGGCAAGCTGATCGGCTTCGAAATGCTCGCACGGTGGAATTCGCCTGCGTTGGGACTGGTCAATCCGCAAGTGTTCATTCCGATCGCGGAAGAGATCGGCCTCATCGACAGCCTGTCGCAAAACCTGATTGCCCAGGCCCTGAACGACGCCAAGGCGTGGAACCCGCAGCTCACGCTTTCGGTCAACATTTCGCCGGTCCAGCTTCGCGACCCCTGGTTCTCCCAGAAACTGCTGAAACAGCTGGTCAAGGCGAATTTCCCGCCGCAGCGGCTCGAGATCGAAATTACCGAGAGCTGCCTGCACGAAAACATCGGCGCGGTGCGCACTCTTCTGGCCAGTCTCAAGAACCAGGGCATCCGGATCAGCCTCGATGATTTCGGCACGGGCTACAGCTCGCTCAGCCAGCTGCAGGAACTGCCGTTCGACTGCATCAAGATCGACCGCAGCTTCGTCATGGGCCTGGTCGGCAACAAGGACAGCGCGACAATTATCAGGGCAATCACTTCGCTCGGCGAGGGACTGGGCTTGCCGATCACCGCCGAAGGGATCGAATCGGCGGAGGTTCTGGAAGAGCTGAAAGGCTTCGGCAATTTTAAGGGTCAGGGCTATCTCTATGGCCAGCCCGAGACGGCCGTTCAGACCCGCCACCGTCTCGAAGCACTCGATATGCTCGATCCCGGCGATAAGGATGCCACCGCCGAACCTTCTCCAATGACGGACGCGGTCCCGGACAAGGCCAGGCGTTCCGCCGCGAACCGCTAAACGCCGCACCACTGGACGAAGCCCCGGCCAGCGCATAGATGCGCGGCAACATGCGCGTCCCCTTTGTCAAGATGCACGGCCTGGGCAACGACTTCGTCGTGCTGGACGGGCGCGCCCGGGCAGTGCCGGAAATGGACGCGCGGCTGGCGGCGGCATTGGCGGACCGCAGGACCGGGATCGGCTGCGACCAGCTGATCGTGCTGGAACCGTCGGACGTCGCCGATTTGCGCATGCGTATCTTCAACGCCGACGGCGGCGAGGTGGAATCCTGCGGCAACGCCGCGCGGGCTGTCGGACTGCTGCACGGCGCGGCGGCGCGGATCGAGACTTTAGGCGGGATCATTGCGTCGACCCCCGCCGATGGCGGCATTGCGGTAGACATGGGGGTCCCGCGTTTCGGCTGGGACGAAATTCCCCTCGCCTATGCGATGGATACCCTGGCGATGCCGGTGGGCTGGCTCGATGACATTTGCCCGCTGGAAAATCCCGTGGCGGTCAATGTCGGCAACCCGCACGCTGTGTTCTTCGTCGACGATTGCGCGAAAGTCCCGCTCGACCGCCTCGGCCCGGAAATCGAACACGACCCGCTGTTCCCCAAGCGGGTCAACGTCAATGTCGCGACCGTGACGGCACGCGACGCCATTCGCCTGCGCGTCTGGGAACGCGGCGCCGGCGAGACCCGCGCCTGCGGCACCGGCGCCTGCGCCACTGCCATTGCGGCGATGCGGCGCGGCCTGTGCGACCGCCGGGTGACTGTTCAACTCACCGGCGGGCCGCTGGCGATCGAATGGACCGGCGAAGGCCGCATCGTCATGACCGGCACGGCCGCCGAGAGCTTTCGCGGCGACTTCGATCCGGCGGACTTTGGAGCGGCATTTTGAGCCTGGAGGTCGTCTCGCTCGGTTGCCGCCTTAACCTCTCGGAGGGAGAACGTTTGCGCGCCCTGCTGGGCGGGATGGACCAGCTAACCGTCATCAACAGCTGCGCAGTGACGAACGAGGCCGTGCGCCAGACCCGCCAGGCCATCCGGCGCGCCCGCAAGGCCCGACCGGGCGCGCGGCTGCTGGTGACTGGCTGCGCGGCGGAAGTGGAGCGAACGGCGCTTTCCGCCATGCCCGAGGTGGATGGTTTCGTTGCCAATACTGCCAAACTTGACCCGCGCGTGTGGCAAGCGCCGCCGCCAGTGTCGTTCACTCCATCGCTACACACCCGCGCCTTCGTCGAGGTGCAGAACGGCTGCGATCATGACTGTACCTTCTGCGTGATCCCGCAGGGGCGCGGGCCGAGCCGGTCGCACAGGATTGTGGATGTCCTGGCCGATGCGGCCCGCCACAGCGATGCGGGGGTCAACGAAGTTGTGCTGACCGGAGTCGATCTCACTTCGTGGGGCGCCGATCTCCCCGGAAGCCCGCGTCTCGGCGCGCTTGTTGCCGCGATCCTCGCCGCCTTTCCCGCCCTGCCCCGGCTGCGGCTCTCTTCGCTCGACGGGATCGAGATCGACGCGGAGCTGTTCGAATTGCTGGCGAGCGAAGCCCGCGTGATGCCGCATGTGCATCTGTCGCTGCAATCGGGCGACGATCTGATCCTCAAGCGGATGAAACGCCGCCACTCGCGCGGCGATGCGGTCGCACTGGTCGAAAACCTGCGCGCCCGCCGCCCAGGGATCGCCGTCGGAGCGGACCTGATCGCCGGGTTCCCGACCGAGGACGAAGCCGCGCACCAGGCCAATCTCTCCATCGTTCGCGAGCTGGACATCGTCCACGGCCACATCTTCCCCTATTCGCCGCGCCCCGGCACGCCTGCCGCGCGCATGCCGCAAGTCGATCCCGCCACGATCAAGCGCCGCGCCGCCGAATTGCGCGAGGCCGTCGCAGGACAGCGCGCAACCTGGCTTGCCTCGCAGCTGGGCCAGCCGCTCGAAGTCCTCGCCGAGCGGGACGGAACTGGCCACGCAACGAATTTCGCCCGGGTGCAGCTTGCGCAGGGCACTGCGCAAGGCACGCTCGTAACCCATACCCCCACCCGCGTGGTCGAAGGCCTGCTGGCATGAGCGAGGAGAACGGCAAAGGCCCGAGCTGGACCCAACGGCTGTTCGGCGGATTCCGCAAGACCTCGGAGCGGCTGTCCGAAAACCTCTCCGGCATATCCGAAAACATCACCGCCGTGGTCGTCAAGACCAGGCTCGACGACGATCAGCTCGACGATCTCGAAGATGCTCTGATTCTGTCCGACCTTGGTCCGCGCGCCGCTGCCCGCATCCGCGAACGGCTGGCGGGCGAGCGCTTCGAGCGCGGTGCGAGCGAGGCAGCGATCAAGCAGGCCGTGGCGGAGGAAATCGCGGAAATCCTGCGGCCCGTCGCCAAGCCGCTGGAGATCACCGCCTTCCCGCGCCCGCAAGTGGTGCTGGTGATCGGGGTCAACGGATCGGGCAAGACCACCACCATCGCCAAGCTGGCGCACCTGTTCCAGGAGCAGGATTACGGCGTGATGCTGGCGGCCGGCGACACCTTCCGCGCCGCCGCCATCGGCCAGCTGGCAGTCTGGGCGGAGAGGGTCGGCGTACCGCTGGTGAAGGGACCCGAGGGCGGCGATCCGGCCTCGATAGTGTTCGATGCGGTTAAGCTCGCCACCGATACCGGCATCGACGCGCTCATCGTGGATACAGCCGGGAGACTACAGAACAAGCGCGAGCTGATGGACGAGCTTGCCAAGATTCGCCGCGTGCTCGGGCGGCTCAACCCAGAGGCGCCGCACGATGTCGTGCTGGTGCTCGATGCAACCAATGGACAGAATGCCTTGCAGCAGATCGATACATTCAAGGAAGTCGCCGGAGTGACCGGAATTGTCATGACCAAACTCGACGGCACCGCGCGCGGCGGCGTGCTGGTCGCCGCCGCCGAGCAATATGGTCTGCCAATCCACGCAATCGGCGTCGGCGAAAAGATCGACGACCTGCGCCCGTTCGATCCGGACCTGGTCGCGCGGGTGATTGCGGGAGTAGCGTGATGAACGCCGTGGCGGAAAAGAAGCCCAAGAGCGGCTGGCTCAACCTGGCTGTCGATTACGGACCGATCCTGGTGTTCTTCCTCGTTTACCGGCACTTCTCTCCCGCCGACAAGGAAGACGCGGTTGGCGAGGTGCTGGCGGTGATCAAGGGCACCGGCTGTTTCATGGCGGCCGCCGTGGTCGCGCTGATCGTCTCGAAATGGAAGCTGGGCCGGGTCTCGCCGATGCTCTGGCTATCGACGGCGCTGATCGTCTTTTTCGGCGGGATGACGATCCTGCTGCAAGACAAGTTCTACATCCAGATCAAGCCGACGGTGATCTACGCCATGTTCGGTATCGCCCTGCTCGGCGGGATCATGCGCGGAAAGGCCTTGCTCAAGACCCTGCTCGAGGCTGCCTTCGAAGGGCTCGACGATGCCGGCTGGATGATCCTGTCGCGAAACTGGGGTATCTTCTTCCTGGCTCTCGCCTGCCTCAACGAAAGCTTCCGCCATTATCTCAGTTTTGGCGGCTGGTTGCAGACCAAGCTCTATGTCTTCCTGCCGCTGTCGTTCATATTCACTTTCGCCCACATGCCGATGCTGCTGCGCCACGGCATGGGCGAGGACGCCAAACCGGATGTGATTGCCCATCCTCCGCACGAATGAGAGGAAAAGCACGCAATTTCATGTGACATTCGCGGGCAACAGCGCAATAATCCGCCCGCCGCATCAAAACGCGCGGTTCGGGTCACAAGCTCAATTCCTGTTGAGGGGGAAGAAAATGGCGAAGTTTTTCGGAAATCTGCATCTGGTGCTGGCCGTCGGGCTGGTGCTGGCGATCGTGGTGATGATGGGCTATGGCGAAAGCGTGCCGGTCGATACCAATTCGGTGTTCCGCTGGCTGCACGTGTTCTTCGGCATCCTGTGGATCGGTCTCCTCTATTATCTCAACTTCGTGCAAGTGCCGACGATGCCGTCCGTGCCCGCCGAACTGAAGAAGGGCGTCACCGGCTATATCGCGCCCAAGGTGTTCTTCTTCTTCCGCTGGTCCGCGCTGCTGACCGTGGTGACCGGCTTGGTGGTGGCCGCGGTTGGACACACTGGTCAACCTGGTTACCTACATGAAGCAATGACATTTTCTGGTGGAGGTGCCAAAAACTTGATCGGCCTCGGCATGTGGCTGGCGATCATCATGTTCCTCAACGTCTGGCTGATCATCTGGCCGGCGCAGAAGAAAATCCTCGGCCTGGTCGAGGCGAGCGACGAGGAGAAGGCCAAGGCGGCACCGCGTGCGCTGGCCGCCAGCCGCACCAACCTGCTGCTGTCGCTGCCGATGCTCTATTGCATGGTGAGCGCCAACCTGGGCTGAGGGCCAAACTTAGCTGAAGGATTGCGTATTCACTGCGCTGCTGGAACTGGGGAGCGGGCAGAATTGCTTCGCTCCCCTTTCCGTTTGAATTCCGGGAGACATGCCATGACCGATATTGTCGCGCTGACCAGCGCCTGGCTGGACGTGATGCCCGAGGGCGAGTTCGACTTGTTCCCCGGCGAGATCTCACCCGATTTCGTGCTACATCTGCCGTTCGTGCCGCCGGGCGTGCCCCGCGAAATCCGGGGACGGCAGGCCGTGCTGGACGCACTCCATGCCACTGGCAAGAACCGGGGGCGCCTCACCTTCACCGACAAGGTGATCCGCCGCACCGAGGATCCCGAGCTGATGCTTACCACCTGCAAGGGCTCGGCGCAGGTCAACAACGGCAAGACCTATCGCAACCAATACATCATGCTCACCCGCATCCGCGACGGGGTGGTGATCGAACATACCGAGTATCTCAATCCGCTGGCGGTGATCGAGGCATTTTCGGACTGAGGACGGGGCGGCCAGCGAGGAACACGAGTCACTCGTCATTGCGAGCGCAGCGAAGCAATCCAGGGCGGTTGGCGCGACTCTAGATTGCTTCGCTTCGCTCGCAATGACGAAACATCATGCAGATTCTTTGGCAACATACCCTCAAATCTCCACCTGGCTCCCCAGCTCCACCACGCGGTTGGTCGGCAGGCGGAAAAACTCCATCGCGCTCGCCGCGTTGCGCAGCATCCAGGCAAACAGCTTTTCCCGCCACAGCGCCATGCCCGGCTTGGCCGAGGCGATCAGCGTCTGGCGCGAAAGGAAGAAGCTGGTCTTCATCATCTCGAACGGCTCGCCGCACAGGGTAACGCGCTTGAGCTCGGCCGGAACGTCGGTTTCCTCAAGGAAGCCGTGCTTGAGCGTCAACCGGTAAAAGCCACTGCCCATGTCCTTGCATTCGAAGCGATCGCGCTCATCGACAAAGGGCACGTCCTGGATCGCGACAGTCAGAATCACAACCCGCTCATGCAGCACCTTGTTGTGCTTGATATTGTGCAGCAGTGCCGAGGGTACGCCCTTGTTGGTCGAGGCCATGAACACCGCCGTTCCGGGCACCCGCGCGGCGGAGCTGTGCGCGCTCTTGGCGAAGACTTCGACGGGAATGGTCCCTTCCGCCATGTTCTGGCGCATCAGCGTGCGTCCACGTGACCAGGTAGTTAGCATGGTAAAGATAGCCAGCCCCATCACCAGCGGCACCCAGCCGCCATCGGGTACTTTGATCAAGTTCGCGCCGAGATAGGCCATATCGACAATAATGAATACCAGCACCAGCGGCAGAGCCTTCCACAGCGGCCAGCGCCACAGGCTGATCAGCACGGCGGCGAGCAGGATCGTGTCGATGAACATCGCGCCGGTAACGGCGATGCCATAGGCAGCCGCCAGCTTGCTGGAGGAGCCGAAGAACAGCACCAGCACAATCACCAGGATCATAAGGCCCCAGTTGATCGTCGGAATGTAGATTTGTCCCGCCGCCGAAGCGCTGGTGTGCTTGATCTGCATGCGCGGCATGAAGCCGAGCTGGATCGCCTGTTGAGTTAGCGAAAACGCACCTGAGATCACAGCCTGGCTGGCAATAATCGTCGCGGCCAGCGCGAGGAAAATAACCGGAATCCGTACCATGTCGGGGATCATCAGGAAGAACGGGTCCTTGATCGCCTCGGCGGCCCCCGCAGAATCGAGCGAGAGCACCATCGCCCCCTGCCCCATGTAATTGAGCATCAGGGCAGGCAGCACGAAAGCCAGCCAGCTAACGCCGATCGGCTTGCGCCCGAAATGGCCCATATCGGCATAAAGCGCCTCGGCCCCGGTCACCGCCAACACCACGCTGCCCATGGCGATAAAGGCACGAAAGCCATCAGTGACGAAAAAATTGATCGCATTGAGCGGGTTCACCGTCTCGAAGAAGGTTTGCGGCAAGCTCGCCAAGTGCATCACGCCCATAACCGCCAGCGTCATGAAATAGGCCAGCATGATCGGCCCGAACAACCGGCCGACCTTTTCTGTCCCGCGCGCTTGAATCGCAAACAGGGCAAACAGGATGGCGACGGCGATTGGCACGATCCAGGCCTTAAAGCCGGGATGAACGTATTGTAGGCCCTCGGTGGCGGAGAGGACCGACATCGCCGGCGTAATCATCAAATCGCCATAAAACAGGGCCGTTGCAAACACTCCCAGCAGTATGAACGGTCCGGTCCACTTGGCGTTTTCCGACTTGCGGTTGATCAACGCCAACAACGCCAGGCTGCCGCCCTCGCCCTTGTTGTCGGCCTTCATGATCGTGAGCACATATTTGAACGTCACCACGATCATCATCGACCAGAACACCAGGCTAAGCACGCCGTGGATATGCACCGGATCGACCTGAATCCCCGGCGCGCCGTGGTGCGAGGCGAAAGTTTCGCGAAAGGCATAGATCGGGCTGGTGCCGATATCGCCGAAGACGACGCCGATCGCGCCGATAGCTAGCTTGGCGAGGCCGCCCTGGTGGTGGCCTTGGGCGGCATGAGTGGCCACCCCGTCAGCGCCAGGTGCCGCAGAAGCTTGAGGATCGCCGCCGGGGCCGTCCTGCACCGTATCGCTCATGCTCGCGCCCCGTTTCCGATGGGAGTCATTCTGCCACTGGCCAATCGGGCTGCGGCAAGGCGGCGGCGCTTAGCAGCATGGCGAGTGGGGCGCAATGTCATGGGGTGGGGGTTTTCCCGTGGATGCCGGGCTGGGACGATTGCGCCTCCCCGAGGCGCTGTTCGAGTTCGGCCCGCCATGGTGAAGCGCCGGGAAGATCCTTGAGGCGGCGCTCCAACCAATCGGCGGCCAGCGGCCCCCGCCCCGACCGTTCGAATGCCATTACGACCAGAACCGGCACATTGCCTGCCCGGATAGTCGCTGCATCCGCGCGATCGTAAGCGAATGCCGCTGCCGGTGAGAGCCGACCGCTGCCATGTGCATAGAGCGCGTCACCCAGCGCCAGCCATGCCTCCGGATTGTTGGGCGCATTTTCCACCGCGCCCAGCAGCACCGCTGCAGCATCGCTAAACCGGCCGCGGCGCGCCATGGCGTCGGCGATGACGATCCAGCTGCTGGGAATGGTCTTGGTCTCGCGCAGCGATTGCCGCGCCGCAACCATCGCCGCTCCCCCTTTGAAGCCGGGCAGGACGGGAGCAGCGGTGCGGGGTTGTCCTGCTGCCCAGATCAGCGCCAGCGTGCCGGCCAGGCCGACGATCAGGCATGCGATCAGCACCTTCCCGATCGGCCACATAGCGGGCTTCCCGGCTCTCGCCGGAGACGAACCTGGAAGCGGCCGATCTTCGCGCCGCATGGCGATGCGCTTGCGGGCATTGCTCCGCCACCGGATGCTCCCCAGCGCCACCACCGCCATCAGCGCCGCGCCCAGCGCCGCCAGCCAGCCGGCAAGCCGCGCCAAGCCCGCGAATGGCCGCCAGGCAAAAGTAAGCTCGATGCAGCCCTTTGACGCATCGTAACCGGCAAAGTGAAGAGCGAGGTCGCCGTCCCACAACTGTGCCCGCCCTGGCGCGCCGTCATTGGGAGCAGGCATGAAATAGAAGCGCAGCTGCGGCTTCAACATGACCGGCGGAGCATTGCTGCGCTGTGCCGCAATGCTGGCTTGCAACGCGGTGAAGCCATGCCCCCCGACCGGGACAATGTCTGTCAGATCGAATTTCCAGTGACCCATATCCGCGCTCTGGCCGTCGCAGAGCGAGGCCATGCGGGCGCGCTGCTCACCGGTGTGCGAGACGGCGAATGCCGCGCCGACAATCGCCAGACCAGCGAGCAGGACCAGACGGGCGGAGGCGTTCAACTTGCTAGCCCGGTCAGGCGAGGTTCCTGCCGGGCGCGGGTGACGCAGCACCGGCCAAAGCGCCGCAGCGGCTGCAACACCCGCCAGCATAAGCCCCGGGCCGGGGACATCGAGTTGGATCACGGCCGCTGCAATCAGCAAGGCCAGCGCCGCCGAGGCCCAGAATCGCACCGAACGCCTGGCGTCGGCGACGCCGCCGGAACGGCTCACTTGGTCTCCGCCACGGCCTGTCTCGCCTGGGCGGCGGTCATGTCCTTCATCTCGCGCGGGACATAGTTCTCGTCGTGCTTGGCGAGCAGGCGTTCAGCGGCGAATGTGCCGTCCTTGCCGAATGTTCCCTCGGCGACCACGCCCGAGGCTTCCTGGAACAGATCGGGCGTGATGCCCTTGAAGCGCACCGGCACCCGCGCCTTGCCGTCGGCGACGATGAAACGGATGGTGACATTATCCACTTCAGTCGTGATCGAGCCGCGCTCGACCATGCCGCCAAGCCGCACGCCGCGATCCGGCGCGGGCGGATTGGCGACGATTTCGGCGGGGACGTAGAAATACGAAGCCTGATTGCGCAGCGCCCAAGCAGCCAGCAGCCCCGCCGCGACCAGTGCCGCCACGGCCAGACCGATCAGCACCAGCCGCTGATGCTTGGCTTTCAAGGCGCTCATGGCTCGCGGCTCCTGTCGCGGCGACGCTCGGCGCGGCGCATGGCGAGCCAGGACCAGGCAATAGTCGCCAAGGTAGCGCCGATGCCAAGGGCATAGGCGGCAACAACGAACTGCCACTGATCGAGGTTTTCCTGAATCATGCGGCTATCTAGCGACCTATCAGCCTTTGCGCCATGGCGTCGGCGATCCCGTCAGGCGATTGTCCGCTAGCCTCGGCGTCGCTCCAGATGCGCTCCAGCCGTCCGGGAATCTCGCGCAGCCTGCGCCGCACTTCATTGATATCGCAGCGTTCGCCGGACTGCTTTGCCAGGTATTCCAGTGTCACGCTGATAATCCCGCCGGCATTGATGACATAATCGGGCGCGTAGAGAATACCGCGCGCCGCCAGCGCCGGGCCATGCTCGGGCCGGGCAAGCTGGTTGTTGGCCCCGCCCGCGACAATCGGCGCGTCAAGCCGGGCGATGCCCTCGTCGTCGAGGATCGCGCCCAGCGCATTGGGGCTGAACACATCGCAAGCGACGTTCATGACTACATCGGCCGGAACATGTTCGGCATCGAGAATTGCAGCCAGCGAGGCCGCGCGCTCCTCGTCGATGTCGGCCAGCGTCAGCCTTGCCCCGTCTTCGGCCAGCAGCCTCGCCACTCCGCCGCCAACGCTGCCAGTACCCTGAACCGCGACATGCACGCCCCTGAGACTGTCCTTGCCGAGTTTACGCTGCACCGCCGCCTTGATGCCGAAATAGATGCCCAAGGCGGTGAACGGCCCGGGATCGCCGCCCGCTGCCGTGCCGTCGCCCGACGGCAAGCCCGTCACATGCGCAGTTCGATGCGAAATCGCCACCATGTCGGCTTCGGTCATGCCGACATCCTCGGCGCAGACATAGCGCCCGCCGAGCGCCTCGATAGCGTCACCGTAAGCCGCGAGCATCGCCGGGGTCTTGGTCCGCGCCGCATCGGCCAGGATCACGCCCTTGCCGCCGCCAACCGGCAGCCCGGCCATGGCGTTCTTGTAGCTCATCCCGCGCGACAGTCGCAGCGCGTCGCGCATGCCATCGGCCGGATCGCGATAATGCCAGAAGCGCGTGCCGCCCGCGCCGGGACCGAGGTGGGTGGAATGCAGCGCCAGGATCGCAGTGAGCCCGCTGGCGCGATCGTGCACCAGTTCGACCCGTTCATGCTCGTCGAAATCGGGCTGTGTCCAGAATGCCGTCACGCGCAGCCCTATCAAGCACTCAAATCAGGAGGCGACTGGGGCGACCGATGGGTCTCGAACCCACGACCTCCGGCACCACAAGCCGGCGCTCTAACCAACTGAGCTACGATCGCCATAATCGCGCGAACAGCCGGGCGCTCAGGCACCCGTTCGCGGGAGCGCGCCTTTGCACAGCACCGGCGGATTGGGAAGAAAAAACTGCGCGCCAAATTCCCGCTGCAAAGTTTTATTCTTCCCGGCCCAGCCGCGCTCCGTCGTGGATTACCCCTGCCTAAGGGGGCGAAATGCGTCATTATCGGCTGATACCGCTAACGACCGTCGCGCTGATCCTGACGTACATATCCTACGTTATTGTGATTTATTCCGAACGTTGGAGAAATTCTTACCGAACATTAACCCGAGGCCGTTTACACCCCAAGGGACGTTCCGGATATCACTACGCCGGTGGGAATGGTGGCGCACAATGTCATTTGGCAAGTTCGATGTGAGGAGCCTTGGCCTGGCAATCACGCCGCGCCGGCGCAAAACCGAACGCGTCGCGGTTCGCTCGGATGTGACAATCCTTTCCTCGGCAGGCGAAAGCTCACGGGCTAGAATTGCCGATCTCTCGACTCATGGTTGCAACCTGGTTGGCGAAAATGCCCGGTTGCGGATCGGCGGCTTCATCGAAGTCAGCCTCGAAACCGGAGATCCGATGCACGCGATCATCCGCTGGAAGCGCGGCGAAGTTGCCGGCGTGGAATTCCTGCGGCCGATACCGCCAGATCGAGCGGAATGGCATGATTTGCTGAACTCGGCCTGAGGCAGCTTGCAGCAAGTCTGCACCGTACTTCGTCATTGCGAGCGCAGCGAAGCAATCCAGAGCTGGTTTGCTCCGCCCTGGATTGCTTCGCTGCGCTCGCAATGACGAGTGACTCGGATTTTAAGCACTTTGCTCTGGGTAAAGTTCGCGGTCCGGAATCACATCCGCGACCCGTAGTCCGGCAGTTCAGCTCACCCCGAGATACCGCATCCGCTTGATCCCCTGGGTAGTGCAGCACAATAGCAAGTCGCCGTTTGGCTCCTGCCGCATGCGGTGGAGAATGCCAAAAATGCGGGCGACATTACTGTCCCCCTCAGTCTCGGTTGCCGCACTGGCCCAGCCGAGCACTTCGAAATTGGCCAGATCGACGCTCCACACCCGCTGGTTGGAGCCGTCGCTGACCAGCATGTATTTGCCGCAAGGGGTGAAGGCGAGATCGAAAGTCGCGCCGAACTGCATGGTGCCGGGTCCGACGTACACCTCGCGCAGATATTTCGCGCCGCCGGGAATGCGCTCGAATTCCTGCACCCGGTTCTTGATCCGGTCGCAGACGTAGAGCAGTCCATTCGGCCCGACCGCCACCTTGTGAACCGGATTGGCGTAGCTTTCCTCGGGCGTGCATTCCGCCGGGTGCTTGCCATAGGCACCCCACATGCGGATGAATTCGCCGGTGTCGGAATTAAACGAGATGATCCGGTGGTTGGCGTAGCCATCGGAAATGAATACCTCGCGCGCCTCTGTGTCGTGATAGCAGGAAGTCGGGCAGCCCAGAGTCGTCGTGTCGGCATCGCCGCCGCAATTCATCCGCTGGCCGATCCGCAGCAGCAGTTCGCCGCTGGGCGAGAACTTGAGCACGGCATCGTCGCCCTTGGTGTAGCCGAACACCCAGACATTGCCGTCAGCATCGCATTCCAGGCCCTCGACCCCGGCGGGCCATTGTGAGACGCCGTCCACCCGCGCAACATGATCCGCCCCGCCCCAAGCATCGATAAAGCTGCCGTCGGGCGCGAAGCGGGCGACTTTGGGCAGGTAGTCGTCCGGGTTGAGATGGCTGACGTCCACGCCCGGCGGATCGAACTGGTGAATAACGAAAAGGTTGCCCTCGGGCGAATGGTCGCAGGCAATGACCCCTCCCAATTTCTTGCCGGGAGGCAGTTTGAGTTCGACTTTTTCGATGTCCGGCGAAAATCGCGGTCGCAGTGCCATGTCACTCTCCGGTCTTTTGTTGTTTGTGCCGATTGAACGGGATCGCTTCGCCCCGGTCAATCGGAAATGGTGCCGGAGGTTAAAGAAACCGTCGCGCAAAAAGCCGGGTGGTGGACAGGGCTGGATTCGAACCCCCGCTGGATTGCCTCGGCAATCCGGCCCGTCCAAACAACTCGCTGGTTCGACCGCGCCGACTTTACCGGTCGGCTTGGGCCAAGCAGGAAAAGCCGGGTGGTGGACAGGGCTGGATTCGAACCAGCGTACGCTCTCGCGGGCAGATTTACAGTCTGCTGCCATTAACCACTCGGCCACCTGTCCACACCAGCATGCCGGCAGCGGGTTGCCCCGCAATCGAAGTTCCTGAGAACTCCCCAGCCGAGAAGGCGCGGTCAATGACGAAGCGAGCCTTGCCTGTCAATGGTGTGACTGGCAGGGACGTGGGATGCAAGGCAACGGAACCCGGATATGAGCAAGCGCGGCGACGGCAAACCTTCCCGGGCCTTGCGCGGGCGTGCCGGGCGCATGCAGGGTGGCCGCGGCTCGGGACGCGCCAGCACCGGCGCGGTGCGGCTGTGGGGACGCCACGCGGTAGAAGCCGCACTCAAGAACCCGGAACGCAACCACCGCAAGCTGTGGGCGACGCGCGAAGGGATCGCTTCGCTGGACGGAGAGTTGCCGGCCAATTTTCCGGTTGAATATGCCCAGCCGGCGGACCTTGGCCGGCTGGTGGCGCGCGATGCGCCGCATCAGGGGCTGGTGCTCGAATGCGACGCGCTGGAAGATGTCTATCTGGAAGATGTGCTAAACGGCGATCCGCTGCGGCCGCTGGTCGTGCTCGATCAGGTCACCGATCCGCATAACGTCGGGGCGATCATGCGTTCGGCCGCGGCTTTCGATGCCTGCGCGATCGTCACGCAGGACCGGCATGCACCGCCCGAATCGGGCGTGGTGGCCAAATCCGCTTCGGGCGCACTGGAGATTTTGCCCTGGGTGCGGGTGGTCAATCTTGCCCGCGCGCTGGAGGAGATAGCCGAGGCCGGCTATTGGCGCATCGGACTGGCGGGAGAAGCCAAGACGACGTTGGCCGATGGGCTGACCGCAGGCCCGGTGGCATTGGTGCTCGGCGCGGAAGGCGAAGGCATGCGGCACAACATCGCCCAGCATTGCGACTCCCTCGCCCGCCTGCCAATCGGTAACGCAATGGAAAGCCTCAACGTGTCCAATGCCGCAGCGATCGCGCTCTATGCCGTCGCCACGCGCTCTGACCAGGGGGATTAGGCCAATGCCGATCAAGGAAACGCGCAGCCGCCTGGCGGCAGCCCTTGCCGTCGCGGTGCTGGGGCTCTCGCTCGCCGCCTGCATGCTCTCGCCGGGGAAATTCACGTCCGGCCTCGATATCCGCAAGGATGGCCGTTTTTCCTTCAGTTACACCGGCGAGATTCATGTTCTCGCGCTCAGCAAGCTGGCGGACATGGGGCGGAACCGGGGCGAGTCCCAAGCCTTCGAGCCGCAAACCTGCTACAAGGCTGCCGATCCGGCCGGGACAACCGACGCCAGCGGTCAGGTCGAACGCAAATGCACAGCCGCCGAAATCGACGAGCAGAAGCGCGGATGGGAGCAGGAGCGCACGGCAAGCGCCGAGCGCAAGCGCCGCGATGCCGAATCGATGAAGGCAATGTTCGGCGGGCTGGACCCCGCAGACCCCCGTGCGGCGGAGGAACTGGCGGAGCGGCTGCGGCGGCAGGCGGGCTGGCGCAAGGTTCTCTACCGGGGTGACGGACTCTACGACGTCGAATTCGCAACTTCCGGATCGCTCGACCACGATTTCGTCTTCCCGGTCATCGAGCGGTTTCCTTCGACCAATCCTTTCATCCAGGTGATCCTGCGCACCGACCGGTCGGTGCGGATCGATGCCCCCGGTTTCGCCCCCGCCGCCGCCGGAGAGCCCTATCGCGGCTGGATGCAGGCTGCCGCACTGTCGGAGGGACAGCAGCGCGCACCGAAGCTGCCGGAAATCGATGGGACATTCGTGCTCACTACCGACGCCGCCGTCCGGGCCAACAATACCGACGAAGGGCCCCAGGCCGGTCCAACTGGCCAGCGGCTGCAATGGCGCGTGACCCCGCGCAGCGCTGCTGCGCCAACCGCGCTGTTGCAACTCGCGCAGTAGTCCCCATTCGAGGGCTTCGCCGGAATCGAAAACGCCGCGCCTGCCCTGAAGCAAGCGCGGCGTTTCGGTTAGAGGGCGGCCGCGAGGCGTCGACGGCCTGCCGGAAACTGATTAGTTGACTGAGTCCTTGAGGCCCTTGCCTGCCTTGAACTTGGGCTGGGAGCTCGCCTTGATCTGCATCGCTTCGCCGGTGCGCGGGTTGCGGCCGGTCGAGGCCTTGCGCTTGGCGACGGAAAAGGTGCCGAAACCGACAAGGCGAACTTCGTCGCCCTTCTTCAGCGCACCGGTGATCGCATCGAAAACACCTTCGACTGCCTTGGTGGCGTCGCTCCGCGTCAGGCCGCTCGAATCCGCAACAGCGCCGATCAGATCATTTTTATTCATTATGGGAACCCCCTTACATTGGTTGTGGGATGGAGTATTTGGAATCGCCTCATCGAGTCGCGCGGAATTGAGCGATTTTTATTCGCACTGTCAAAGCCAAAAGGCGCAATTTAACCCTGTTTGTCCCCTAAATTCCGCCATTTTCGATGAGTTGAACTGACAACAGGGGAAGATGACCTATCTTCCGGCTGCGGCGACCCGGATCAAGTCCCGAGTCGCCGCAATGCAGCATAGCCTAATGCGCGGTCGCAGATGCCGCCGGGCCGCCCAGGACGGGCGCCGCCGCCTGGCTTGCCAGCTCGTCCGCCTCGGTCCATTCGACCGGCTCTAGCGGGCTGGTGAGCGCCAGCGCCAGCACTTCATCGACATGGCTGACCGGGATGATCTCCAGCCCTTCCTGGATATTCGCCGGGATCTCGGCGAGGTCCTTGCGGTTCTCTTCCGGGATCAGCACGGTCTTGATCCCGCCGCGCAAAGCCGCGAGCAGCTTTTCCTTGAGCCCGCCGATCGCCAGCACCCGGCCGCGCAGGGTAACTTCGCCGGTCATCGCGATATCGGCACGCACCGGAATGCCGGTGAGCGTCGAGACCATAGCGGTGACCATGCCGACACCTGCGCTCGGGCCGTCCTTGGGCACGGCGCCTTCCGGCAAATGGATGTGAAGGTCCTTGCGGTTGAAGATCGTAGGCTTGATGCCATAGGCAGGCGCGCGGGCTTTCACGAAGCTGAAGGCCATCTGCACGCCTTCGCTCATCACTTCGCCCAGCTTGCCGGTCGTCCGCGCCGAACCCTTGCCGGGCACTGTGACGCATTCGATGGTCAGCAATTCGCCGCCGACTTCGGTCCACGCCAGGCCGGTAACCGCGCCAACCTGATTTTCTTCGTCGGACATGCCGTGGCGGAACTTGCGAACCCCGGCAAAGTCGCCGAGGTTTTCCGGCGTGACCGTGACGGACTTGGCCTTGCCTTCGAGGATCTGGCGCAGGCTCTTGCGCGCCAGCCGCGCGATCTCGCGCTCCAGCGTGCGTACGCCGGCCTCGCGGGTGTAGTAACGGATCAGATCGCGCAGGCCTTCGTTGGTGAGGGTGAACTCGCCCTTCTTCAGCCCATGCGCTTCGACCTGCTTGGCGATCAGATGCCGCTCGGCGATCTCGACCTTCTCATCCTCGGTGTAGCCCTCGAGCCGGATCAGCTCCATGCGGTCCAGCAAGGCCTGCGGCAGGTTGAGGCTGTTGGCGGTGCAGACGAACATCACGTCGCTAAGATCGAAATCGAGTTCGAGGTAGTGATCCTGGAACTTCGAATTCTGTTCCGGATCGAGCACTTCGAGCAGGGCGGACGCCGGATCGCCGCGGAAGTCCTGACCGAGCTTGTCGATCTCGTCGAGCAGGAAGAGCGGGTTGGATGAGCCGGCCTTTTTCAGGTTGGTGACGATCTTGCCCGGCAGCGATCCGATGTAAGTGCGCCGGTGCCCGCGGATTTCCGCTTCGTCGCGCACGCCGCCAAGCGACTGGCGCACGAATTCGCGGCCCGTGGCGCGGGCGATCGACTTGCCCAGCGAGGTCTTGCCGACGCCCGGAGGACCGACCAGGCAGAGGATCGGACCCTTGAGCTTGTTGGTCCGGGCCTGCACCGCGAGATACTCGACGATGCGGTCCTTGACCTTCTCGAGCGCATAGTGATCGTCGTCGAGGATCTTCTGCGCGGCGGCGATATCCTTCTTGAGCTTCGACTTCTTGCCCCAGGGCAGGCCGAGCAGCACGTCGAGGTAATTGCGGATGACAGTCGCCTCGGCGCTCATCGGCTGCATCGACTTGAGCTTCTTCAGCTCCGAATTGGCCTTGGTGCGGGCTTCCTTGGACAGCTTGAGCGTATCGATCTTCGCCTGCAATTCGGCGATCTCGTTGGTCTCTTCGCCGTCGCCGCCGCCCAGCTCGTTCTGGATCGCCTTGAGCTGCTCGTTGAGGTAGTATTCCCGCTGGGTCTTCTCCATCTGGCGCTTGACCCGACCGCGGATCTTGCGCTCGACCTGAAGCACGCCCAGCTCGCCTTCCATGAAGCTGAACACCATTTCCAGCCGCTTGTGCGGGTCGGTCTCGGTCAGCAGCGACTGCTTGTCGGCAACCTTGGCGGTAAGCTGCGCGGCGACGGCATCGGCGAGCTTCGAGGCATCGTCGATATCGCCGAGCTGATCGCCGGCATCCTGCGACAGCTTCTTGTTGAGCTTGGTGTATTCGCCGAACTGTTCGACCACGCTGCGCATCATCGCGGCGACTTCGGTGCCCGAGGCGGAAACCGCATCGACCTGCTCGACCTGCGCGACCAGCATGTCGCCTTCCTCGCGAAGCGATTGCAGCTGGGCGCGCTCGTGCCCTTCGACCAGCACTCGCACGGTGCCATCGGGCAGCTTGAGCAGCTGAAGTACCGAGGCGACCACGCCCATGTCGTAGAGATCGTCATGCACCGGATCGTCGCAACCGGGATCGAGCTGGGCGAGGAGGAATATCTCCTTCTCGCCAGTCATCGCCGCCTCAAGCGCGGCTACCGACTTCTCGCGGCCGACGAACAGCGGCACGACCATGCCGGGGAACACGACAATGTCGCGCAAAGGAAGCAGAGGAAGAAGTTTCACGTCCATATCCATCCATCACAGCGCGAAAACCGCGCATTTGCAGGCAAAGCCCGGCAGTTACGCGGGATATGGGGTGGCATGGGCGGCGGCGCAATGGCGGATTATCGCGGGGCTGTGGATGATGCCCATCGCCTTTGCCCCGACGGCAAGCGGAGTTCGGTCGTCAAAACGGCAGCTTGAACCCCGGCGGCAGGCCCATGCCCTGCTGGGCCTTGGCCATTTCCTCACCCGCGACCTGATCGGCCTTCGCCCGCGCATCGTTGAACGCGGCGGCCACCAGGTCTTCGAGAATGCCCTTGTCTGCGGGCACCATCAGGCTGTCGTCGATGGCGACGCCGATCACCCGGCCCTTGGCCGATGCGCGGATTTTCACCAGCCCGCCGCCGGACACGCCTTCCACTTCCAGCGCATCGAGCTTGCCCTGGGTTTCGGTCATCTGCTTCTGGATGGTCTCGGCGGCTGCTTGCGCGGCCTTGATCATCTCTTCCATCGATTTCATTCTAACGGCTCCATTTGCGTTCGCCGAGTTTGGCGACTTCGCTTTCATCGACAAATTCCGCCTCGGGAAAAGCGGCAAAGGCCGCTTCGACCAGCGGATCCCGGCGCAACGCTTCGGCTTCGACCGCACGGGCGGCGTTGTCGAGTTCGCGCAGGCTCGGCACGCCCTCCACCTCGCAGCGCTCGACCGTCCAGCGCTCCCCGGTCGCCTTGAGCAGGCCATCGCGCAATTCCGGCGATGGATCGCCGGCATAGCCCGGCGTCAGGCTGTAGCGCAGCTCGCCCGGCGCCAGCGACACCACCCGCACCCAATCGCGCATGATCTGGGCAATGCGCAACTGGCCGGAACTGTCCACCGCCGCCACCAGCGCCTCCCACGGCGGCGCGCTTTGATCTCGCGGCGTTGCGGCAGATGCCAAGCCTGCATCCCCGCCCAGAGGCGCAGACCTCGCGGCAAGCTCTTCCAGCTTTTTCACCAAAGCGCCCGGGTCTGGCATGTCGGCGGCATGCATCACCCGCAGCAGCGCCATCTGCGCCGAAACCAGCGGATCGGGTGCCGAGCGCACTTCCTCATATCCCTTGTGCAGCAGCTGCCACAACCGGTGCAGCTGACCGGCCGACAAAGACTTCGCCCAGCCCTCGATAGCCACGCGCTCTTCGGCCGAGGCAGCCTCGCCTGCGCCCTGGCCCAGCTGCGCGACAGTCGCACGGTGGGTCAACTCCATTGCCCCGCGCAGCAGCGCCAGCGGCTCCACCCCGAGCGAAAACTGCTGGGCGACGAGATCGAGCAGCTCGCCCCCCTCCCCTGCCAGCAAGGCAGCGAACAGGCGGCGCTGCACGCTCTTGTCGGCAAGGCCGAGCATTTCCTGAACCTGCGCGGCGGTGATCCGCCCTTCCCCGCCCAGATCGGCCATGCCCAGCTCGGAATGCGCAATCGCCTGGTCGAGGATCGACAGGCCATCGCGTACGGACCCTTCTGCGGCGGCGGCGATCATCGCGAGCGCCTCATCCTCCGCCGCGACGCCCTCGGCCCGGCAAATCCCGGCAAAATGCTCCGTCAGCATCGGTGCGGAAATCCGCCGCAGGTCGAAACGCTGGCAGCGCGACAACACGGTCACCGGCAACTTGTCGGCTTCGGTGGTGGCGAAGAGGAATTTCACATGCGGCGGCGGTTCCTCAAGTGTCTTGAGCAACGCATTGAAAGCATTGCGCGACAGCATGTGAACTTCGTCGATGATATAGATCTTGTAGCGCGCCGAGACCGCCGCATAGCGCACCGCCTCGATGATTTCGCGCACGTCGTCGACGCCGGTGTGGCTGGCGGCGTCCATCTCGATCACGTCGATGTGCCGGCCCTCTGCAATCGCGACGCAGGGCTCGCAGGCACCGCAGGGATCGATGGTCGGCCCGCCCTGCCCGTCCGGGCCGATGCAGTTTAGCGCCTTGGCGATCAGCCGCGCGGTCGAGGTTTTGCCCACGCCGCGCACCCCGGTCATCAGGAAGGCATGGGCCAGCCGCTCGCGCCGAATCGCATTGGCCAGCGTCTGGACCATCGCATCCTGCCCGATCAGCTGGGCGAAGGTTTGCGGCCGGTATTTGCGGGCAAGGACGCGGTAGGGCTGGAATGCCGCTATCGGGGTTGCGGCAGAAGGCGCCGGTGCGGGCGGCGGCGCGGGTTCCGGCGCGCCGAACAATGCGGACTGTCCGGCGGCTTCCAGCTCGGCGGCGCTGGGCGCGGCTTCGCCCTGTTCGAGTGGTTCGTCGCCAAAAATGTCGGGGGAATCGCCCATTGGCATCAGTTAGGCTGTGGCGGGCGGATTGTCAGGGGGAAAAGGAGCCGGCCGACCCGCCGCAACCCGTTGTGGCTGCTTCCTTCCGGACCTGACCAGGTTGGCGGACGCAAGCGCCCGACCGACTCCCGGGCGCGCATATGGCGGGGATACCGGGGTTTCGCAACCCGTTCAGCGGAAATTGTCGGAGTAGGCCTGTAGCTTCAACCGCTTCGGCGGCGTCGCGGCGACCCGCGCCGCGATGCCGTGCTTGGCCGCATAGGCCTGCGCCTCATCACGCGAATCAAACTTCAGCACCACCTGCACCTGGGTGTCGCCCGATCCGGACCAGCCCATCAAGGGGTCCGCCCGGCGCGCCTCGGCGGGGGCGAATTCGAGGATCCATTGATCGGTGAGCGCCTTGCCGGACTGCATGGCATTTTTCGGGGGCTGATAGATGCGGGCTGTCATGACATCGGCTTTCCCCCCAATCGCGCCGGGAATCAAGTCCGGCGAGAAGCCTCGAAGGCGTTTTTCGTCTTCAGGCTGGGGTCCTCGGTCCAGGGCTCGTCCGGCCAGCGGTGTTTGGGGTAGCGGCCTTTCATGTCCTTGACGACATCGCGCCATGAGCCCCGCCAGAATCCCGGCAGGTCGCGAGTCATCTGGATCGGCTTGCCGCCCGGCGATGTCAGCTTGAGCAGCAGCGGCTTCGGGGGTTGCCCGAATGCGGGATGCCGGTCGAGCCCGAACAGCGCCTGAACCCGCAGTTCCACCGAAGGGCCGCCCTCGTCCTCGTAGTCGATGGCATGCTGCGCGCCGGCTGGGCTGGAAAAATGCGGCGGCGCGAGCTTGTCGAGCTGCTGGCGCTCCTCATAGCCAAGCCGATTGAGCAGCGCCTGATGCAGCGCGCCGGCATCGAGCGCATCGAGGCGGCGGGACAGCAGCGGCGCCAGCCAGTCCTCCGCCTCCGCCAGAAGCGCCTCGTCCCCCAGCGCAGCGATCCCGGCAAAGCGGGCGCGTTTGAGCAGGGCGAGGCTGCCATGCGAGAACGGCACCAGCGCAAGGCCCGCTTCGCGCACTTTCTCCAGCACGAAGGCGGCGATCGCGGCTGGATCGGGCGAAGGATCGGGCCCGCGTGCCAGGGCAATCGCACCCAACCGCTGTTCCAGCAATGCCTCGGCGCGCCGCTCATCCGCAATCCAGCGCATGGTGGAGCGCTTCTCGATACGATGCGGCAACCAGCGGATGAACCTCGGCCTCGCTGAGCGCCAGGGCTCCGGTAATCCGCGCGCCCTTGGCCTGCCCTTGAGCTTCGCCCACCGCCAGCCATTCGGCACGGGCCAGCGGCGACGCGGGGTCGAGCCGCAGCCCTCTTCCCCCGGTTGTGAGCCAGTTCTCCCCGCTGGCATCGCGGCGCTTGGCGAGGTTATCGGGGAATGCCTCCGAAAGCAGTATGCCCGGAGGAATTTCGTCCCGCTCTGTCCCACCTTGCCCAGAAGCGAGCGAGCGCCTTGCCCAGCCTGCCGCCAGCTTGCGCGAAGCCTCCGCCCGCGCCGAACGCTCCGAATTCCACCGGTCAAGCCGCTGCGCCAGATCGTCGCCGCGCCCACCCAGCCCGCGCTCCTGGAGCAGCAAGGCAAGCTTTGCCGCATCGTGCTGCACTCCATGTTGCGCAGCATAAAGCAGCATATGCGCCAGCGGCGGGGCCATTGGCAGCGCGGCCATGGCGCGGCCATGCGGGGTAATCCGTCCGTCGCCATCGATGCCGCCCAGCGCCTGCAGCTTCGCCCGCGCCGCGCTCAGCGCAGCCGCTGGCGGCGGATCGAGCCAGGCCATGGCCGACACCTCGCCCGCGCCCCACCCGGCCAGCGACAGCAACAGCGGTGCGAGGTCCGAAGTCAGCATCTCGGGCGGATCGAAGGCGGGCCGCCCGGCATGCGCCGGCTCTTCCCAAAGCCGGTAGGCCGTGCCCGGCCCCTGCCGTGCAGCACGCCCTGCTCGCTGCGCCGCCGCCGCCTGACTGGCGCTGTGGGTCACCAGCCGCGTCACTCCCGCCGCCTTATCGAACTCCGCTCGCCGCGAAAGACCCGCATCGACGACCACCGAGACACCATCGAGCGTGATCGAGGTTTCGGCAATCGCGGTTGCCAGCACGATACGGCGGCGGCCTTGCGGGTCGCGCTTGATCGCCGCGCGCTGCGCCGCTGGCTCGCATTGGCCGTGCAGCGGCAGCACCAGCGCCTGCGGCAACCGCTCGACAAGGCGCTCGCGGACCCGCTCGATTTCGCCGACCCCCGGCAGGAACGCGAGGACATCGCCCGCTTCCTCGCGCCAGGCTGTCTGGACCGCCGAGGCCATGGCATCCTCGATCCGCAGCTCCGGCCGCGCGCCGAGCCAGCGGATTGTCAACGGGAAGGCCTTTCCCGCGCTCTCGATCACCGGAGCGGATTGTCCGTCCTTGGCAAGCAGCGACGCAAACCGCGCGCCATCAATGGTTGCCGACATGACCACCAGCCGCAAATCCTCGCGCAGCACCTGCTGGCATTCGATTGCCAGCGCCAGGCCGAGGTCGCTGTCGAGATGCCGCTCGTGCGCCTCGTCGAACAGGACGGCGCTCACCCCGGACAGCTCGGGATCGCTCAGGATTGTCGAAACGAAGATCGCCTCGGTCATCACCAGCACCCGGGTCCCTGCAGAACGCTTGCTATCGAGCCGGGTGAGATAGCCGATGGTATCCCCTGCCTTCTCGCCAAGCAGCTCTGCCATGCGCTCGGCGGCGGCGCGCGCGGCAACGCGGCGGGGGCTGAGCAGAATAACCGAGCCGTCGCACCAGGGCTCGGACAGTAATGCCGGGGCGACAGCCGTGGTCTTGCCTGCGCCGGGCGGGGCGATCAGCACCGCGCACGGGTCCACGCGCAGGCAGGCAAGCAGGTCCGGCAAGACAGCATGTATGGGCAGTCGATCCACCGGCGCGTGCATAGAGAATAGACCAGCCGAGGATAAGCGGTTTGTCGATGGGGCTTGCGCAATGAGTGGCGGCCGGGGGCCGCCCTGGCCAATTCGGGCCATGGGTTATGAATTTATCAACGCGTGCGGTGCATAAGACCGCATTGGCCCGAACTTCCATTCCTTAGCGAGAGACGCGACGTGCCAGCCAGAAAAGTGCCCGCTTCCAGCAAGACCTATCGGCTCGACCTGTCGTCGCGCGGCTATCAGGTGCTGTTCTGGCGCGATCAGGTCAATCGTTGCCCGGGCTGCGGCCACTCGCAATGGCACGTTGGCCGGATCACCGCCGAATGCGGCATCTGTAGCACCGCCTTGCCTATCAGTGGCGACACCCAGGCCGGATTCGAACTGACAGGCCACAAGGCTGTCGCGCTCCATGTCATCCAGGGCGGCAAAAAGCTCGTTCAAGGGAAAGGCAAGGAAAAGCGCAGCGAAGAGCGGGTTGCGTCGGACGGGCGGACAATATCGCTCCACATCGACGGATCCCCGCACGCCTTCGCGCTCCACAACACTTCCTGGGGCGGAATGATGGGCGAGGCGCTCTCGGGTATCGCCGAGGCCTCATCGCTGATGATCGAACTTGAGGACGGGACCCGCATTCCGGCCGAACTCAAATGGTGCGACGGGGAATTTGCCGGCCTGGCATTTGTCGAGCAGGACGCGCACCAGTAAGGCGGCGGCCCGCCTCACGCGAATTCAATAGCGCCGCGCCACCGCAAACTCCGCCGCTTCGGCCATCGCCGACCGGGCCTCGCCCGCCGGAAACGCCTGCAATCGCGTCGATCGCCCGCTGGGCATAGTGCCGGGCGCGGTCACGGGTGGCGCTGACGGCGTCGTGGCGATTGATCAGCTTGACCGCGTGGGCCAGGTCCTCGTCCTTGACCAGGAAACCGGCAATTGCATCCTGCCAGAACTGCCGCTCCTCGGCATTGCCCCGCGCATAGGCAAGGATCACCGGCAGGGTCATCTTGCCGTCGCGGAAATCGTCGCCCTGGCCCTTGCCCATCTCGGCGGCGTCGGAATCGTAGTCGATGGCATCATCGACCAGCTGGAAGGCGATGCCTAGATTGCGGCCATAGTCCTCCAGCGCACGCTCTTCCGCTTCGCTGCGTTCGGCGACGACGGCGGAAATCCGGCAGGCGGCAGCGAACAGCGCGGCGGTCTTGGCGCCAATGATCCCGAGGTAGCGCTCCTCGCTGGTTTCGATGTGGCGCTGGGCGGTGAGCTGGTCGACCTCGCCCTCGGCGATGACGGCGGAAGCGTGGCTGAGGATTTTCAGCACCTTGAGGCTGCCGTCCTCGACCATCAGCTCGAATGCGCGGCTGAACAGGAAATCGCCGACCAGCACCGTCGCCGGATTGCCGAAGACAATGTTCGCGGTCTCCTTGCCGCGCCGCAGGTCGGAGCCATCGACCACGTCGTCGTGCAACAAGGTGGCGGTGTGGATGAATTCGACAGCCGCCGCCAATTTGTGGTGCCGCTCGCCATGATAGTCGCATAGCGCGGCGGCGGCGATCGTCAGCATCGGCCGCATCCGCTTGCCTCCGCCGGATATCAGATGCCCCGCCAGAGCGGGGATCAAAGGAATCTCGCTCTGCATCCGGTCAAGAATGACCGCGTTGACGCTGTTCATGCCCGAAGCGGTCAGCGCCATCATCGGGGCCAGCGAGGGTTCGGTAGCGCGCGGGCGCAGCGAGATTATGTCGGCTGTCATCGATTTTCGCATTGCCTGCCCGCGCCCGGAAGGCAAGTGCAAAGCGGGCAATAGCCATGCACCGATAGGCAATCGGAAATTGTCATGCTAGCGCAAGCGCCCATGAGCGACACGCAGCCCACCCCCGACGCCACATTGGCCGGATACCGTGCCAGCATCGACAATATCGACGCCGCGCTGATCCACATCCTCGCCGAGCGTTTCCGCATCACCAAGGCAGTGGGCGCCTACAAGGCGGAGCATGCCTTGCCTGCATCCGACCCGGCGCGCGAGGAACGCCAGATCGCGAGGCTGCGGGCGCTGGCGGCGGATGCGCAGCTCGATCCGGACTTCGGGGAGAAGTTTCTGCGGTTCATCATCGACGAAGTGATCCGGCACCACGAGCAGGCGAAGAATGGGGGGTGACCATTTAATGGCGGATATGGGGTGAGATGCGGACTGTCTACTCTAGGATGCAAAAGTGAGGGAAGCAGCCTTGTTATCAGATCCATAGCGCTGATCCGCGCTGTTCGACAATTGAGAATGTCCTGATGGCGATTCGCTGCCTTTTTTACCTTCACACTTGATGAGCTAGCGCTGGCAAGCAAATGAACAAACATCTGCTGTCGGACGGCGTCAAGTTCTGGAGAAACGACTGTAATTGGGTCGAGACCAGTCATCCCACCTACCCCAGCCGCTCCCGGCAGCTTCAGCCTGACCAGCAGTCCCCAATGCCCTCGCTCTTCGCCAGCGATACCTTGCCCCCTCGGCAATCACCCCCTGCGCGCCCGTTCAGATTTTGAGAATTTCCGAAAACTCCCTTGCCGTCACAATCTGAGCCTCGCCATGCGCACCAGCGACAAGAGGCCCGACTTGTCGCCCGTAACCAGAAAATTGGCTGCTCCCGCTGCAGCCAAAGCCAACAGGTAATCATCCCAGGGATCGATGGAACGCTGCACCTGCGGCAATTTGGCGATATGCCGTCACTGCCTTGCCGATTTCGTTGACCACGGTTCCGGCGACAGAAGGCTTTACTTGCGCGCGGATTTTCGGATACCGTGAGCCCTGCGCAACTCGTTCCAGATGTTCGTTGCAAGTGAGCAATGTCGAACCTGCCCTTGCGCCAATGTTCAAGAATGCGCCGTGGTGCGGATATGGGAGAGATCAGGGCGCTGACGATGATGTTGGTGTCGATGACAACGATCAACGCCCTTCGCCCTTTCGCGCCCATGCCACGGCTTCGTCGGCCAATGCCATCGGCCTCATCTTCCGAGAGATCGGCAAAGCCCTTGCTGAATTCGGCGCAGCGAAAGGTCGTAGAGCCGCCAACGCACCGCTTCCTCAATGAACTTGGAAAGATCGCCCTTTTTCAGCCCTTGCTGTGCAAGGTAGCTGCGCAGATCGATATCGGTACTCTTGTCGACCATTACCGTCCAACGCACAGATTTCATCACCCATCGCATTTCTCCGCTTGTACGCTTATGCGTATATCAGTCTATCCGCTTATCCGCAATCACCCCCCGACTCTCGGCAGCCGCAACTTAACCAGCAGCCCGCCCAGATCCTCGCTCTCGGCCAGCTCCACCGTCCCGCCATAGATCTCCGCGACATCGCGCACGATCGCCAGCCCCAGCCCGGTCCCGGGCTTCCCAGTATCCAGCCGCGCGCCGCGATCGAAGATGCGGACGCGTTCTTCTTCGGGGATGCCCATGCCGTCGTCCTCGACCCAGATTTCGCACCAGCCAGGCTCATTGCCGTTATCCACCGTGACGAAAACGGAACCGCCGCCGTATTTCGCCGCGTTCTCGATCAGGTTGCCGAGGATTTCATCGAGGTCCTGCCGCTCGATGGCGACCGCTGCCTGCTTGTTGCCATCGAGGTCGAAGCGGGTCCGTTCATAGAGCCGGGTCACCGCGCGCAGCACTGCCTCGACGCTTTCCCACACACTCGCCCGCGACATGCCGACCGCGCGCCGTCCCACAGCCCGCGCCCGCGCCAGATGGTGATCGACCTGGCGGCGCATTACCGCCGCCTCGCGGATCACCGTGTCGGACAGGTCCGGTGCATGGGCCGTGGCAGCGTTCATCACCACCGTAAGCGGGGTCTTGAGCGCGTGGGCGAGATTGCCCGCATGGGTGCGCGCTTCCTCGGCCTGGCGCTCGGTATGGGCGAGCAGCGCGTTGAGTTCCTCGACCAGCGGCTGGACCTCGAGCGGCAGCGGCTCGGTGACGCGGCCCGCGCCGGTGGTGCGCATGTTCTTGATCGCCCGGCGCACCCGGCGCAGCGGGCCCAGCCCATACCAGGTCTGCAGCGCCGCCATGACGAACAGGCCGAGGCCCAGAATAATGAAGCTGTAGGCCAGGATTGCGCGGGTCTGGCTGATCTGGTTGTCGAGCTCCTTGCGGCTGGCTGCGACCGTGAACCACCATTTGGTCTCGCTGCCGGGCAGTATGATCGAGCGCTCGATCACCCGCAGCGGCTCGGCGGTGAACTGGTCGCTGTCGTAGACATGGGGTCTGCTGTCGAAATGGTCGCCGTGCACTTCGAGGCTGCGGTCCCACAGCGAGCGCGACGGAAAGTCCTCGTGATCCTTGCCGCGAATTTGCCAATAGAGCCCGCTGTTGGGTTCGAGAAACCGCTGATCGCCCAGCGGACGGTTGAAGAACACCTCGCCATCCGGGCCGATCTCGGCCGAGCCGACCATGCCCGTGAGCATATAGCCAAGCTGGTCGTCGAACTGGCGGGTAATCAGGCCGGTCAGGGTGCGGTCGAGCGCGAAGCCACCGACGAACAGCAGGATGGCGATCCAGCCCGCCGCGATGAGCATGATCCGGGTGGAGAGCGAGCCGGTATGCGGAAAGTTCGCAAGGCTTTTGCCAGCAGGATCGGACGCACCGGTTTCGGCGGCCGGTGCGACAGCCGCTGGCGCCCCGGGCGCCGCTTTGGCCTCAGCCGCGACCGGCGCCGGCCGGGTCGTCGAGGCTGTAGCCGAGGCCGCGGATGGTGGTGATGACATCGGCGCCGAGCTTCTTCCTGATGCGGGTGACGAAGACTTCGATGGTGTTCGAATCGCGGTCGAAATCCTGGTCGTAGATATGCTCGATCAGTTCGGTGCGGCTGACCACCTTGCCCTTGTGGTGGAGCAGATAGGACAGCAGCTTGTATTCCTGCGCGGTGAGCTTCACCGGCTCGCCGTCGAGCGTGACCCGGCCCGAGCGGGTGTCGAGCCGCACGTCGCCGGCGATCAGCTCGGACGAGGTATTGCCCGAGGCCCGGCGGATCAGCGCGCGCAGGCGGGCTATAAGCTCCTCGGTCTGGAACGGTTTGGCGAGGTAATCGTCGGCCCCGGCATCGAGGCCCGCGACCTTGTCGGACCAGCTGTCGCGCGCGGTGAGCACCAGCACCGGGAACTTGCGGCCTTCCTTGCGCCACATGCCCAGCACGGTCAGCCCGTCGATCTCGGGCAGGCCGAGATCGAGGATCACCGCGTCGTATTCCTCGGTCGATCCGAGGAAATGCCCGTCTTCGCCATCGACCGACAGATCGACGGCATAGCCGTTCTGTTCCAGTGTGGACTTGAGCTGCTTGCCGAGGGTAGGTTCATCCTCGACGATCAGGATGCGCATCGCCTTGTTGTTCCCTTAATCGCGAGGCTTCAAATGGGGCGAAAGCGCTTGGGCGTCAAGCAAGCGCGGCACATCAGCGCTTCCGGTCGAGCACACTGCCCGACCGCGCATCGACATCGACGAAGACGACGCGACCGTCGCGGATGAATTTGAGCCGGTAGGCCATGGCCGCAGGATCGTATTCGGGCCCGAGATATTGCATTCCCGGCATGGTCGGCAGCACCTGCCGTTCGATCTCCCGCAAGGAACGGACATTGCCGTTGCGGATTTCCTTGCGCACCTGGCCTTGCTCGCCAGTTGGCTGGGCGAAGGACGTCAACGCGGGAACGGCGAGCGCGAGCGTAACGGACAGGAGGATGGCAAACTGCTTCATTTCGGCATCGTGACTAGTCCAGCAGGATTGAACATCAAGTGAATAGGATTCACGCCGTGCTGAGCCGGGCGACATAGGCCTTGCGGATGGCCCCGGTGACGGGGCCCGGCTTGCCGTCGCCGACCATCCGCCCGTCCGCCTCGACCACCGGCAGGACCAGCGTACCGGCCGCCGAGACGAAAGCCTCGCGCGCGGCAAACAGTTCATCGGGAGTGAAGCCGCGCTCTTCGATAGCAATGCCCAGCTCGCGGGCGATCTCCAGCACGGAAATCCGGGTGACGCCCGGCAGCACGCCGCAGTTCACCGGGTGCGACACCAGCACGCCGCGCTGGTCGACGATATGCGCATTCTGATTGGTCGCCTCGGTGATCACGCCCTGCTCGACCAGCCAGGCGTCGTCGACACCCGCCGCCCGCGCTTCCTCCTTCATCAGCACCGCATAGAGCAGCTGGGTGGTCTTGGCCGAACGCAGCTGCCAGCGCAGGTCCGGGCGCAGCACGATGCGCAGGCCTCTGTTCGCGCGCGGATCGTCGATCAGCCTGGCAGTCTGGGTATAGGCGATCCGCGTGGGCGCGACGGGCGGGCGGGGCATAGCAAAATCACGGTCGCCCTGATTGCCGGCGGTCACCTGCAAATAGACCCGGCCTTCGACCATTGCATTGCGGCGGATGAGTTCGGCCAGCACCACCGGCCAGTCAGTCTGGTCGGCGATCAGCGCCGTCCGCAGCGAATTGGCCAGCCGCGCGGCGTGGTGGGGCCAGTTGGCAATGCGTCCGCCGATGACCGGCGCGACTTCGTAGACGCTCTGGGCGAAAGTCAGCCCCCGGTCGAACACCGAGACTTTGGCCTCGCCCTCCGGAAGCCATTCGCCATTGAGCCATACCGTGCGCATGAACCTACCTCCCCCTCCCTCAACGGCTTGTCAACGCGCCGCGCCCAACCTAGTTGCCGCCCACCATGGCCGCCGCACCGATCCTCAGCTGGGAAGAGCTTGGCCTGATCCAGGGATCGGGCTGGCTGTTCCGCGAACTCGACCTGCATATCGCCCCAAGAGACCGCCTCGCGCTTATCGGCCGCAACGGCGCCGGCAAGACGACACTGCTGCGCCTGATCGCGGGCCAGATCGAGGCAGACAAGGGCAAGCGCTCGGTCCAGCCCGGCACAAAAGTGATCGTGCTCGAACAGGACCCGTTCTTCACCGGCTATGCCACGCTGCTCGACTTTGCGCTGCATGGCAACGACGCCCCGCCGCGCCACGAAGTCGAGGCGATCGCCGGCCAGCTCGGCATCGACCTCGGCCGCGATGCCGAAAGTGCCAGCGGCGGCGAGCGGCGACGGGCCGCCTTGTGCCGGGCGCTGGCTTCCGAGCCAGACCTGCTGCTGCTCGACGAGCCAACCAACCACCTCGATCTTGCCGCCATCGACTGGCTGGAAGACTGGCTGTCGCGCTACAAGGGTGCCTTCATCGCCATCAGCCATGACCGCACGTTCCTCACGCGCCTGACCAAGGCGACGCTGTGGCTCGACCGTGGCTCGCTGCGACGCAAGGAAGTCGGCTTCGGCGGCTATGACGCCTGGGAAGATGCGATCTATGCCAAGGAAGCCCGCGCGGCGGACAAGCTCGACGCGAAGCTGAAACTGGAGGCGCACTGGCTGGAACGCGGCGTCACAGCGCGGCGCAAGCGCAACCAGGGCCGACTGGAAAAGCTCTGGGAAATGCGTGCCCAGCGCGCGGCGATGCTGAATCCCACCGGGGTCGCGAAACTCAATCTCGCGAGCGACGATACGAAGACCAAGGCGGTGATCGTCGCGGACAAGGTGACCAAGCGGTTCGGAGATCGCACCATCATCCGCGATTTCACCCTGCGCATTACCCGGGGTGACCGAATCGGTGTGGTCGGCGCGAACGGCTCGGGCAAGACCACGCTGCTCAGGCTCCTCACCGGCGAGCTCGAACCGGACGAGGGCACAGTAACCCTCGCCAAGACCCTCCATGGCGTGATGATCGACCAGCAGCGCAGCCTGATGACCCCCGACAAGAAAGTGCGCGACATTCTGGCGGAGGGCGGCGACTGGGTCGATGTGCGCGGGGTGCGCAAGCACGTGCAGGGCTATCTCAAGGACTTCCTGTTCGACCCCGGACTGGTCGATGCGCGGGTCGGAACCCTCTCGGGCGGCGAGCGTTCGCGGCTGCTGCTGGCACGCGAATTCGCCCGCAAATCGAACCTGCTGGTGCTCGACGAGCCGACCAACGATCTCGACCTCGAAACCCTCGACCTGCTGCAGGAAGTCATCGCCGATTATGACGGCACCGTGCTGATCGTCAGCCACGACCGCGATTTTCTCGACCGTACGGTGACGGTGACGCTGGGGCTGGATGGCAGCGGCAAGATCGATATCGTCGCCGGGGGCTATGCCGACTGGGAGAAACAGCGGCGGAAGCGTGGCGGGCCTGTGAAGAAAACTCCCCTCCCGCCTGCGGGAGGGGCTGGGGGTGGGCCAGTGCCGACCGACGCCGCGCCAAGTCCCGAAGGACCCACCCCTAACCCCTCCCGCGTGCGGGAGGGGAAAGTGAAGCTCTCCTACAAGGACCAGCGCGACTACGATCTCCTCCCCGCGAGGATCGAGGAACTGGAAGCCGCGATTGCGCGGGATGAGGCGACGCTGCACGATGCAACCCTCTACACCCGTGACCCGGCTAAATTCGCCACATTGAGCGATGCCGTGGCCAAGGCCCGGGCGGACAAGGATGCAGCCGAGGAGCGCTGGCTGGAACTGGCGGAACTGGTGGAGAGCTGACGATTCTCCCTACCGCATCCGCGAGACAAACGGAATGTTCTCCTGAATATATGCCGTCACCGCCCAAATCTCGTCCTGTGTCAGAATCTGCTTGTAGGGCGGCATCGAAGTGCCGAGTGCTGTGCCGCCCTCGGCGATGGTCCAATACATGAATTCGTCCCATTGCTTTTCGGGCACATCCGACAGCCAGACCAGATTGCCCGGCGGCGGCGAAAGGCCGCGGCCGGCAAGGCCATTGCCGACGCCGTTATCGCCGTGGCACACCGCGCAATACTGCGTATAAATCGCCTGACCGCGATCGAACATTTCCTTGCGCCGCCGCAGCGGGTTGCTCATCCCGGCATAGGGTGCGGGCACGCCCCATAGCGCTACTATGTAGTGCCGCGGCATCGGTCCCGATTCCGACCGCCTGGGCGCAGTCGGCCATTTGCCCTCCACCAGGATGTCGCCGGCATCGCCAGAACTTTGAGTTGCGACCGCAGGCTTGTCCTGCTCGCCAGGCGGCACCTGATTTGCCCCGATAAGTAGCGACAGGATCAAGAGAGTGGCTAACTTAGAAAGTTTCATCTTGGCCTCCTTATCGTGCAGTATAGCGCCTTGCCCCGCCCAGCGGCTTGACCCGTGTCAAACCCCCCTCACCCCACCCGATAAAAATCCGCCACGCGGTCCAGCGCCAAACTCAGCACCAGCTTGCCGCTGCGCACCGGCCAGGCCATTGCCTTCTCGGCATCGGGCAGGGTCTCCCCGGCGCAGACCACCCGCCACAGCACATCCGCCAGTCCTGGCCCCGCCGCTGCCACCGCATTATCGAAGCGCGCTTTGGCCGCCATCTGCCGCTCCATGCCGTTCAGTCCGCGTTCTCCGGTCGATTTCACCCGCACTGCGTCCCAGCGCATGGTCACCCCTGGGGCCAATTGCGCGCGCTCCCAGTCGGCGCGCAGGCGCTCACCGGCATCGAACTGGCGGTCGCTCAAGTGCCCGCGCGAGTGCAGCCAGCTCAGCGGCGATTCGGCGAGGTTGACGGTAACACTGCGCCCGCCCTTGCGGGGCGGTCGGGCCGAGGGGCCCTCGCTGGTGAGTTCGCGTTCGGCGAGCTGGCGTTGCATGTGTTTCTCCCTCGATCATGGCAAATCAACACTTGCCAAATCGAACGCTATGTAGGAAAGCAAAAACCGATTTGGTTATGAGGGAGTCCGCCATGATCAACCGCGTCCGCGATATCCGCAAGCAGAAGCACATGACCCTCGCCGATGTCGCCGCGCGCTGCTCGCCGCCGACCACCGCGCAGACCATCGGCCGGCTTGAGACCGGTATGCGCAATCTCTCGCTGGTGTGGATGAACCGCATCGCCGCAGCGCTCGGGGTCGATCCCGAGCTGCTGGTGCGCGGCGAGGAGGCGGAGCAGCCCCGCCTGATCGCCCGCCTCGGCGATACCGGTGCCGAAGCACTCACCAACCCGCGCGATGCCATCCTGCCAACCGAGCTTGGCGGAGAGGGCCCCCTCGTCGCCCTCGCGGTCGAAGCCAGCGCCGGAGAATACCGCGCCGGCGACCAGCTGTGGTTGCGCGAGACCCAGCCGGCGGATTTTGCCCGCCTGCTCAACCGCGACGTGCTCGCCCCGCGCCCCGGCGGGCGCTTCGCCTTCGGCCGGATGATCGACCGCGACGATGTCCGCGTCGCCCTGCTGCCACCCGGCACGGGGACCAAGCAGGTGGTGGTCGAAAACCCGGCCTGGCTGGCGGTGGCCGAAATGCTGGTGCGCAAGCTGTGAGTCCCGCCAGAATAGACCTCGTCATTGCGAGGAGCGCAGCGACGAAGCAATCCAGGGCAGTTCAGGCGACTCTGGATTGCTTCGCTGCGCTCGCAATGACGAGAGGAATCTCTGGACGAAGGTGCTGACACGCAGTGCTCCGCGTCCTCTCGATCAGCACGCTGTTTCCCAATGCGGCGCGCCCGGGCTTCGGCCTGTTCGTTGCCCGGCAGGCCGAGGCGCTGGCGAAGCGCGGCGATGTCGAGCTGGTGGTGGTCAATCCGCTGGCAATCGCTCCACCGCCTTTCCACCGACTTCTCAACAGTCCGGCAGAGCGCTCGCTGCCGGAATCGGCGCGCGATTGGAGCGTTGAGGTTCACTACCCGCGCTTCCCCTACATCCCCCGCTTCGGCGCGCGCTGGAACCCGGACCTGATCGCCCGCACGGTATTGCCGCTGGCCCGGCGGCTACATGCGGTGAAGCCGTTCGATGCAGTCGATGCCCAGTTCTTTTATCCCGACGGCCCCGCTGCCGCGCGCATTGCCCGGGCGCTTGGCCTGCCGCTATCGATCAAGGCGCGAGGGTCGGACATCCACTACTGGGGAGCCCTCCCCCATGCCCGGCGGGCAATGCTGGCGGCGGCGCGGCAGGCGAGTGGGCTGCTGTCGGTTTCCGAAGCCCTCAAGCGCGACATGGTCGCGCTCGGAATGGCCGGGGACAGCATTTCCGTCCACTATACCGGGCTAGACCACGCGCTGTTCCACGTCCGCCCCCGCGCCCGGATGCGCGCGCTATGGGCGGCACATGCCGAGCATCCAGTGCCCGCCGACGGCCCGCTGCTGGTCTCTGTCGGCAACCTCATTCCGCTCAAGGGCCAGAGCCTGGCGATCGCGGCACTGACGCAACTGCCGGGCGCTCGGCTGGTGCTGGCTGGCAAGGGCGACATGGCAGGCGAATTGCGCACGCTGGCGGAGCGGCTGGGAGTCTCGGAGCGGGTCCACATTCCCGGCGGGGTCAAGCCGGAGGACCTGGCGACACTGGTTTCCGCCGCCGACGTAATGGTGCTGCCCTCCGAGCGCGAGGGCCTGGCCAATGCCTGGGTCGAGGCCCTCGCCTGCGGCACGCCGCTGGTCATCACCGATGCCGGCGGCGCGCGCGAAGTGGTCCGCGATGCCGCTGCGGGACGTATTGTCGCGCGCGAGGCCTCCGCGATTGCGGCGGGTGTCCGGGAATTGCTGGCAGCCCCACCCTCGCAGGAAACGGTTGCCGCCCATGCCGCGCGGTTCAGCTGGGAGGAGAACGCCGCCCGGCTAGCGGCGCATTTCAGGCGGATTTCCGCGAGCACGTTAGGCTATTGGCCTAGCTCTGTTCGCGCGCCAGTTTCTCCTGCCGGTCGATTTCCGTTTCGACCGGCACAAAGCTCTTAGAAGTGACCTTCAGCCAGATCAGGATCGGCGCGGACATGTAGATCGAGCTGTAGGTGCCGACGAAAATGCCGAGCGTGATCGCTGCGCTGAATCCGAAAATCACGTTCGGCCCGAGCAGCACCAGCGCGAACAGCGTAATCAGCACCGACAGCGAGGTGACTATGGTCCGAGACAGCGTCTCGTTGACCGACAGGTCGAGCAGCTCCGCGATCGGCATGCGCCGGTATTTCTTGAGGTTCTCGCGGATACGGTCGTAGACGACGATGGTGTCGTTGAGCGAATAGCCGATGATCGTCAGGATTGCCGCGACGATGTTGAGGTCGAATTCCATTTGGGTCAGCGCGAACAAGCCGAGCGTCAGCGTCACGTCGTGGACCAGCGCGAACAGCGCACCGACGCCGAACTGCCATTCGAAGCGCACCCAGATATAGATCGAAATCGCGATCATGGCGTAGAGCAAGGCCTGCATGCCGGTGCTGAACAGCTCGCCGGAAACCTTGCCGGAGACCGAATCGACCCCGTCGATCCGGGCATCGGCATGGTTCGCCTTGATCGAAGCGGTGATCTTGCTGGCCATGGCTTCGGACAGGCCCGGGTCCTTCTCCGATCCTTCTGGCAGTTTCATCCGGATCGAAATCTGGTTCTTCTTGCCGAAGGTCTGGATGGTCGGCTCGCCATAGCCGAGTTCGTCCACCTGCTTGCGCAGTTCCCCGACCGGCGCCGCCGCGCTCTGCTCGAAGGTCACCCGGATCATCTGGCCGCCGATGAAATCGACACCGAGGTTGAGGCCCTTGGTGAGAACCAGTGTCACCGACGCTGTCATCAGCAGCAGACTGACCACGTAGAAGGGTATCCGCCAGCGCAGGAAGCGAATGTTGGTATTGTCGGGGACAAGCTTGAGGAGTTTCATCGGCCGGTCCTCAAATCACAAGATCGCTGGGCCGCGCCTTGCGCAGCCAATGCGCCACCCACATCCGGGTTAGCGAGACGGCGGTGAACACCGACGTGACAATGCCGATCATCAGCACCACGGCAAATCCGCGGACCGGGCCCGAGCCGAACATGAACATCAGCACTGCGGCGATGACATTGGTGATATTGGCGTCGAAGATCGCGCGGCTGGCTTCCTTGTAGCCCATCTCCACCGCCTGAACCACCCGTCGCCCCCGCGCGCGCTCCTCACGGATTCGCTCGTAGATCAGCACATTGGCGTCCACCGCCGCGCCGATGGTCAGGACGAAGCCGGCGATGCCGGGCAATGTCAGCGTGGTGCCGGCCACCGCCATCGTGCCCAGGATCATCAGCACGTTCAATACCAGCGCGATGCAGGCATAGATGCCGAAGCGGCCATAGGTGATCATGATGAATGTCATCAGCGCCGCCGTGCCGACCAGCATGGCGATCATGCCTTTCCTGATCGAGTCCGCGCCCAGGTCCGGTCCGACCGAGCGTTCCTCGACCACATGCAGATCGACCGGCAGCGCGCCCGAGCGCAGGGCAATGGCAAGCTGGTTGGCCGATTCGACCGTGAAGCCACCGGAAATCTGCGCAGAGCCGCCAATGATCGGCTCGTTGATATTGGGCGCGGACAGCACCTTGCCGTCGAGGATAATGGCGAAGGGCCGGTTGACGTTCTCGGTGGTCAATTTGGCGAATTTGGCGCCGCCTTGCTGATCGAAAGTGATCGAGACCACCGGCTCGTTGTTCTGCTGGTCGAAAGACTGCTTGGCGTCGGTAAGCTGATCGCCCTTGATCCCGCCGAGACGCTTCACAGCAATCGCTGTGACGCCCTGGCTTCGTTCGGTATCGGCATAGGGCACGATCTGGCTGCCCGGGGGCGCGATTCCCTGGGCGACGTCGGTAGGCAGGGCAGTGGTATCGACCAGCTTGAATTCGAGTTTGGCGGTCTGGCCGAGCAGGTTCTTCAAGGCCTGCGGATCTTTGAGCCCCGGGACCTGCACGACGATGCGCTGCTCGCCCTGGCGGATGATCGTCGGCTCGCGGGTGCCGAGCGCGTCGATGCGCTTGCGCACCACCTCGGTCGCGGTGTCCATCGCCATGCCGACGGCCTGGTCGATTCCGGCCTTGGTCGGCGTCAGGACATAGCGCGAGCCATCCTCTACCTTGATGTCCCAGTCGCGCTGCCCGGTGAGGCCGGCGCCACTGGTCAGCGGCAGGATCTGCTCGCGCGCGGCATCGACCTTCGAGGGATCCTGCAGCATGAAGCTAAGGCTGCCGTCCTTGCTCGATATATCGCCGATCAGGATGGCCGGGCTCGCCTGCTTCATCCGCGAACGGACGTTCTCCTCCATCGCCTCGATCCGCTGCCGCGCCACCTGACCTGTGTCCGCTTCCAGCAGGATGTGGCTGCCCCCGGCCAGATCGAGGCCGAGGTTGACCATTGGTGCGGGCAAGGCATCGGGCCAGCGGACATTGGCGAGCGACATCAGCGACGGCAGCGACGCGACGGCGCAGGCCAGCGTCACAAACCAGAACCACAACTGCTTCCAGCGGGGAAAATCGAGCATTGCCGGTCAGCCTGCCTTAGTTAGCCCGGTCAGTCATTGGCGGCCTTGCCGGTCGTCGAAAGCACGTCGGAGATGGTCGACTTGAGCGCCTTGACCTTGACGTTGGGGCCCAGTTCCAGAGAGGCGTATTGATCGTCGACGCTCAGCACCTTGGCTACCAGCCCGCCGGCGGTCAGCACCTGATCTCCCTTCTTGATCGCGGCGATCTTGGTCGCCTGCTCCTTCTGCCGGCGCATTTGCGGGCGCAGGATCAGGAACCAGAAGATGAAGCCCATGGCGACCAGCGGCATGAATTGCAGCCATGCGGGAGGTGCTTCGGAGGACGCTGCGGCGGCGAGGAGGGAGAGAACGGGGCTGCTCATGGCGTGAATACGGCTTTCGTTGCGGCGGCTGCGAACCCGGATTGCCGGACTGCGGCGCGACTAGCAGCAACGCCGCCGCATGGCAACGCAGTGCGGAGCGGCGCACAGGGCACAAGCCCTGCCGCGTGCCCCTTGCCTTGCGGTCCCCGCCTGCCTATAGGCCGCCGCCTCGGTCGGGACGTAGCGCAGCCTGGTAGCGCATCACACTGGGGGTGTGGGGGTCGGAGGTTCGAATCCTCTCGTCCCGACCAAAATTCTAATAAATTCAAATTCTTAAAAGACACCTTTCCTCTACCAAACGGTCCGGTGTTGCACTGGTGGTGCAAAATGTTCGCGAGGCGTCAAAATCGCGGAACGGTATGGAACGCGTTGCATCGCCCCTTCCCCCTCAAAGCGCCCACTCAGGGCTTTCCTGAACGCAATATCGGCTGCTTCGATCGACAAAACCCTCGAAAGGCTCGGATTTCTGCGAACGCTTGAACCTCTGCACCACCCGTAAGAGAGTGTGGGGCCCGTAGTATCGAGAAATCTCGCTTTTAATCAGCGGGTCCTAGGTTCGGGCCCAAGTGTGCCCACCATATTAAATATGCATTTAAATGAGATAAGTGTTCGAGTTGAAGCCCTATTCGGCGTGATTTGCCGTTAGGTAGCTCTATAGCTCTCTAGGCCAATCTTGACCTGCACCCCGAATCCTGGATCGCTTTGAGCTGGAATATTGCAGATATGATCGGAATGCCGTGATGCCGAGTGAGCGATGAAGAGGACGAGTTTTTGGAGGCTCAGATCGCCTTCGTGCTGAAGCTGGCTAAAGACGGGAAGTTGATCGACGAGGTGTACCGCACGGTGGGTATTAGCGAAGCGCACTACTACACCTGAGCAAGAAATACACGGGCCTGATGCCATCGATGCGGAATGTCGTTTCACGAATTCTCTGAGGTCTGACCCGCACCGATGACGCAGTTCATCGATTCTTGGGCTACTTATTATTTTGCAGCGCTGCGACTGCGGGCGCTTGATGATCTAGGGCAATGATTGTTTTGCGGCCGACCCTCCGGTGCGGCTGTTTCGCACCATCGTGGGAGACCGGGAGAATACCACCCGGCAATATCTGGTCAGTACGGCCTGCTCCGCAAAACCGAGTTTTTCGGAGATTTGCGCACATGCCATCGAGGTGTGTTGAAGATAGTAAAGCAGCAAATCGCGGCGCAGCCCATTCTTTAACTCATGAAAGGAAGTTCCCTTCCTGGCCAAGCGCCGGTTCATCGTTCGCGGATGCAGATTAAGCTCAGCAGCGACCCGCGGTCCTGTACAGGCACCGCTTCCCAAAGTCCGCATGATGATTCCTCGCACCTCGGCATCGATCGGGGGCTTGCCCGGAGTGAACGTCTCATCGATCAGAGTTATCGCTCGCCGGTATGCGTCGGGGTTGATATCCACGATGCGACAGTCCAGGTCGTCAAAGTTATACCAGAGCCCGTCTTGCGACTGGCCAAAGCAAACCTCGCACCCGAAATACCTCCGGTATGTGCCGAGAGCCGAGAGCGGCTGATGCCGGAAATGAACCTTTCGCGCCCGCGCATGGCCACCGGTAAACTCGAGCGCTCCAAGCTGCCCAAGCAGAAGAATCTGCTCTATGGCCTGGCCTTTGGCGGCGATGCCGTCGAGAAGAATGTCGTGGGCAGCGAACAGCTTTTCATCAGCATCGAACCGGCATAGTCGCAAGGGAGCGGCGAGACTGTGGGCATAGGAGTGCTCGCTCGAGTAAAGCAATGCCTCCCCGTATGTCCGGGAGTTCCTCATGACGAGCCCGAGGGGACCATATGCCGGAATGATCTTCTGGCGGACCGCCAGCCGCATCCCGAAGTCGGAGCAGCCAAGCTCCTGGGCGGCGAGTTCGAGAAGATCGACCAACTGCCCATAGGTCACCCGGGACTGTTCATGCGCGATCCCGCAACGACGAAGCAGCGAGTCCGCCTCTGAGCCAAGCTCTCTCACCAGTTCGGAGAAGGAGCCGAGCACGCTTGCGTGGAGCTCGTCGAATACCAGTGACTTTGATTCCTGCGCGAGCATCCAACGGGCTCCATCCATCTCCACTCGGGTTTCTTAGGCAGCCGCTCTCCCAGAGAGAACAACGCGCCCTGTCCCATTTCGTCAAGTCGGATGTTGCGGTTGGCGGTAGCCATGAGGGGCATGTCACGCCTCGCAGATGAAGCGTGGTCGGTTGGACAGAATGACAAAGGCCCATGCATCCGCAGCGCCTGTCATCTGATCCGGCAAAAATATGGGTGCCGTCTCAAACGCACCGTTGCAGAGGATATTCAGCCATGACCGAAAGCGAAATCAGCACCAACAATGGGCGTGTCGTCGTGGTAACCGGGAGCGCACGCGGGATCGGACTTGGCATCGCGCAGGTCTTTGCTCGATCAGGCCATCCGGTTGCGATGCTCGACGTATCGGACGAGGCGCTGAGCCGGGAAAGCAACGCCCTTCTGGCGAGCGGCGCACGGGTCATCGCCTGCAAGGCCGATGTATGTCGCCGGGACGAGATGGATGCTGCCTACGCATCCATCCGGCAGCAATTCGGAGCCATCTCGATCGTGATCGCCAATGCAGGCATCGTGGCAGCAGGCGAATTTCGGGATATGCCGGTCGAGACGTGGCAGCGCGTCATCGACGTGAACCTGACCGGTGTGTTCCATACGGTGCAGGCAGGCCTCTCCGACATGATCGAGGCCGGATGGGGGCGCATCATCACAATCGCGTCACAGGCTGCCCAGGCCGGCGCGGAAGGCATGACGGCGTACTCCGCATCGAAGGGCGGTGTCATCTCCCTGACTCGCGCGCTCGCTCGCGAGGTCGGTAGTCACGGCATAACGGTCAACACCATCCCGCCATCGGTCGTGGACACGCCGCTGGCGCGCGAAGGGGTGTCGTCCGGTCAGGTACGATCTCTCGATGTCATCGCCCAGCGCATTCCCATCGCACGGCCGGGCACGCCAGAAGACATCGCCTACGCCTGCGAGTTTCTCTGCTCGGATAAAGCTGGCTACATCACCGGACAGGAAATCAATGTGAATGGCGGGACCTGGATGTAGGCGATCATCATCGTTCAATGGTCAATTAAAGAAAATGAGACAGGAATCATGATGCAGGTCGAAAGCTCGAACATTATCACCGACGACTTACTGCCTGTTCTGCCGGTAGATTCTCCCGAATTCTGGGCGAATCCAGAGCCATTCGTAGCGGTCGCCCGCCAGCAGCATCCCTGGCTCGCGAAGATGTCGGATGGGTACATCGTTCATGGCTTCCGGGCCAATCAGGATCTCATGGCCGATGACGAGCATCTGCACATGGGGCTGGACGGCATAGTCGATTTCTACGGCCTTCAGGGAAGCGAATGGGGGCGCTTCATGAACGAGATGCTCAATTCGCAGCGGGGCACAGAGCATTCGCGCATTCGCAAAAGCGTGGCGCCTGCTTTCACGCCGCGCAGGGCCAATCAGATCCGGCCGCTGGTCCGACAGGTCATGACCGAGTTGCTGGACGAATGGGCGCCGAAGGGTGGGTTCGATTTCACGGAATTCGCCGCTGATTTTCCGATCGGGGTGCTCTGCGCGATTCTCGGGGTCTCGACGAGCGAAATTCCGGGACTGCGGATCGCCTTGGAAGCGCAACCCGCATCCTTGACCCTCGATCATGGTCTCGCGCCGGTCTTTCTTGACGGTTTCGAAAGCGTTTGGAATTTCGTCGACACCATCGTTCGCGAGCGCGAGGCTTCCGGCATCGTCGATGAGACCGCGCTACTGGACGCAATGATAGCGGCCAAGACGAGGGGCGATCTGGACGAGCGGGAACTCAGGCACTTGATCATGGTGCTGCTGTTCGGAGGTTACGACACATCCAAGAACATGCTCGCCTTGACCCTCAACCTGCTTATCGACCGGCCGGACATGTACTCCCGATGCGCGGAAGATCTCGATTTCTGTACAAAGGTGATCAACGAAGCCCTGCGGCATTCAGGCATCGCCAGTGTCTTCCGGCAAGTGAAGATCGGGTTCGAATACGACGGGTTCCGATTTCCCGAGGGCGCTCTTGTCGCCATGTCCACGGCGCTGGCGGGACGTGATCCCGCCGTGTTCGACGATGCGATGGCGTTCGACCCGGAGCGGAAAGCCACCCACATCGCGTTTGGCCGAGGGCCGCACATGTGCATCGGGCAGTTCCTCGCCCGGGTGCAACTCGAGGAAGGACTGCACCTGATCGCCAAGAGACTGCTGAACGTCCGCCGCGTGGGAGAGCTTGCCTGGCGGCCTCTACTAGGATCCTGGGGATTGCGGACCCTACCGATCACTTTCGACGTCCGATAACGGGGACGCCATAATGGGATAGTTGCCGTCCGCTGTCTGACTGCTCAGCATGTTTGACAACCCTATCAATAACGGCCAGTTGAAGCTGGGAATCGGGCTGAGCCGCCTGTCGGCGCACCGCCAGGCCATCAATACGGAGAAACACATGCTGCTGGAGCGTTCGGAAATCTCAGTAAAAGAGGGAACACAAGGCGAGTTCCTTTCGATCATGGCGGATAAGGGCCTACCAATACTGGCCGGTTTCCCCGGCGTCCTGAAAGCCGAACTGGGACAGGGCGTCGAAAACCCGACCAAGTTCCTGTTTCTCGTCGAATGGCAATCGCTCGAGGATCACACCGCTTTCAACCAGCACGAAATCCACAAAGAATTCCTCATGCTTTTCGCGCCTTTCGCGCAGGGTGGCGCCATGGAACACTTCAGGATGCTGCAAGCGGCTTAATTCAGGGTTGGAGACGGAACTTGACCATCACCATAACCGAACTGACCCCGTTCATCGGCGCTCGGGTGGATGCCAGCAAGGCGGTCTTGCTCGACGGGACCAGGGCAGACGAGCTTCGCGAACTTCTCGAACAGCGCGGTGTCTTGACCTTCCCGCGAATGAACCTCACGGATGAGGAACAGCGCACCTTCGCCGCCACGCTCGGTCTACCGACAGACCAGGGCGAACGGGGGCTGCACAAGATAAGCCTGGATGCCGCGGTGTCGCCTGTCGCCAATTATCTGAAGGGCACGTTCCTGTGGCACTTCGATGGCTGGAACGATCCGATCCCCGCGCGCGGCACCGTCCTGACCGGACGAGTCCTTTCGAAAACCGGTGGTCAGACCGAGTTCTCTAATACTTACGCAGCGTATGAGGCGTTGCCGGACGGAACGAAAGATCGCCTCGAAGGCCTCAGAGTCGCGCACACGATGGCCGGCACGCAGCGCGAGCTTTACGCGGTCGTCACCCCCGAGCAGGAAGCGGATTGGGCCAGTTTCTCGATCTACCGCCAACCGCTGGTCTGGACGCACCGATCGGGCCGCAAATCGCTGCTGCTCGGGTCGAGCGCCGAGTGATCGAGGACATGGACCGCGAAGAGAGCGCCACCCTGCTTGCCGAATTGAAGGCCTGGGTATGTCAGCCGCGTTTCGTCTACCGGCACGAATGGCAGGTGGGCGATTTGATAGTCTGGGACAATTGCGGCGTCTTGCATCGGGTCGAACCCTATCCCGCCGACAGCGGGCGCGTGCTGCATCGCGTCACACTGGCGGGCGAAGAGGCCATTGCCTGAACTAGCCGTGACGGTGACAAGCGCTTCCCGTCATCGGCGAGCTATATTGCAGACGCGACATTCCGCAGAATGAGGGCATGTATATTTGACCGGCACGCGTCTCGCGAACAACAGGAGACCTGGATGACCGAGGTTATCCCCAGCGAACGACTTGGAGATACGCCGACCATGAGGGCAACTTTCATTCTCGTGCATGGCGGATTTCACGCCGGCTGGTGTTGGGACCGGGTGGTGCCGTTGCTTGGTGCGGCTGGCCATAGCGTGCTTGCACCCGATCTGCCGGGAATGGGCGCCAATGCCACGCCGCATGATAGCGTCACCCTGGCTTCCACCGCAGATGCCGTAGTCGATCTCGTTCGTTCACGCCGACAACCCGTAATCCTCGTCGGGCACAGCATGGGCGGCGCGGTGATCGGCGAGGTCGCCGAACGTGTTCCCGAAAACTTACTCGGCCTCGTTTTCGTCACGGCCGTGTTGATGTTGAAGGTCGGGGCGTTACCGCAACAGCCGAGCGCGAAGCTCGGACCTGAAATGTCTCTCTCCGATGACGGCCATTCCGTGATCTGCGACCCCGTTAGCGGGCGGGTTTACTTTTTCAACACGACCACGCCGGAGCTTGCCGACGCCGCCGTCGCTCGTCTGGAGCCGCAGCCGTTGGGTGCGATGATCGGTGCGATCACAGCGACGGCCGACCGGTTCGGTCTGGTCCCGCGAGCGTTCATCGAATGCACCCAGGATAGGTCGATCCCCATAGAGCATCAGCGCTCGATGCAGGCAGCGCTGCCCTGCGATCCGGTGTTCACGCTCGATACCGATCATTCGCCATTCCTGTGTGCGCCCGAGGCGCTGACCGACGCGCTGTTGACGGTTGCCATCCGGTTTCAGGCGATGACGCGCCAAACCGGATAAGCAATTCGTCAGGTTCGATGGTTACCTGATTAGAGCATTGAAGATCAGGCATGTGTCAGGCCCTCCAGTTCACCCTTGGCCCGCCAGTCGGACAGCAGCTTCAGGAACGCTTCCCACCCGTGCCCATAGCCGCGCAGCAGGAGCCATGGCGGCTCCTTCTCGCCCTCATTATTGTAATAACTCGGCGTGCATTCGTTGAGGAGTGCGGAGGTGTCGACGCCGATATCGCGGAAGTGGCGGACATAAGCGTCCTGCGCTTCCTGCGAGGGTTCGACCACTGCGAGACTGCGCCGCTGGGCTTCGCCGACGATATAGGCGATCTGCTCGACCTGGCGATTGAACTGCTCGGTCGTGCTGGAGTTCAGTCCGCCCTGGATATAACCGGTGTAGTACATGTTCGGGAAGCCGTGCGTCATCAGCCCGTGCAGCGTCTCAGGCCCCTTGACCCAGTGATCGTAAATCGACAGCCCGTCCCTGCCTTCGACCACGTCGATACCCCAGCGGCGCTCGAGATCACTTGAGACCTCGAAGCCGCTGGCGAAGATCAGGCAATCGACCTCGATTTCCTGGCCGTCGACTACGAAGCCTTTCGCGGTGATCCGCTCAACCCCTTGTGTTTCCGATACATCGATGAGCGTCACGTTCGGACGGTTGAAGGTTGGATAATACGCGTTGCTCGAGAGCGGCCGTTTACAGGGGAAACGGAACCAGGGCTTTAGCGCCTCGACCGTGGCTGGATCATCGACCATAGTGTCGATGCGGGCGCGCTTGCGCTCCATCACCCGATAGTCGATCACTTCGCGGCGTTCCGCAATCTCTTCCGGCGTCAGGTCTGGCCAACCCTCCGCTTCCAGCTCCGCCCGAAGGTTGCGGCTGATCTCGGTCCAGAAATCGCAGACCAGGTCCGGTTCGCCAGGAAGGAAGCTTTCCTGAGCTCCGCGATGGAAGTTGGCCTGGCGGGCCTTCTGCCAGCCTGGCTTCAAAGTTTTTACCCATTCTTCGTCGGTTGGCGGATTGGGGCGCTCATCGACGATGCAGGGTGTCCGCTGCAGCACATAGAGGTGCTTGGCATATTCGCCGAGATAGGGGACCGCCTGGATCGCGGTTGCACCAGTGCCGATAATGGCGACGCGCTTGTCGCCAAGCTTGCCGAGCACGGGATTGCCATATTCGCCACCGGTGTAGTGATAATCCCACCGGGCCGAATGGAAGGTCTTGCCCTTGAAATCGTGAATGCCCGGAATGCCCGGAAGCTTGGGCATGTTCATCAGGCCGCCGGCCATGACCACGTGCTGGGCACGGATCTCGTCGCCGCGATTGGTCGTAATCCGCCAGCGGCTGATATCGGCATCCCAACGCAGCGCCGTGACGCGCGTATGGAAAAGCGCCTTGTCGTAAAAGGCGGACTTCTCGCCCACTTGCCGGCAGTACCCCTGAATCTCCTTGCCATCGGCGAACCGCTTGGACGGCATGAAGCCCGTTTCCTCCAGCAGCGGTAGGTAGCAATAGGACTCGTTGTCGCATTGGATGCCGGGATAGCGGTTCCAGTACCAGACGCCGCCGAAGTCGCCACCGTGTTCGATATGGCGGAAGTCGGACACGCCGCTTTGGCGAAGGTGGTAGCCGGCCAGCAGCGCGGTCCAGCCGCCCCCAAGGATCGCGACTTCGAGATCTTCGGCAATCGCCTCGCGAGGTTGCACCGGCATGTGCGGATCGGTTTCATAGGCGCTGGCGAAATCGTCGACCGGGCGGACGTACTGGTCGCCATGATTGCGATTGATGCGCTTGTCGCGTTCTCTCCGATATTTCTCTCGCAGAGCCGGGATATCGATCTCGTCAGCAAGCGGCGTCTTGGTTGGTTGGCAGTCCATTCTCACTCCGATCAGGCGCGGTCGCATTCGATGATGGCATTACGCAGCACGTAACTCTGCAGCATTGGCGGATCCCAGCCCATGTCTGGTGGGCGAGCAAGCCTGATCCCCGGCACGCGCAAGAGCTTGTCGAGAAACACTCGAGTTTCGATCAGGGCTACCTGCCATCCTGGGCAGAAATGCTCGCCATCGCCGAAGCTCATATAGGCGCCGTTGACCTTGAGCCGCTTCGCGCGGTCCGGGTCCAGCCGGGTAGGGTCCGGCCCCACTTCGGCTTCGTCGAGATTTGCTGCGCGGATGTGCAGCGAAAGCCGGCTGCCCGTTGGGAGGGGCCCCTGCTCTTCGTTGCATACCTGCTCGGGCACCTTGCGATAGATCATCCCTGCAACGGGTTCGAGCCGCAGGATCTCGAGTAGAATCGCCATTTTCTCGGCACCATCGCCGCCCAGAAACCGGTCTCGCAATGTACTGTCATCGAACAGATGCCACGCAGCGACGACGATGAATTCGCGCGTAGTCGTCATGCCCGCAAGGCCGAAAGTCATACATTCGACCAATATTTCCTGGTCGCTGCGACCTTCGTCGAGAAGGCGTGAGATTACGTCTTCCTTGCGCTCGGCGCGGCGTGCGGCGATCGCGGGCTTCACGTCGAAGTAGAAGACCTGCAGCGCATAGAACGCCTGCATCGTCTTGGCGACATGGACCCAGATGCCACCGCGCGCCGCCTGTGTGGCGCGCGATGATCCCTCGATGCGCCGCGCCATCTTTCTGAGATCGCTGTTGGTCATGCCGACGATTTCAGCAGCTACGCCCGCAGAGAGACGCAGGCTCAATTCATCAAGGCGACCGCGGCCTTTCGCTTGGAATTCGCTGACGATCGCCTGTGCCGTCTGCTCCATGATCGGCAGGTGCCGCGTGGCGATCGCTTTCGGGGTGAAAAAGCGGATGATGGCGGCGCGGCGCGTACGGTGCGCCTCGCCGTGCAGGAAGAAGATCGATGCCTTGGTTGGATCGTTCTTGTTGGTTGGAGCGCTTTCCGCTCCGCCCTGCAGCATCGTCTTGTCCCGCAGCACGCGGCGCAGATCGCCAAAGGCACGGAGCAGCACGGAGCCAGGCGCGGAACAACCCGCTCGGCGGCCATCCGCGCGGTCTTGCTGTCCGTCGGACTAGAGCCGTTCGAAGCGGTCGCGGTCGCAGGCCCTGGATTGCTCATTGGCTTCTCCTCCATACCTCGCGCTGTGTGGCAGCGATGGTCAACGTGACCTTCAGGCCGGCGCGGTCACGTCTCTCTCCATGCCCCCCGATGCGGGTGTCACCGGCCGTTACCGGAATGCCGGGATCACTTTGTCGGCGAACAACTGGGCGTATTCGACGAACCTGTTCGCCGGGAGGCCCGGGGGCATCATCATCATCACGTGGTCGAGCGGCATCCGCGCCTGCTTGGCCTTGATCGCGGTGATCGCATCGTCGGGCGTCATGATCTGCAGGGCGCCGCTCGCCTTGAACTCGTCGAGGCTCTTCTCGTTCAGCCCTTCGACGCCATCGCCTTCGGCGAACCACTCGCCGTAGCTGTTATTGACATGGTGATAGTGCGGCGCGAGTTCCTCCAGAGCCCGTTCCGGGTCCTCGGCGACCACGAGAAACAGCTCGGTGGCGCGGACCTTCGCCGAAGCCATGTCCTTGCCTTGGTCGCGCATCTTTTCGGCATAGAGATCGCACAGATCGCCATCGCCGATGAAACCGTCGCCGTAGCGTGCGACGCGCTCCATCGCCTTGTCGGTGAAGCTGCCGATGAACAGCGGAATCCGCCCGCGCGGAGCCGGCGGCATGAGTTTCGCGCCTGCCACGTTGAAGTGTTGGCCCGTGAAAGTAACTTCCTCGCCGGCCCACAGCCGGGTAACGATCTGCAGCCATTCGTCGAACAGCTTGCCACGCTTGGTGAAATCGACCCCGAAGGCCGCCGTCTCACGCTTGCGGTAGCCGATGGCGAGGCCCATTTCGAGCCGGCCGCCTGAGAAAATATCGAGGACGGCGCAATCTTCCGCGAAGCGAACGGGATTGTAGAGCGGGGCCAATGCGATCGCCGAGCCGAGCTTTATCTGTTTCGTCCTGGCGGCCATCGCGGTGAGCGCGATCAGCGGCGCGGGCATGTAGCTGTCGTCCGCCAGATGATGTTCCGGCACCCAGGCGCCGCCGAAACCGACTTGCTCGGTCCACGACACGACATCCAGAATTTCCGCGTATAGGCTTTCCCATGGCCGCTGCCATTGGGATGGATTTCGAAAGTCGTAGAGGTAGCCGAACGTCAGCTTACCGGACATGCATATCTCCCGTGGTCATTATTGGCTCGAAGGAGCGTGTGACATTCAGAACGGTCAGGTTCCGGCGATCGCCCTGGCGACGCTATCGAACCACCCCGAGCCGTAGGCCGGGAAGATCGTGGCGTAGGAAACCGCGAACCACGCGAAGGCGAACGGAAACGGCCAGCGCAGACGGCCATTCTTCCAGTCGACGTAGATGGCGATGGCCAGCACCGCCATCATGAGGAGATAGGTCGGATGCATCGAGAAGATCAGCCCGTCCATGCCAGGCCAGACACGGTTGAACATGCGCGCGGCGGCGGGCAGCAGCCCAGCGAGCAGGGTCACCGAAATCAGGCGCGAATGAACGTGGCGGTCCTTTCGGTAGTAGATCGCGGCGGCATAGGCGATGACGAGAAGCGGAAGCGCCGTCACGTCCGAATAGGCGAACAACTTGGCCAAACCGAAAGGCAGCGCGGCGCCCGGCCCCAACATCAGCGTCATCATGTGCCAGCTGGTCACGAGCAGGACCGCAAACAGTGCGACCGAACTCCAGCCCAGAATCCGGTGAAGCCGGAAGTCGCGACTGCGGATCAACGACGATTGCACGAGGACCAGTACGAGCCAGCCCGTCGACGAGGCGCCATGCAGCATGTGCGCCGTATCGACATTGCCGAGTTGGGAGAAGAAAGTCCGCCAGAAGCCAAGAACCGTCACTATGAGCGCGAGCAGCGCCATGGGGATGCCGCCGCCGAATGGCTCGGTCAGCCGCTTCACTGGCCGCTTGGTCGCTGGCTTGGAGGGTAGTTCGGCAACCGTCGCCATGGGGCATCCTTCTTCAGCGGAGAAATCCTGCCGCGCAAAGATCACATGCTTATCGATTCGGCAATATATTTGATAGATCGCTCAAGATTATTCCTGGCGATCGTTATCCCGGCCGTCCGGGCAGCATCAGGCTTTGGGGCGAACCGCCAGGCCGTGCAGAAATGTCTTGAAGATCAGATCGGTAAACTCTCCTGAGGTCTTCTCGATGTCTTTCCCCTCGAACGGTTTGGGTCGTACCGTGAAATAGAGGAGGATGCTGCCGATCAGCATGAATGCCGCCTGCTCCATGTCGACGTCCTCGATCGCCCCGGATTCGCGGGCTTCCTCCAATATTTGGACGACTTCGCCGAACAGGATGCCCGTGTAGTTTTCCTGGATTCAGGCGAAACGATCGGAATCGGCCCGTGCCTCTGCCACGATCATGGCAAAATGGTCTGGCCATTGCGCGGCGAAATGGGAGTGGGCCTCCAGCAGTGCCCTCAGGCGATCCAACGAGGCAAGCGAACGCGTGGCTTTTTGCAAAGCCAACAAATCCCGGCGCAGTTCGCCGAGCGAATAATCGACTGTTTCGCGCCACAAATTTTCTTTCGATCCGAAATAGTAGTGGATGAGCGTCGGAGCCACATCCGCGATCTTTGCGATCTTAGGCATAGAGGCGCCGTCATATCCATCGCGCGCGAAGGCTTTCAATGCCGCCGCCAAAATTGACCCCCGCGCTTTGCTACCGTCTTGCGGCAGCCCGTCAGAGCCCTTCCTTGCTGACTTCTTCAATTCGCACCCCTCGTTTCACGCCGTTGATGTCAGCACGGGAATACGCCCAGCCTCACGAGAACCATGCAACCGATCGTCGCTGATGGAATCAAGGGCATAGCGCACCCGTATGCTCGCTGATGTATAAATCAAATTTCTTGCCGGGTCGAACAAACAACATCCGGCAAATTGACGGCTGCCACCGTCAGGATGGCGGGCTTCATTGCCATTTTTGCTACAATGACGCCGATGGAGCAGCCCCACGTGATAGCTTCTGCGCCGTTGCCTTGACCATCGATCCCAGGCGTACGCGGTCGTCGCCGGTGATCCGTGCGGTCGGCGCGGACACGAGTACTGCGGCTACCGGGCGCTTGTCGATCTCGAACACTGGCGCGGCGATATTGGTCGATCCTTGCATAACTTCACCCTCGCTCACCGCGTAGCCGCGTTCGACGGTTTCAAGAAAATCGCGCTGAAGCGCAGCGCCTGGCTTCTCGCCCAGGTAAAGCATGTGCTCATCCGACGACATGTAGGGCAACAATGCGCGTGCCGTTGCGCTCCCCCAACTGGCCGGCACGATCAATCCCACCGGCGGCGCGGTACGGAGGTAATGCGGGCTCTCGAGCACGTCGATGACGATGAACCGGCCAGCATCCGGCACGATCAGTAGCACGGATTCCCCGGTTTCCCGCCAGAGCGCTTCCAGGACGGGGCGTGCACGGCGGCGCAGATCGTGGCTGCCGTATGCGTGCTGGGCAACAGTGTGGATGTGAGCTGTGAGTTCCCAGCGCGTCGGCTTGCCGGGTGCCGGTCGTATCCAGCCGTCCACGGCCAACGTGGCAAGCGCGCGCTGGGTTGCGGCTACGTTGTCGGCGAGCAGCCGTGCAAGATCGGTAACGCCGACCGGCTGATGTTCGGCAATCATTTCCAGCGCCGCCAGTATTCTGGATCCGCTCTGACTTGGTTTGACGGGCACACCGGTTCTCCGTAGAATATCACATAACGAATCAAAATATCACATAGCGATAAGGTGGCGCAACCCTGAGTGGGCTCGGCGGCCGAGATGGGAGAATGTGCGAAATGGCGATCGGGGTGAAAAACCTGGAGGGAGACCTCCCGTTCGGAGCGTCGATCACCGGCGTGACCATCGAGACACTGCAGGACCCCGCTGTCCGCCAGCAGATCAATGATGTCTTTGAAGATCGTGGTCTGATCGTCTTCGAGGAACTGGAGGAGAGCAGCCAGTTGCAGGTCGAGATCAGCAAGGTATTCGGGCCGCTGAAGGATCACCCAATCCCCGGTGTGCCTCGGGCTATCGAGAATCTCGCACCTGGCGTGATCGAAGTAAAGTCCGGGCCCGGTCACAGTGGAATTGTCGAGTTCGGCGGGCAGCAATATGCCTCATGGCTGCCGTGGCATTTCGACCATTGCTACAACAACCAGCTGAATCGCGCCGGGGTTTTGCGATGTGTCCAGACGGTCCCCGAGGGGGGCCTGACCGGGTTTGCCGACGGCATCGAACTGTATCGCTTGCTGTCGCCCCAACTGCGCGAGCAAATCGAAGGCTGCAACATCATATATACCATGAAGATGGGATTGGGCTCGATGCGCTTCGGCATGGCCGAGGGCTTTCGCGAGATCGTGGAGCATCCGGGTCTCAAGCCGACGCTGGACTACGCCGCAACCGCACCTCGAGCAATCCACCCCGCCATATGGACCCGCGAGAGCGGGGAGAAAGTTCTGCACATTTCCCCATGGATGGCGGTCGGCATCGAAGACCGTGAAGATTCCGAGGGCGACGCTTTGCTCGAAGCAGTCTGTCAGGAGATGATAGCGAATATAAAGCCCTATCACCATAAGTGGCGACCGACCGACATGCTGATCTGGGATAACTGGCGTATGCTTCACTCGGTGACGGGACACGATCCCACGCTGACCCGCTGCATTCACCGAACCACGATCCGGGGCGACTACGGTCTCGGCCGCTTCGAGAACGACGACCAGCGTCGCTATGAAGAGCTGGAGCGAACCGTTTAGCCGCCGCAGCCGAGTTGATGGGAGAGCCAGGTGACCAAACATGAGCAGGTACTGCGAGAGTTGCGTACCGACCTGACGCGGCGGATCGTGGACTATGCCAAAGCGGGGACCACCCATCTGGCTCCGGGGGTCATGGACGTCGATATTTCGTTCTTCATGGATCGGGAGCTGTTCGACCGGGAATACCAGACGCTATTCCGGGAGACGCCGCTGGTCGCGTGTCTGTCAACCGACCTGCCCGAACCCGGCAGCTTCCATATCTACGACGACCTCGATATTCCCATCGCCGTGATCCGCGGCAAGGACGGTCAAGTTCGCGCATTTCTCAACATCTGCCCGCATCGCGGCGCGCGAGTGATCCGTACGGAATCCGGCAAGGCGAGCCGCTTTACCTGCCGCTTCCATGGCTGGACCTTCGACACGGCCGGAAAGGCGATCGGCATCCCTGAAGAAGCTCAGTTCTGCGGCGGGATCGAGGATCGCAAGCACCTCGTGCCCTGCCCGGCCGATGAGCGGCATGGGCTCGTATTCGTACAGGCCACGCCAAATTCATCCATGGATCTCGATGCTCACCTCGGCCAGTTCGGGGCGGAACTAGAAAAGCTCGGACTCGCCCAAGCGGTACGGGTCAAGGATGATGAAGTCAGTGTCCGCTCGAACTGGAAGTACACGATCGACACCTATTTCGAGAACTACCATCTGCCGTCGCTTCATCGGGACACTTTCGCCAACGTCTTCGCGCACAACCTGTGCATGTTGGAAACCTGGGGGCCGCATCAACGCTTCACGTTCCCCCAACGCAGCATCCACGACTGGATGAACAAACCCGAAGTCGAATGGGACATCGATTCGCTGCCGGCACAGCACCTGATTTTCCCGAATACGGTGCTGACGCTCGGCTCGGTCAGCCGCAGCGGCTCACTGATGACGATGCACCGCCTTTTTCCGAGATCGGTCAGCGAGTTGACCACAAAAGTCTCGTTGTTTGCGCCCAACGGCCGGCCGTCGGCAGAACACCAGGCCGAGATCGACGCCAGCTTCAAGGCGATCATGGGTGCGGTGAAGGATGAGGATTATTCGGTCACCGGCGAGGCCTATCTGTCGCTTGCCGCTCTCCCCGTCGGCACCAGATTCCCGATCGGCCGCCAAGAGGTCGGCACGCAGAATTTCCATCGCAACGTCGAACTTTACGTCGGTGCCTGAACGGCCATGAACGAACCGGCCACAGCACTTGGAAAGCCGGCATCGCCTACCGGCATGCGCGATAGCATATCGCCGCTGCAGGCACTGCGCCGCTCGCTGGCGCCAGCGTTGGTCGATGCCGCGCGGAAAGGCGAAACGGCAGCGGCGCCCGGCGTGCTCTATGAAGAGATTGGTTTCTTCATCGATCCGGAGCGATTTTCGCGCGAGCAAAGCCAACTCTTCCGCGAGACGCCGCTGGTTGCCTGCCTCTCGTCGGAATTGCGCGATCCCGGCAGCTACCGCACGTTCGACGACGCCGGTGTGCCCATCATCCTGACGCGCGGCAAGGATGGTCAGGTTCGCGCGTTCCTCAACATTTGCCCCCATCGCGCCTCACGTGTCGTCCGGACCGGGTCCGGCAAAGCGAGCAAGTTCACCTGCCGGTTTCATGGCTGGACTTTCGATGCGACCGGGAAGGCCATCGGAATTCCGGAAGAGCCGCAGTTTTGTGGTGGCATCGACACGCAAAAGCATCTCATCGCCTGTCCGGTTGAGGAGCGGTTTGGGTTGATTTTCGTTTTGCCGACACCGGGTTCGAGCATGGATCTTGACGCATTCCTCGGGGGGCTCGGCGACGACCTTGCGGCAATCGGCCTCGAAAGTGCTGAGGTCGTCCATGCCGACGACCTTCACATCGCAGCCAACTGGAAATACGGTCTCGATACCTTCTTCGAGACCTATCATCTCAATTCGCTGCACCGCGAGACGTTCCGCGGCCTGTTTTCGCCGATCTGTGTTTTTGACACCTTTGGCCCCCACCATCGCTTCACATTCGCCCCTTTGGGCATCGATGAATGGCCCGGAATGCCGGAGAGCGATTGGCAGGTGAACATGATCCCGCTGCAATATTTCCTCTTCCCCAACACGATCCTGTCGGTCGGCTCTACTAGTTCGACCGGTTCGACAATGAACATGCACCGGATATTCCCGCAGGCTGTCGACCGCTTCGTATCGAAACTCGGCTACTATGCGATGGGCGGCGTCAGATCGCCGGTGCACCGGACGGAAATCGACCAGGCTTATGCGACGTCGCGCGCCGCGCTGGTGAATGAGGACTATTCGGTTGCCGCCGAAAGTCTGGCTGGTCTGCGGGCGCTTCCCGCAGACACCAAGCTTCCCATTGGGCGGCAGGAAATTGGCGTACAGAACTTCCATCGGAATATAGAATGCCGGGTAAGATCTTGAGACCGGTGGAGATTCTGGGGGAACTTCCACAACCGGTCATCGAGCTGTTGCGGTCGGCTTCGGTCAGCCAGTATGTGACGATCAGCGCCGCCGGTTTTCCGATCGACACGCCGGTGCTCTTTTTCCCGAGCGACGGCCTGCGTACAATCGACCTCGCGACCGGCCTGTCCTATCCGGCCAAGGCTGAGCGGGCACGCCGCAATCCAAAGGTCGGGCTGTTGATCGAGGGCTGTCCGGATGAACCTGTTATCGCGATCGCCGGAATGGCGGCAGTGCGCGACGCAGACCTGCAGCGCAACGTCGATCGCTATCTCGCCGAAGCAGCGCATGCGCTGCCCCACAATCCCGACTGGTCGCTGGCGCGGCAGGCGGTATGGTACTGGACGCGGATTCTGGTCGAGGTCACACCGGTTCGGGTCCTGTGGTGGGACAACTTGGGGAGGATCGATGGTCCGCCTCACCGCTGGGACGCTCCGACGGGGATGGACCATCCCGCCTCGGACCCCGCCCCTCCCGGAGAAGCCAGTTCACCAGCGAAATGGGACCAGCCTCCGTTCCAGGACCTCGCCAGACAAGCGCTGGCCAAAGGCGGCCCCGGCCATCTGTCGGTGATCGATGCAGAGGGTTTTCCGGTGACGGTCCGGCCGCGCTCGATCGTGCTAGTCGATGACGGGTTCGGGCTCGACTTGCCGCATGGTTTGCGGTGGCCCTGGACCGGCAAGGCCTGCCTGACCTTCGGCGGTGTCGAGACATTCTTGGGCGAGATGGGCGAAGGCAATGTCCTGCATGTGCAGCGCGTGCTTCCGGTGTTTCCGATGACGGCTGACATGACCCAGCTCTGGAACCCGACCGAGCATACCCGCGACGAACTCATGACGCGACTGGTCCACGAGACCCGGCGGCGCGATCAGCCGATCCCGCACATCCCTGCCGAGCGGCCCCTGCCGACGGAGGGCAACAAGCTGCGAATGGCACGGCGCCGCTATGCAAAGGCAGTTATCGAATGAGGCAGACACAATCAAAAAGCTCTTGCGGATGGGGACTACCGGAATGACCGAACTGCGTTTCGACGACCGTGTTGCCGTCATCACCGGTGCCGGCCGGGGGCTGGGGCGCGCTTATGCGGAACTGCTTGGCGCGCGCGGGGCAAAAGTCGTTGTCAATGACCCGGGCTTCAACCTGAAAGGCAGTGAAGGTGATACCCGACCGGCAGAGGAAGTCGTCCAGGCGATTCGCGACGCCGGCGGCGAAGCGGTCGCCTCCACCCATTCCGTGGCCACCCGCGAGGGCAGTTGCGCGATCGTGCAGACCGCCATCGATACTTACGGCAGGATCGACATCCTGGTCCACAACGCCGGCAATATCCGCCACGCATCGATTGCCGAGATGTCTCTCGAGGACCTCGACGCGGTGCTCGACGTGCACCTCAAGGGCGCGTTCCATACCGTGCAGGCAGCGTGGCCGCATATGTCGGCGGCAAACTATGGCAGGATAGCCCTGACCTCGTCGATCGGTGGGCTCTATGGCAACCACCGGGTCGGCAATTACGCAATGTCGAAAGCCGGTGTGATCGGACTGAACAACGTCGTCGCGCTCGAGGGCGAAGCGTACGGGATCAAGTCCAATGTCATCGTTCCGGGCGCGCTGACGCGCATTGCCGACGGCGCCGACGAGCGCGGTTTTCCCACCTCGTTCGATTCTTTCCCGCCGACGATGTCGCCAACCATGATCGCCCCCGTCGTCGCCTGGATGGCGCATGAAATCCTGCTCGATTACCGGCGAGATGCTGGTGTCCATTGGCGGGCGGGTTGCAGCGGCATTTATCGGCGAGACGCAAGGCGTGTTCCGTTCGCACTGGACGGTCGAGGATGTCAACGAACAGATCGATGCCATCCGCGACCGGACGGACCCGTGGGTCCTTAACGTCGTTCCCCACGGTCATTCCGACCACATCGCTCGCAGCTTCGCCATGGCCAGCGCCACCGGCTGAACGACGAATTCCATCTACCAAGGAGGACTGCATGGCGCGGATCGAAGTTGCAGGGCTGGGTATCGAATATGAGCTCCTCGGCAAGGCGGGGGCTCCCGCCGTTGCGATTACGCCCGGCGGCCGCTTCTCGAAAGAAAGCAGGGGTGTGCGCGAACTGGGTGAGGCGCTGGCGGCGGGGGGCAAGCGGGTGCTGCTGTGGGACCGGCCCAACTGCGGCGCTTCCGATATTTGCTTCGATGCGGCGGGCGAATCGAGGCTTCAGGCCGAGGTCCTGACAAGCCTCCTCCGAACGCTGGAACTGGGCCCGACGGCGCTTGTCGCAGGCTCCGCCGGATCGCGCGTATCATTGATCGCGGCGGTTCACGATCCAGAAGCTGTATCGCATCTGATCCCATGGTGGATCAGCGGAGGGATCATCGGCTTGATGATGATCGGTTCATTTTACTGCTGCGACTCAGCCGCAGCTGCCAGTTCGGGCGGAATGGCGGCGGTTGCGCAGTTGCCGATCTGGCAGGAGCAGCTGGCTCTCAATCCCAAGAACCGCGAAATCATGCTGAAGCAAGATCCCGCTCAGTTCATCAAGACAATGGAGCGCTGGGCAACGGGCTTCCTGCCGCCTGCGGACTCACCGGTCCCCGGCGTGACCCCTAGAGACTTTGCAGCGCTAAAGATGCCCGTCCTGATTTTTCGCGGCTGCCCCACCGACATCTACCATCCGGAATGGATCACCGACTGGGTCCACAAGCTGATACCTCATTCCGAATATGTGAATCCGCCGTGGCAGGGCGATATATTTGCCCAGCGCATGGCCGAGGGAAATGGCCTTTTCATCGACTGGCCCGACCTTGCTCCGGCTATCCTTGAGTTCACCCGTCGGGGTTGATGTACGGCTGGCGACGGCCTGCAAATTTTTGAGGCAGTGAAAGAAAACGGAGAGCGCGGAAAATCATGACTACTCATTCGACATACCCGAATGTTTTCAGCCCGATCCGGGTCGGTCCGGTCGAGCTTCCGAATCGCTACTATTTTTCGCCTCACGGCCTGCCGCTCACGGTGGGCTGCAGTCCCTCCACCGATCTCGTCGCCTATTGCACCGAGCGGGTGAAGGACGGCGGCTGCGGGCTGGTGATCCTGAGCTGCACCGCCCATTCGCGCGGCCGAGGCTACCAGCCCTGTCCCTATCCGCCTGAAACCGTGCCCGCGTTCCGGGCACTGGCCGATGCCGTTCACGCCGCCGGCGGCAAGATCTTCGCGCAGCTCTGGTACAACTGGAACGCCCCGGGCCATTGGCAGCCGCTCGCGCCTGCTGCCCCGATGCTGGCTCCTTCGGTGTCGCAGTACGAATACGGCGGGATGAGCAGCGGGACCCACGCGGTGACACGCGACGAAATTCGCATGATGAACGAGGCGCATCGCCAATCGGTAACGCACTTACGCGAGGCCGGGTTCGACGGGATCGAAATACATGCCTCGCACTCCGGCATGGTTGAGCAGTTCCTGTCACCTTACTTTAACCGCCGCACAGACGAGTACGGCGGCAGCCTCGAAAACCGCATGCGGCTGCTGGTCGAGACGCTGGAGACGGCACGTGAGGCGGCGCGCGGGGAGATGGCGGTCGGCATGCGGCTCAACTGCGACGAGCTGGTAGAGGGCGGCTATCAAATGTCGGACGCGCGCGAGGTGCTGGCGAGCCTTTGTAGACGCAGGCTGGTCGACTTCGTCGATCTCGATATCGCGATGGAGCCGCTGCAGCTGACCTATGGCATGCCGACGGTGTTCGTCGAGGAACACATATACAAGCCTTACGTCGAGGCGGTGCGCGGCGCAGCGGGCGACGTGCCGGTGCTGAGCGCGCTGGGCCGGGTGACGCGCATGGCCGATGCCGAAGCGGCAATTGCTTCCGGCGTCTGCGACATGGTCGGTTCGACGCGCGAGCTGATCGCCGAGCCGCGGTTTGTGGCTCTGGCGCGCACTGGCCAGGAAACGCTCGGACGCGTCTGCATCGCCTGCAACTGGTGCCTTGGCGGCATGGCCGATGGCGCCTTCGGCTGCTCGATCAATCCGGCGAGCTACCGCGAGCGGACCTGGGGCGTGGACACCTTCGAACCGGCGACGAAGCCTTCCACGGTCGTGGTCATCGGGGGCGGACCGGGCGGATTGGAGGCGGCGCGGGTGGCGGCGCTGCGGGGGCATGCGGTCACGCTGCTGGAAGCGCGCGATCAGCTGGGAGGCGCCTTTGAGCTTTGGGCGCGGCTGCCGGGGCGCGAATTCTACCGTCACGCCATCGAGTGGTGGGAGCGCGAGCTCGCACGGCTGGGCGTGACACTGCGCACTGGCATCACAGCGACAGCGAAGGACGTGCTTGCTCTAGCGCCGGACGCCGTGATCGTTGCCACCGGCGCGCGGTTCAGCCGCGAGGGCCGCAGCGGCGGAGCCGACCGCGCCATTCCCGGCGTAGACCAGCCGCATGTGTTCACGCCGGAGGACATCCTGCAAGGCGGCGCACGCCCGACCGGCAAGGTCGTCGTGCTCGACGGCGAAGGCACGCATGCCAGCAGCGGCATAGCCGAACTGCTGGGCCGGATGGGCGCGCAGGTGACCATGATCTCGTCGAGCTACGCGCCTTACTCGAACCGGGTCCTGTTCGCCTTCGAGGGGGATTCGATCTCGCAACGCCTGGCGGAGGCCAATGTCGTACTGCTCCCCGCAAGCTGCGTAGGGCGCATCGATGGCCCCAACCTCGAAATCCATAACGTGTTCAGCGGATGCCAATCGACCATCGCCGACGTCGACGCAGTGGTACTGGCGACGGGACGCGAATCGATCGACGGTCTCGCGGACGAATTGGAAGGCCAGGTGGCCCAACTGTTCACGATCGGCGATGCACTTGCCGTTCGGCCGTTCGCTACCGCCGCATTCGAAGGACAGAAGTTCGCCAGGCTTATCGGCGAACCCGGCGCACCCAGGACGATTGGCGAAGCGTATTTTGCTGCCGATGATCGTGAGGCCTATCCGGTCGCCGCGGTAATCTGATCAGCGTGATGCACAACATCGCGTCGTCGAGCCCAGCGAGAACACGCGTTCCCCGTAAACCGTGATGGCGGCCGCGGCAGCGGCATATGATCGAGCAGCTTGTGGGACCACGGCGTGAACACCCGGTAGCGCTTTCCAGTGCTGTTCAGAATACTGCGCGGATCAATAAGTTGGTTGCCGTCATGAAGAATCAACGGAAGGTTTTGAGCCGTTTCGGTTTCGACTAGCTGCCACCAGGGTTCATAGTGCCGCAGAGCGTGAATCGCGGTGGCACCGGTCTGACGGACAAGCTCGGCCAACCCGGCGCTGGCACCTCCTCGCCGCAGGACCAACGGTACGCCAAGCTTTTGAAGCGCGGCTCGGCTCTGGTGCAGCCACCATCTCTACGCTGCACCGATACAATGTTCGCCGGGATTTGGTCGTCGAGAATGTAGAACGGGAGAACTGGTTTATCGGCGGCGGCCTTGATGGATACGGACGCGACAATCGCTCCGATGACCAATGGAACGTCGTCAGTTTTGAGTTAGCTATTGTAGCCTCGAAACGGAAGATATCGGGGGTGAGACCGGCCAAATAGCCGTCAACCGTCGGCGCAGCCCAATCAGACCTTGGACGCGGGCGCCTGACTAAAGATCGCTTTCGGCTCGCTCTGTATCCGAGGTAATGACCTGTTCCATCGCAGTTTGCATGGTGTCGTAAAACGACGCGAGGTCTTTGACACGCCGGACGGCGGCCTTGTCCGCGATCTTCGACCCGCGCGTCTCCATCAGCCGGTTCAGCGCGCCGAGCGATGCCGTCCGCAGCAGGAATGGCGTGCCGAAATCCTCCCTCGCGACATAGAGAACGCGCTTGGTGCCACGTTCGCCGACCCGCCGGCAGTGGCCCGCCGTTTCGAGCAGCTTGGCCGCCTTGCAGGCGTTGCTTTTGCTGATCTCGACTTCCTCGGCAATCGTATCCAGGCTGGCCGGCTCGCCTTGCAACAGAAGGAAGCCATACACCCGCGCGGCGTTGGCGGGCATGTTCCAGCCGGCAAGCAGTGTGACGAATTCGTCGATGAAGCGGCGGCGATCGTCAGTGAGCATAGCGATTGACAATATTTCTCATTTAAGAAATATACAGAATCAGAGACAGGAAGCAAGCGACGGGTCACCCGCGCCGATCGCGTCTCGATAAAACAAACGGATTGGGAATTGAACCATGTCGACCGCGCCTGAAACCACTGTGCCTGAAACCGAAGCCTCGATCCTCCCCGAAGGCCTGCTCTATGTCGACGGCGTTCTGCGCCGCGCGCAGAACGGCCGGACCTTCGACAACATCGGTCCCTGGACCGGCGAGCGCGTCGGCGTTGCCGCCAATGCCTCGCGCCAGGATGTCGAAGAGGCGATCGCCGCGGCCCGCCGGGCCTTCGACACGACCGACTGGGCGACCGATCACGACAAGCGCTTTGCCCTGGTGAAGAAGCTCTACGACCTGTTCGTGGCCAACCGCGACCGGCTCGTCGCCATCGCCCGCCACGAAGTCGGCGCGCCGCTGATGGCGGTCAACCGGGCCCAAGTCGCCAACTGTCTGAACAGCTGGCGCGACCTGATGGAGGTCTATCCCAATGTGAAGTGGGAGAAGGACTACGGCGTCAGGGAAACCGCCTTCGGCACCAGCCAGCGCACCGCGCATTACGAGGCAATCGGCGTCGTCGCCGCGATCACGCCGTGGAACTTCCCGCTCTACGTCAATGCCGAGAAGGTCGTTTCCGCCTTGCTCGCCGGCTGCACCGTCATCCTCAAACCGGCGCCCGACACCCCGCTGGCCGGGGTCATCTTCGGCGAGCTGGCGGCGGAAGCCGGCTTCCCCGCCGGCGTGCTGAACGTCATCACCGCGAGCGATCCGGCCGAGGCCGGGGAAATGCTAGTGACCGATCCGCGGGTCGACCTGATCACCTTCACCGGCTCGACCGCGATCGGCAAGCACATCATGCGGCAGGGCGCCGAAACGATGAAGCGGGCGTTCCTCGAACTCGGAGGCAAGTCGGTCAACATCGTGCTCGAAGACACGCCGAACTTCGCGCAAGTGGTCGCCCAGTCGATCCTCGTGTTCCATGCCGGACAGGGCTGCGCCGTGCAGTCGCGCCTGCTGGTGCCGCGCAGCCGCTACGAAGAGGCCAAGCAGGTACTCAAGGCGGCCTATGACGGCTTTGCCGACAAGTGGGGCCACTTCGACGAGCCCAGCTGCGCGATGGGCCCGGTCGTATCGAAGCAGCAGATGGAGCGCGTGAAGGCCTATGTCGACATTGGCATCGCTGAAGGCGCGACCCTGCTCAGCGGCGGCGAGCTGCGCCCCGACATCGGCACCGGCTGGTTCATCGAGCCGACCTGCTTCGTCGACGTGTCCAACGACATGCGCATCGCGCAGGAGGAGATCTTCGGCCCGGTACTGGTGGTGATCCCGTTCGACGACGACGACGACGCGGTGCGTATCGCCAACGACAGCGTCTATGGTCTGTCCGGCGGAGTCTGGTCGGGCGACCAGCAGCGGGCGATCGCTCTGGCCAAGCGCGTGCGCACCGGCACGATCGGGGTCAACGGCGGCGTCCCGATCAACGGCGACCTGCCGTTCGGCGGCTACAAGCAGAGCGGCATCGGCCGCGCCTGGGGCGCCGAGGGCATCGAGGAATATCTCGAAACAAAAGTCATGGCCTATCCGGTGTGAAGCATCAGGGTGCTCCGTCTTTCGGAGCACCCTGTATCTCAGATCATTGACATCTGGTTTTAAGCTCCCCCAAGCGACCTGCTATCGTCCGGTATCGGGGGCGATAGAAGACCTCTCGCCGGTGGTGCGCTGGTGGTGCAAATTCGTTGAACGACACGGAACATAGTGAGGACATATGCATCATTGGCACGGACATTTTGCCGGTTCATAGAGTAGTGCCATCCTACGTAAATATATGATATAAAATAGTAATATTTTCATTCATTTGCAGTTTATTCAGCGGCTGGGGGTGTGGGGGTCGGAGGTTCGAATCCTCTCGTCCCGACCAACGACTTCACGGAAGAAGCAATAAATTGAACGGGCAGCGAGAGCCGCCCGTTTCGTCGTGTCCACGTCACCCGCAAGACTTGCGCAAGTTATACAACTACCGCTTCGTCTTCGCCGTCGGCATCCTTGCCGGTGCCAAGCGGCGCCTCATGCTGCGTACCTCCTTGGCGGAAATGCGGCTAGCGCTGTGTTGATTGCGCCCCCGGTCTGAACCGGGATACCTCCGACCCTCGCGGATCGAATCGCATTCCTTGTTGCCATCGGGTTACTTACGCGTAACCCTGAGGCGATAATGGCGGGAAGAGGAGAATTACGATGGCCATCGATCTGACCGGCGGCCTCGACGTAACACGCGAATATGGCTTCGAGCATTATCCCGACACACCGGGCATGCGCGATTCGGTCAATTTCTGGATGTGCGCCGACAATGGCGAATTCGCCATGCCGCGATGCACGATGGAAGCAGTAGGGCCGGACTGGCTGAACAAGCGAAACGCTCTGGTCAACATCGCCTTTCCAGACGGCCAAGTGTTCACCCTGCGCGCCTACGACTGCAAGGGACCGGCCTCCAATCGCGGCCCCGACGGCAAGCCGACGATCTTCGGCGCGGGCCCTTATGAGTTTCGTCTGATCGAGCCGTTCAAGGAGTGGGAGGTCTCATTCAAGGGCCCATGCGTGGCGACCACGACCCAGGCCCAGGCCGAAGGGCAGAAGCCGGGGACCGGCGATCCGGTCGATGTCGAGTTTCACATCAAGCTGTCGATGGTGGTGCCGCCCTGGGCGCCGGGTGCGTACCTAGAAGAGGGGCTGGCAAAGATCCTGACGGAAACCGAAATGGGCTTCACCAGCAACCACGCCGAGAGCGAGCGCCACGAACAGTTGTTCCGCGGCAAGGGCACGCTGCGGATCGGCAGCGAGCAGCGCAACTTCACCGGCAGCGGGCTGCGCATCCGCCGCCAGAACATCTTCAAGGTCACCGAATTTCTCGGCCATTGCTGGCAATCGGGCGTGTTCCCCAGCGGGCGGGGCTTTGGCGCCAACAATTACATGACCAACAACGACGGCAAGCCGAGCTACAGCGAAGCCTTCCTGTTCGACCAGGGCGAGATGATCCCGGCGCGGGTAGTGCGGGTGCCGTGGCTCACCAAGATCTGCCCGACGGGCGACGATGTGTCGCTGATCCTCGAAACCAGGAAAGGCTTCCATCACATCAAGGGCGAGACGATAGCTTCGACCTTCGAGGTTCAGCCATCCGCCGACATCCCTAATTTTCCGGCCCTGCAGCAGGCCAGCGTCCGCTATGAACTGGATGGCGAGGTGACCTACGGGATGATGGAGCGCTCCACCCCCCATCGCAAACTGGGGATCGGGCCCAAGCCGGTTGGCGAGGCTCCTCAGTGAAGACTCAGACCGATGCCCAGGCGGATGACAAGCAGCACTATCTCGGCGAACTGCGCGAGAACTGGCGGGTGCTGGCCGCCGCCAGCCTGGGGGTCGGCGGCGGGCTGAACCTGTTTGCCTATGCCGCCAGCGTCATGGCGCCGCATCTGGTCAAGGAATTCGGCTGGACGAAATCGCAATTCGCGCTGGTCGGGCTGACGATGTTCACGACGCTGCTAATTCTGCCCTTCGTCGGGCGGTTGACCGACATGTTCGGGGTCAAGCGCATGGCGGCGTTGGGGGTGGTTCTCACGCCCGCCAGCCTGTTTTGCTACAGCCTGATGCAAGGCCCGTTCTATCAGTATCTGGTTATCGCGACGATTGCGCTGGCGGTCGGCAGCCTGACCACGCCGGTGGTCTATACCCGGCTGATCGCGGCGAATTTCCACCGCGCCCGCGGGCTTGCCCTGACCATCGTCACCTGCAGTCCGGCGCTGCTCGGGGCGATCGGCGTGCCGCTGCTCAGCGATTACGTCGATGCGCATGGCTGGCGCAGCGGCTTTCGCGTGCTGGCCGGGTTCCTGTTCGTGCTGGGCTGCCTGTCGGTTTTGCTGATCGCCGGCGGGCGCAGGGACGAGGGACCGGCGAAACCCTCCGCGCCCGGCGTGACAGCTTCCGGCGAAATGCAGACCATCTATCGGCGAATCCTGCGCATCCCGGCATTCTGGATCATCGCCGTGGGCCTGTTCCTGTGCACCCTGCAAACACCGCTGCATTCGGCGCAGATGAATCTGATGCTGCTCGATAACCACATCACGACGGCCACTGCGGCCCGCATGGTGTCGATCTATGCCGCCGGCACGATCGTCGGACGCCTTGCCTGCGGCCTCGCGCTAGACAAGTTTCCGACCCATCTGGTCGCCGCAATTTCATTGAGCATACCGGCCATCGGCTATGCCCTGCTCTCCAGCAATTTCGATGGCGTACCGGCAATCGGCTTTGCCATGCTGATCATTGGCCTGTCGGTAGGAGCCGAGGGCGATCTCGTTTCTTTCCTGGTGGCACGCTATTTCGGGCTGGAGATCTACAGCACGGTGATGGGGCTGGTGTTCTCGGCGATTTTCCTCGCATCGGCCGTCGGCGCCCTGACGCTGAGCGTTACGCTGAAGGTAACCGACAGTTTCAGCCTGTTCACAGGAGTTGTGGCGGTGACTATCGTGTTTGGCAGCCTGTTGCTGCTGCGGCTGAAGAGCGCACCGGCAGCATAGCCGGAGGCTCAACCTCGCTATGCAATCGGTATGGTCTCAGGGTATCGTCAGCGCATCGATTCAGGGTGTCGCCAAAACCAGAGCGCATATGTGAGAGGAACTATGCCCATGCCCAGTCTCGACCGGCGAAGCCCTGCCGTCCCCCGGCCCGATCACGTTCCCGAAGCTCTGGTCTACGATTTCGATTACCACGGCGACCCCGGCCTGATCGCCGATGCTCACACTCGGGCGCTAGAAGTGGCGCGCGACGCGCCGCCGGTATTCTGGACGCCGCGCAATGGCGGGCACTGGATGCTGCGCGGCCACGCAGCCGTGTTCAAGGCCTCGCGCGATCACGAGAACTTCACCACCGAGCGCTTCAAATACGAGGATATCATGGCCGCCAAGGCCGCATTGCCGCCGGGCGCACCCGCGCCGCTGATCCCGCTGCCCAACTCCATCGATCCGCCGCACCACGCCATGTTCCGCGCTCCGCTGCTGAGCGTGTTCTCGCCCAAGGCGATGCTGGCACTGAAGGACGATATTCGTTCGCTCGCCGCCGAGATGATCGAGGCGGTGAAGCCCCAGGGTGGATGCGAATTCATGAACACTATCGGCGAGCCGCTGCCGGTCTCGATCTTCCTCAAGCTGTTCGGCCTGCCGGTCGAGCGGCAAAAGGAATACCGCGCGCTGGTCAAGCAGCATATGGCGGTGCGCGATTTCGATCCCGGGGAGGCGCAGAAGCGGCTGCGGCAGGTGGCCGACATCATGGGCGAGACGATTCGCGAGCGCCAGACCGATCCGCAGAACGATATCCTCTCGATGCTGTGGCAGGCGAGTTTCGACGGCCGGCCGGCCGAACAGCACGATCTGGAAAGTTATGCGGTGATGCTGTTCCTCGCCGGTCTCGACACAGTGATGAACGGCATGGGGCTGGGCGTGCGGCACCTTGCCGATCATCCTGAGCAGCAGGCGCAACTGCGCGCCGAGCCGAAACTGGTGGCCGACGTTTCCGAGGAACTGCTGCGCCGCTATACCTTCACCCTGCCGCCGCGCCTCGTCACCCGCGACCTTGAGTTCGAAGGCGTGGCGATGAAGCAGAACGAGACGGCAGTGCTGTTCCTTCCCGCCGCGGACCTCGATCCGTCGGAATTTCCCGATCCCGGCAGCTTCGACATCGGTCGCGAAAACAAGGCGCATATCGCCTTTGGCACCGGGGTCCACCGCTGCCTCGGCTCGCACCTGGCGCGAATCGAACTTCAGGTGCTCTATGAGGAAATGATGGTGCGCCTGCCCGAGTTCCGCATCGACCGGTCAAAGCCGCTGCGCTACCACGGCGGGTCGGTATGGGGACCGGACGAGCTTCACTTGCTGTGGGACGCCTGAGCGGCTTACATCGCACCTGGAACCGCAACAAGCGGCCCAATACCATTCCACGAGAGAGGACCCTCATGACTATTCTGGCCGAAGGCAAGCTCATCATCGACGGCAAGATCCGCCCGGCAGAGGGCGGCAAGACCTATGACAATATCGGCCCCTGGACCGGCGAAGTTGTCGGCAAGGCCGCAGATGCCTCAGCCGCCGACGTCGAGGAAGCCATTGCCTCGGCCCGCCGTGCCTTCGACACCACCGACTGGTCGACCAACCACGAAAAGCGCTTCAGGCTGGTCAAGAAGTTGCATGAGCTGTTCCATGCCAATATGGACCGGCTGGTTGATATCGCCCGCCACGAAGTCGGCGCGGCGCTGGTCGCGGTCAACCGCGCGCAGGTCGCCAATTGCCTGAGCAGCTGGCAGGATCTGATGGATGTCTTTCCCCAGATGGAATGGGAAAAAGACATGGGCACCCGCGAGACCATGGGCTTCACCACCCATCGCAAGGCGGTGCTGGAGGGCATCGGCGTGGTCGGCGCGATCACCCCGTGGAACTTCCCGCTATATGTCAATGCCGAGAAAGTCGCTTCTGCGCTGCTTGCGGGCTGCACCGTGATCCTCAAGCCAGCGCCCGATACGCCGCTGGCCGGCACGATCTTCGGCGAACTGGCGCTGGAGGCGGGCATTCCGGCGGGCGTGCTCAACGTCATTACCGGCGCCGATCCGGCGATGGCCGGCGAACTGATCGTCACCGATCCGCGGGTCGATCTCATCACTTTCACCGGTTCGACCGCGATCGGCCGCCACATCATGAAGCAGGGCGCGGAGACCATGACCCGCGTGTTCCTCGAGCTTGGCGGCAAATCGGCCAACATCGTGCTGGAGGACGAGCCCAACTTCGCCCAGGTCGTCGCCCAATCGATCCTGGTGTTCCACGCCGGGCAAGGCTGCGCGGTGCAGAGCCGCCTGCTGGTGCCCAAGAGCCGCGAGGAGGAGGCCAAGGCGATCCTCAAGGCGACCTACGATGCCTATGCCGACAAATGGGGCCATTTCGACGATCCCGCCTGCGCCATGGGGCCGGTGGTCTCGAAGAAGCAGATGGAGCGGGTCAAAGGTTACATCGACCTTGGTGTTTCCGAGGGCGCGACGCTGCTCACCGGCGGCAATCTGCGCCCCGACTTGGGCACCGGCTGGTTCGTCGAGCCGACGTGCTTCGTCGATGTGCGCAACGACATGCGCATTGCCCAGGAAGAGATCTTCGGCCCGGTGCTGGTGGTGATCCCCTTCGAAGACGAGGAAGATGCCATCCGCATCGCCAACGACAGCATCTATGGCCTGTCGGGCGGCGTCTGGTCGGGCGACCTCAAGCCGCGCGATGAATGTCGCCAGCCGCATCCGCACCGGCACCATCGGCGTCAACGGCGGCGCGCCGATCAACGGCGATCTTCCGTTCGGCGGTTACAAGCACTCCGGCATCGGCCGCGCCTGGGGCCTCGCCGGTATCGAGGAATATTGCGAAACCAAGGTCATCGGCTGGCGGCAATAAGCAGATGGACGGGCTGGATCGGATACGGTCCGGCCCGCCTCCCTTCAGGCCGTCATGGCAAGGATCGGCGTACCGGCCTACATCTGCCTGGGCGGACGCGACGTCTCGCCCGATCCCCATGCCGAGCCGGGCTATTACCGGTCATGCAGCGATCTGACGCTGCATATCCTGCCGCGATCCGCCCATTGCCAGAATTTCGCCAGCACACGACATCAAATGTGGAACCGCATGCATGAATGGTCGCATGCCGCTGCGGCGCGGTCTGGCAGGTAAGGGCAAACTGAACAGCCCGACGGCATCGAACCGGCAAGCCGGATGAATAGACCTTGCCGGGCACTGGTGCCGACGCAGACCTGAAGCGAAATGCAGCAGGACAGCGTATCGAAAACCGGGCGGCGGCATAAAATGCAGATTTGGGAGAAATGAGCATGGTAGCGGTAACCGCAGAACGATCGCCTGTCGCAGACCGCATCGAAACATTGCGCCGCGACGACCCGCAATTCCGGGATTCCTTCCCGCTGGCAGCGGTGGTCCAAGCCAAACTCCAGCCTGGGCTGCGCTTTGCCGAGCTCGTGCAGATTACCATGGAAGGCTATGCCGACCGGCCCGCATTGGGCCAGCGCGCACGCGAACTGGTGCGCGACCCGGCGAGCGGCCGCTCCACGCTGCGCCTGCTGCCGCGCTTCGATACGCTGTCCTATCGCGAGGTCTGGGCGCGCGCCCGCGCGGCGGCGAGCGACTGGCACCATGACGAACACAGCCCGCTGCGCGCCGGCGATTTCGTCTGCATCCTAGGCTTCACCAGTCCCGATTACGCCACCGTGCTACTCGCCAACATTCACCGGGGCGCGGTCAACGTGCCGTTGCAGACCAGCGCGGCGCCATCGCAGCACGCCGCGATCATTGCCGAGACCGAACCGCGCATCTTCGCCACCAGCGTCGAATATGTCGGCAATGCGGTCGATGCCGTGCTGGCCGGGACTGTGCCGCAGCGACTCGTCGTGTTCGACTACGATGCTCGCGACGACGACCAGCGCGAGAAGCTGGAAGCTGCTCAGCAGCGGCTCAACGACGCCAATTGCCCGATCATCGTCGACACCTTCGAGGAAGTGATCGCGCGCGGCGGCCAAATGGCGGAGCCGCCGCTGTTCACCGCGCCAGCCGGGGAAGACCCGCTGGCCTGGCTGTTCTATACCTCTGGCTCCACAGGAACTCCCAAGGGTGCGATTTTCACCGAAAGCCTGGTCAATGGCGCGTGGCTGGGCGATATGGGCAAGCCGGCGATCACGCTCAGCTTCATGCCGATGAGCCACCTTGTCGGTAATGGCTATCTGCTGATGGCGCTGGCCAATGGCGGCACCAGCTATTGCTCGCCAAGGGCCGATCTTTCGACGCTGTTCGAAGACCTCTCGCTCGCCCGCCCGACGATGGCCTCGATCGTGCCCCGGGTCTGCGAGCTGTTCTATCACCACTATCTGGCCGAACTGGACCGGCGGATTGCCGCTGGCACCGATCCGCAGCGGGCCGACCGCGAAATCAAGCGCGAAATGCGCGAGGAGATGCTCGGCGGGCGGCTGACTTCGGTCGGTTGCGGATCTGCCTCGCTGGCGCCCGAGACCTATGAGTTCATGGAGTCGATGCTCGAGCTTCACATGCCCATCGGCTATTCCTCGACCGAAATTGCCGGCGGCACGGTGCTGGTCGACTGGAAAGTGCAGCGCCCGCCGGTGATCGACTACAAGCTCGCCGACGTGCCCGAGCTGGGATATTTCAACACCGACAAGCCCTATCCGCGCGGCGAACTGATGGTCAAATCGGACCGCTTCATGGGCGGCTATTACAAGCGCCCCGATCTCACTTCCGAAAAGGTCGAGGACGGCTACTACCGCACCGGCGACGTGATGGCCGAGCACGGCCCCGATCACCTGGTTTTCGTCGATCGCTGCAACAATGTGATCAAGCTGTCGCAGGGCGAATTCGTCGCGATCTCAAAGCTGGAAGCGCTCTATTCCCACAGCCCGGACATCCGCCAGATCTACATCTACGGCAACAGCGAGCGGGCATTTCTGGTTGCGGTGATCGTCCCGGACGAGGAACTTGCGGCAAGGCTCGACACGCCGGGCGGGGCCGACGAGGTCAAGTCCGCCATTCGCCGCTCGATGCAGCAGATCGCCGAAGACCAGCAGCTCAACGGCTACGAAGTGCCGCGCGATTTCATCATCGAGACCGCGCCGTTCAGCCTGAAGAACGGCCTCCTCACCGAAATCGGCAAGCACCAGCGGCCCAATCTGCGCGACCACTATGGCGAGCAGCTGGAAGCAATGTATGCCCGGCTCGCACAGGAAGGGCTCGACGTGCTGCGCTCGCTGCGCAGCGGCGGCGGCGACCGGCCGGAGCTGGAAACCGTCTGCCGCGCGGTGCAGGCCACGCTCGGCGTTGGCGCGGGCGATGTAAGCGGCGATGTGCGCTTCATCGACCTGGGCGGGGATTCGCTGGCGGCGCTCACCTTTTCCACCCTGCTCGATGAAATCTTCGGGGTCGATGTGCCCGTCGGCATGATTATCAACCCGGCTGCCAACCTCCAGAGCCTTGCCGATTATATCGAGGGCGAGCGAACTTCTGGGGTGAAGCGCCCCAGCTTCGCCACGGTCCATGCGCTGGACAGCGACGAGACGCTCGCCAGCGACCTCAAGCTCGAGAAATTCATCGACGCCGGTCTCCTGGCCAAGGCCCCTGCCCTGCCCCGGCCCGGCGACGCGATCCAGACCGTGCTGCTGACCGGCGTGACCGGATTCCTCGGACGTTTTCAGGGGCTGGCATGGCTTGAAAAGCTGGCAAAAACCGGCGGCAAGGCGATCTATATTGCACGCGGCAGCGATGCGGCACAGGCGCATCGGCGGGTCGAGGAGGCATTGGAAAGCGATCCGGCCCTGTTGCGGCATTTCCGCGAACTGGCCGACAAACACCTCGAAGTGCTGCCCGGCGACATCGGCCTGCCGGGACTGGGCCTTGACGAGGCGACGTGGAACCGGCTGGCCGAAGAGGTCGATCTGATCGTCCACCCCGCCGCGCATGTGAACCATGTGCTGCCCTATGCCCAGCTATTCGCCGCCAACGTAGCCGGCACGGCGGAACTGATCCGGCTGGCGATGACCAGCAAACTCAAGCGGTTCCACTATGTCTCGACGCTCGGGATCAACAAGCTCGCGAGCGGACTGGTGGACGAGGACGCCGATGTCCGGGTCGCGATCCCCTCGGGCGAGCTGGATGACAGCTACGCCAATGGCTACGGGTTGAGCAAATGGGCGAGCGAAGTGCTGCTGCGCGAAACGCACGACCTTTGCGGCATGCCGGTCTGCGTGTTCCGCCCGGGGATGATCCTGGCCCACAGCCGCTATGCCGGGCAGCTCAACGTGCCCGACATGTTCACCCGGCTGCTGTTCAGCCTGGCGGTAACCGGGATCGCACCGGCGACATTCTATGCACAGGACCTGACCAATGGCCGCCCCCGTGCCCGCTATGACGGGCTTCCTGCCGATTTCCTTGCCGACTCAGTCACCGAGATCGGGCTTGCGGTGAAGGAGGGCTTCCACAGCTATAACCTTGCAGGGCAACACGATGACGGGATCAGCCTCGACAATTTCGTCGATTACATGATCGAGGCGGGCTGCAAGATCGAACGGATCGCGCCGTATGACGAATGGTTCGCCCGCTTTGAAACGGCGATGAAACTGCTGCCGGAAGAGCAGCGCGCGGAATCGATGCTCGCAATTCTCGATCCTTATCGGAGCCCGCAGATGGCGGCGGCAACGTCGCGGCTGCCTGCCGCAAAATTCCAGTCGGCCGCTTCGACCGCCGGCATGACCATTCCCCCGGTCTCGGCGGAACTGATCACCAAATATGTCGAGGATCTTAGGCATCTGAAGCTGCTGTAGCAGGCCGATATCCGTGCCGGGGCGAGGCGCTGGAACCGGGCAAAAGGGAGAGCAAGGCGATGTCGCAGGATCGGCTGACGCAATCACGCGAGGAAAAGGTCCGGCGCACGATTGCCGAGATCAATCATGTCACCGACGCAGGCGATTTCGACGCCTGGGTGAAGCTGTTTACCGAAGACGGCTCATTCCACATGTTTGGCCGCTCGATTACCGGCCATGCCGCGCTGCGCGCCTTTATCGAGGACGATCAGAAGCCCAGCCACCGGGGCCTGCACCTCACCACCGACAGCGTCATCGATTTCGACGGCGAGAGCGCGATCGTACGCTCCAATTTCCTGTTCGTCGCTTCGGGCGAAACCAGCGGAGTCGTTGTCGCGGGTGGCAAGTATCTCGATGTGCTGGTGCCGCAGGGCGAGCGCTGGCTGTTCCAGGAGCGCGAAACCGTGCTGTTCGCCCCGACCGCGACACAGCCGTGGGGGCCGAAAGGCTTCGAAAATCCGGCGATCACACCCTGGTTTGCCGTCACCCGGGCAACTCCGTTGGAGCAGCGGGGCAGCTTTCCCGGGGCGGAGCCAGATGCGGAGCGGCCCGATCCGGATGGGGCCGGGACGATCGATCATAACCGGTTATAGGTCAGCACTTCGGCCACCGGCTTCCTCCACGCTTTCCGAAATTCCGTGCCGATGGTGTAGGCAACCGGAAAGAACCCCACCTGGGTATATTCCTCATAGGGAATTCCCAACAGTTCGGCGATCTCCCGCTCGCGCCGCGAAGTTACCGTCGCCCAGATCGAGCCCAGCCCACGCGATCGCAAGGCGAGCATGAAGCTCCACACCGCCTGGACTATCGAACCCCACATCGAGGCTTGTTCGACCACACCCTTGCCGTCGCAGCGCCCTGGCATCAGCGGAATCAGGATCGCCGGCATCCTGTCGAGCTTCTCGACCAGCGCGTAGGCCGACTCGAGCAGCTTGTCCTCGCCCGGTGTTTTGCCCGTTAGGTAGCGCGGGCTCGGCATCGCGCCGCTGCTCAGGATGCCCATCGCCGCCTTGTATTCGTCCGCCAGCTTCGCCACCAATGCCGGATCGTCGACAATGATCCAGCGCCAGTCGTTGCGGTTCGAGCCGTTGGGGGCCTGCAGGGCAAGCTCGAGGCATTCCTCTATCACCGCACGCGGGACCGGGCGCGTTATATCCAGGCGCTTTCGCACCGCACGGGTAGTTGTGAGTATCTCGTCGAAAGTCAGATCTAGCTTCATCGCTGCCTATCCTTCCATTCCCAGCCCGCGCCGCAGCGCCGCAACCTTCGCCTCGGTAAATCGCTGCGAGATCGCCGCATCGGGCATGAACATGTCGAAGCCGTGGAAGGCTCCGGGCACGACCAGCAGCTCGGTCGGCACGCCGGCCGCGTTGAGCCGGGCGGCATACTCGATATCCTCCTGGACGAAGAGATCGAGGCCGCCCACGCCGATGAAGGCAGGCGGCAGGCCGGTCAGGTCCTCCACCCGCGAAGGCACTGCCTCGCGCGGGACGTTCCGCCCGCCGGGCTTGCAGCCGAGGAAACTGTGCCAGCCGAAGCGGTTGGCATCGGGGCTCCAGCCGAAATAGCCGATGTGTTCGGGCATTTTGCGCGAAGTGCCGCTGCGATCGTCGATCATCGGATAGACCAGCGCCTGGAAGGCTATCCCCACCTCGCCCCGGTCCCGCGCCGCCAGAGTCAGCAATGCAGCATGGCCGCCGCCCGCACTCTCGCCCATCACCGCGATGCGGGCGGGATCAACGCCCAGCTCGGCGGCATGGGCATGCATCCACAGCAGCGCGGTGTAATTGTCCTCGAGCGAGCCGGACCAGATGGTTTCGGGCGCGAGCCGGTATTCGACCGTGACAATCGGGCAATCGAGCCGCCTGGCCAGCAGCTGGACATTGCGCATGCCGCCCAGAGCGGTGCTGGCGGTGAATCCGCCGCCGTGGATGTGGAGGATGCCGGGGCCGTGCGCGCCGGGCCTGGGGTTGACGACGTAGACCGTCACCTCCGGCCCCTCGGCGCTTCCCCTCGGGCGCGAAACCCGGTGTTCGAAATAGGGCACTTCGTCGAACGGCTGGAGTCCGTTGTCCAACATCCACTGCCGCCGCCTGGCCAGCTTGCGCTTGTTCATCGGGGTGTATTCGAGCGTGGTCGCGCGCATCAGCAGCGCCGCGTCGCGCAGCTCCGGATCGATCAGGCCGATATAATCACCCATGCCGGGCAGCCTTGCTTGGCGGAGGCTCGCTCTCCCAGGCGGCGCGGCGTTCGCGGAGTTTGGCGATGATCTTGTCCCAGGCTGCCTTGCCCTTCGAGCGGAACCTGATGTCCATCGCATCGGTGGCGCGGAACTCGAGGACTTCGGCGCCTTCCGGCCCGGTCTCGTAGGTATAGGGCACGTCGCTCTCGACAAAGAAGCCGTCGCCGGGCCCCAAAAGGTCCTCGCCGATGCGGATCGATCCGGCGGTAATGTGATAGAGGCAGCCGCCCGAATGCGAATGCAGTGGCAGCGGATAGCCGCTCTTGAACCAGACTTTCGTCAGACTGAAACCGGGCCGCGAATAGGCCATGGTCACCTGCTGCCCTGCTCCGGCCCCTTCGCGCACGAATTGCGTCAGCGCCTCGACCACGGCGGGCGAGGGATCGACGATTGCCTGGATATTATGCTCGCCGTAATCCCGCGCATCCCGCGCGCGGTAAATTTCGAACGGCTTCGGCTTGCTGGCCGGCACTGGCATGGTCTCCCGATCCTTCCGACTTGTTCGTTGCTGCAGCCTAAACCGTAACCTGCGCGATTGCCAAGGCGCCAAGTCCAATGGCAAAAGCCAGCCAGATTGCCACCACGGCGATCCCTGCCGCGCGCGCGGGGCCGGGCCAGGCATGCGCCACCGCCGCTTGCCGCAACTCGTCGCGCAGGCCCGCCGGGATCAGCCGCAACGCCAGCCAGATTCCGGCAGGCACCAGCAGCAGGTCGTCGAGCAGCCCCAGCACGGGTATGAAGTCCGGGATCAGGTCGATCGGGCTGAGCGCATAGGCGGCGATGAAACCGGCGAGCAGTTTTGCCGCCAGCGGCGTGCGCGGATCGCGCGCGGCGAGCCACAGCAGAGTCACGTTCTGCTTGATGGCTTTTGCCCAGGCCCGCAGCCGGGCGATCATCCACCCCTCAGCAATTGCACGCCCCAGTCGCGCTCGAACAGGTAGAGCAGCAGCCGCGCCGCCTCGCCGCGCGGGGCTGTGAGGCCGCCGTCGCGTTCGATCAGCAGCCGCGCGTCGTCGTGAGCAAGGGGGAGGAGCTTGGTGATCTGCTCGAGGCTGGCGATGCGAAACGGTGTGTCGCCCGATTGCCGGGTGCCGAGCAGTTCGCCGCCGCCGCGCAGCCGCAGGTCTTCCTCGGCGAGGCGAAATCCGTCCTGCGTCTCGCGCATCAGCGCCAGCCGCTCGCGCGAGGTTTCCGACAGCATCGCGCCGCGCAACAACAGGCAGGTGCTCTTGCCCTCGCCTCGCCCGACGCGCCCGCGCAACTGGTGCAATTGCGCAAGGCCGAAGCGCTCCGCCTGTTCGATCACCATCAGCGTCGCATTGGGGACATCGACGCCGACTTCGATCACCGTGGTGGCGACCAGCAGCTTCGCCTCGCCGCGCACGAAGCTCTCCATCGCGGCGTCCTTGATTTCCGCCTTGAGCTGGCCGTGGACCAGCACGACATGGTCCCCGAACCGCAGTTTCATCTCGGCATAGCGGGCTTCGGCGGCGGCGATATCGTCGACCTCGCTCTCGCGGACCATCGGGCAAACCCAATAAGCCTGCTGACCCGATTCGAGGTGCCGCGACAGCGCCCCCACCACATCGGCCATCCGCTCCACTGCCACCACCCGCGTATCGATCGGCTGGCGGCCCGGCGGCATCTCGTCGAGGCGGCTGACGTCCATCTCGCCGTATTGCGCCAGCGTCAATGTGCGCGGGATCGGGGTGGCGGTCATGGCCAGGCAATGCGGGGTGCGTTTGCCTTTCTGGGTGAGCATCAGCCGCTGGCCGACACCGAAGCGGTGCTGCTCGTCGATCACCGCGAGGGCGAGGTTCTTATAGGCGACCGTGTCCTGAAAGATCGCGTGGGTGCCGACGACGATCTGGATCGAGCCATCCATCAGCCCCATCAGGATCGATTCGCGCGCCCGGCCCTTGTCGCGCCCGGTGAACAGGGCGATGTTTACTCCAGTCCCCGCCAGCATGCCGGAAAGAGTGGCGAAATGCTGGCGCGCGAGGATTTCGGTTGGCGCCAGAAGCGCCGCCTGCGCCCCTGCCTCGACCGCGACCAGCATCGCCTCCAGCGCCACCACCGTCTTTCCCGAGCCGACATCGCCCTGCAGCAGTCGCAGCATCGGGGCTTGCTGGGCCAGGTCGCCCTCGATCTCGGCAATGGCGCGGCGCTGGGCGCCGGTGAGCGCGAAGGGCAGGTGCAGCTTGGTGCGCAAATGCCCGTCGCCAGAAAGCGGCGTGCCGGTGCGGGCGCGATTGGCGTTGCGCACCAGCATCAAGGCGAGGCTGTTCGCCAGCAATTCGTCATAGGCCAGCCGGTCGCGCGCCGCCTCGTGTTCACCCTTGTGCGCGAGAGCGAGGGCATCGCGCCACGCTGGCCATTTCATTTTGTCGAGCAGGCCCGGTTCGATCCATTCGGGTAGCTCCGGCAGACCCGCCAGCGCCTGCGCCACCAGCGCCGCAATTCGGCCCTGGGTGAGCCCTTCGGACAGTGGATAGACTGGCTCCACCAACTGCCCCAGCATCCCGGCGCTATCCTCGCTGACGTGATCGGGGTGAACGATCTGGAGCATGTCGCCATAACGGTCGAGCCGCCCGGCCACCCAGCGCTTCTCGCCCAAGGGCAGCTGTTTCTTGCCCCAGCCAGAGTTGCGCCCGAAATAGGCCACCGCGCAGACATTGCCCGGCGCGTCGGCAGCCAGCACCCGCATCGGCCCGCGCCCCTGACTGGTGCGGTATTCGAGCGGCGTGAGCGCGATTATGATGTTCTCACCGACGCTGGCCTCATCAAGATCGGCGACCGCGCGGCGCTGCACGAAACGGTCGGGCAGGTGATAGGCGAGGTCTTTGACCCGGGTGAGGCCGAGGCGTTCCAGCGGACGCGCGATGTTGGGGCCGACGCCCTTGAGGTGCGCGCTTTCGACGAACAGGGGATTGAGACGTTCGGGGCGCATGGGGAGGCTATAGCTCGACAGCTCTCGCTCACAAAACCCCGTCATCCTGAACTTGTTTCAGGACCCATTCCGCCCCGCAACCGGAGCTCACCTTCCTCGCGGCAACCTCACCCCACGCTCGCAATGCTGGAGGACGCGCAACGGAGCGATTGCGCGCCGCCCATCGAACTGGACTTGCGGCACGATGGGTCCTGGAACGCAGTGACGGCTTGCCCGTCAAACAAGTTCAGGATGACGAAAGAGGAGAGATGGTTGCCCGATCCCTGTCAGTGCATTACCCCGCCCCCATGCCCCTCACCTCCCGTCTCGCCCGCACAAAATTCCGCGCCTGGCACCGCGGCACGCGCGAGGCGGACTATATGATCGGCGGCTTTTTCGACCGCTACCACGCCGGATGGGGCGAGAAGGAGATCGCCTGGTTCGAGGCGCTGATCGAGGAAGACGACGTCGATATCATGGCCTGGGCGCTGGGGACTTCGGCTGTGCCGGAGAGGTTTGCAGGGGAGATGATGGAGGCAATGCAGCGGCTGGATTATGTGGTGATTGGAGGGTGATTGTCATTGACGAATTGATGGCAAAACTTGCTCTGCGTCGACCGGTTTTCTGCTCCGAAGCCGATTTCCAGCATGAGCTGGCCTATGAGATTCGAAAAACTGACCTGAATCTCAATGTAAGGCTGGAATGGCCCCTCACGGCCCCCGCGCGCGGCGCAATTGACCTAATCGTGATCGGCGAAACCCGCTTTGCTTTGGAACTCAAATATCTGAGCAAGAGCTTTTTCACGACGCTCGACGGAGAGGCAATCACCCTGAAGCAGCATGGAGCGCACGATCAGCGTCGCTACGATGTGTGCAAAGACATAATGCGCATGGAAGCCTATGCGCAGGCTACGGGGTATGACGCGGGTGTCTTGGTCCTCACGAACGACCCCGGCTATTGGCAAGAGCGCGCCCGCATGAATACCGTAGATGCAGCGTTCAATCTGTCGCATTCGCGCGAGTTGACCGGAACGCTCGCTTGGCACGAACTAGCAAAACCGGGGACTATCAAAAACCGCGAAACCACCTTAGAGATCAAAGGGAATTACACTTTGACGTGGCAGGATTACAACCGAATTGACGGAAAGGCGGGACTCTTCCGCTACCTTTGGATTCCTATTTCCCCACCCTATCCAACTTCGTCATCCTGAACTTGTTTCAGGACCCATTTCGCCGCTCACCCGGAGCAAGCGGTGGCAAGCCCAGCCCCACGGCAAGGTCGGCCCAATGCGGGTTGGCCTCGTTGATCAAATTGATCTTCCACTGCCGGTGCCAGTTCTTGAGCTGCTTCTCGCGGGCGATCGCGCGTTCCATGTCGCCGAACATCTCGAAATGGACGAGACGATGGACGGTGTAGCGTGAGGTGAAGCCGGGTGCCGCATTGTTCCGATGTTGCCACATGCGGCCAAGCAGGTCGGAAGTTACGCCTACATATATTGTGCCGTAGTGCTTGCTCGCGAGGATGTAGACGCAGGGGTTTCGCTCTTCTCGCATGGACCTGAGTTTGCTGCGAAATGGGTCCTGAAACAAGTTCAGGATGACGAAGTAGGGTAGGGATGTTTCAGGGTTCGACAGTGGCCCCTTCCGAAGCTAAGCGCACTCCTCCCCATGCCCGACTTCAACCGAATCCTCTCCGCGAAAACCCCGCTCACCCTCGCCAGCCTCGCGCGGGGCGCGCAGCCTCTCGTCCTCGCCGACCTCGCCCGCGCCAGCAAAACCCGCGTCACCTTCATTGCCCCCGACGATGCCGCGATGCGCGCCGTCAGCGAGGCCGCCAGCTTCTTCGCCCCCGAACTCGAAGTCATCGAATTCCCCGCGTGGGACTGCCTGCCCTATGATCGCGCCAGCCCGGCGCTGTCGGTCAGTGCAAAACGCCTGGCGGCGTTGCACCGGTTGCAGGGCGCTACAACCAGCCCGCAGCTGCTGGTCACCACGATCAACGCCCTCCTGCAACGCGTGGTCACGCGCTTCCGCATCCGCGAATCCGTGCGGCTGCTCAAACCGGGCATGGAGATTTCGCGCGAGAGCCTGATCCAGCTGCTCCAGCGCCAGGGCTATTCGCGCACCGATACGGTGGCGGATGCGGGCGAATTCGCCGTGCGCGGATCGATCTTCGACATTTTCCCTTCGGGCCTGGAAGCAGGTCTGCGACTCGATTTCTTCGGAGACGAACTGGAGTCGCTGCGGCTGTTCGATCCCAACACCCAGCGCTCTACCGGCAGCGTCAGCGAACACCTGCTGCTCCCCGCCAGCGAGGCCCTGCTCGACGAGGACAGCGTCAAGCGGTTCCGCAGCCGCTACCGCGAGCAGTTCGGGGCCAATGCCACCAGCGACCCGCTCTATCAGGCAGTGAGCGACGGGCGGCGGCTGGCGGGGATGGAGCACTGGCTGCCACTGTTCGAAGAGCGCCTGGAGACGCTATTCGATCATCTCGGCGACAGCGACCTGATGCTGATCGACAGCGGAGCGCTGGGGGCCGCCGAGGAGCGTTTGGGCGACATTGCCGACTATCATGCCGCGCGGACCGATACCTCCGGGAAGGCTGCCGGGTCATATCGCCCGCTCGATCCCCAGGCGCTCTATCTCGCCCGCGAGGAACTCGACCAGCGCCTTGCCGGGTGGCCGATCCACCGCGCCGATCAGTTCGCCCAGCCCGAAAGCGAACGCGTCATCGACTTCGCCTTCGCCAGCGCCCGCGATTTCACCCCCGAGCGGGCGCGGGGCGACAATTTCTATGAGGCGGCGGCGAAGTATCTGCACTCCGTCGCCAGGTCGGGCCGCAAGGCGATAGTCGCGGCATATTCCGAGGGCAGCCGCGCCCGCATCACCTCGATATTGGGCGAAGCGCAGGCCCCCGCCCCTGCCCTGGCAGAATCCTGGCAGGAGGCCTTGGGGCTGGCGGCCAAGGGCGTCCCCGCCGCGCTCGTTCTCCCGCTCGAAACCGGCTTCAGCAACGCCGAACTTGAACTCATCACCGAGCAGGACATTCTCGGCGACCGCCTCGTCCGCCGCAAAAAGAAGCGCAAGGATGCCGACGCCTTCCTCGCGGAACTCAGCGCGCTCACCCCGGGCGATCTTGTCGTCCACATGGGGCATGGTGTGGGGCGCTATGAGGGGTTGCAATCGATCCCGGTTGGCAAGTCGCCCCATGATTGCGTAGCCCTCACATACGCCGGCGGCGACAAGCTCTACATCCCGGTCGAAAACCTCGACGTGCTCTCGCGCTTTGGGAGCGAGAATGAGGGCGTCGCGCTGGACCGGCTCGGCGGCGAGGCCTGGCAGCGGCGCAAGGCGCGGCTCAAGGAGCGTATTCGCGAGATTGCGCATGAATTGCTGCGCACCGCAGCCGCCCGCGCGCTGCGCCAGGCCCCGGTGCTGCTGCCCGAACAGGCGAGCTACGACCAGTTCGCCGAGCGCTTCCCCTGGGAGGAAACCGACGATCAGGAGCGCGCCATCGAACAGGTGCTGGCCGATCTTGGCGAGGGCAAGCCGATGGACCGGCTGGTCTGCGGCGATGTCGGCTTCGGCAAGACCGAAGTGGCCCTGCGCGCTGCGTTTGTCGCGGCCATGGGCGGGCAGCAAGTCGCGCTGGTCGCGCCGACCACGCTGCTCGCCCGCCAGCACTACAAGGGCTTTGTCGAGCGGTTCGCCGGGTTCCCGCTCAATATCGGACGGCTGTCGCGGCTGGTGCCGGAAAAGGAGGCCGTAGCCACCAAGGCGGGCCTTTCCGACGGGACGATGGACGTGGTCATCGGCACTCATGCTATCCTCTCTAAGAGCATAAACTTTAAGCGCCTTGGCCTTGTTATCGTTGATGAAGAGCAGCACTTCGGTGTCACCCACAAGGAAAAGCTCAAGCAGCTGCGCGCGGATGTCCACGTGCTCACCCTCACCGCCACCCCGATCCCGCGCACCCTCCAGATGGCAATGTCTGGCCTGCGCGAGCTCTCCACAATCCAGACGCCCCCCGTCGACCGCCTCGCGGTGCGCACCTATGTGATGGAATGGGACGACATGGTGATGCGCGAGGCCCTGCTGCGCGAGCATCATCGCGGCGGGCAGAGCTTCGTCGTCGTCCCCCGCATCGCCGACATGCCCGATCTCGAGGAATGGCTGCGCAATACGGTGCCCGAAGTGAAGGCCGTCAGCGCCCACGGCCAGATGGGCGCGGGCGAGGTCGAGGAGCGGATGAGCGCCTTCTACGAGGGCAAATACGACGTGCTGCTGTCGACCACCATCGTCGAGAGCGGGCTCGATATCCCCAGCGCCAACACCATCATCATCCACCGCGCCGACCGCTTCGGCCTGGCTCAACTCTATCAGCTTCGCGGACGGGTCGGACGCTCCAAGCTGCGCGCTTATGCCTATCTGACCACGCCCACAGATACCGCGCTCTCGGAGATTGCCCAGAAGCGGCTCAAGGTGCTCGGCGATCTCGACAGCCTGGGCGCGGGCTTCCAGCTCGCCAGCCACGATCTCGACATCCGCGGCGCGGGCAATCTGCTCGGCGACGAGCAGTCCGGGCACATCCGCGAGGTTGGCTTCGAACTCTACCAATCGATGCTCGAAGACGCGATTCTGGCCGCCAAGGCAGGGGAGATCGGACTGGAGCGCGACCGGGCAGCGCTCAATCCGCAGATCACGGTCGATGCGCCGATCATGATCCCGGAGAGCTACGTCCCCGATCTCGCTGTGCGCATGGCGCTTTACCGCCGCCTCAACGATGCCGAGGACGAGGCTGCGGTCGAAGGCATGGCCGCCGAGATGATCGACCGCTTCGGGCCTTTGCCCGATGCCACCGGCAATCTGATCAAGCTGATCGGGATCAAGCGCATGGCGATCGACGCGCATATCGCCAAGATCGATGTCGGCGCGAAAGGCACCCTCGTCAGCTTCCACAACGATACATTCCCCGATCCGGCAGGGCTGATCGCCTATGCGCATCGGCTCGAAGGGACGATCAAGCTCAGGCCCGACAGCAAGATTGTCGTCACCCGGCACTGGGGCGATCCCAAGGCGCGGCTCAATGGCCTGTTCCAGCTGACCAAGGGACTCAGCGCGATTGCGCGCAAGGCGGGCTAGATTGACCCCGCCAGCGCGACAAAATCCGCCGCCGCCATCGGCTTGGCCCGCACGAAGCCCTGGTAAAATCCGCAACCTTCCTCGGCGATCAGTTGCCGCTGTGCTTCGCTTTCGATGCCCTCGGCAATAACGCCAAGGTTGAGCGCGCGCGCCATGGCGACAATCGCACGGAACACGGCCAGATCGCGCCCGTCGCCGGTGATCCCATCGACCATCGAGCGGTCAAGCTTGAGGTAATCGAGCGGCAGCAGTTTGAGATAGCGGAAGTTGCAGAAGCCCGCGCCGAAATCGTCCAGCGCGACCCGGATACCCTCGGCGCTGAGCTTCTCCAAGGTCTTGGCGGCAATCTGTATATCGGCGAGCAAGGCCTGTTCGGTTACTTCCAGGGTCACCCGGTCAGGCGAAAAGCCGCTGGTGCGCAGCACGGCGAGCAATTGCCCTGCATAGCTGTCCGCCGCGAGTTCGAAGGCCGTGACATTGAGCGACAGGCGCAGATTGCCCGGCCAGGCCCTCGCTGCTTCCAAAGCTAGCCAGGCAATGTGGCGCGACAGCGGCGCCACGTAGTCCGCGCGCTCGGCAATGGCGAACAGGGTGCTGGCACCGATGCGGCCAAGCTTGCGGTGGTTCCAGCGCGCCAGCGCCTCGGCCCCGGTCAAACGGTCCTCGGGAAGCGAATATTGCGGCTGGAACACCACTTCGATTTCCCCGCCGTCGATCGCCTGAAGCATATCGGCTTCCAGCTGCGCCGCCGTGCGTCCAGCCCGGGTGGTTTCGCCATCTGCCCAGGCAATGCGTTTGCCCTGCTGGCGGCGCATATTGGCGATAGTCTGGCCAAGCCGGTCAAACACGGATTCGGCGCTCTCGCCGCCGATGCCGCGCAGCAGCGCGATTCTGGGGGTGAGCCGCAGCGCCGCACCGCCACTGGTGACAATCGGCCGGGTGACGAGATCGGCAAGCTGCCCGCCAAACAATTGCCAGCGCTGTCGGCTGCAGGTCTCGTTGGCAACCAGCAGGAAATTGCTGCCACCGGAACGCGCCGCGATCCATTGCCCGTCGAGCTCGCTGGCGGCAAAATGCGTCAGCCGCGCCGCGACTTCGACCAGTGCCGCATCGCCCGCGGCAGCGCCATAGGCGAGGTTCAGCGCGTCGAAACGGCGCAGACCGAGCAGCAGCACATGCAGGCGCGGCCCCTCGCCCGAACCCTTGCCCTGTGCGATCCATTCTCCGAGCCGCGCGCGCACGGCTTCGATCCCGGGCAGGCCGGTCAGGGGATCGCGCAGGGCGTCGCCGGAATCGGAACGAATTTCGCTCATCCTGCGCCGCATACGCCAAAGCCTTTGCCAAAGCGTCAACGCCGCCATATCAGTTCGTTAGCTATGACCCAACCGATGCGCCTTGCTCTTGTCTCCTCGGACGATGCCCGCGCGCAGGAGGCGGCTTCGGCCCTTGCTGCGGCGCATGACTGGGTGCGGCCAGACGAGGCCGAAGCGCTGGTCGTGCTGGGCGGCGACGGATATCTCCTGCACGTCCTCCACCGCATGCTCGATCTCGACAAGGTACGGCCGGTTTATGGGCTCAACCACGGCACCGTGGGCTTCCTGATGAACAAGGCCAAGAGCAGCCGCACCATTGGCGAACGGGTGGCGCGGGCCCGGCCGGTCGCAGTCCGGCCATTGGAGATGACCGCACTGACCAACGGCGGCTCCGAACATAGCTATTTCGCGATCAACGAAGTCTCGTTGCTGCGCGAAACCCGCCAGACCGCGAAGCTGGAAGTCAAGGTCAACGGCAAGGTGCGCATGGCAGAACTGGCCTGCGACGGGATCATCGTCGCCACGCCGGCGGGCTCCACGGCCTATAATTTGTCCGCCAATGGCCCGATCCTGCCGCTCGGATGCAACATGCTGGCGCTGACCCCGCTTAGTCCCTTCCGCCCCCGCCGCTGGCGCGGTGCGATCCTGCCGGACAAGGCGCAAGTCGCTTTCCGCGTGCTGGAGCCCGACAAGCGCCCGGTCGCAGCCGTCGCGGACCAGAAGGAAGTTCGCGATATCAAGGAAGTGCGCATTGCAATTGCCAAGGAGCGCGAGTTGACCTTGCTGTTCGATCCGGGCAGCAGCCTCGACGAGCGCATTTTCGCCGAGCAGTTTCAGGTATAACAACGGAATTCGTGGTTGCTCGACTTGCCAAAGCTTCCGGCGCTGCTATAGGCGCACCCCTGCCCGCGAGAGCGGGTTGCTCCCCGATAGCTCAGCGGTAGAGCATTCGACTGTTAATCGAATGGCCGTAGGTTCGAATCCTACTCGGGGAGCCAATTTCCTTTTCGGAATTCGCTAAGTTCAGTGGTTTTGAGCGATCGCCGCAAAAAGCGTTCCAATATGTGACGTGCCCGAGATGCCGTTTCTGCCGCCCGCAAATTGACTCTATGATCCCAATTCTGCCGGGAATCCGGCCGTTTCAGGCTGCCTGTCAGGGGCGCCGACGAAGCAGGGGATTGAAATGTACGAGTCCGGCGAGGTCTTCAACGACAATAACGACCTGCTCAGCCTGACGAGTCGCGAGTGCGAAGTACTCAACTGCGTAGCCCATGGTCTGTCGAACAAGGAAGCGGCGCGCGAACTCGGCATCGCTCCGCGCACCGTCGAACGTCATATCGAGAACCTGCGCAACAAGATCCGGGCGAAGAACAAGGCGCATATGGTCGCCAAGGCAATCACCTTTGGACTTTTTGAACCGAGTTCGACGAATCCTGACCTATATAACTGATTCTTATAATATCTATTCGAACTCCTGAACTCACGATGCCTTGGGATCGTGGGCAAACGAAATCCCCAAATCCCTCTCCCATAAACGCGCGATCGCGGAATAGTCGAGCTCGCCCAGACCTTCGGCGAGCGCCTGCTCGTAGACGCCATGCGCCGCCGCGATCGCCGGGAGCGACACACCGAAGTTCCTGCGCTGCCGCCATCGCCAGCGCGGAATCCTTGAGAGCATTGCGCACCGGCATTCCCCCGGCGAAGTCGCCTTGGCGAAGGCGCCCGGCGAAGCGGTGGGTCAGCGGGCGCATCAGGCCGGATTCGCGAAGCATCAGTCGCTCGAACACATCGACAGGAATACCCTGCGCCGTAGCCAGCGCCCCGGCTTCGACCAGCACGACATAGACGGCATGGGCGACAGCATTGATCGCAATCTTGGCGCGCATACCGTCGCCCTGACCGGCGAGGAAAAATATCTCTTCCGCCACCCGGCGCAGGACCGCGCCCGCCAGCCCGGCCCCGGCTTCGCTCGAACCCACGAGGAAGACACCTCTGCCCTCGCCCAGATTCCCCACGCCGCCGACAATTGCCGCGTCGATCACACGGGCGCCCGATGGCTCCACCAGCTGCTGAACGGCGAACACATCCTCCGGCGCCACCGTGCTCGTCTCGATGACGATCGTGCCGGGCTTCAGCACCGGCGCGATTTCCGCCGCGACCGAGCGGGAGGCCTCTGGCGTCGGCAGCGACAGGAAGACCAGCTCCGCCCCGCCCGCCGCGTCGGCGGCGCTGGCAGCGGCAATCGTCGCATCTCCTGCAATCCCGGCAAGACCTGAACTCCTGGCCGGATCGCGGTCGTAAACCCGGACCGGTCCGTGCATGGCAAGCGCCCGTAACAAGGCCTGCCCGGCATTGCCGAGACCAATCAGCGCGATCCGGGGCGGCGAAGATTCCTGTTCTGGCATCGCCGCTCAATGCCCCAGTTCGCCAGCGGCTTCAAATCCTGTAGCAAAGCATGTTAGCCTGCATGCCGATCGGAGAGGCTGATGAACCAGATACAGGCACTGATTGACCGCGTAGCCGTCTCGCCCGAACAGATTGCCGCCTACCGCCGCGACGGGGCGGTCCTGATCAAGGGACTGTTGACTCGCGAGGAAGTCGCCCTGCTCGAACAGGGCCTCGAGGAAGTGCACGCCGATGCTGGCGAGCTTTACAGCAAGGTCCAGTCGGACGACGGGCGCGGCGAGACCCTGGCGGCGCAATTCCCGAGCCTGCGCAGTCCCGCGACATTGCGCCTGCTGCGCGAGAGCCCTGCGGCGGAGCTGGCGGCGCGGCTGATGGGCGCTGCTTCGGCGCAACTGGTGCTCGATCAGGTGTTCTACAAGCAGCCCGGTTGCATCGTGGCGACGCCATGGCATCAGGACACTCCGTTCCTGCAAGTGCGCGGCGACCAGATGGCGCGGGTGTGGCTGAGCTGCGACCCCTCACCCGGCGATGTCACCGTCCAGGTCGTGCGCGGCTCGCACCGCTGGAACGTGGTTTTCGACACCGCGACAATCGCCGAGAGCAAGGTGCGGACCTCGAGCGAAGGCGCCGAATTCACCTATGACGGCATGGCCGCGCCCGGCCAGCCGGCAGTGCCCGATATCGAGGCGAACCGCAGCAGCTTCGACATCATGTCGTTTGAGGTCGAGCCGGGCGATGCCGTGGTGTTCAACGGCAACATGTTGCACGGTGCGCAGGGCCGGGACGACTACCCCCTCCCCCGCCGCGCGCTAGCGGTGATGTTCGGCGGACCCGAGCTGCGCTATCACCGGCCCGCCGCCAATGCCATGCCAATGCCCGGCGCGATGGCCGGAGCAACCGGCGGTGCGGACATTCCGCATGGGTCGCGGATCGGTGACTATCCGGAGGCGTTTCCGCTGTTCTGGCGCGCCTAGCACCGAACAGGTTGGGCGCGTCAGACATTCGCCCCATGACAATGCTTGTATTTCTGCCCCGAACCGCAGGGGCAAACAGCATTGCGAGACAAGCCCATGGCGGCATAGGGATCGGGACCGTCAGCGGCCAGCGCGACATTGCTGCCCAGCGACCCCATCATCGCGGCGGCGCCCGGTGTCGACCAGCGGCTGTCGTCCTCGCCGGTGAACGGGTCGATATGGCCGGTGAGGAAATCGGGCAGTTCGGGCAGGTCCATTGCCAATGGCTCCTGCATGGTCAGCTCGCTGGTGGCGAGAATGCGCGTCACATCCTCGCGGATCGTCTCCAGCATCTTCTCGAACAGGCCGAAGGCCTCCTGCTTGTATTCGTTGATCGGTTGTTTCTGCGCATAGGCGCGCAGGAACACCACCTGGCGCAGCGCGTCGAGCGTCGCCAGGTGTTCCTTCCAGTAGTGATCGAGCCGTTCGAGCAGCACGCTCTTTTCGACCTGCCGCCACACTTCCGGATCGCTGCCGGATCGCTTCCCATCGACGTGGCTATCGGCCAGGGCGACGAGGCGCTCCTCTATCATGTCGGGTTCCAGCCCGTCTTCGCTGGCCCATTCGTCGACCGGCGGCACGAAGCCGAGGATATCGTTGACCCGGTCCTTCAGCAGCTCGAGATTCCACTGTTCGGGGTAGGACCCTGGCGGGCAGGAATCGGCGACCAGCGCGTTGACTGCATCGTGACGCATGTCGATCACGACATCGTCGACCGCTTCGGAATCCATGATGTCGGCGCGTTGTTCGTAGATCACCTTGCGCTGGTCGTTCATCACGTCGTCGTATTCGACAACTTGCTTGCGAATGTCGTAATTGCGCGCTTCGACCTTCTTCTGCGCGGTCTCGATCGCCTTGGACAGCCACTTCGAACCAATCGCCTCACCGTCCGCGAGATTGGAGTTCATCATCTTGGAAAACAGCGTGTCCGGCCCGAAAATACGCAGCAGGTCGTCCTCCAGGCAAAGGTAGAAGCGCGACAGGCCGGGGTCGCCCTGGCGGCCCGAGCGGCCGCGCAGCTGGTTGTCGATGCGGCGGCTTTCATGGCGTTCGGTGCCAAGCACGAACAGCCCGCCGGCATCGAGCACCCGGCGCTTCTCCACTTCGATCTCTGCGGTGATCCGTTCGATCGCCGCATCGCGCTCCGGTCCCTCGGGCATGTCCTTGTGTTCGTCTTCCATGCGGAATTCGAGGTTGCCGCCCAGCTTGATGTCGGTGCCGCGCCCGGCCATGTTGGTGGCGATGGTCACCGCGCCGAGCCGACCCGCCTGGGCGACGATATGCGCTTCCATCTCGTGGAAGCGGGCGTTGAGGACATTGTGCTTCACCCCTTCCTTTTTCAGGAAGTCTGACAGCAGTTCGCTCTTCTCGATCGACACCGTGCCCACCAGAACCGGCTGACCAAGATCGCTCTTCTCCTTGATCGCCTTGGCAATCGCGCCGAACTTGTCGAGCGTGTTCTTGTAAAACTCGTCCTCCTCGTCGATCCGTTCGACCGGGACATTGGTCGGGATCGAGACCACGTTCATCTTGTAGATGTCGAAGAATTCCGAAGCTTCGGTGGCCGCTGTGCCGGTCATGCCGGAGAGCTTGGGATACATGCGGAAATAGTTCTGGAAGGTGATCGAGGCCATGGTCTGGTTCTCGGGCTCGATATTGACGCCTTCCTTGGCCTCGACCGCCTGGTGGAGACCATTCGACCAGCGCCGCCCGTCCATCATGCGGCCGGTGAACTCGTCGATGATCACGACCTTGTCGTCCTTGACGATGTAGTCGGTATCGCGCTTGAACATGACCACGGCTTTCAGCGCCTGATCGAGGTGATGGACCACCAGGGTGTTCTCGACATCGTAAAGATTCGAACCGATCAGCAGCCCGGCGTTCTCGAAAATCCGCTCGATTTTCTCGACCCCGTCCTCGGTAAGCATGATGTTCTTGGTCTTCTCGTCCGCCTCATAGTCCTCGGGGACCAGCTGCTTCACGATGGCATCGACCGAGATATAGAGCTCGGACTTGTCGTCGGTCGGTCCGGAGATGATCAGCGGCGTGCGCGCCTCGTCGATCAGGATCGAGTCCACCTCATCGACGATCGCGTAGCTGAACGGCCGGTGGACCATCTGGCTGCGCTCGTGCTTCATGTTGTCGCGCAGATAGTCGAAGCCGAGTTCGTTGTTGGTCGCGTAGGTTATGTCGCTCTCATAGGCCGCGCGGCGTTCTTCCTCGGCGAGGTTCGGCACGATGATGCCGACAGTCAGACCCAGAAAGGTATAGATCTGCCCCATCCACTCGGCATCGCGGCGGGCGAGGTAGTCGTTGACCGTGACGACATGGACGCCCTTGCCTTCGAGCGCGTTGAGATAGACCGCCAGTGTGGCCACCAGGGTCTTGCCTTCGCCGGTCTTCATCTCGGCGATCTCGCCGCGGTGGAGGACGATGCCGCCGATCATCTGCACATCGAAATGGCGCATGCCGAGCACCCGCCGCGAGGCCTCGCGCACTGTGGCGAAGGCTTCTGGAAGGATGTCATCGAGCTCCTGCCCATCGGCGAGCAGACCGCGGAATTTGGAGGTCTGCCTCGCCAATTCCTCGTCGGTCATGGCCTCCATGGCCGGTTCGAAACCGGCGATTTGCCGCACGATCTTGTCGAGCGACTTGACGTAACGATCGTTCGATGAGCCAAAAATGGCTTTGGCGATGGCCCCAAGCATGGCGGAATTCCTGAAATATAGATTATCTGGGATCGGCTGCGCGGCACTGGCGACGCGGAATCGCAGTGCAGCCTTGCCGTCAAATGGCGAAAATCGGCGCCCGGCTACTCGTGCGCGCGGTCCGCTCCGAGTTGCACGGTGGACAGATAGACGACCGTCCTTGGCGGCTGCGGACTGCTGCGGCTGCGATCGTCGCATTCGCGCTGCGCGGGCCGAGCGCTGATGGCCGCCCCGCGAATGACGATCCTCGCTCCGGAACGCGGCACTTCCACCGCGCCGACTTCCGCCTCACTGCCAAGGCACATACGCGCCTGTGCCGGCGCGACATGCGCGGCAAGGCCTGTCAGCAGGGCAAGCAGAGTGAGGAGAAGACGGGTCATTCCGGGCACTAGATAGTCGCTGGCGACTCCTTCGTCCAGACCGGTTGCATTGTTGCGTGGACGAACCATCCCGCAGTTTCTATTGCAGCCCGCATGTCCGACGCCATTTCCCCGCTCGCCACGCCCTTCCCCGCGCTGCCCGCCATCGCCGGCGTCACCCCGCGTATTGCCAGGGCAGGCTACAAGGACTGGGGCCGCTGCGACCTGACCTATATCGAACTGGCCGAAGGCACTGCCGTGGCCGGGGTGTTCACGCAGAACGTCTGCTGCTCGACCGAAGTCGAGATGGGCCGCGACCAGGCCAAGGCCGGGCGGGCCCGGGCGCTGGTGGTGAACGCGGGCAACTCCAACGCATTTACCGGCTATCGCGGACGCGAGGCGGTGGAGGCGATCATGGCGCAGGTCGCGGGGCATCTCGGCTGCCCGCAAAGCGAGGTGTTCGTATCCTCGACCGGGGTGATCGGCGTTCCCCTGCCCCAGGACAAGGCGCGCGCCGGCGTGGAGGCGGCGCTGACTGCCATTCCCTGCACCTGGGAGGACGCGGCGCGGACCATTGGTACCACCGACACCTTCTCCAAGGGCGCAGGCGCGCAGGCCATTATCGGGGACAAGACCGTCACTCTGGCGGCGATCATCAAGGGCAGCGGCATGATCGCGCCCGACATGGCGACGATGCTGGGTTACGTGTTCACCGATGCGGCGGTTGCCCCGGAATTTCTGCAAGAACTGCTCTCGGCCGCCAATCTCAGGACCTTCAGCTGCATCACCGTCGACAGCGACACCTCGACCAGCGACACTGTCCTCGCCTTCGCCACCGGCCAGGCTGGCAACGAGGAACTCGTCTCGGTCGACAGCCCCGGCGCCGACGCATTCGCCGCCGCGCTGGAGGCGGTCTGCCGCCAGCTCGCGCATCTGGTGGTGAAGGATGGCGAAGGCGCGCAGAAATTCATCGAGATCGAAGTGACCGGCGCGGTCAGCGACGAGAGCGCGCGGCGGATCGGGCTTTCAATCGCCAATTCGCCGCTGGTGAAGACGGCGATTGCCGGCGAGGATGCCAACTGGGGCCGAGTGGTCATGGCGGTGGGCAAGGCGGGCGAACCCGCCGATCGCGACAAGCTTGCTATCCGCTTCGCCGACAAATGGGTGGCCCAGGCCGGCCTTGCCGCCGACAGCTACGACGAGGCGCCGGTCGCCGAGCACCTCAAGGGCCGCGAGATCAGCATCGGCGTCGATATCGGTCTCGGCGATGGCCGCGCCACGGTGTGGACCTGCGACCTGACGCATGGCTACATCTCGATCAACGCGGATTATCGTTCGTAATGGGTGCAAGTTGATGGACGCCCTCACCCGCTCGGTCCGGGCTATCATGCAGGATGCCGCCGAGCGGGCGATCCTGCCGCGCTATCAGTCGCTTGCGACGCATGAAATCGAGGACAAGGCGGCGGACGATGTCGTCACCATCGCCGACCATGAAAGCGAGGAGATCCTTGCCGAGGGGCTTGCGCGGTTGCTGCCCGAAGCGGCGATCGTCGGCGAGGAGGCAGCGCATGCCGATCCTGCGCTGCTGCGCAAGCTGGGCGATGCGCTGTGCTGGATCATCGATCCCGTCGACGGCACCAACAATTACGCCGCCGGCAGGCCGCCGTTTGGCATATTGGTGGCGCTGGCCGAGGCAGGAGAAACGATTGCCGGCTGGATCCTCGATCCGCTGACCGGGCGGTTCTGCCACGCCCGGCGCGGCGGAGGCGCTTTCATCGGCGAGGACCGGGTCCATGCACGGAGTAGCGGCTCGCAGCCGCCCATCGCCGCAATCTCGCTGATTTTCGCCGATCCCGCCCGCCGTGCGGCGCTCAAAAGCGAAATCGCGCCGCACTACACCCTGGTCGATATTCCCCGCTGCGCCGCCGAGCAGTATCCCCGGCTGGTTGTGGGGCAGAATGACATTTCGATCTTCGAGCGGACCTATGCCTGGGATCACGCCGCCGGTGTGCTGTTTCTCAACGAAGCAGGCGGCAAGGCAGCACGGCCCGACGGATCGCCCTACCGGGTGGACGAGGCGGATCGGCCGGGGCTGCTGGGGGCGGCAACGCCAGAACTATGGGACCAGCTGGCTATACGGATGGCGGGGATCTAAAGCTCCGCCTCAAGCCAGCTCTTGAGCTGGCTCTTGGGCGCGGCGCCCAGCTTCTGAGCGACCGGCTTGCCATCCTTGAACAGCACCAGCAGCGGGATCGATTGCACGCCCATCTTGCCGGCGACATCGGTATTCTCGGTGATATCGAGCTTGGCGATGGTCACTTTGCCGGCCAGTTCTTCGCTGATCTCCTCAAGCGCGGGAGCGATCATCTTGCACGGGCCGCACCAGTCCGCCCAGAAATCGACCAGCACCGGCGTGCTCGACTGGAGGACATCGGCGTCAAAAGTGGCGTCGGTGACGTGTTTGGTCGGCATATGGGAAGCTCCTTCGATAGATTGACGCCAATCTAGGGCTGACGGCGCGGATGACAACGGCTGCGCGAAAAACCTTTACTCCCCAGCCAGCAAGGCCTGCTTGTGACGGGCCAGCAGGCCGGCGGGAATGGCGATCAGGCGCGGTGCCTGGGTATAGAGCAGCGCGGCCTCGATCTCCCGCCCCGGATAGGCCGCTTCCAGCGCGGCGGCATAGGCGGCCATCTGGCGCAGAATTGAAACCGGAACCTGCTCCAGACTTTCCGGCGGGCGGCGCGCAGTCTTGAAATCGATCAGGCGGATGCGATCCTTGGCCACCAGCAGCCGGTCGATCGTACCCGCCACAACCCGCTCGCCGACCACCGCCGCAATCGGCACTTCGGCAAGGGCATGGGCCGAGAACAAGTCTGCCCAATCGGGGTGATCGATGACCGCCAGCGCATGGACGATCATGGCGTCGCGCGCTTCTTCGGCGAGACCGGGCGCGTTCTTCGCCAGCCAGCGCCCGCCTGCCCCGGCCCGCTCGCTTGCGGAAACCGCCGGAAGCCGTTCCAGCAGCTTGTGGATCAGCACACCGCGCCGCGCCGCCTCGGCCCCGGAACCCAGCGGAAACGGCGGATCGGGCGATGCATCCTCGCCCAGCGAAGACGGCGCCAGCGGACGCGGCGGGCGCGGCTCGGCCCCGGCAGCGGCGTTCAGCCAGGCAGGCACAGGCTCGGGCAGCGGCAGCCGGACGGGTACCCCGTCTACCGGAACCATTTCGGGCAGATCGCCCCAATCGAGCCGTGCTTTCCAGATCGGGTCATCCACCCAATCCTCGGCGCCGAACAGCGCCCGCAATTGTGCATACCAGCTGCCCTCGGGCACTTCGCCCTTGTCTCGCGTGGTCAGCGCTCCGGCGACATACAGCGCCTCCTCGGCGCGGGTCATCGCTACATAGAGCAACCGCCAATGCTCCTGCTCCACCTCGCGTTCGAGCTTTTCGTAAGCCTCGGCAATGCGGCCAGCGCGCTCTGCCTGCTTGAGGCCCGGGAGCGGAATTTTCCGCTCATCGTTGTGCGGTTCTGCAAGGTCCAGCTTTTCGCCGGGCCCCACTTTCGGATTGCCGGTCGCATCGGCAAGGATGACGATCGGCGCTTGCAGGCCCTTGGCCCCGTGCACCGTCATCACCCGCACCAGCCCCGCCGCGCTATCCAGCTCACGCTTCAGCTCGCCCTCACCGGCGTCGAACCAGGCGAGGAAGCCGGCAAGACTGGGCGTGGCGGCCATGGCGTAGGCGTGGGCAGCGTTGAGCAGCTCATCGACCGGATCGTTCGCCTCGCGCCCCAGCCGGGCGATCAGCTTGCGCCGCCCCTGCCACGGACCGACCAGCAGCCAGTGGAGCAAGGCTTGCGGCGGGTCGTAATCGGCCTTGGCGAGCAGAAGGTTCAGCTGTTCGACGCTCGCCGCGACATCCGGATGCGAAGACCGGCGCAGATGCTCCCACAGCGGCACATCCTTGCCGCGATAGCCATGTTCGAGCAATTGCTCCTGGCTCCAGCCAATCAGCGGCGAAACCAGCAGCGAGGCCAGCGTCAGGTCGTCGAACGGCTGTGCGGCGAAGCGCAATGCGGCGACCAGATCGCGCACCGCCAGTGGCGCGCCGAGCCGCAGCCGGTCCACTCCCGCCACCGGCACCCCGGCCGCATGCAGCCGCGCGACGATCAGTCCGGCCAGCTCGCGGCGCTTGCGTACCAGCACCATGACGTCGCCCGCTGTGGCAGCGCGCCTGGTTCCCTTCAGCAGCGGAAAGCCCGTGTCGATCCAGTGCTTGACCTGCTGGGCAATCTGTTCGGCGAGCTTGCGGTCGGGCTTGGACAGCCAGCCCTCCGGACCTTCGTCGGTATCGTCGAGGTCCTCGTCATCGCCCGAAGCAGCTCCGACAGGCCGCCAAAGCGCAACATAACCGGGGCGCTCTTCGCCCGCGTGCTTGTCGGGAACCTTGTCGAGCCCGAAGTTTTCATGGCCGATATGCCCGATCGCCCGGTCGACGAAATCGAGCACCGGCTGGAATGTGCGGAACGAGCGATCCAGCCCCAGTTCGAGCAATTCCTGCGGGCGGAAATTGCTCCGCTGCGCCTCGGCATTGTCCACTGCGCCCCGCATGTATGTTTTCACCCGCTCTGCGGCGGCACGGAAGTTCTCCGGGCTGGTGCCCTGAAAGCGGAAAATCGCCTGCTTGTAGTCTCCGACCACGAACAGCGTGCGCAGGATCTCGCCGCGCTGGCCGAGGCCGGAGAAGAATTCCTGCGTCAGTGCATCGATGATCCGCCACTGCGCCGCATTGGTATCCTGCGCCTCATCGACCAGGATGTGATCGAACTGACGATCGAGCTTATAGCCGATCCACTGGGCGTAATCCGAATTGGTCAGGAGTTCGGCGGCCATGCGGATCTGGTCGTCGAAATCGATGAGTCCCTCGCGCTGCTTCGCCTCGTCCCAGGCCAGCGCGAAGGCCCGGCCGAGACGGAAGGCCGGGACGAGGCGGTCGGCAAGCGCGAGAAGGGACCGCATTTCGCGGACGCGGAGCATGCAGCCGAGGACGCTTTCAGCCGCCTCGCCGAAGCTCTCCTCGAACTTTTCGAGCGACTTGGTATCCTTGACCGTATCCTTCTGGGTGAACAGCACCTTGAACAGATCGTTCAGCCCGGCGAGCCGCTCGACCGGCCCGGTTGCCAGCCAATCCGCAATCGCCGGCGCGCCTTTCTCGCCGGTCTTGGTCTTCCACTGCCGGTAAGCCGACAGGCAGCATTCCAGGGCGTCGACATCGAAGAGATCGTCGCCGCACAGTGCCGCAACCTGGCTCTCTTCGAAGCCCGCCGGCAGACTCAGCAGCCGCTCGACATTGGCGCGCATCGGCTCCTGCCAGCCCCCGGACCCGAACCACGCCCCGCGCGCCTCGGCGCAGCGCAACAGCCATTTTTCGACGTCTTCCGGCGCCATCCGCAGACTGAGATCGGCGAGCGCCGAGAGCAGCTGCGGGTCGCCAAATGGCTCGCTTTCCGCCTCCACCAGCAGATCGGACAGCACCTGGCGTTGCAGCAGCACCCGCTCGCGGTCCTCCATCGCTCGCGCGCCGGGGATCAGGCCAGCCTCCAGCGGAAAGGCACCGAGCAGCCACTGCGAGAAAGCGTGGATCGTATCGATGCGCAGACCGCCGCCCGGGCAATCGAGTACGCTGGCAAAGAGCGTGCGGGCGCGGGCGAGCGAGGCCGGGCCGATGTCCGCGCCGATCGCCTTCAGCTCCGCAGCCAGCCGGGCCTCGTCGAACCGCACCCACAGCGCCAGCCGGTCGTTGATCCGGCTCGCCATTTCGGTTGCCCCGGCCTTGGTGAACGTCAGGCAGAGTATCTGCGAGGGATCGACCCGGGGCTGGAGCAACAGGCGGAGCACCCGGGAGGACAGCACCTGGGTCTTGCCCGTCCCCGCCGATGCCGACAGCCAGACCGTACGGTCCGGCGCGACTGCTTTCATTTGCTCGACGGAAAGCGGCTGGACTTTGGGCGGCGCACTCATGCCTCGTTCGCCTCGTCGGGTGTCAGATGCGGCAGCCACTCGTCGAGCCGCATCAGCTGGTCGTAATCGTTGAAACCCCCGATGTCTGGATTGAGCCGCGCGGTGAAGGGGTCGGAACCGAGAATCCAGCGGTCTATAGCCTCAGCGAGGAATTTGCGGCATTCTTCGAGGAATTCCTCCTTCTCCACCCCGTCTGCCCGGCTGGTCTTGAACGGGCGCTTGACGAAGCCGAAGCCATTCTCATCCTTGCGTTTTTCATCACGCGATAGCGACCAGTACTCGAATTCCGCCGGTTCGCCCGAAACGCCCTCGAATCCGCCCGCCGCCGCAATCAGCCCGATCAGGCCGAGTTGCAGCGAGAAGCCCTGCTTCACCATCCGGTTGGTGGGCGGACCGCCAGTCTTGTAATCGACAATCGCCAGCCCTTCCCCGGCCACCCTGTCGATCCGGTCGGCGCGGCCATGGATGCGGATGCCCTTGAACAGCAGATCGCCCCAGACTTCGCTCTTGAGGACAGTGCGGCCTTGCTCGTGTCCCATCCCGGCGATCTCGCTGTCGATCCATTCGAGCGCCTTGACCAGCCGGGGCCGCCACAGCCCGCGCATCAGCGGATGAGCGCTCATTGTATCGAGAACCGCTTCCGCCGTGGCGACAAGCTCGCCCGCCCTGCCTCCGGCCTTGTGCCAGGTATCGAGAATCTCGTGGACTGCGATGCCTTTCCACGCCGGGCTCGGTTCCGCGTCAAGCAGGTCGAGCCGCTTCAGCCGCAGGATCGAGCTGGCGTAAAACTGGTAAGGATCGCCGCGTAGCCGGTCGAGGCCGGTGACCGAAATATCGACCTTACGCTGCTCGGCATCCGGCATCGGCTTGGGGCGCGGATAGTTGCCCGCAGACGGCGCATCGTCGATCAGCCGGGCAAGGCGCAGGGCTTCGTGCTCCTCATGCTGCCCCGCCTGATCGCCGAGCATCGCCTTGATACGCAGGACAAAACGCGAGGGGATCACTGGCGCACCGTCATCCCGCAAAGCCCAGCTCAGCACCACTTCGGGCGCACCCAGCGCGGCGGCGAGATCGTGCGCTGCCAGGCCGATGCGGAAATCCGCGCCCGGCACGCCGAGCGCGCGCAGCACGGCGGGGGGCAGCAGCGGATCGGGTGCGGGGGAGGCGGGCCAGACCCCCTCGACCAGGCCGCCGCAGATCACCAGATCGGCGCGGGCCATGCGGGCTTCGAGCAGGCCGTAGATGGCAACGCGCGGATGTCCGCCCCACGGCGGGCGCACCGATACGCGGTCCATTGCGTCGTGCAGCATCGCGTGCAGCTCGCGCGGGTCCAGCCGGGTTCCCGCCGCCCGCGCCGCCTCGCGCAGTTCCTCAATGAAGCTGGATAGCGCCCTGCCATCGGCATTGCCCCACAATGCCTCGCCGCATAGCGCCTCCGCCGATGCAGCGACAATGTCCAGCATATCGGCAAGCGGGGCCTCGTCCGTCAGCGCCATCATCGGCGCGAGGATCGCTTCGACCTGCGCCCACCAGGCAGCGAGCTTGTTCTCCCCGGCCCGCTCGCGCAACGCCTCCAGCCCCGGCGCCGGACGCGGCCCGCGCAGGGCAAAGTCGAAGGCCCGGGCGTGGTCGAGCCAGGCCGGCCGGCCCTCGCCTGCCATGGCCAGCGGATGAGTCAGCAGCGCCACCAGCGGCACCGGCGCGGCGTCTTCGGCCAACACTTCGGCAAGCAGCAGCACGACACGCCCGGCGGCAGTCTGCGGCAGGGGAAGCCCGGCAGTGTCGTCGGCATCGATCCCCCAGCGTTTCAGCTGGGCAACAACCCGCGCGGCCAGGCCGCGGTCGGGCGTGATCAGCGCGACGCGGCGTTCCGGCACCTCCAGCACCTCGCGCATCAGCACAGCGATGGCCTGGGCTTCCTCGCCGGGATGGACGCTTTGCATCAGCCGCACCCCGCCAAGCCGCCGCTGGTCCGCCACCAGCGTCGCCCAGCGCGCACTAGGTGCGGGAGGCAGGAACAGGTTCGAGATCGCCCGACTGCGTTCCGGCGGCGCGGCGGCAAGCCCTGCACGGTGCAAGGGGCGCACTTCGCCGCGCGCCACACCCATCCGGTTGAGCAGCAGCTTGAGGTGATATTGCGGATGGGTGACGGCATCGCCCTTGCCGAACGGCGGATCGTCCGGGCCTTCCGGCTTGCCCGCGATGCCGAGCGAAGCCCAGACTTCGTCCTCAAGCGCCAGATCGAGATCGGGCAGGATCACGGCTCCGGCGGGCAGTTCCGACACTACCCGCAGCAACCCGGCAAGCGATGGCGAAGCACTGGTAACTCCCGCCGCCACGACAGGATGGACCGGCGGCGCATCCTTCCAAAGCCGTGCCGCCCGGTCGAACAGCAGATTGCGCCGCGCCGGGGCATCCAGTTCGCCGCGCGCTGCAAGTTCCTTTAGCCAGCCATCCTGGACTTGCAGGAAAATGCCGGTGCTCTTCTTCCAGTGATCCTGAAGTTCGAGGAGTACGGCAAGCACATCAGGGGAGATCAAGTCATCCGGGTCGATCCCCTCGACCAGCAGCCGGTCCATCGTCCGTCCGATATCGAACGCCCGCCGCAGCCCTGCCGCGCCCTTCCCAGCCTTGTCGCCATCTACCTGGCGAAGCAGATCGGCGAGACGCAGCCAGCGCCGGACGGGATCGGCGGCGGGCGGGATATCTGCTCCCGCATCGAGCGTGTCGAAAAGCACCCCCAGCGTCTCGTCGAGATCGAGATCGCCCACGACCGCCATGCGCGGCAGCAGCAGGCCCCCAAGGCCATTGGCGCCGGACAATCGCACGAAAGCCTCGGTAACCGTCCGCGCGGCGCGGCTGCTCGGCAGCAGCAGCGTCAGGCGAGCGAGCCCGAAGTCCGGTTCGGAATAGCGCGGGATCAGTCCGGCAACCAGCGCATCGGCGAAGCCGCGGTGGGCGGCGATGGAATAAACGTTCAGGCCGGAACGGTCAGCCACCGGCAAGCGCGGCTTCGGTCATCGCAATGGCCTCGGGATAGCCGACATCGAACCACCGCCCCTGGTGGACCAGACCGTAGCAGCGCCCTGCCGCAATCGCCCGGTCCCAGAACACATTGGTCGAAAAGACGTCCGCTGGCGGATCGGCTATCACCCGCTTGGTCATCAGCTGAACCCCGGTCCAGACATAGGGCCGCTGGCGCTTTGGCCCCTCGCGCGAAAGGCGGCCCGCGCTGTCCATATCGAAATCGCCGATGCCTTGCGTGTTGCCGGCCCGCTCGGTTGGCACCATCAGCATCAGCACATCCATGCGCTCGGCGTCCCAGGCCTGCGCCATATGCTTCAACCCGTTGCCGCCCTCGTCGATCCACCAGTTGTCGGCATTGACGCAGAAGAACGGATCGCCGGAGATCGCTTCCTTCGCCTTGACCAGCCCGCCGCCGGTGTCGCGCAGCAGCGCGCGCTCGTCCGAAATTCTGACATCGAAATCGCCGGCATGGCGCGCCAGATGCACCTCTACCTGATCGGCGAGATAGTGGACATTGACCACGATCCGCCCGATCCCGGCGCCGCGCAACTGATCGAGCACATGATCGAGCAAGGTCGTGCCAGCAACTTCGATCAGCGGCTTGGGACGGTTCGAGGTGAGCGGCAGCATCCGCGTGCCCAGCCCTGCGGCCATGATCATCGCTGTGGCAGGGGCCGGAACCGCGCTGCTCATACCGCGAAAGTCCCCCCGCCCGCCTCGCGCAATTCCGCCGGAATATGGGCATCGAACCAGGCCGCCACCGGGGCCAGCGCCGGATGGGCCAGATCGCGTTCCATCATCGCCCAGACGCGCGGAATATAGTCGAGATACCGCGGCTTGCCGTCGCGCTTCCACAGCCGCACGAAAATGCCGACGATCTTGGCGTTGCGCTGTGCGCCGAGCCGGGCGTAGTCAGCCAGGAAATCGGCCTTCGCCACGCCGGTCTTCCTGACATAGGCGTCGAACATCTCCGCCTCCAGCTCCACCGAAACGTCGCGCCGCGCATCCTGCAACAGCGAGACAAGATCGTAAGCCGGATGACCGATCAGCGCGTCCTGGAAATCGAGCAGACCCTGCTTGTGCAGCCCGCCCAGCAGCATGATGTTCTCGGCGTGATAGTCGCGCAGCACCGTTACCCCCGGGCGCTGGCGCGGGAGCATCGGGCTGAGCGCCGCTTCCCATGCCGCCGCATAAGCAGTGCCATCGACCGCAAGGCTCTGGGCCGGACAGAACCATTCGATCAGCAGGCGAGCCTCGCGCTGATAATCGCTCATGGCGTAGTCGAGGAACGGGCCCGGCGGCAGGCGGTGCAATTGCACCAATGCATCGATAGCCGATTCGTAAACCGCAGGTTCGTCGTCCGGCCATTGGTCGAGGTAGTCGCGCATCCGCGCTTCGCCGAAATCCTCGAGCAGGACGAGACCGCGCGGCGCGTCCTCGGCCAGGATGATCGGCGCGCGCATGCCGTTGGCGTCGAGCCATTTCGCCGCACGCAGGAACGGCGCCGGATCCTCGTTCGGCGGCGGCGCATCCATCAGCATGGCCGATTTTTCGCCAATTCGGATACGGAAATAGCGCCGAAACGAAGCATCGCCCGTCAGCGGCTCGATTGCCGCACCGGACCAGCCGGCAGTTGCAAGGAAGGCGTCGATGCCTTCGGGCAGGGTTACAGACATGGCATGCGCCCTAGCCAATCCGACCCGCCTTCGACAATGGCGATCCGGCCTGTGCCAACACTTTCCCGGGCAAATTCCAGCTCAACCGACAAACAGGCGGGATCGTTGCCGAATCCGCCGGCGTTTTCGGGCCACTCGGCGATCAGGGCGCGACCCTCGCGATAATCGGCGAGGCCGAGTTCTTCGGCCTCGCCGGGACGCGCCAGCCGATAGAAATCCGCGTGAACCACCGGGAGGCGTATAGCGGGCGGATCGTAGACCTCGACGATCGAGAAACTGGGCGAAGGAACCTCGCCGGACTGGCCCAATGCCGCCAGAATGGCGCGTGCCAAAGTCGTCTTGCCCGCGCCAAGTCCACCTGACAGAGCCACCACATCGCCTGCCCGCAGTTGCCGGGCAATTGCAGCGCCCAGATGCTCCATGACCGCGAGATCGGGCAAATCCAGCCTCACGCCAGCTTCCTCAGGCAAGTTCGATGATCGCGGCGGTGCCCTGCCCCGGCTCGGAATGCAACTCGAGCGCGCCGCCATGCGCCTCGATCAGCTGGCGCGCGAGCGGCAGGCCGATGCCCTGACGACGCTCGACAGCCTTGCCATCGGAACTGACTTTCAGACCGCCCAGAGCCCGGGCAAGCGCGGCGGCGTCCATGCCGGGGCCGTTATCTGAAATGACGATCCGGGGATGGGTTTTCTTGCGGGAAAGCTCGACCAGGATGCGGCCGCCGCTGGGCGTCGCGGCGATTGCATTGTCGAGCAGGTGGCCGATGGCCCGGCCCAGCCGCCGGGTGTCGCCGATGATGCGGCCGGCAGCCTTGTCGCCGCGCAGATCGAGCGTCAGCCCGCCGTCGCGAATGCGCTGCCCGCGCTCTTCGACCAGTTTCGTGACGAACGGCAGCAGCTCGATCTCCTCCTGCGCCAGCGGCAACAGCCCCGCCTCGCTCTGGGCAAGATCGAGCACGCTCTCGATCTGCTCGCCCAGCCGCTCGACCGAAGTGAGGATATCGGCAACATAGTCACGGCCCTGCGCACTCAGCTCGCCGCCAAGCCCGGCCTGCAGCAATTCGGCAAAGCCGCCGATCGACGTCAGCGGCGTACGGAATTCGTAGCTCATGTTAGCGAGAAAACGCGTCTTGATCGCATCCGCCTCGATCAGTGCGGCATTGCGCTCGCGCAGCGCCGCTTCGGCCTTCTGCGTGTCCGTGATGTCGAGAACTGCCAGCAGGGCGTTGCCATCTGGCAAAGGCATGCCGGTGAAACGCAGGGTCCTGCCGTCGGCCAGCACCGCGCGTCCGCCGGTCTGCTTGCGGTCGAGCGCAGCCGCGCGCACCACATCGCCGATGTTCTTGGACAGCTGCGGCCGCGTCAGCCGCGCTCCGATGCGTTCGAGCAGCGCCTCGACATGCGGGTGCGTGTCGAGGAATTCGGCATCGAGCCCCCAGTCCTTGGCGAATCTGCGGTTCCACAATTGCATGCGGCCATTGGGCGCGAAGACCGCGACCGATTCGAACAGGCTGTCGAACGTCGCGGTGCGCGTGCGCAGCAACGTGTCGCGCGTGGCGGACAGCTGCAATTCCTCCGTGCGGTCCTCGGCAAGCAGCAACAGCCCGCCATCTGGCATCGGCTGGGCGACCAGACGGATATGCGTACCTTCCCCCAGCGCCCAGGCTTCGTCCTGCGGCTCGCTGGCGGCAAACCAGGCTGCCCGCTCGCGCCGCCAGGCTGGAAAATCGCGCACTTCGGGCACCCGGCCCGCGTCGCGGGCGAGATCGAGCAGGCGTTCGAACGAAGGGCGATCGTTTACCGCCGCCGGCGCAAGGCCGAAAATGCGCTGGAACGGCAGATTGGCGAAGGCAAGCTGGCGTTTGGCATCGAACTGGGCGACCCCTGCCGACAACTGGTCGAGCATCGAACGCTGCGCCTCGCGGAAGGCGCGGAAGCTGCGGCCAAGTTCTTCCATGTCCTCGACATCGACGGCGTATCCGGCGATGCCTTCCCCTCCCAGCGGCAAGTCGCTGACCCGGACCATCCGGCGTTCGCCGCCGATGGTGACCATGACCAGCCGCTCGGCAGGCTGCTTGCTGGCGGCGGCCTGCACGGCGACTTGCCCGGCGCTCTGGCCGTCCATCGGCTCGATCAGTTCGGTCCCACTTTCGACCACCGCCTCGGCGCTGCGTCCGCCCACAGCGGCAACATAGGCCGAATTGACCAGCCGCAGCTTGCCGTCGGGTCCGCGAAACCACATCGGCATCGGCGCCGCTTCGATAAGCGAGACCAGCGCCGAGAAATCGCCGCGCGCGCGGGCGGCTTCGGCGCGCAGCTTGACCAGTTCGGTCTCGCTGTCGCTGAAATCGAACACCCAGACCATCGCCGCCCCGCCCGGCGAGACTTGCGGGTCGGCAAGGTGCCCGCGCAGCGCCAGACTGCGTTTCGAGCCGCGCGGCGTTGCGACCATGCGGAAAGGCGCGGCGGTTTTCTGGGTGCGGCGCACCGCCTCTGTCAGTTCCGCCAGCTGTTCGGCGGTGAGGCCTTTTTCGCCGGCATCGAGCTCGGTAAGAAATTGCGGCACTTTTTCGAGCCCCAGCCAGCCCGCCAGTCGGTCCGGCGCCTCGATCTTGCCATCGACCCGGACCAGCAGCGGCAATGCCGGAGATTCATCGACCATTCGCGCCAGCCGCAGGGCCAGACGATGCTGCTCGGCGACCTTGCGCTGTCTTGCACGCGCGGAGAGAATGGCGGCGCCTGCCGCGATCGTCCAGGCCGCGACCAGCAAGCCAATGAGAACCAGCGCGGTTTGGGTCAGGATCATCGAGCAATCGCTATGCGCGGGAGATCGGTTTGGAGCAAGCGCCCGCAAGGCATCCTTCGACAGACCGGGGATGATCCTTCGACAGGCTCAGGATGAGCGGTGGCATTTATCTGCCAAAAGCCGCTCACCCAAGCCGGTGCAGAGCTTCCGCCCCGCACACCCAGGCTCAATACCGGTAGTGATCCGGCTTGAACGGCCCTTGCTGCGGCACGCCGATATAATCGGCCTGCTTCTTCGACAGGGTCGTCAGCTTGACGCCCAGCTTTTCCAGATGCAGCGCCGCCACCTTCTCGTCGAGGTGCTTGGGCAGGACATAGACCTCGTTCTTGTATTCCGCGGTCTTGGTGAACAGCTCGATCTGCGCCAGCGTCTGGTTGGTGAAGCTGGAAGACATCACGAAGCTGGGATGGCCGGTGGCGCAGCCCAGGTTCACCAGGCGGCCCTTGGCGAGCATGATGATCTGCTTGCCGTCGGGGAATTCGACTAGGTCGGTGCCCGGTTTCACTTCGGTCCACTTGAAATTCTGCAAGCCCGCGACCTGAATCTCGCTGTCGAAGTGGCCGATATTGCAGACGATGGCCATCGGCTTCATCGCGCGCATGTGGTCGACCGTGATGACACCTTCGTTGCCGGTGGCTGTCACGAATATGTCGCAGCGGGTGACCGCTTCTTCCATGGTGACGACTTCATAGCCTTCCATCGCCGCCTGCAGCGCGCAGATCGGATCGATTTCGGTGACCATCACCCGCGCGCCGCCCTGGCGCAGCGAGGCGGCCGAACCCTTGCCGACATCGCCGAAGCCGGCGACGCAGGCGACCTTGCCGGCCAGCATGACATCGGTTGCGCGGCGGATCGCATCGACGAGGCTTTCCTTGCAGCCATAGAGGTTGTCGAACTTCGATTTGGTGACGCTATCGTTCACATTGATCGCCGGGAACGGCAGCTTGCCGTCCTTGGCGATCTGGTACAGCCGGTGAACGCCGGTGGTGGTCTCTTCCGAGACACCCTTGATGTGGGCGACCGACATGGTGAGGTAGCCGGGCTTGGCCTTGAGGAATGCCTTCAGCGCGCGGACGAATTCGATCTCTTCTTCGTTCGACGGCTCGAACAGCGTCTCGCCTGCCTCGACCCGCGCTCCCCACAGCGCGAACATGGTGGCATCGCCGCCGTCGTCGAGGATCATGTTGGCGGTGGTCGTGTCGCCCCAGTCGAAGATCGATCCGACATAGTCCCAGTAATCGGCCAGGCTTTCGCCCTTGATCGCAAAAACCGGAATGCCGGCAGCGGCGATTGCGGCGGCGGCATGATCCTGCGTCGAATAGATGTTGCAGGTCGCCCAGCGCACTTCGGCGCCCAGCGCAACCAGTGTCTCGATCAGCACGGCGGTCTGGATCGTCATATGCAGCGATCCGGTGATCCGCGCGCCCTTCAGCGGCTGGCTCACCCCGAATTCCCGGCGCAGCGCCATCAGTCCCGGCATTTCGGTCTCGGCGATGTTGATTTCGGCGCGGCCGAAACCGGCGAGGCCGATGTCGGCGATTACATAATCCTTGTCGGCTTCAAGCACAGTGGCCACGGCTGCTAAACTCCTGCAAACCTACGATGATGGCGCCGCCGAACCTGCATGACAGAAAAAGGGCGGCACCGTTACAGGCGCCGCCCTTAGCCTCCGGGAGGATTGGAGGCAAATATAAAGAAGTCTTTATATGTGTTCGCGATTACCGGCGGGCGTAAGCCAGTTCCGATCCGCGACCGTCGCCGAGCAGCTGGTCGGCGGCTTCCATGAGCGTGGCGCTGCCACGAACCTGGGCGAGATCGTTCGCCGCCATCTTGAGCTGGGCGCAGCTCAGCCAGGGGTGACCCTGACCATAAGCGTTGGCCATAACCGTGCTCAGCCGGTCAAGCGCGCGGTTGGCGCCGGCCGGGCCGAATTTGCGGGCCATTTCGCCGCGCAACTGGGCATTCGCCTGGTTGAGAGCGGGCATGTGGCTCGTCGTGAAGCGGCCGTATTCGACGTTGAAATTGTCTGCGGTGTTGCGGCAACGCAGGCTGGTGACCATCAGCATGATGTCAAGCCGGCGCAGCTTTTCCGCGCCGCTGAGCGATCCCGCCGCCGGAACTGCGGCCCCAGCCACCGATGTGGCGAGCGTAGCAGCGATAATCAGCGAGGAACCAAGAACCTTGCGCCTGGCAGCTGCCAGCGACCCCCATTTCGTAACCATTTGCAGTCTCCCGGCGAGTTCATTCCCGCGAGAGCCAATGTCGCTCTTATGCGTTAACGGAATCTTGAAGCACGACAGTAAAATGAAATTAGGCATAATCCGTTGCGGGCGGACAACAGCACCCTATATCGGCGCTATTGCGAATCCCATGCAGCAAAGGATGCATCCATGACGATCAAACAGGGCGACAAGCTCCCCGACGTGAAGCTGATGAAAGCCGCAGAGGCTGGCGCGGAAGCCGTTCAGACAGGCGACTATTTCAAGGGCAAGCGCGTCGCGCTGTTCTCTGTTCCCGGTGCCTTCACGCCTACCTGCTCGGCCAAGCACCTGCCCGGATTTGTAGAAAAGGCTGCCGATCTCAAGGCCAAGGGGATCGACGAAATCGCCTGCACCGCAGTCAACGATGCCTTTGTCATGGGCGCATGGAATGTTGCCAGCGGTTCGCGCGACATCACCATGCTGGCCGACGGCAATGGCGACTTCGCCAAGGCAGTGGGGCTGGAGCTGGACCTCACCGGCGGCGGGCTCGGCCATCGCGGCCAGCGCTTCTCAATGGTGATCAACGACGGCAAGATCGAGCAGTTGAACGTCGAGGCGCCCGGCGAATTCAAGGTCAGCTCGGCCGAGCATATGCTGGGCCAGCTTTGAGAATTCTAACTCCTCCCCCCCCCCCCTTGCGGGGGAGGAAAGCGCAGCTTGCTCCGCAAGGAGCTAGCGAAGCTTGGAGAGGGGTGCCGGTTGCAGTGCTACCTCGCCCCCCTCTCCAACTGCGGCTAGGCGCAAAGGCACCAAGCCTCCGTATCCTCTCCCGCAGGGGGAGAGGAGCGGACGCGATCAGACTCCGTAATTCAGGATCGCCTTGATCTCAAGATACTCGTGGAAGCCGAATTCGCCCCACTCGCGGCCATTGCCCGAACGCTTGTAGCCGCCGAACGGAGCCTGGAAATCGAAGCCGTTGTTGACGTTGACCCAGCCCGTGCGCATCCGCTTGGCCACGGCGTTGCATACTTCGCTATCCACCCCGTTGACATAGCCAGCCAGCCCGAAGGTGCTGTCGTTGGCAATTTCGACCGCTTGGTCGATGTCGTCGTAGCCCATCATGACCAGCACCGGGCCGAAGATTTCCTCGCGCCCGATCGCGGTATCGTTGGTGGTGACGAACACGGTCGGCTTGACGTACCAGCCCTTGTCGAGCCCTTCGGGACGCCCGGGGCCGCCGGCGATCAGTTCGGAAACGCCGTCCTTCAGCGCATTCTCGATATATTCCTGGATGATATTGTACTGGCCCTTGGAGACCACCGGGCCCATGGCGAAATTGCCTCTGGGATCGCCGACAGTGACCGAATCGGCTGCCGCCGTGGCCGCCGCCTTGGCTTCCGCCATGCGCGCTGCGGGAACCAGCAGGCGTGAACCGGCCGAGCAGGTCTGGCCGGAATTGCCCATCATGCCCGCAGTGGCTTCGGTGACGTTCTTCACCATATCGGCGTCGTCGAGCACGATGAATGCGCTCTTGCCACCGAGTTCGAGGCCGACGCGTTTGACTGTAGTGGCCGCATCCTTCTGGATCTGCACGCCGACCGGCTCGGACCCGGTGAAGGAGATCATATCGACGTCCTCATGCGTCGTCAGCGCCGTGCCCAGCACCGCGCCGCTGCCCTGGACCATGTTGAACACACCTGCGGGCACCCCGGCCTTGTGCAGGATTTCGGCCAGGATCTGCGCCGAGTAAGGCGCAAGTTGCGGGGGCTTCAAAATTGTGGTGCAGCCGGTGGCGAGTGCCGGGAATATCTTCACGCAGGTCTGGTTCATCGGCCAGTTCCACGGCGTGATCAGGCCGCAAACGCCAATCGGTTCGTGGCGGATCATGGTCGAGCCGCGCAATTCCTCGAACTTGAAGGTCCGCAGCGAGTTTATCGCCGCCTGCAAGTGACCGGAGCCGAGCATCGTGTGGAAGCCGCAGCCCAGCGACAGCGGCGCGCCCATTTCTTCGGTGACCGCCTCGCCAAGTTCCTGCTTGCGCACTTCGTATTCGGCCTGGATCGCCAGCAGAAGATCGAGCCGCTGCTCGCGGGTGGATTCGGACCATGCCGGGAAGGCCTTGCGCGCGGCAGCCACAGCCCTGTCGATATCGGCGGCAGAGCCCAGCGAAATCCGGCCGGAGACTGCTTCGGTCGCCGGATTGATCACCTCGCCCGTCCTGGGCTCGACCGGATCGACCCATTTGCCGTCGATGTAGAACTTCAGATATTCGCGCATTGTCTCTCTCCAGCTGTGGCCCGGCTGTTAACCCAAGCAGTGCTCAGTTCAAGCCGCATTCCGCCGTCACAGAATGTACATGGTCAGCCAGCGTGCCGCTACAGCCGGGCGTTCCAATCCCTCGACCTCGACAACCACGTCCGTGACCTCGCGCAGCTGGCCGGGGCCGCTTTCGGCGATTTCGGTAATAGTGAAGCTGGCGCGAATGCGGCTGCCCGAGCGCACCGGCTGCACCCAGCGAATGCGGTCGAAGCCGTAATTCACGCCAAGCCGCATGCCCGGCAATCTGGGACGCGGAGTCTCGGAACGCATGGGCGCAAGCAGCGACAACACCAGAAAGCCATGGGCAATCGTCCCGCCGAACTCGGTTTTTTCCGCCTTCTCCGGATCGACATGGAGGAAATTCCAGTCGCGGGTAAGATCGGCGAAGCTGTCGATCAGCCCTTGATCGACCTCCATCCAATCCGAAACATAAGTTTTGCCGGTCTCGCTCCGGATAAATTCCTCGACTCCTGCCTGCATTGCTTCCTCCCGCTTCCGCACATGCCTAATGCCTCGCGATCCGCCGCGCCAGTTTGCTTTTGCCCCCCATTCGCTTATATGGGATTCCCGACGCCCCGGCAGTGCAGTCGCCACAACGACTTGCTCAAGCCGGGGTTTGCATTTTCGACTTCCACGCATTCCGCGAGAAACGCCCATGTCCCGTCGCCGCCAGATCTACGAAGGCAAGGCCAAGATACTCTATGAGGGGCCGGAGCCTGGCACCATCATCCAGTATTTCAAGGACGACGCCACAGCCTTCAACGCCCAGAAGAAGGGCACGATCCAGGGCAAGGGGGTGATCAACAACCGCATCAGCGAGTATGTCTTCACACGCCTTTCGCACATCGGCATCCCGACCCACTTCATCCGCCGCCTCAACATGCGCGAGCAGTTGGTGCGCCAGGTCGAGATCATCCCGCTCGAAGTGGTGGTGCGCAATGTCGCCGCCGGTTCGATCAGCAAGCGCCTCGGCATTCCCGAGGGCGAACTGCTGCCGCACACCCTGATCGAATATTACCTCAAGAGCGACGAGCTCGAGGACCCGATGGTCGCCGAGGAGCATATCGCCTGCTTCGGCTGGGCCTCCAACGAGGAGATGCAGGACATCTCGGCCATGGCGATCCGGGTGAACGATTTCCTCTCCGGCATGTTCGCCGCGATCAACATCCGCCTCGTCGATTTCAAGCTCGAATTCGGCCGCATCTGGGACGGCGACTACAGCCGCGTCATCCTTGCCGACGAAATCAGCCCCGACGGCTGCCGGCTGTGGGACATGGTCACCGGCGAAAAGCTCGACAAAGACCGCTTCCGGCGCGATCTGGGCGGGGAGTTGGAAGCCTATCAGGAAGTCGCGCGGCGGCTGGGTCTGTTGCAGGAAGATGGCGCGACCAGCGAAGTGTTCGACCTGTCGAAGCACCGCAAGCTCCGAGGCAAGAATTTGCCAACATCGCCCCGGCACCGCGATGGCGCCGATCTCGGATCGAATGACGAATAGCCCATGCGGTTGCGCGATAGAGCGAACAGCTTGCCCATCCGAATATTCTGACAGGTAGCGGACGGTGACACGCATTCGCCCGTTGCTCCTGTTTGCCCTGCTGTCGCTCTCTCTCTCCGCCTGCGCCCCGCAACTGGAGCGCGTCGCCTCCGCCGCGCCACCGCGCGAAAGACCGGTCTGGGCCTTCGAGGCCAGCGACATCCCGGTCGATCCCGCATTCAAATTCGGACGCCTCGCCAACGGCATGCGCTATGCCATCCGCCAGAACGCGACTCCCCGGGGCACCGCTCTGGTGCGGATGGAAGTCGCCGCCGGTTCGCTCGACGAGAGCGATAGCGAACGCGGCTATGCCCATTTCGTCGAACATATGGCGTTCAACGGCAGCACAAATGTGCCCGAGGGCGAAATGGTGCGGCTGCTTCAGCGCCAGGGGCTGGCATTCGGCGCCGACACCAATGCCCAGACCAATTTCGAACAGACCACTTACATGCTCGACCTGCCGCGCAACGATCCCGCGTTGCTCGACACCGCACTGATGCTGATGCGCGAGACGGCGAGCGAACTGACTTTCGACTCCGAGGCCGTCGCCCGCGAGCGCGGCGTGGTGCTGGCCGAAATGCGCGACCGCAACAGCTGGCAATTGCGCAATCTCGAAGACCAGCTCGGTTTCATCAATCCAGGCGCGCACTATACCATGCGCCTGCCGATCGGGACGGCAGAGGCCCTGACGGGAGCCACGGCGGAGAGCCTCAAGACCTTCTGGCAGCGCGAATATGTTCCCGCGCAGACCACTCTTATCGTGGTTGGGGACTTCGCGCCGGATGCTGTGGAAAGCGCGATCAGAACCCGGTTCGAAAGCTGGCAGGCCTTAACTGCCGAGCCGCAGTCCTTCGGCGGGGCCGGTCGATATTGCCGCACGCGGCAAGACCGATATCTATATCGATCCGGCGCTGTCCGAACGCGTCACTGCATCGCGCCACGGACCATGGCTCGACGAGCCCGACACCATGGTGCAGCGCCGCGAGAACCTGTTGCGTCAGATAGGCTATGGAATCGTCAACCGCCGTCTGCAACGCCTGTCGCGCCTGGAGGACCCGCCGTTTCGCGACGCGGGTTTCGGCACCGGCGATGTCTTCAAGGCCGGGCGGACGAGCAATGTGGTGGTCGATACGGTCGATGGCAAATGGCGGCGCGGGCTGGTGTCTGCCGCCGTCGAATACCGCCGCGCGCTGCGTTTCGGCTTCACCCAGGGCGAAGTCGCCGAACAAGTCGCCAATATCCGCGAGGCGCTGATCAACGAGGCCGCCTCTGCCGCCACCCGCAGCCATGGCGCGCTGGTCAATGCCGTCTTCGCTCTGCTGCGCAATGACCTGGTGCCGGCGGCGCCCGAGACCGCCCTCGCCCGGTTCGAGGCTTTTGCGCCGGAAATCACCGCAAGGCGCGTATTCACCGCACTCAAGCAAGAGGCGGTACCGCTCGCCGATCCGCTGATCCGCTTCCAGGGCCGCCGCGCGCCCGAGGGCGGCGAGCGCGCAATCCGCGCCGCCTGGGACGAGGCGATGCGCCGCTCGCCCGGCCGTGAGCGGAGCGCCGCCAATGCGGCATTCGCCTACAGCACCTTCGGCCCGCCCGGCACGGTTGCCCAAGACACCCGCGAGGCCGCGCTCGGCATCCGCCAACTTCGTTTCGCCAACGGCCTGCGGCTCAACATCAAGCGCACCGATATCGAGAAGGACCGCATTCAGGTGCAGTTGAGCGTCGATGGCGGCGCCATGCTCGACACCCGGGACAATCCGCTGGCGACCGAGATGGTATCGGCTCTGACTGCGGGCGGCCTTGGCAAACACAGCCAGGACGACCTGCAATCGATCCTCGCCGGCCGCACCGCCGCCTTCAACCTCGGCAGCACGCCTGAAACCTTCGTCTCCTCGGCGCAGACCACGCAGCGCGATCTGGAATTGCAGCTCCAGCTGTTCGCCGCGCTGCTGAGCGATCCCGGCTTCCGCGCCGAGGGCGAGGTTCGCTACCGGCTCAACATCAACAATTTCTTCGCCCAGTTGCGCGCCACGCCGCAAACGGCCCTGGGCAACACCATCGGCGGCATCCTTTCGGACGATGACCCGCGCTTCACGCTGCAGAAAGTGGAAGACTACCGCAAGCTCACCTTCGCCAAGCTGAAATCGGACATTGCCGAACGGCTCGCAAAAGGCGCTATCGAGCTTGGGATCGTCGGCGATGTCGACGAGGAGCAAGCGGTTGCACTGGTGGCAAAAACGCTCGGCGCGCTCCCACAGCGCGAACCGGAATTCCGTCCCTATGCCGAACAACGCCAGCGCCCGTTCACCGCCGACCGCAAGCCCCGGATCGTCCGCCACACCGGCCCCGCCGATCAGGCGCTGCTACGCCTGACCTGGCCCAGCCGCGACGACCGCGATCCGGTCGAGACAATCGCGCTCGAGCTTCTCGAACGGGTCGTCCGGATCGAACTCACAGAAACTCTGCGCGAAAAGCTCGGCAAGGCCTATTCGCCCTCGGCCAGCAGCACGGCGTCGCATTACTGGGAGGGCTACGGCACTTTCGGCGTTGCCGCCTCGGTCGAGGTCCGCGAAGTTTCCGCGACCCGGGCCGCAATTGCGGACACCGTCGCCCGTCTGCGCGACGTGCCGGTCAGTGGCGACGAACTCCAGCGCGCCCGCCAGCCTTTGATCGAAGCGCACGACAATGCGCTCAAATCGAACCGCGGCTGGATGGCGGTGACCAATCGCGCCCAGACCGAGACTGAACAGATCGAGCGCTACCTCAAGGCCAGGGAGCGTTTGCTCGCCCTCACCGCAGCCGATGTGCAGGCCATGGCCCGGCGCTATCTTGCCGCCGGAGCGGCAGTGGAAGTGCTGGTCCTGCCCGAAGGAGTGGAAGAGCCCAGGCCAGGCGCTCCGTGAGCTCTACCGCCAAAGCTTGATCGCAAACGATTTCTGCGGCACCACTTGCGCGCCGGGCCTGATCCGGCTTGGCCTCGGGAAGCCATTCCCGCGCTAGGGGAGAACTAGAATGCAATATGTCAGCATGGCCGTGGTCGGTCTGATTGTCGGGATTATCTCGCGCTTTCTCTATCCTGGCGCGGTGCCCATGGGGCTTATCGTCAGCATGCTGCTCGGTATCGCCGGATCGTTTCTGGCTGGGATCGTCGGCAACCTGATCCACAAGAAGCCGGATGGACCAGCCTTCAGCCGGGCCGGATTTCTCTATTCGATCATCGGCTCAATGGCGCTGATCTTCCTCATGCGGAATGTCTTCCACCTGGTCTGATTGCCGCAACTACCGAAAACCAGACAGCCCGGGGCCGCGCGTTCCGGGCTGTCTTGCGTGTGGAATTGAAAGCCGTTGCTTGACCCGACACCAATGATTCGATATTTATAGAAATATCGAATCATTGGAAGCAATCATGGATGCCCATCTTGCCATCGGAGCGCTCGGAGCGCTGGCCCAAGAGCACCGGCTGGCAGCCTTTCGCCTGCTGGTGCAAGCTGGCAGTGATGGAGTGGCGGCGGGGGGGCTGGCTGAGGCGCTGGGCGTTCCTGCGTCGTCGATGAGTTTCCACCTCACCCAGCTGGTCCACGGCGGCCTGATCACGCAGCGCCGTCAGGGGCGTTCGATCATCTATGCGGCCGACTACGGCACGATGAACCGGCTGATGGCGTATCTCACAGAAAACTGCTGCGGCGGGGTTCCCTGCCCCGTGGCAACAGTTTGCGCACCCGGCGACGCCGCAGAAAGGATTGCCTCATGAAGCGCCTGCACATCCATGTCGGGGTGGATGACCTCGAAAGCTCGATTGCCTTCTACAACGGCCTGTTCGGAGCGGAGCCGGCGAGCATCAAGCCGGACTATGCCAAGTGGGTGCTCGAAGACCCGCGCATCAACTTCGCAATCTCGCAGCATTGCGGCGCGGCCAAGGGCGTCGAACATTTGGGCATTCAGGTCGAAGATGCTGCCGAACTGGCGGAAGTCTATGGCCGCCTCAAGGCTGCCGGCGGTCCGGTTCTGGAGGAAGGAGAGACCACCTGCTGCTATGCCAAGTCGGAAAAGAACTGGATTTCCGATCCCGATGGCCTCGTCTGGGAGGCTTTCCTGACGCACGGCGAAGCGACGGTTTATGGCGACAGCCCGGATCTGGACCAGCTTGCCTCGGCCAATGCCGCCGAAAGCGCATGTTGCGTGCCGAAGGCCGCGACCGCCACTGTCGCCTGCTGCTGAGCGCATCATGACCGAGCGCATCTACAATGTGTTGTTCCTGTGCACCGGCAACTCCGCCCGCTCGATCCTGGCCGAGTCAGTGCTGACCAAGGATGGGCACGGCAGGTTTCGCGCCTTCAGCGCAGGCAGCGCGCCCAAGGGGCAAGTCCACCCGGCAGCGATGAATGTGTTGCAGCACTTCGGCTTCCCCCACGAAGGATTCCGCTCAAAAAGCTGGCAGGAATTCTCCGGCCCCGATGCCCCCGAACTCGATTTCGTCATCACCGTTTGCGACAATGCCGCTGGCGAGACCTGCCCGGTCTGGCCAGGCCAGCCAATGACAGCGCACTGGGGAATCGAAGACCCGGCCGCAGTCGAGGGCGATGGCCAGCACGAAGCCTTCATACAAGCCCTGCGCTATCTGCGGCGGCGGCTTGAGCTGTTCACTGCCCTGCCCATGGCTTCGCTCGACCGGCTTTCGCTGAAAGCCAAAGTCGATGAGATCGGCGAGGAAGCAGGGGCAACGGGCAGGACGCCCGCGTGAGTCTTCGCCAGGGCCTGCTCGCCGAAGCAGTAGGCAGCTTCTTTCTCTTCGCCACGGTCGTTGGCTCAGGAATCATGGCCCAACGTCTGGCCGGCGGAAATGATGCCGTCGCGCTGCTCGGTAATACCGCCGCAACCGGGGCGATGCTCTTCGTGCTGATCGCCATGCTGGGGCCGATTTCAGGCGCGCATTTCAATCCGGCGGTGAGCCTGGTGATGCGGCTTCGCGGCGAGCTCGATACCAAGTCGCTGCTGGCCTATGTGCCGGTGCAGATCGCGGCGGGCGTGCTCGGCGTATGGGCCGTGCATGTCATGTTCGAACTGCCAGTCATCCAGTTCTCGGCCAAAGCGCGCAGCGGTGCCGGGCAATGGCTGGGCGAATTCATCGCCACGTTCGGGCTTGTCCTGACCATCCTGGGCACCCTGCGCCACCGTCCCGCAGCCGTTCCCGCCAGCGTCGCGCTCTATATCGTTGCCGCCTACTGGTTCACGTCCTCGACCAGCTTTGCCAACCCGGCGATCGCGTTTGCCCGCTCGCTGAGCGACAGCTTCGCCGGCATTGCGCCCGCCGATGTGCCGGGGTTCATCGCAGCGCAGTGCATCGGCGCGCTTGTTGCCCACTGGGTGGCGAAGGGCCTTTTCGGCAGAGACTAATCTGCCTTGCGACCGGTTTTTGCCTCCCAGGCAGCAAAGGCCGCCGCCGCGCCCTTTTCGCGTTCGCTCTCAAGCCTGTCGATGGCGTTTGTCAGGCCCGCATAGCTGTCCTGCCGGTTACGGTTGGTCTGCGCGAAATGCGGCATGACGAAGCGGGCATAGAGTTCGTAGCTCTTCTTCGTCTCCTCCCAGTCGGCCCAATTGTGCGACTGGAACAGCATCGTGCCAAATGCACCCTGCTTGGCCTGGAGCCGCTCGATCATGACGATCGCGTCATCCGGCGTACCGATCACCGCGCGGCCCGAGTTGATCAGCAGGTCCGCCGGATCGCCCATGCCGGTCAGCCCGCGCATGCCCGCAGGGGCCACCCGGTCGAAATACTCGCACCAGCGGCCCAGCCCGTGCGCGACGTCCGCACGGGCTTTTTCCCGCGTGGGCGCAATGTGCATCGGCACGACCAGCCGCAGTTCGCGCGGGTCCATCGTCAGGCCATTCTCCGCCGCGACCTGATTGGCGATCTTCCAGTTCTCGTCGAGCACATCGAACCCGGCGCTTTCGGTCGCGGCGACGCAAAGCATGCCGAAGCCGAATTTGCCCGCCAGCATGCCGCCCGAAGGCGTCACCGCGCTCGCTACAGAGATCGGCGGATGCGGGCGGGTGTAGGGCATCAGGTGGGTGCGCGCCTTGTCGAGCTTGAACCACGAGGTTTCGTGAGTCACTTCCTCGCCCGACAGCAGCCGGATCATCACCCCTGCCGCCTCGGTCAGCTTGTCGCGCAATGACTTGATATCGACGCCGATCATTTCGGCATCGGTCGGCAGCAGGCCCGGGCCCATGCCGAACATGACACGCCCCATAGTCATGTGATCGAGCTGGAGGATGCGGTTCGCGACCATAAGCGGATTGTGATAGGGCAGCGAGACGACGCCGGTGCCAAGACGGATGCGCCCGGTACGCTCGGCGGCGGCGGCAATCATCAGTTCGGGCGAGCCGATGATTTCCCAGCCGGTCGAGTGATGCTCGCCGAACCAGGCTTCGGTGAAGCCCAGCTTCTCGACCCATTCGACCAGCTCGAGATCGCGGCGCAGGCCCACTGTCGGACTCTCGGTCACATCGTGATAGGGTGCGATAAAGATACCGTGTTCGAGATTTATCGTCATTCAAACGCCCTTGTTGCGAGCCGGTCAGACAGCGGTAAAGCCACCATCGACGGCGATTGCCGCACCCGTAATGTAGGAGGCGGCGTCGGACAGCAACCAGGCAGCCGTTTCCGCCAGTTCTTCCGGCATCGCGACCCGACCGATCGGATGGCCATCCTCGGTCATCTTGCGCAGCAGCGGATTGGTGCCCAGCGCATTGAGGAACATCGGCGTCTCCACCGCGCCGGGCAGGATCGTATTGACCCGGATGCCCCTGCCGCTGACTTCCGCCGCCGCCGCGCGGGTGATGCCGACGACGCCGTGTTTGCCGGAAACATAGTCGGGCGCCATGCCCATCCCCACTGCTCCCGCCGAAGAGGATGTGTTGACGATGGCACCGCCGCCAGCGCCGAGCATATGGGCAATCTCGTGCTTCAGGCACAGGAACACGCCGGTCAGATTGACCGCAATGCTGCGCTGCCACTGTTCGAGCGGCAAGTCGGTGATGTACTCGTTGCCGGTGTTGACCCCGGCATTGTTGAATGCGGCATGCAGCCCGCCAAAGGTAGAGACGGCAAAGGCCACCATGGCCTTGACCTCATCCTCGCTGGTCACGTTGGTGCGTACAAAGGCAGCCTTGCCCCCGCCCTCCTGGATTGCCGCCGTCAGCGCCGTGCCCGCCGCCTCGTCCATATCGGCAATCACCACCGACGCCCCGCGCGCGGCGCACAGCCGCGCTGTCGCTCTGCCGATGCCGCCGGTTCCGCCGGTAATCAGGACCACCCGGCCTGCCAGGCTCAACTTGTCGTATGGTCCAGCCACGCTCAAATCAGTCCCATACCCTTGGCTGCAACTTCCAGCGTCTTGAACGCACCTTCGTCTTCCATATCGTTCAGTCCGACAAGGATGCGCTTCACACCAACTTCTTCGTATTCCGCCAGCAATTCACTGGCATTGACCGGCTTGAGATCGTCATAGGCATTGGCCCCCCAGGGCGGCAGTTCGCCGACGCCGAAGCTGATCGCCGGGACGATCAGCGAAATGTCGAGCGCGGCGAAATCGCGTCCGGCCTCGTCGCAGAAGCCCTTCAGCATCGCGAGCTGCTCGCGCATCATCGCCGGTGTCAGGAACGAGGGCAGCCAGCCATCGGCCATCCGCGCAACCCGCCGCAGCACGGCGGTGTTCTCGGTCTTGTCGTTGCCCGATCCGACCAGGATCGGCAGCGGCTTCTGCAAGGGCTTGGGATTGCAGTGGATCGGCGGAAACGAGATGTATTTGCCCTGATAGGACGCCTCCTCCTCGGTCCACAGCCGCCGCATCGCCTCCATGTAATCGAGCGTGATCCCCAGCCGCTTATCGAAGCGATAGCCGAACACTTCGGGCTCGTCCTCGATCCAGCCGGTGCCGAAGGCAAAGGTCAGCCGCCCGCCGGAAATCCGGTCGAGCGTGGCGACCGTCTTGGCCAGATTGATCGGATTGTGCTGGGGGACGATGCAGACATTGGTGCCGAACCGCAGCGTCGAGGTCACCGCCGCTGCTGCTGCGAGGGAGGTGAAAGGATCGGGCATGTGCCGGTAGTTAGGCGGCAGCGGCACCCCATGGCGCACCGCACCGGCCGCTGAAACGGGGATCACCGGATGCTCACCCATCCACATCAATTCGAAGCCGAGCAATTCGATCGTGCGGGCAATCGCGGTGATGGGAGGTCCGAACCAGCAATAGTTGGTAGCTACGCCCAGCTTCATCCCGGCTCTCCCGCCCAATTATTGGCCTGCCCTGTTATTGACGCAAGCTAGACCGCGCGTCCCCTGGCAAACAGGCAGAGAGCGCAGCAATGTCGTCGGATTGCGCAGATACGCAGGCTCAGGGCGCGTGATTGGGCCGCGACTGGCGTCCGGTCTTGTCCGCCCATTCCGAAATCAGCCCATCATAGAGCGGATGATCGATCAGCTCGAACTTCTCGGGGAAGTCCCAGTTGCCGCTCTGGACCTGCCCGGTTTCCTTCAGCTCGCGCATCATCTTCAGATGGTTCGCCGCCGCCGTTACCCAGCCGCCAGTCGCCATGTTGAAACCTGTGCCTGGAAGGCTGAAGCCCATCGTCGAGATTTTCGAGCCGAACACCTTGACCAATTCGGGCACCGGATCGGGACGGGGCGGGTAGAACAGCACGTCGGCGCCCGCCTCCAGATAGGCATGGCCGCGCTTGATCGCCTCTTCCATGTTGCCGGTCCCGCCGCCGCCTGCCTCGCTCGGATAGAGCTCGTCGCAGCGCGCGATGATGACGAAATCCTGCCCGGAATCCTTCTGCGCACGCCGAGCCGCGTCGATCCGTGCCTGCTGGTCCTCGATCGACCAGAGACCGTTCACATGCTTGGAATGCTTGGGATTGCGCTCGTCCTCGACATGGAAGCCGGCAATGCCCTGCTGGATGTAGCGGCGGGTGAAGTGATAGGCGTCGGCCACGGTCTCGCCCAGCGTGTCGGCGTCGGCGATCAGCGGAATGCTGACGACATTGGCGATGCGGCTCGCCTGCTCGATCTGCTCAACCTGGCTGTACACGCCATTGTCCGGGACCGCGTAGTGGAAGGCGCTGCAGGCATGGCCGCCAAGATAGATCGCCGGAAAGCCGACATATTCGCAGATACGCCCGGTGATCGCCGAATAGCTGTCGCCGCAGACGAAATGCTCGCCCTTGTCGATCAGCGCGCGCAGTATTGCTCCTTTGCCTGACATGAATCTCTCTCCCGGCTTGTTACTGTTTCAGGCGGAGAGTTACACGCCGGGAGCGGCTCGGCAAGCACTCGCGTGAGCCTCTCATTCGGCGGACGGGCCCTCACGCGGAACGAGCCAGCTTAACAGCGTTTTCCACCGGCAATTGGCACATGCGCTGGGCCGGGCGAGGCTGGTGAGCTAACCTTGGTTACTTTGTCTCGAAACTGGACAGCCGCATGCGGGGCAATGACTGAAACCCGAGGCTGTTCGCATCGTTGGCAAGCGGCCCGGGTCAGAGCCGGGCAAGACCGAAGGGGGCACAGGGACAATGGCAACAGCCGCAAATAGCGCCAAAGAAAGCCGGCAGTGGATCGAGCGCGAACCCATCCTGATTGGACTCGCGCTGGCAGGTGGCATCGGGCTTTACGCCATGCCCGACTTTGCAGGAATGACCGCCTCCAAGCCCTCCGGTCCGCCGATTCCGGAGCCGCTCGCTCCCGCCGGGCTCGATCAGGCTGCCAAGGATGCCGCGCCGCAGTTCGGACCCGCAGCAGCCCTGCCCCAGACCAAAGCCGTTCCCGCGGCTGTTCCCGCGAAGCCGCCCGAAGCCACGCGGATCGCAGCACCGGTGCTGCCGGTGGCGAGCCTACCGGTTGCGGCGAGCAGTCACGGGCCGGTGCACAGGCGCAGCTTCGAATTCTCGCAGCCGGCCGCAAGGCCTGTCGCAGCCCCGCGCATACCTGCCCGGACGTTACCCGCCCGGACTATCCGGGTGATGCTGCCCCCGGCCTCACCTGTGCCGATGCGGCCCTCGCCCGCCGCGAGCGAATCCGTCCAAGCGTTTCAGCCTGTGCTACGTGTCGAATTGCCTGCGGCAACTCCGGTACTGCCAGTCATCCCCTCAGCATCAACGCCAATCGCGCCAATGCCCGCAGCCGCGCTGACGCCAGCCGCGTCGCCGGTTCCGGCCGAGCCCCTGTCCGCACAACCGGCCTTGCGCGAGGGGCTCCCGCTAGCGCCGCCGGACGCCGCGATCCCGCCGGCGCAGCCCGTCCAGCAACTCGCTGCTCCGGAGCAGCCAGCGGCAACACCCGGTGCTGCCGCCTATGATCAGCAAGCCGAAAACCAGCCGGTCCACAGCGACGCCCCGGTTCCTGCGCCCCCGGAGGCCCCGGCAGCGGCGCAACCGCAGGAAGTGCAGGACAAGTCCGTTACGATCGATATCCCGCTGGTGCCCTCCGCCACCGGATCAGGGAAACTGCCCCTGCGGATCGCGGCCAACGGTGCAATCTCGATTCCGCTCGATGCCTTGCTCGAACTGGCCAGGCCCGGCATGAACCGCGCCCGCTACAAGCAACTGCGTGCCTCGCCTGCGGCCCGGCAGGTAATCGGCCTGGGCGCCCTGCGCGCATCGGGCCTGCGCTTCGGTTACGATATGGCCAGCAACACGGTTCTCATCGACGCGGTTCGCGCCTAGCTTCCTTCCCCGAACACAACCGGGAAAAGGATGCGATTCGATGGGTGAAGCGGGACGGCTCGCGGGCAAGGTGGCGCTCGTCACCGGCGGAGCGCAGGGCATCGGCGAGGCTATCGCGCGCAAGCTGGCCGAACACGGCGCGGCGGTGACGATAGGCGATATCCAGACAGCGAAGGGCACGGAAGTCGCGCAAGACATCGGCGGGATGTTTCAGCGCCTCGACGTCACCGATCCGGACAGCTGGTCCGAAGCGGTCGCGAAAATCGGCGCATTCGACATTCTGGTCAACAATGCCGGCGACGGCTGCGGCGGAGCAATCGAGACGCACGACGTCCAGCGCCACCGAGAAATCGTCGATCTCAACCTCAACGGCGTCTGGCTCGGCATCCGCGCCTCGGTGCCCGCCATGGCCGCGCGCGGCGGCGGTTCGATCGTCAACATCTCCTCGATCGACGGGCTGGCCGGGATCGCGGGCCTCAGCACTTACGTGGCGACCAAATTCGCGGTCACCGGCATGACCAAAGCGCTGGCGCTGGAGCTTGGCGACCGGGGCATCCGGGTCAATTCGGTCCACCCCGGCATTGTCGATGCGACCCACGACCGCGGCATGCCGCCCGCCGCAATGGCGCGCATCCAGAAGGCGGTCGAGCGCCAGCCGATCAAGCGCATGGCGAGGGTCGAGGAGATCGCCAACGCAGTGCTGTTCTTCGCCTCGGACGAAAGCTCCTATTGCACCGGATCGGAGCTGCTGGTCGATGGCGGCCACCTTGCGGGACCGTATCGCGACCCGGTGGAATGGTGACCTACTTCGGCCAGCGCACCACCGAGGCGGCATTCGGCCCGCCCTCGCCCACCGATTGCATCAGGAAGGTGGAGGTCCACCCGCCATCGACGTGCAGGTTGTGCCCGGTGATATAGCTGGCGAGGTCCGACAGCAGGAACAGAATCGCCTTCGCGAGCTCATCCGGGGTGGCCGAGCGACCGAGCGGAACCTTGGCCTTCATCGCCGCGTGCATCGCCGCCTGCCCGGCCTCGTTGAGCGTCAGGCGCGGGGTTGCCGCGCTGCCCGGCATCGCGGCGTTGACCCGGATGCCATAGGGCCCCCACTCGTCGGCCATGGTCCGCACGAGATTGATCATCCCGGCCTTGGCCGCGCCGTAGCCGGCGTGGTTGGGTGCCGAAGTCAGCCCGCTGACCGAGCTGACACAGGCAATCGCGCCGGGCTTGCCGTTCTTGAGCAACGAACGCCCCACCGCCCGCGCGGGCAGGAAGAACGAGGTGAGGTTGAGCGAGATCGCTTCGTTGAACTTGTCGAGGCTCATGTCGACCACCTGGTCCCACACCCCCAGGCCGATCACAGTCGCCATGACATCGACCGGACCGAATGCCGCCTCGGCAGCGGCCAGCGTCGACTCCACACTGTCCTCCGAGCGCACATCGGCCTGAAACGCCTCGGCTTTCGCGCCCTGATCGTTCAACTCGCCCGCTATCTTTTCCGCCCGCTCCTGCACCAGATCGACCACCGCGACCCGCGCGCCTGCCTGGGCTAGCCGGATCGAGGTCCGCTCGCCCATGCCGAAGCCGCCGCCCCAGACGATGGCGTGCTTGCCGGTGAGCCCGAGAAAATCCGGTTGTTCCATTGCATCTCTCCTCGCATCAATCGCCGGATCGAAGAATCCGGTCTGTCGAGTCTGTGGTCAACTCTTCCCACCGCGCAGGGCTTCTGTCGATTCCGCATCGAGCTTGATCGTGCTAAAAACTGCAAGGGTCGCAATCAGTGCTATCATCGCGATGCCGCCGCTGTAGACCCGGCTGTCGAATTCGCTGGCGCCGTGGTACCAGCGCATCCCGGCCAGTGCCCAGACGCCCACCGTCACGCCCAGCGACATCGACAGCTGTTGCAGCGTGGCGAACAGGCCGGCCGCCTGACCGAAGCGGTCGCTTTCGATGTCGAGGTACATCACCGGGGTGACGACAATCAGCGGCATCGCCACCATCAGCGACTGGAAGCCCAGCACCGCGTAGAATACCCAGATAGGCAGACCCGCGTGCAACCGCGAGGTCATGAACAGAGCCAGCCCCAGCAGCAAGGACCCGCCGATGGCGATGCTGCGCGGGTGGATGGCCCGCAGCAGCGCCCCGCTTATCAGCCGGGTGAAGATCACCCCGACCGCCGAAATCACCAGCAGCGAGCCGGTCCGCGCCGCGCTCATTCCCATGCCGAGCTGCAGCCACAGCGGCATCAGGAATCCGTTCGCCCCGGCGGCGACGCGGATCACCGAGCCGGCGACGAGCGAATGGCGGAACGAGCCGATGCGCAACAGCGACAGATCGAGCAACGGCGATATAACGCGGCGGGCGTGGCGGACATAGGCGAGGCCCAGCACTGTACCCGCAGCGACCAGCGCCAGCGCCGCCCATCCGCCATTCGGCCTGGCGGCGATCAGCAGGCCGAACATCAGCGTGAAAATCGCCGGCCCCGCCAGCGCCATGCCCTTGCGGTCGAACGGGGCAACCGACGCGGCACGGATATCGGGTACGAACAGCATGGTCAGGACCAGGCCGAGCAGCGCGACCGGAGCATTGATCAGGAATATCCAGTGCCAGCTGAAATAGGTCACGATCAACCCGCTCAGCGCCGGCCCCAGCAGCGGGCCGATCACGCCGGGGATCAGCAGCCAGTTCATCGCGCTGACCAGTTCGCTCTTGTCGGCCGAGCGCACCACCAGCAGGCGGCTGACCGGCACCATCACCGCCCCCGCCGCCCCTTGCAACGCCCGCGCCGCGACCAGCGCCGGCAGCGAGGCCGACAGGGCGCAGAGGATCGATCCGGTCATGAACACCAGCAGCGCGCCAGCAAAGGCATTGCGCGGCCCGATCCGCTCGGCAATCGCAGTGCCCGCCGGCACCAGCACGGTCATCGCCAGCTGGTAGGCAAGGATTGCGACATCGAGCTGGATCGCCGGCACCCCCAAACCGCGCGCGATCACCGGGATCGCGGTGTAGAGCGCGCTGGAATCGAGGAACTGCATGAACAGCGCGGTCGAAACGGTCAGCGCGATGATGCGGTAGTTGGTAGTCACCCTGCCCCCGGTTGCCCTTGCGATTGCGACACTAGGCACAGAGGATTGCCGGTCAAGTTCGGCACCCCGCTACCGCCTGCCCGAATCCCCAACAGAGGCCTTGACCGGCAAGGCCGGGCGGCCAAGAGCTATCCGTACACCAGTCCCGTCCGGGGCCACGTGGAGAGTACCGCCGATGTTGATTCAGGCCCCTACCCACCGCATTCATTTCGACCTGCTCGGCCCTGAGGGCGCGCCCGTTGTCTGCCTCGCCCATTCGCTGTCGTCGGACAGCGGCGTGTGGGCCGAGCAGGTTCCGCCGCTGCTGGCGGCGGGCTGGCGGGTGCTGCGGATCGACATGCGCGGCCACGGCGGCAGCAAGGCGCCGCCAGGGCCCTACACGATGGAGGAACTGGCGGGCGACGTGGTCTTGGTGCTGGATTTCCTCGGCGTGGCGAAAATGCATTTCGTCGGCCTCTCGATCGGTGGGATGATCGGCCAGCAGCTGGCGCTCGACCACGCGGACCGCCTCCACTCGCTGATGCTTACCGGCACCTCGCCCAAGGCAGTGCCCGGCCCGCCCGAAATGTGGCCGGAGCGATTTGCGGCGATCCGCGCGGCGGGCTCTGTCGCGCCGATCGCGGATGCCACCATGACCCGCTGGTTCACCCAGGCCTTCCGTCCCGGCCATGAGAACCGCTGGCAGCAGGTATGGAACATGATCGCGAACACCGCGCCGGAGGGTTACATCGGCGGGGCCGAAGCGATCATCGGCTTCGACGTGCTGGAGCGGTTGCCATCAGTGCGGGTTGAGACACTGGTGGTCTGCGGCGACGACGATCCGGGGACGCCCGCCGAGGGCAACCGGCGGATTGCGGGGCTGATCCCGGGGGCAAGGTATCAGGAGATCGCCAATGCGCGGCATATCCCGATGGTGGAGCATCCGGAGGTGTTTTCGCGGATTTTGCTGGGGTGGCTGGAGGGGCGGCGGTGAAAAGCGTCACTTCGCGCCTTGAACGGGAGTAAGAGTCCTCTCGAAGTGCTCCCGCACCGACTTGTTGAAACTTTCATGAAATTCGGTGCGATCGAACCCCGCCGGATCGGTACATATCGCATCGGTCCCGAACCAATGCATGACAGTAATGATTGTTCTCATCTGCAGGTTGCATGGTTCGAGGAACGAGAAATGACCGCCGCCCTTCACCAAGTGGAATTCTGGTGACTGCGCAAACGCACGACAAATCACGTCCGGGCTGTCGTCGACAATCGCATCGTGCTCCGCTGCCCATATCTGAAAGGGTATCCGCACTTCCGATAGCGCGGCTCGATCGATGCTGTAACCTATTGCCGGTGCTGCAATTACCGCGACTTTGACACGCGGGTCTGCCTGCCATCCGCTCCCCTTGATCTTGCCAAGTTGCTTGAGATCGAAACCGTTCGACTTGAGATATTGGCAGGTCCACGCCTTGGGGTTCTGTTTACAGTAGGCAATACCGCGCGACAGTTCGGGCTTGGCACCCGCGATCACCAGTGCCGTAAAGCCGCCAGCGGAATGCCCGAACATGCCGATCCGTTCCGGATCGATTTTGCCCCGTTTCGGCCATTGCTTGAGCATATGGTCTATCGTTCTGGAGACATGACGCGGTCGTTCGGGAAGCTGGGTGCCGGTGCCAACATGGCCGATATCACGGTAATTGTCGCCAGTGTGTTCCACTGCGGCAACCACGAATCCAGCCTTGGCGAGCGCACTCGCGGTATCGGCGTGGGCGACCGAACTGCTGCCGGTGCCATGGGAAATGACAATCAGCGGCAATTTGCGCTTGCCGTCAGAATTCGCCGGATACCAAATTCGAAGCAGCAGCGGCGTGTCCCCGGGATCTGGCGCGGAAGCTTGTTCTGTCTGCACACCGGAAACAGGGGCTGGACGCCCCAACACAAGAAGCAGTGCCACGCCTGCAATGAGCAGGAGTAGCCCAGCAAGAGCAAATTTAACAACGCGCCTCATGATTAGCTCCCTGCTCCCGCCTTGTTCCCCTACCGCAACTTCGCAATCGCGATCCCGTCCGCCTTGGCCCTCTCCTTGGTCGATTCCTCGCTGCGCTTCAGCGCTTTGGCGATGGCTTTCAGGCCCATGCCCTTGGCCGCCAGCGTGCGCAGGGTCGCCAGTTCGTCGCTCTTCCAGGGCTGGCGGTGGCGGGTAAATTGTTCGGGCATGGGCTTTCCTCTAATCGATCCTCTCCATTTTTGCGGAGCACAAATGGGGAGGTGGCAGTTCCGCAGGAACTGACGGAGGGGCTATCGACGCTTGCAGTAGCGCACCAGGGCCTCGGCAACGTCCTCGGGCGACTTCAAGACTTCCGTAGCAGGAATGCGCAACACTTCGATTCCCTGATCCTTCAACCAGGCGTCCCGCGCTGCATCGTGTTCTGGATTGTCCCCGGTTTCGTGTGCGAAACCGTCGATCTCGACGTCGAGCTTCGCCTTGGCGCAGTAGAAGTCGAGGACGTATTCTTCGATCGAATGCTGGCGGCGGAATTTGACGCCGCCGGGATCTCTGCGGAGCAGGTTCCATAGCAGGACCTCCGGCAGCGACATTCGGGCGCGAAGTTGGCGCGCTCTTGAAATGTTTCGCGGGATTCTCTTGCGCGGCAAATACCCCTCCGTCAGCCCTGCGGGCTGCCACCTCCCCATTTGTGCTGCGCAAAAATGGGGAGGACCTTCAACGCTACTTTGCCTTCGCAGGGGCCTTCTTCTTTGGCGCAGCCTTCTTGCGCCCGCCCTTCTTGGCCGGTCCCTTCGCCGCTTTCTCGTCGATCAGCGTCACCGCCGCCTCCGCAGTCAGCGCCTCAGGCTCGGTTCCGCGCGGCAGGGTGGCGTTGGTGGTGCCGTCGGTGACGTAGGGTCCATAACGGCCCGCCATCAGCTTGATTTCCCCGCCCGAAGTGGGATGCGGCCCGAAGGTCTTGAGCGGCTCCGCCGCCGTGCGTGCGCCGCGCCCGCCGCCGTTGGCCGCATCGGCCAGTTTGGCCACCGCCGCGTTCATGCCGGTGTCGAACACTTCGGCGGTCGAGCGCAGTTTAGCATACTTGCCATTATGCGCGAGGTATGGCCCATAACGCCCGATAGAAGCGGTGATCGGCAGCTGGGTCTCGGGATGATCGCCAATGCTGCGCGGTAGATCGAGCAGCTTCACCGCCCAGTCGAGATCGAGCTCGGGAATATCCTTGGGGATCGAGCTGCGCTTGGCCTCCTTGCCCTCGCCGAGCTGGATGTAAGGCCCGAAGCGCCCGACCCGGCGGGTGATGCTTTCGCCGCTCTCGGGATGCTTGCCCACTTCCGCATCGCCCGCGCTTTCGCCGTTGCCGCCGGGCTGGGCGAATTTGCGGGTGAACTTGCACTCGGGATAGTTCGAGCAGGCGACGAAAGCCCCGAAGCGTCCGCCCCTCAAGGCCAGCCGCCCGCCTTCGCGTCCTTCCGGACCGCATTTCGGGCACAGGCGCGGGTCGGTGCCGTCCTCGCTGGGCGGGAACAGGTAGTCGGAGAGGAACTCGTCCAATGCCTCGGTGACTTCGCTGGGCTTGCGCTCCATCACTTCATCGCTCTTGGGCTTGAAGTCCTTCCAGAAGGCCTCGAGCACCGCCTTCCACGCGGCCCGGCCGCCGGAAACCTCGTCGAGTTCGTCCTCCATCCCGGCGGTGAAATCGTATTCAACATAGCGGGCGAAAAAGCGTTCGAGGAATGCGGTGAGCAGCCGCCCCGATTCCTCGGCGAAGAAGCGGTTCTTCTCGGTGCGGACGTAGTTTCGGTCCTTCAGCACCTGCAAGGTCGCGGCATAGGTGGAAGGCCGACCGATGCCCAATTCCTCGAGCCGCTTTACCAGGCTGGCCTCGGAATAACGCGGCGGCGGCTGGGTGAAATGCTGCGCGGCGTCGACGCCCTTCTTGGCCGGAGTATCGCCCTTGGCAAGCGCCGGGAGCAGGCCGGAATCGTCTTCCTCGCCATCCTTTCCCCCGGCGGCCCGATCGTCGCGTCCTTCCTCGTAGACGGCTAGGAAGCCAGGGAATTTCACCACCTGCCCGGTGGCACGCAATTCGTGCAGCCCGGCAGGATCGCGCAGGGTGACCGTGGTGCGCTCCAGACTGGCCGAGGCCATCTGGCTGGCCAGCGCGCGCTTCCAGACCAGTTCGTAGAGCCGAGCCTCGTCGCCGCTGCCGTAGTGATCCTTGCTGAAATCGACCGGGCGGATCGCTTCGTGCGCTTCCTGGGCGTTTTTGGCCTTGGTCTCGTAAATCCGCGGTTTTTCGGGGAGGTAATGCCCGTTATATCGGTCGCTGATCGCCTTCCTCGCATCGGAAATGGCGCTGGGGTCCATCTGCACCCCGTCGGTGCGCATATAGGTGATCGCCCCGGCCTCGTAGAGGTTCTGCGCCACCCGCATGGTGTGGCTGGCCGAAAAGCCGAGCTTGCGGGCTGCCTCCTGTTGCAGGGTGGAGGTAGTGAACGGCGCATAGGGATTGCGCTTTTGCGGGCGGGTATCGACTTCCTCGACCCGGAACACCGCGCCCTCGACCGCAGCCTTGGCGCGCATGGCAATGCCTTCTGCGCCCAGGCTCAGCCGCTCCAGCTTCTCGCCATCGAACTTGACCAGGCGCGCAGGAAATTCCGTGCCGCCCTGCTCCAGCCGGGCAATCACCGACCAGTATTCCTGCGGCCTGAACACTTCGATCTCGCGTTCGCGCTGGCAGATCAGCCGCAGGGCGACAGATTGCACCCGGCCCGCGCTTTTGGCCCCGGGCAGCTTGCGCCACAGCACCGGCGACAGGGTGAAGCCGAACAGATAGTCGAGCGCGCGGCGGGCAAGGTAGGCGTCGATCAGGTCCTGATCGAGCTCGCGCGGATGCAGCATCGCCTTGGTGACGGTATCCTTGGTGATGGCGTTGAAAGTGACGCGCTGGACATCCTTCGGCAGCGCCTTGCGCTTGGCCAGCAGTTCGCGGACGTGCCATGAGATCGCCTCGCCCTCGCGGTCGGGGTCGGTGGCGAGGATCAGGCGGTCGGCAGTCTTGGCGGCATCGACGATCGCCTTCACCCGGCTCGCCTTGTCGCCATAGAGCTCCCAGTCCATCGCGAAGGCCTCGTCGGGCCGCACCGAACCATCCTTGGGCGGCAGATCGCGGATGTGGCCGTAGGAGGCGAGGACCTTGTAGTCCTTGCCGAGGTATTTCTCGATGGTCTTGGCCTTGGCGGGCGATTCAACGATGACTAGCTGCATGGCAGACCCAAATTCCCCTTACGCGTATACGTGTGCGTATGCGCGAGGGTGGGGAGGAGTGGCGGGCCACGTCAAGTGGGCTCAGGAGAAGATGCCTTCAAGCTGCCCATTCTCGGCAATCAATCGCTTGGTCAGGTAAACCACCCCGGCGAAGCTGAGCCCGCTGATCAGGTTAGTCACCAGATTTGTCGCGATGTTGGCAGCCAGTGAAAGCTGTTCTTGCTGTTCGCCTTGCGAGCCCAGCATCTCAAAATAGGTCAGGCCACCGCCGAATGCCGCCAGCAGCAATAGAGCAATCAGACCAAAGAAAACAAAAGTTCCGATGATTGCCCATTGTGAGGCTCGCGTCAGCACCCAGCTGCGCTGCAATGAATCAACCGCCTTCGCGTCTTCGGCAACGACAAGTCCGGATGATAGCGACCACCGAGCGAGCAAGATCAATCCCGGGATGATTAACAACACCAAACCAAGCGCCGTGGCCAACCCCGAGAGAAGCGCAGCGCCAAAATAGGATATAAAACTGGAACCGAAGCCACGTGTTCCCGGCATGCCTTCATCTGCCAGTACCCGACGAAGCAATGCGAAACCAGCGACAACTCCGATAATACCGCTTGACGCCGAACCGACACCCTCAGACAATAAATCGAAGATGACTGCAAATGCAGTCATACCCAGCGCATAAACAGCATAAGGCAACGAGTTTTCCATCATTGTACCGAACGTGCCGGATATGATTTCCCTTACGCCCAACTTTATCCCAGCACCTGCCATTATCCGCTCCTAAATTCAGCCATTCCGTGATCGCGAGCACCTGTCCCGCCGGTCTGCACAATACATGATTGCACTACGATCAGCTGCCCAGCGATACCCGCCCCGCCGCATGCCGCACCAGCCGGCCAGCCAGCTCCAGTTCGAGCAAGGCCAGCTGCACCGCCGCCGCACTGTCGCCGCTCTGGCGGATCAATTCGTCGATGGCGACCGGGGCGGTGGTGAGCAGCGCGGCGAGGTCGGCTGGGTCGTCGGAGAGTTCCTCGCCGGCATGAGTCCAGATGGGCGCGGCCTCGCAGAATCTGGAACGGGGCGTGCCTTCGAAGCTGGAGAGCAGCTCGATCACATCCTCCGGGCTCTGCACCAGCACGGCCCCGTCACGGATCAGCTGATTGCCGCCGTGGGCACGGCTGTCTAGCGGGGAGCCGGGAATGGCCATGACCTCGCGCCCGGCCTCACCCGCCAGCCGGGCGGTGATCAGCGAGCCGGACTTGGGCGCGGCCTCGACCACCAGCGTGCCCGCCGCCAGGCCCGCGATGATCCGGTTGCGCGCCGGGAAGTGGCGGGCCAACGGTTCGGTGCCGGGCGGATGCTCGGTGACCAGCAGGCCGCGCGTCGCCACTTCGTCCTGAAGATCGGCGTGTTCGGGCGGATAGGCAATGTCGATGCCACTGGCGATGACCCCGATGGTACCGCCGCCATCTGTCCCCGCCGACAGCGCCCCGCGATGCGCCGCGCCATCGATGCCGCGCGCCAGCCCCGAGACCACCGTCAACCCCGCCTCGGCCAATGCCGCGCCGAAATCGCGCGCCAGCTTGACCGCGCCAGCAGAACTGTTGCGCGCGCCGACGATTGCCACTGCCGGGCGGGCCGCCAGCAAAGCATCGCCGCGCGCCAGCAGGATCGGCGGCGCGCCTTCCATCTCGCCGAGCAACCGGGGATAGTCGGGAGAATCGTGGAACAGGTAGCGCGCACCTGCCTTTTTGGCGGCGGCGATCTCGTCCGCGATGCGCCCCTCCGGCGCGGCCTTGTAAGGCGCCCCGCCGCGCGCCGCGAGATCGGGCAAGGCCGCCAGGGCCGCCCCGGCATCGCCGAAGCGGCGCAGCAGCTGGGCATAGCTCACCGGGCCGATGTTGGGCGAGCGCAGCAGCCGGATGCGCGCGAAGGCCTCCTGCTGGGAAAGCATGTTCATGCGCCCTTTGCGCCCACCCTCGGTTCGGTCCCGGCGCGCAAGCGGGCGATATTGGCGCGGTGGAGCCAGAGTACAAGCGCGGCAAGCAACGCCAGCACCGGAGCAAGGTGGCCGTGTCCCGTCGCCAGGGCAACCAGCGGCGCGGCCACTGCAGCCGACATTCCGGCGAGCGAGGATATCCTCGTCAGCCCCAGTATGCCGAGCCATGTGGCGGCATAGGCAGCGCCGATCGGCCAGGCGAAGCCGAGCGCAACCCCCATCAGCGTCGCCACTCCCTTGCCGCCCCGGAATTTCAGCCAGACCGGGAAGCAGTGGCCGATGATTGCCGCAAGGCCGCCAATCGCAACAGGACCAAGCAACCACTCGCGCGTTATCCAGACAGCGGCAAAGCCCTTGGCCACATCGAGCAGCAACGTTGTCGCGGCCAGCCCCTTGCGCCCGGTGCGCAGCACATTGGTCGCGCCGATGTTGCCCGAACCGATATTGCGCAGATCGCCCACGCCCATCAGCCGGGTAAGGATCAGGCCGAACGGGATCGAGCCGAGCAAATACCCAGAGACCAGAGCCAGCAATGCGCCATTCGTGTCCATCCGCATCCCCTTGTGCACATTCTCCTTACCGCCGGGCTTGCATTCGTGCAGCGGAAAAAACAGGAATGCAGCCATTATGGCGCAGCTTGCCGAAATTACCGATCCCGCATCGCCGATCCTGCTGTTCGATTCCGGCGTCGGCGGGCTGTCGGTACTGGCCGAAGTCCGCAAGGCGCTGCCCAGCGCGCCGATCATCTACGCCGCCGACACGGCCGGCCTGCCTTATGGCGGCAAGACCGAGGCGGAAATCGCCGCGCGGGTCTGCGGCCTGCTCGGCCGCATGGCGGAACGCTTCCATCCCCGGCTGATCTGCATCGCCTGCAACACCGCATCGACCATCGCGCTCGCCATGGTGCGCGATGTGCTTGCGGTGCCCGTCGTCGGTACGGTGCCCGCGATCAAGCCGGCAGCAGCCCTGACCCGGACCGGCACGATCGGCCTGCTCGGCACCAAGGCGACGATCCGTCAGGCCTATGTCGATCGGCTCGAAGCGGAATTCGCAACCGGCAAGCGCATTCTGCGCTTCGCTGCGCCTGGGCTGGTTACCGCAGCGGAGGCAAAACTGCGCGGCCGGCCGGTTGACAAGGCGGTTGTGGCCCAGGCCGCCGAAGGCCTGCGGGCATTGCCCGGCGGCGGCGATATCGACACGGTGGTGCTCGCCTGCACCCACTTTCCGCTGCTTGAGGATGAATTGGCGCAGGCCTTTGGAGCCGGTGTGGCATTCGTCCACGGCGCGGCTGGCATCGCGCGGCGCATCGCGGTCCTCACCGACGGTCAGCCTTTCCGGCGGACCGGTCCGGACCTGGCACTGTTTACCCGCAATGGCGAGGATGCCGCAGCGCTGGCCCCGGCGCTCGCAGCTTGCGGACTCGACCGGACGGAGCTGCTTTAGATGACGCGGCGGCTCAACATTCTGCTGCTGGTTCTGCTGGTTGTTGCCGGTTTGCCCTATTACTGGCTGTTCATCGACAGCCGGCCGGGTGACGCCCAGCCCAAGGCGGTGTCCATCGTCCGGTTGCGCGAGCTCGCAGCGAAAATTCCCGGGCAGAGGCCGGTATCGGTCGAAATGGAGGAGGTTGCCTATGCCCGCGTGCCAGGCAATGTCTTTGTCGCGGGCAGCGGCATCAAGCGCAAATATTTCGGCTTCATGGCCTTTCGCCTGCCGGTTCCGGGCAGCGGTGCAGCGATCATCGACACCGGGATGACCGAGGCGGTGGCAAGCGAGCTTGGTGTAGAAAGGTTCATCGCACCGGCCCAGGCCAAAGTCGATGCGGCCGTGCGCCAGGCCGGACTGATCCTGGCGACTCACGAACATAGCGACCACATGGCCGGACTTGCCGCGCTCTCCAGTGACCCAGCGATAGCCAGGGCCAGGCTCGGTCAGCAGCAGTTGCCGAATGCACCGCTTGCGGGCCGGTTGCCCTGGGCAAATCGCACCGGGTTGACTGCAACGATTGCCCCCGGCGGCCCGCAGGCGCTGGCACCCGGAATTGTCGCAATTCCCGCTCCCAGCCATACCCCGGGATCGCAGATGATCTACGTGCAGCTCGCCAGCGGGAAGGAGTATCTCTTCGCCGGGGACATTGCCACGATGGCTCAAAGCTGGAGGGAGTTGCGCGGTCGCTCGCGGCTGATCACGGACTATGTGGCAAAAGAGGACCGCCGCGAGACTTTCGCCTGGCTGATGACGATCCGCCGGCTCGCGGCAGATGCACCGGAGCTCAGGATAATTCCCGGGCACGATTTCGAATGGATCCTCGACACCAAAAACAGGACTGGCATCCGGCGCGGCTTCACATCCCCGCCGGTGCAGCCACCGTCGAGACCCTAACAAGCCACTAGTCATCCCGGCAGCCATCGGCTAAGGGGCGGCAAAACGGCTGGATTGCGCACTTCGTGAACTACGACCAGATTTTCGACCAGGCGATCGAGCGGCTTCATTCAGAAGGCCGCTACCGCGTTTTCATCGACATCCTGCGGAACAAGGGTGCCTATCCCAACGCGCGCTGCTTTGCCGGGCACAACGGTCCCAAGCCGATCACCGTGTGGTGTTCGAACGACTATCTCGCGATGGGCCAGCACCCCAAGGTGATCGCGGCGATGGAAGAGGCGTTGCACGATGTCGGTGCGGGCAGCGGCGGCACCCGCAACATTGGCGGCAACACGCACTACCACGTCGATCTTGAGTGCGAACTGGCCGATCTCCACGGCAAGGATGGCGCCCTGCTGTTCACCTCGGGCTACGTCTCGAACGACGCGACGCTTTCGACGCTGGCCAAGGTGCTGCCGGGCTGCGTGATCTTTTCCGACGAGCTCAACCACGCCAGCATGATCGCGGGCATCCGCAATTCAGGCTGCGAGAAGAAAGTCTGGCGGCATAACGATCTCGATCACCTCGAAGCGCTGCTGGCAGAAGCCGATCCCGATGCACCCAAGCTGATCGCTTTCGAAAGCGTCTATTCGATGGACGGCGATGTCGCACCGATCCACGCGATCTGCGACCTCGCAGACAAGTACAACGCGCTGACCTATATCGACGAGGTCCACGCTGTCGGCATGTACGGTCCGCGCGGCGGCGGGATCGCCGACCGCGACGAAGCAGCGCACCGCATCACCATCATCGAAGGCACGCTGGGCAAGGCGTTCGGCGTGATGGGCGGCTATATCGCGGCCGATGCCAGGATCATCGACGTGATCCGCAGCTATGCACCCGGCTTCATCTTCACCACCTCGCTGTCGCCGGTGCTGGTCGCAGGCGTGCTGGCGGCAGTGCGCCACCTGAAATCCTCGTCGGTCGAGCGCGAGGGCCAGCAGGCCGCCGCAGCTTTCCTGAAGGCGAGTTTTGCCGATGCCGGGTTGCCGGTGATGCCATCGACCACCCACATCGTGCCACTGATGGTTGGCGATCCGGTCCGCGCCAAGCAGATCAGCGACATTCTGCTCGCCGAATACGGCGTCTATGTGCAGCCGATCAACTACCCCACCGTCCCGCGCGGGCTGGAACGCCTGCGCTTCACCCCCGGGCCGGCTCACACCGAGGCGATGATGACCGAGCTTACCCAGGCGCTGGTCGAGATCTGGGAACGACTGGAGTTGAAGCTGGCGGCGTGAGCCCTGGTTCAGAGCCGAAACGGTGCAACAGTCGATGCAATGAGGCTGACATCGCTCAGTTCTCTCATCATTGACAGGACGGCGTAAGCCCATCGCTGTCAGGCAACCGCGCAAACAGGTTCAATCTTCGATCCTGAAAAAGCCATTGACCCAGGGGTCGGTAGTGCGCTGCCAATTCCTGTGAAACAACCGCACTTGTCGCGAAATTTTGTTCCGTCACGGAATCCGACGAGGTTACAACCGCCCCGGGACGATTGAAGAATATCCTCGCAATTTCCAGTTCCGGTTTAACGGGCAAGGCGCGAGCTTCGAGTGCATTATTGAGGTGATCGGGATAGATCACTCTCGTCGGCAGGCCGCTGCCCGTCAGGCGGTAGAGTGCGGTCGGGCCGTCGAAAACATAGAGACAGTTCCTGTTGTTTTCGACATGCGGAGCCAGCGCATTCGCCATCTGGGACAAAACATCCCTGTCATGCATCACTGCGACGAGGCGCGCCGGCGGGTTGAACCCGGCGAGCATGCCCAGGAAAACTACCGCCCATACAATTGACCCAATGTGGCGGCCAGCAAACATTGGCAGAGAAACGAGAATGGCGGCGGGAGCGAGGGCAGCATAATAGTAGGGATAGATTGTCCTCACCATAAACAGGCCGACGATGGACATGCCAAGCCAAAGCACTGCAAATCGCCATAGTGGCGGCCAGCCGGGAGTTTGCCGGCACCAGACCGCAAACATTCCGCCTCCTGCGAGCGCCATCACCGGAATTGCGAAAAGCAATTGATCCAGCCACATTCGGCTCAACGGCATAGCCGAGCGCAGGCCAATCGACTGAAAATTCGCGAAAACAAACTCGGAAAACTCTCCGGCTACTGCATAATACAATGCAGCCAGTACCGTGGGTGCGATGCCCAGTGCTGCGAAAATTACCGCATCGATTGAAAGCTGGGCGATTGGTTCATCTTGGCGACGCAGCAACCATAATGCTATTCCGCCAAAAAACAGGCATTGAAACAAAGCGGTATATTTAATCTGCAAGGCAATTCCGCCCAAAAGCATTGCCGCCATGCATAGTTTGCGGGCACTGGGCACTGGCTTATCGGCGGCGATCAGCAGCAGTTGAGCCATTGCCATGATCAGGGGAACCAGGAAGATTTCGCTCTGACCCGAATGAATGTCGAAAAGGGCCATAAGCATCGGGTATAGCGCCGCCCCTAGCGCTGCCGTTTGTGGATCGACAATTCGGCAACCCAATCGCCAGACCTGCCACCCGCCGATCAGGCAGGCCAATAACGCCAGAACTTGAAATGAAACGGGAGTATCGCCTCCAATTGCGTGAGCGAAAGCATAAACAAGAAAAAGACCGATGGGCTTGCGGTCCCACAGATCGACATAAGGCAACATGCCATGTCGCATCTGGCTTCCGATCAGACTGTAAAGCTGCTCGTCAAAATCGGCGGCGGGATCGCCAAAATAGGGCAGTCTCGTTACGAGTGTTGCGAAAACCATCATGGCGAGGCCGATTGCCACGGACTTTCTCTGGCGAGCAATAACTGAGGTGACAGGCAAAAGACTCACCGGACCGAATCCGGATTTTCAGCGTGGTCGCTACGAATTGAACCCGGCAGGCCAGCCAAGCGATCGATCCCGGATCGCGAAATCGCGCAAACCGCACCCGATTGCGCCGCGACCTGCCGCATCCGTGCCGTCAGGTAACGGCAGCCAATCACGACACCGTCGGAATTGCGGCTGCGCAAATAGGGCACCGGATCGGTTATGCTGCCATTCCATACGCCCAGCACACCCAACCGGTGGAGCGGCAGGCTGCTGCCCTGCAGGTCAAGATAGGTGACATCGTCGATCAGCAGGCGACGCAGACGGCGGTGCTCCGGCATGCCGGCCATCTTCATGGCATTGCGGATGTCTTCCCGGATGTCCGCGTAACCAGAGATCGAAACCGAATTGGGCTGAGCGTCGAGGTAGCCGGGAATCCGAGCGGCTTCGAGCAGCGGCCCGGCAGTCAAGACCAGGACGGTCACCTGACTGAGCACGGCGGCGATCGTGGCCGGTTTCGCCAGCTTTGCGCGATTCAGCAATCTCGAACCACCGCCAGGGAGCGGCAGGGTCAAACACAGCACGGCGAAAACGGCGAGCAGCGGCAACACTTGCGCAGCCTCATATGCGTTACGGTTGAGCTGACTGCCCCCCCAAACCATGGTGGATGCGAGGATTGCCATCGCCACAACCACGCGCGGCTCGGCCACTGCGCGAAGCCGACCGGAAGCGATGAAACGCACCAGCGCATAGGCCGCAACAATAGCCACGGACATCCAGACCAGGGTAATGACACTTGCGATGGCGAACCATACCGGTAGCGGGAACAGGCCGGGCGGCATCCAGAAGCCCACCGGATCGTTGTCCGGCACTGCCAGCCAAACATAATTCAGCGGCACCGCGCCCCACAGCATCTGCGGCAGCAAGCTCCACAGTTCCCCGCCGCCACGGAGTACTCCCGCGATGTTCTCTCCGGCAAGCATTGCTGCCAACTTCGGATCGCCGGGGCACTGGAAACGCCCTGCCCAGTAAGCCCCTGCCGCCGACATCAGCGCCAGGACCGCCCCCGCCCCGGCGAGACGCGGCGCCAGGGTTCCCCGTCCGCTTGAGCAAACGGCTACGCAGGCCAGGGCAATCGGCGCGAAAACCACGCCTTTAAGGTGGTAGCTGACACCGATGCAGGCCAGTGCCGCAATCGCGGCTACTTTCGTCCAAGCCAGAATGCGCGGATTCAGACTGGGGGCCCGGACGAAGACCAGCAGAATCATCAGCATCGTCGTCAGGAGCAGAGGTTGCTCGGGGCGGCTCAGCACCATCAGCAGCGGCAGGGTACCCAACCCCAGCAGCGCGAAGGCCAAGCTCCGAATCTGCCCGCGCCTTGCCCCGTTACCTTCAAGCCTGCCGATCAACACCCACATCAACGCCGCGAACGCCATGGCGCAAGCCACGCCTTCGATGCGAATAAACAGGGGATCGGCGAGCGCTTGATTGGCCGCGGCCGAGAACCAGCGCACCGGCATCATGAACCACGGGGCACTGACAATCGTGTTGGGTCCGCACAAGTCGTTGACCATTATGTCCAGACCGTCGTCAATCCCGGCACGGAGTTGAAACCGCCAGCCGATTTCGTCGGTGTAGACGGGAACCAGCAGGCCTAGAAAAAGCGACATCAGGAATGCGCCCGCCGCGACCCGGCCAAGCGACCGGCATGACGACGCTGTCGCGGGTACCGCTGGTGCGTTCATGAACTGACCTTCGGCGCATGATCGCATTGGTCGGCGCGTTGGCGCAACATCACTTCCCGTAAAGCCGTTCTGTCACCGCATCCATTGCCAGCACCCGTTCGCGCCTGCCAGCGGCGGATATCCCCGCATAGCCCGCCTCATCGTCCGCAAGCCCCCAATTGTGCAGCGGCCCATGCGGCAGGCGTGCCAACGCCAGATCGGCGACATCGTCCGGCGAGGCAAGGTCCTGCGGCGCGGGCATCCCTGTCTTGGCGAGAATGCGATGAAAATTCGGCGTGTCGGTGACACCCAGGATCATGCTCAGCACATCGACACCGTGAGGCCGCAGTTCGGCCCACAGGCCTTCGGTGAAATTGAGCAGGAAGGCCTTGCAGGCATTGTAGGTCACCAGAAAACTGCCACCGCCATAGCACGCGCCCGAATTGACGATCAGCAATCCGCCCCGCCGCCGGGCGCGCATCCGCGAGCCGAAATGATGGCAGGCCTGCATCGTCGTCACGACATTGACCATGGTCAGCCCCACCCAATCCTCCAGCCGGTGATCGAGGTAGCGCGAGGCATGCGGATCGCCGCCGGCATTGGCGACATAGAGGCCCACTTCCCTCTCGCCTGCGGCTTCGACAATCCTGTCAAAGGCATCCGGCCGGGAAAGATCGATCCGCGCCGTGACACATTCGACGGGGTAGGCGCCGCGTATCTCCTGCGCCACCGCGTCGAGTGGGCCATCCAGCGAGATCAGGATGCAGGACACGCCCTGCGCGGCGATCTTGTGGGCGAAACTGCGGCCAGTTCCCTCCGAAGCGCCCGCAACGATTGCCCAGGGACCATACTTATCCCGGAATGCCATTCCGAATTCTCCAATGTTCCGCCCGGCCTTGTGCGCTGGATGATCCGTTGATCGTCACACGCGCCGCGACGATTGCCAATCCCGCAAGTTCCATCCTCCAAAAATTCCTGTCGTCCCGGAAAAAAAGCTTTAGAACCACGCCCTGGCCTGATTTCGAGGGCCGATCTCGCGCATGGGAATGCGTCGGGTTAAGGGAGGGACGCATGGCTGAAGACTGGTCGATCAACGTCAAAAAATACGTGCCTGACGCGGACGACGGCATTATTGCCGGGATTGTGCGCTATTGCGGAATTGCACTGCAGAAGCGCAATTCTTCGCTGGTTTCATTCAGCGATCCCAAAGAGACTGCCCGGGTGCGCCAGAACTTCCTCAAGAAGAAGCTCGCACTCAGCCACAGCGACGAACATCTCGACAAGGCGATCGCCGCCATCGGCGAGCGCATGAAGGGTGAGAACTTCAAGAACCGCGTAACTGTCTATTACCTCCTCGCCGATCATTTCGGATTGTTGCACCAGTTCGTCAAAGGCGGCGCTGCTGCCAAGGGCGGGGCGGCTGCCGTCGGTGTAGCTGCCGCCGGACTTGCCAGCCTTGGCGGCAAGAGCGACACGAAGCCAGTTACAGCACCCGCTCCAGCCTCCGCCCCGCCACCAGCGGTGCCGCCGGTTGCCGCAATCGCGGCTGCCGGAGGCTCAGCAGGAGCTTCCGCCGCAGGCAAGGCGAGCGGGACTGTGCAGGCGCTGACGGGTAGTACCAGTGGACCTGTTACCGGCGACGACGAACGCACGGACGGCCTGAGCTGGCTTTGGTGGCTCCTGCTGGCACTAGCAGCGCTGCTGCTGATCTGGTGGCTGTTCTTCCGCCAGCCCCCGGCTGCGTCTATTGCTGAACCTGCTGCTGTGGATACCGCTGCGGCGGTCGCGCCTGGCGAACCCCCAGCCACTCCTGAGAGTCCTGCCGCTGCCCCCGCCGACGCCCCTGCCGAGGGGACCGTAGCGATCCCGGCCGGCGCCGGTGTCACTACCGAAACCCGCGATGGCAAGCCGGTGGTGAAGGTCTATTTCGCGACCGGAAAAACCGGCGTCGTCGATGCATTCGCGCCTGCCGCTGTCGGGCTGAAGGCCTATCTCGACAGCCATGCCGGCAGCACACTCGGGGTTTCAGGCTATAACGACAAGACCGGCAACGCCGCCGCAAATGCGGAACTCTCCAAGAAACGCGCGCAGGCGGTAAAGGCCGCGCTGGTTGCGTCGGGCATTGCCGAGGCTTCTGTGGCGCTGGTGAAGCCCGCCGAAACCACTGATACATCGGCGGACAACGCCGGAGCGCGGCGGGTTGAAGTCGTTGTGAAATAGAAAACGAATACGCATCCGGGCGGATCGAAATTCGATCCGCCCGGTCGTTTCATGCAATTGCCGTCAATGTAATTACGCTCAGCGCAGGCTGACAACATTGTCGCTCTGGCGCGGATCGCGGCGGTCGCCGAGATACTGGCTGGCCATCGGCTCGTCTGCGACTTCCACCACCGTCGCCACGCCGAAGCCGTTGAACGCCGTGCGCATTGCCGCGCCGTAAGCGCCGAGCATGCCAATCTCGATATAGTCGCCGGCATCGGCCTCAGATGGCAGCTCGAACGGGCCTTCCATGTGGTCCATGTCGTCGCAGGTCGGACCGAAGAAGCTGAACGCGGTCTCCGTCCCGGTGGCTTCATCGCGGAGCAGCCGCACCGGAAAACGCCAGCCTGCATGCGCCGCATCAAACAGCGCGCCATAGGCCCCGTCGTTGATGTAAAGCTCTGTCCCCCGGCGCTTCTCGACGCGGACGATCATCGAATTGTATTCCGCGCAAAGCGCCCGGCCCGGCTCGCACCAGAGTTCCGACGAATAGGACACCGGTAGCGACTCGGCCGCGCGGTGGATCGCACCGAAGTAGTCTTCCAGCGGCGGCGGCTCCATGCCCGGATAGATCGACGGAAAGCCCCCGCCGACATCGACGATATCGACCGTGACCGCGGCATCGACAATCGCCGCGCGCACCCGCTCCAGCGCCTGGACATAGGCAAACGGCGTCATCGCCTGGCTGCCGACGTGGAAGCAGATGCCGAGCCAATCGGATACCTGGCGAGTAGCCTGCAACAGCGGCGCGGCATCGGCCAGATCGACGCCGAACTTCGAGGCAAGGCTGAGTTCGGCATATTCCGAGGAGACGCGCAGCCGAACGCAAAGCCGCAGGTCGTCTGCGGCCGAGCCATCCGCATGCGATGTCGCGGCGACGATCTTGTCGAGCTCTTCCTGGCTGTCGAGGCTAAAAGTGCGCACCCCGTGGACGTGATAGGCCTCGGCAATCGCGCTGGCAGTCTTCACCGGATGCATGAAGCATAGCACGGCCTCGGGCAGCGTCTCGCGCACCAGGCGCACCTCGGCGATCGAGGCGACGTCGTAATGCGTCACGCCCGAGCGCCACAGCACGCGCAGCAAATCCGGCGAAGGATTGGCTTTCACCGCATAGAGCGACTTGCCCGGAAACTTCTCGACGAAGAAACGGGCCGCGCGCGCGGCAGCGTGCGGGCGAGTGAGGATAACAGGTTCGTCCGGCGCGAGAGCGCGGACTACAGCCGGTGCATCGGGATGGATGTGCAATTCAAGGGACCCCCAAAACGGTTGTTTCAACAAAGCAGCCTTGCGGTTTGGAAGTCCCCATGGGGCTGCGGGAGGTGCCTATATAGGCGTGGACCTGAACTGCAAGTGAAAATGGGTCCCGGGAGTCTCCAAATTGAAATATTTTGGAGATTCGGGCACCTAAACGTCACAGGATTGACATATAACTGTAACTTTGACCGGCATTGTTCTGATATGAAACAAAACCGTGTCAGCTCAAGCGGTTGCGGAACTCTTCCCAACCGAACTCGCGGACACATTCGAGCACATCCGATTCGCTGTCCCACAGCCAGATCGACGGCAGCGGCACACCGTTGAAGGTAGTCGTCTTGACCATCGAATAGTGCGCCTGATCGAGGAAGGCGATGCGCTGGCCGGGCTCGCAGGGGACCGGCAAGCGGTAGTCGCCGATCACGTCGCCCGCGAGGCAGGAAGGGCCGCCGAGGCGGACGGCACCGCCCTGTGCTTCGTCGATCAGTTCATCCTCCAGCGGCACTTCCCCGAGCATCGCCGGGCGGTAGGGCGCTTCGAGCACATCGGGCATGTGGCAGGTCGCGGAAATGTCGGTGATGGCGACGGGCATGCCATTATCGAGCGTGTCGAGAATCGTGCCAACCAGTATCCCGGCATCGAGCGCCGCCGCCTCGCCGGGTTCGAGATAGACTTCCGCGCCGGTATCCTCCTTGAGGTCGAGGAGGAACTGTACCAGTTCGTCGCGCTGGTAATCGGCCCGGGTGATGTGGTGGCCGCCGCCGAGGTTGATCCATTTGAACTGGCCGAAGTGCGGCTCGAGGTAATCGAAGGCCTTGTCCCAGGTGCGTGCGAGCGGGGCAAAGTCCTGTTCGCACAGGGTATGCATGTGGAGTCCGTCGATCAGCTCGATGTGCTCCTCGGTCAGCTGGTCGATCGGAAAGCCGAGGCGGGAATGGGCGGCGCAGGGATCGTAGCGCGGCACTTCGCCTGTCGGGTGCAGCGGGTTAATCCGCAGGCCGATGTCGAAGCTCTCGCCCCGGGCCCGCGCCGCCTCGATAATCGCGCTGCACCGGATTATTTGCTGCGGTGAATTGAAGATGATGTGATCCGACAGTCGGAGAATCTCGTCGAGGTCATCGGGCTTGTAGGCTGGGGAATAGGTGGTGATTTCGCCGTCATAGAACTCGGAGGCCAGCCGCGCTTCCCACAGGCCGGATGTGCAAACCCCATCGAGATACTCACCGATCAACGGGGCGACGCTCCACATCGAGAAGGCCTTGAGCGCGGAGAGCATTTTGATCCCCGCCCGGTCGCGGATATCGGCGAGGATCGAGAGGTTCGAGCGCAGCTTCGCGGCGTCCACCACGAAGGACGGGCTATCGACCCGGGAGAGGTCGAACTGGGCGAAAGCGCCTGGGTCTCCGGCTTTGGTTTCCATCAGAACGCGAGCGGCCCCGCCAGTTCCTTCACCGTCCACGGCAGCCCGTGCTCATTGAGCATCGCCATGAACGGATCGGGGTCCATCTGCTCCATGTTGAACACACCCTCCCCCTTCCACGCGCCCGTCAGCATCATCGCCGCGCCGATCATCGCGGGGACGCCGGTGGTGTACGAAATGGCCTGATTGCCGGTCTCGGCATAGGCATCCTCGTGGTCGCAGATGTTGGAGATGTAGAAAGTCTTCTCGCCAGACCCATCCAGTGCCTCGCCGGTGGCGATGTCGCCGATGTTGGTCTTGCCCTTAGTGGTGGCCCCCAGCGTCTCCGGCTTGGGCAGCACGGCGGCAAGGAATTGCAGCGGGACGATCTCGCGGCCCTGATACATCACTGGTTCGATCCCGATCATGCCGACGTTTTTCAGCACGGTGAGGTGGTTGATATAGGCATCGCCGAAAGTCATCCAGAAGCGGCCGCGCTCCAGCTCGGGGACGAACCTGGCGAGGCTTTCCAGTTCCTCGTGATACATCAGGTACATGTTCTTCGGGCCGACCGCCTCGAAGTCGAAGTTCTCACGGATGGTCAAGGCAGGCGTCTCTACCCACTCACCCTTCAACCAATGCCGCGCCGGGGCTGTGACTTCGCGGATGTTGATCTCCGGGTTGAAATTGGTGGCGAAGGCCTGGCCATGATCGCCGCCGTTGCAATCGAGGATATCGAGCGTGCGGATGGTGCGCAGCTTGTGCTTCTTGAGCCACATCGCGAAGACGCTGGTGACGCCGGGATCGAAGCCCGAGCCGAGCAACGCCATCAAGCCTTTTTCGCGGAACCGGTCGTGCAAATCCCACTGCCAGCGGTATTCGAACCTGGCCTCGTGGCGTGGCTCATAGTTGGCGGTGTCGAGGTAGTGCACGCCGGTCTGGAGGCAGGCCTCCATGATCGCCAGGTCCTGATAAGGCAGCGCCAGATTGACCACCAGCTGCGGCCCGATCTTGCGGATAAGGGCGGAAAGCGCAGGAATATCCTCGGCGTCGATCGCATGGGTATCGATGGTCACGCCGGTGCGCGCTTTGGCTGATTCGGCTATGGCATCGCACTTGCTCAGCGTACGGCTGGCCAGGCTGATCTCGCTGAAAATGCCCGGATTCATCGCCATCTTGTGCACCGCCACCGAGCTGACTCCGCCCGCACCGATCACCAGAACCTTGCTCAACGCGTATCTCCCATGCCGCAGCAAACAGCGCATATAGGGCGCTTGTGTGACAGCACAACACAGCCCGCATTTGACATTCGCGGGGCCTGAAACCACTCTGCCACCGGGGTAATCGAGGGGGAATTCAAAATGATCGGATCAGCAATCCTGCAACCGGTCGTCGCGCTGGCGGCCTGGACCATGGTCATGTGGGTGTGGATGTATGCAACCCGCATGCCGGCGCTGAGAAAGAGCGGCGCCAATCTCGACGAGCTGGTCCAGGGTCCGCCAAGCCGCATCGACGAAGTCCTGCCCAGCAAGGTCCAGTGGCCAGCGCGCAATTACAACCACCTGCACGAGGCGCCGACGGTATTCTATGCCGTGGCGCTGGTGCTGGCGGTAACCGGCAACGGCGGCGGGCACGGCGCGCAAGTTGCCTGGGCCTATGTCGCACTGCGGGTGCTGCATTCGATCGTGCAGTCCACAATCAACAAGGGCGGCCCGCGCTTTGCCCTGTTTGCCCTGTCGACGCTATGCCTTATGGCGCTGGTGTTCCGCGCTGCGCAGGTCGTGTTCGGCTGAGGCTTACCGCTCGAACAGGCTGGCAAGTTCCACATGGGTCGACCAGCGAAACTGGCCGACCGGGCGCAGTTCCTTGAGCCGGTAGCCGCCCGCCACCAGCGCCGCCGCATCCTTTGCCCAGCTTGACGGGTTGCAGCTGACATAGACCACGCGCGGAACCGTACTTTCAGCCAGCCGCGCGACTTGCTCGCGCGCACCCGCGCGGGGCGGGTCGAGCAGCACGGCGGCGAAGCGGTTCAGCTCGGCGCAGTCGAGCGGGTTGCGGAACAGGTCGCGGTGCATGGCATGAACCGGCAGCTGCGCCCTGCCCGCCGCGGCCTTGCAGGCGAGATGCGCATCGCGCGCCGCCTCCACCGCCAGCACCTTGGTCGAACCTGCCAGAGCAAAGGCGAAAGTGCCGAGACCTGAAAACAGATCGGCAATCGTTGCCGAGCCTGCCAGCCATTCGCGCGCCGCCGCCACCAGCGCCGCCTCGCCATCCGCCGTCGCCTGAAGGAAGGCGCCAGGCGGAAACGGCACGCTGACGCCCGCCAGTGAAACGCTGACTGGCTCGGGCTCCCACAGCGCCTCCGGCCCATAACCTTGATCGAGCACCAGCCGGGCGAGCGAGTGGTCGCGGGCGAAGTCGAGCATCGCCTCGGTTGCTGCCAGCCCTTCGACCGTCAGACCCTTCAGCCCAACGTCGACGCCCTGCTGCGCCAGGGCCAGCTCGATATCGACCGCGATCCGCCCGCCCTGCCGCGCGAGTAGCTTCCGCAGCGGCGCAATCAGTGCGGCGAGGTCCGGATGCAGCACCGGGCATTCAGCCAGATCGACCAGCCGGTGCGAACCCTGCTCGCGGTAGCCCAGCGCCACTCGCCCGCCCGCACTTGCCGCATGCAAGGCCGCCCGGCGGCGGCTCATCGGCGGAGAAAGGTGCGGCGGAACGGTCCGTTCCGGCGTCAGCCGTTGCCCCTCGGCGGCATTACGCACCCTGTCGGCAACGAACGCCGCCAGCGACTCCTCGTCGAGATGCTGCAACTGGCAGCCGCCACATGTGCCGAAGTGTCGGCACGGCGGGGTCGCGTGATGCGGGCCGTGCTCAAGGGCGCCATCTGAGCCCAGAACGTCGCCCGGCGCGGCCCCGGCGGCAAAGCGCCCGCTCGCGGTGACTCCGTCGCCCTTGGCGGCGATGCGCACAATTGGTTCGCCCCCCATTTCTAACAGAGGCTCACAGGCAGGCGGCGGCAGCGCTGGATATCGCCCCGGCAAGGCGCCCTGCCGTAAACGCCGGCGGGCTTAGCCGCGCCGCCTCACCGTGCAGCCAGACGCCTTCGCAGGCCGCCTCGAACGGCTCCGCGCCGGCGGCCAGGCGGCTGGCGACAGCCCCGGCAAGAACATCGCCCGTCCCGGCAACCGACAGCCAGCTCGACGCGCGCGGGGCGCAGGACCGCCTGCCATCGGGTGCCGCGATCACCGTGTCCGGTCCCTTGGCGACGACGACCATGCCGCTTGCCCTGGCGATCGCCAACGCCCGTTCGGGCTTGGAGCCCGCCCCCTCGCAAGCGAAGGCGCGCTCCAGCGCGATCAGTTCGCCCTCATGCGGCGTAGCAATGATCGGTGCGCTGCGCTCGGCAAGCAGCCTTGGTACCAGCAGGATCAACGCATCGGCATCGAGCACGGCGGGCACATTTGCGGCAAGCGATGTAACCAGCCGTTCGCGGCTGTCCGCATGCCGGCCAAGGCCTGGCCCGACCAGCAGCGCGGCGATGCGGCCGTCCACCAGAGCCTCGGCCAGGGGTGAGCCATCGACAACCAGATCGGCAGGCACCGCGGGCGCCGCTTCGCTCAGCAGTTTGACAAAGCCCGCCCCGGCCCCTTGCGCCGCCTCGCAGGCGAGCAGCGCGGCACCCGGCATCGCCCCGCCCACCACTGCCAGCAGCCCGCGCCGGTACTTGTGCGCATCGGCGGCGGGAGCAGCGAGCCTGGGCCGCACAACGAGCCGCGCAGCCCCTTCCACTGCATCGACCCCGATCCCGACCAGTCGCAGTGCGCCCATCGCAGCACTCGCAGGCATCAGGAAATGCGCGAATTTCCAGGCGCCGAGCGCCACTGTCAGATCGAACTCGGGCAGGCCGTCATTGAGCATCATGCCATTATCGGACTGCACCCCGCTCGGCACGTCGACGGCGATGGCGTGGCGGTGGCTCGCGGCAAGCCGCGCGAGCAGCGCTGCGTGCTCCTCCGACAAAGGCCGGGTGAGGCCACTGCCGAACAGGCAATCGACCAGCACTTCTCCGTGCAGATCCGGGCCATGCAGATCGGCGTCCGGTGCCAACACCTCGCCCTGATAGAGCGAATGGGCGTTGCGCGCGGCGTCGGTCTTTGGCTCGGTCGCGGCGATCACCGACACCCTGCCGCCGCGCTCGCGAATCGCCTCGGCGATGACATAGCCGTCGCCGCCGTTGTTGCCGGGGCCGCACAGCACCGTGACCCGGCGGTGCGCGGCGATCCGCCAGACCCAGTCCGCCGCCCCGCGCCCGGCGATCTGCATCAATTCGTCGACACTGATGCCGCCAGCGATCAGCGCATCCTCCGCGCCGCGCATCTGCGCGACGGTGACAATCTGGTCAGCGCGGTGCGGCACTGGCCTGGGCATTCGCTGGACCGGGAAACAGGTAGTGGTCGTCGCCGACAGTCACTTCGAGTTCCCGCTGGTTGGGCTCTATCGACACCGCATCCGCGCCATCGGCAGCGGCAAAGCGCTTGCCGCCGTCAAGTTCGAGCAGACGGCGAAAGCCCCCGTCGGGATGCCGGACAATAACCATGGGCTTGCCGCCCTCCGTGCCGCGTTCGAGGGTGCAATCGCTCTTGAATTCCTTCGCCCCGGCTAGCGCGCAAGGCACTGTCTGCGGCACACTGTCACCGGCTGCAATCGCCTCGCCCGCCTGATCGGACGCGCCTTGCGCCGCCGATTCCTCTTTCGAGGAGCAGGCAGCGGCGGCACCCAGCAGCAGGACCGCGCTAGATATCCGCAAAAACATGGGTTTCCGCCTTTGCGCCCGGGTGCGTCACCGCGCCCTTGTAAGCCGGGCCGACGTTCCGCGCATAGCGCCAAAGCGCGCCGGAGTTGTAATCGTTGCCGCGCGGCTGCCACACCTTGCGGCGCTCGGCCAGTTCGGCATCGGGCACTTCCAGCTCGATGGTGCCTGCTTCGGCGTCGATGGAGATCGTATCGCCGTCCTGCACCAGCGCAATCGGCCCGCCGTCGGCAGCTTCCGGCCCGACATGGCCGATACAGAAGCCCCGCGTCGCGCCGGAAAAGCGCCCGTCGGTGATCAGCGCGACCTTCTCACCCATGCCCTGGCCATAGAGCGCGGCCGTGGTCGCCAGCATCTCGCGCATGCCGGGGCCGCCCTTGGGTCCCTCGTTGCGGATGACGATGACGCTGCCCTCCTTGATCCGGCGCGCTTCGACGGCGGCGAAGCAATCTTCCTCGCATTCGAACACCTGCGCCGGGCCGCTGAATTGCAGGCGGTGCATGCCCGCGACCTTCACGATCGCACCGTCGGGCGCCATCGACCCGCGCAACCCGACGACGCCGCCGGTCGGCGTGATCGGAGTCTTCACATCGTGGATCACCTTCTGATCGGGATTCCATGTAATCTCTTCGAGATTCTCGCCCAGCGTCTTGCCGGTGACGGTCATCGGGTTGCCATCGAGGAAGCCGCCGTCGAGCAGCGTTTTCATCGTCATGTAGACCCCGCCCGCATCATGCATGTCCTTCGCGACATACTGCCCGCCGGGCTTGAGATCGGCGATGTAGGGCGTCGATTTGAAGATTTCGGCGACATCGAACAGGTCGAATTCAATGCCGCATTCGCTGGCCATGGCCGGCAGATGCAGCGCGCCGTTGGTCGAGCCGCCGGTCGCCGCGACGACGCGGGCGGCATTCTCGAAAGCGGCGCGGGTGCAGATGTCGCGCGGGCGAATGTTCAGGTGCAGCAGTTCCATTACCTGCTTGCCGGCAGCGACCGCGACTTCCTCGCGCGATTTGTAAGGAGCAGGAGCCATATTGCTGTTGGGCAAGGAAAGACCGATAGCCTCACCGACGCAGGCCATGGTGTTGGCAGTGAACTGCCCGCCGCAGGCACCGTGCCCCGGACAGGCGGCTTTCTCGATCGCGGTCAGCTCGCTCAACGGGCAATTCCCGGCGGAATAGCGCCCGACCACCTCGAACACATCCTGCACCGTCAGGTCGCGGCCTTCATAGCGGCCGGGCAGGATCGAGCCGCCATAGACGAAGATCGACGGCACATTGAGCCGCAGCATCGCCATCATCATCCCCGGCAGGCTCTTGTCGCAGCCGGCAAAGCCGACAATCGCGTCATAACAATGCCCGCGCATCGACAACTCGACCGAGTCGGCGATCACCTCGCGGCTGACCAGCGAGCTTTTCATCCCCTGATGGCCCATGGCGATGCCGTCGGTGACGGTTATGGTGTTGAACCGGCGCGGCGTGCCGCCGCCCTGCTCCACCCCATCGCGGCAGATATTCGCCTGGAAATCCAGCGTGGTGTTGCAGGGGGCGGAGTCGTTCCCGGCGGAAACCACTGCGACGAACGGCCGGGCAATCTCCTCCTCGGTCATGCCCATCGCGTAGTAATAGCTGCGCTGCGGTGCGCGCTCCGGGCCGACAGAGACGTAGCGGGAGGGCAGGCGCGACTTGTCGAATGTGTGCGGCACGGGGTCACTCCTTCGGATCCCCGCGCTTTCGCGGGGATTGGAGGGGCGGGTCAAGGGTTGTTGGCAAGGCTGCGGTAGCTGCGCAGCCGTGCATGCGCCGGTTCAGGCTCAGTCGGTACATTGGATGACGGAGTGAGAGTTAACTCAATGGCAAACGCAATGGAGGGAAGCGATGACCGTGCTCAGACTGTTGGCCGGATCGAGCCGTCCGCTGTCGCACGGATCATGGCAAGCGGCGTGTCGCGCACGCTACGTTCAAGCACGACATTCCTCGAACACCAGGCTACGAACAGCATCGTCGAACAACGGCGTCGTGCGCGCGAGCGCGGCTGGTCGATACCATATTGCGTCGATGGCTACCTGCGAGCGGCTATCGAAACGCTGCCACCATGCATCGGGCGCACCGGGTCATCATGCCGCGATGACCGTCCGCTCATCGCCGGGCTTCTCGCGAACCATCGCATCCACTGCGCGACGGCGCAATGCATCTGCGATGATCTAACCGGTACAGCGCGACGACTCCGCACTGAAGCCGCGCACCGCGAATGCGCGTCAGCGCAATCGAATGAGCATTTGAAACTTCGCCGGCAAATCCGCCCCAAGCCACCAATTGCAAATCCGCCCCAACTGTCACCGCCTGCCCTGCCTCATCCGCAATCCCGTCCTGCCGAATTTCCACACCGAGATAGGGCCGCCCCTCGGCCTCGGCGTGGCGGTTCATTGTCGCGTTGAGCAGTTTGCCGGAATAGGGCTGCTGGTCGCCCACCACCAAGCCGTCGGCCTCGAGCAAGGGAATGGCCAGGCGGGCGGCGCGATCGTCTGTGTTATACAGGATTCCGACTTGCCAAGGACGCAATTCCTCGGGCTTGCTAGCGAGGCTAGCCGTGAAGCTGTGGAGCGAGAGGATCAACGCGGGGGGCTTGTCGTCGAGCAGTGCGGCGAGGGCTGCGTGATAGGGGCGGAAGAAGCGGTCAAGCCGGGCGAGATGCTGCTCGTGGCTGAGGCAGTTGCCGGGAATTGCGTGACCGTCGCTGGCGATGGGGATCAACGCTGGTGCCTGCTCCTCGCGGTTGAAATCACAGACCAGCCGGCTGACATTGCCCAGGAAGGCGGCGGTACCCGGACGCTGGGCCATGCGTTCGGCGATGGCTGCCACACCGATATCCCAGGCGATGTGCAGGTCCAGCAGTGCGGGGTCGATGCCGAGGTCGATGTCATCGGGCACGCGGTTCGAGGCGTGGTCGGCGACGATCAGGATGCCGCCGAAGTGCGGGGTGCCGATGATGCGGAACGCTTCGGAGCTCACCGCAGGCTTCCCCCCATCAGCCACCAGTCCGGATACCAGGCATCGATATAGTCCAATGCCCTGCGCATGACGTCATGACGTTCGTAGAGCGCAAAGCAGGTCGCCCCGGAGCCCGACATCCGCGCCAGCAGCGGCTTGGTCCGGCCGAGCGCCGCCAGCACATCGGCGATGATCGGGCACAGGGCTATTGCCGGCGCTTCGAGGTCGTTGCGCCCGGCCAGCGCGATCTCGCGCGCCGTTCCTTGAGGCAAGGGCCCGCGATCCACTCCGTCCCAGGCACGGAAGACCGGGCCGGTGGATAGCGGCACACGCGGGTTGACCAGCAGCACCGGCATGCCGGCGAGATCGTTTTCCAGCGCCGTCAGCTCGGTGCCGGTGCCATGGCCAAGGCAGGCCTCGCTGCGCACACAGGCGGGCACATCGGCCCCCAGCGCGGCGGCGCGGGCGGGCCAGTCGGCGGGAAGTCCCTGCGCCCGCTCGACCAGCCGGAAAATCGCTCCAGCGTCCGCCGAGCCCCCGCCCAGACCCGCTGCCACCGGCAAGCGCTTTTCGAGCAAGACCGTCCAGGGCGTCTTGTGCGGCAGGGACGTCAGCGCATCGATTACGATATTGTCTTGCGATTTCGTGAGTTGCGGGGCGAACTCGCCAGTAAGGATGACGCTGTCCCGTTCGCCGGGCAGCACGTCGATCAGATCGCCGTTATCGACGAAGGCGAAGGCGGTTTCCAACTCGTGATAGCCGTCCTCGCGCCGCCGCCGGACGTGAAGCGCGAGGTTGATCTTGGCGTAGGCGGTTTCTTGCACCGAAAGTCACATATTCGGATAATTCGGCCCGCCGCCGCCTTCGGGAGAGACCCAGGTGATGTTCTGGGTCGGGTCCTTGATGTCGCAGGTCTTGCAGTGGACGCAGTTCTGGGCGTTGATCTGCAAGCGCGGCTCGCCTTCTTCCCCGCCGACGAATTCATAGACACCTGCCGGGCAATAGCGCGCCTCCGGCCCGGCATAGAGCGGCAGGTTGATCTCGGTCGGGATCGTTGGGTCGGCCAGTTGCAGGTGGCAGGGCTGGTCTTCCTCGTGGTTGGTGAACGAGAAGGAGACGCTGGTCAGCCGGTCGAAAGTCAGCACCCCGTCGGGTTTGGGGTACTGGATCGGCGGGAACAGATCGGCACGTTGCAGCGTGGAGGCATCGGTGTGATGCTTCATCGGCTTTATCAAGGGCAGCTTGAGATAACGCAGCCACATTTCGATGCCGGACAGGCCAGTGGCGAACAGGTCGCCGCCGAATTTGGCGAGAATCGGCTCGGAATTCTGCACCAGGGCCAGTTCCTTGGCGATCCAGCTGCTGCGCACCGCAGCTTCGTATTCATCCAGCGAATCCTGTTCGCGGCCAGCGCCGATGGCTGCGGCAATGGCATCGGCGGCGAGCATGCCGCTCTTCATCGCGGTATGGCTGCCCTTGATCCGCGGCACGTTGACGAAGCCCGCCGAACAGCCCGCCAGCACGCCGCCAGGGAAAGCGAGGTGCGGCACTGATTGCCAGCCACCCTCGTTGATCGCCCGCGCGCCATAGGAGACGCGCTTGCCGCCCTCCAGAATGGCGCGAATTTCGGGGTGAGTCTTCCAGCGCTGGAATTCCTCGAAGGGATAGACATGCGGGTTGGCGTAATCGAGCGTGACGACGAAGCCGAGCGACACCTGATTATTGGCCTGGTGATACAGAAACCCGCCGCCGCCGCTGCCGCTTTCGGACAGCGGCCAGCCCTGGGTGTGAAGCACCCGGCCGGGGAAATGCTTGGCCGGGTCGATATCCCACAATTCCTTGATGCCGATGCCGTATTTCTGCGGTTGGCAGTCGCGTTCAAGATCGTAATTCGATTTCAAACGCTTGGTGAGATGACCTCGTGCACCTTCGCAGAAAATAGTATATTTCGCGAGCAGGTTCATGCCGGGCTGGTAGTCGCCCTTCTGCTGGCCTTCGCGGTCAACCCCCATGTCGCCGGTCTGCACGCCGATCACAGCGCCGTTATCGTCATAGAGAATTTCGGCTGCGGGGAAGCCGGGGAATATCTCGACGCCCAGTTCCTCGGCCTTGCCCGCCAGCCAGCGGCACAGATTGCCAAGGCTTCCGGTGTAATTGCCGTGGTTCGACATATAGGGCGGCATGATGATGTGCGGCAGCGGCATCTTGCCGTTCTTGCTCAGCACCCAGTGCCAGTTATCGGTAACGGGCGTTTCGGCCATCGGGCAGTCCTGCGTCCGCCAATCGGGCAGCAGTTCGTCCAATGCCTTGGGATCGACTACCGCGCCGGAAAGAATGTGCGCGCCAATCTCCGAGCCCTTCTCGAGGATGCAGACCGTCAGCTCTGCATTGATCTGTTTCAGCCGGATCGCGGCGGCGAGGCCGGCCGGTCCGCCGCCAACCACGACGACATCGTATGGCATCGATTCACGTTCGGTCATGAATGTCCCCAATTCTGTGCCTGAGCGCTACAAGTGAGAATTGAGCCTTGATTGCTGGGGTGCGGCAGGTCAAGACCCTGGCATGGACTCTGGCGCAAAACCGGGCCTCTCGGAAGAGATTGCCGCCGCCCTCGACTGGTGGCGCGACGCAGGGGTGGATTGCGACCTGCGAGACGAGCCTCAAGGCTGGATTGCGGCAAGCAAGGCGGTGGAGACCAAGGTCGAAACCAGTCCCGCCCGGCAGGCTGCCCCACTACCCGCAGCCGAACCAGCCCTGGTCATAGATCGTACGGATTGGCCAGAGGATTTCGCGGCTTTTTCAAAGTGGTGGCTCAGCGACCCCTGGCTCGACGGCGGGCAGACCGCCAGCCGGGTTCCACCGCGCGGGGTGCAGCAGGCAGACCTGATGATACTCGTCCCCGAGCCCGAGCGGGAAGACGGCGATCAGCTTCTCTCCGGCCCGCAAGGAAGACTGCTCGCCGCGATGCTCGCCGCGATGGGCGTTGCCACTGAAAGCACCTATCTTGCCAGCGCTCTGCCCCGCCACACCCCGCATGCCGATTGGGCCGATCTGGCGAGCCGAGGCATGGGCGAGGTGCTGCGCCATCACGTCGCCCTAGCAGCACCAAAACGGCTGATTGCCTTTGGCGCCAACATCCTGCCGCTCCTGGGCCACGATCCAGCGATTAATCCCACCGCTTCACGCGAATTTAACCATGGGGGCCGGAGCATTCCTCTCCTGACAGGGCGGGAGCTGGGCACCTTGCTGGAGCGTCCCCGCTGGAAGGCGGGATTCTGGCAGAAATGGCTGGATTGGAATTCCGGCACAGTGGGGACCGGGTAAAGATCTATGAAGACCGCCAAGGCGAGATATCTGGCCCTTGCTTGCGCTGCCATCGGCGCGCTCGCAGCGCCGCTTGCCGTCTCCAGCGCCTGGGCCAACAGCGCCGCAGTCGATTATTTCCGCAACCGCGCGGGCAACACTGCCGTGCCTTCCGTACTCAGCCAGGAAGAGCGCGACTATTACCGCAACCTGTTCGCCGCGATTGACCGCAAGGACTGGGCGCAGGTCCAGGCAATGTTTGCCCAGAAGGCCGATGGACCGCTGCATCAGGCCGCCAAGGCTGAATATTATGTCGCCGCCGGATCGCCCAGGATCGATGCCGGCGAACTTCAGCAGTGGCTGGCCAAAGGCGCCGAATTGCCCGAGGCTGAGCAGATCGCCCAGCTCGCCATTCGCCGGGGCGCGGAGAACCTGCCCTCGGTTCCCGGCCCGCAGCCGCTGATCAGCTTGCCCTCGCTGCCCAAGCGCATCTTGCCGCGCGATACCGGCGACGGCACCATGCCGGGCAATATCGCCAATGCCATCCTCGCCCGAATCAAGGCCGACGACCCGATGGGCGCGCGCCAGTTGCTCGACGGGATCGACTGGACGCTGAGCGACACCGCCCGCGCCGAATGGCGCCAGCGCGTCGCCTGGAGCTTCTATATAGAGAACGACAATGCCTCGGCCTATGCCGTCGGCCAGCTTGCCGGCCTCGGCGCCGGACCGTGGGTTGCCGAAGGCTGGTGGACGGCGGGGCTCGCCGCCTGGCGGCTCGACGATTGCGCCGGCGCCGCCGAAGCCTTCGACAAGTCCGCATCGCGTGCCGACAATCCCGAACTGATGACCGCTGCCCGTTTCTGGCAGGCACGGGCACTGGTGCGCTGCCGCAAGCCGGAACAGGCAACTGCATTGCTCCGGCTTGCCGCCGGTCGCGACGAGACGCTTTACGGCATGCTGGCCGCCGAACAGCTCGGCCTCAAGTTGCCGGAGAGCCACGCCGCCGCCGATTTCACTCAGGCAGACTGGCAGAAGCTGCGCGACACCGGCAATATCCGCAATGCCGTCGCCCTCTCGCAGATTGGCCGCGACGACCTCGCCGACGAGGCGCTGCGCCATCAGGCGCGGATCGGCAGCCCGTCGCAATACCAGCCGCTTTCGCGCCTTGCCCGCGATCTCGGCATGCCTTCGACCCAGCTGTGGATGGCCTACAATGCGCCCTATGGCGGCAAGCCGGAACCCGCGATCCGCTTTCCGACGCCGAAGTGGACGCCGGTGGGCGGCTGGAAAGTCGATCCGGCGCTGGTCTATGCCCATGCCCTGCAGGAATCGGTGTTCCGCGCCTCGGTTGTCAGCCCGGCGGGCGCGCGCGGGCTGATGCAGATCATGCCCTCCGCCGCGCGGCAGCATGCCGGCGATCTTGGCTATTCCGGTTCGCCGGGCGACCTCAACAAGCCTGAAGTCAATCTCGCATTCGGCCAGCGCCACCTTGAAATGCTGCGCGATTCCGAAGGGACGCAAGGCCTGCTGCCCAAGATCATGGCGGCTTATAACGCCGGCCTCACCCCGATCACCCGCTGGAATACCGAGATCCAGGACAAGGGCGACCCGCTGTTGTGGATCGAATCGATTCCCTATTGGGAAACCCGGGGCTACGTGAACATCGTCATGCGCAATTACTGGATGTATGAGCGCCAGGCCGGCGGCCCATCGGAAACACGGGCGGCGCTGGTTCAGGGCATGTGGCCGACATTCCCGGGGCTTACCGGATCGAAAGCGGTTCGGATGAATACGAACGGGATGATCCTGCGTGGCCGTTGACCAGAGCCGCGTTTTCAAGCCGATCAACATCGCGCTACTTACCGTTTCCGACACGCGCGGCCCAGGCGACGACACATCGGGCGACATCCTCGCCGAACGTATCAAGGGCGCAGGACACCAGCTGGCGGCCCGGGCGATCGAGAAAGACGACGCAACCGTGATCGCCAACCGGCTGAACAACTGGATCGACGACCAGGGTATCGACTGCATCGTCATCACTGGCGGCACCGGACTAACCGGGCGGGATGTCACCCCCGAGGCGCTAGACCGGGTGAAGGAAGCCGGCGGCGGGCGCGATATCCCCGGTTTCGGCGAAATCTTCCGCCTGATCAGCTACCAGACCATCGGCACCTCGACCGTCCAGTCGCGCGCCTGCGCGATAGTGGCGCGCGGAACCTACATCTTCGCCCTGCCCGGCTCGAACGGCGCGGTGAAGGATGGGTGGGACGGGATTCTGGCCGAGCAACTCGACAGCCGCAACCGGCCGTGCAATTTCGTCGAACTGATGCCGAGATTGCGGGAGGTTTGAGCCCGGCCAGACGTCGTGCCTTCCGCTCAATCCGCTTTCTTGGCCACCGCTACCATCGCAGGACGCAGCAGCCTGTCCTTGATCATGTAGCCCGCCTGCAATTCCTGAACGATTGTCCCCGGCTCGACTTCTGCCGAGGGAATTTCGATCATCGCCTGATGCTGGTTCGGGTCGAGCGGCAGTCCCATTGCGGCGATGCGGGCAATGCCGTGCGAGGTAAACACCTTGTCGATCTCACGCGCTGTCGCTTCGATGCCGGCGACGAGGTTCTTCAGCTTTTCATCCTCGCGCAGTTCCTGAGGAATTGACTCCAGAGCACGGGCAAGATTGTCCGACACCGAAAGAATATCGCGGGCAAAGCCGGTTGCGGCATAGGCGCGGCTGTCGGCAATGTCCTTTTCCAGGCGGCGGCGCACGTTCTGCGTCTCCGCCTTGGCGTAGAGCACGTCCTGCTTCGCCGCATCGAGATCGCCCCGCAGGAGCGCCAGCGCATCCTCCAGCGAATCGCCGCCATCACCCGTTTCGAGCAATTCCTCCGGAACGCCCCTCAATTCTGCGGCAACCGCCGGATCGTCCTGCGGCTTTGTGTCGTCAATCATGTCGTGCAATTGTCCAGCTAACCTATGAGTTTGCCCAGCGATTGGGCGGTGAAATCCACCATGGGGACGACGCGCGCATAATTCAACCGCGTGGGCCCGATAACGCCGACCACGCCAACCACTTTTCCATCACGGTCGCGGTAGGGCGAAGCGATCACCGAGGAGCCCGAAAGGGCGAAAAGCCGGTTCTCCGATCCGATGAAAATCCGCGTCGCATCGGCTTCGCGGGCAAGCTCGAGCAGTTCGGCAACCGACTGCTTGTTCTCCAGATCGTCGAGCAGCATGCGCACCCGCTCGATATCGGTCAGTGCCTCCTCGTCGAGCAGGTTCGCCTGGCCGCGCACGATCAGCACCGGGCGGCGAGCTGCATCCTCGCTCCACACCGCCAGGCCCCGTTCGACCAGATCGCGGCTCGCGGCATCGAGCGCGGAACGGCCCGAGGATATCTCGGTGCGCATCGCCCGTGCGGCATCTGCGAGCGTGCGCCCGGCAAGCCGCGAGGTGATGTAGTTCGAGGCCTCCTCCAGCGCCCCGGGCGGCAGCGCAGCGGGCAGTTCGACAACGCGGTTCTCAACCCCGCCATCCTCGCCGACCAGCACCGCGAGCGCACGGCCAGGCGAGAGCGGCACAAGGTTGAGCTGGGCCAAGCGAGGCTCGCGGCGCGGCACCATGACCACCCCGGCCCCTGCCGAGAGATCGGAGAGCAGCGCACTCGTCGCCGCCAGCGCCGCCTCGACCGGCCCCGGCTCCGACAATCGCCGCTCGATCGCCGTGCGCTCCTCCAGGGTCGGTTCGGCCACTTGCATGATCCCGTCGACGAACAACCTCAGTCCGGCCTCGGTCGGCAGCCGTCCGGCGCTGGTGTGCGGCGCGGCGAGCAGGCCGAGAACCTCCAGCTCGTGCAGGACCGAGCGGATCGATGCGGGCGACAGATCCAGCCCCCCTCCCCCCGCCAGCGTCTTCGAGCCGACCGGCTGGCCCGAGTTCAGATAGCCCTCCACCGCGAGACGGAAAATCTCGCGGGCGCGGATGGTCAGTTCGGCGATGGGAGGGCTGGGCATCGGGTGCAATGTAGAGCCTGCTCTTGCAGCCTCAAGCCCAATACGCCAATGAGCCGCATTCCCGCTCAGGATAAGGATTACCCATGCGACCTTCCGGCCGCGCGCCCGATGAAATGCGCACTCTCGAATTCCTCACCAATTACACCATCCATGCCGAAGGCTCGGTGCTGGTGAGCTTCGGCAACACCCGCGTGCTGGTGACTGCCAGCGTCGAGGAGAAGATCCCGCCGTTCCTGCGCGGCAAGGGCGAAGGCTGGGTGACGGCGGAGTATTCCATGCTGCCCCGTGCCACCCATACGCGCGGCAGCCGCGAGGCCGCCAAAGGCAAGCAATCGGGCCGCACCCAGGAAATCCAGCGGCTGATCGGGCGGTCATTGCGCGCTGTCACCGACATGAAGAAGCTCGGCGAGCGGCAGATCGTGCTCGATTGCGACGTGATCCAGGCAGACGGCGGCACGCGCACGGCGGCGATTTCCGGGGCTTGGGTGGCGCTGAAACTGGCGACGAACGGCCTGCTGGCCTCCGGCGCGATCACCGAAGACCCGCTGACCCGCAAAGTCGCGGCGGTTAGCTGCGGTATTTATCAAGGCACCCCGGTGCTCGATCTCGACTACGACGAGGACAGCAATGCCGACGCCGACGCCAATTTCGTGCTGATCGAAGGCGGCCACATCGCCGAAGTCCAGGCCACCGCCGAGGGCGCGACCTACGACGAGGAAGGCCTGTTGCGCTTGCTCCGCCTCGCCCGCATCGGCTGCGACCGGATTTTTGCGGGACAGGCGAAAGCGGTCGGCAGCTGATGGGCAAGCTCTCCGGCAAGCTTGTCATCGCCACGCATAACGCGGGCAAGCTCAAGGAGATTTCCGCTCTGCTCGCGCCTTACGGGGTGGAGTGCATTCCCGCCGGGGCGCTTGGGCTGCCCGAACCCGCCGAGACCGGCAAGACGTTTGTCGAGAACGCCCTGATCAAGGCGCGCGCCGCCGCGAAAGCCTCGCAGCTTCCGGCGCTGGCGGACGATTCGGGGCTGTGTGTGGCCGCGCTCGATGGCCGTCCCGGCGTCTACACCGCCGACTGGGCCGAGCGGCAGTGGTTCGAAGGCGATGTCGGCCGCGACTGGTATATGGCAATGGGCAAGGTCGAAGGCATGTTGTGCGAACTGGGCCCTGAGGTGGACCGCAGCGCCTGGTTCGCCTGCGTGCTGGCGCTGGCCTGGCCGGATGGCGAGAGCGCGGTTTTCGAAGGACGCGTGGATGGCACGTTGACCTGGCCCCCTCGTGGCAAGCTGGGATTCGGCTATGACCCGGTCTTTGTGCCGCACGGCAAGACACAGACCTTCGCCGAACTCGACCCTGCTGAAAAACACCGCATCAGCCACCGGGCCGATGCCTTCGCCAAGCTGGTGGCCGCGCAGTTCGGCCCAGTGGCTTGAGTCACGGCACCTGCTGCCCGATGATGTTCCCTGCGGGCCAGTAGCGGCAGACCAGCACTTCGTCCCTTCCGCCCCGCACCAGCGCGCAACCGACCTCGCGCGTGCCGGGCCAGATCAGCTGGCTATAGTGCCCGACATCCGCCCAGTCTCCGGTGCGCGAGACATCCGGGAAAGTCCCGGCCCGGAAATGCCGCCCTTCCTCGACAAAGCCGCCGATCATCTGTTCGACGCTGTAGTAGCCCGACGTGCCCATCCACAGGTTCTCACCGACACCCTCGTGGCCGGAATGCTCGAAGGCGCGGCGGCGCGCGAGCGAATTCGGCCCATTGCCGCGCTTCGCCGGCAAGGCGCGGGCTCCACGCCATCGCCGCAATGCCAAGCCGCGCTCGTTCGCGGTTATGTGCAGCGAGCACGCGGTCGGCGAAGCCGTGGTCTGGTGCCGGCCCGGCCTGCAAGGGCTGCGCGATGGCCAGCGCGGCGCCAATCACGCCGGTCAACAATGCAACGATCCTGACGCTTCCCATGCCTTGCAACTTGACTTTGCACCCTTAACATCGACTGAAAGCGGACCATGGCCCGCGCGCTCTATATCCATTGGCCGTTCTGCCTCGCCAAGTGTCCTTACTGCGACTTCAACAGCCATGTGCGCGAGACTGTCGACGAAGCGCACTGGCGCAGCGCGCTGCTGGCCGACATGGCGCGGGAGGCCGAACTGGCGGGCGGCCCAAAAGGCGATGGGGCGCTGACCTCGGTGTTCTTCGGCGGTGGCACGCCATCTCTGATGCCGCCTGAACTGGTCGAGACTTTGCTTGCGGGAAGCGGAGCGTCTGTGGGGTTTCTCGCCGGGAATCGAGATCACGCTCGAGGCGAACCCCTCATCGGTCGAGGCGGCGAAGTTCGCGGCGCTGGCGAGTGCCGGGATCAACCGGGTATCGCTGGGACTTCAAGCGTTAGACGATGAGACGCTGCGTTTCCTCGGCAGGCTTCACGATGCGGCAGAGGGCCTTGCCGCGCTCGATGTCGCGCAGCGGCATTTCGCCCGGGTCAACTTCGACCTGATCTATGCCCGCCCCGGCCAGAGCGAAGCGCAATGGCGGGCCGAACTGGCGCGGGCGCTGTCGCTCGGCACCGGCCACTTGTCGCTCTATCAGCTGACCATCGAGCCGGGCACCCGCTTCGAGACCATGGTCCGCCAGCGTGCCTTTACTCCGCTCGACGACGATAAGGCCGCAGATCTCTTCGCGCTGACCCGCGAGCTGACCACCGCTGCCGGTCTCCCCGCCTACGAAGTCAGCAACCACGCCCGCCCGGGCGAGGAGAGCCGCCACAACCTCGCCTACTGGCGCTATGACGACACCCTCGGCATCGGCCCCGGCGCACACGGGCGGCGCGGCGGTGTGGCGACGGTACGGCACCGCAAACCCGAGAACTGGCTGGCGGCAGTGGCTGAGCAAGGCGACGGAATTGCCGAGGCCCACCAACTCGGGATGCGCGAACAGGCCTCGGAAGCCATGCTGATGGGGTTGCGGCTGGCAGAGGGTGTGGACCTGGCCGCCAAGGCTGCCCGGTTCGCTCTGGGCGAGGACGAATTGTGCGATCCGGCCAAGTTCGAGTTCTATTCGCGGCAGGGCCTCGTCTCGCGCGAGGGGAGCCGGATCGGCGTCACCCCGGCGGGGATGCCGCTGCTCGATGCCCTGCTCGGGGAACTGGTCCCCGCCGCGCTGGTCGCCGCATGAGCCGGGCGGAAATCCTCGAAGCCTGGCGCGCCTACCTCGCCGAGGGTCGCCGCCGCAGTCCGCATACCGTCCGCGCCTATGTCGCCACCGCCGGACGGCTGCTGGAGGAAGTGCCCGAGTCAGGCTGGCCTGCCATTGCCCGGCTCGATGCAGTGGCTTTGCGCAATCAGCTCGCCCGGCGTCGGGCGGACGGGATCGGCAATGTCTCGGCGGCGCGGGAGCTTTCGGCGCTCAAGAGCTTCATCGCCTTTGCGCGGGGGCAGGCCGGCCTGTCCGACCCAAGCCCGCCGCGGATGCGCGGTCCGCGCGTCAAAAAGGGCCTGCCCCGCCCGGTCACCCCCGACGAAGCCGTCCACCTCGCCGCGACAGTGGCCGAGGATGCATCAGAGGAATGGATTGGTGCCCGCGACAGGGCGGTACTGCTGCTGCTCTACGGCGCGGGCATGCGGATTGCCGAGGCGCTATCGCTGACCGGCGCGGCGCTGCCACTGGGCGAGGTGCTTACAGTCACTGGCAAGGGCGGCAAGCAGCGCGTCGTGCCATTGCTCCCGATCGTGCGCGACGCAGTGGCGGACTATCTTGGCAAGTCTCCCTGGCCGGTGAGCCGCGATATTCCGATCTTCCGGGGGGCGAAAGGCGGCCCGCTGTCGCAAGGGATGGTCCAGAAAGCGATGGCCCGGGCGCGGATTGCGCTGGGCCTGCCGGTGACCGCCACACCGCACGCCTTGCGCCACAGCTTCGCTACGCATCTGCTCGGCGCAGGGGCGGACTTACGGTCTTTGCAGGAGCTGCTGGGGCACGCTTCTCTGGGATCGACGCAGATCTATACCAAAGTGGATGCGGCAACCCTGCTCGATGTCTACCGCAACGCCCATCCGCGCGAACAAGGATAACGCAGTGCCAAGACCGCTAGGACTACACCAGCTCTCAGCCATGGACCTGAGCCCGATCGAGCTGGTCGAAGCGGCAGCGGCCTGCGGCTACGACCAGGTCAGCCTGTTCACCAATGCTCCGGTTGTTCCGATTGCCGGACAGGAGGCCAAATTTGTCTTTCCGACAGTCACCGCAGAGAACAAGCAAGCCGTGATCGAACGCCTCGATGCCCATGGCCTCAGCGTGGTCAACGCCGAATTCTTCCTGATGCGGCCTGATATCGATCTTGCCAGCTATGTTCCCGGGCTGGCCCTCGGCCGCGAGCTTGGCGCGATAAATGCCATGACGCACATTTTCGAGCCCGATCCGTCACGAGCGGTCGATATTCTTGGCACCTTCTGCGAGCTCGCGGCGGCCGAAGAGCTGAACGTATCAATCGAATTCTGTCAAATGACGCCGGGCTGCAAGGATATCCGTCAGGCGCAGTGGTTCGTCGAACAGGTAAGCAAGGCCAATCTCGGCTTCGGCATCTGCCCAATGCATCTCGTTCGCAGCGGCGGGACTGCGGAAGATGTCGCTGCGGTGGACGAGCGGATTCTGCTCTACGGCCAGATCAATGACAGTCACGGCTTGCACACATCTGCTGCCTATTTCGAGGAAGTGCACGACCGTCAGCTTCCCGGTAACGGCGACTTCCCGCTGCACGGCATCCTGAGCGCGCTCCCGGCCTCGGCGCCGATTGAAGTGAAAATCCCCTGCGAAAGCCGAATCAGGGCCGGGGTTCCGGCGCTGGACTATGTGCGCGCGGCAAGTGTGCGATCCCGTGCGCTCGTCGATGGATTGTCGCCGCGGCGCTGAGCCAATCGTTTGCGATCACATCGCCCGGTGCCGCGCCTCGATGGCATCCCAGATCAACCCGCCGGTATCGGTCCCGTTGAACCGGTCGATGGCGACGATTCCGGTTGGCGATGTCACATTGATTTCGGTCAGCCACTGGCCGCCGATGACGTCGATGCCGACGAACACCAGCCCGCGCGCCTTCAGGTCGGGGCCCATGGCAGCGCATATTTCCACTTCGCGCGGCGTCAGTTCCGCCGCCTCTGCCGAGCCGCCGACCGCGAGGTTGGAGCGGAACTCGCCCTCGCCCGGCTTGCGGTTGATCGCGCCCGCAAACACGCCGTCGACCAGCACGATGCGTTTGTCGCCCAGGGCCACGTCGGGGAGGAAGGGCTGGACCATGAACGGCTCGACCCAGGCATTATGGAACATTTCCACCAGCGCGCCAAGATTGCTGCCGTCGGCGGGAATGCGGAACACCGCCTTGCCGCCGTTGCCGTGGAGCGGTTTGACCACAAGATCGCCCGGATAGCGTTGATGGAACTCCTTCACATCCTCGATCCGGCGGGCGACCAGCGTTGGCGGCATGAAGCGGGCATAATCCAGCACCATGACCTTTTCCGGCGCATTCCTGACCGCTGCCGGATCATTGACCACCAGCGTCTGGCCCTTGAGCCGCTCGAGCAGATGGGTGCCGGTGATGTAGCCAAGATCGAACGGCGGGTCCTGGCGCATCAGGACAACATCGATGTCATTCACCAGATCGATCTTGCGGTAATCGTCTCGGGCGAAATGCTCTCCCGCGACACGTTTCACCGTCACCGGAGCCGCCCAGGCTGTCAGCCTGCCATCATCGAGCGCCAGCGTCCGCACGTCGTAGTGCCATAGCCCATGCCCGCGCACCTGCGCCGCGAGCATCAGGTGAAGGCTGAAATCGCCGTTGATGTTGATGTTCTCCATGCGGGTCCATCTGGACCGCGACACGCAGGCTCATGATCTTTCCATTGTCTCAAAGCGTCCAGGCATTGGCGATGTGGCGCGGGAAGCTGCCCGGTGCAAGCAGGAGGACGTCGATCCGCATATCGTCCCCCGGCCGCAGATAGCGATGGGCAACGGCGTCGGTGGCGGCGGCGACCCGGCGCAGGCGGTATTTATCCATGGCGGAATCGAGCTCCTTCGCGCTCGATCGCCACTTCACCTCGACAAAGTTCACCATTCGCCCGCGCCGGGCAATCAGGTCGATCTCTCCGCGCGGCGTCTTCACCCGCCGGGCGACAATCCGCCAGCCCCAGAGTCGCAGATACCAGGCTGCCAGCCACTCGCCGCGCCGCCCCTGTGCCTCGCGCTGTGCCCGGCTAGTCATTTGAGTTCGAGCGCCCGGGCGTAGAGCGCCTTACGGTCGAGTCCGGTCAGCTTCGCCACTTTGCCCGCCGCCTGCGACGGTTTTGCCGATGCGAGTTCGGCACGCAGCAGGGCATCGGCATCGAAGTTCTCACGCGCTGGCTCGCCTGGAGGACCGATCATCAGCACAATCTCCCCCTTGGGCGGATGGGCGCCATAGTGCGCCGCAAGCTCATCCGCCGAACCCGTCCGGCATTCCTCGAACCGCTTGGTCAGCTCGCGCGCCACGGCTACTTCGCGCCCCGGCATCAGCTCGCCAATCGCCGCCAGCGAGGCACCCAGCCTAGGCGCAGTTTCATAAAATACCAGCGTCGCCGGAACGCCTGACAGTTCGCCTAATGCATCGGCCCTTGCCTTGGCCTTCGACGGCAGGAAGCCGGCAAACAGGAAGCGGTCGCTTGGCAAGCCCGACAGCGTCAACCCGACAATCGCCGCGCTAGGCCCCGGCAGGCTGGTCACTGCTATCCCCGCTGCGCGTGCCTCGCGCACCAGCCGGAAGCCGGGGTCGGAAATCAGCGGCGTGCCGGCATCGCTGACCAGCGCCACCGGCTCTTGCGCCATCAAGGCCAGCAACCGCGCCCGGTCCGCCTCGCCGGCATGATCGTCATAGCGGATCATCCGGCGCTTGATCCCGAGGTGGTTGAGCAGCTTGCCGGTCACCCGCGTATCCTCGCAGGCCACCGCAGCCACGCCACGCAGCACCTCGCAGGCACGCAAGGTCACATCGCCGAGATTGCCAATCGGGGTGGCGACAATATAGAGGCCCGGTTGAAGTTGCGATTCCATCGAAAATCAATGGACCGTACGACAGGGGTCGGCAAGTTATGTTCAATCACAAGATCGCCAGTTACAGACTGGATCGCCGAAAGCTGGTTGCAATCGCGACGGTCGCCCTGCTGGCCGCGTGCAAGGCAGTGCCGGGCGGCAAGCCGCCGCCCACGCCGCCCCCGCCCGACCAGCCCAGCGCCAGTGTGCTGCCCACCGATACGCTGCGCCACCGCGTCGCCTTGCTGGTGCCGCTGTCCGGACCCAATGCGGCGGCCGGCCAGTCTATCGCCAATGCCTCGACCATGGCCTTGCTCGATACCAACGCGCAGAACCTGCGCATCACCACCTACGACACCTCGGCCGGCGCAACCGCCGCCGCTGCCAGGGCGATTGCCGACGGCAACAAGCTGATCCTGGGCCCGCTGATGTCGGACGATATCCCGGCCGTCACCGCCGCCGCGCGTCCCGCCAAAGTCACGGTGATTTCCTATTCGAACGACGAGACCCGCGCGGCGCGCGATATTTTCATCATGGGCAGCCTGCCCAGCCAGTCGGTCGCCCGCACGGTCAGCTATCGCCCGCGCGCAGGGAGCCACGCGCTTTGCCGCGCTGATTCCCGCAGGCGAATACGGCCAGCGCGCCTCTGCCTCGCTGGTTGCCACGGTGCGGGCGCAAGGCGGCACAGTCACCGCCATGGAAAGCTTCGACCGGACCCCCGCATCGGTCACCGCAGCCGCCCGCCGCCTGCGCGACAAGGGCGGCTACGATGCCGTGCTGATCGCCGATGGCGGCCGCATTTCCGCCCAGGCCGGGCCTCTGCTCAAAAGCCCGCAGACACCGGCGACGCACATTCTCGGCACCGAACTGTGGAGCGGGGAAAGCGTCGTTACATCGACGCCCGCGCTTCAGGGTGCCTGGTTCTCGACCGTATCGGACTCTCGCTGGCGGCAGTTTGCCGACAGCTACCGCAACCGCTTCGGCGCCCAGCCCTACCGTATCGCCACGCTGGGCTATGACAGTGTCCTGCTGACCCTGCGGGTCGCTCGAGAATGGAAGCCGGGCTCGGTGTTCCCTACTGCCAGGATGTTCGACACCGGCGGCTTCCTGGGACTCGACGGAGCATTCCGCTTCCGCTCCAACGGCGCGATCGAACGTGCGCTGGAAGTGCGGCAGGTCCGGGCCGGCGGGATCAATGTGGTGAGCGAAGCGCCCAGCCAGTTCGTCAAGTAGGGCCGATCCTTCCCCCTTCGTGGTGAGGCGAGCCTGACGATAACCGCCCACCCGCGCTTGCCCGCAGGAATCCGGGTGTTCTATAGACGTTCGCATGGCCACCAAACCCGCTAACGACCTGTTCGACAAACTCCCCGCCAGCAACGGCGACGCCTACGACGGCTCGGCCATCGAAGTGCTGGAAGGACTCGAGCCCGTCCGCCGCCGCCCCGGCATGTATGTCGGCGGCACCGACGAGCGTGCGCTCCACCACCTCGCCGCCGAAGTGCTCGACAATGCCATGGACGAGGCAGTGGCCGGCCACGCCAACCGGATCGAAGTGACGCTGGAGGAAGGCAATCTTCTCACCATCACCGACAACGGCCGCGGCATTCCGGTTGACGAGCACCCGAAATACCCGGGCAAATCGGCGCTGGAAGTGATCCTGACCACGCTGCATTCGGGCGGCAAGTTTTCCGGCAAGGCCTATGCCACCAGCGGCGGTCTGCACGGCGTCGGGGTCTCGGTGGTCAACGCGCTGTCGAGCCATACCCGGGTGGAAGTTGCGCGGAACAAGGAGCTTTACGCGCAGGAGTTCTCGCAGGGTCTGCCGCTGGGCGGCCTCAAATCGCTCGGCGGCACGCCCAACCGGCGCGGCACCTCGGTCAGCTTCGTCCCCGATCCGGAAATCTTCGGCGAGGACGCCAGGTTCAAGCCAGCCCGCCTGTTCAAGCTCGCCCGCTCGAAGGCCTACCTGTTCGCCGGAGTGGAAATCCGCTGGAAATGCGCGGCAAGCCTCGCGAGCGACGATGTCCCTGCCGAGGCGGTGTTCCAGTTCCCCGGTGGCCTTGCCGATCATCTGACCGAGCAGCTGGGGGAACGCGAATGCGTCACTACCCAGTTCTTCTCGGGATCGCAGGACTTTCCCGGCGATGAGCAAGGCCGGGTCGAATGGGCAGTGGCCTGGCCGCTGTGGTCGGACGGGGCCTACAGCTATTATTGCAACACCATCCCCACCCCGGACGGCGGCACCCATGAGGCCGGGCTGCGCGCGGCGCTGGTCAAGGGCATCCGCGCCTTCGCCGATCTGGTAGGCGTGAAGAAGGCCAAGGACATCGCGCCGGAGGATGTTGTCACCGGCAGCGAAGCGATGCTCTCGGTGTTCATTCGGGATCCGCAGTTCCAGAGCCAGACCAAGGACCGGCTGACCAGCCCGGAAGCCGCCCGCATGGTCGAGAATGCGGTGCGCGACCACTTCGACCACTTCCTCGCCGACAACATGGAACGCGGCAAGGCGCTGCTCTCGCACGTTATCGAGAGGATGGACGAACGCCTCGCCCGCAAGGCCGAGCGCGAGATCAAGCGCAAGACCGCGACATCGGCACGCAAGCTGCGCCTGCCCGGCAAGCTCACCGATTGCACCGGCGAAGGCAAGGGCGAGACCGAGCTGTTCATCGTCGAGGGCGATTCGGCCGGCGGCAGCGCCAAGCAGGCGCGCGACCGCAAGACCCAGGCGATCCTGCCGATCCGCGGCAAGATCCTCAACGTCGCAAGCGCCACCATGGACAAGATCCGCGCCAACAGCGAAATCGCCGACCTCGCCCTCGCGCTCGGCTGCGGCATGCGCAAGGACTGCAACCCGGACAACCTGCGCTACGACCGCGTCATCATCATGACCGACGCCGACGTCGACGGCGCCCACATCGCCACCCTGCTGATGACCTTCTTCTTCCAGGAAATGCCCGAACTGGTGCGGCGCGGGCATCTCTATCTGGCCCAGCCGCCGCTCTACCGGCTGACCTCGGGCTCAACCTCCGCCTATGCCCGAGACGATGCGCATCGGTCGGAGCTGGAGGAGACCACGTTCAAGGGCAAGAAGGTAGAAGTGGGGCGGTTCAAGGGCCTCGGCGAAATGAACCCCGGCCAGCTGCGCGAAACAACAATGGCCCCGGCGACGCGGGGATTGCTGCGGATCACCCTGCCGCCTGAGTATGAGGGGCGGGCTGCCGTGAAGGACCTGGTCGACCGGTTGATGGGGCGGAACCCGGAGCACCGGTTCATGTTTATCCAGAACCGGGCGGGGGAGATCGATCCGGAGATGATCGATGCTTGACACTTCGTCCTTGCAATAGTGCAACTATTGCACTAGGAAAACGAACTCATGCCTCGCCTTGCGCGCTTCTCGGCGTCGGAAATCGCCATGTATTTCGCGGACCACAACCCGCCGCATTTCCGCGTTCTCGGGCGCGAAGGCGCGGCGCAGGTGCGGATCGATAGCCTCGAGGTCATGCAACTGTCCGGAAAGCTCGACATGAGCGAGGCGCTCGACTGGGCGGCGCAGAACCGGGCATTGCTTGAAGCGACATGGGCAGAATTGAGCGGAGACAGCGAATGAGCATTGGCAAGCTGACAAGCCTGACGGTCACGGGCGATCATGCGTTGACGCTGGGCTGGGACGACGGCGCGAGCGCGTCAGTCGACCTTGCGGCTGTCATTTCCGCGCGCAAGGCGCTTGGGCCGCTGGCCGATCCCGCAGAGTTCGCCCGGGCGAAGCTGTCGGATGACGGCTGGTCGGTCGAATGGCCATCGGGACTCGACTTCGGCGCACCGCAACTGCGCCGCTGGGCCGACGAACAGGCCGGAAAGGCCATGCCCCCCGCCATGTTCCGCGCCTGGATCGAGAACCACCACTTCACCCTCGACCAGACCGCCGAAGCCCTCGGCCTCTCGCGGCGCACGGTTGCCTATTATTTGTCGGGCGAACAACCGGTGCCGCGGACGGTCATGCTGGCGACGGTGGGGTTCGACCGCCGGGAGGCGGCGTGATGGGGCGCGAGGTGGAGCATTGGTGCATGTTCATTCGGAACCGGGCGGGGGAATTGGACCCGGAGATGATCGATGCGTGAGTGGAAGAACTAGGCTCAGGACCTATTAAATGCTTGCGCGAGTGATGATTGGTTGATTCAATGGCAGCGTCAAGGAGGCGCTGTCGATGGATGTACCATTGTTGCTGAGCAAGGCGCAGATGCGCCGGATCGAGCCGTTTTTCCCGCTGTCGCACGGGATTCCCAGAGTGGACGACCAGCGGATCGTGTCGGGCATCATCTACGTCATCAAGCACGGGTTGATGTGGCGCGACGCGCCCAAGGGCTATGGCCCGCACAAGACGATCTACAACCGCTTCATTCGCTGGAGCCGCCTGGGCGTGTTCAACCGGATATTCGCCGAACTGGCGGGCAAGGCCGGAGAGCCCGAGCGGATCATGATCGATGCGACCCACCTCAAGGCCCACCGCACAGCGGCCAGCCTGTTAAAAGGGGGGCTCTTTCCAGATGTATCGGGCGCACCAAAGGCGGGCTGAACTCGAAGTTGCACGCCGTCTGCGACGGCCTCGGCCGCCCCATCGTGATGATGCTCACCGAGGGCCAGATGAGCGACCACAAGGGCGCATTCCTGCCGTTCTCAGCACTCCCGCGCGCCAAGGAACTGCTGGCGGACAAAGGCTACGACAGCGACTGGTTCCGAGCTGCGCTGACCGCGCAAGGCACCACCCCGTGCATTCCCCCGCGCAAGAACCGCAAGGTCCAATATCACTACGACAAGGACCTCTACCGCCAGCGCCACAAGATCGAGAATGTCTTCGGCAGGATCAAGGACTGGCGACGCGTCGCAACCCGCTACGACCGGTGCTCCCACACCTTCATGTCTGCCATCTCCATCGCCGCAACCTGCTGCTACTGGTTGTGATCAATGAGTCCTGAGCCTATGCTTCCATGAACATTATTGCGGCGATTACAATATTTTAATTTGAATTCACACAAGTCATGTGAGACATTTATTTTCCTCAATTTACATGGAGTTGGGATATGAAAAAGTTTCCACAACTTGTAGTAATTGCTGCTATCGGCGCTATTGCAATTACAAGTCCCGCTCAGGCGAAGTGGTTTCGTCAAAGAGCGTTTTGCGTCATATCCACGAGCAGAACCAGCGATGATGATAGGGCTGGAAACTCCCGCCAATACCATACAATCCATGCACGAAGTCGAGGTATCGCTGTAGCTCGGGCACGCGTGGCGCATTGGGGGCAAGTTATTGCGGTGAAACGAGGTGGTTGCAACAGGCATAAGCCACGGTAAGGTTGGGCTGAAGATACCCCCCTGCTTTCCATCAAAGATTGATTCGAGTCCGAGCCTGACGAATTGACGGACGTTGAACGGATCACGAAAGAGCAGATTACCCTTAAGGTGTTAGTTTGCTTAATACCCAAACCACAGTCTCTTCCTGCCCCTCCCCCTTGAGAGTGAGGCTGGGTGGGGGTGTGCGACGCCAGCGTGGACGCCCAGAACAACCTTGGGCATGGCGGCCTCGCTCCCCCACCCCAACCCCTCCCCGTCCTTCGACAAGCTCAGGATGAGCGAGGGAGGGGCTTTTGATGGCAGAGCGCATCCAGCCCCCTTTCCAGCACCGAAATCCATGATATGATCCCCCAGCCATGACCATGCTCGACAAATTCATCGCCTTTGCCAGCGCCCTCCCGGTCGATCAGCGCGAGTCCGTCGAAGAGTCGCTAGCGGCCTTGATGGAATCCATGTCCGACCGTTACGATCTCACGCCAGATGAACTGGCAGAGATTGACCGGCGCGTCGCCGAGCCGAATCCCAAATATTCCAGCCCGGCAGCCATCGCCAAAATATTCAGCAAACCATTCTCCGCATGATGCCAATCCGCTTCCTGGAGGAAGCCGAAGCAGACTTGCAAGGCATCATCGGATGGTATGAGGAAGTTGCTCCCGAAGCGCTCGGCAATATCCTGTCGGACATTTTTCGCAGCGTTGATCGCCTGTCGCGCTTTCCCCGGTCAGGCATGAAGGTGCCGGGCAGAAACTACCGCCGGGTTACAACGATCAAATACCACTTCAAGGTTGTCTATGAAATCGGCCCCGACCTTATCCTGATCCTTGGCATCTACCGGTATCAAAACCGCGACAGGTGACATCCCCCCACCCCCATTGCATTCCCGCCCGATTCCCGACACCATCGCCGCTTCCCAAACCATAGGGAGCACCCCCAATGGAAATACTCCATTTCACCCAGGCCGAAATCCAGCCGCGCGTGGTGCGGTTTGCCGATCTTGTTGCAACCGAGGACTTTACCGGCGCGACCGGCGATCTTTCCCCCGAAACCCGCAAGGCCATGTTCTCGCAGCAGGTCTATGGCCTGACCTCGCCGACCGGCGATCCGTCGGTACGCAATTTCTGGGAGGCCGGGGCAGTGCCGGCCGGGACAGGCAATTTTGGCGCGGTCTATGTCACGGCCGGGCCGGGCGAAGGGGCGAGCTGGCATGTCCATCGCTATTCGTGGGAGAACTTCATCCCGCTGAAAGGCACATGGCGGATATTCTGGAACGGGCCGGAGGAAGAGCACGTCGATCTCGCCCCCCACGACATGGTCTCGATCCCGCCGGGCGCGGTGCGGCGGTTCGAATGCATCGGCGATGAAGCCGGCCTGATGCTAGCCTTCGCCTATGCCGGCTTCGGCAATCTCACCCACCCGTTCGAGACTACCCTGCCGCCCTGCGAGGTCGAGCGGCTGGACCGGCTCGGCGTGGAAGGCACAGCGGAGCAGAAGGACTACGCAGCCCGTATGCGCGAGGTGCTGGCGGCTTCGGAGCAGGTCGAGACCGAGGCGGACCGCGAGTATCTGCACTCGGTCAAGGCATGGGTCGCAAGGGAAGCCAGTAAGGGCTGACGGGCGAGGCGACGCATAGCCTCGATCCTAACCTAGCTAAACACTTTGTCGTGCGTACGGCACGTTTCATCGTTGCATGATGTCTATCGAATCGATAGATACGAATTGTCTACTGATTCGATAGACACTTGTCCCGCAGCCCTGAAAAGCTGCCTTTCGGGAGAGCCCTCATGCGTCCCATACACTTGCCCCTCACTGCCCTCGCCGCCACTGTCCTGCTCCTTGCTTCCGGTTGCTCGAAGTCGCCTCTCGACGAAGAGGCTGCTGCCTCGGGTGAAGCCGCAGCTCCAACGACCTCCAATGCCGACACCGCCGCAGTCCGCGCCGACGCCAATGAAACCTTTGTCCCCGGGATCGGCGGCGCGGTCGCGCCCGGCGTGGCTTTCGCCTATCGCTATGCCTTCACCCTGCCCGCCAAAGCCATCGCCGGTGTCCAGCAGGAACACGCCGCAGCCTGCGAACGGCTGGGCCCCAGCCGCTGCCGGGTAACGGGAATGCAGTTCGAACAACCGCGCGAGGACGAAGTCTCCGCCCGGATCGATTTCCTGCTAGCCCCCGACATCGCCCACCGCTTCGGCGTCGAGGGCATTGCCGCAGTCGAAAAGGCCGACGGCAAGGTCGATAATGCGTACGTCAGCGGCGAGAATGCTGGCGGGGAGATCGCCCTTTCGCAACAGAACAGCGCGGCACTTCTCGCCGAGGCTGAACGAATCGAGGCGCGGCTCAAGCAACCGGGCCTGTCCAAGGACGAGCGTCTCGACCTGCAAAACCGTGCCGAGTCCATGCGCGAACAGTTGCGCGGGCAAGAGCGCCTGCGCCGCGACAAGGAAGCCTCGATCGCCACCACGCCGGTGAACTTCGCCTATGCCAGCGAAGGCCTGCTCGCTTCGGGCAATGGCTTCGGCAAGGCAGCGAACGCATCCTGGGGGAGCTTGCAGTCGATGACTGCGGCGCTGCTGGTGCTGCTCGGCCTGGCACTGCCTTGGCTGCTGCCGGTTGCGGCATTGGTAATGTTCCTGCGCTTCCGCAAGGCCAAGCGCCTGCTTTCCGGGTCGACGGCGGGCTCTCCCGCACCCGCCGTCCCTGCGGAGCCGGCGGCCTCTTAACCGGCCCCGGAACCACCCCCGCGCCGGATGCCCCTCTACTCCCCGTCCGGCGCGGGGCCTCGCGAATCGAAGTCAGTCCGCCTTTTCCAGTATTGCGTCGAAGCCGGTCACATCGCGGCAGGCGATCCGGTGGTGCCCGAGCTGGACAGTACCATCCAGCGGATCGACCGCCGCCGAGATTACTGGCGAGCCCGCCTCGCCAAGCTTGCCCCGAACCAGGTCCGGATCGCGCACCGCAAAGGCTATCGCAACGACACCGGGACCGTATTGTTCAAATTCGGTGGCCAGTTCGCCGCGTCCCGACAGCGGCTGGCAATATTCCAGCTCGATGCCCGAAAGTCCGACCCGGAATGACTTGCCCAGCCTGCCCGAGCGCTGCGCATAGGGCTTGCTGCGGCTGCCGGGCGTGAACACCGCCTCGATATTGGCCCATGCCGCGTCGAGATCGGGCACCACCAGCCGCAGCCGCTGGAGCAGCAGATTGCCGTCGCTCACCGCTGGGCGCGGGTGGACGAAACAGGGGTATTGCGTGGTTTGATCGGCAAAACGCAGGAAATTGGGCTCCATGATCTCAAGGTCGAGCCCGATCAGGTGGCGCGTGCCCATGAACAGGAAGGGGCGCTCATCACCGCCCTGGCGGGTGTTGCCCGGGCCATAGTCGGCGAGGCAGCGCGCGGCGGAACTGGGGCCTTCGATGTGGATTTCCGCGCCCATGCCAGTGAGCAGCGCCCTGGCATGGGCATGATCGTCGATGAAGAAATTGAGGTTGGTGACGCAAGCGCCGATGCGGGCGAGATAGGTCTGGTGGACCGACTTGTTCCCACCGTAATTCATCCTATCCGATGGTTCGTTGATCTGGAAAACCGCCTCGCCGCAATCGAGGTGTTCGACATCGTAGCCGCCATCGGGGAACAGCTCGCGGATCTGCTGGGCCAGTTCCTGCTCGATCTTTCCGGCGCCGAGCACGTCTTGCATGAAAGTGCGGGTCGCGGCCAGGTTGCGGGTACCGGATTCGATCTGGCAGCAGCCGTAAAGCAATGAAATCGCCATAGCCGTCACTCCCGGATAGGCCGCCCGCACAGACCTAGGCAAATCGAGGCTGTCCTACAATCCCGCAAGCTTGATAGACTGAGTCGCAATGGACAGGCCCGGGCGTGGCGCATGACAGATTTCGCCAAGGGCCGGATTTCCTAATTCGCTATCGACCTGCCGCCACGCAACCTGAATCGCGGATGGGACCGGGTGATTGCACGCCTCAAGGAGACATGAAATGCCGTCAAAGCCGCGCTATTTTGGCACAGTTCCCACATTATTCGCTGCTCTGGCGCTGACCGCCTGCGTCACCCCCATGGCTGGCGGCGATCCGGCGGCGACCGAGCTTGCCAATACGATTGATGTCGAGTTCCGGAGCCTACTTCGCCGCCCTGTCCACCCGCGCCGCGCCGGAATGCAGTTACGAACATAACATGAACTTGTATATCCTGCTGGGTGAGCATGCCGCCAGTCTGCAAGCCCGCCTCGCCGCTACCGGAAGCAGCAGCGCCCTGCTCCGCGCCGCCGAGGCCCTGTCGCGAGCGATCGAAGGGGCGCGACAAAGCCACCAGCTGGCTTCGGCAGACAGTGCCGATATCAACGGCTTGTGCATGGCGGCAGATGCCATCTCGCTCAACGCCGGCGCCATAGCCCGAGCCAGCTCGGCCATCGCCGCTACGCAAGCGGCAGGAGACCGGTAATGCCGTTCGATATCGCAAAAGCGGGGTCCGAACTGGCCGCGGCAATCATCGCCTCGCTCAAGACAGACAGCGCCAGGGTGAAGGCGCTGGCGCTGGCCGAAGCGGGCAAGATCGCCCACGCCGTCGCGGCAATCTCCGGCCTGCTTGCAGCAGGACAGATCAACCGTGAAGAGGCGGAAGTGCTCGTCCGGATCCAGCGGGATGCCAGCGAATCCGTGCTTGCCTCGATCGCCGAAGTGAGCCGGGTTTCCGCGCGCAGGGCGGTCGGGCTTGGCCTCAAATCCATTGCGGATCTGGTTGACGCGGGAATCGGATTTCCTCTGGCCGGGGCTCTGCTGAGGACTTGATCTAATAGCCTGCATTCTCCGCCAGCCAGGCGTCGAAGCGGGCTGGATCGACGATTGTGATCGTCCGGTAGCCGGTCTCGATCAGGCCCTTTACCCTCAATGACTTGAGAGCCTTCGCCAGCGTCATTGCCGATACGCCGAGCAGGTTTGCCAGTTCGTCCTGCCGGCTTTCGATGCGGCAGTCGCCATCCGCCGAAACGCGCATCACTGCCAGCATCTTGCCCAGCCGCACCTCGGGCGGAATCGCGCGGATATCGTCGAGCATGTCGATCGCCTGAGCGAGGCGGAATGAGCTTATCTGATATAGCGCCCGGATAATCCCCGGGAATTCAAGTAACTGCATGAATACTTTGTGCGGGTAATAATCGACCACGGTTGCGCCCACGGCCAGCGCGTGATGGGTTCGCGGGTTGTTTTTGAAAGTATTGGTATCGGCATAGTGCTGGCCGGGATTGACTGTAACCACCAGCAACTGGCGGCCGTCGCTCAACTGCCGGACCAGCTTTATCGCACCTTCGATGACCACACCCATCGCCGCATCGGGATCGCCGCGCGCATGGATCAGCTCGCCGTCGGCGAACGACTTGCGCTGCCCGAGCGTCGTCAAAACGTCGCGGTCGGCTGGAGTGAGCAATGTCACAAGACCGGGCGCTGCATAATCGGTCATGCCGATTCCTCACGAATTATAAGATTATGTATATTGTATGACGCGGCGATGACATAGAAGATTAACCGTGTTCCATATTACGATGCGGACCACGCACGCCGGTACGGGAAGGGACGAAAACGATCTTCCCCTGGCAAAAAAGGCCATTCGGGTCGCACCGATGGCCACCCTCGGGGGTTCCGGTTTCCGGGATGGAGGGGGGATATCTGACGGGCGCCGCATTCGAGGGGGATTGCGGCGCCCGTTTCATATTGGCGCTTCGCTTGCCGCTTGCCACTCCGCCCTGCACGACTTAACGCCCGGGTCATTGGCACATTTGGCCGGAATCAGGGCAGGAACAGGCAATGCAGCGTTTCGAAGGCACCAAGAATTACGTCGCTACCGATGATCTGAAAGTGGCGGTCAACGCCGCGACGCTGCTGCGCCGCCCGTTGCTGGTCAAGGGCGAGCCAGGCACCGGCAAGACCGTGCTGGCGCAGGAAATCGCCACCGCCATGGGCGCGCCGCTGATCGAATGGAACGTCAAGAGCACGACCAAGGCGCATCAGGGGCTTTATGAATATGACGCCGTCGCCCGCCTGCGCGACGGCCAGCTGGGCGACGAGCGCGTCCATGACATCTCCAACTACATCCGGCGCGGCAAGCTGTGGGACGCCTTCACCTCGCCGCAGCTTCCCGTGCTGCTGATCGACGAGATCGACAAGGCCGATATCGAGTTCCCCAACGACCTGCTTCAGGAACTCGACCGGATGAGCTTCGACGTTTACGAAACCGGCGAGCGCATCACGGCGCAAGAACGCCCGATCGTTATCATCACCTCGAACAACGAGAAGGAACTGCCCGACGCCTTCCTGCGCCGCTGCTTCTTCCACTACATCAAGTTCCCCGACCGCGAGACGATGCAGGCAATCATCGACGTCCACTTCCCCAAGATCCAGAAGACGCTGGTGACCAAGGCAATGGATATCTTCTACGAAGTGCGCGACGTGCCTGGCCTGAAGAAAAAGCCGAGCACCAGCGAACTGCTCGACTGGCTGAAGCTGCTGATGAACGAGGATATGCCGCTCGACGTCCTGCAGAACCGCGACCCGACCAAGGCGATCCCGCCGCTGCACGGGGCTTTGCTCAAGAACGAGCAGGATGTGATGCTGTTCGAGCGTCTGGCGTTCATGGCGCGGCGGAGCGGGTGAGGAGGCGCTAATGCCGCATACCGGCCACTGCTTCTGCGGCCAGCTCCGCTACTCCATCGACGCCGAACCGGTCGGCGCTCGGATGTGCTGGTGCCGCGATTGCCAGTATATCGCCAGCGGATCGGCGACGGTAAACGTGCTGTTCCCTGACGCGGCAGTGCGCTTCGAGGGCGAGGTGACAAAGCTTGAGAAAGTCGCCGACAGCGGCAATAGGGTCGAGCGCGGGTTTTGCCCGAAATGCGGCTCGCAGATGTACAGCCGCACGATCAAGCCTGCCGGCATGCCGATCCGCATCCGCGCGGGGACGCTCGACGATCCGGAGCTGATGGCACCGCAGGGGATCATCTGGGCGGACAGCGCGCCCGGCTGGGCCGTGCTCGATCCGAAGCTGCCCGCATCATTCCCGGGGGCCGGATTCCCCGCTGGCCGGGAAGGCCTGAGCGATGCCCGCCCCCTACACCGGCCGCTGCGCCTGCGGTTCCGTCACCGCCACGATCAATGGCGAGCCGCTTGCCGTACGCCAGTGCTGGTGCCGCCAGTGCCAGCAATCGGCTGCTGGCGGCCCGACGCATAATGCGACGTTCCTGATGGCCGATTGGGACCTGTCCGGCGAGCTCGCCGAGCACCGTACCCCGGCGGCGAGCGGAAACACGCTGATCCAGTATTTCTGCCCGAAATGCGGCACGCCGGTTATGGGGCAATCGTCCGCGCGGATGCATATGGCTTCGGTGCGGCTGGGCTTTCTCGACGAGGGACATGGGCTGAAGCCCGACACGGCGATCTGGGTCGACGATGCCCCCGGCTGGGCGCTGATCGATCCGGCGCTGGAACAATTCCCCCGGCAACCGCCACCACCGGCTGCGAAGGACTGACCCGATGTTCTTCAACTTCATCGACGAACTGCGCGCCGCCGGTATTGGCGCCTCCTTCAAGGAGCACCTCACCCTGCTCGAGGCGCTGGAGAAGGACGTCATCGAGCGGACGCCCGAGGCCTTCTACTACCTCTCCCGCGCCACCTTCGTGAAGGACGAAGGCCTGCTCGACCGGTTCGACCAGGTGTTCCAGCGCGTGTTCAAGGGCATCATCTCCGACTACGGCCAGCAGCCGGTCGAAATCCCCGAGGATTGGCTCAAAGCCCTCGCCGAACGCTATTTCTCCGAGGAGGAGATGGAAGCGATCAAGGCGCTCGGCTCCTGGGACGAGATCATGGAGACGCTGAAACAGCGGATCGAGGAGCAGGAAAAGCGCCATCAGGGCGGCAACAAGTGGATCGGCACCAACGGCACCTCGCCGTTCGGCCATTCGGGCTACAACCCCGAAGGCGTGCGCATCGGCGGCGAAGGCAAGCATGGCCGCGCGATCAAGGTGTGGGAGAAGCGCGAATTCGCCAATCTCGACAACACGCGCGAACTTGGCACCCGCAACATCAAGATCGCGCTGCGCCGGCTGCGCCGTTTCGCCCGCGAAGGCGCGGCGGAGGAACTCGATCTCGAAGCCACCATCGATGGCACCGCGCGGCAGGGCTGGCTCGACATCCACATGCGGGCCGAACGGCGCAATGCCGTGAAGGTGCTGCTGTTCCTCGACAACGGCGGCTCGATGGACCCGCATGTCAAGCTGGTCGAGGAACTGTTCAGCGCCGCCACCGCCGAATTCAAGAACCTCGAATTCTTCTACTTCCACAACTGCCTCTATGAAGGCCTGTGGAAGGACAACCGCCGCCGCTTTTCCGAGCGCACGCCGACCTGGGATGTGCTCCACAAATACGGCCACGATTACAAGGTGATCTTTGTCGGCGATGCCTCGATGAGTCCCTATGAAGTCAGCCATCCCGGCGGCTCGGTCGAGCATTTCAACGAGGAATCGGGGGCGGTCTGGCTGGAGCGGGTGCGCCACGTCTATCCCGCCACCGTCTGGATCAACCCGACGCCCGAAAAGCAGTGGGACTATTCGCAGTCGACCAAGCTGATCCACGAGCTGATGGGCGGATCGATGTATCCGCTGACGCTGGAAGGGCTGGACGATGCGATGCGGGAATTGACGCGCAAGAAGCACTAACCTGCCCGGTCCAGCTCCTCGGGCAGGTACTTGCGCGCCGACCACAGCAGCGCTCCCGCCGCCAGCGCTACCACGCCGACCACGCCGACCAGCACATAGCGCACGCTGTCCACGCCCCATTCCGGCTTGTAGTGGTCCGACAGCCAGCCGATCGCCGGCGCGCCCAGCCCCAGCCCGAACAGGTTCTGCATCAGCAGGATCGAGGCGCTGGCGGTGGCACGGCTGGTGGAGGGCACCAGGCCCTGCACCGCGCTGTAGCAGGGGCCGACGTGCAGCCACAACAGCAGCAGCGCCGGGAAAAACAGCACCATTGCCCACTGCCAGTGCGGCGCGAGCAGGCCCAGCACCAGCAGCGGCGAGGCCAGCGCTATGGATATGGCCGGCACGGTCAGCAGATGCTGCTTGCCCCGGCTCATCAGCCGGTCGCCGAACTGTCCGCCAAGCCAGACGCCCAGCGCCGAAGCAATGCCGTTTACCAGTCCGAACCATATTCCGGTCTGGCTGGCGGAAAGTCCGAAACTGCGCTGCAAATAGATCGGCCCCCAGATCAGCATGCCGAAATTGGCGATCGCAGCAAAGGCGCAAGCGCAAAGCACGCGCCGGTTCGCCTTCGAGGCAAGTATCTGGCCGAAACTTTCGCGAAAACTGACAACGGGCGCCGCCTTCACCGCCGCGAGAACCGCGCTCGTCCGGGGGTCGCGCAGCAGCACCAGCACGACCAGCGCCATTGCGATACCCGGCAGGCCGACCGCGACAAAGGCCATCCGCCAGCCGATGCTGTCCGCAAGGATCCCGCCCAGCACCATGCCGATCAGCCCGCCTATCGGCGGTCCGAGTTGATAGAGCGACAGCGCCGAGGCGCGCTTTTCCGGGGGAACGATCTCGGCGATCAGCGAGTGCGCAGGCGGCGTGCCCCCAGCCTCGCCGATGCCGACGCCGATCCGTGCAAGAAATATCTGCACGAAATTCTGTGCCGCCCCGCACAGCGCGGTCATTGCTGACCACACCGCCAGGCAGCTTGAAATCACCCAGATGCGATTGGTCGAAGGCCGGTCAGCGAACCGCGCGATGGGAATGCCGAGGCTGGTATAGAACAGCGCAAAGGCAAGCCCGGTCATCAGCCCGATCTGGGTGTCGCTGAGCCCGAGGTCTTTCGCGATCGGCTGGGCGAGAATGGCGACGATCTGGCGGTCGAGGAAATTGAGGATATAGACGACCAGCAGGACATAGATTGTCAGCCGCACCCGCGTCTGTGGCATTGCGCTCATTTGGTTCCTCCCCCAGGCGCGGTTTGGCGCATGGGGCGGGCGCGGGTCAATAGAGCAGATGCCGCCCGATCGCCGCGCTCCACTGCGCCTCGTCCGCTGCCGCAATCGCTTCCAGATCGTCTGGCGCGCTTGCAGCATCATCCACCCATTCGCGCAAAGCAGGGCCGCCGTTGATCACATCGATCGCCAGCCGCTCGAATTCGTATTCATAAGGGAAATCGCGCCACAATTCGTAATCCGGATAGAGCCGCCGGATCGCCTTGTACGCCAGCGCCTGCAAGCGCCAGGGGCGGAACTTGCGATGATCGTAAAAGCGGCCCTCGGCGTGGATCATCAGGCCGCTGCACAATTCTCCGGCGTGCTTGTGAAATGTGGGCGTGAACCAGCATTCGCGGATCGCGCAGCCCGCCAGCCAGTCCGGGGCAAAGCGCTGCATTTCCGCCAGCACCGCCCTGGCATCGACATCCGGCGCGCCGAATAGCAGTTCGAGCGGGCGTGTGGTGCCCCGCCCTTCGGAGAGGGTCGCACCTTCCAGCATCACCGTCCCGGCATAGGCGCGGGCCATGTTGAGATTGGCGGCATTGGGGCTGGGGTTGATCCAGATGCGGCTCTCCGGCCAGCCGAAGCCGGGCGCAGCGTCCGGCTGCCAGCCCTGCATCTCGATCACCCGGTAATCGACATCGAGTTTGAAATGTTCGACGAACCAAGCGCCCATCTCGCCCATCGTCAGCCCGTGGCGCATCGGCATCGGTCCCGCCCCGACGAAGCTCTCCTGCCCCGGCAGCAGCAGCGTGCCTTCCACGGGGCGGCCGGCGGGATTGGGCCGGTCGAGCACCCAGACAGACTTGCCGCGCTCCGCCGCCGCCTCAAGCAGATAGAGCAGCGTGGTGACGAAGGTGTAGATGCGGCAGCCGAGGTCCTGCAGATCGAACAGGAAGACGTCGGCAGTGTCCATCATCGCTTTGGTGGGACGACGCACCTCGCCATAAAGGCTGAACACGGGAATGCCGTATTGCGGATCGATCTCATCCGCCGTCTCGACCATATTGTCCTGCTTGTCGCCCTTGAGCCCGTGCTGCGGGCCGAAGGCGGAAGTGACATTCACTCCCGCCGCGATCAGCGCATCGAGCGAATGGGTGAGGTCTTCCGTCACCGAGGCGGGATGCGCGATCAGCGCGACGCGCTTGCCTTCGAGGGGCTTGCGCAGCGCGGGGTCAGCCAGCAGCCGGTCGACACCGAAACTTATCGGACCGGATGTCATGGCTTGCCCGCCGAAGCCGTGGCCAGCAGAAAGCTCGCGGGGTCGTGAAAATCGGGCTCGAGCTTGTGATGCGCCATCGCCCAATAGGATGGCCGCCTGCGCTTTTCCTCGATGACCGCCGCCAGCGCGCCCATCGCCGACCCTTCGACGTCCGCCTTGGCGATGAATACGGTCAGCATGAATATCGAATCGCCGCGCTCGGGCCGGATCACTGGAGCCACTTTGGGTTCGAAGTCTTGCCTGGCATTGCGGTAGCCGGCGAACCGATAGGCCGCCCATTGCTGCGAGGGCGAGAAGTTGAATTCGCGATAGCAGCCGTCACCATCGTAAAGGAAAAGCTCGAAGCAGGTCGTCTTCCACAGATCGTTGCCGCGGCCCATGCCGTGAAACCCGGGCACTTCGAGCCCCGCGCAGCCATCGACCCGATAGCGCAGCATCAGCCGTCCATCGGGCAATTCGTTCCAGCGCACACTCACCCCGTGCACCTCGGCGGGCGCGAAGTTGGGGTGGGCCAACAGCGGATAGATTTGCAAGCGCGCTTCCTCATGCTAGGCGCGCCGATCCGATAGAGGCCGCCATGTCGAACTACCAGTCCTCCCTGCTCCGCCTGCTCGACGAGCGCGGCTATATCCACCAGTTGACCGATGCGACAGCGCTGGACGCGCTGGCGACGAAGCAGGTTGTCCCCGGCTATATCGGCTTCGACGCCACCGCGCCATCGCTGCATGTCGGCAGCCTTGTGCAAATCATGCAACTGCGCCGCCTCCAGCAGACCGGGCACAAGCCGATTGTCGTGATGGGCGGCGGCACCACCAAGGTCGGCGATCCATCGGGCAAGGACGAGAGCCGCAAGATGCTCACCGGTGCAGACATCAAGGCCAACATTGCCTCGATCCGCACCGTATTCGAAAAGCTGCTCACCTTCGGCGATGGCCCTACGGACGCGATCATGGTCGATAACGACGAATGGCTGAGCGCGCTCTCCTATGTCGATCTGCTGCGCGATGTCGGCCCGCATTTCACCATCAACCGCATGCTGACTTTCGATTCGGTGAAGTTGCGGCTGGAACGCGAGCAGCCGCTGACCTTTCTCGAATTCAATTACATGATCCTCCAGGCCTACGATTTTCGCGAACTGGCGCTGCGCCATGGCTGCCGTTTGCAGATGGGCGGGTCGGACCAGTGGGGCAACATCGTCAACGGGATCGAGCTTACCCGGCGGATGGAGGGAATCGAGCTTTACGGGGCAACCACGCCGCTGCTCACCACGGCTGACGGCGCCAAGATGGGCAAGACAGCGGCGGGGGCCGTGTGGCTCAACGAGGATGCGCTGCCGAACTACGATTTCTGGCAATACTGGCGCAATGCCGACGACCGCGATGTCGGCAAGTTCCTGCGGCTGTTTACAGATCTGCCGCTGGACGAGGTGGCAAGGCTCGAGGCGCTTCAGGGCAGCGAGATCAACGCCGCCAAGGTCGTCCTGGCCAACGAAGTCACGAAACTGTGCCGCGGCGATGACGCCGCCAGCGCCGCCGAAGCCACCGCCGCCGCCACCTTTGCCGGGGGCGGCGTCGGTGAGGATCTGCCAGTCTTCACCATTCCGCCCGAGGGCTGCACCATTGTCGATGCGCTGACCGGCATAGGCTTCGCAGCGAGTCGCGGCGAGGCCAAGCGGCTGGTCGCGGGAGGCGGCGCAAGGCTCGAAGGCGAGGCTATCGGCGACGAATCGCACCACATTTCCGCTAGCGCCGGGGAACAGAAGCTTTCTGCCGGAAAGAAGAAACACGGCGTTCTGCGCCCGGCCTGAGGGACGAAGCGGCAGAACCTTGCCGGTCATTTCTTGCCGGTTTACCCAATATTTGCCTTTCCCGTGCATCTTGTCTCACCCGGAACCCGAGTCTGAGGTGAGTTATGGCAATCGGCGCAGGCGCGCAGCTGACAGTTACCGAAATGCGGCGCGCGACGCGGCACCCGGTCGATTGCCCGGTGATCGCCGAGCATCGCCAGCTGGGCGACATCCATCTGCATATCGCCAATCTGTCGGCGCACGGCTTCATGGCGAACGGCGCGCCCGGTCTCGGTCGCGGCGAGCGGGTCATCATCCGTTTGCCGGTACTCGGCCGCATCGAAGCGCACCTGATCTGGGTCACCGACGACAAGGCGGGGTTCCAGTTCGAGCGGATCATCCGGCTTGACGATTTCCTCAAGGTGATCGAGGCGCTCCAGCCCAATCCGAGGCTGCGCAGGGATCGCTGAACAGTTCTCCTCCCGCTTGCGGGAGGGGGGATGAATTTGGCGGCCTAAAGCGAACCACTGCAAATCGGGGCCACTTGTCCCTCTCCATTTTTGCGAAGCACAAATGGGGAGGTGGCAGACGCGTAGCGGCTGACGGAGGGGTATTCCGCCAGCGCCGAAACCCCTCCGTCTCGTCCTGCGGAAGATCCACCTCCCCATTTGCACTTCGTGAAAATGGAGAGGGACCTATGCTTCATATTATCGTTGGTTCGCGCTAACTCCTCCACAGCCAGCTTGGCATCCCTGCCCGGCCCTGCCATGACAGCTGGGTGACCGACTACACTTCGCCGCTGCAAATCCGGGACTTCCGCCTGTTCTGGCTATCCCGCTTTGCATCGACCTTCGGCACCATCGGCATGGTCGTCATCATCGGCTACCAGCTCTACGACGTCGCCCGCGGGCAATATGGCATGACCATTCCGCAGGCCGCGCTCCAGCTGGGAATTCTCGGCCTGGCGCAATTCCTGCCGCTGTTTCTGCTCACCCCGGTCGCTGGCGTGGTGGCCGACCGGTTCGACCGGCGCACGGTCGCCGGGCTTGCCTCGTTTCTCGATCTGCTGGTCGCCCTCACGCTGGCGCTGGTGACGCAGTTCGAATTGCAGAACCTGCCCATCCTTTATGGCCTCGCCGCCATGCACGGAGTGGCGCGCGTGTTCATTGGCCCGGCGATGAGCGCCTTCGTGCCCAATATCGTTCCCGCCGCGCTGATGCCGCGCGCCATGGCGCTGGGATCGCTGTCCTGGCAGAGCGGCCAGATCGGCGGACCGGCGCTGGCCGGAGTGCTGTTCGCCCTAAGCCCGGCCCTGCCCTACTGGACCGCCGCCGCTCTGCTGGCCTTCACCTGCACGGCAATCTTCGCCATCCGCCGCCTGCCCCCGCCCGAAGGCAACCGCAAATCGCACCCGGTGCGCCAGGTGATCGATGGCTTCAAATTCGTCTGGAACGAGCGTTTCCTGCTCGGCTGCACCACGCTGGACCTGTTTGCCGTGCTGCTGGGCGGGGCGACCGCGCTGCTGCCGGTTTTCGCCCGCGATATCCTCACTTTCGGCGGCGAGCCGGTCGGGGCGAACGGTCTCGGTATCATGCGGGCCATGCCCGCCATCGGGGCGGTGCTGGTCTCGATCTACCTTTCGGCCCGACCGATCGAGCGCAATGTCGGAGCCAAAATGCTGTGGGCAGTAGCCGCTTTCGGCGCTGCGACGATAGTGTTCGGCCTGTCGCGCGATTTCATCCTGTCGCTGGCCATGCTGACTGCGCTCGGCATGGCCGACATGGTCTCGGTGTTCATCCGCATCACTTTGATCCAGCTCGCCACGCCCGACGAGATGCGTGGCCGGGTTTCGGCAATCACCGGGCTGGCGGTCTCCGCCTCGAACGAACTCGGCGAGATGCAGTCCGGCGTTGCTGCCGCGCTGCTCGGGGCAACAGGAGCGGTTGTCTTTGGTGGCGCGGGTGCCATACTCGTTACCGCTATGTGGGCGTGGCTGTTCCCGGAATTGCGCAATGCCAGGACATTCGCCGCCCAATACCGTCAACAGGAGACCGAACCATGAAAGCCGGCAGCATCCTCGAGACCATCGGCAACACGCCGCACATCCGCCTTGCAAGAATGTTCCCCGGCCACGAGGTCTGGATCAAGTGCGAGCGGGCTAATCCCGGCGGCTCGATCAAGGACCGCATCGGCCTCGCCATGATCGAGGCGGCGGAGGCGGACGGCAGTCTCAAGCCGGGCGGAACCATAGTCGAGCCGACTTCGGGCAATACCGGCATCGGCCTGGCCATGGTTGCCGCAGTGAAAGGCTATCCGCTGGTGCTGGTCATGCCCAATTCGATGTCGATCGAGCGGCGGCGGCTGATGCTGGCCTATGGTGCCAAGTTCGACCTCACCCCGCGCGAAAAGGGGATGAAGGGGGCAATCGAGCGGGCCAAGGAAATCGTCGCCGAAACCCCGGGCGCATGGATGCCGCAGCAATTCGACAATCCCGCCAATATCGCCGTCCATGCCCGTACCACCGCACAGGAGATTCTCGCCGATTTCGCCGATGGCCCGGTCGATGTGCTGATTACCGGCGTCGGCACCGGCGGGCATCTGACCGCCTGCGCCGAAGTGCTGAAAGCCAAATGGACGGGAATGAAAGCCTATGCGGTCGAGCCGACGCTGTCGCCGGTGATATCCGGCGGCCAGCCCGCGCCGCACCCGATCCAGGGCATCGGCGCGGGGTTTATTCCCACAAATCTGCACACGCAGTCGATCGACGGCGCAATCCAGGTCGATCCGGCCGATGCCAAGGAGATGGCGCGGCAGTGCGCGACGCAGGAAGGCATGCTGGTCGGCATCAGTTCGGGCGCGACGCTGGCGGCGATTGCGCAGAAGCTGAAGGACTTGCCGGCGGGAAGCCGGGTGCTGGGATTCAACTACGATACCGGCGAGCGGTATCTGTCGGTGCCGGATTTCCTGCCCGAATGAGCGAACTGGAGCCAGTTACCTACCGTGACGGCGACATTGCGCTGACCGGCTGGCTCGCCCGCCCGGAAGGCAGGCCCCACGCGGCGGTGGTCATCTTTCCGACCATCGCCAACGTCAACGCCCCGATGGAACGCCGCGCCGCGATGCTGGCGGATGCGGGCTATGTCGCGATGATCGCCGATTTCTACGGCCAGGCGGTCGAGAGCTTCGAGGCCAGCGGACCGCTCGCCCAGATGCTCCGCTCCGACACTGTAACCTACCGCGCCCGGCTGCGCGCGGCGATTGCCGCCCTGCGCAGCCATCCTGCTGCCGAGGGCCTCCCCATGGCCGCCATCGGCTTCTGCATGGGCGGGCAGGCCGCGCTGGAGGCTGCGCGCGACGGAGCCGACCTCGACGCAGTGGTCAGCTTCCACGGGCTGCTCGACACCCAGCTCCCAGCGGAGCCCGGCGCCATCCGCGCGCGCGTCCTGGTCTGCCACGGCGATGCCGATCCGATGGTTCCGCGCGCGCAAGTGATTGCCTTCTGGGAGGAAATGGATGCAGCCGGGGCCGACTGGCACTTCCACAGCTACAGCGGCGTGCGCCACGGCTTCACCGATCCGGGCAGCGACGCGCGCGGTTTCGACGCGGTCCGCTACGACCCCAGCGCCGACCGCCAGAGCTGGGCAGCAATGCTGGAACTGTTCGGCGAGGTGTTTGCTTAGAAATTCCAATCAGGCCATGGGGAGGGCCCGCCGTGCCGCAAGACTTGCCCGAAGTGCTGAGCGAGGTCGCAGAACAGGGTTTCTGCATCATCCCCGATCTGCTCGATGCCGGGAAACTCGCCCAGGTTCGCGATGCATTCGCCGTGGCCACCGAGAAGATGACCCAGCGCGGTCTGGTCGTGTTCGATCCCCGTCTCGATCCCAACCCGCATAACATCCGGGTCAACAATCTTCCCGACATGGACCCGGTGTTCATCGAACTTCTGCGCCACCCCCTTGCCCTGGGCATTGCCCATGCGCTGCTGGGGGATGAGCCGCTGGTGTCCAACTTCAGCGCAAATGTCGCCCTGCCCGGTGCGGCCTCGATGAACGTACATGCCGACCAGGCACTGGTTGCACCGGCTCCGTGGAACCAGGTGTGGCTGTTCAATGTGATCTGGTGCCTGGATCCAGTCCGGGCCGAGAATGGCGGCACGCTATATCTACCCGGCAGCCACCGCTTTCGCGAGCGGACAGATGTCCCGGCGAATGCCTACAGCCTGATGCGCCCGTTCGAGGCGCCGGCCGGATCGGCGATCATCATGGATGGCCGCCTGTGGCACACATCGGGCAACAACGTGACGGCAGACGAGCAACGCGCGCTGCTTTTCGCGCTCTACAGCCGCAATTTCCTCCGCCAGCAGATGAACTGGGAAGCACTGCTCTCCGCCGAAACCAAGCAGAGCATGGACCCGACTGCCCGGGCGCTGTTCGGCGTCGGACCGTTGGGCAATGTCCACGGCGTCGATCTGATCATGCAGGAAGGATATTCGCTGGATTCGGCGGATGTCCTGTAGCGCCGGGGGAATGGAACCTTCGGCGGGCAGCCCGGCGATATGGGCCGCCCGCGTCAGGCTCGCCGCTCTTAGTCCGGCTTGCCGTCGCCGTTGTTGTCGAACCGGTCGGGCCGGTCGTCGCCGTTGAGATCCCAGGCATCGGCCTTGCCGTTGCCGTCGCGATCCCAGGCGTCGGGTTTGCCGTCGCCGTTGGTGTCGATGGTCGGAGGGCTGGCGGGCGCATCGCTCGCCGGAGTGTTCTGCCCTGCGGAGGCGGGAGCCGGGGCCGCCGGCTTGTTCGCCTCGGGCGTCGCTGCCCGGGCGATCCCGATCGAGATGGGCACGGCAAGCGCCAGCAAGGCGAGACAGGCGATCCGGATTGCTCTGGATGTCATTGGGTGTTCCTTTTCAGACGACCCCCTGTCCTTGCCCGGATCGGAGAATCCGGCTGCGAATTCCAGCGGCATTCGACATGGCGGTCCTGCCCAGGGGCGAGCCGCGCGGGCCGTTCAACCCGGCGCAAGCAGCGACCGGCTCGTAACTCGGAATATGGCGAACGCTTGAGAAGCGCGACGCGCAAAACCTAAATCGTCATTGCGAGCGTAGCGAAGCAATCCAGAGCGTTTCGCGCGACGCTCTGGATTGCCGCGGGGCTTCGCCCCTCGCAATGACGAATGGTGCAGATTTGGCCCGCGACGCCATAGAAGTCTGATGAGGAATGCCGGACCTCGCCACTGGTTTCCTTGCGTCAAACCGCTAGGCTTGTTCCACAATCCAGGAGGAGAGCCTGCCATGTTTGTCAAATTCACCAGTTCGGACCGGGTTCCCACCGTGGTCAATGCCGCGCAGGTCACTTTCATTTCCTCGATTTCCGAAGGCACCCGCATCCGCTTTCGGCGAAGGCCGCAGCGTGACCGTGGTCGAACCGATGGACGAAGTGATCGACAAGCTCAACCGGACGCGTCACTTCCCGCAGGAGTGATGCAGGTCAGGCAGTGGCGAACGCCTCTGCCGGCAGCGCCATCATCGCCTCGCTGCCCGCCTCGATCTTGCGCCGCAGCGCCCCGGCGTCGGGGGCAAAGCGTTCGGCGAAATAGCGCGCCGTCGTCAGCTTGGCCTCGTAGAACGCCTTGTCCGAAGCCCCGCCCGCAAGCGCCTCCGCCGCAACCCTGGCCATGCGCAGCCACATCAGGCCGACCGCGACCACGCCCATGATGTGCATATAGTGATGTGCGCCGGCCCCCGCATTGTCGGGATTGGCCATCCCGTTCTGCATGAACCACATGGTCGCGGCCTTGAGCTCGCCATTGGCCTTTTCGATACGTTCGGCAATCGGCGCGAGCTGGCCATCGGCCTTCGCAGCCACGCATTCGCCATCGACCAGGGCAAAGAACGCCTGCACCGCCCGGCCCATGTTCGCCGCCAGCTTGCGGCCGACCAGGTCCATCGCCTGCACCCCGTTGGCGCCTTCGTAGATCTGGGCGATCCGGGCATCGCGGACGAACTGCTCCATGCCGTTCTCGACGATATAGCCGTGACCGCCCCAGATCTGCTGCATGTTGACAGCGGTATCGAAGCCCTTGTCGGTGCCATAGCCCTTGATGACGGGCGTCAGCAGGCCGATCAGGTCGTCGGCCAGCTGCCGCTCTTCCTCGGTGGGCGCCTTGTGCGCCAGTTCGACCTGCAAGGCGCCCCACAGGGCCAGCGCGCGCATACCTTCGGTGAAGGCCTTGGCGTCCATCAGCATGCGGCGGATATCTGGATGGACCAGCAGCGGATCGGCCTTTTCCTGCGGATCGGCGGGCCCGGTCAGCGCCCGGCCCTGACGGCGCTCCAGCGCATAGGCCGCGCCGTTCTGATAGGCCACTTCCGCCTGCGCCAATCCCTGAATGCCGACACCCAGCCGCGCCGCGTTCATCATGATGAACATTGCGGCGAGGCCCTTGTTCTCCTCGCCGACGAGATAGCCGGTCGCCCCGTCGTAATTCATCACGCAGGTCGCGCTCGCCCGGATGCCCATCTTGTGCTCGATCGCGCCGCAGCTCGCAGCATTGCGGGTCCCTAGCGAGCCGTCATCGCCGACCAGAAACTTGGGCACGATGAACAGCGAGATGCCCTTCGACAAATCGGGCGCGTCGGGCAGTTTGGCCAGGACGAGGTGGATGATGTTCTCCGCCAGATCGTGCTCGCCGGCCGATATGAATATCTTGGTGCCGGTCACGGCATAGTTGCCATCGGGCTGCGGCACCGCTCTGGTGCGGATCAGGCCGAGATCGGTGCCGGCGTGCGGCTCGGTGAGGTTCATCGTCCCGGTCCACTTGCCCGAAACCATGTTCGGCACATAGCGCTGCTGCAGTTCGGGCGAGGCCTTGACCAGAATCGACGCGACCGCGCCATTGGTAAGTCCCGGATACATCGAGAACGACTGGTTGGCCGACGACATGAATTCATCGACGGCAAAGCCCAGCACTTCCGGCATGCCCTGCCCGCCGAATTCGACCGGCGCGGAAATCGTCCCCCAGCCGGCCTCGCGGAATTGGGCAAAGGCATCCTTGAAGCCGGCCGGTGTCGTCACCGATCCGTCCGGATGGCGCTTGCAGCCCTCGGTATCGCCCGATGCGTTGAGCGGCGCGAGTACTTCGCCGGCGAACTTCCCTGCCTCCCCGACTACCGCATCGACGATATCGGCGCTGACATCCTCGAATCCGGGCAGGTTGTTATAACTTTCCAGCCGGAGCACTTCGTTGATGACGAAACAGGTGTCGCGCACGGGGGCCTTGTAACTGGGCATCGGTGAGTCCTCGGTTCAAACTTTGCGGACGTTCAATCGTTGCGGACGAGCGCATCGCCCTCGAGACTGCGGTAGAAACAACTGACTGCGCCGGTATGGCAGGCGGGGCCTTCAGGCTTGACCAACAGCAGCAGAGCATCTTGGTCGCAATCGACACGCACTTCCTCGACGCGCAAGAAGTGCCCGGAAGTCTCGCCTTTTAGCCATAATTTCCCGCGCGAACGAGAGTGGAAGTGCGCAAGTCCGGTCTCTCGCGTCTTCGCCAGCGCCTCGGCATCCATATAGGCGACCATGAGAATCTCCCGGCTCGCCGAATCGACGGCAATCGCCGTCAACAGTCCCTGACCGTCGAACCGCGGCAAAAAGGCCGTGCCCTGCTCGCGATCGCTCGCATCCGGGCTGGTCATATTGCGAAAAATCCCTTGAAACGTGTCTGTCAGACGGTGACTTGTTGCACGATAACCACAGATGAAACGCAAAATCCATCGGTCGCTGCCTTGCCGCTTTCAATTCCGCGCGAATTTGAGAAAGAGAGCGTCGCGATCCGCAAGGGTAGCTCACCGGAAATTGGTGCTTGCAAAAAGCGCCAGGGTTCAGGGGACAGGCCAAGGCCCGCACAACGGGCGGCCGGACATGAGGGATCGGACGAGGTGCCGTCAGGGGGCGGCGCCGAACTGCTAAGGCAGCGTCCAACAGTTTCGTCACGAGGACGCCCGGGACCCGCGCCCGGGCGTTTTCGTTTTACGCCCTTGCGGTAGCGGCCTTCCCGCCTCGCACCTCTCTCCTGGATTTTGATGAGAGAGCTGACGCCTAGGCCTCGTCCAGCACCCGGGCGAAGCAGGCGACCACCACCTTCTCCGCGCCGGCCCGTCTCAACACCCGCACACAGGCCCCGCTGGTCGCGCCGCTCGTGAGCACATCGTCGACCAGAACGACCTTGGCCCCGCGCAACAAATTGGCGCGGCGCGGATTGATCGCGATTGCTCCGGCGAGCGCCCTAGCCCTCGCTTTGCGGTTCAGGCCTCCGAGGATCGGCGTCGCCTTGCGGCGCAGCAGCGCATCGACTTCCACCCTCGCCCCTTTCAGCCTGGCCACTTCCGTTGCCAGCAGCGCCGCCTGATTGAAGCCGCGCCGCCACAGGCGCCAGCGGTGCAGCGGCACCGGCACAATCAGCCAGGATTCGTCGATAGCGGCCATGCGCGCGGAAATCAGCCGGGCCATCATCGGTGCAAGGGCTATACGGCGGCCGTGCTTGAATGCCAGCACCAGGCGGCGCGAGGTGTCGTTGTAAAGCGTGCCCGCGGCTACCCCGTCATGCCGGGGAGGGTAGGCGAGACAGGGGGCGCAGACCGATCCTTCCGCGATACCGCCGGCAAACGGCCTCTGGCACGAGGTGCAGGCCGGTTCGCCCGGGATCGTCAGGCCCGACCAGCAGGCGGCGCACAGTCCGGACTGCGCCAGCAGGCCCTCGCCGCACAGCGGGCATCGCGGCGGGAACACCAGGTCGATGACCGGGGCAAGGGTTTGGGCGAGCGACACCCGAGGCATGGTAGCCTCCCCCGCGCGGCCCGCAAGCGCTTGCTCCGCAAGGGACTTGGCGGCAATGCGGGGCCATGGCCGCCCCTGCACCGCCCTCAATCTTCGCGCCCGCCCGGCGGATTGCCACGCGGCGGCGGATGCTGGCCTTGCAGCAGGAGGGGGATGCACCGCGTTACCTGATGACGGACATGGTCGAAGACGTGATCGATCGCCTCGGGTTTCTGCGCCATGCGCCTACCCGCGCGCTGGTCATCGGCGAGTGGACCGGGGCGCTGGCATCTGCGCTAACGGCGGGCGGCTCGCAAGTAACCAGCGCGGAGCCGGCGGAAAGCTTCGACGAGGAGCGCCCCTTCCCGTTGGGCCCCTTCGATTTCATCGCCAGCCTCGGCACGCTCGATACGGTCAACGACCTGCCCGGCGCGCTGATCCATTTGCGCGGCGCGCTAGCTCCCGGGGGGCTGATGATCGCCAGCCTGATCGGCGCGGGCAGCCTGCCCATGCTGCGCTCCGTCATGCTCGCCGCCGACGGCGACCGCCCCGCCCCGCGTATCCATCCGCAGGTCGATGTGCGTGCGGGTGGACAATTGCTCCAGCGCGCGGGCTTTGCCGATCCGGTGGTGGACAGCCGCTCGCTGGAAGTGCGGTTCGGCTCGCTAGGCGCGCTGGTGGCGGATTTGCGCGCGCAGGGGCTGGGCAATGTTCTGGCGCGGCATGGGCCGGCGCTGGGGCGCGAGCGGCTGGAGGCGGCGCGCGCAGCTTTTGCCAACGGAGCCGATACGGAGGGCCGGATTACCGAGCGGTTCGAAATTTTGACGCTGAGCGGGTGGAAACGCTGATTTGTACCTACCCCAAAGCCGCCTGCGCCGCCGCCAAGCGCGCGATCGGCACCCGGTAGGGCGAGGCACTGACGTAATCGAGGCCGGTTTTTTCGCAGAACGCTATGCTGGCCGGATCGCCGCCATGTTCGCCGCAGATCCCCAGCTTGATCCCCGGCCGCGCCGCCCTGCCTCTTTCCGCCGCAAGACTCACCAGCTGGCCGACACCGTCGATGTCGAGGCTGACGAAGGGATCGCGCGGGAAAATCCCCTGCTCGACATAGGCCCCCAGGAAACGCCCCGCGTCGTCCCGCGAAAGTCCCAGCGTAGTCTGGGTCAGATCGTTGGTGCCGAACGAGAAGAATTCCGCCTCCTGGGCGATCTCGCCCGCCATCAGCGCGGCGCGGGGCAGTTCGATCATCGTCCCGACATGATAGGCAAGCGTCCGTCCCTTCTCGGTAAAGACCAGCGCGGCCATGCGATCGACCAGGCCTTTGAGAATTTCCAGCTCGCGCCGGGTGGCGACCAGCGGGATCATCACTTCGGGAACCGGCGCCTCACCGGAGGCCGCCGCGACATCGCAGGCCGCCTCGAAAATCGCGCGCGCCTGCATCTCGTAAATTTCCGGGAAGGTGATTCCCAGCCGGCAGCCGCGATGGCCGAGCATCGGATTGAATTCGTGCAGTTCCTCCGCACGGCGCTTGAGCGAATCCGCGCCGATGCCGATGATGTCGGAAAGTTCGGCGAACTCCTCGTCGGTGTGCGGCATGAATTCATGCAGCGGCGGATCGAGCAGGCGGATGGTCACCGGCAGCCCGGCCATGATCTCGAAAATCGCCCGGAAATCGGCGCGCTGCTCGGGCAGCAGCTTGGCCAGCGCCGCGCGCCGCCCGGCCTCGTCCTCCGCAAGAATCATCTGGCGTACGGCGGAAATCCGGCTGGCATCGAAGAACATGTGCTCGGTGCGGCACAGGCCGATCCCCTCCGCGCCGAACTGGCGAGCCATGCGGCAATCGGCGGGGGTTTCGGCATTGGTGCGCACTTTCATCCGGCGGTGGGTGTCGGCCCAGCCGATCAGCGTGCCGAAATCGCCAGCCAGTTCCGGCTCGATGGTTCGCACCTCGCCCGCCATGATCTCGCCCGAAGCGCCATCGAGGGTGATGACATCGCCTTCCTTGAGCTCGCGGCTGCCGATGCGGAGCGTGCGGCTGGCCAGATCGATCGACACGCAGGAAGCCCCCGAAACGCAGGGCCGCCCCATGCCGCGCGCCACGACGGCCGCGTGCGACGTCATGCCGCCGCGCGCGGTTAAGATTCCTTTGGCCGCGTGCATGCCGTGGATGTCCTCGGGGCTGGTCTCGACCCGGACCAAAATCACCGCTTCGCCGATCGCCGCCCTGCGTTCGGCCGCATCGGCATCGAGCACAATTGACCCGGAGGCCGCGCCGGGCGAGGCCGGAAGCCCGATTCCCATGACGTCGCGCACGGCATTGGGATCGAGCGTCGGATGCAGCAACTGGTCGAGCGCCATCGGATCGACCCGCAGGATCGCCGCCTGCTGATCGATCAGCCCTTCCCCCACCATATCGACCGCCATTTTCAGCGCCGCCTTGGCGGTACGCTTGCCGCTGCGGGTCTGGAGCATCCACAGCTGCCCGCGCTCGACGGTGAATTCGATGTCCTGCATGTCGCGGTAATGGGCTTCGAGCAGATCGAAGACGCGGGCCAGCTCGCCATAAGCTGCCGGCATCGCCTCTTCCATGCTCAGCGGCTTGGCATTGGCCCGCTCGCGCGCGGCCCGGGTCAGATATTGCGGCGTGCGGATGCCGGCGACGACGTCCTCGCCCTGGGCATTGATCAGCCATTCGCCGTAATAGGCGCGCTCGCCGGTGGCGGGATCGCGGGTGAATGCGACGCCCGTCGCCGATGTGTCGCCCATGTTGCCGAACACCATCGCCTGGACATTGACCGCCGTGCCCCAGTCGCCGGGGATGTCGTTCAATCTCCGGTAGACCTTGGCGCGGTCGGAATCCCAGCTGTCGAACACCGCCATGATCGCGCCCCACAATTGCTCGTGGGGGTCTTGCGGGAACGGCTTGCCAAGCTGCCGCTCGACCAGGCCCTTGTAGGCCTTGACCAGCACCTGCCAGTCATCGGCCTGCATCTCGACATCGGTGAAGTAGCCCTTGTCTTCCTTGGCTATTTCCAGCGCGTCCTCGAACAGGTGGTGATCGAGCCCGAGCACGACATCGGCATACATCTGGACGAAGCGGCGGTAGGAATCCCACGCGAAGCGCGCGTCTCCGGATGTGGCGGCGAGGCCCGCGACGGTGGCGTCGTTGAGCCCGAGGTTGAGCACTGTATCCATCATCCCCGGCATCGACACCCGCGCGCCCGAGCGCACCGAGACCAGCAGCGGATCGGCCGGATCGCCGAATTTCTTGCCGACTGACTGTTCGATGTGGGCGAGCGCGGCGGCGGCATCGGCGCGCAGGCCATCGGAGAACTGCGCACCCTTGGCCAGGTATTCCACGCAAACCTCGGTGGTGATGGTGAAACCCGGCGGCACCGGCAGGCCTATCCCGGCCATCTCGGCGAGGTTCGCCCCCTTGCCGCCGACGATGGTCTTGTCGCGGGTGCGGGGGTCGGAATGCTTTGCGTTTCCGCCGAAGGTGTAGACTTGGGTGGTCATTCAGCTACTTCCTTAAGCCCCTCCCCGGCGGGGAGGGGTTGGGGCGGGGGAGCAAGGCGAAGCCGAGCGTTCACTCTGGCCTTGACGCGAAGCCTGTCGGCCTCGCTCCCCCACCCCTCAATCCCCTCCCCGCCGGGGAGGGGAGGTTGTGGTTACCCCTCGATCTTCGCAAAGTCCGCCACCTGATGCACCGCGTCGCGGAAGGATGCCAGCAGGGACAGCCGCGCCGCGCGTTTTTGCGCATCGGCATCGTTGACCGTCACTCTATCAAAGAAAGCATCGATCGGCGCGCGCAAACTGGCGAGCGCGGCCATGGCCCCGGCGAAGTCCTCGGCGGCGACGGCGGCGGCGGCTTTGGGCCCGGCGGCGTCGAGGGCGGCGATGAGGGCCGCTTCGGCTGGTTCGGGCGTGTAGGAAAGCGGAATCGCAACAGGCCCATCCGCGTCACCCCGGACCTGATCCGGGGCCCCGCTGCCATCCGCCGCGCCCGAAGACGAGCGGGACCCCGGATCAAGTCCGGGGTGACGGTCGGCGGGGTTGGAATACCCCTCCTTCTTGAGGATATTCGCCGCGCGCTTGTAGCCGGCGAGGAGGTTGGCGCCGTCGGGGGTGGTTACGAAGGCCTGGAGAGCATGCACCCGGGCGAGCAGCCGGACGAGATCGTCCTCCCCGCCGAGGGCGAAGACCGCGTCGATCAGATCGTGGCGGACACCGGCTTCGCGTTGCTGGACTTTTAGGCGGTCGGCGAAGAACACCGGTAGGTCATACAGGCCTAACGAGAAACTGAGTTTCCAAAATCCGCCTGGCCCCGTTCCTATCTCTTCCAAAGGCTTTGATCCGTTGAAGCTGTTTGACCAATCGAACCGCTCGAATGCAGCCTGATATGCTCGATGCACATCGGAAGGAGTGCCATGGTCGTGAGATTCCCAGTGAATGCCCGCTGCCTTAGAGATCAACCTTCCAAGTTTAACCCGGCAATTTCCAAGAAGTATTGCAATGATCCCTAATGTGCTGCGTCTAAGAGCAAAGGGATCTTTTGAGCCAGTTGGGCTTTCGCCTGCCGTAAAGAATCCAACCAACGTATCCAGCTTATCCGCCAAACTCACCGCCACCGTCACCGGCGCGGTCGGCACGTCATCGCCCTGCCCGACCGGCTTGTAGTGATCGCGGATGGCATCGGCGACAGCATCGGGCAACCCCTCGGCGCGGGCGTAGTAGCCGCCCATCAGGCCTTGCAGTTCGGGGAATTCGCCGACCATTTCGGTGACGAGATCGGCCTTGCACAGCCGCGCGGCCTGTTCGGCCTGATCTGCGTCCGCGCCCTTGACGATGCCCTCCTCGCACAGCCAGCGCGCCAGCTTGGCCACCCGCTCGACCTTGTCGGCAACCGTGCCCAGCTTCTCGTGGAAGGTAATCCGCGCCAGCCCCTCGGCGTGCTGTTCCAAAGTCTTCTTGCGGTCCTGCTCCCAGAAGAAGCGCGCATCGCTGAGCCGCGCGGCGAGGACCTTGCGGTTGCCTGCAACGATCTCCACGCCGCCATCGCTGGCCTCGATATTCGCAGTGCAGACGAAGGCGTTTGCCAACTTGCCATCCTGATCACAGACGAAATACTTCTGATTTGTCCGTGCGGTAAGCTGAATAACTTCAGGCGGAACCTCAAGATAATCCTCGTCGAACCGCCCCAGCAGCGGCACCGGCCATTCGGTCAGCCCGGCGTTTTCGACCACCAGCCCCTCGTCCGCGACCAGCACCAGCCCGGCGGCAGTTGCGGCGGCCTTGGCCCTATCGCGGATCAACGCCTCGCGCTCGGCGTTATCGACAAGGACGTGGCAGGCGCGCAGCTTGTCCTGATAGTCGGTGGCGCTGCCGATGGTGATCTCGCCCGGATGGTGAAACCGGTGCCCTTTGGTGGCGTAGCCCGAGCGAACCCCGCCCACTTCGCATTCAACCAGTTCCTGCCCGAAAAGCGCAACGATACCAGACAAGGGCCGCACCCAGCGCAGGCTTTCGGTGGTGATCGATGCCGCGCCCCAGCGCTGCGACTTGGGCCAGGGGAAAGCGCGGACCATTGCCGGGATCGCCTCGGCGAGAACATCCTTCGTCGCCCGGCCCGGCTTTTCGCTGACGGCGAAGAACACGCCGTCGCGCTCGGTCAGCTGGTCCTGGGTCAGCCCGGTCTTGCGCAGGAAGCCTTCGAGCGCCTGCGGGGGGGCACCAACCTTTGGCCCCTTGAGTTCCTCGCTGACGGCAGCGGTTGCATCCGGCAAGCCGCGCGCAATCAGCGCGAAGCGGCGCGGGGTGGACCAGACGGTAACCGCGCCCAGCGTCACGCCAGCGGCGGTCATAGCCTCGCAGAACAGCTTCTCAAGGTCGCGCCGCGCGCCTCCCTGCATGCGCGCGGGCACTTCTTCGGAGCGCAGTTCGAGGAGGAAGTCGGTCATTGCACTGAGCCCGCCGATAAATAGGGACAGTCCCTATTTAATGAAGTCAGCCCGATGCACAGCCGCATTGCCCTGCGCATTAAATAGGGACTGTCCCTATTTATCATACTCATACCGTCCACCCTGGGAACTTCTCCGCCCAGCCCGCCTCATTCTTCTCGATCCAGGCCTGGCAGCTGCCCTTGGCCAAATCGCGCACCCGGCCGATATAACTGGCGCGTTCCTGCACCGAGATGACGCCGCGCGCCTGCAGCAGGTTGAACAGGTGGCTCGCCTCGATCGCCTGGTCGTAGGCGGCGAGCGGGATGCTGGCTTCGATGCAGCGCCGGCATTCCGCCTCGGCCTTGGCGAAACCCGCAAAAAGCGAATCTGTATCAGCGACTTCGAAGTTATATTTCGAGTGTTCTCTCTCATTTTCGAGGAACACCTGGCCGTAGCTCACCTCATCGTTGAACCGCAGGTCGTAAACGTTATCGACCCCCTGGATATACATCGCCAGCCGTTCCAGCCCGTAAGTCAGCTCGCCCGCGACCGGCTTGCAGTCGAAGCCGCCGATCTGCTGGAAATAGGTGAACTGGGTCACTTCCATCCCGTCGCACCACACTTCCCAGCCCAGCCCCCAGGCGCCCAGTGTGGGGCTTTCCCAGTCGTCCTCGACAAAGCGGATATCGTGCGCGAGCGGATCGATGCCGATGGCGGCAAGGCTTTCGAGGTAAAGCTCCTGCAAGTCCGGCGGATTGGGCTTCAGGATCACCTGATACTGGTAATAGTGCTGCAGCCGGTTGGGATTCTCGCCATAGCGGCCATCGGTCGGTCGGCGGCTCGGCTGGACGTAGGCCGCTTTCCACGGCTCCGGCCCCAGCGCGCGCAGGGTGGTCGCCGGGTGAAAGGTGCCCGCGCCCATGCGCATGTCGTAGGGCTGGAGGATCAGGCAGCCCTGCGCGCTCCAGAAGGCGTGGAGGCGCAGGATCATCTCCTGAAAAGAGAGCGGGGCAGCACTTTTAGCCATGGCCGCGCCTTTGGCGGATGGATCAGTAAGGGTCAACTTTCGTTCATCGACTGGCGAGAATTGCGCGCTATAGCCGCGCAGATGAAGAGCCTGTTCCGCACTCTCGCCCTGGCCGCAGCGGTCTTTGCCACCAGTCTGGGCGCCAAACCCGCATCCGATCACGCCGGCCACCAGCATTTGCCCGCCCCGGTCACGGCGCAGCTGGCCCCAGCCCCGCAGAGCGCCCGCCCGGCGATGTGGAAAGTCGCCGACGCCGACACGACAATCTTCCTGTTCGGCACGGTTCACGCCCTGCCCAAGGGCATAACCTGGTTCGACGGCACCATCGCCAATGCCTTCGAAGGCTCGCAGGAACTGGTCACCGAAATCGTCGAGACCGATCCTGCGGCAATGCAGGCCGCCGTGGTGGCCAAGGGCATTCTGCCCGAAGGCAAATCCTTGCGCGACATGCTGACGGCGGAACAGCGCACCGCCTATGAGGCGGCGATGAAAGCCAATGGCCTGCCCGAAGCCGCCTTCGATCGGCTGAAGCCCTGGTATGTCGCGGTGTTCCTGTCGGCCATGCCGGTGCTGCGCGATGGCTACGATCCGGAGAACGGCGTCGAGAAGGTTCTGGATACGCGGGCCAAGCTGCTGAAGCGCCCGCACACCGCGCTGGAAACGGCGGAATTCCAGCTCGGCCTGTTCGATTCGCTGCCCGATGAAACCCAGCTGCGCTATCTCAACGAAGTGATCCGGACCCTGCCAGATGCCCGCAACGAGCTGGCGGCGATGGTCGATGCCTGGAAGACCGGCGATGCGGCAACTCTCGCCAGGCTGATGAACGAGGAAGAGGACGAGCCGGTGCTGATCGAACGGCTGATCCTTGGCCGCAACCGGGCCTGGGCGGAATGGATAGCCAAGCGGCTCGACCAGCCGGGCACGGTGTTCGTGGCGGTCGGCGCCGGACATCTCGCGGGTAACGGCAGCGTGCAGGAGCAATTGGCGGGCAAGGGCGTTATCTCCACCCGGATTCAATAGGCATGCGCCTGAGATCGCTGGTCTGCCTGCTGGCCGCCACTCTGGCCGCATGCTCTCCGGCACCCGATCCGGCGCGCCCGGCATTCTGGCAGATAACCGGCCCGCAGGGCGAGCGCGGCTGGATGCTCGGCACGATCCACGCGCTGGAGCGCCCCGCCGCTTGGCGCTCACCGGCGATCGATGGAGCCCTGACGGAGGCCAGCGTCGTCGCGGTCGAAGTAGCCAACCTCGACGACAATGCCGCGATCGCGCGCGAGCATGCGCGACTCTCGCAGAACCGAGGCCTGCCGCCATTGTCTGCCAGGATCGACCCTGCCTTGCGCGGGGCTTTGGCCGGACTGCTCGGGAGTTCCGGAAAGAGCGAAAAGGAATTCGCCGGCACCGAAACCTGGGCGGCGGCGCTGGCTCTGGCGCGGGCGGGCGATGCCAGCCTGGACAGCGCCAATGGCATCGACCGGGCGGTGCTGAAACTTGCGCACGGCAAGCAGGTTGTAGAACTGGAAGGCGCGGCGGGACAGTTCAGCCTGTTCGATGCCCTGCCCGAGAAGGAACAGCGCGATCTGCTGAACGCAGTGCTACGCGATGCCGCCAGCGATGAGGGTAGCGATGTCGCCGGAAGCGGCAGCCTCGCCGAGGCCTGGCGCAAGGGCGATTTCGCCGTAATCGAAGCGGAAACGCACCGCGGCATGCTGGCCGACCCCGAATTGCGCGAGGCACTGTTCACGGCCCGCAACCGGGCATGGAGCGGCAAGATCGCGGCGCGGCTGGCGCGAGGCGAGCGCCTGTTCGTCGCGGTGGGGGCGGCGCATATGGCCGGCGCGGACGGTCTTCCCGCCATGCTCACGGCGCGAGGGTTCAGGGTGGAGCGGGTGCAATAAGCCGCAACCCTTGCAATTCCGCCCCATCCCCGCTAACGGCCCGCGCTTCCCCGTGCATGATCATCCCTGGAGGCGTGGCGGGCGAACTGTGTAATCATCATTGGAAGGTTGAGTCATGAGCGAGACGCTTACTCTTCCGGCCGAGACGCGGCGGGCAGGCAAGGGAGCCTCCCGTGCGCTGCGTCGCGAAGGCCGGGTCCCCGCTGTCGTCTATGGCGGCAAGGACGAAGTTCTGTCGGTCCACATCGAGGAAAAGGAACTGCGGCGCCAGCTTGGCACCGGTCACTTTTTCAACTCTGTGGTCGATGTCGAGATCGGCGGCAAGAAAGTGCGCACCCTGCCCAAGGACGTGGCGTTCCATCCGGTCAGCGACCGGCCGCTGCATGTCGATTTCCTGCGCCTGGCCAAGGATGCCAAGGTTCACGTCAACGTGCCGGTGCACTTCGCCAACGAAGGCGATTCGCCAGGCCTCAAGCGCGGCGGCGTGCTCAACGTGGTGCGCCACGAGCTCGATCTGATCTGCGAGCCGGACCGCATTCCGGAAGAAATCAGCATCGATGTCACCGGGCTGGACGTCGGCGATTCGATTCATATCAGCCATGTCACTCTGCCTGCGGGTTCTGTCTCGGCGATTACCGACCGCGATTTCACCATCGCGACGATCGTGGCTCCTTCGGCACTGCGCAGCGAAGTCGGCGACACCGAAGAGAAGCCTGCCGAAGGCGAAGCCGAGTAAGCCTCCGATTCCCCTCCCGCTTGCGGGAGGGGCTAGGGTTGGGCCTGTTTTGGGAGTGGGCAACTAGCCCTCCCCCGGCCCCTCCCGCCCTTCGACAGGCCCAGGACTGGAGGGGAGTCGATGCAGCTCTGGGTCGGCCTCGGTAATCCCGGTCCGCAATATGCGATGCAGCGGCATAACGTCGGCTTCATGGCCATGGACACGATTGCCGAGGCGCATGGCTTCGGCCCCATCCAGAAGAAATTCCTCGGCTGGATGCAGGACGGCCGGATTCCGGCAAATGGGGCCGGCGAGCGGATCATCCTGCTCAAGCCTGCAACCTTCATGAACGAAAGCGGGCGCAGCGTCGGCGAAGCGCTGCGCTTCTACAAGCTTGGCACCGAAGCGCTGACTGTGTTCCACGACGAGCTCGACCTCGCCCCTTTCAAGATCAAGGTGAAGCAGGGCGGCGGCACTGCCGGACATAATGGCTTGCGCTCGATCGATCAGCACCTCGGCCCCGATTTCCGCCGTGTGCGCATCGGCATCGGGCATCCGGGTCACAAGGACCGGGTCACCGGCTATGTCCTGGGCAACTACGCCAAGCCGGAGCTCGATCCGCTGGCGGACACGCTCGGCGCAATTGCCGCCGAGGCAGAATGGCTGGCCAAGGGCGACGAGGTGCGATTCATGAATGAGATCGCGCTGCGGATGCAGGAATAGGGACAGGATCGTGCGGGAATTACCGCAGAATTACCGTGGAATTACCGTGACAGGTGCGAAAACCCCTAAACTCCCTTCGGCTTCGGCCCCCGTTTGGCGGGGATGAGCGAAAGGCCGGTGTGTGCCTCCATATCGGCCAGCCATTCGCGCGATCCCACTGGGCGGCCCAGGCTCTCGGCCTTGCGCAAGGCGGCGTGCGGATGCTGCTCGTTCATAAATTCCTGTCACGGTAAATCAGCATGCAGGCCGTTCCACCTTCCGCAAACGGATCAGGCAGTCAGCGTTGCTGGTTCAGCATTCGGCCTCGCAATTTCAGGAGGGCATTGATCGCGTGCCGCAGCTGCGATTTGATCGCGCCTTCCGCTGCCTTGGAGTTTCCGGCAAATATGGCATCGGCGATCCGCTTGTAATAGCGAAATTGATCAGCAGCCAGCAAGGCGTTGCGGAATTCGACCCGGACGATGTCGGAGCGCAGCGATTGGAGCACATTTGCGAGGCCTGCGACGTCGGAAATGGTCAGAATCGCGGAATAGAATGCAAAGCGAGCCAGTCCGGACTCGCCGAAGTTACGCTTAGGGTCGCACTGAGCGACCTGTTCGAGGGCAGCTTCCAGGAGATCCCTATTGCCGGGCCTGTCGATACGCAGCGCCGCAACGCGAGCCGCGATCTTGAGGAGACCTTCGGAGATGACCAGCGTGTCCACGGCATCCTCGACCGTCAACGAGCAGATCTGCGCACCTCGCTGGCCTGTCAATTCGACAATTCCGAGCGCGGTTAGCCGGTTGAGCGCTTCACGGATCGTGCTGCGGCTCATTCCATAGCCCGCCGTCAATTCGGCCTCGATCAGACGCTGACCGGGATAATAGCGCCCTTCGTATAGTCCGCGCATGATATCCCGGACGACAATATCCTTGAGACTGCTGGTAGCAGACGTCTGCACCCCTGCCTGCAGAATCCTGTTTACCGCCAATTCTCGTCCTTCCCCATCGCCGCGCCAACTGTCCGGACGTTGTTACCTGCTTGATAGCGACCCTCTGTGCAATAGCGTGCGGCACCTGATTTGCCCTTGCGCCACCACCGCTGACACCCGCCAGGCGAGCATGCTATCCTGAAATGTCTGGCGAAACGGTAGATATTATTTGCATGCGGTAGATATTGCCAACACAATTCCTTGAATAATTGTCAGACAAAAACATCCTGAAAGTTTTATAATATACTGATTTATTTATATAATACAAATTTGACAATCTATATTCAATATCTGATATATTGGGTCAGTCAGGCTCAGAAAGGCCAGGCGGCAGAAAATGTGGGGGAGGGTAATAATGAATATCAAAATGAAGGCGGCCTTTCTGGCTGCTACCGCACTCAGTGCCACCAATGCCGCGCCCGCCTGGGCACAGAGTGCAGCGGCAAAGGATGCGGCAGACGATACCGGCAGGGCCGAGGAAATCGTCGTTACCGGCACCCTGATCCGCGGCATCGCGCCGGGTGGCTCGCAGTCCATCGGCGTTTCGCAGGAAAAGATCACCAGCCTCGGCGTTGCCACCACTTCGGACCTGGTCTCGGCAATCCCACAGGCGGGCTTCTTCAACAACTTCAACGCCGTGCGCGGCAGCTCGGGCGTTTCGCTGGCGATCAACCGCCCGTCCCTGCGCTATCTCGGTTTCACCTCGAGCGCCACGGCCAGCACGCTGCTCCTGCTCGATGGCCACCGCATGCCGGGCATGGGTGTCACCCAGAACTCCGCCGACCTTGACGCCATCGCAGCCGGGGCGATCGAGCGGGTCGAAGTCGTCACCGACGGCGGTTCGTCGACCTATGGCTCGGACGCGGTCGGGGGCGTGATGAACTTCATCACGCGCCGGGAATTCGACGGGGTCGAGGCCAGGGCCAATTACGGCATCGGCAGCGACTATCAGACGGTCAATGCGACGGTTACCGCCGGCAAGAAGTGGGACGGCGGTTCGGCCTACATTTCCTACGACTACTCGCACCACGACGAAATCTATGCCGGCGATCGCGACTGGTACCAGTTTCTTGACTGGCCTGCGACCCAGGCCGCAGGCAGACCGGTCGGTTCCAGCTTCAACTGCACGCCCGGCAACGTCGGGATCAGCGGGCAGAACTTTGCCCTGCCGGGCCTGACGAGCGCCAATCGTTGCGACAATTTCGAACTCGCGACCTTCTATCCGCGTGAAACCAAGCATTCGGCGCTGGCCAGCGTGGTGATCGACAATGGCGGGCCGGTTTCCTTCTCGGTTAAGGCCTTCTATGTCCACCGCGTCGACAGGACCGACTTCGGGCCAGCGACTCAGAACGTCACCGTGACCCCGGCCAGCCCGTTCTACATCCCGCTGGCGAACTTCCCCGGGGGCGGGGCGGGGCTTTCGGGCAACCAGACATTCCGGGTCAACTTCGGCTCGTTGCTCGGCAACAATAACTACTCGACTGTCGTGATGGAATCCTGGGGTATCACCCCTTCGGTCAAGGTCGATCTTGGCAGCCAGTGGCAGGTCAATGCCATGTTCAACTATGGTCGCGGCACGTCCAACTACAATTCTGCGGTCTATGCGACCGGGACGGGGGCGACCCTCAACGCCGCGCCGCTCAATGCTGGCACGGCTCCGGGCGCAGCCGTGCCCTTTGACCCTCGCAACATCGGGCTGGCCAGCAATGCCGCAGCAATCACGGCAGCCCGCGACTGGTACCAGCTGGGCCGGGCAAAGCAGGAGCTGGTGAACCTCCGCGCTGTCGCGGACGGGCCGCTGTTCACGATGCCCGGCGGCGAACTTCGCGTGGCCGTCGGCGCCGAATACATGCACGAGAAATACGACGGCGTAATCAGCCGCACTACTACTGCGGCCGCCTTCGCGGCGACGCCGGACAACCGGCTCAAGCGCAGCGTCAAGTCGGTGTTCGGGGAAGTGAACCTGCCGATCATTGGCGCCGACAATCGCGGCTTCATTCACAGCCTGTCGCTCACCGCGTCGGCGCGCTATGACGATTACAGCGATTTCGGCCACACCTTCAATCCGAAGCTTGGCATCAATTTCGAGCCGACGGAATGGCTGAGGTTGCGTGGCAACTGGGGCAAGGCCTTCCAGGCGCCGGGTCTTTACGACATTAGTCAGCAAGGTCCGACGACGATCAGCCCGCTGTCGCCGGCAGCGTTCTCGGACCCGGCCACGCCGGTTGTCGCGGGTCGCAGCAATGTCATCGCCTTTAGCGGCTCGGTTCTGGGTCTGAAGCCGCAGAAGGCGACCACCTGGTCGCTGGGCTTCGACATCAAACCGCCGGCCAGCGGCTTCGCGGCGGGCATGACCTATTACAATATCAAGTTCAAAGGCGTGATCACATTCCCCCAGTTCACCGTGCCGAGTTTCTACACAAACCTTGCTGATCATGTAGTTCTATATCCGGCGGGTAATGACGCTCTAAAGGCCTATTTCACCACGCTTGCTGCCACTTCGACACCTGCCAGAGTGGCCAATATTTTGACCACGATTGGTTGCGCCGACATCGCTACCTGCACCTTCGCAAACGTCTATTCGCTCATCGACGCCCGCGTCGATAACATAGGCTCGGTCTCGACGGACGGTCTCGATTTTTATGCCCGCTACACCCATGAAACGGGCTTCGGCGATATCTATGCCGATATTGCCGGAACCTACATCCTCAGCCTGAAGACCGGCGGCACGACCGGACTGGGCGAGACCAATGGGTTCGATCCCAACAACAAGTTCAAGCTGCAGACCACCGTGGGTACCCACGTCGGCAATCTGCAGGCGCAGGTCACCTGGGCGCATAACTCCTCTATGGCTACGGCGCCGTCCGCTGCGAACCTTCAGCAGAGCCGCGTCAGCGGGTTCAATCTGTTCAACCTGTTCTTCCAGTACAAGGTGCCGGGCGACAGCGCGATTGCCAAGGATCTTGCCTTCACGCTGAACGTAGACAATGTTTTCGATACCGATCCGCCGTTCTACCGCGGTCTCAGCAACTCGCTGTATGGCGCCGGCAACGGCTTCACGCTGGGCCGCGTCGTCAAGTTTGGTGTGAGCAAGAAGTTCTGATCCACCCGGGTTCGGGGTCAGGCGCGTTCTTGCCTGACTGAGAGCAACGAGGCGGCCGGGGGAAACCTCCGGCCGTTTTTTTGTGCGGCCATCCTCGTCCCGGGACGATCGAAGAAGGACGCAATACTTCAGTAGCGCAGGCATACCGCCGACTTCCTTCCTTGCCCCTGCCGCCGCCCTGACGGCCGCAAGTCGGAAACTCCGCTTATAGATTGCCGGCAATACAGTGGCATCATTGTCTGACAAATAATGCCTTATAATTATTCATAACATATTGAATATATATATATTTCATATTTGCAATATAATATCAATTGTCTGATATATTGCGGCATAAGCCGGCAAGGCCCGGGCAACAAAACAGGTAGGGGATGGGGTGATAGCATTCGACACGCTGCGCGAACGATACCCGGTTTCTGACGGGAACGACCGCCAAACCATAGGGCGTCCATGAGGGCACGCCGCAATCGCATGAAAATATCAAATCTTTTGGGAGGAAGCCAATGAAATGGATGTTAGCAACGAGTGCGGCGACAGCACTTGCGATTTTTTCAGCCGGGCAGACGGCCTATGCACAGGCCGATGTTTCGGCGGGCAATCAATCTGCCGCCAGCGCCGATAGCGGAGAGATCATCGTCACCGCGCGCAAGCGGCAGGAAACCGCAATGACGGTGCCGGTGATCGAAACCATTCTATCTGCCGAAACTATCGCCAAGCGGCAGATCGTCGACATCCGCGGCATCACCCAGAGCGTTCCCGGCCTGCAGCTTGGTTCTGCGGTATTTACGATCGGCACCCAGGTCGCGCTGCGCGGTGTCGGCACCAGTTCGCTTGACGCGGGCGTCGAGCAATCGGTTGCGCTCAGCATCGACGGGCTGCAATTCACCCAGGGCAGCACCTATGACGCCGGTCTGTTCGACATGGCGCAGATCGAAGTGCTGAAGGGTCCGCAGGCGCTGTTCTACGGCAAGAATGTGGTCGGCGGGGTGATCGCCATCCGCACTGCCATCCGGGCAGCGAGGTCGAAGTGATCGGGCGCGCCAGCTACGAGTTCGAAGCGCATGAAGGCCGGTTCGAGGCGATTGTTTCGGGTCCGCTGACCGATACGTTCGGCCTGCGCGTTGCCGGTTACTATACCAAGGACGACGGCTATTTCTTCAACAAGGCCGCCGGCAACATGCCGCCGGCCGCCATTGCCTATGGCGCGAAGAAACCGCGCGACCGGACCAACATCACCGACGGCTGGTTCATCCGCGGCAGCGCGGTATGGAAGCCGAGTGATGATTTCAGCGCCCGTCTGAAGATCAACCACGGCCACTCAATGTTAATCGGTGGCGGCGCACCGCTCGGCGGCTGCCCGGATGGCAGCGCCGCACCAGCGGTTATTCAGGTGCTCAATCCCGGTCTCGAATATAACAATCCGCGAGACAACTGCGTGGTCGATCGCGACACCTATATCGTCGATATGGATCCTGCAGCTTTTCCTGGCATCCGCAACGGCGGCACGCCATTCACGCAGAAGGATTTCACCTTCGGGTCCGCCGAACTGACCTACAGGGCAACGCCGGACATCAGCGTTTCCTCGGAAACCGCCTTCTCGACGACGACTATCGACGGTTTGATCAATGGCGTGAACTCAGGCTATGCCGGACCATCGCTCTATGCCGACAATTTTTTCAAGCGGCGTGAATTCACTCAGGAAGTCCGCATCGAGTCCGATTTCAAGGACAAGCCGATCAATTTTCTGATCGGCGGCTATTATGAGAGTGGGAAGATCGCCAACGACATCATTGTCGGGGGCAACAATACCCAGAGGATCGATTTGACGGCTGTCGGCTTTGGTACGCCAACCATGGCGGCAATCCTTGGCGCCGTGGCGGGACAGAACCGCATCAAGATCGAATCAGTGTCAGCTTTCGGCCAGTTGCGCTGGAAGCCGGTTTCCACGCTCGAAATCGCGCTCGGTGGTCGCTACACCGATGAGAAGCGCAACTTTACCGGGTTCAATCAAGTCACGAGAGTGGTGCAACTGGTGCCCACCCCGAATATTCATTCCAAAAAGTTCTCGCCGGAACTGACAGTGACTTACACGCCGACCGACGATCTGACAGTGTTCGGTTCGTTCAAGCGGGGTTACAAGTCGGGCAACTTCATCATGACCGTCCCCGCCACGACAGGCGTTGAGAACGCATTCGGCGACGAGCGGGCTCAAGGTGGAGAAATTGGGTTCAAGATGCGCACCGCCGATCGCGCGCTCAACCTTAATGCCGCCTTCTATTACTATGACTACAAGGGGCTGCAGGTTGGCGTGAACGTGCCGGGGGCCAATGGCGTACCGACCATCAAAACGATCAATGCCGGTGCCGCCCGGACCTATGGTATCGATTTCGATCTGACCTATCGTCCGCCAACGATCGAAAACCTGTCGCTGCATTTTGCCGGTGAATGGAACCACGCGCGGTTCACCGACTTTCACGGGGCACAGTGCACCGGTGGCCAGACAATCGCCGATGGGTGCAACGAATTCTTCAGCACCGCCACAGGCCTGTTCAACGGACAGAACCTGACCGGGCTGCCGTTGCCCAAGGCCGCTGACTGGTCCTTCAACGGCGGGTTCGATTACGAACTTCCCGTTGGCAGCTCGACAACGCTGGCCTTTGGCAGCAACGTCCAATATTCTTCGAAATTCCTGAAGAATCTGGGCAACAGGGCTGATTTCTACCAGCCTGCCTTTGCCAAACTGAACGCCAATATCGCGCTCAGGGGTCAGGGCGATGCGTGGGAAGTGGCGCTGATCGGCAACAATCTGAACAACAAGTTCACCGCCGGTAACTGCACCAGCTTCGCCAGCAAGACCGGCTCGACCCTGCTGTCATCGGTCAGCGGCGGAACTACCCGCAATGCCGCAGGGCTCGACGGACTGGCCTGCATCCCCGATCCGGGCCGTCAGGTATTCATCCGCCTGACCCTGAAGCCTACCGCATTGCTAGGCCGCTGAGCCGGCGCGCGGGTGTGATGTAATTTTCGCAAAAGCAAAGGAGACTGAGGATGAACGTCGATCAAATGAAAGACCATGCAGTCAGGCTGCTGCACGCTTCCGCCGGCGGCGATGTCGAGGCGGTGCGACCGTTGATCGGTGACGATTTCACCTTCCGCTTCATGCAGAAGGCGGAGTCCTGGTCGGCCGACGGCAAGGAGACTTCCGCGACGCTCGATAAGGACAACTACCTCGCCTACGGTGTGCCGGTCTCCAAGCAGATCACCCGCGACGGGATGCATTTCACCGTCGAGCTGATCCTGGTCGATGGCGATTGGCTGGCAATCTTCGGTCACTCGAACGCCACCTCGCTCAAGGGCAAGGCCTACAACAACAACTATTGCTGGCGGATGAAGTTCTCGGGCGATCTGGTGAGCGAGTTCCGCGAGTATTGCGACACGCATCACGCCTATGAAGTGCTGTTCGAGGAGTAATGGCGTGACCACCAAGACCACCCGGATAATGGCCGAAATGGCCGATCGCCTGGCGATCCAGGAATGCCTCAGCCGCTACTGCCGAGGGGTTGACCGCCTCGACAAGGAGATGGTGCGCAGCGCCTACTGGCCCGACGTGATCGACACCCACCTCGAATTCATGGGCAATGCCGAGGAGTTCATCGAGTGGTCGTTCCCGGCGATGGGTTCGATGGACCAGACCCAGCACTTCATGTGCAACCTGGTTCTGTCGATCGACGGCGACAGCGCAGATGCCGAATCCTATTTCTTCGGCTTCCACCGGATCAACGGGCCGGACGGCAAGTTCGATCTGATTGCCGGCGGCCGCTATGTCGATCGCTTCGAGAAACGCGATGACGAATGGCGGATCATCGAGCGTCTGGTGGTGACGGACTGGTTCCGCCAGTTCGCTGATTCGGCCGACTGGTCGAACGGGATGCTGGGTTTCAACATCGGTCCCGGCGGGCGCTTCCCCGAAGACGAGAGCTACAAGCGCATCAAACTTTCCTGAGGCGCACAACCTACTTCAAGATGGAATACACATGAGCATCATCGACGAATTGCCGACCCGTGTGGTCGAAATGCTGCGCGGCCAGCTGAACAGCGAGTTCGCCACCGTCACCGGCAAGGGCGTGCCGATCGACACACCCATGATCTTCTTCCCCAAGGACGATCTGTCTGCGTTCAATGTGGCGACCGGTCTAGCCTACCCGGCGAAAGCGGAGCGCGCCCGATGCAATCCCAAGGTTGGCTTGCTGGCCGAAGGCGGTGCAAACGATCCGGTCGTAGCGATCTGCGGCCGTGCAGCCGTCCGCGATACCGATATCCAGGCCAACACCGATCTCTACCTTTCGGAAACGGCCTTCATGCGGGTGGGCCTGGAGCCGTGGCCCAATGCCAAACGCGCCGTCTGGTACTGGGCCCGCATGATCGTCTCGATAGCGCCTGCCCGCATTCTGTGGTGGGACAGTCCGGCTGCAATGAACAGCGCGCCGGATAGTTGGGCGGCGCCTGCGGACACGGTTTTCCCTCCCTCCGATACCGCTCCGCAGGCGTCGCCCAGCACACCGCCGAACCGGCCAGCCGCAAACTGGCGGGAACTGGCTGGCGGGCCGCTGGACATGGGTCTGCCCGGCCATCTGACCTTGTGCGACGACGAAGGCTATCCGCTGCCGATTCGGGCTAGCGGTATCGCGATCACGGATGAGGGGTTCGTCATGCACGTACCCGCGGGCGTGCCGTGGCGGCGCCAGGGCAAGGCAACTCTCAGCTTTTACGGACGCGAAACATTCGTCGGGAATGTTGCCGCTGACGGCGAATTGACGCGCCTCGATGTCGAACGGGCACTTCCGATCAATCCATTTGTGGGTGATCCAAAGGAACTCTGGGATCCAAGCCCGGAAGTCCACAAGTCAATGATGGGACGTCTCGAACATGAACTCGCCCGGCGTGGCCAGAACATTCCGACTATTCCGGATGACGAGCCCTTCCCGACCAGCATTTGCGGAAAGTTGCGAATGTCGCGCATGTCCGGCCCGATGGAGGGGCCGCCCAGCATGGATTGAGGCAGCGCAAAGAGCTGCTGATACGGGCCAGGCAGCAATCGGGCTGCCTACACCGGCATTTGCACCATTATCATTTCGTCCTTGTTCGTCTGGATCAGCCGGATGCGGGTGAGGTGAACCGTGGCGATGCGCCACTGGCCGTCAGCCTTCGAATAGGTTTCATGGTAATGGCCAAACCCGTGGATCAGGCTGTTTCCGTAATCGACGATATCCTCCATTGCCCAGATGCCGCTCGCCTCGGTCTCGCTGATCAGCTTGATTTCGGGCATGTGGCCGTGATGGACAGTCTGCTTGGGCACCGATTGAGAAGTCGTGGCGACAATCGCCTCTCGCCCCACGATTTTGGGAACCGGCTTGCCAGCCTGCCCGGATGTCGAAACGGCCAGGTCAAACTGCAATGTCGCGTCCTGGGTAAAAACCTCGCCCCAACCTGGCCAGTCCCTGGTGTCCATCAGGCGGAAATAGCGGGCCTTCAGTTGCTTGATCTGTTCAATTTCGTAGTTCTGTTTCGCGTAATCCATCCCGGCCTCTCCCATATTTCCGGCACTTTCCGTCACGGCCCGACCTGTGGTTCGGTGCCGATGAATTCGAACTCGCGGAATTTGAACAGCCAGGTTCCCCCGCGCTTCACCAGCTGATCGTGATAGAGTCCGGCGATCTTGGCGACGCCGCCGTCCTTGCGGAACATGATCTGGCGACTGTAGCAGCGCGCCCGCGCCTGATCGCCATCGACGTGGATGGCTGCTACTTCCGTGAAGTAGGCCATCCGGTTGAGCGGCTCCCAGAGATTGGGCCAGCTTGCGGCGAGTTCGGCCAGACCGCGATACTCAAGGCCGACACCGCGCCAGACACAATCTTCGGTGAAATTGGCTAGCCATGCATCCAGATCGCACTGGAACATCGAATCTGCATATTCCGACATGCGCTCCCGAATGAGCATCCTGTCTTCCAGCGATCCATCAAACATGATGTCTTCTCCCGAGTTTCCAAGCATACGGATATGCGGTGTATCGCAGGGTGCTGAGCAGAACCCAAGTGCATGACAATGGGATGTTATCAGGCAATACATGAATCCCGTCAAACTGAATTATATATTTTTATTCAATATGTTAAAATCATTTTATTGCTATTTTTGTCTGACAATATATCCGACTAGTCCGATAAGCTGGAGCCGCCATCGGTTACCCGACAGGCTCTCTGCTGGTATAAGTCTGGCAGCTCCTAGGGAGAGTGACGGATGGGTTCAGCGCCGAAATTATCGAACCTGTTTCGAGACATCTCGATGCATGGGATTACCTGGGCCATTGCATCGAATTTACCTGGGGGTGTCCTGAAGCCTGAAAATATGTCGGCTGGCTCGAAGGGCGTCCGGATTGGTAGAAGTATAGCTGCAACGGTGGAAGAGGCATAATATATGGCGCGACTTTCGGGCAAATGCCTGCTTGTTACAGGGGCGGGAGGCAATCTAGGCGGAGCTATCGCCCTTGCTTTCGCCCGCGAAGGTGCAGATCTCGTGCTTACCTCCCTGTATGAAGCGGAAGTAGCCGCGCTTGCGGATGAAGTGTGCACGCTGGGACGCCGCGCCGTTCATATCGCCGCCGATTTCACCAGCGATGCCGATATCGACCAGCTTGCCGACGTCGCCTGGAGCAGCTTCGGCGGTCTGGACGGGGTGTTCCTGTCGAGCCAGCCTGCCGACCCGCGCATGGGCGATCTGCTGACCACCAGCGACGATGACTGGAAGGCCTGGTTCCAGATCATGACCTGGGCACCCTTGCGACTGATGCGCCAGCTGGCTCCGCGCATGATGGCAGCGGGCGGCGGCAGTATCATTGCCGTCACATCGTCGACCAGCGACGATCCGCAACCCGGCTTCGATGCCTACGGCCTCGGCAAGGCAGGCCTGTGGTGGCTGACGCAATATATGGCGCGCGAATGGGGAAAAGGCGGCATCCGCGCCAATGCGCTCCAGCCCGGCATGGTCGCCACTGCCGGCAATGTCGAGGAGCTGGACCAGGTCGTGCGCAAGGCAGGCTTGTTCGATCGTACCTCACTGGGCCGGATCGGGGTGAACGAGGATTGTCTGGGCGCTGCGGTGTTTCTTGCCTCGGATGAATCGCGGTTCGTATCGGCGCAGCGGATCAAGGTGGATGGCGGGCGGTTTTGAAACAGACGCGCAGGCCATCGGGAATTGAAAAATTGGAGGGAAAGTTGACCGACGTCGAAACACTGCCGCTACAGGAAGGCCTCAGCTTCGGCGCGCGCATTCGTGGCCTGACGCCCCGAAACATCGGCATCGCTTCGGTTCGCCTGCAAATTCAGGCCGTCTTCGAACAACAAGGCATGATCGTGTTCGAGGAAGTAGAGCCGTCGAGCGAAATGCAGGTGATGATCAGTGAAATTTTCGGTCCGCTGAAAGAGCATCCCGTGAAATCTGTGGAGCGCCTGGACGACAAGAAGCTGCCCGGCGTTATCACGATCAGAACCGATCCGGGCGCCTGTATCGTCGAAATCGACGGCAAACGGCTGATGACCTGGCAGCCATGGCATTTCGATCATAGCTACAATGACGAACTCAATCGCGGCGGTGTGCTGCGTGCCGAGACCATAGCGCCGGAAGACGGACGAACCGGGTTTGCCGATGGAGTTCAGATATACAATGCCTTGCGCCCGGAAGTCCGCGCGAAGCTCGATCGACTGAACGTTCTCTACACGTTGGACCTGCGCTATTCGCAGCAGAAATTCGGCCTGCCGGAAAATTTTCGCGAGATCGCACCAAAGCCTGCCGCGCAGGCGGAACTGGCCCGCACGATGCCGCTGGCAATTCATCCCGCAGTCTGGACCCGCGCATCCGGCGAGAAGGTGGTCCACATGTCACCCTATGGCGCGCGCGGAGTGGAAGGTATGCAGACGAACGAAGCCTATGATCTTCTGTCCGGATTATGGGACGAGATCGAAGAGGCGATCCAGCCATACTTTCACAGCTGGAAACTGACAGACATGCTGGTCTGGGACAATTGGCGCATGCTGCATCAGGCAACCGGGGTCGATCCCAAATATGATCGCGTCATGCATCGAACCACGATCAAGGGCGATTATGGCCTTGGGCGATGGGATACGAAGCCGCAGGTCATCGCGGCCTGACCCTGATGCCTATGTCGCGTTCTACAATTTTAAGCACATAGGTTTGCAGCACGCGATCGAGTCGATGCGCCGGATCGTCATGTGGGTCATTTCTGAAAGGCAGGGGCCGGACAAGGTTCCACTGCGGGGCGAGTGCGCGGCGCAAATTTACTGCACGCAGCGCTCGAGCATATAGCGACTGACGAGCGACGCGGAAATGGGCCAAAATCGGCTCCGTCAGGGTGGGTCAGATATGCCGCACGCCGCTCTAGGCGTTCCCGAACGGGATAAGGCCGTCTGCATAGTCGATATCGCCCAGCACGACGCAGCTGTTCATCACGGTTCCGGCAATGCGCTCCTTTAGCTCGAGCTGGTAGTGCCACGGCGAAGCGGGATCGTCGTTTACCTCAGGGCCGGTTTCGATGCCGAAGGCCGCAAGCCTGCGGCTGTGCCAGTCAAGATCGGCGACACCGAAGACGACGAACATCACGCCTTCGCCGCGCGTTTCCAGCCAGTCGTGCATGAATTGATTGGCTTCGGTGCGGCGATCGGTTGGTGCCAGAACCTCAAGCCCCGCTTCCCAACTCACGCAGATGACGATCCCCATGTCCTCGCGCTCGAAGCGAGTCAGTGCGATGCCTGTCAGCTTTTCCAGCTCGGCAAGGTTGCTGTCGAGATTGCAGAGATGCGAGACCCAGGCCACATGATCGACATGATTGGTAAATTTCTTCATCGCCAAAACCCCTGCCCCGATCGCCTCAGTACCGTCATTGCGTTGTCAGTCCACCGTCGACCGGCATGGCAAGGCCGGTCACGAAGCTTGCCTTCTCGCTGCACAACCAGACTGCTGCCTCGGCGATTTCCGCTGGTTTGCCCAGCCGTCCCAACACGTCGGTTTCGAGCAATCGGGCAGTCAATTCCGGCGAAATCGAGCGCTGCCACATCGGCGTGTCGATCATACCGGGACACACCGCGTTCACACGTATCCCTACCCGGGCATAGTCGAGCGCAGCATTTTTGGTCAGACCGACGACGCCGTGTTTGGAGGCAACATAGGCCGGAAGCAGGACGGTCCCGACCAGGCCGGCGCTAGACGCACAATTCACAATCGCGCCCCCTCCCTGCTTCAGCATTTGCCGGATTTCGCAGCGCATGGAGTACCACACTCCGGTCAAGTTGACGGCTATGATCCGGTTCCAGTTTTCAGGGCTGCAATCCGTCGCATTCGCCCGCTCGCCGTCGATCCCGGCACCATTGAATGCCGCATCGATGCGACCGAAAGCCGAGACGGCCCGATCCACCGCGCCTTGAACTGAGCGCTCGTCGGCCACGTCGCAGCCGGCGAACAGGCAATCCCCAAGTGTGCTGAATCTTTCGACCGCGACCCTCCCGCCTTGTTCATCGCGGTCGGCCAGGACGGTTGCATACCCCTGCCGCAGGAATGCTTCTGCTGTAGCAAGGCCAATCCCCGAACTCGCACCGGTTACAAATGCAACTTTCCTGTCCATGTTGACGTCTCCCTGCGGTAATCTTCGCCGACACAGCCTGGGCAATTTGCCAGACCGTCGTTCACCAGATTGGCCAGGTGCGGCATGCCTGTCCACTTGCTGTTGGCACTTGGCGCCATCATCCCATTTCGGCAACGATCCGCCCGATGACGCCGCCCTTCTCAAGGCGGCCGAGCCCAGCAGGAATCTCGTCGAAGCCAATCGATGCCGCTTCGATGGCGAGCCTCCCCTTCCCCATATGTTCGAGCACGGCAGCGGTGTCTTTCGGCGCGCCGCCGCCCGAGCCGCGCAGTGTAACCCCCTTGCCAATCAGCGCGAAAGTTGAAATCGTCGCCTCGGTTCGGCCGAGACCTACCTGAACAACCAGTCCCCCCGGGCGCACGGCGCTGATCGCGCCTGCTGTCGTATCGCCAAAGCCGGCGAAATCGACGATCAGGTCGAGATCGAACGGTGCCAGTTCCAGCACATCGCCAAAGACTTCGCGCACGCCCTGGTCGCTCGCTACGCTCCAGGCCTCCCGGCGCGGTTCGGCGGCATAGACCTCCGCGCCGTTCAGCACGGCAATCCGCGCGGCAGTCATGCCAAGGCCGCCCAGCCCGACGATGCCGACGCGCTGCCCGGCGCGCAGGGCACCGGCGGTCATCAGCGCGCTGTGCGATGTCTGGCCGGCATCGGTAGCGGCGGCGCCCTGCGCAAAACTGACGTTGCCGGGCAGGGGAATCAGGCAGGCGGCGGGCAAAATGCAATGCGTGGCATAGCCGCCATCGGCGTCACGGCCCGGGCAATAGGCCTGAGTACCCGAGGCGACGACCCTGTCGCCGATCGCATAGCCGGTAACGCCGGATCCCGCCTCGATCACCACACCGGCAATTTCATGCCCCAATATGATCGGCGGCTTCTTGGGCATGTACGGAGTGAGCGTTCCATCCATTCGGCCAACGTCGCTGTGGCAGAGGCCCGCAGCGCGGACCTTAAGCAGCACTTCGCCGGATCTAGGGTGCGGCGTATCGCGCTCGATCAATTGCAGCGGCTGGTGCGCACCGGTGAACAGCCAGGCCTTCATGGATTCCATCTCCGCTTGCTTTAGTTCCGCAGCGCCACGTTGCCCCGACGTGACTGTCGCATCTTTAACTACCAGATCTATGCCCGCAGCACATCGTCGGCATCGCCGGTGGGCAGTGTCTATCCCGGTTCGGGTGCCAGCGTTGGCACCTCCGTGACATCTGGATGGACCGCTGCAACACACGCCTCAGGTCCGGGCAAGCAGCCACTCTGATCGAAAGGTCGATCGAAGAAGCGGCTATGCCGTGAATTCGCAGCGCCCGTTCTTGAAAACGGTGACGCCGCGTTCCGCCGAAAGGCAGTCGAATGACACGACATTGCCGTCGCGCCAGCTGCGCGTGACCAGCGTCTCGCCGGGAAAGAACGGTGCGGCGAAGCGCACATCGAAGCTCCCGATCCGCGCCGGATCGTTGTCGCAATGCGCCTTCATCACCGCGCGGGCAGCAAAGCCGTACATACACAGGCCGTGCAGCAGCGGGCGTTCGAAACCGACCTTTCTGGCGAATGCGGGATCGATGTGAAGCTGCGTGTGATCGTCGATCGCCAGCCGGTAGAGCGCCGCCTGTCCGGGCAGGGTCCGCAGCGCGATCTCGCTGTCGGGCGCGCGGGATGGCACCGGGCTGGACGGATAGAGGTCGTCCGCCGGGCCACCGAAACCGCCGTCGCCGCGGCAATAGACCGTCAGCGTCACTGTGGCATAGGGATCGCCACTCGCGGCGTCGGCGATGTTGCACTCGGTATAGACCACCGCCCCCTTGTCCTTGCCCTTGTCGGCAACATGCGCGATCCGGCTCGAGGAGATCACTGTGCCTTCCGGGGGCAGCGGCTTGTGGATTCGCAGCCGCTGCTCGCTGTGCAGGATCATGTTGAGGTCGACCCCACCCTTGGCCAGCAGCCCCCCATCCTTGCCGAGCAGCGTCGTCACAAAAGTCGGCAGAACCGAGAGGTCTTTCTCGTAGGCAAAGCGCAGGTCGCTCTCGTCGAGGGACTCGATGCCCACGCCGACGCCAAGCGCATAGGCCATGGCGTCTTGCCGCGTGTAGGCAACTTCGCACGGCGGCGATGTCAGCGAGAGGATTTCGGGGTAGCGCATTGAATGTCTCCTTTCAGGCCGGGATGCATTCCCGGACACTGACCGCGCGGATCAAGTCCTCGCCCGCTCGTTCTGCTATCCGCAGAATTCAACCCGCGACATATCGGCGGAGCGCGAAGACGCAACCGGCTAGTTTGGACTGCGTATAATATATCTGTGAGTAGCAGCAAGCGAGCGAAGCTGCCCCGCACCCGTCGATCCGATTAGAAAATCACTGCCGATCTCGCCTTATCGGGCACCAGTCATGCCTCGCAGAAACACCTTCCTTCGGTCGCATAAAGGCGATATCGAATTTGAACGATGTATGATTTTATAAGTCAAATCTTGCGGGAGTAACGATGTGAACATCGGCAAGCTTGGCGTCTTCGTAATGGTGGATCTCCACACCGCGGCGGAGGCGGCGGCGCTGGCGCAGCGGCTCGAAGGCTGGGGTTATGGCGCTCTCTGGATTCCAGAGGCTTTCGGCAATCCGCTGGTCAAAGCCTCGTGGCTGCTGGCGCAGACGACGGCGCTGGCGATCGGCACTGGCATCGCCAACATCTATGCGCGCGACGCGCTGGCAACCATGAACGCACAGAACTTCCTGGGCGAGCAGTCGGGAGGACGTTTCCTGCTTGGCCTCGGCGTGTCGCACTCGCCGCTGGTCGAGGGCGTGCGCGGGCACACCTATGGCAAACCGCTGGGCGCGATGCGCGATTATCTGACTGCCATGGCCGCCACCCCCTATCAGGGCGCACCGCCGCCCGAGAAGCCCGCCACCCTGCTCGCCGCGCTCGGTCCGAAAATGCTGGAACTGGCCGCCTCGCATGCCGATGGTGCCCATCCCTATAACGTCACGCCGGAGCACACCGCGAAGGCGCGCGAGATTCTGGGGGCGGGCAAGCTGCTCTGCCCGGCGCAGTTCGTGCTCCTTGAGACAGATCCCGCCGAAGCCCGGCGGCTGGGCCGCGCAACCGTCACCCGCTATCTGGGCTTTCCAAACTACTGCAACAACTTCAGGCGGATGGGCTTCACCGACGAGGACTTCGCAGGCGGCGCGTCGGACCGGCTTGTCGATGCGATCGTTGCCTGGGGCGACGAGCATGCGATCAGGCGCCGTATCCAGGAGCACCTGGACGCGGGTGCCGATCACGTCGCCGTCCAGCCGCTGGCACGCGGCGGCCTCAAGGTATTGCCGGAGGACGAACGCATCCTCGAACTGCTGGCGCAGAATTAGACCCTGATGCATTTGCATTGCTTCGTCATTGCGAGGGGCGAAGCCCTGCGGCAATCTAGGGCGGCCCCGCAAATGCCCTAGATTGCTTCGCTCCGCTCGCAATGACGAGTGGTTCAATGTATAATCATCCCGATTTAGGTTCAGGCATCGACGGCAGGATAGTTCCGCACACCAGCCAGTATCAAGGCAGTGCTTTGACGCATTGCCTCGCTCAGATCGCTGTCACCGGCGATGCTCCACCGGGCGATGTAGCCCATGCAGACCGAGGCCATGATTTCAGCGATCTCCCGCGCGCTGAAATGTCGCGGCAACTCCCCCGCTTCCTGGGCATGCAGGATGACAATGGTGAACGAACGCGATAGCCCACCCGATCTGGAGTCCCGCTCGATCTCGTTCGCATCGGTCCTGCGGACCTGGAGCATTCGCGCGACCGCAGCGGCGGAGCTGCGCATCACCTTGTCGCCAAGCAGTCCGACGATCTCGGAGAGCACTTCATCCACCGGGCGTCCGCTCATGATCGAGCGAAGCGCGCACTCGTAGATTTCGTTGGCCGTCGCCCAGGCCATTTCGCGAAGGATGTCTTCCTTCCTCGGAAAATAGTAATACACCGTTGCCCGCGAGACGCCGGCCGCCTCGGCGATGTCGTCCACCGTGGTCGCGTCGAAGCCCTCATCGAAGCCGCGGCTGGTCCACAGGCGTAACGCCGACTTGACCACCTTCAACCGCGTAAGCCGCGACCGTTCCTGCACCACTTTTGCTTTGTTCGACTTCTGCGGTTGGTCGGCGGTGTCTGCCCGGCTGGCCTGATTCACACCGATCTTGCTTCGCCCCATACCCTGATATCGTCCAAAAAGGCATGATGCCGCTGCTTGAACCGTCTCCGACTTCCTGCGCTGATGGTCTGCCCAGGTAACGTGTCCGCTTAGATTACAAGGGTTCGCGCTGGCCGGGACGGTTTCGACGCCGTGGTGCAAAGAGGCCATCACTCAATGCCAGAAGCGATGGGGAAATTCAACGGCTGTAAATGTGGCGTCCATCGCCATCGCTGCCCGCACCCTCGCAGAAGCGCTAACCACGCAAGCATTGCAGCAGCCGAACGATGACCCGAACAAGATATTGATAGTACTTATTTTATGCCTGCCCCGATGCTCACCGCAAATCTAACCGGTCGATTGCAAAAATATATCCAGTGGTTTATTCAATACCGCAGCCGGGCAGTGCGTCAGCGCGGCCGATCCGGAAAACGAGCGGGATGCCAATGGCTGAAGATCAACGGAAAGTGGTGATCCCGTCTGCTGCGGCGAATCGCGGCGTTGCCGGCAAGCGAGCGCGTCGCGCTCACCTCTCGGCCGATGAACGCAAGCAGCAAATCCTTCTGGCGGCGCAGGAAGCCTTTTCCCGTTCCAGTCACCACGGCGTTAGTACCCGCGAAATCGCAAAGGCGGCGGACATCAATCCGGCGACCCTGTTCGAGCATTTCGGATCAAAGGAAACCCTGTTCCGCGAAGCGGTGATCGACCCGCTGTTCAAGGAACTGCACGAGATGAAAAGTCGTGCGACGCTGTATCACGCAGCCTCGCCGGACATGACGATCGAGATCGCCGAGGCCGGTGTCAAGAAGCAGATGGCGGCGATGAAGCGGCTGTTTCCGCTGCTCACCACCGCGCTCTTTTCGGACCTGGAGACCGGCAAGGCGCTTTACCGCGAACAGTTCATCCCACTGATCGAAGAGCGCGCGAACCTGCTGCGCGGACTCGCCAAGCCGGAAACCAACAATTATTTCCTCGAACTGGCCACGCTGGGCATCCTGTTCTTCGTCGCCATGGACGAAACCTTCGGCGATGGCAGGCTGAATCGCGTTACTGTGGCGGAACAGATGATCCACCTCATCTCCTACGGAACCGCGCCCCGGCCGCACGAGGCCGCCGCGACCCGCCATCCCGTTCCCGGTTCGCAGCTTTACGACATGCGCAGGCTGGGAAAGTCGGAACTCTGGGTCTCTCCGCTCGGACTCGAAGCGGTCGATTTCGCCGGACTGGTCCGCAGCGCTTCCGTCGAGCAGCTCGAGGAACTGCTGGACCTCTACCTGACGCGCGGCGGAAATTTCGTCGAGATCACCAACCATTTCGGCGATGACAAGCTGGAACAGCTCGTCGCACGCCTGCTCCGCGAGCGACGCGAGGACATGGTGCTGGCCTCGAACCATCGACTGATGAGTTCGAAGGTGCAGCCACGGCGTGGCGGGACCTATCATTTTCGCCTGATCCAGTCGGTCGAGGAAAGTCTGAACCGGCTGGGCACCGATTTCATCGACCTGCTCTACATCAGCGGTCTTGAGCAGGGCGTCCATGCTTCCGAGGTGGTGGAGGCCTGCGACGAACTGATCAAGGGCGGCAAGATTCGCTATGCCGGGCTCTCGGATATTCCCTCGTGGCAGGTCTCCCAGATCCAGACCCTGGCCGAAGCGCGCGGCAAGTCACCGTTCGTTGCTATCCGCACCAGCTATGGCATTGCCGACCGCGCGGCGGAGCGTGAGCTCTTTCCGATGGCCTACGAAATGGGGCTTGGCGTCACCACCTGCCCGCCGCTGCAACCTGCGGGAACCCTCCCGATGCCGATCGGATCGGCTGACCTTTTCGCGACTTTCGAGGACATTGCCAGGGAACTGGACAAGACCCCGTCGCAGGTCGCGCTGGCCTGGAAGTTCCTCCATCCAGCGATCGTTTCGACGCTGGTCCACCCGCACCATACCCATCAGCTCGAAACCAGCATCGCGGCGCTGCTAATCGAATTCAGCGCAGAACAGATCGAACGATTGGAAAAGGTTGGCCGGGAGAATTTTGCCTGATCGGACAGGATCGGCAAGCGCAACGGAACCATTTCCAGAGGCAGCGTAAAGGCTGCGCCGGACGGGAGAAATGCAATGGGCAAGACACTGCAGGTAGAGTGCACACACCTAGAAGACGAGTTGATGCGCGTGCGGTTCGCGGCCTCGCAATTGGTGTCCGACCATCCGTCCTGGATGGGCGGCACCGGAACCGGTCCGTCCCCCGGCGAAATGATGATGATGGGCCTTGCCTCGGCGAGCGCGATCGCCGGACGCCGCTATGCCGCCGACCACGGCCTCACCGTCGGCCATATCGGTGCCCGCTGCAGCATGAGCATGCACAGCGAGGGCTTTGCCGGCCCGCTCAATGATGGCCCCTTGTCGCGGCTGACTTTTGTCGGTCGGTTCTGGAGACGGTTGGAGGCAGAAGGCCGGCTTCGCGCCGAAGAACTTGAAGCGTTGATCGAAGCCATGTCGGCGAACACAGTCGCCGCGACCCTGAAGCAAGGCGCCCGGATCGAGGAGAGCGTGGAGTTCCGTCCTGACGGGCGCGGCCGAGCCGGGCTTGCAGAGAAAAATCCGTTCCACCTTCGTCCGGAAATCCGCGAACGCATGCCCGAAGGCCACAGCGAAGAGATGCCCGCCGCCGACAACTGGCGTGTTTCTGCTGCTTCGCTGGACGCGGACACCAGCCTGGTCAAGGCGGTGCGGTCGCTGTGGGTGGTCGGAAGCGACACCGATCTGCTCAAGGGGCCGACCCCGGAAGAGCTGTTGCTGGCGGCACTGGCCGCCTGCACAACGATCTACGTCGCCCGCAACACGATCCTCCAGGACATCCCGGCCCGATCCATTCGCGTCACCGTTCGCGCCGAGCTGCCGGATGAGCCGGGCGCCCCGATCACCCGCTTCGACAAGCTGTGTCAGGTGGCAGGCGATCTTACCGATAGCGAACGGGCCGATGTCGAGCACATGGCCTACTACTGCGCGCTCGGCGAGACGCTGAAGCGCAGCACACCGTTCAGCGACGAAATCGATTTCGCCGAGGCCCCGCAGGTCGAGCGTGGCGATACCGCCGTGAGCGCCCTCGACCGCAGTGCCCCACGACCGTCCGACCCGGCATTCTGCGACGACGGCAGCTGCTGCGTCCCGTGAGTTAGTTGAGTGGAGGATGTCGGCTCGCGCCTTCCTCCTCCCCTTGCTCAGCTTAACCCGTCAAAACTTGAAGTCCACCTGCACGCCATAGGTTCGCGGGGCACCATAGACGTACTTGTCGCCGCCGGAGCCGATGGCGGAGGTGAGCACCGGCTCATCGGCCAGGTTGCGGCCCCAGATCGTAAGCTTGAGGTTCTCGTTGAACTGCGGGACGAACGAGATCTGGCCGTTGATCATGACATAGGACGGCTGGAAGTAGCGGTAGCGCCGGTCGCCGATGCCGCGCGGGCTCAGGTCGTTGAGGCCGTATTCGCTCGAATACTTGGCATTGGCATTGAGCCCGAATTCGCCCGCTCTGGTGGGAATGCGCCAGTCCATCGAGATATTGGCATTCCATTCGGGCGAGCGCAGCATCTGCAATCCACTGCGGTCGACGGTGCCGGCGCTGCGGGTATTGAACCCGGCGGGCAGTGCCGGGGCGCCGGTCACCGTGGTGTCGTTGCAAAGGTTGGCCGCCGGAGCGAAGAACACCGTTCCAGTCGCATCCCACAGGCCGGTGACGCCGTTAATGGTCTGGGTGGTGATCGGGCAAAGACCGAAGCCTTGCGCGGTGTCGAACTTCTTGTAGCGGGCATGGGTCCAGGCCAGGCCGCCGCTCAGGGTGAACGTGTCAGTGAGGTTGACCGAGCCGTTGAACTCCAGGCCGTAGATCTCGCTCGACGCCGCGTTGGTCAGCTGGCTCGCCAGGATCGGCGGCGCCGGCGGCGGCAGGAAGCTGGCGGTCTGTACCTGGAGGTTGGTGTAGTCGTAATAGAACGCTGCGGCACTGAAGCTCCAGTTGCGCTGGGCGGTCTTGATGCCGATCTCGTAAGCGGTGGCCTTTTCGGGTTCGGCGGGATTGTCGATCGAGGTCGGTATGCCGTTGACCGTCGCCGTGGGCAGGGTCGAGCCGTATGCGCCGCTCTTGAAGCCCTTGCTGAACGAGGCGTAGATGTTGGTGTTGTCGGCAATCTCGTAACGGAGGCTGAAGCGGGGCGTGAAGGCATCCCAGGTCTTCGACACCTGGCCGCCGGGAAGGTAGGGCTGAGCCGCCGAGGCTTGCGCCGGATTGGTCGTGGTGATCGGGAACGGGGTGATGAAGGTCTTCTTCTCCCAGCTGTAACGAATGCCCGCGACCACTGCCAGGCGGTCGGTCAGGCGATAGGTTCCATCCGCGTATAGCGCCCAGGCGCGAGGGTTGGCTGCAGTATCCCGCGGTGCCGAAATCGTACCGATCGTGGAAACGTTCGGCGCCGTACCGGCCGCGCGAAAGGTGTTGGTGTTGTCCTGGGTGAAGTAGAATGCGCCCAGCACCCAGTCGAGCCGACCGGTGGTTCCGCCGAGGTTAAGTTCCTCGGTAAAGGTCTTCGCGGTCGAATTGACCAGATTGCGCGAACGCCCGATCGGCGTGCCGTCGCTGTCCTGATCGGACATGTAATCTTCGGTCACATAGGCAGTGATCGACTTCAGCGTGGCAAAGCCGACGTCGAGCTCTGCTGTCAGGTTGGCGCGGTAGCGGTCGAATTGCAGCACACCCGGGCGATCGAGCGAAGTCTGGCCCGGGGTGGCGGCGTAGGCCAGGCCGGGGTTCTGGAAGGCGGTCGGGTTGCGGGTGGGAACGATGTAATGAACGGCGGACGGGTCGCTGATCCGCGAATAGCCTCCGCCGAGGATGAATTTCAGGTCGCTGGTCGGCTCGAACAGCAGCTTGCCGCGAAACTGGTAATTTTCCAGCGGCGCCGGATTGAAGCGGTCCTGAAAGTCGCGCAGGTGGCCGTCGGACTTGCGATAGGCGCCGACCAGGTTGATCGCCAGGACATCCTGGGCGATCGGTGCCGTGACATAGCCCTGGACGCTGACGTCGTTAAACCTGCCATAGCTGGCGCGGATGCGCCCGCTGGTTTCGTATTCGGGATCGAGAGTGTCGATCAGGATGGCGCCCGCAGTGGAGTTGCGCCCGAACAGCGTGCCCTGCGGACCTTTCAGGATCTGCACGTTCTTGATGTCGACCAGGTCCATGTTGAGCCCGGTGGTGGTCGCCTGGTAGACGCCGTCTACATAGATCGCGACGTTGTTGTCCTGACCCATGCTGCCGGTCAGGCTGGTGATGCCGCGGATGGTGGGCTGGATTTGCGGGCCTGTGTTGGTGATGTTCAGGCCGACCGTGAGCTGCGCCAGGTCCTTGACGTTGTTCACGCCGGCCTTGTCGACCTGCTCGCCGGTGGCAACGGTCAACGAAATCGGCACGTCCTGCAGCCGCTCGGCCCGCTTCTGGGCCGTGACGATGATCTCGGTGTTGTCGGTCGCCGTATCCGGACCTGTCTGGGCGAAAGCGGGCATCGCCGGCCAGGCCATGGCCGCAGCAGTTGCCATCAGGCTAACTCGGGCAATTCTTCGTGCAGGGACAGTGCTTCGCGCAGGGTAAACCAATCGTTCCTCCCGTTAGTTTTTCTGCCAGCCGCATCCTGTTTCCGGCGGCTGGATGTCGTACCGCAGCTGTCGCGTGCAGTGATCGGTACGAATGCAAAACTATCGCGGTTCAACTGCCGGTTACAACTGTACTCGCCTGCTCTGCGGCCGAATGAGTCCGGAATTCACGCGGTTGGCATAAAAGTGAGCATGGTCCTGAAATTCCGCAGCAACGGGCGGGGCGCTGGTCCGAACACCGCATCGCTGCACCGCGTCAGGCGGCCCGCTGCGACCATTGCGGATAGGGGCCGAGCCGGAACATCAAGGCCGCGCAAACCACGGCCCCCACGACACCGATTGCAAAAAGCAGCGAATAGTCGCCGGTCCGGTCGTAGATCGTGCTGCCGAGCACCGGACCGGCAGATATGCCAATTGTGGCCAGGCTGGATTTGATCCCGAATATCTTGCCGAAGTTTCGCGCTCCGCAGTACTGGGCGGTGAGGTACATTGTCGCCTGTAGTGTTGCGCCCGAACTCAATCCGAACAGCACCATCGCCAGCACGATCAGCGGCACCGACTGGACATGCATCAACAGCAGCAGGAAGCCGAACACCGAACTGCCCAGCGCCGCGACCCCGATCCATGTGCCGCTCGAACGATCGTAAAGCCAGCCTGTGAACAGACTGCCCGTTATGCCTGCGATGCCTGTCGTGCCGGCGATCAGCGCTGCAGCGCCGCGCGAGATGCCGAATTCACCAAGGATGCCCACTTTCTGCGTGACCACCGCCATCGAGATCGCAGTGGTGATCATCAGCGCGACGGCGATGCGGATGAGCGCCAAGCTGCGGATCGCCTCGCGCATAGTCAGTCCTTCGAGCGGAGCGGGCGCAACAGGTGTCTGCCCGGCCTTGTCCACCGGGGCCGTGCGCGGTTCATGGAAGAACAGCGCCGCGAGGAGCAAGGCCAGCCCGCCCCAGCCGATGCCGATGATCATGTAGGCCTGACGCCAGCCGAAGTTTTCGATCAGTGCGTAGCAGATGACCGGTGCCAGGGTCAGGGCGCCGGCGGTCCCTGCCAGTGTCACCGCCGTCGCCAGGCCCCGGCTGGACTCGAAGACCCGGGTGACGATGGCAAGCCAGACAGTCGGCTTGATCAGCAGTTCCGACAGACCGAAGAAGCACCACTGCGCAATCCACAGCCCTACCGAGCCGGTGGTCAGGCCCAGCGTCGCCATGGCCACCACGCAAAGTGAGGTGCCGATCAGCGCCACCCGCCGCGGCCCGAGCCAATCCTGGATCGCCCCTGCCACCGGAGAGAAGGGGATTACCGAGGCGCCGAATGCCGTCGCGCCCAGGGCGAACTGGGTTCGGCTCCAGCCGAACTCGCGCGTCACCGGGTCCATGAAAAAGGCAACCGACTGCATCGGCAGGGCCGCGAGCGACATCCCCACGAATGCCGCCAAAACCAACGGCCAATGAGCCCGCCATTCTGCCGCTGCCGATCCTTCGGTTCTCTGCACGTCATCCGCTCCCCGTGGCGCAAACACGCAAGGTGACACGCCTGCCCCGGCGTGGGGAGCCGCCTGCGCGGAAGGAGTCAAGATTGTGTCCGATTTTCGGCGCTTTTGCAGGAAGCTCAGCCGGCCAAAGGTTTCCTGGGGGCTATTCTGCGTCCATCCCCGCTCTACGGGTTGCGCCAAAAAATTGCGCTTTCATCACCGTGTGAAACGCGATAAAAAATATATACATTGTATAAATTTATGAATCAAAGCCTGTGCGGGCAATCCGTAAATGTTGAATGCCTTTGAGGAGATGGATCGGATGAAAGATTTGGATGGGAAAACAGCACTGGTGACTGGTGCCTCGCGAAATATCGGCCGTGCTATTGCCGAACGGCTTGCTGCGGCAGGTGCCCTTGTCGCCGTCAATTACGCCAGCAATGCCGAAGCTGCGGCGGACGTTGTCCGGACCATCGAAGCTGCCGGCGGCGAGGCGTTTGCCGTCTGCGGACGGCTTGGCAAGCCAGGCGAGATCGCCAGTCTTGTGACGGATCTCAATAAGGGGCTCACACAGCGCAGGGGTGGAACCGGGCTGGATATCCTGGTCAACAACATTGGCGGCAGCACTGTAAGATCGGTCGATACTTTAGACAATGAAGGCAATGCCGCAAAATCCTACAGCGTGGTTGAAGTTGGCGGAACGATCGAACGGGATTTCAAGGATGTCGATATCAGACTGATGGACGATATTTTCGATTTGAATGTCTTTGCGCCGTTTTTTTTGACGCAAGCATTGCTCGATCAGATCAACGACGATGGCCGCATCATCAATATCTCATCGGTCGCAACGCGCGTGATATCCAGAGACCAGATCGTCTACAACATGTCCAAGGCCGCGCTTGAGATGTTCACCAAAACCCTGGCCAAGGATCTAGGCCGCCGCGGGATCACAGTGAACTCCGTTGGCCCCGGCATTACCGAGACTGAAACGGTTGCTTCGCGCTGGACCGATCCAGAGCGCCGCAAGGGCGTCGAGAAAATGACCTTGCTGGGCCGGTTCGGCGAGCCTGACGACATCGCCGATTTCGTTCACGCTCTGGCATCGCCTGCCGGCCGATGGGTAACCGCCCAGAATATCGAGGCAAGCGGCGGATTGAACTTCTTGTAAGGGCGTGCGGCTCGTATGAATAAATAGGGACTGTCCCTATTTATTCACGGCGTCTCGTGCAGCGGCGCGTTGGCGAAAGCGGCCGCGCCCGATATTCCGCCATCGACCGGCAGGTTGACGCCGGTGATGTAGCGCGCCTGGTCGGATGCCAGAAAAACGGCGGCCCAGGCAATATCGTCGGGCATGCCCATGACGGGGAGCGGAATGCCGGCCTGCAACGCGACGGCCACATTGGGGTTGTCCAGCATTTCCTGAACGGCACCGCCATTGTTGATCAGCCCGGTGCCGATGGCATTTACGCGGATATTGGACCGCGCATATTCCGCCGCCATCGACCGGGTGACGCCGTTCATCGCGGCTTTGGAGGCAACATAGGCGGCCATTTCCAGCGCGCCTTCCTTGCCGGCACCGGAAGATATGTTGACGATCGAACCGCCCTGCCCGTTCCTGAGCATCGCCCGCAAGGCATAGCGGCAGCACCAGAAGAAGCCGAACATGTCGCTCTGCCAGATCTGCTGCATGGCTTCGTTTGGCACGCGGTCCATCCGCGCATCGGAGGTCGGCGTGAGGGTGCCGATCAGGTGGGTGGCGGCGGCGCTGTGAACGAAAGTCGTCAGCGGACCATACTGCTTCTCGGCGGCTTCGATGACATTGCGGCAAACGTCTTCGAGCGTGATGTCGAGTTTCACGAAGGTCGCTTCGCCGCCAGCCTGCCTGATCTCCGCTTCGACCGCCTTGCCGGAGTCGACCGAGCGTCCCGCAACGATAACCTTGGCTCCTTCCTCGGCAAAGCGATGCGCTATACCCCGGCCAATGCCTTTGGTCGCTCCGGTAACAATTGCCACCTTGTCTTTCAGACGCATGAATTAATCCTCTCGGGTGGTACGTGTATCGCGGGGATCGGCGCTATGCCGGGACCGCAGCTTCCTGCACGTCGGGTTCGATGCCCATCGCCGCCATCTCGCGCTCTGCCCAGAACAGGCGCCCGGTATATTCCCAGGGATCTTCGCAGGCGGAGAAATAGACGATCATCCGCGAGGGCACCGTCATCGGCACCGCCAGCGTAGGATCAAGGCCCATTTCCTCAACCCGGATCGCGACCAGTTCGGTGGCGACCAGCCCCGGATGCAGGCCGATGATGGCGATGCCCAGTTCGGCAAGCTCGGGCGCCATGCAGTTGCCGAAACGATCCAGCGCGCGCTTGCTGGCATAGTAGGCAGGGTGGGTCAGCGCAAATTTGCCGTTGCTGGCCAGCTTCGGGAGCTCCTCCGGCTGACGGAACACTTCGCCGCTGCCGGTCGAAAGATTGATGATCCGCCCTCCACCGCGCTGCTGCATGATCGGCACGCACAGGTAGGTCAGCGTGAACGGTGCGTGGACGTTGACATCGAACTGATAGAGCCAGTCCTCGCGGGTCAGTTCGAGCGAGGGGATATTCCAGTAGCGCCCGGTTGTGGCGGCAGCGTTGTTGACCAGAATATCGACCCCGCCGAAGCGCTGGACTGCGGCATCGACTAGCGCCTTGAGGTCATCTTCCCTGGCCAGATCGGTGGTAACGGCGATGGCCTGCCTGCCCATATCCTCGATCTGCTTGAGGGTGTCGCCGATGGTCCCCGGCAAGATGCTGTCCGCCTCGACCGTGCGCGCAGCCAGCACGACATGCGCACCGCGCCGGGCGAAATCCAGCGCCGCCTGCTTGCCGACACCACGGCTGGCCCCGGTGATAATCGCGACCTTGCCCGCAAGGTCCATCTCGTTCTGGCGTTTCATCGCATAAATCCTTTTATTATCTATAATTAGGCGCAGGCAGACGTCTGCGGCGGGCATCGGCGGCGCCGCAATCAGACCGCGATACTGGTGCCCAGCCGTTCCTGCGGAATAGTCAATGGACGCTGATAGGAAACGTCATCGCGATCGCGTCCGATGCTGATGATCTCCTTGAACTTCGCGATCAGCGTTGCCGCCAGCTCGTTGCCCGGCGTCGCATCCCATTCCCCGACACAAACCCGGGTTGCAATCGCCCAGCGCCCGTCACGGCGCTCGAACCGGTCGACATACCGGCCTCCCGCCAGCGAGAAAGGCGGCTCGGAGGCATTGTTGTTGGCGACGGCGAAATAGGTCTCGGTATGGGCCACATCGCCATCGAGATCGCAGAGGTGATTGCAGAGCATATGGTTGGTCGATTTGTGGTGATGCAGATGCAGCTCGTGGAAGTAGTCGAAGAACGCCGCAGGCGACCCGACGAAGACGCCATATTCGAGCTGGGCGTCCGCGTGGAAGGCTGAAAGAGCCGACTCCCGGTCGAGCCGGTCCATTCCCCGCGTGTAGCGATTTACACAGTCGAGAATGTCCAGGCGGCTCTTCACATAGTCGAGCGTTGCTGCGAGTTCGGCAGTGGCCACTTTTCATCTACTCCTTAAATATCGATGCGATAGAGGCGTGCGGCGGTCTGGCTGAACAGTGCCGCCTTCTCGCTCGCGCTAGTACTGCTGACGATGCGTTTGAAGGCGTTCCACACCACCGGATAATGCGCCGTGACACCATCGACCGGGAAGTTGCTTTCGAACATGCCGCGCTCCGGTCCGAACGCCTCGATGCAGATTTCGATATAGGGGCGCCAGGCCTCAGCCAGTTCTTCCGAGCCCATGGTATCGGGCCGCCCGCCATTGTCGAACCCGCACATCGCGTTGCCGAGCCCGCCCAGCTTGATGGAGATGTTCGGGCATCGGGCGACGTTGCGGATCGCCTCACGCCAGATCGGGAAGCGCTCACCAAGCGTGCCTTTCAACCCGCCGAGCCCGGTCGGCATGCCGACGTGGTTGAGCACGATCTGCGTATCGGGAAAGGCGCGGGCGAGGTCTTCCAGTTCAGCGATCTGCGGCTCGAACAGGAAGATGTCGCATGACAGGCCAAGCGGGGCTAGCTGGGCGAAACCTTCGCGGAAAGCAGCGCTGGCGAGTGTACCGGGGCTGCTGCCGATCGCCTTCGTCAGTTTCGGCAGCCGCGCGTCACAGGCTACGCCGGCCGCACGTATGCCGCGATAGCGTCCGCCGCCGGCGGCAATATGCGCCTCCATCGTCTCGCGCGCAGCCGCGCCGCGCCGCAAGTCCACCCCGCCGACAATCGCCGCGCACAGGCGGGCGTCGCCGAAAGTGCCGCTTTCGGCCATTGCCGCCATGCCGCTGGCGAACTCGATTTCGCCGGTCGAGCGCAAATGATCGGGGCCGCTGCGCCGGTACATCGAATGGACCTCGACATAGACCGTTGCGCGCACATTATGGCCCGCAGTGGCGTCGGCAAGCAGCTCGTCGAACAGGTAGCGCGGGTGGAAGGCGTAGTTCTGCCCGAGCGGGCCGAGCTCATCGTCATCCGGATCGATCGCATCGAGCGTGGCCTGCGACTGGAACCAGAGGTGGTGATGCGCATCGACGATCGGCAGGTCCGGCTCGAGAATCGGCTCGGACCGGGGGTCGCCTGCGCCGCGCGCTGCCGGGCTGCCTGCCGCCATTTCCGCTTCCCGTCCCGATGCCCGCTGTTTGCAAGTTCCTACAGCATCCAAGTTTTTAGAGACCGTTGCAAGGACAAATTATCATGGACAAATCGCAGCCTATATGTGCCTATGGTCAGTTCCGGATCAAGCCGTCGAAACGACCGGCATTGCACAATTCACCACAGAACATATACGGTGCCTAAGTAATCATTCGAAGCAAGGGAGTGGGCGAGAACATGGCTGCGACGATCGTTAAATCAACCCGCGACGCCAACGGTATCCGCACGATTGCGCTCAACCGGCCACCGGCGAATGCGATCAACTATGACATGATGAACGCGGTGAAGGCCGCCTTCATCGAGGCGAGCGATGATTGGGAAACCCGGGTGGTGGTGCTGTCCAGCACCAGCGACCGCTTCTTTTCCGCCGGTATGGACGTGAAGGACGCGCGCCCCGACGCGAAGACGCTGCCGCCCGCCATCCCGCATTACGGCATGCAACTCGGCCGCGAGGTTTTCCGCGTGATGCACGAATGCAAGGTTCCGGTGATCGCCAAGGTACGGGGCATCGCGGTGGGCGCGGGGTTCCTCTATGCCTGCCTCGCGGACTTCGCCATAGCGTCGGAAAACGCGCGCTTCGGGCAGTTCGAGATCAAGGTCGGCGCGGTCGGCGGTGCGGGCATGCTGCGGCGGATGATGTCCGAGCAGGCGATGCGCTACCTGACATGGACTGCCGATCTGGTGCCGGTTGCCGATCTGGTCGCGCTGGGCGCGGGAATCCGGGTGGTGGCCGATGAAGACCTCGACGCCGAAGTCGATCGGGTGGCGCGGATCATCGCCGCGCGCCCTGCCAATGTGACGCGCCACAGCAAGTATTCGTTCAACCAGAGCGAGCCTTTTCGTGCGGTCGATACCTATGATGTCGAGCAGCTGCACACACTGGCTATCGCAGTCGGCCACCATCTGGGTTGAGGAGCGGCTCGGCACCATGGGAGAGGAAAAAGCATGTCCGATCTGGAAGCGAAGATTCAACACCTCCTCGATATCGAGGAGATCAAGAAACTGAAATACCTCTATTGCCGCTACAATGACGGCGGCTGGTACGGTCAGCCGCTGTCGCACCAGGGCCCCTCGCACGAGCTGTTCACCGAAGACGGCGTCTGGGACGGCAGCCCGATCATCAAGGCCGAAGGGCGCGAGGAGATCCGCAAGCTCTTCGACCATTTCGCCGAGCAGCCGATGGCCTACCATGCAGTGATGAACCCCATCATCGAGATCGAGGGTGACTTCGCGCGCGGCCATTGGCACCTGATCGGCGCCGGTCGTCTGCCGGACGACAGCTCGATCCTGGGCGTGGCCGGTTACGAGGACGAGTATGTCCGCACGCCCGAGGGCTGGCGGGTCAAGCTCATGCGCGTGATCTGGGGTCGGGGCACGACCCTGCCGAACGGCTGGACGGACGCGAACCCCAATCTGATGTAGCGGAAACAGCTAGCGCCCCACCCGCCAGAAGGGATTGCGTGACGCCCGTTTGTAATCCATACAACGTCTAATTATAAATCAACCTGGGCCGGGATGACAGGCATGGAAACGAAGCCGCACCTCGTTGATCTGATAGACGCTCTTGCCGTCTCGCGCGGGGCGGATGCGGCGCTGACCATCGAGAGCGAGACCTGGTCCTACCTCCAGCTGGCGGAGCTGTCGCGCCGTGCGGCGAGCAGGCTTCACGGACTTGGCGTTGCGGCGGACCACATCGTCGTTCTGCCGATGGCCAATTCGCCTGAACTGGTTGCGTTCTTCCTCGGCGCCCTGCGACTGGGCGCGACGCCGTTGCCGCTCTCGCATACCGTGCCCGATGCCGAACTCGCGCATATCATGGCCGCAGCCGGGGCAAGGGTCATGCTGCGCCCGGGGCAGGACATCGCGGATGAACCGCTATGGGACCGGGCCAGCATCGTCGCCGCGCGCTGCCGCGCCCAGGCGAGCGGCGGCAGCACCGGGATGCCCAAGGTTATCGTCGATACCGCGCCGAGCATCTTCGACGCAGCGCAGGATCATTGGGGGTGGGCCGAAGGGCCCGCGATGTTCGTGCCGGGGCCGATCTATCATTCCGGGCCGATAAACCACCTGCTCGGCGGCCTGACGCGCGGTGTCCATGTCATCATGATGCGCAAGTTCGATGCGGGGCAAGCGGTGGCGCTGATCGTCCGTTACCGCCCGCACTTCGCGCTGTTCGTGCCGACGATGATGAACCGGATCCTGAAAACGGCGGGCGACATCGGCGGCGAGGCGGCATTGCGCGCCGCGCTTTCCAGCCTGAAATATGTCTGGCACTCCGCCGCCGCCTGCCCGTCGTGGCTCAAGCAGGCATGGATCGATCTGGTCGGGCCTGACGCGGTGTGGGAAATATTCGGCGGCAGCGAGGGGATGGCGGCCACCGTGATCTCCGGCCGCGAATGGCTGGATCATCCCGGTTCGGTCGGCCGCGCCATGGGCAATGGCGAAATCGCGATATTCGATGCCGATGGCCAGCCGGTTGCGAACGGCGAGGTCGGCGAGATCTATATGCGCAACCGCGTCGATGCCCGGCGCTTCATCGTGATCTCCGAAACCAAGCAGCGGCTGAACGGCGAATGGGAAAGCTTCGGCGATCTCGGCATGCTCGATGCGGATGGCTTCCTCTATCTCGCCGACCGGCGCGTCGACATGATCAACAGCGGCGGGCAGAATGTCTATCCGGCCGAAGTCGAGGCCGCGATCCAGAGCCATCCGGCTGTCGGCGATGCAGTGGTGTTCGGACAGCGAGACGACGACCTGGGCGAAATTGTCTGCGCCCGCGTCTATGTGGAGTGCGGTACGCTCTCCGAAAGCGATCTGCTCGATCACCTCGCGAGCCAGATCACACGATACAAGATTCCGCGGCGGATCGAATTCTCTCAAGAACCGATCCGCAACGATGCCGGCAAGATTCGCCGCTCCGAACTCGCCGCGACACCCGCCATCTGAGAGGGATACCGCCATGACACAGCAGGCCACGATCGATGCCGGAACCCGCTACCGGGTGTTTGATGGCGACAACCATTACTACGAGACCTACGACTCGTTTACCCGGCATATCGACCCGGCTTTCGCCGACTGGGCGATCCGGGTCGAGCGTGCCGAGAACGGGCGCAACTATGTGATGGTCGGCGATCAGCGCCTGCGCTCCAACGCCGTGCATCCGCAAGACTTCATCGCGCCGCCGGAATCGATTCTCGAGATGTTTCGCGATCCCAACGCCGACATGGGTCAGGCGGAATTCAACGTGAAGAACCAGATGCGAGCAGAGCAGTTGCCCGAACTCGATCGACGTGGGCGAGCGGATCAAATTCATGGACCGCGAGGGCATCGACGCGGCCATGCTCTATCCCAGCCTCGCGGTAATGGTCGAACAGCAGCTGGTCGGCAATATCCCCGCGACTTACGCCAATCTCCACGCCTTCAACCGCTGGATCGAGGACGATTGGGGCTATGCGACCGAGGGGCGGCTGTTCTCGGTTCCGATGCTCTCGCTGCTCGACATCGATCTCGCGGTGAAGGAGCTGGACCGGGTGATGAAGCTGGGCGCGCGCGCCGTTCACTTGCGCACTGGCCCGGTCTTCGGCCGCTCGCCCGCGTCCCCGGATTTCGACGCCTTCTGGTCGCGGCTCAACGAGGCCCGTGTGCCCGTAGCGTTCCATTCGTCGTTCAGCCAGTATCACCAGCTCTGGTCGGTACACTGGGGCGAGGAAGGCGATCCGACCTATTCGCAGCTTACCCCGTTCCAGTCCTATCTCGGGATGGGCGCGCGGCCGATGATGGACACGATGGCGGCGCTGACCTTCCACGGCCTGTTCACCCGCTTCCCCGAGGTCAACGTGCTCGCGGTCGAAGGCGGGGCATATTGGGTCGGCGAGGTGCTCAAGCAGATGGACAAGTCGTACCAGTCGGCCCGGGGCAGCAAGCTGGCGCCGAAGCTCCACGATCTGCCGAGCGCGATCCTCAAGCAGCATCTCTACGTCACGCCGTTCCCCGAAGAGGACATCGCCGCTGTGGCCAAGGTGCTGCACACCGACCACATCATCCTAGGCTCCGACTACCCGCACCCCGAAGGACTGGCACACCCTGCGACCTACGCCGCCAAAATCGAGCCGGAGCTGGGAGCGGCGGCGACGCGCGGCGTTATGGGCGAAAACCTGGCCCGCGTCCTCGGCATCTGGAATTGAGCGGCTAACAGGCTGGTTTGGCTGGATGACCGCGATGACCGGAACACACGCATCACCGTCGTTCACTTCGATCGAGGGACGATACGACGGCTGGATGTCCATCGGATCCGATATGCCTTCGACGTTCGATAGCTACCGCTCGGAACGGATCGTGGACTTCGATAGCGGATGGGGTGAGGTCAGGCGCATACGATGGAGCCAACCCGCGCAATGCACCTGGCAAACCAGCGAGCGCTGCTATCTGTTGATGCTTATGCTTGTCAGCCCGTCCGAAGTGATGTGCCGCAACGAGGAACTGGCACATATCGTATCGGATGGCAGCAGCCGCGTACTGTTGATCCCGCCGGGTCAAACCATGTGTACTGCGAGCTTTTCGGCCGGCGCGGAACGCTCATTGCAATGTTTCATTGACGCAGATCTTATGGAGTCCGTGTTCACGGCAAAGCCGGGCAGCACCGAACGCGCGCAGTTCAGCACGCTCGACCTGAGTGGCGGAGCGGCCGAATGGCTGTTGTTTCGCATGTACCGGGAGATCAGCAGGGCCGAGCCCGGCATGGCGATGATGGTCGAGAGCATAGCGCGCGAAATCGCCGTGGAATTTACGCGGACGGTCGAACGGCAACGACGCGCGGCGGACCGGCACGCCGGTGGCCTCGCGTCCTGGCGGATGCGTCTGATGCTTGAACGGATTTACGCCGAAGGGCCGTTGCCGACTGTCAACGATCTGGCCGAGATTTGCGGCGTTACCGCGCGGCATCTCGGACGGGCGTTCCATGCCGAAACAGGCAAGACGCTCGGGAAATTCATCGGTACCGCGATGGCCGAGCGCGCTACCGGGATGCTGAAGGCCGGTACACCGGTCGGCGCCGTTGCCGCCGCGCTCGGCTACGCGAATTCCAGCAGTTTTTCATACGCATTCCGGCAGGAGACGGGCGTGCTGCCATCGAATGTTCAAGAGAGCCGTTAGACCCTGTCCAACTGAAAAGCCCACCGGACAGTTACCATGCACCAGCATTTCGGTATTCCACAGTCGCATTTTGTCCGTTTTTCTGGATTGCCACTCCAATGCCCTGATTGATGCAGAGCCGGGTGGCAGATAGCTCCCCCGGGGATAGAGGTCAGAGCAAATAACCAAACGCTCGGCACTATCGCGCACGAATGGCTGATCCCAGGGTGGACAGCATTCGCGACGGCAAAGGGAGCGAAATGGCAAATCAATTCACACTGGGACTGTATCTGTCGACTGCGATCGGCCTCGGCCTGGCGACTCCAGGCTTCGCACAGAGCAGTCCGGACCAGACCGCCACGTCGGCTGCCGCACGGCAATCGGACGCAGATAGCGCTACTGGCGACATCATCGTGACGGCGCGGCGCACCGAGGAACGCCTCCAGGACGTGCCGATCTCGATCACCGTGTTCAGCCAGGAACAGCTCAGCCAGCGCAACGTGGTGACCGCCACCGATCTGGCGACCTACACGCCGTCGCTGACTTCGAATGCGCGCTACGGCGATCAGACAGCATCGTTCGCGATCCGCGGCTTCACGCAGGACAGCTACACATCGCCGTCGGTCGCGGTCTATTTCGCAGACGTGGTGGCACCACGTGCGCAGCCCAACACCGGTGGCGGCAATGGTATCGGCGTCGGCGCATTCTTCGATCTGCAAAACGTGCAGGTGCTGAAAGGCCCACAAGGCACACTGTTCGGTCGTAACACGACGGGCGGCGCGATTCTGCTCGTGCCCCGCAAGCCGACGAGCGATCTCGAAGGCTATGTCGAAGGGTCGATCGGCAATTATAACATGCGACGGTTCGAAGGCGTCATCAACATACCGGTCAGTGACACCATCCGCTTCCGGGCCGGGGTGAACCACCAGAAAAGCGATGGCTACATCCAAAACAAGTCGGGCATCGGGCCGGAGGATTTCTCGGACACCAACTATATCGCGGCGCGCGCCAGCCTGGCCATCGACCTGGCTCCCAACCTCGAGAATTACACGATCGTCACCTACTCCCGGTCCAACTCCCACGGCATGGCGCAAAAAATCGTTGTCGCCGACGGGGGCTTCTCAACCTGTGGCGGGCCATCTTCCGGCGCGGCGCTGGCACCGCTGTTTGCATCGTTTGCCTGTGCGCAGATTCTGCGCCAGCAGGCACGCGGCGACGGCTTTTACGACGTCGAGAACAACAATCAGGATCCACACCTCCTGCTCAAGCAGCTGCAGTTGATCAACACCACGACGTGGGCCGTCAGCGATACGATGACCATCAAGAATATCGCGAGTTATCAGACGTTCAAGCAAGGCCAGAGCATCAACCTCAACGCCGACAATTTTTCCCTGGGCGGGCAGCCGCTCGGCGTCATCGACCTGTATCAAGATCCTGCCCGCTATAATATCGCGCAGTGGACGGGAACCGAAGAACTCCAGCTGCAAGGCCGCACCACGGATGATAGTCTGGTTTATCAGGTGGGTGCCTATTACGAGCAGTCCGGACCGATTGGCGGCTACGGCGGCACCCTGGCATCCATCTTCATGAGCTGCACCGACACACCGGCGCTACTGTGCAGCAACCCCCTCGGCTTCGGTTTCGTAAACAGTTCGCTCACCAAGACCAAGTTCAGGAATATTGGGCTCTATGCGCAGGCGAGCTACAAGCTCACCGACCAGTTGTCGGTCACCGGCGGCATTCGCTACACTATCGACAAGACGAGTGCGGTCGGTGCCACCCGAGTATTCCAGTTTCTTACGCCAAACACACCGACTGCGGTTTGCGCCAACGGCAATCCCGGTACAAGTGCTGCCATATTGGCAAATCCGGACATTTGCACCGTGTCGTTCAGCCAGGATTCGAAGCGGCCGACCTGGCTGATCGATATCGATTACAAGCCGGCCGACGACATTCTGCTTTATGCCAAATATGCCCGTGGCTACCGGCAGGGTGGCATCAACGTCTCGAACACGATCCCGAACGCGTGGGGTCCCGAAAAGGTCGACAACTTCGAGATTGGCGCGAAGACGTCATTCCGCGGCGCGATGCCGGGCTATTTCAATGTCGCAGCCTTCCTCTCGAACTTCAGCAACCAGCAGCTGCAGGCGACACTCATTCCAGACGGGTCGAACCCGCTCGCCAGCCCCGCAGCAACAATCCTCAACGGTGGCCAATCGCGAATAAAGGGCATCGAGGCCGATGCGCAGATCAGCCCGTTCAGTGGCCTGGTACTGAACGCCGGTTATGCGTTTCTCGATACCGAGCTGCGATCGGTCAACTTTCCCCTGATTCCCGGTTACTTGCCTCCGCTGGCGAATGCTTCGGTAGGCGGGCCGCTTGTCCTTACCCCGCGTCACAAGCTGACGATGACCGCCAGCTACACCCTTCCGCTCGACGAGAGTATCGGCCGGGTATCGGTCAGCGCGACTTACACCTACACTGCGAAGCAGCTCATCGGCACCCCCGCGCAAACCCCCCTCAACACCTTGCCCGCGACAAACCTCCTGAACCTCAATCTGGGATGGAGCTCCATTGCGGGTAGCCCGATCGACCTCGCGCTGTTTGCCACCAATGTGACCAACGAGAAGTATCAGGCCTACTCCGGCACGTCGTATGCGAGTTTCGGATATGACAGCTACATCCTCGGCCAGCCGCGGATGTTTGGCATGCGCATCAAGTATCGCTTCGGGCAGTAACAAGGATGGGGCGGGCATATTTCTGCCCGCCCCATCACGTAAACAAATGTTTACCTACTATTACGCATTTCGTACATTACAAATCGGCAGTTTTAAGGAATATCCACCAGGTCCTGTAGTGATTTGGCGAAGAGCCTGGCAGATTCGCCGTGCTCGACTGGCGCGAGCGATTGCTCCATGTTGCGGTGGAAGATCGAGAATCCTGTCGTCATCGTAAAAATGGCTTGAGCCCGGGCGGTTGCGTTTTGCGTGCCCAGCCACAGGGCCATCGGAACGATGATCCGGTCATTGACCACCCGCAGCGCAATGCGCCGGGATTCGGGATCGCCGAGCGCGAGGGCGATCATGGCCGGTGCCAGCATCCTGGCGTTCGGATCAAGGATCGAGGCGGCGATAGCCTCGCCTATCCGTTCCCGGTTCTGCTGAAATATCTCGATCGGGATAAGCGCGGCCACCAGCGCCTCTTCGAACAAATTCGCCTTCGTGCCGAAATACTTGATGACCAGCGATGGCGCGACATCGGCACTTCTCGCAATCTCCCGCAAGCCGGCATGGGAATAACCCTTCGATGAAAAGAAATCCTGAGCGACTAGAATGATTCGCGCTTTGGTTTCTGTTGAACTGCGGGGACCGGAAGAGAGAGGCGGCGACATGCGAGCGCAGGTAGCACGCGATTGACAAACCGGGAACCCGCACAGTAGTGAACAATCGTTCACTGCGCGGAGTTGCGGAGAGGAGAGAAGGTCATGGAACAAGGTATCACGATATCGGATTCCGGTGTTCTTGACGGTACGACGCCCGTCGCCGCGCTTGAACTCTATCATCTTGCCTGGAACACCCCCGAATTCTCCGCAGACCCCTATACGCCATTCGAGGCGGCTCGGGCCTTGCACCCCTGGCTGGCAACGGTGGACGGCGGCTATATGGTCCATGACCTGGTGGCGATCCGGGATCTGCTGGTGCAGGACGACAAGCTCAGGACCTCGTTCGATGGCATCGTCGAAATCATGAACGCGCGCGGCACCGCCTGGGGCCGTTTTGCCGAAGAACAGATGATCGCGCTGCCCGAACGGGAGCATCGTGTCCTGCGAGGTGCCTTCGCCGCCAGGTTCACGCCGCGCAACGCCAATCAGCTGCGTCCGATCATGCGTGAAACCATGGCAAGCCTGCTCGACGAATGGGCTCCGAAGGGCAGGTTCGATTTCGAGGAGTTCGCGTCTTTCTATCCGGTCTCGGTAATGGCCCGGATGATCGGCGCGTCGCAGGACCAGATTCCGGCACTGCGTTCCGCGATGGAGACACTGGGGCTGGCCTTCAGCATGAACAGCGACCTTTTGCCCGCGCTGGATGAGGCGATGGCGCAGATGGAGACTTTCTCGGAGGAGCTTATCGCCGATCGCCGCGCAAATCCGCGGTCCGGCAGTGAACCGGACCTGCTCGACATCATGCTCGACGCCGGAGACAAGGACGGCATCACCGATCGCCAGCTGGTGGACATGCTGATCTTCCTGTTCGTGGCCGGCTACGACACGTCGAAGAACGTGCTCACCTATATGATGAACTCGCTGCTCAGCCACCCTGAGACATACCAGCGCTGTGCCGGGGATCTCGAATATTGCACCACGGTGGTCGAGGAAGCTCTGCGGATGTTCACCCCGGCGTTCACATTCCGGGCGACGAAAGTAGACCTCGTCTATCGCGGCGTGCTGATCCCGAAGGATACGATGCTGTTCTTTGCGCTGAACGTCGCCGGGCGGATTTCCGTCGATATCGAGGATCCCCATGCCTTCGATCCGGGCAGAAAGGTTGTTCCGCAACTCCGTCACGTCGGCTTCGGTCTGGGCAAGCATATGTGCCTTGGCCAGTATATTGCGCGCGCGCAGCTGCAGGAAGGCTTGCATCTTATCGCGCAGCGAATGCGCAATCCAAGGCGGACCGGCGAACCAGGCTGGCGGCCTTTCCCCGGCACTTGGGGCATCGCTGGGATGCCGATCGAATTCGATGCAGCCGAACTGGAGCCGGCCAGGACATGAACCGGGATCTCGAAGGCAAAGCCGCGCTCGTCACCGGTGGCAGCCGCGGGCTGGGGCGCGCGATGGCGGAAAGGCTTGCGGCAGCGGGCGCGCTGGTGGCGATCAACTACGCGAGCGATGCCGCCACCGCCGACAAAACCGTTGCCGCAATCGAGGCCGCCGGAGGCAAGGCATTCGCGGTGCAGGGCAAGCTGGGTGGCTCTGCTGTCGCAAACGCTCTGGCCGGCGCTCTTGGCAAGGAACTGGCGGACAGGACTGGCAGCGACAAACTCGACATTCTGGTCAACAATATCGGCGGCGGCGACTACGCGCGCCTGCCCGATGTCGATGAGGCCGCCTACGATCAGGCTTTCACCAACAACGTGCGCGGCGGCTTCTTCCTGACGCAGGCCCTGCATGGTCAGCTCGCCGACAACGGCCGCGTGATCAACATCTCCTCCACCGGCTCGCGCCTGACGGACCCCGGTATCATCGTCTACACCATGGCAAAGGCGGCGGTTGAGGCGTTTACCCGCGTGCTGGCCGCCGAACTGGGTCCGCGCGGCATCACCGTGAACTCGGTCGCACCCGGCTTCACTGCGGGCGAAACCAATGCGCATGTCATGGAAGACCCGGAAGCCGCGTCGCAGGTTATCGACAACACCGTGCTGCGCCGCTTCGGCACGCCTGAGGAAATCGCCGACATTGTCTATGCCCTGGCATCGCCGCTGGGCCGCTGGGTGACTGCCCAGAACATAGACGCGAGTGGCGGCTTCAAACTGTAAGTGAGGCGATGATGGGAAAGCTTGAAGGCAAGATTGCCCTGATAACGGGTGCGGGAACCGGAATTGGTCAGGGGACGGCGGCGATGTTCGCGGCGGAAGGCGCGCATGTCGTCATTGCGGCGCGCCGTGAAGCCAAGCTGCTGGAGACAGTCGCGCTCGCGCCGGACCGGATCGGTCATGTGCTGATGGACCTGACCAGCCGCGACGATCGCATGCGGGCAATCGACACGGTGCTGGAACGCTTCGGCAAGCTCGACATTCTGGTCAACAATGCGGGCTGCCAGATCGTCAAGCCATTTGCCGAGCAGACGGACGACGAGATTGCGGAGGTCTTCCAGACCAATCTGATCTCCAATGCACAGCTTATCCGTTACGCCTTGCCCGCCTTGCGTTCTGCGCGCGGCAATGTCGTCAACGTCTCTTCGACAGCGGGCCGCTATACGCCGTTCCCCTCTGCGGGGATCACCATGTACAGCGCGACGCGGGGCGGGATGAATCAGTTGACCCGGGCACTCGCGACGGAACTGGGGCCGCTTGGCGTGCGGATCAACGCAGTCGCCCCGGGGCTCACCTTTGGAGAGGTTTCGGGCGCGACACTGCTGGCCGACCCTGCGCAATTGGCCGCGCTGGAGGGAATTACCCCGCTGGGCCGGATCGGCCAGCCTGCCGATATCGCGCGGGCCATTGTCTATCTAGCCAGCGACGATGCCGAGTGGATCACGGGCCAGATACTCGATTCAAGCGGCGGCTGGTGGATCGGCGGCGGCTGAGGAGCTGTCGCGCGCAATCCAGGCTAAACCAAGGAAACTCCCGCTATGTATGGCATTCATCAGAACCTCGGGTTTGCCGACAAATCCATTGTCGTCACGGGAGGCGCCAGCGGGATCGGCCGATCGGTTGCGCTGTTGCTGGCGGAAGCCGGCGCACAAGTGACGATTGGCGATATCGATGAAGCCGGGATGGCCGAAACCGCCGGGATGGCATCGGGCAGCGCCAAGCCGATCCTCGCAGTCAGAACCGATATCAGCATGGAGGAGGACGTCCGGCAGTTGGTCGCTGCTGCGTCCAGAGCCAACGGCCGCCTGGATGGCGCAGCGAATGTCGCCGGATTTCCGCCCAGCCAGAAACTGCTCTCGGATATCGGGTGGGATGAATGGCAGAAATGCGTGACGGTCAATCTCGGCGGGACGTTCCTGTGCATGAAGCATCAGATCGACGCGATGGCGGGCAACGGCAACGGCGGTGCGATCGTCAACGTCGCGTCGAACACCGCCCTGATGGGTTTCCCTTATATGGCGGATTATACCAGCGCCAAGGCGGGTATCGTCGGTCTGGCGCGGGTGGCGGTTCAGGAATACGGGCTGAAAGGCGTGCGGATCAACACGGTCCTGCCGGGGCCGGTGGAGACGCCGATGCTGCGACGCCTGATGGACGCGCAGCCGGATGTCGAGGAAAGCATGACCGCCGACAAGGTGCCCGGTCGCATCGCCCACCCCGACGAGATTGCCTATGCGGTTCGCTGGTTGCTGTCGGCCGAGGCGTCCTTCGTCAGCGGTGCCTGCCTGACTGTCGATGGCGGCATGTCCACCGGCTAGCACCCGATGCCCGACCGGTTCGGCGGCACGAGCCCGATCAAGTCTTGGATCATGCAAAATGACGGGAAATTCGAAAATGGAAACGCTACTGGAAGCTGAACAGCAGTTGATCGATACCGGAACGTTGACGGATCGGAATATCCAGGCCTGGCCCCATGCATTTTTCGGTGCCTTGCGCAAAGGCGCGCCGATTTTCTACGACGAGAAGCTTGGCTCGTGGCTGGTCACCCGCAATGAGGATATCTGGACCGTGCAGTCCGATCCGGTCACCTTTTCGGTCGAACACGGCTATCACGATCTGCAGGCGCGCGGCATGCAGGATGAGTTTCGCGAGATCCTGCGGCGCGACGGTGGCGGCTATTTCCCCGACGCGATCATGTCGGATCCGCCATACCACACACGTATCCGCAGGCTGATGGAGAGCGCATTTACCGCGCACCGGGTGAAAGAGCTTGAGCCGCGCATCCGCGACGCCGTTGTCGAGCTGCTCGAAAATGTTGCGGATCGCGGAAAGTGCGATGCCGTGCGGGATATCGCGATCCCTCTGACCATTCGCATCATCGTCGAGCAGCTCGGGCTCGATCACGGCATGGAAGACAAGATTTCGCGCTGGTCGGTCGCCGTCACCGCGCAGATCGGCGCCATGCAATCGCGTGAAGCGATGATCGAAAATGCCAGGCAGATGTGCGAGTTGCAGCACTACCTCATCGGCAAGATGAAAGAGCGCGAGACGAACCCGCGCGAGGACATGATATCCGATATCGTCCACGCCAAGGTTACGCATGATGACGGATCGATCGAGCGGCTCACCTTCGAGGAAGCCGTTTCGCTGGTGCGCGCCATGCTTATCGCCGGCAATGACACGACCGCCAGCGCGATCAGCAACCTGTTCTTCCTGCTCGCAACCCGCCCGGAAGTGGCCGAACTGCTGCAGAACGCGATCGACGACGAGCGCTTGCTGAACCGCTTCGTCGAGGAACTGCTGCGCCTCGAGCCGCCGACGCGCGCGCTGGCGCGGGCCACGACGCGCGAGGTTACCGTCAATGGTGTGACATTGCCCGAAGGCGCCCACATGCTGCTCGTTTATGGTTCAGGCAACGATGACGAGACAGTCTTTCCCGATCCGCGCAAGTTCGATCCGCAGCGGCCAAATTTCTCGCGCCATGTCGCATTCGGTGGCGGACCGCACAAGTGCATCGGCATGGCGCTGGCGCGGATGGAGATCAAGGTGATGGCCCGCGAGATCGCCCGGCGCTTTGCCGACGTCAAGCTGGCGATACCCGTCGAGAATATCGGGTACGCGCCCACCATTGCTACGCGGACAATTGAATCGCTGCCAATCACCTTCACCCGGCGCGCGGGATAATCGCGGACAGGGATGATGGTGAACCCGGGGGAGAGCGGAAGGTGAAGTATACAGTCTGGTTGCTGGCCCTGCTGCTTGCTGTTGTCGGAATCGTCCTGGTCATCGGCGGGGTGGACCTCATCGTGGTGGGCGGCAGTCCCTACTATGTGCTGACCGGTCTCGCCGTGGCGGTTTCTGCAGTTGGGCTGATCCAACGCAAACCCTATGCTGCCAAGGTCTACGGCGCGATGCTGGTCGCAACGCTCGTGTGGAGTGTGTGGGAGGCCGGGCTGGACAATTGGGCGCTCATGCCGCGCCTTGCGGGACCGGCGATTGTCGGATTGCTGTTTCTGCTGCCCGCCATTCACCGGGCGACGGGTTCAGGCCGCTGGTGGGCAGGCGGTCCGGCACTGGCGGGGCTGCTACTGGTCGTGGGTACTACAGTGCAGGGGCAGTATCAGGAAAGCGGCCTTCCATCGGCGGCCAATGTTACGCCGCCGCCCGGTGCCCCGGCCGACTGGCGCCACTGGGGCAACGGCCTTGATGGCACGCGCCACGCCGCGATCGACCAGATCAACCTTGGCAATGTCGACAAACTGGAACTGGCCTGGCGCTTCGATTCCGATGTGCCCCCCGGCCAGCTTGTCAGCCTTCAGGCAGCGCCACTCGCCGTCGATGGCCGGCTCTACATGTGTATCGAGTCCGGCACGATCGCCGCGCTCGATCAGGATACGGGCAAGCGCATCTGGCAATACCGAGCTTTGCCGACGGGTTCGCCGTTTGCCGGGTGGAAATGTCGGGGCGTTGCCTATCATGCCTCAGACCTGCCAAAGCCTCAATGCCAGCGCAGCCTGTATCTTACCACCTCCGCCGGTCAGCTGATCGCGATTGACGCCGATACCGGGAAACCATGCAGCAAGTTCGCCAACAACGGTTTTGCCGATCTGCGGACCGGGATGGGCGAACTGCACATTGCAGACGCATTGCCCACCTCTCCTCCCATTATCGTCAACGGCGTGGTTGTCGTCGGCCAAAGCATCTCTGACTTCGGCTCGATCGATTCGCCCTCCGGCGTCATTCGCGGCTATGACGCGGAAACCGGCGCGCTGCGCTGGGCCTGGGACGCCGGCCGGCCGGGGCAGACCGTGCTCAAGCCCGGCGAGACCTATACCCGCGACACCCCCAATGCCTGGGGCGTGCTGAGCGGCGACGAAAAGCTCGGGCTGGTCTATATCGGCACCGGAAACAGCCCGCCTGACTATTTCTCCGGTTTCCGGTCGAAGGTCGCTGACGAATTCACCGCCAATGTCGTTGCCGTCGATGTCGCGACCGGGCAGCGGCGCTGGTCGTTCAAGACGGTCAACCACGATCTGTGGGACTATGACATCGCCGCCCAGCCGGTCCTGGTCGATCTGCCCGGCGGCGAGCCGGCACTGATCGTGCCGACCAAGCGCGGCGAGCTCTTTGTTCTCGACCGGCGCACGGGCACGCCTATCGATCCCGTCATCCAGAAGCCTGTCCCGCAGGGCGGAGTGAAGGGTGAATGGACTGCAGCGACCCAGCCCTACACCACCGGATTTCCCTCCGTTGCGGGCGATGATCTGCGCGAGACCGACATGTGGGGCCTTACGCCGCTCGACCAGATGGCGTGCCGGATCCAGTATCGCAAGGCGAACTACAAGGGCCAGTTCACACCGATCACCACCCAGCCGACGATCACCTATCCGGCAGTGGGCGGCGGCATCAACTGGGGCAGCGTCGCTGTGGATACCCAGCGCGGGCTGATGGTGGTCAACACGCTCCACTTCGCCAACATAAACCGCCTGGTCCCGCGCAAGCAGGGCGAGGTTGCCAAGGGCGGATTCGAAGGCGGCGTTATCACGTTCCCGCAATCCGGCACGCCTTATGGTTTTGAATCCTTTCCCTTTCTCTCGCCGATCGGCGCGCCCTGCCAGAAGCCGCCTTACGGGGTGATCAGCGTCTTCGACCTGAAGAGCCGCAAGCTGTTGTGGAGCAAGCCGCTCGGCACTGCCGAAGGCTCGGGTCCGCTCGGCCTTGCCAGCCATATCCCGCTGCGCATGGGCGCGCCCAATTTCGGCGGCGCGCTTACCACTGCGGGCGGGCTGGTGTTCATCGCAGCGAGCCAGGACGGCCGGATGCACGCCTATGACATCGGCAACGGGCGGGAAGTGTGGAGCGCCAAGCTGCCAGCAGTCGGTGCGGCAATGCCGATTACCTACGTCTCGCCGCGTACCGGACGGCAATATGTGGTTATCGCCGCAGGCGGGCATTTCGCCATTCCGGGACCAAGCGCCAGTGCCATCGTCGCTTACGCCCTGCCGAAACCATGAGGCTGATTTAGGTCTGCCGATGGGGCGGGTGACTCTGTAAACCACTTGCGCGCCATTCTGGAGGCACAGGCCGCATTTGCCGATGACTTTAGCCAGCCCGTTGATTGAAGCCGCAAGTTGTAAAAACAATACGAGCAGGCGTTCGTTGATCTGACGCCCGGCTTTTCAAGCTCGAGCGATTTCTATCGAAAAACTGCCGCAGACTAAAAATTGAAATTCGGCCATAATCAGGGCGCTGCCGCCGCATCGCATGCGCCGCAGCTTGACCCTCGCAGTGTACCGGTTGCAAGCCTCCGCCCTATCCTCGCTTCGGCGCAGCCTCGATCCATTCGTGGCGGCCGGTGCACTCATTCGGCAGATCGCAGGAGAACGCAGCATGTCACGAAAGACGGCGTTTGTTACCGGCGCGAGCCGGCGAACCGGCGGAAGTCATCGGCGAGGTCGTCCACTGGCTCGCCACGTCGCCGGAGGCCGATCAATACGCCGGACGCTGCATCGAGGGGCAGGCGTTCTGCCACAACCACAAGCTGCTCCCGAGCTGGACGCCCAAACCGGACACCTTGCCATATTTGGAGTGGCCAGAGGTTCTTCCCTAGGGCAGGCTGCGGCGATTGGCCTCAAGCGGATCGAGCCTTTGGCACGATTTCACCGGCGGCGAGCGATACGGGATCGTCCCGCCTGAAGACCGGATAGGGGCCGAGGCCGACACTCCGCTAATCCACCCCGCGGTCTGCGCCAAATGTTCTGACGACGGACAACCGTGATGCGGCGTGGAGGGGCGAATGAGCGGGTTGCATGAGTTCCGGTTGTATTGGCGCTCGCTCGCGGCGGCCGGGCTCGGCATGGCGGCGGGAACCGGCCTGACGCTTTCCACCGCCAGCCTGTTCGCGCCGTCTCTGATCGCGGAATTCGGCTGGGAAAAGTCTCAGTTCGCGCTGCTGGGGACGCTGGGCTTCGCGCAGATATTCGTCACGCCCTTCATCGGCTGGCTTACCGACCTTTTCGGCGTGAGGCGGATCGCTGTGATCGGGATCATCTCGCTACCGCTGTGCAAGTTTCTTTGCAGCATCATGGACGGCAGCATCGGCATCTATTTCCTGCTGATCTTCATCCAGATGACCGTTGGGACGACCAATTCGGCAGTTGTCTATTCACGGCTCGTCTCGCTGAACTTCAAGGAGGCGCGGGGCCTGGCGCTTTCGATCATGGCGTCTGGCGGCGCCTTGCTGCTCGGCGTCGGGGTGCCGCTGCTCGGAGGGCTGATCGAGACCGAGGGCTGGCGCGCGGGTTACCTCGCCGTCGCTATCTTCAGTGCATTCACGGGCATGATCGTCCTGATCGTGATGCCGCGTGACGAGCGGATGCGCGAGACGGATGAGAACAAGGGGGCCCCGCCGCCGCCGAGAGCGCGGATCAACCGGAGCGACTATGCCCTGTTTTTGAGGACCCGGACTTTCTGGGCGATCGCAGGAGCGCTGTGCCTGTGTAACGCGACGCATATCCTCACGACGTCGCAGTTCATGCTGCTGCTTCTCGACCAGGGCATTTCACCGTCCGAGGCGGCGTGGTGTATCTCGCTATACGCGACAGCGATAATCGCCGGGCGCTTCCTGTGCGGCTATTCGGTCGATCATTTCCCGCCGCAGATCGTCGCGACGATCGGCTTGGGGCTGCCCACGATCGGCCTGCTGCTGCTGGCCTCCTCGCTCAACACCCTGCCCTTCGTAATGGCCTCGGTGCTGCTTATGGCGCTGGCGCAGGGGGCGGAAATCGACCTGCTCGGCTATATGGTGGCCCGTCATTTCGAGGGCCGCATATATGGCAGCGTGATCAGTCTGATTCACAGCGGCATGACGCTGACCTCGACGCTCGGCGCGCTGCTGCTCAGCATAACGTTCTACTTCACCGATCACTTCACGCCGTTCCTCTACGTGATGAGCTTCGTTACGGCGGTCGGTGCCTCGCTGTTCCTGTTCCTCAAGCCTGGACAGGTGCAGATCGGTGCCAGACCGGCCGACCGAGCGAGCACGTTCGAAGCCATTCCGGACCCCGCTCAAAACTGACCCTGGACCCAACCATGCAATCCTCCGAAGACCTCCACCGGCCGCTCTACATCTCCGACGTGCTCGCCAACGCGCTGAACAACGGCGGCGACCGCCCGCTGCTTCAGCTGCTCGACGGGCCGACGCTGACGGTGAGCGAGGTGCGCGATGCGACCAGTTGCTACATGCAGGTGCTGGAGAGCCTCGGCGTCGGCTGCGGCACGCGCGTTTCGCTGTTGTCGCCCAACCGGCCCGAGTGCCTTCACGTCTCGAACGCGGTAATGCTGCTCGCGTCGATCTCCGTCCCGATCCACCCGCTGTCCGGGCTGGACGATCAACTCCACGTGGTGAAGGACGCCGGGGTCGAAGTGCTGATCTTCGATGCCGACCGTTTCGAGGGGCGCGTGGCCGAGATCGCCAGCCAGTTTCCCGGTCTGAAGCTGATGGCGTTCGGCAAAAGCAGCTTCGGCGAGGATCTGTTCGATCATGCAGAGCGCTTCGCACCCCGGCCAATCGTGCCGCCGCGGGTAGGGCCGCACGACATCACGCGCATGGGTTATTCCGGCGGCACCACGGGCAAGCCCAAGGCGCTGCTCAGTTGCCAGCGCTCAGGCAGTGTCGCCAACGAGATCATGCAGTCGGTTTGGGAATGGCCCAATCCGCCGCGAATCCTGACCTGCGCCCCGCTCAGCCACGCCGGCGGCGCGATGTTCACGCCCGCGCTGCTGCGCAGCGGCACCTTGCTGGTGATGCCGGGGTTCGAACCCGTCGCGGTGATGCAGGCGATCGAGCAGTACCGGATCAACTGCATGCTGCTGGTGCCGACGATGATCTATGCGTTGCTCGATCATCCCCGGCTGGGCGAGTTCGACCTCTCCAGCCTGGAGACGGTCTTCTACGGCGCATCTGCAATCACGCCAGCGCGCTTGAAGGAGGCGATCGAGCGGATCGGACCGGTGTTCGCGCAATTCTATGGCCAGGCCGAGGCGCCGATGACGATCTCCTATCTGCGCAAGGACGAGCACGACATTACCGACCTGCGCCGCCTGGCAAGCTGCGGCAGGCCCAGCCCGCAAATCCGGGTCGAGCTGCACGATCCGGAAGGCAATCCGGTGCCCGATGGCGAGCCGGGCGAGATCTGCGTGCAAGGCCCGCTGGTCATGGACGGCTACCGCGATCCCGAGCTGACCGCAGAGGCATTTCGCGGCGGCTGGCTGCACACCGGCGATGTCGCGGTGCGCGATCCGGGCGGGTTCCTGCGCATCGTCGACCGGGTGAAGGACATGATCGTCTCGGGCGGCTTCAACATCTATGCGCGCGAGATCGAGGACATTGTCGCCGAACATCCCGCCGTGGCGCAAGTCGCGGTGATCGGCGTGCCGCACGCAAAATGGGGCGAGGCGGTGAAGGCCGTTGTGGTGCTCAAGCCGGGCGCGCATGTCGCCGGGGACGAGCTCTGCGCTGCCGTCGCCGCGCGCAAGGGATCGTACCAGGCGCCCAAGTCGGTCGATTTCGTCGAGGAGATCCCGCAGACACCGGTCGGCAAGCCCGACAAGAAGGCCTTGCGCGTGCTCTACGCCAGCTGATTGGAAAACCTAGGTCCGACGCTCAACTGGCCCTCAGCGCAACCGCGCCTGCAGCGCTGAACATGCCGCCCGCGCCCAGCACCAGGCTGGTGCGCGGATCGTCGAGCTGCGCCGCCGCGCAGCCCTGCAGCTGACGAACCGCCTCAAGCAGCGCGAACATGCCGTACATGCCGGTATGGGCGTAGAGGATGCCGCCGCCGTTGGTGTTCAGCGGCAGCGCGCCGCCTGGACTGGTGGCGCCGCTGCGGATGAACTCCACCGCCTCGCCCCGGCCGACGAAGCCCATGTCCTCAAGGCCATAGATCGGCAGATGGGCGAAGGCGTCGTAGATCATCACATGATCGACATCGGCGTGGGTTATATCGGCGGTGCGCATCGCTTCGGCGGCGGCATCGCGGAAGCCGCGAAAGCTCGTCAGGTCTTCCATGAACACCGGACCGGGGCCTTCGCAGGATTCGCCGCTGCCAATCACAGTGACGGGCCGGTGCGCCAGGTCCATGTCCGCCGCGCGTTCCTTCGAAGTCAGCACCAGCGCGCCGCCGCCGTCGTTGACCGGGCAGCATTCGAGCTGGTGGAACGGCCAGGCGATCAGCGGCGAAGCGAGCACGTCGTCGACGGTGAGCAGCTTGGGCCGGAAGGCGCGGGGATTGCGGCTCGACCATCGCGACTGCGCCACCGAAACCTCGGCGAGATCGGCTTCGCCGAGGCCGTATTTGTTCAGATAGGCCATCACCGGCAGAGTGAAGCGGCTAAAGGCGCCGGCCACGCCATAGGGTGTTTCGAACTGGCCGGTGAAGCTGCTCGGCGCTTTGGCCCACCCCGGCGCGCCGACGCGCGAGCGGCCGGATTCGCCGTGGGCGATGACCACGACGTCGGCCTGTCCGGTGCGGATCGCTGCCACCGCGTGGCGGATGTGCAGCATGTAGGAGCAGCCGCCGACCATCGTCCCGTCGAGCCAGCGCGGTTTGGCGCCGAGCGCGAAGGCAATCTCGATCGGCGACATGGTCCCGGCGACGCCATCGACATCGCGGATGGTGAGCCCTGCCTGCGCCAGCGCTGCTATCGCGCATTCGGTAGCGAGCGACATCGCCGACTGATCGGGCACCACGCCCAGCCGCGCGGATTCGGCGGCACCGACGATGACGACATCCTGCGTCACTGGGCTCATGCCGCGTCCTCCAGGCGGAACTGCGGAATGACCATGCCACCGCGCTCCTCGAATGTGACGACGAGCGGTGCGCCGATCTTCAGCAGCGCCGGATCCGCCGGCGCGCCCGGCAGGTTGGTCATCATCCGCACGCCTTCCTCAAGGTCGGCCAGGGCGATGATGTAGGGCGCATCCGCCTCATAGCCGGGAGACGGGCGGTGGACGATGACGAAGGAAGCGAGCGCGGCGCGCCCGCTGGCCTTCTCCCAACCCACTGCGCCGCCGGTGAAGGGCGAGAACATGCGCGGCGGGAAGAACACCTTGCCGCTATCGGCGCATTTCGGCAGCCACAGCTCGTGCTCGCGGCACTTGTCCCAGAACATCTGGGTTTCCGGGGTCAGCTGGGGGACTGGTTTAGCGCTCATGCTATCTCGGCCTCTCCTGCATCGAGTACCATGCGGTCGCCCACGAAAGTGCGAAACCGCAGCGAGCCACCGTCGGCCCAGAATTCGGTGCGCAGCGTCTCGCCGGGAATAACCGGCTTGGAAAAGCGCAGCTTCATCGATTTGAACCGGGCCGGATCGTGGCCGGCCAGAGCGAGGATGGCCCGGCCGACGAAGCCGAAGCTGCACATACCGTGCAGGATCGGCTGAGCGAAGCCGCCGCGCGCGGCGAAGGCGGGATCGGAATGCAGCGGGTTGCGATCTCCGGAAAGGCGATAGAGCAGCGCCTGATCGCAGCGGATGTGCTGCTCGACCACATGATCAGCCCGACGATCCGGGGCCACCCAGTCGAGCTTCGGCCCGGGATCGCCGCCGACGCCGCCTTCGCCCCGGATGAACTGGCCAATGCGGACGGTCGCCAGCGGGCAGCCGTCCTCGGCCGTGAGCAGCGTACTGCGCACAACCAGCGCACCGCTGCCCTTGTCGTAAATCGCATCGATGCGATTGGTCGAGAAGCCTTTGCCATCGGGCTGCAAAGGCTCGTGCAGCACCAGGCTTTGCTCGCCGTGAACCGACTTGCTGCGGTCGAATTCGCCGATCGGGATCGGCGCCGCCGAACCCGAGTTTACGACGGCCGGGAAGGTCGGAAGCACCTGCTGCGCGATGCCGGTCGAGTTCTCGGTGGTGAAGGCCAGCTCCTTGAAGGGATCCTCCGATCCCGCGCCGACGCCCAGCGCATAGATGATCGCGTCGCGCGAATTCCACGTGACCGGATGGGGTCCGCTCGCACGACCGACGGCGGACAAGTCCAGCGGCATCAGGCGCCTTTCGCATAGGGGTGGGACTCGTACACATTGGCGCGCGGTCGCGACTGAGCGACGACGGTGGGCAGCTCGGCGTCGATATCGGCGAACGTCAGCTTGCGGTCGTGCCGCATGCCCGGCCCGACGTTGTAGCCTTCGACCACACCGACATAGCCGCCCACCACCGAAAAGATGCGTCCGGTGATCTCGCCCGCATTCTCGCTGACCAGCCAGGTCACCAGCGGCGAGACGTTCGCAGGGTCCATCGGGTCGAAGCCCTGCTTGAGCTTCAGGACTTCGGGGTCTTCCGAGAGCAGTCTCGTCTTGCCGACCGGAGCGATGGCGTTGGCAGTGATGCCGTAGCGGCCGAACTCGATCGCGGTCAGCGCGGTCAGCGAGGCAATCCCGCCTTTGGCCGCGCTGTAGTTGGCCTGGCCGAAATTGCCGAACAATCCGCTGCCCGAGGAGGTGTTGACGATGCGCGCAGCGATCTGGTTGCCCGCCTTCGACTGGTCGCGCCAATAGCGGCCGGCGGCCTGGGTCATCACGAAAGTACCGCGCAAATGGACATCGACGACCTGGGTCCATTCGTCGATCGTCATGTTGAGCAGGCTCTTGTCGCGCAGGATGCCGGCGTTGTTGACCAGGGCGTGGAGCGCGCCGAAGCGGCTCAGGGCAAGTTCGACCATCGCCGCTGCGTCGCCGGGTTCGGAGACATTGCCGGCATGGGCGACCGCTTCGCCGCCGGCAGCACGGATTTCCTCGACCACCTCGTCGGCCGGGCCCGAGGAGGAACCCACCCCGTGGCTCGATCCGCCATAGTCGTTGACCACGATCCTCGCGCCCAGCGCTGCACAGGCGAGGGCATGGGCACGGCCCAGGCCGCGACCGGCACCGGTGATAAGCACGACACGGCCGGCAAGGGGTTGAGAGCTGTCGTTCACGGGATCGTCCTCAAGCTATGGCAAGAATTGCGTCAGCCCCGCGCCTTGCGCACAGCGGGCATGATCTCGCTGCAATAGGCCTCGCAATCGTCGGCCGCATAGGCGGTCATGAAGAAGTCGAGCCCGATATCGACCAGTTCGCTCATCCGGTCGATGCAATAGGACGGCGGACCGCCGATCCCCATCCAGTCGCCGAACTCCTCGTCGATCATGGCCGCATTGGGATTTTCTGCGGGAGCACCGGGGCGGTGGAAGCTGTAATCGTAGTTGTTGCGCATCTGGGTGGTGACCTTGCGCAAGATCTCGGGCTGTTGCGACAGGTCGGTGCCGGTGCCGCTCTGCATATGCGCCCAGGCCGAAACCCGCGTGCGGATCACCGCCCGGCCCTCGGCCCGGTCCTTGGTGACCGCGATGGGGACGAAGACCCCGACGCGCATCTTGTCGCGGTCCTTCCCCATCTTGGCCAGTTCCTCGCCGACGATGTCGAGCGCCCATTTGATCCGTTCGGGGTTGGTGCCGATGCCGAGGCAGATGCGGTCCGCCCGCCGCGCGGCCAGCGCGATGGCCTTGGGGCCGCTCGCCGCCATCTGGATCGGCAGATAAGGCCAGTCGAGGTTGTCGGCCCATTCCAGGCGGCTGGTCTTGCCGTTCTCGTACTCGACCACGCCCCTGTCGAGATAGGTGCGCAGGATGATCATGTCGCGTTCCATCTCGGCGATGCGCTGGCGCTGCTTGCCGGCGGCGGCGACGGCGGAGTCCCCGGTGGCGAGGTTGCAGATCGCCCGTCCGCCGCTGAGGATATGGACCGGAATGACCCCTGCGGCGACCACTCCCGGGTGGCGGGTGACGAAGTTCACCGGGCCGCAGGCAAGCTTGATCCGCTCGGTGCCGCGCGCCGCATCGCGCATCTCGCCGAAGCAATCGGTTGCGCGGCTGTGGTTCTCGCTGAAGCCCTGGATGTCGAAGCCCAGGCCCTCATGCATCTGAGCGCGCTTGATCCCGTCGAACGCCGGATAAAAGCCGGTGGTCCCGAATTCCACTTCCCGCATGATCCTGGTTCCTCTCGCTATCCCGCCGGATCGCCACCTGCATCCTATCGGACGCGGGGCTTCCTTAGCACTGCGTCGGCGAATGCACAGATACCTGCCGCTGCCTGACCCGCAACAACTGCAAGGGCAGGATCACAGCCGTTCGCTGCGACTTTACTTCGTTGGGCAGCAGACCGGTCGCGCGGCGAAAGGCGTAGGCGAAATTGCCCGTGCAGGCATAGCCGAGCCGGCGTGCGACTCGCCCGACCGGAATCCCGTCCATCAGCAGCGTGCGTGCGCGTTCGGCCATGATCGCTTCGATGTATTTTCCTACCGTCTGGCCCGTCTCGGCACGAAATGCCCGGCTGAGATGGCGGATCGAAATCTTGCACAGTTCGGCGAGCTCCTCAATGCTTGGCAAGGGAGCATCTTCTCTCGCGCGCGCTTCGATGAGGCGAAGGCGCCACGGCGGCAAGCCGCCGGTGCGATTGCCAGTGGCCGAATGCCCGGGGCTGAAACGCCGGACAATTTCGACGGAAAGCTGCTTTGCCAGACCTTCGAGGATCTGAACCGAGCCGATCTCCGACGCGCGAAGTTCGCTGTACATGCGACGCAGCAGCCATTCGATCTGGCCACCGCCGAGATCGAAGGCTTCGCGACGGGTATCGCGATCCCAGACGAGGCCCTCGCCCAGATAAGGATCGATGAGCTTCACGCTAAGCAGGCAGCGGATAGTGCGAAGCCCCGCATGTGGTATGGAGAAGCGGACCGTCTCACCGGGTGGGACCAGGAATAGCGAGCCGAGTGCATCCTCGGAATCGAGCCTCAGGCTGCCCCCAGCCGATGCGGTCGGGCGGGGCGATAGCACCAAGTCGAGCAGATAGTGACTGCGGTCGCTGGAACACACGCCTTCGTCACCGCCGTTGCGAGCGAATTCATGAATTTCTATTCTGCCGCCGGGGAAATCGAAGCATTTTTCTTTGTCTTCAACAGCTTTTCCGGCATCCTTCTCCCAATCTCCGGCGATAAATCCTTCTGTGGCACGGCACTCCGTAGCACGCAGGCGAGCCTTGAAGCGTTCGCGCATCGGCTCACTTTCGAAGTGATTGCGCTCCACTTGCAGCATCTTGCCCATCACACTCTCCCGGTCGGTTCAATCGCCAGCGCGCTGTCACCGTTCACGTGCTCGACCGCATTCCATCAACCCACCTGGCCGAAATGCTCGCAGAGACCGATCGCGTTCGTATAAACCATACGATCAGTTTTTGTAAACGAGTGATTAGATGTTGGCGGGAGTTGCCGCTTCGCGTTCGTCGTATGGGGCGAGTTCGCACCGCTCTCACCTTTGTCCGATTGATTGAGCTTGGATCGATTCCTGTCTGCCTGACCGCGAGGGCATGTCAGTCCAAAAGCTACCCAGGGTAGCGCCGGGTGAACCTGTGAGGCGAACGGGATGTCAAACAATACTGTCAGGCTTGCGATCCCATCCCGCCCACCATAACAATTGCAGCCCCCCCCCCATACGGGGGGCAAATGGATCGAGAGGGATTGTGTCGAACGCCCCCAATCAAACCACATTGATATCGGCGATCCTCGATGGAGCCTTCGAGACGTCGCCATGGTCGAGCTTCCTCGATCAGCTCAAGACGATGACCGATGCGGAATATGTGACATTCCTGTTCAGGCCGCCTGGCCGTCCGTTGGGGGAGGCTCTCCACCTGTTCGCCGGCGACGTCTCGGAACGCGAGATCGACGATAACTACTTGCGGCGCCACAGCAACCTCGACTTCCTGGGTGAGCTGGAGATGGAAGAGGGGCGTGTCTATTCCTTCGGGGAGCTCTACCCGCCCAAAAATCCCGCGCTCGCGCAGTTCTATGACGAGACTGTCGCGCCCAGCGGCATAACCGTCTGCCGCATGCTCCGGGTGATGGAGCCATCCGGCATCAGTGCATGGTTGGCCATATCTCGCCGGGCAAGGGACTTCGGGCGCCAGGACGACGCAACGCTCAAGATGATCACACCGATCCTGCGTGGAGCGGTGCGCAATTATGTCGCCCTCGAACACGCGCGCTTCACCGCCGGTGTGACCGGCGATGCAATGCGCCGTCTGCATTTCGGCTGGATGGCACTGGATGCGCACGGCCATGTCGTCGAGCATGATACGGAGGCCGGCCGGGTATTCGCGCGATCCGGGGTGCTCGGCAAGGGACCTAACGGCCTTTTGACCGTGCACAATAGCCGGCTGAAACTCGATATATTCGGCGCCATCCGGGACCTCGCCGGCAGCACCCAGACCCGCGCGCGCGCCTTCACGCTCTCGCAGGATCCCTGGCTCGACATGCTGCTGATGCCCGCATTGACCAACCGCCTTTCGGTCAATCCACGCGCCGCGATCATTGCTTACATCCACGGTGACAGCTGGCAAGCAACCGACCGCTGCGAACAGCTCTCCCAGTTGTTCAGACTGTCCCGCAGCGAGGCGAGGCTCGCGCTGGCACTGAGCCGGGGGATGACAATCACTCAGGCGGCAGAGAATCTTGGCATCAAGGTCGAGACAGCCCGGAAGTGTTCGAAGCTCATCTATGCGAAGACCGGGGCCGCCGGGCTGCCCGATCTGGTCCGCATTGTGATGAGAAGCGTGCTGGCGCTTGCTCCGAAGGAGTGAGTGAGGATGCTCCAGCCGACCCGAGCTTCCACACAAAAAAAGGGCCCGCCGCAAGCGGCAGGCCCCAGTTCTTGGTCCGCTGTCCTGGGAGGCAGGAGCAGCGGGCTCCGGAGAGTTAGAACTTCTTGGCGATGCCGAACTGAACGTAACGCCCGATAGTGCGGCCATTTTTGTAGCCGTTTTCACGCCTCGAAAGGTCGTTTTGCAGCAGGTAGACTGGCGGATCCTGATCGAAGACATTGTCGACCTTGAGCGAAAGCGCCAAACCGTTGAGCATACCCTCGTCGGGGAACTCATACTTGAAGAACAGATCGACGGTGGTGAACGCTTTGACCCGGTTTTGTGTCGTACCGACCCCGACGCCCGGAACCAGGTTGTAACCGGCCCTGTGGTTCAAGGTCACCTGAGCCCGCAATTGCTGGATCTGGGCGCCCAGCGCGGTGCGGAAGCGGAAATTGTTTTCGTTGTTGGCGATCTGATCGACGAACGGCAGTCCTGCCGAAGACTGCTGATCGCGGGTGAGATCGACATTGCCGCTGAAGCTGAAATCCAGCGAGCCGAAGCCGGTCTGCGCAACATAGTTCATCGACAAATCTAGGCCTGACAGCTTCACCTGCGAAAGGTTGGTCTTGCGCGCCTCGACGATGACATAGCAGTTGGCTGCGCAGCTGGTTCCCACCACCCGGTCGGCCTTCGCAATCAGGGCATCAACCTGCGCTTGCGTGGGCAGGAAGGTAATCTCCTTGGTGCCGACAAAGTTCTGGTAGAAGGTGGAGGTGGTGAACGGCGGCAGACCGAAGATGTTCTTGAAGTCGATGTTGTAATAGGTGCCGCTGAAGCGCAGCCCGTCGACCCCCGGCACGTCGATATCGGCACCGAGCGACCAGGTCGTCGCCTTTTCCGAAACGATCCCGGCCTGATTGCCCTGCAGCACAATCTGCGAACGGTTGTTTACCGGCGGAACCACGACGCCGTTGATCGTCGTTCCCACCTGGGCGGCGCTCGGCAGCAAGAAGGGAATATTGACGAAATTGACCGTCAATGGAGCGGCGGTCTCGAAGTCGGCAAGGCTAGGTGCCACGAACGACTTGCCCCAGGCGCCGCGCAGCTTGATCCAGTCGATTGGCTTCCAGGTGACGCCGATCTTCGGATTGAACGTGCCGCCAAAGTCGCTGTAGTCATCATAGCGGCCCGCAAGCGACAGGGTCAGTTCGCGAAAGCCGGCTGTTGCGTTGTCGGCACCGAAAATCGGCACGACAATTTCACCGAATACCGATTTCACATTGCGGCCAAGCCGTTTGACACTGGCCGGCCCATAAGCCGGAATAATGGTCGTGCCGTTGACCGCGACGGCGGGAGATCCGGAGCTCTCCGTGCCCGGAAGGATCGACCCGAGCGAGAATTGCGTATTGAACTTGGTTTCGTCGTACTCGGCGCCGAAAGCAGCCTTGATCGCTCCACCCGGAAGCGGGAGCAAGTCGCCATCGATCACCAGCCTGGTGTTGAACCGGCTCTGCTTGACCCGGTTGAAATTCTGGACATTGGACAACACCGCAAGTGCCGCCGGATTGCTCGCAGACGGGTTGTAGGGGTTGAACAGGCCTGCGGAAGCGGCATTGTTGACGTGGGAGGCGTCGATGTTGAATTGGTCGAGCCTGACAGTGCTCTCGCCATAACTGCCGAGCAATTTCGCGCGCCAGTTGTCGCCGAGTTTGGCCGTCAGGGTCGGCGTAATGCCCCATGTGCTCAGTTCGTTGCGATCACGGACGGATCCCGTTGGTCCGAATTTGTAGAAGACCTGCTGCGCTTCGAAGGTGTTGCACGGCAGCGGAAATACGAGGCCGGGAGCCACCTGGGTAGGGCAGGTTCCGGTCACAGCCGAGTTCGGTGCGAACAGCGGGCTCTGAATGAAGCCGAAGGCGGCCAGGAACGAAGGCCCGAAGTTAACCGAACCGTCGAACGGTCCGCCGTTCGTATCCGTCTTGCGGTTCGTGTAGAAGCCGCGGACATCGAGTTCGATGCTGTCGCTCAGCTCGAAATTCGCGCCCGCCATGACCGAATGGCGGCGCTCCTTGGGATAGATCGAGATGTCGTCCGAAGGGTCGCACTGATTGAGCGCAGCCTGCCGCGTTCCGTTGGCCGTCAGCCCGTAAAAGCCCATGCCGGCCGCCGGCCCCGAGCCGACGAAGCCGACACTGACGTTGCCCGGCGAACACCGCAGGTTGGTGGCGACGGCGCTACCGCCTCCGGGAGCACCGCCAATGTTCGCGAGCGGATAGAACACCCAGTCGCGGTCCCGGCCATTGAGCTCGTTGTGCTGGGAATGGTTGTAGGAGATGAAAACCGAGCCGCGATCCCAGCTCTTGCCGACGGTCGCGCTGGCGTCGAAGCTGTGGTAGTTGTCGGCGAAGCCATAGTTCGCGTCCACCGCAACACCGTCGAACCTCTTCTTGGTGATGAAGTTGATCACGCCCGCGACGGCATCAGAGCCATAAATCGCCGAACCGCCATCGGGCACGATCTCGACCCGTTCGATCATGCCGGGCGGCACGATATCGGCGTCGGGATCGGTAACGGAGATGCCGGCGCCGACAACGCGGTGGCCATCGACGAGCACCAGCGTCGGCGAGGAGCCGGCGGTGGTGAAGCCGGGCAGATTGCGCAGATTCGGCCGGTTGGTGGTCACAAAACTGGAGCCACCCGCCGTCGTCTGAAGATCGTTGAACGTGCCGACCTGCGGAATGGTTTGCAGCAGCTGGGCGACAGTCGAAACGCCGGTTTCCTCGATTGCTTTCGAGTCCGTCGTTATAACATTGGCACCCGCCGGCGCGATGCCGCGCACCAGTGTGCCGGTGACGACAATATCGCTCTGATCGGTCGCGCCACCCTCATCGGCTGCCTCCTGAGCGTATGCCGGGACCGTGAGTGCCAAAAGACTAACGCCGGCAAGTGCATGCCTGAAACCAAATCGCATTGAAAACCCTCCCCGTTGAGAATATTGGCCTGACCAGTATAGCGTGAGCAGTCCGACCGCAAGGGTCTAACATTGGATCAACCCCGGGTAACCCCCCGTTTGGGGGGTGAATGGAGGCATATATCTGATAGCTACAGAGCTGTTCGGCCCAGCCAGTGCCATAAAAATCATGAATTGGTATGACAGGTATTGAGCCAGGCCCAACCAGTTCGACGATGCAACAAGCCGAACGGTACACAAGTGAATAACGGGAAGAGGTGCGATAGTGAGTGGGGCATTCAGAAAATTTATCAGCCTGAAGGTTCTGGCGGCGAAGGTGGCCATAGGCTTGGCAGCGTTTGCTTTGACCACTCAGACCGCATTCGCCGCCCCAGACAGGCTTGAGCCGGGCCTTCAGGGCCAGACTGCGCCGGGAGATCCTCCCGGGCAGGTGTTGCCGCAGCCTTACTCCAAAGGAGTCCGCCTGGTCGGACACTCCGACATCGGGGGCCGCGGTTCGAACCTCCAGCTGGCCTGGGTCGATCGCTGCGCCTATGTTTCGAGCAGCGTTCCGAAACTGAATTTGCCAGGCTTCGAGCGAAAAGCGGGAGCCGATGAATCGAAGAACGGTGTGGCGGTGCTCGATGTCCGCAATCCGGCGCGGCCAAGGCAAGTCGGCCTCTTGCGCGAACGCGGCGCTATCTATGCGACCGAGACGATGCATGCTGTCGCCGCGCCCGGCCGCAAGGTACTGGTCGCTGGCGCCTATGGTGGCGGGCATCCCGGCGCTTCTGCCGATGATGCCGCGTGGCTCGACATCTACGACGCAAGCGATTGCGCCCGGCCCCGGCACATGAGCCAGTACACTTGGCCAGAAAACGTGCACATGGTCACCGTTTCGCCCAATGGCAGGCGCGTCTATGGCACGATCATCAACCCCTTCACTGGCGGTGGCGGGCTGTTCGTCCTCGATATTTCTGACCTTGCCAAGCCTCGCCTCATCGGCAGGTTCGCAGCAACGCGGTCTGATGGCAGCACATTCGAATTTGCCGCGCACGAGATTGTCCTCAGCCCGGACGAGCGGCGCATCTATGCCGGGGCAATCGCGGCGAAGAGCGGTGAGCTGGTGCGCAACCCCAAGGCAGCTTTCCCCAGCCACGAAACCTTCGGCCCCGATGCGGGCGGCGTGCTGATCCTCGACAACAGCGATCTTGCCGAGGGCCGCCCGGACCCCAAAATGCGGCTGGTCGGCACTGCGCCGCGTGCCGGATGGCACTCCCCGGCGCGGGCCACGATTGGCGGCAAGCCTTACATCGTCAATGCGGCAGAGCTGGGCGCGTGCCCCGGTTCATGGCCGCGGATTACCGACATCAGCGATGAGGCAAGCCCTCGTATCGTCGGGGAATTCAAGCTGGCGATGAACCAGACGGAAAACTGCCCGCCGCGCACCGCCGCCGAAAACATGAGCAATGGCGTGACCGGTGCTCCGGGCACTGCAGCCTCGCATTTCAACGACGTGGACAATGCCGAGGACACGCGGCTTGGCTTGTTCCCCTTCATGGCGGCGGGCCTGCGCATTGCCGACTTGCGGAATCCTGCGAACCCGGTCGAAGTGGCCTACTTCAAGCCGGGCGATCCTTGCGTGTCGCATGTCCGGTATAACGCAGCGACCGGGCACATCTGGGTCGTATGCGGCACGAGCGGGTTTTACGTCCTTGAACTTAACCGCAAGCTGCGTTCCGAGCTCGGCCTGAACCGGCGGCGCTGACCAGCCAGCATACAACATTGGGGAGGATTGCCTTGAAACGATTTGCCGGGACTGCTGTCCTCTCGCTCACCGCGCTACTGGGGCTTGCATCGGTCACGCTCAAACCGGAACCGGCGTCGGCGTCGGTGGACACCCTCCCTGCTACGGCGATCAGCAATGACGCCTGCGGGCGGCTTGCCGGTCTGCGCCTCAAGGATGTCACCATCACGCACGCCACCAGCCTTGCCGAGGGCACACCGGTGCCGAACTCGGGCCTTTCGCCGATGTTCGGAAATGCCGCTGTAGTCGGCAAGGCACCCGTGGCGTTTTGCCGGGTCGTGGGACGCATCCGGCCCACGCCGACTTCCGATATCGGCTTCGAGCTCTGGCTGCCGAGCGCAGGTTGGGATGGGCGCCTGCACGGCATCGGCATCGGCGGGTTTGCCGGGGCAATCGACTATTACACCCTTGGCCTGGGGGTGAAGGCCGGACAGGCTGCGGTGGCGACCGATACCGGCCACAGGGGCACGATGCAGGAGAGTGGCTGGGCAAAAGGCCAGCCTGAGCCTGTGCGCGACTATAGCTGGCGCGCAGTCCACCTTTCGACCGTCGCGGCAAAGCAGCTGGTTTCCGCCTTCTATGGCCGGATGCCCGACAAGTCCTACTTCGTCGGCTGTTCGGGCGGTGGGCGGCAGGGTCTTGATGCAGGCGGCTCGCTTCCCCGAGGACTATGACGGCATTCTGGCAGGCGCACCGGCAGCGAACTTTACCGAACTGGCGATGGCCCTGGTAAATGCGCATCAGGCGCAGACAGTGGCAGGCGCGACCCTGCGCCCGAACCAGACCAAATTCCTGCAGGAAGAAGTGCTGCGGCAATGCGATGCGAACGATGGCCAGCACGATGGCCTGGTTGCCGATCCGCGCCAGTGCCGGTTCGATGCCAGCAAATTGCTGTGCAGCAGTTCCAGCTCGCCGCAGTGCTTCAGCGAGGCTCAGGTCGGCGCGCTACGGCGGCTTCATGCCGGACCGAGAAATTCGGCGGGCAAGCAGCTTGCCGGTGGCTATCTTCCATCCGGATCCGAAGCAGGCGATCCCGCCCCGATGCTCGGTTGGGAAGGCTATCTCATGTCAGGTGGCGCCGGCAGTTCGGCCGGCCGGGGGCTGGCCGACGGGATGCTCGGTAGCTTGATCCAGAAGCCGTTCGCGACAGTGGAGAGCTTCGACTTCGATAGAGACCCGGCACGCCTCAAAGCAGCTTCGCGCGAGCTCGATGCACCAACAAACCTGCGTCGCTTCTTCGCACGGGGCGGCAAGCTGATCGTGTGGCACGGCTGGGCCGATGCGGCGATTCCGCCCGAAGCCACACTGAGATATCACGCCGACCTGATGCGGCTATCGGGCACCCGCGCCCGGGAATCCGTCCGCCTGTTCATGGTGCCGGGCGTCCAGCATTGCTTTGGTGGCAAGGGACCGGATTCATTCGGACAAAGCGGCGCGCCGAACCCCAGCGAAACGCCCGAGCGCAACATGGTCATGGCATTGCAGAACTGGGCCGAAGGCAAGCGGGCCGCGCCTGAGACTTTTGTCGGCAGGCGCGGCCACGGTGGCGGAATGATGGGAGGCGGAACACCGGGACCCGAACGCCAGCGCCTGCTTTGCGCCTGGCCCAAACGCGAAGTGCTGCAGATGGGCGCCGATCCCGACAAGGCCGCAAGCTACACCTGCAGTTAAGTGAACGGAGAACACCATGCGCCTGAAGCATCTCGCCGCGATCTGCGGAGTAGCCTTGTCCCTGATGGCAGTGACCGCCGCTTTCGCCGCCACCGAGCCAGCACCCGAGGTGATCGCGCTTTGGCCCGGTGCAGCGCCGGGCACTGAGGACTGGACTGGCCCCGAAACCACCCAGACCTATCCGCTACCCGGTCAGCCGATCCGCATGATCGGCAACGTTACCAAGCCGACACTGACGGTTTACCGCCCACGAGCGGACAAGGCGAACGGCACGGCGATGATCGTAGCGCCCGGCGGCGGTTTCGTGTCACTGGCCATCGACCATGAAGGCATCGCGGTGGCACAGTGGCTCGCCGAGCGCGGGGTCACGGCATTCGTGCTCAAATACCGGGTCAAGCCAAATCCGGCGTTCCGCATTCCCGGCAACTTGCGCAAGAACCCCGAACTGTTCGCGCAGTTCAAGAGCACATTCTCGGCAGGCATTCCCATCGCCGTTGCCGATGCCACACAGGCGATCCGTTATCTGCGCACCAACGCAAGCCGCTTTGCAATTGCCCCCGACCGCATCGGCATGATCGGCTTTTCCGCCGGTGCGATCACGACAATGGGCGCGGTGATGAACGATGCCGCTGCCGACCGTCCGAATTTTGCCGCGCCGATCTATGGCTCGATGGAAGACAAGGCCCCGCCCGTGGACGGCCCGCCGCTGTTCATTGCCGTCACGCAGGACGACCCCGCCGTCCCAGCACCGGAAAGCCTGGCAATCTTCTCGCGCTGGTCAGCGGCGCAATTGCCCGCCGAACTGCACGTCTATGAGCGCGGCGGTCACGGCTTTGGCATGCGGACGTTAGGCCAGCCGGTCGATGGCTGGACAGTTGCATTCGAAGCCTGGATGAAATCGCATGGCTGGCTCACGCAAAAATGAGCGAGAATGAACCGGTGATGCTCGTCAAATCGCCCAAGGTTCATGCGTTCCTTGCCGGATTGCTCATGGCCTTGCTGGCTCTGCCCAGTCAAGCGGTGGCCCAGGACTCTATAACCATGGTGATCCACGCCGATCAGGCGGGGCCGGTAATCAACCGCGACATATTCGGCCAGTTTGCCGAACATCTTGGCGAAGGCATTTACGGCGGGGTTTGGGTTGGACCCAACTCCCCGATCCCCAACGTGCGCGGCATCAGAAGCGATGTCGTAGCCGCCTTGCGCGCGATCAAGGTCCCAGTTGTCCGCTGGCCGGGAGGCTGTTTCGCCGACGAGTATAATTGGCGCAATGGCGTGGGACCCGCCTCACGCCGGATCGCCACCGTCAACGGCAATTGGGGCAATGTCATCGAGCCCAACAGCTTTGGCACGCATGAGTTCATGGACTTTGTCAGGCAGATCGGCAGCGAGGCCTACATCAACGTCAATCTCGGCACGGGCACACCGCGCGAAGCCGCTGAATGGCTCGAATACATGACGACCGATCAGAAATCGGCACTGGGCATGGAGCGGGCCGCGAATGGCAGAGACAAGCCCTGGCGCATCAAATACATTGGCATCGGCAATGAAAGCTGGGGTTGCGGCGGCAATATGTCAGCCGCCAGCTATGTCGAACGGATGAAGCTGTTCAGCACCTTCGTGCGCAATCTGAACCCCGAACAAGCTCCCCCGAACCCATATGTCCGCGGCCCCAAACAGATGCAACGCATTGCCGTCGGGCCGGAGGATGACAAGCCGGAATACACCGAAGCCGTGATGCAAGCGTGGCAATCCAGCCGGCCCTGGCGCTGGGGTTTCGAAGGGCTGGCGCTGCATCATTACACGATGGGCGCCACGCCGATGTTCAGCCCCGCCACCGGGTTCAGCGAAGCGGACTATGCGGTTTTTGTCCGGCAGACGCGCGGCATGGATGGCCTCATTGCCCAGCATTCGGCGATCATGGACAAGTACGACCCGGAGAAGAAAGTCTCCTTGGTCGTAGACGAATGGGGGGTCTGGCTGAAACCGATCGACGGCACCAACCCAAGATTCCTCAAGCAGCAAAACTCCTTGCGCGATGCCATCCTTGCCTCGCTCAATCTCAACATCTTCGCGCGCCATGCAGACCGGGTGCGCATGGCCAATATCGCGCAGATGGCGAATGTCCTTCAGGCGGTGATCCTGACGGACAAGGAAAAGATGGTGCTGACGCCAACCTATCATGTTTTCAAAATGTACGTTCCGTTTCAGGATGCCCGGTCGATACCACTCTCGCTGTCGAGCGATGAATTCCGGATCGGCGACATTGCCGTGCCCCGTGTGGACGGCATCGCGGCCAAAGCAAAAGACGGCACCATCTTGCTGGCATTGACCAATACCGACCCCGTCAGACCTGCACGGTTCGTCGCGCGATTGAATGGGGTGCGGGGGAAAGGCGCTGTCGGCGAGCTGCTGACCAGCAGCAGGATCGATGCGATCAACACCTTCGAGCAGCCAGACGCAGTGGTTCCGCAACCGTTCACGGCGCGCATGCAAGGCAACGGTTTGATTTTTGATCTGCCGCCAAAGTCCGTATCCGTGGTGCGTTTGGTGCAGTGATGATGCATAGCAGAATGCATCAAGGGACATGCAGGATAAAATGACCGAGGCGATCACTGAATCCGGACCGGACAGGCAAATCGGTGAACTGATCCGGTGCTATTCATCCGCCAGTGCCTGCGCCGCAGAACTGCTGTGCGACCGTTACGATCCGGATGCCGTCGCCTATCGCGTCATCGCACCGGATCTTTCCGCGCAAACGATCAGTTATGGCGAATTGCGCCGCGAGTCCGAGAAGTTCGCCGCCGCGTTGCAATCGCTTGGCATTGGCCCCGGCGACCGGGTCGCCACGCTCATGGGCAAAAGCAGGCACTATCTCGTCGCAGTCATGGGTATCTGGCGGCTGGGCGCAGTGCATGTGCCGCTGTTCACGGCTTTTGCGCCGCCCGCCATCGCGCTGAGGCTCTCGGGAAGCGAGGCCAAGGCCGTGGTCTGCGATCCGTCCCAGCAGGACAAGCTGGACCCAAGCGAGCACATTCCGGCTGACGCGCCCTGGCATGTCATCACCACAGGTGAACCGCGCGATGGGGCATTGTCCTTCGACCGGCTGCTGGAGCAAGCAGCTCCCGGCATGGCTGCCGTCGCCGCCGGCGGCGATGCGCCGCTGATCCACATCTACACATCGGGCACCACCGGCAATCCCAAGGGCGTGGTCGTGCCCCTGCGGGCGCTGGCATCGTTCCATGCCTATGCCGAATTCGGCTTTGACCTGAGGCCCGACGACGTGTTCTGGTGTGCGGCCGATCCGGGCTGGGCTTATGGGCTCTATTTTGGCATTCTTGCCACTTTCCTGACCGGCACACCGGGCATCCTGCTGGAGGGCGGCTTCTCGCCTGAAACCACGATGGCAGTCCTCGCGAACGAAGGCGTGACCAATTTTGCCGCCGCGCCAACCGTCTATCGTGCATTGCGGAGTTCAGGACTGACGCCTGCTGGCCCGTTGCCCTTGCGCTGCGCCTCAAGCGCGGGCGAACCCCTGACCCCGGAAGTCAACGAATGGGCGGAAGCAGTGCTCGGGGTCACGGTTCACGACCACTACGGCCAGACCGAAGCGGGCATGCTGATCAACAATCACCATCACCCGGCGGTCCGGCGTCCCGTCATCCCCGGCTCGATGGGATATGCCATGCCGGGATGGAAAGCAGCCATCCTCAATGTCGACCGCGACGAGGAGGCCGGCCCGGGCGAGAGCGGCCGCGTGGTCATGGTCCTTGCGGAAAGCCCACTGGCCTGGTTCAGGGGATATGAGGGCGATTCCGCCAAAACTGCCGAAAAGTTCGCGGGCGGCGGGCGCTGGTATCTGACCGGCGATACCGGCTTGGTCGATGAAGACGGCTACTTCCACTTCTCCGCGCGCGACGATGACGTGATCATCATGGCCGGTTACCGGATCGGGCCGTTCGAGGTTGAATCCACCATCGCGACCCATCCCGCTGTTGCCGAGTGTGCCGTCATCGCGGTTCCGGACGAAGTGCGGGGCGAAGTGGTCGAGGCCTTTGTCGTGCTCCGCCAGGGCAATGCGGCATCGGCGGAGCTTGAACGAGAAATCCAGCAGTGGGTGAAGACCCGCTTCGCCGCGCACGCTTACCCGCGCGTTGTCCATTTCGCCACTGACCTGCCCAAGACGCCGAGCGGAAAGATCCAGCGGTTCGTACTCAAACAACGGCGCCGGCAGGAGCTGGCATCCAGCAATTGAGGGCCGCGCCGAAAAATCAGAACCGGTTCACCAGATTCTCCAGCCATTCCTGGCGGCCAGATTGCGGCTCGGGCGCGCTGTTACTGGCGATCGCATGTTCGGCGACCGAAACAAGCGTCGCCTCCGGCGCGTGGATCGCCCTGCCTAGTTCGCCCTGCCAGCCGGCATAGCGCGCGGCGCGGAAGGCATCGAGCTGACCGTCGGCAATAATCGCTTCGGCCCGCAGCAGCGCGCGCGCGATCGTATCGATCCCGCCGATATGGCCGTGGAACAAGTCCGCAGCGTCGATCGACTGGCGGCGCACCTTGGCGTCGAAATTGAAACCGCCGGTGGTGAAGCCGCCCGCGCGGATGAGCTCCAGCATCGCCAGTGTCAGCTCCTCCACCGAGTTGGGAAACTGGTCGGTGTCCCAGCCGTTCTGCGGATCGCCGCGATTGGCGTCGATCGAACCGAAGATGCCGAGCGCGCGGGCCATGGCGATTTCGTGCTCGAAAGTGTGGCCGGAGAGCGTCGCGTGGTTGGCCTCGATATTGACCTGCACTTCGTTCTCCAGCCCGAAGCGCTTGAGGAAGGCATAGACTGTCTGGGTGTCGAAATCGTATTGGTGCTTGGTCGGCTCGTGCGGCTTGGGCTCGATCAGGATCGCACCCTTGAAGCCGATGCGGTGCTTGTGATCGACGACCAGCTGCAGGAACCGGCCGAAATTGCCCTGCTCGATGCCAAGTTCTGTGTTGAGGATGGTGTCGTAGCCCTCGCGCCCGCCCCAAAGCACATAGTTGGCGCCGCCGAGGCGATGCGTTGCCTCAAGGCAATCGCGCACCTGCATCGCGGCCCAGGCATAGACCTCGGGATCGGGATTGGTCGCGGCGCCAGCCATGTAGCGCGGGTGGCTGAACAGATTGGCGGTGCCCCACAACAGCTTGCGGCCATGGGCGGATTGCAGCGCTTCGAGATGGTCGACTGCCTCGGCGAAGCTGCTGCGAAAGGCCCGGGCATCCTCGGCCTCCGCCATCACATCGACATCGTGGAAGCAGTAGAACGGCACATCGAGCTTTTCGACAAAAGCCAGCGCCGCCTCGCGTTTCGCTGCGGCATGGACTGCATCGTTCGGCCCGGCGTGCCAAGGGCGGCGAAAAGTGCCCGCCCCGAAGACGTCGCTACCCGGCCAGCAGAACGTGTGCCAGAAGCACACGGCGAAGCGCAGGTGGTCTTCCATGCGCTTGCCCATGACCACGCGGTCCTTATCGTACCAGCGATAGGCGAGATCGACTGTCGCTTCCGGCCCCTGGTAGCGGACGGTCTCAAAGGGAGCGAAATAGTCTGCGGACATGAGCGTTACTCCTGAATCTGGCTAATGAGGGGATAGGCCGCACGAAAGCGGGCTAGCTTGGGGACAAGGCGTTCTGCGATAGCGAGGTCTGGCTCGATAACATGCGAGATGGGCGGAGGAACACAGACCGTTGCAACACCCTGCCCGGTCACGGCGATTTGCGCCAGCCGGGCGGCGCCCAGCGCCGGGCCAACCTCACCGCCCTCGAGATAGACCAGCGGAGTGCCAAGCGCGGCAGCGATGATCCGGCCCCAGTAAGCCGAACGCGCCCCGCCGCCGATCACCGACAGAGCCCGGACGTTCGTCCCTGCCTCGCGCAAGGCATCAAGACCGTCTGCCAAAGCGAAGGCGACGCCTTCGAGAACTGCCTGCGCCAGCCGCGCAGGGCAGGTTTCATTGTCGAGGCCGAGGAAAGCCCCCCGCACATGAGGATCATTGTGGGGAGTCCGCTCGCCGGACAAGTAGGGGAGAAATAGCTCGTGTCCCTCCCCTGCCCCCGCGCTTTCGGCCAGCGCAAACAGCGCGCTAGGACCCTCCACACCGGTAAGCCGCGCTGCCCAGTCTATGCAGGATGCAGCAGAAAGATGCACTGCCATCTGGTGCCACATATCGGGAAGGCAATGGCAGAAAGCATGGACCGCGCGTCCCGGGTTCGGCCGGAAGTCTTTCGTTGCAACGAAGATCACGCCCGACGTTCCCAGCGAGAGCAGCGCGTCGCCGTCCCCGATCACGCCAACGCCCGCCGCACCCGCGGCATTGTCACCCCCGCCAGCGATGACTGGCACGGTCGCCATTCCCCAGCGCGCAGCGACATCGGCGCGAAGCTGGCCAGTGATGGAGCTGCCTTCATGGAGCACAGGCATCTGCGCCAGCGTCAGCCCGCAAGCGGCAAGCAGCACCTCGCTCCAGCTTCGCTGCGCACCATCGAGCCATAGCGTGCCCGCGCTATCGGCCACGTCGGAAGCCTTGTCTCCGGTCATGCACAGGCGGACATAGTCCTTGGGCAGCAGCACGCTCCGCACCTTGGCAAAGACGTCGGGCTCATGCTTGCGGACCCATTGCAACTTGGGCGCAGTGAAGCCGGGCATGGCGATATTGCCGGTTATCGCGCGCAACTCAGGGACGGCGTTTTCCAGCTCCGTGCATTCGGCAAAGCTGCGACCGTCATTCCACAGGATGGCCGGACGCAGGGGTCGGTCATCGCCGCCAAGCAGCGTCGCGCCATGCATCTGTCCGGCAAGACCGGCACCTTTCACACCCGCCCGCAGCTTGGCATCGAGGCCGAGCACTGCCTGCTCGGTGGCTTGCCACCAGTCATCGGGGTTCTGCTCCGACCACAGCGGGTGTGGACGCGAGACGCTAAGTGGTGCGGTCGATTGCCCCAGCACCGCACCCGCAGCGGACACTACAACAGCTTTCACACCGGAAGTGCCGATATCAATCCCGAGATACATCGCCACCGCTCCTTCAGCGCCCTTGGCCAAACAACTCGACCGGACCCATCAGACCAGACGGGCGCAGTGGCGCATCCGCGCGGTAGGTGGGCAGCGCCGTGTAGGTGATCTTCTGTGCTCCGGGTTGGGCGTCGCCGATCAGCCGGTTTACCCAGAGGTTGGCGACCTTCACTTCCAGCCGGTTGCGGCCGCTGCGCAGGGCACTGCCTATATCGAGCCGGAAGGGCGCATGCCAAGTTGTGCCGACGCTCACCCCGTTGACCTTCACCTCGGCCAGCTCCCCCACAGCGCCAAGGTCGATCCACAGCGGATCGCCGCGCTTCCAGCCACGCGGTGAGGCGAAGTCCTTCCCGTAGTTGGCGATGCCGGAGAAATACTTGATCCCGGGAGTCGCCGTTTTCATTGAGCGGTTGCAGCGCTGGCAGCGTAGCGCTGGGCGGCGCGCCGCGACCGGGCTGGAAGCTGACCTGCCATGGGCCATCGAGCCTGGCGAGCGGCACAGGGACCAGCTTCTTGATCGCCAGCGCATCGGCCACCGCCGACTTGCGGAAGACGACATGGACTGACTGCTCCGCCGCGAGCGAGAGCGGCACGATCGTTTCGCCATTCTCGATCCGATAGCTCACAGCCTCGGCCTTGCCGGTTGCCGCATCCCACAGTTCCGGGGCCTTTCCGGTCACGCGGAAGCGCGCCTCGATCGTTTCCGGGTGGTTCTTGCGGTTTACGAGGAAATAGCTCTCTCCATCGGAGAGCTTGCGGTGAACGAACGGAATATCGCTCTCCGCCTGCCCGCCGGAAAAAGCGAAGTCGGGGCCGACGCCAATGCGCTGCAGCGATGCTTCGACATCGTTGCTGGCGATCACCCGCCCCTTGCCGACCATGGCGACCTCACCTCCGGGCCAGAGCTTCGCCACAAGTGCTGCGTATTCGCCGGCATCCCCGGCCAGGCTCGGCGTGCCTTCAGGCTTCTGGCCGACAACTGTCGCCCCGCCATCGGCCAGCGCAGCGATCCGGCGCAGTGTCGCCAGCGTCATCCTGCGCGAAGAGCCGCCAAGATAGAGCGCACGGTAGCGGGCGCCGCCCGGGGTCACGAGCTCGGTGCCGTCATTGCTCAGCGCATCCATCAATGCGTCGGCATTGACGAAGTCGTAGGCGTAGGTCTTTGGCGCGTCCGCCACCGGCTTGTCCCCGTAGAGCGCGGTCAACGGCCCCTCCTCGCCATAGAAGTAGCCGACATCGGCAACATTGCGGCCTTGCTGCAGCAACAGCGAATTGCGCGCCATGTAGTCGACCCAGGGCCGCGCCATCTCTGCCCAGGTCTCGTGCCGGTTGAAATACTGGCCGAAGATGAACAGCGACAGGCCGGGCACCTTGTCATCGGCCGGCTGGTGAACAGAGGTATGTACGACGGGGCGATTGACGCCGTTGACGAATTCGAGATCGATCACCCGCTTGAGGTCATGCCGGCGCATAGTTCCACGGGTTCATCGATGCGGTCATGGATTCCGCCGCGACCAGATTCTGCCCGTAAATATGCGCGACCGAAGCCGCTCCCTTGATGTCGGCCAAATAGGTCAGCTTCGGACCCTGCTTGCGCGAATGGGTCCACATCGCCGCCATCGGCACGTCGGCGTGGCGGCGCATCGCCATGTCGTCGCCGAAAGAGGGCCGGTGGTCTTCGAGCGCCTCGCCGTAGACCTTAAGGCCATGCTCATGGGCGACCTTGGCGACCATACCATAGTGCTCGCTTGCCAGCAGGTCGGCGAGTGTGCGGCGGTAATCGTAGAGGAACTTGTCGCTCTGGCTGCGCGAGGCGATCACCGTGCCGGTGAGCGCGGGCAGCCACGGCGTCGGATCGTAGCCGCGCAGCCGCTTGAACTGGGCGACCATCTGCGGCGTCCAGTTGGCCGCGCCAACCTCGATCGAATCGGTCAGAATCGCGCGGACACCCCTGCCGCCGACCATTCCGGGACCGGCAGCTTCCTTGTACATGCCAATGTAGTGTTCAAGGTAGCGCCGCACCGCCGGGCCGTCGAACTTATCGACCTCGAGCCCGGTGGCTTCCGGCGGGGCCGGATGATTGGTCGTGCCCAGCAAGGAATAGCCCAGCCGCAGCACCTGCCAGCGACCGCGCGGCGGCGTCCAGTCGAGGCTGCCGTCGGCCTTGAGCCGGGAAGTGAGGTCGATCACGCGGTCTGTGGCGACGCCTGCAGAGTCCGGCGCTGTCGTAGAGAGCGAGTAGTAGTCCTGCGTCAGCGCGAAACCGGCTTTGGTTTCATAGCTGTCGATACGCGGCGCGCCGAACAGGCGGAAATCGCCGACGTGCAACGGCCGGTTGGCCAGACCGCCAAACATCGACCCAATGTCCCCCATTGCCAGCCCGGGTGCGGGTTCGCCGAGGTTGATGCCGCCCTTGGAGACGGGCGTGAAGGCAAGCCGGAAAAGGCGCGCGGTAACCGGTGTGAAGGCTACCGTGCTGGGCACCGTCGACAGGGTGATGTCGGATATCGGCCGCCATGCCGCGCCATCGTCGCTTGCTTCGAGCCGGGCGGTGTAGAGTCCGCCGAAGAACATGAATGCCGCACCCTTTACGAACAGGCTCGCGGCCTGGATGGTGCGTGGTTTGGCGTATTCGTAAATCAGCGCCGGCGCGGCCCCATCGACGCTCCGCGTCAGGGACACTCCGGCATCGATGGCATCGTCGGTGAGCAGACTGGCATCGAGCGTCTTGCCGGACGCATCGCGTGCCTTTGGGCAGCGGCTCCGCACCGGCGCCGACCGGGTAGGCGAGGACCGCCACGTCGGCATAGTGGGAAGCGCCTTCCACCTTCCGCTCGGTGTCCTGCATCTGCTCGCCAAGACCAGCTTCTTTGGGCAGCGACTGGAACGGGCCGGTTACTGCGGGCGGCGCAGCGAGTTTGCCCGCGAAGCGACTGCCGCCTGCGACCTCCGTCTCGCTCCACACCAGCTTCTTGAGTCCGTCTTCAGTCTTCACCCAAGGGCCGCCGGTTTCCGACCAGCCGGGCGAAGAGGCAATGGCCAGCTCAAGCCCCAGCCGGTCAGCTTCCTGCGCGGTAAAGCGGAACGCGTCCTTCCACTCCGGCTTCATGTAGACGAGACGCTTATCGACGATCTGCGGGGTTTGCAGATTGGCATCGAAATTCTGCAAACCGCCGATGCCGGCCCGCTTCATCCAGGCGAGATCCTTGGCGATGCCATCTTTGGTGATATTGCCGTTCATCCAGTGCCACCACACCTGCGGACGGGCGGAATTGGGCGGATCCTGAAATTGCTCTTCCAGCGTGGGGCTGCTCGTCACGCGCGGCGCGGGCTCCTCGGCCATTGCCGGTGCAGCAAGGGCCGCAAGCGCAACCGAAAAACCCAGACTCGCGCGCCATCGCATCATCACAGCTCTCCCATTGCATCGCCGATGCAATCTCGACCCTGCCTCTTCCCCGTTCTGGTGAAATAGGCAAAGCCCTCATATGTCCCTGTTGACATTTTGGCCAGACCAGTGAACCAGAAAAAAGGCTGGAATTGGCCATAAATGGACGCTACCGTTCGAATTAGTCAAGGGCAGACGTAACAACGCGATATACTGACACGCCAAATCATCTCGCCGCGGGCACCAAGCCCTGCGGTAAATCGGCTTGCCGCAGGGCAATGGGAAGAGGATCACAATGAAGCGGACGATAATACGCGTCATCCTTTGGGTCTTGCTGGCCCTGCTGGTGCTGTTCGCCATCGGCTTGGTGCGCAACTGGGATACGGTCCAGCGGGTGTTTCTGGGCGGCAAGCACGACCACGAAACCACGCCCCCTGCCCTTCCGGCCGACATCAAGCGCCCGGCGATCCTGGTATTCTCCAAAACCAACGCCTTCCGGCACGAGGAGGCCATCCCGGCGGCGAATGCGATGTTCGGCGAAGTGGCCAGGGACAAGGGCTGGGGCCATTTCCAGACAGAGAACGGCGCGGCATTCAGCACGGAAATCCTGTCAAAATTCGATGCGGTGGTGTTCAACAACGTCAGCGGCGATGTCTTCTCGCCTCAACAGCAGCAGGCTTTCAAGGCTTTCATCGAAAACGGCGGCGGCTATGTCGGCATTCATGCAGCCGGCGACAATTCGCATGCAGCCTGGGACTGGTACATCAAGGACCTGATCGGCACGCTGTTCACCCAGCACACGATGAGCCCGCAATTCCAGCAGGCGACTGTAAACATCGAGGACAAAGCGCATGCGGCCACCGCCGGGCTTCCTGCGTCATGGCAGCGGACCGAGGAATGGTATTCGTTCGACAAGTCGCCGCGCGCGGGCGGGGCCAAGGTGCTGATCACGGTCGACGAGAAGAGCTACAATCCTGAAGGCATGTTCGGGAAAGACCTGCGCATGGGCGATCACCCGGTGGTTTGGTCGCGCTGCATCGGCAAGGGCCGTGTGCTCTATTCTGCCTTCGGTCACCGTGCCGAGGCCTTTTCGGAGCCCGAAAACCGGCTGCTGCTAACCAATGCCCTCGGCTGGGCCACACGACAGCAGGGCAGCGATTGCGACGCTGATCCAGCTGCACCGGTGAAGGCGGCGCAATGAAACCCGTGCGCTATGGCATGATCGGCGGTGGGCAAGGCGCGTTCATCGGCGGTGTCCACCGCACGGCGGCGGCGATTGCCGGGAACTGGCAACTTGTGGCGGGAGCGTTTTCTTCGACGGCCGAGAAGTCGAAGGCGTCGGGTGCCGAGATCGGCATCCCGGTTGATCGCACATATGGCTCGTGGGCGGAGATGCTGGAGCGAGAGAGGGCCCTGCCCGAAGACCAGCGGATCGAAGCGGTGTCGATCGTCACCCCCAATCATATGCATGCCCCCCCGGCGATTGCGGCGATGGAAGCCGGCTTCGATGTGATCATCGACAAGCCGCTGGCCGATACGCTGGCGAATGCTACTGCCATTGCCGAAGCTGCGGCGCGCACCGGGCGCAAGATCGCGGTCACGCATACCTACACCGGTTATCCCCTGGTCAAGCAGGCACGCAAGATGGTGACCAGCGGCCAGTTCGGCGCGGTGCGCCGGGTCCTGGTGAAGTACACGCAAGACTGGCTATCGCGCGCCGCCGATCTGGTGGACAACAAGCAGGCTGCATGGCGGGTCGATCCGGCCCAGTCTGGCGATGCCGGGGCGTTTGGCGACATCGGTACCCATGCCGCTAATCTGGTCGAATTCATCACCGGCGAGCAGATCACCGCGATCTGCGCCGAGCTGACCATGCTGCCCGGCCGCCGGATCGACGACGACGGCGCGGCGCTATTCCGCCTCTCGGGCGGCGGCAAGGGCACGCTGACTGCCAGCCAGGTGCTGGTCGGCGACATCAACGACCTCGCCATCGACATCTATTGCGACGAGGCCGGGCTGCACTGGCGGCAGGAAGAGCCGAACACGCTGCGCATCGGCTATCGCGACAAGCCGACCGAGATCTGGCACGCAGGGGCCAACCGCGCCTATCTGGCCAGCGATATCCTTGCCATCCAGCGCACGCCGGGCGGGCATCCGGAAGGCTATCTCGAAGCTTTCGCCAATATCTACCGCGCTTTCGGCGAGCAACTGCGCGGGATGCCCGCGCCCGTTGACGAACCGGGCTTCGCGACGATGGACGATGCGCTTGCGGGCATGAACTTCCTGCGCGCCGCGCTTGAATCCAGCCGCCAGGGCGCAGTCTGGGTGGATGTCTTGAAGGGATATGCATCATGAAAGGCCCGGCCGATATTTCTCGCCCAGTTCGCCAGTGACGAGGCGCCGTTCAACTCGCTCGACAGCATCACGAAATACATGGGTGATCTCGGCTACAAGGGCGTGCAGATCCCGACCTGGGATGGGCGTCTGTTCGATCTCGAGAAGGCTGCGGAAAGCCAGGACTATGTCGACGAGGTGAGAGGCATCTGCGCTGCGAACGGCGTCGAAGTGACCGAGCTTTCCACGCACCTTCAGGGCCAGTTGGTCGCCACGCACCCGGCCTATGACACGCTCTACGACGGGTTCGCCCCGCCGCAGTTCCACAACAACCCCACAGCGCGCCAGCAGTGGGCGGTGGAGCAGTTGCACATGGCCGCCAAGGCCAGCCGCCGCTTCGGCTGCACATCCCACGCGACCTTCTCCGGAGCGCTGATGTGGCACATGGTCTATCCTTGGCCGCAGCGCCCGGCGGGACTGGTTGAGGAAGGCTTTGCCGAACTCGGCCGCCGCTGGAAACCGATCCTCGACGTGTTCGAGGATAATGGCGTCAACGCCTGTTACGAACTGCACCCGGGCGAGGACCTGCACGACGGGGTGACGTTCGAGCGCTTCCTGGACGCGGTGGATCAGCATCCGCGCGCCAATATCCTCTACGATCCCAGCCACTTCGTGCTGCAGCAGCTCGACTATCTGGCGTTCATCGACATCTATCACGAGCGGATCAAGGCTTTCCATGTGAAGGACGCCGAGTTCCGCCCGAACGGCAAGGCGGGGGTCTATGGCTCCTACTCGGGGTGGGCCGAGCGCCCGGGCCGGTTCCGCTCGCTGGGCGACGGGCAGATCGACTTCGGCGGGATCTTCACCCGGCTGACGCACCATGGCTATGACGGCTGGGCCGTGCTCGAATGGGAATGCGCCTACAAACATCCCGAACAGGGCGCCGCCGAAGGAGCCCCGTTCATCGCCCGTCACATGATCCGCAAGGCGGACAAGGCATTCGACGACTTTGCCGGAACCGGTGCCGATCAAGGCCTGATCCGCGATGTCCTCGGCCTCGCAAAAACATAAGCAAACGGGAGCAGGGCATCATGGAGGGCAAGACCTACAACAACCGAGCAATCTTCTGGATCTGCGTCATGGCGCTGTTCACCGCGGCGCTGTCGTTCTCGATCCGCACCGGGGCATCGGGCGCGATCAAGGCGGCGCTGCTCGACGGAGAGATGGCTGCGCATTCGGGCGAGCTGATCGCGGCGGCGCTAGGCAACTCGTTCCTCGGCTTTGCCCTCAGTCTGCTGGTGATCAGCCCGCTGCTGGATGTGTTCGGTGCCAAGCGGGTGATCCTGTTCGCATCCGCCTGCTTTATCCTCGGGCCGATCCTGATCGTGCTGTCGCCTTCGATGGACGGGGGCGCGGCGGTCTACCGGATGCTGACGATCGGTATGGTCGTCTGCGGCTTCGGCTGGGGTGCAACCGAGGCGTCGATCAACCCGGTCGTTGCCGCGCTCTATGCCGACGACAAGACCGGCAAGCTCAACATGCTCCACGCCTGGTGGCCGGCGGGCATTGTCGTCGGCGGGCTGTCCAGCGTGCTGTTCTTCGAGCAGTTGGGCCTCGGCTGGCAGACTCTGATCGGGCTGATCTGCATCCCCGGTATCGTCTTCGGGCTCTGGGCAATGACCCAGGCTTTCCCCAAGACCGAGAGTACCGCGATGGGCGTGCCCTTCCGCGAGATGATCGCCGAGCCGTTCAAGCGCCCCAGCTTCTGGATATTCCCGGCGATCATGTTCCTGACCGCCTCGGCCGAGCTGGCCCCCGGATCGTGGGTCGACGTCGCGCTGACCCAGAACGTCGGCATGCCGGGCATACTCGTGCTGGTGTTCGTTTCGGCGATCATGTTCATCATGCGCCACTTCGCCGGGCCGCTGGAGCATCGCTTTTCCGACATGGGCCTGCTGTGGTTCTGCACGGTTCCCGCCGGGATCGGGCTCTACCTGCTGAGCGTGGCGAACTCGCCAATCAGCGCGCTGGTCGCGGCGACGCTCTGGGCCATCGGTGTCGCCTTCATGTGGCCGACAATGCTGGCGGCGTCTGCCCGCCGCTACCCGCGCGGCGGGCCTTGGTCCATCGGACTGGTCGGCTTTGCCGGGGCCATGGCGATCTATTTCGTGCTGCCCGAAATCGGCAAGATCTACGACCAGGCCAAGCTGGAGAAGGCCGGGGGCGAAGCCGCCTTCGCCGCGCTGCAACCGGGGCCAGAGCTGAGCAACGTGCTCGCCTTCGCCGCCGAACAATCGTTCCAGGTGATCGCGGTCGTACCCGCCATCCTGTTCTTCATCTTCGGCGCTGTCTGGTTCGCCGAACGCAAGCGGAAAGGATGACGCCAAATGAAAATCGGCATGAATATGCTCCTGTGGACCGGGCATGTAACCGAAGAACATGTGCCGGTGCTCAAAGCACTGAAGGCGACCGGCTTCGATGGCGTCGAGATCCCGGTATTCGACGTGTCCGGCACAGAGCCACTACCGCTGGCTTGCCGGCGTGCTCGACGACATCGGGCTTGAACGCACCGTCGTCGCGCTGATCCCCGACGAAGCGCAGAGCCCGATCTCGCCCGATGCCGCCGCCCGCGCCCGCGCGCTCGATCACCTGAAACGCGTGGTCGATTGCACCGCGACGCTGGGCGGGCAGGTCGTCGCCGGACCTTGGTTCCAGCCGCTGGGCGTGTTTTCGGGAGACCGGCCGAGCGAGGCCGAACTCGAACATTGCGCAGAGGTGCACCGGCAGGTGCTGCCCCTGCTCCGCGATGCCGGGATCATTGCCGGACTGGAACCGCTCAACCGCTTCGAGGCCTATCTGCTCAATACCTGCGAACAGGCGATCGCCTATGCCGCCCGCATCGGCGGCGGCGGTATCGGCATTCTCTACGATACCTTCCACGCGCATATCGAAGAGAAGGATCCGCTTGCCGCGCTCCATGCGCTGCATGCTTCCGGCAACCTCTCCCATGTCCACATCTCGGAGAACGATCGCGGCACACCAGGACGCGGCCATGCCAAAATTCGCGAGACGGTCGCGGCGTTGAAAGCGCTGGGATACGGCGGCTGGCTGACCATCGAAGCGTTCGGCAGGGGCGTGCCGGAACTAGCCGCCGCAACCCGCGTCTGGCGCGATTTCTTCGCCAGTCCCGAGGAAGTCTACACCGAGGGCTACGAGTTGATCCGCGAGAGCTGGGATGCCGCCTGAATTGCAATTTCCAGGCGGGCAATGCCCGTCTGGCGAGAAGGAGTGATCCCGATGACTGACATGCTGCAAATGGACCGGCGCTCGATGCTGGAACGGATGGCGTTCCTGCTGGGCGCGGCAGCCTTGCCCGGCAAGGCGCTCGCCGGGCCTGCCCCGCGTGCCAGGCGCTTCCTCGATGCCGATCGTACGCGCCTGCTGAGCGCGGTTGCCGACACCATCATCCCGCAGACCGACACACCAGGGGCGCTTGCTGCGAAGGTTCCGGAGAAATTCGATTCATTGCTGGTCAACTGGGCATCGCCCCAGCGGCGCTTGGAGCTGATCGGCGCGCTGGCGCGGATCGATGCTGCGGCGATGTCGCAGGAGAAGATGGGCTTTGCCGCCCTCACCCCCGAAAAGCGCATGACGTTGCTGACAGCACACGATCTCGCCGCACTCAAGACAGTGCCAAGGACACAAAAGCTCACGGGCATGGCTGCAATGATGGCCGGGCCTGCGATTGCAGACGAAGGCTATGGCAAGCTGAGGGAACTGATCATCACGCTCTTTTTCTACTCGGAAGAGGCCCTGACCAGCGTGCTGACTTACGAGGCAGTGCCCGGCGGCTGGACGCCCTCGGTCAAGGTAACCCCCGAGACCCGCAATACCGGCGGGTTGGGCATGTTTTAGAGCGGAGTTTGTGACAATGTTCGATGCAATCGTAGTCGGCTCCGGCATGAGCGGCGGCATTGCCGCCAAGGAATTGTGCGAGCGTGGCCTGAAAGTCCTGGTGATCGAGCGCGGGCGCAAGCTGGTGCATGGCGAGAGCTACACCGATTCACTTGCAGCCCTGGGATGTTCCCAACGCCGGCATGGTGCCCGAGGAAGACCTCGCCAGGCACTACACGATCCAGAAGAACTCCTTCATCACAGCCGCCACCCAGCAATATTGGGTGAAGGACGATGAACACCCCTACATCACCCCGGAGAACAAGCCATTCGACTGGATTCGCGGCTATCATCTTGGCGGCCGCTCGATCATGTGGGGGCGTCAGTCCTATCGGCTGTCAGCGCAGGACTTCGAGGCGAACGCTTTAGACGGCCACGGCAGCGACTGGCCGATCCGTTATGACGATCTCGCCCCGTGGTATTCCCACATCGAGAAGTTCATTGGTGTCGCTGGCTCGAAAGAGGGCCTGCCGCAGTTGCCCGATGGCGATTTCCTGCCTGCATTCGGGCTCAACGATGGCGAGCTGCAATTCAAGGCGGCGGTCGAGAAGGCCTTCCCAGGCCGCAAGGTGATTCCCGGGCGCACTGCCAATCTCAGCCAGGCGCAGCCGCATCATGAGGAGCTCGGCCGTAGCAGCTGCCAGGCTCGCTCGATCTGCGATCGCGGGTGCTCCTTTGGTGCCTATCACTCAAGCCTGTCTTCCTCGCTGCCGGCTGCGGAGCGCACCGGCAATCTGACGATCGTCACGGACGCTATCGTCCATTCGCTGGTCCACGATCCGGCGACGGGCAAGGTTAGCGGCGTTCGGGTGATCGATACGAACACGAAAGTCGGCAAGACCTACGAAGCCAAGATCGTCTTCCTCAACGCTTCGACCATCGGCACGGCGCAGATCCTGCTCAACTCGAAGTCGGAAGCGATGCCGCGCGGCCTCGCCAATTCCTCCGACATGGTCGGGCGCAACCTGATGGACCACCTCTTTGCCCTGTCGACGGCCGGCATTTTCCCCAACGGCCCTAAGGACAGCTTCTATCATGGTCGCCGCCCCAACGGGCTCTATATCCCACGCTTCCGCAATGTCACCGAATCGGGTGAGGGTTTTGTGCGCGGCTATGGCTACCAGGGCGGCGTCAGCCGCATGGGCTGGCGCGCCGGGATGGGGCAGCCGGGGATCGGTGCAGAGCTCAAGGAACGGGCGGCCAGGCTGGGGCCATGGTTCTCCTATATTTCCGGTTTTGGAGAGATGCTGCCCAATCCGGATAACCGGGTGACGCTGAGCACAACCAGGAAGGATCAATGGGGCATCCCGCTGGTCGAAGTAAACCTCGCGCACGGGGCCAATGAGCAGAAGATGGCCAAGCAGATTCTTGCCGATGGCAGGGCGATGATCGAGGCCGCCGGCGGCATTATCATGAGCCAAGCGGACGGACCTGGCACACCGGGCCTCGGCATTCACGAGATGGGCACCGCCTGCATGGGCAAAGACCCGGCTAAATCGGTGCTGAACAAGTACAACCAGGCACACGAGGTGGCCAATCTGTTCATCACCGATGGCGCGGCGATGGCATCCAGCGGATGCCAGAACCCCTCGCTGACCTATATGGCGCTGAGCGCACGCGCGGCGCACCACGCCACCGAGTTCCTGAAGGAAGGCAGGCTCTAAAGACCGGAAGAGTCGATGGCGCAAATGGCGGCAAATTTCGTAGTTTCAGGCGGCGAAAACCGGCGCGGGCGGCCCAGTGCCAGCCGCGCCGCCGCTATCGAGCGATCCATTCACGCTGCTGCGCTGGATCTATTCGTTTCGACCGGTTTCGAAGCGGCAAGCATGGACGCGATCGCCATTGCGGCGAATGTGTCGAAGGGCACGCTCTATGCGCGCTATCAGAACAAGGAAGCGCTGTTCCGCAGCGTACTTGAAGTTGAACTGGAGCAATTGGCCTTGCGGGCAGGCGCGCAAGACCATCTCATTCCGGATGACCTGGCGCAACGCCTGCGCCATCATGCCCGAACGCTGGTGAATGTCTGGCACTGGGACGAATACAAGCGCATCGAGCGCCTGGTAACGTCGGCCACCCTGCCCTTCCCCGATGTCGCGCACCTGTGGCACGAACTCAGCGCCCAGCGGTATCTGCGTTTCCTCGCCGACGACATGGCGGGAGCAGCACATTTTCCTGCGGCACCCAGTGTCGACTGGGAACATCTCGCCAATGTCTTCCTGCATGCGATCACCGGGTGGCATCGCATGCAATCCGCGATCCGGACGGTCGATGACGTCGAGACAATCGCCTTTGGCGATGCGGTAATCGCCACAATCATGGCAGCCGTCCGGCAGGCTTCCTCCACCCAGTATTCCGACGATAAGGATTGAACTGCACCATGCCGAAATCCCTCACGAAGCTGCTGGCTACCTCTGCCGCGATTGCCGCCATGGCAGTGAGCGCCATTCCAGCCGCTGCAAAGGCGGTTACAGACTGCCCGCTACGAGATGCGCCGTTCTCGGCAAACTCGCCGCTGGTCGATATCATGCTCAGCCCTGCCGCCCGCGCCGTCCTGGACAAAGTGGCGCCGGGCCGGTTCAGCAAGCTGCCGGCGAACTTTGCCGGAACCGAACCGCCGACGTTCGCGGCGATTCTGACGCTGCGCACCGCCTCGCGCTTCACTGGTCTTCAGGACAGTGTAGTCGCTGCGATCGAACCCGAATTGCGCGCCCTGCCGGTGACGGAAGCCGACAAGACAGCACGCTGCGCCCGCTATGACAATGAGCGGCCCGTGTTCAACCTGCCAGCAGACAAACCCCGGCTGCTGCTTTTCGAGAAGATCAACGGCTTCCGCGACGGCCCATCGGTCGATGCCGCCCACGCGGCCCTGCTCGCCATGGCGGAGCGCAAGGGCTGGGCCATCGCGGTGACCGACAAGGGCGGCGCCATCGATCCGGCGGTGCTGCGCCAGTTCGATGCCGTCATCTGGAACAACATCAGCGGCGACGTGCTTACCCTGTCGCAGCGCCGTGCACTGAAGCGCTACATGGAAAGGGGCGGCGGCTTCATCGCCATGCACGGCTCGGCGGGGGACCCTGCCTATTTCTGGGACTGGTACGTCGATGGCCTTATCGGCGCGCGGTTCACTGCCCACCCGATAAATCCGCAGTTCCAGGACGCGCGCATCGTCGCCAATCAGGCGCACCCGCTAGCAAGGAGCCTGCCCGCCGAATGGGTGATGAACGACGAATGGTATTCGTTCCGCACCAACCCCCGCGCGGTCGGCGCCAACGTAATCCTGACGCTGGATGAAAGCACCTACAAGCCCGTCGGTCCAATGGGTGTCGATCTGAAGATGGGCGACCACCCGATCGCCTGGACGAATTGTGTCGGCAGGGGCCGGATGTTCTATTCGGCAATCGGCCACCGCCCCGAAACCTACGGCCAGCCGCAGCATGTCGCGCTATTGGAAGCGGCAATCGGGTGGGTGGCAACGGATCGCAGAGCCTGCCCCGCGCGCGGCAAGTAATCTAGAGCGGGATCAGGGCCCGGTCACAGGCTTGAGGCCGCCAGTCGGAAGCGAGCATCCCGCCCGCGCCTAACAGGGTATCGACGATACCGCCTTCCCCGGCAGCCTGCCATGCGGACTTGAGTACGTCCGCCAGCGGATCGTCGACCGGGCCGTTGTCTCCCCTGATATGGCGCAGCCAGGCGCCGAGAGCTGTCAGGATCGACGGGCATTGCCGCCCGGCGCGCTGATGATGCGCCAGTGTCGTCAGCCAGCGCTGCGGAATTTTCTGGCTGCCGTCCATGGCGATCTGGGCAAGGCGGTGGTTGAGCGAGGGATTGGCGAACCGCGCCAGCAGTGCCGCGGCATAGGCATCCAGATCCTGTCCGGGTGCGGGTGTCAGGCTGCTGGCCGCTTCGTCTACCATCAGCCGGTGAGCCAGCTCAGCAATCATGGGATCGGCCACGGCCTGGTGGACAAATTCATGCCCTGCCGCGAGGCCGAGGTAGGCCAATGCGGAATGCGCGCCGTTCAGCATCCTGAGCTTGGCGGTCTCATAGGGTTCGACATCGGCGACGAACTGCGCACCCACCGCGTCCCAGCGCGGTCGTGACGCGGCAAACCGGTCCTCGATCACCCACTGGCTGAACGGCTCGGTGACGACAGCCGCATGGTCTTCCATACCGAGAATACCGGAAATTCTCACGCGATCGGCAGCTGTTGTCGCCGGGACGATCCGGTCGATCATGGTCGAGGGACAGGTGCATACACTCTCGAACCAGCGCAGCAGATCGGGCGCCTTGTGGTCCAGATAAGCCCGCATGAGGAGGTCGAGCTGGTCACCGTTCTGTGCCAGATTGTCGCAGGAAAGCAGGGTGAGCCCGCTTGAACCCGCAGCCTTGCGCCGCCCGAGCGCCGCAGCCACGATGCCATATGCCGAGCGCTCGTCTGCCAATGCAAAATCGAGCGATCCATCCGCTGCCCGGCAATAGCCCTTCTCGGTAATCGTCAAGCTGACAATGCGGGTTTCGGGCGCAGCAATGGCGGCGATCGCCGCCTCCCGGTCCTGCGGCGCCACCAGCACCCGGCGCACCGCGCCGACCAGCCGGGTCGCGCAGCCCTCGCCCGACTGCTCCGTCACGGTGTAAAGCCCGTCCTGCGGGTTCATCTGGCTGGCTACATCGGCCGAGCGCAGCGAAACACCGGTGATCGCCCAGTCGCGATCTCCGGCATCCATGGCAAGATCGGTGTACCAGGCCTGATGGGCACGGTGGAAGGCGCCGATACCGATATGCACGATGCCGGCGGCCTGCGCCGCGCGATCATAGCCGAAGCGCTCCACTTCCCCTGACAGACCCGCCAGCGCCGCTTCCGCAAGCCTCACAGACGGTAGGCCTTCCGGGCAAGGTTGCAGGCGAGATCCTGCGCCAGTTCCGCCGCCTCCCAGTCCTCCAGCCGATGTTCGACAACGAGTTCGGCAAGGAAGCCGCAATCGATCCGCCGCGCGACATCGTGCCGGGCCGGAATCGACAGGAAGGCCCGGGTATCGTCGTTGAATCCGACGGTGTTGCAGAAGCCTGCCGTCTCGGTCGTCATCCGCCGGAAGCGGCGCATACCCTCCGGGCTATCATGGAACCACCACGCAGGGCCGAGCTTCAGGCAGGGATAATGCCCCGCCAGCGGTGCGAGCTCGCGCGTATAAGTGCTCTCATCCAGCGTGAAGAGGATGATCGAGAGGCCCGGCGCATTGCCGAAGCGGTCGAGCAGCGGCTTCAGCGCCTGCACATATTCGGTCCGCTGCGGAATGTCGGCGCCCTTGTCTCGCCCCAGCCGGGCGAACAGCTGGGCATTGTGATTGCGGGAACTGCCGGGATGTATCTGCATCACCATGCCATCATCTACGCACATCGCCGCCATTTCGGTGAGCATCTGGGCGCGGAAAAGTTCGGCATCGGCGGCAGTGAATTCCCCGCGCGAAACCCGGGCGAACAGCACTTCGGCCTCTGCGGGAGCGAGGTCCAGTGTCCGCGCGGTGGGATGGCCATGATCTGTCGAGGTCGCGCCCATGCCGGCGAAGAATGCACGGCGTTTGCGGTGAGCTGCGAGATAACCCCGCCAGTCCAGGCAATCCTCGCCGGTCAGTTCCGAGAAGCGCGCGAGATTGGCGCGAAACCCCTCAAACTCGGGATCGACTACCGGATCGGGCCGGTAGGAGGTTACGACCCTTCCCTGCCAGCCGCCGCCCCGTTCATTCTCGGCACGAATCGCCGCATGGTGCTGCAGCGTATCGAGCGGGCTCTCTGTCGTAGCGATCACTTCGATATTGAAGCGATCGAACAAGGCGCGCGGGCGGAAAGCGTCGCTCGCCAGGGCATCGGTGATCGTGTCGTAATAGAGATCGGAGGTTTCCGCCTCCAGCTTCACCGCGATGCCGAAAACCTCGGCGAAGACCCAGTCGAGCCAGATGCGCGAGGGTGTGCCGCGGAACAGGTGATAGTGCCCGGCAAACAACCGCCAGGCTTCGCGCGGGTCCGCTGAGGGATTGCCGACCCCGAGCGCCTCCAGCGCTACGCCCTGCGAATAGAGCATGCGGAAGACGTAATGATCGGGTGCCAGCAGCAGACTTGCGGCATTGCCGAAGCAATCGTTCGTCGCGAACCATGCCGGATCGGTATGCCCGTGCGGGCTAACGATGGGCAGTCCGACGATGCCGGCGTGAAGTTCGCGAGCAATCGTACGCGTGGCGGGCTCGGTTGGAAACAGTCTGTCCGGATGCAATCTAAGCGATCTGGCCATTGCAGTCAGGGCGTCGTCCGGGGATAACGCTGACGCTTCTCGCGCACTGCGCGGCGTGCTTCCTCGACCGCGCGCTCTTCGGTTGCGAAGAGCAGGCTATCGATCACCGAGGTGAGATGTGCCCGCATCGCCGCGCGGGCGGCGTCCGGATCGCGTGCCCGCAGGGCATCGAGGATCGCTGTATGCTCCTCGATCACCGGCTTGATGTTGGCCGTGCGGGCCTTCTCGTGTAACAGTGCAGCTTCTGCCGAACTGTCGCGCAAGTCCCACAACGTGTTCACCGCACCCTCAATACCGCTGTTGCGGGTCGCCCTGGCGATAGCGAGGTGGAAACCGCGGTCGGCGCGCTCGGTGCCCTTCGGATCGCGGTTTTCCTTAGCAATCTCGTCAATCAAGGCGCCGATTTCGGCAATCTCCGCGTCGGTAATCTGAGATGCCGCCAAGGCGGCTGCTTCACCCTCGATCAGCAACCTGGCCTCGGTCAGTTCGAATGCACTCATGCCGAAGCCGGGAACATCGCCGTCGTTCGGCAGACGCATAACATAGGCGCCCGAGCCAATCCGCACTTCCACCAGGCCTTGCACCTCAAGTGCGATGATCGCTTCGCGCACTGTTGGCCGGCTCACCTCGTGTTGTGCAGCAAGCTCGCGTTCGGCAGGCAGCCGGCTGCCGATAGGATAGTTGCCCTCCACAAGTTCGGCCGTCAGCTTGCGGGCCAAATCCATGTAAAGCCGATCATTTGCTCGCAAAGGCACTTCGGCCATCTTGTCATCCACTGGTCTGACCAATAAGGTGGCGACATTGCCAGCTTGCTGCCGCGCCGTCAAACATCGTGCACACTCGGGAAACAGGAAACGTTCACCGCAATGAAAATCTCTACAGCCCGCACAATTGTCACTTGTCCCGGCAGGAATTTCGTCACGCTGAAGATCGAGACCGATCAGGGCGTCTACGGCATCGGCGATGCCACGCTGAACGGACGCGAACTTTCGGTCGTCTCCTATCTGGAAGAGCATGTGATACCGTGCCTGATCGGCATGGACCCCCGGCGGATCGAGGACATCTGGCAGTATCTCTATCGCGGTGCCTATTGGCGGCGCGGACCGGTGACGATGCGGGCGATCGCCGCCGTCGATACCGCGCTGTGGGATATCAAGGCCAAGATGGCGGGGATGCCGCTTTACCAGCTGCTGGGCGGCCGCAGCCGTGACGGTGTAATGGTCTATGGCCATGCCAACGGCGGCGACATCCCGGAAACGGTCGATGCAGTCGGCGAATACATCGCCATGGGCTACAAAGCGATCCGCGCACAGACCGGCGTGCCAGGCATCAAGGATGCTTATGGTGTTGGACGCGGCAAGCTGCATTACGAACCGGCCGATGCAGCGCTGCCCAGCGTTACCGGCTGGGATACCCACAAGTCGCTGATCCATGTGCCCAGGCTGTTCGGGAAGCTGCGCGAAACCTACGGCTTCGATCACCACCTGCTGCATGACGGCCACCATCGCTACACGCCCAACGAGGCCGCCCAGCTGGGCAAGGCCCTGGAGCCTTACCGCCTGTTCTGGCTGGAAGACTGCACCCCGGCGGAAAACCAGGAGGCGTTCAGGCTGGTGCGCCAGCACACCACCACGCCGCTGGCCGTGGGCGAGGTCTTCAACACGATCTGGGACTGCAAGGACCTGATCCAGAACCAGCTGATCGACTTCATCCGCTGCACCGTCGTCGGCGCGGGCGGGATCACCCACTTGCGCCGCATCGCCGACTTTGCCGCACTCTACCAGGTGCGCACCGGCAGCCACGGCGCAACCGACATATCACCGGTCACGATGGGTGCGGCACTTCATTTCGATACATGGGTGCCCAACTTCGGTATCCAGGAATATATGCGCCACACTGCGGAAACCGACGAAGTCTTCCCGCATGACTACCGCTTTGCCGATGGCGAGCTGTTCTGTGGCGAAACACCGGGCCACGGCGTCGATATCGACGAGAAGCTGGCAGCGAAATATCCCTATAGCCGCGCCTACCTGCCTGTCGCCAGGCTGGAGGACGGGACGATGTGGAACTGGTAAGGCAAGATATTGGCCCGGATTGTCAGCATCGGTGAAGCCATGCTGGAACTCTCCCGGAAGGGGGCGGGCTGGGCTCTCGGTTATGGCGGCGATACGCTGAACACTGCCATCCATCTGGCGCGTGCCGGACATGATGTGGCCTATCTGACTGCGCTGGGCGCCGATCCGTTCAGCCACGAATTGCGCGGGCAGTGGATGGCCGAAGGGCTGGACTGCTCGCATGTCCTCACCCATCCCGCCCGCCAGCCGGGCCTCTATGCCATCGCCACCGATGCGGCGGGCGAGCGCAGCTTCAGCTATTGGCGCGATACCAGCGCCGCGCGCGAAATGTTTGCCCTGCACGCGATGGCGGCAGCGCTGGCGGCAGCTGAACGGGCCGATCTCCTCTACTTTTCGCTGATCACCCTGGCGGTCCTGCCGCCGGAGGCGCGCGGGCAATTGCTGGCGCTGGCCCAGAAGGTGCAGGAACAGGGCGGCAAGGTAGCATTCGATGGCAACTACCGGGTGCGCCTGTGGCCCCATCCGGCAGGGGCCTGCGCTGCCCGCGATGCCGCCATCGCTGTCGCCGACATCGGTCTGCCGACGCTGGACGACGAGGCAGCGCTCTCAGGCGAGGTCGATGCTGCCGCCGTCGCCGCGCACTGGCAAAGCCTTGGCTGCGCGGAAACGATCGTCAAGCTGGGCGAGCAGGGCTGCCGCCTGCCCGATGGCACCATCGTCCCGCCGGACAGCGTGATTGCCCCTGTCGATACCAGCGGTGCAGGCGATGCCTTCAACGCGGGCTATCTTTCAGCGCGCCTGCAAGATGCGAGCATCCCAGAAGCAGCGCAGGCCGGCCATCAACTGGCAGGCTGGACAATCATGAGGCCGGGCGCGATTCCGTCACGCGATTCCTGAGAATGCCCCACAGCAGTGCCGCTGCCAGCAGATCGAGCACCGCCAGCGCCACGAACAGCGGATTGTAGCCAAAGGCATCGGCGCTCTGGCCGATCAGCAGGGTGAACAGCATTCCGCCGATCCATGCTGCGGACCCTGCCATCCCGCTGGCGGCGCCCACGGTCTTGCTGTCGAACACATCCGAACACAGCGTGATCAGCGCACCATTCAGCATCTGGTGGGCAAAGCCGCCGACGCAGAACAGCGCGATGGCCACGCCCGGCGATCCGGCAAGGCCGATACAGGCGGGGCCGATCATGCAAAATGCGCCCAGCGTCATCGTCACCTTGCGCGAAGTCAGCAGCGATGCTCCCCTTTTCATCAGCCAGGGCGGCAGCAGTCCGGCTGCCAGTGAACCGAAATCGGCGGCAAGGAACGGCAGCCAGGCCCAGAGCGCGATGCTCTTCAGATCAAGCTGCCATACCGCCACCAGATAGAGCGGGATGAAGAAATTGAAGGTCTGCCAGGCAGGTTCCGCCAGGAAGCGCGGCACGGCGATCGCCCAGAAACTGCGCGATTTCAGCACTTCCTTGCGGGTCGCGGGCTTGCCGCCCAGATCGTCTGCCGCGCGGCCTTCCTCGATATATGCCCGCTCGCTCGCCGAAAGGCGCTTGTGCTCACCGGGCGTGCGGTATCCCCACCACCACAGCGCCGCCCAGACCAGGCTGAGCGCGCCCGTGACGATAAAGGCCGATTGCCAGCCCCACCACAGGATGCAGAACACGACCAGCGGCGGCGCGATCATGTTGCCGACGCTGGTGCCCATCTGAAACCCGCTGGTCGCCAATGGCCTTTCGCGCGGCGGGAACCATTCGGAAACAGCCTTGGCTCCTGCAGGAATCGCCGCCGCTTCGGTTGCGCCAAGCAAGCCGCGAAACACGGCAAGGCTCCACACCCCGGTGGCGAATGCATGCGCCATGTTTGCGAGCGCCCAGCCGACTGCGAAGATGAAGAAACCCAGCCGCGTCCCCAGCGCATCGAGTACGCCGCCCGCCACTGTCTGCATCACGGTGTAACTGGCCTGGAAGGCGAGGACGACCCAGCTGTAATCCTCGGTGGACATGCCGAATTCGTTTTTGATCGTCGGCGCGGCGACCGACAGTGTCGAGCGGGCAAGATAGTTGAGGATCGTCCCCAGCGTGACCAGCCCGATGATCCACCAGCGCAGGTTGCGGATGGGCCTCACTTGGTCACTTCGATCGCCGCGACCACGGCCTTGCCTCCGGTTCCCGCGAAATCGAGCTTGAGCTCGCCATCGCGGACGGTGACCGGGAATGTCCGGGTGATGCCCTTGAGCGGCCCGCCTGCAACCTTGGCTATGTTGAACGCCGGGCCAGTCAACCTGCCCTGCGCGGTGATCGTCATCGCCTGGGTATCGGTGCCGGCGGTACGCGGCTCGAAACTGTGAACAGTCACTTTCCAGCGGCCGTTAGCCACGGGGATCGCATAAGTGAAAGCTTCGCCCTCGCGCCAGTATTCGTAGAGCGGGGGGATCGGCGCAGCCACGCTGCGCGGCGGGCCGGAGCTGCGTCCTCCGAAACTGCCCATGTTGAGCACCTGCGGCGTACCGCCGGTAACGAAGCTGTCCGAACCGAAGCGGTTTCCACCGATCGCGCGGGTTATGCTGTCGCCCGTGTCGATGCGGATGCCTTGCGCCGGATCGGGGCCATTCCAGGTAACGCTGTCACTGATCGTCCTGCCATCGACGGTGATCGAGGCAGTGATGACATTGGCGCCGGGCCGCAGCGGCAGCCATGTCCAGCTGCAGACCTTGTCAGCGCATTCTCTTGCGGGCAGCGCGACGCCGTTGACTGTCAGTGCGACGCTGGGTGCATTGCTGTAAACCCTGCACATCAGTCACCGGATAGGCTCGGTCGGTGTGGCGGCGCGAGGTGATATGAACCATAGGTGTGGCGGACCACTGCGCCTGATAGTAGTAGAAGGCGTCCTTTCTGACCTTGCGGTCGTAAGTCACCAGCCCCTTGGTGTTGATATCGACCGCATCGCCTTCATTGCGCATGTCGCTGGCGAAATCGAACATATTCCACACCCAGCTGGCGAAGATGTATTTCCGCTCGCGGATCGCCGGCCAGTTCTGCTCGTGGACGAAGCTCTCGAATTGCTCGGGCTGCGGGCGTCCGATGAAATTGACGAACCCGGCCATGACATTGTCGCTCTGCTGGCTCAGCGATCCGCCCGCGCCATATTCGGAAATCGAGATCGGCAGGTTGGGATGCTTGGCGTGGAAATGATCCATCCGCTCGCCCAGCTGCGCGCGTGCCTTCAGCGGCTCGGGCATGTACCAGCCATAGTACCGATTGTAGCCGATGAGGTCGGCAGTGCCCGCCAGCTTCTCGCCCGAGGTCTGCATCGACGTCTGCTCTTCGCAGCAATCGGCGAAAGTGGTGGCGCGCCTCGGATCTTCTTCTTTGGCCACCTTTGCCAGATGCTGGAGCAGCGGCAGGGACTTCGGCGGATCGCCAGCCATGCCGAAGCCCTTGGCGATATCGACCTCGTTGCCGATCGACCACATGGCAATCGAGGGGTGGTTGTAGTTCTGGCGGATCAGTTCGCGCAGTTGCTGTTCGGCATTGGCCCACAGATCGGGCGAACCCTGCCCGCCGCTGAGCGAAGGAGCAGTGACATAGGGCGCCTCGGCCCAGACAATCATGCCCGCCTTGTCAGCCTCCTCGGACCATTCGCCGGCATGCTGGTAGTGTGCCTGGCGCACCGTGTTCGCGCCCATCTCCTTGATAATCGCCATGTCCTCGGCATGGTCCGCACGGCTCAGCGCCCAGCCCTTGCCTGCCCGGTCCTGGTGGCGCGAGACGCCCTGGAGCCTGATATGTTTGCCGTTGAGCGAGAAGCCGTCGTTGGCATCGAACCTGAAGCTGCGAATGCCGAAAGGCTGGGTGACGCTGTCGATCAGCCGCCTGCGATCCCAGACCTGCACCGTGATGTTGTACAGATAGGGATCGGCGCGGCCGTCCCACAGGCGCGGCCGGAAAAGATTAAGTGTCGGCACGGCCATGCCGGTTGCCCCTGCCTTGACCGGTGTAACCACGCTCCGCTCTGAAACAACGGTGCCGGCAGAGTCAGCAAGGCGTGTTACGACGTTGAGCGTGCGCGACGTCCTTCCGCTGTTGCGAAGCTTCGTCACCACCTGGACGAATGCAGCATCTTGGGTGACCTCGGATGTCTGAGCATAGACACCCGGTCCGCCCATATCGAGCAGGTCGATCCCCACCTCGTTGGCCGTGATCAGCGACACACCGCGATAGATGCCGCCATGGAGGAAGAAATCCCCGGCCAGCGGAATGACGTTCTCGGTCGAGCTGCCGATGGCCGGCTTTGAATTGTCAGCCTTGACGGCGATGAGATTGGCCGCACCCGGCTTCCACTGCGCCGACACATCGAGACGGAAGCGCGAGAAGGCGCCCTTGTGCTGGCCGACATGGACGCCATTCACCCAGACATCGGCCACGTTCCCGACGGCGGCGAAATCGAGGTAGTGGCGCTTGCCCTGTGCGGCGGGCGGAGCGGTGATGCTGAGCCGGTACCAACCGACGCCCTGGGCATTGTTGGCCTTCGCCGAGCGCGTCAGTGAATATTCGCCGATGCGGTTCCAGCTATGTGGAACGATTACTGTTTCCCACTGGCTGTCATCGAAGTCCGCTGCCGTCACCCCGGCGGCCTGCTCGCCGAACCGGAAGCGCCATCCGCTTGGCAGTCCAGTCTCCTGCCGGGGCGAAATCTGCTCGCTGACGACCTGCTGGGCCTGCGCGGGTGCGGTTGCTATCTGGAGCGCAAAGCCGGCTACGAGCAGGCTCAAGGCAATTCCAAATACACGGCTTGTCCACGGCATGATCGACCCTCAGTCTAATTGGTATGACCAATATCGACTTGCCGCACAGATACTGTCAAGCAGCATCTCGCCAGGCATGGCAGCCACGAGACGGAGCCGGTTGATCGGGCCTCCCCACCCAGTCAGCGCTGGCCGGGTTGTTGAGGCAGGCTTTCCGGCAGCCGGTAAAAATTCTCGAACAGACAATGCAGCGGGCGGCGCTGCGGGCTCAATGATGCGTTGCGCCAGGGCAGAAACACGCAGAGCGGCGCCTCATGCGCCGTCGGTGGCAAGTTCAGGTAGCAGGCGGGCGAGCGCATCATTCCATTCTGCAGTGGCATCCAGGTTCGGCCAAGCCCTGATCCATTGCAAGAACAGCCCGTCCATCATCGCCATAACCTGCCGGGCTACTGCTTCGGGCCGTGCCACATGCGGCGCCAACAGACCGGCAAACAAGTTTAACAGTACCGCCTCGCGGCTTTGCCACCAGCTATGTGCCGGATGCGCCGGATCGATGGATTCCGCCTGAAACTCAACCATTATCCGAACCTTTTCAGGCCCGGCAGTCACTCGGGCGACCAGCGCGCGCAGGATCGTCAGCACAGCAGCTTTCGAGCCCGCATCATGGAACGCCTGCTGGACCAGTGGCTCCATGAATTCGCTCTCGCGCGCCTCCAGCTCCTTCAACACCGCAATCAGCACGTCGAGCTTGGACGGGAAGTAGTGCAGCAAACCCGGATTGGAGAGGCCGCAGCGCTTGCCCAGCTCCTGAATGGTGAAGCCGTAATAGCCGCGCTCGCCGAACAGGCCGATTGCTGCCTCGAGGATACGGGCACGGCGCACTTCGGTGGCCTCGCGGCTGCGACGCTTGGGGGTGGCCTGGGTCGGTGTCACGTTTGCGATCTTCCTTATTTCAGCGGCGAACGCGCGGCAGGCGAAGCGGAGGGTTGAGCGAGGGTTGGTAAAAATTTATAGACCAAATAGTCGGTCTAGTATAGTCCCAGCGCAACAGCGCTTAAAGAATCGGGAGAATTGCCATGACCGGACTTTCCAGAAACGCACACCTTGCCACAGCCGCAACTGCAACCCTGGGGCTCTTGCTCGGTGCTGCAGCGATGGTCGTGCCGACATCCAATTCCGCTGCGATCTCAGCCGAACCCGCACCCTCCCCCTTCGAGGCGAGCTGCAATGCCGGTTTCATGCAGGCAGCCGCTTCGGGCCTCGGCACAACGGTCACCGTCAAACCGATCAAGAACGGCATGTTCGGAGGTGCCACCCGCTATGTCGCGGCGAATGGCGCAACCCCGGCCTATTGCCAGGTCTCGGGCAGCTTCGTCACCAATCCTGCGAGCGGCAAGACCGCCAACTTCATGGCCACCTTCCCGGCAAACTGGAACGGCAAGTACCTGCAACTCGGCTGCAGCGGCCATTGCGGCCAGTTCTATGTCAGCAATCCGGCAGTGCCTTCGATCACTGTCACCGCGCAGGGCTATTCCACCCAGATCATCGACAAGGGCTATGCCACCTTTGCCACCGACGAAGGCCATGAAGGCATGGAAGGTGCGTCATGGGCGGTGAAGAGCGACGGTTCGGTCGATGCCGATTTCGTCGACGACTGGATGTACCGCGCCGACAAGGTGCTGTCACAGATGGGCAAAGAGTTCACGACCGCCTATTATGGCCGGGTCAGGAGCGCGCAGCAGGCGATCGGGCGCTCCTATTTCAGCGGCTGCTCGGGCGGCGGGCGCGATGCCATGGTCGCGGCGAGCTATTTTCCCGAGGCATTCGATGGCATTATCGCCGGCTCGCCTTATGATCCGCTGGGCATGCAGCTGCAATCCGTTGCGGTCTCGACAGCAGCGAAGCGGTCTCCCGGTGCCGGGCTGACGCCGGATTTGCTCGCGCTGTTCGACCGGACAGTCAAGCAGCAATGCGATGCGCTCGACGGGGTGAAGGACGGGCTCATCCAGAACCCGGCGGCCTGCAATTTCAATGCCGAACGCGATCTGCCCCGCTGCGTCCCGGGTAAGCCTTCCGGCCAGTGCTTCACACCGGCCCAGATCGAGACCGCCAGTGTAGCGGTCAACGGACTGACCGACGAGCGCGGTAATGTGGTCCAGCCAGGATTTGCGGTCAGCGAGCTGGGCGTCGAGCCCGCAGTTCATGGCGGAGCTCACGGCCCCTGCGCTCAAAGTCTTTGTCCATGGCAACAGTCCGGCGTTCAATCCCGACACGCTGTTCAGCTTCCGGCGCGGCGGGCCGGGACAGGTCACCGGGTTTCATGCCGTAGTTCCTGCGGCGGAGACAGCAAAAGTGCAGGCAGCCCTGCGGCTTGGTGCGGGCCATATCCCGGAAAACCAGGCCCGGCTGATCGGCAGCAAGACCAAGCTGCTGATGTGGCATAATTTCAGCGACGAGAAGCTGACGCCCTACTCCTCGATCAACTGGTACAAACGGCTGGCTTCCAGCCACGGCGGCTATGCCCGCGTACAAGAGCAGGCGCGGCTGTTCATGCTTCCGGGAACCACCCATTGCAGCATCACCAGCGTAGGTCCGAACAGCTTCGATGCGCTCGGTGCGATGGAAAACTGGGTGGAACGAGGGCAGGCACCCGACGCGCTGCTTGCCAGCGTCGCCGATCGTCAATTCAGTCCCGGCCTGCCCAAGGCACTGGCGCTGAAGACTCCGAACTACACAATGCCGCTCTGCAAATTCCCCGAGATGGCGCGCTACAGCGGCAAGGGCGATGTGCAGGATGCGAAGAACTGGTCCTGCAACGCCAGCGACAGCCGGCTACTGCGGATCGGGGCGAGCGGAAGGCAGGCAGGCGTTATCCGGTGAGGCAGGTCACCGGCGAATGTCCCCTGTGAATCTGTTCCAAGTGCGCGATCTCTGGGCCGGAAGTACTTAATATTGAGGCAAGCTGAATGCCCTTGATTCCTGCGGGTTTGAGCGCCGTAGCAGCATTGGAGCGAGGAAATTTTTTCGGCAAGGTGCATCTATGCACGCGCGTCAAATCACTGGCGGCAGACCAAATGGAGACCAAATAGCCATCACCGGACAGGCAGCCTCGCGCACCATTTAGGGCTACGTGTAGCGAGGGTGTTTCAAGAACCACTGGATCATTTGCGAAAGTCTGAAATTTTCTCGCCAGAGCATGGGAATCGACGTTGAACACTTGAACTTGCGTGGGCAGAATCCGCCGACAAAGCCGCCATTCGCGACGACTATCAAGCCACCTGAAACCGGCCATTCGTTCATTCGCCGCCTGTGGCAGCACGACAAAATACCCATGCTGTCGAGCAAAAGCCATCTCACCATCAGCTATGACGCCAAACACTTCCTTGGCAATTGCCTTGACTGCCTGGCAATGCGCATCCTGTTCAAAGAGCAAATCTGGCGTCCTGAGGCCGCGGAATGGGTGTAGTCGCTGCAATGAGCGAGTCTGTCTTCGGCAACGGTCCAACGCACCTGCCCATCCGTTTCACTTTGGGGTAAGACGTTAGGTCTGGAGCGGCGCGAAATAAGTCGATTGGGAGCCAGGATGATCAGACCATTCACGCTGAAGGTGCCGCATGAGCGACTTGACTGGATCGTAGGACGGGTAGCCGATGCTCACATAGGCTATGCGCCTGACGATGATGCTGACTGGATCTATGGCACTTCGGCAAGCTATCTCGCCGAATTTCGCGATTACTGGCGCGATCATTATGATTGGTCGGCGGCGCAGGCCGCCTTCAATGCCTTTCCCCAGTTCCTTGTCGAAATCGAAGGGATCGACATCCACTTCTATCATCTGCGTGCCACTGGCGACGGCGCCGGGTATCCCATCATACTGACCCACGGCTGGCCTGGCTCGGTCTACGAATTCCTGAAAGTCATGCCCATGCTGGCGGCTCGCGGGTTTGACGTGATCGTGCCTTCCTTGCCGGGCTATGGCTTTTCCGGTCGCCCGCCTCGCCCGATCGGCGCGGCACAGGTTGCGGGCATGTGGCGCAAGCTAATGGTCGATCATCTTGGTTATGTCCGTTTTGGCGCACAAGGTGGGGACTGGGGCTCGTCGGTTTCCATCGCCCTTGCCGAACACCACAGCGACGTGTTGGATGCCTTCCATCTCAATTTCCTGTTCATGCGGGCCAAGGGAGATATTTCCCTGGAAGTGGCCGAATGGCAGAATAAAGCGCGCAAGCGCTTTGCAGGCAATGGTGCCTATTCGCAGCAGATGCAGAGCCGCCCGCAGACCATCGGTCTGGCCCTCGCCGACAGTCCGATTGGCTATGCTGCCTGGGTGCTCGAAAAGTATCGCGCCTGGTCCGATTGCGGCGGCAATATCGAAACGAGCTTTACCAAGGACCAGTTGATCACCAGCATCATGACCTATCTGGTCAGCGATAATGTGCAGTCTGCCATGTGGCTCTACAACAGCCTCAATAAGGCCAAGCCAGGTGCAGAACGGATCGAGGTGCCGATGGGGCTGGCCGCCTTCCCGGCAGAAACCCCGCCGCCGCCGCGAAGCCTGGCGGAGCAGCGCTTCAATGTCGTTCACTGGGCCACAATGCCGCGGGGCGGGCATTTTGCCGCATGGGAAGAACCGGAGCTGTTTGCCGACGAGGTGGCAGGCTTTTTCGCGAGGCACCGGTGACTGGCGCATTGGCGCACTGGCAACCCACGACGACAATCCCGCTGCTGGATTGTTCGCTGGGGGAAGCCCTGCGCCGCTCGGCAGCCCGCTTCCCTGAGCGCCGCGCCCTGGCCTGGGCAGAAGGAGACGGCCTCGCCTCTCTGACTTACGCGCAGATGCTGGCCGAAGCAGAGCAGATTGCGTTCTGGCTGCTGGAACGGGCCGTGCCCGGAGACCGGATCGCGGTGTGGTCGCGCAACACGGCCGAATGGGCATTGCTGGAATTCGGCTGCGCACTGGCCGGAATGGTCGTGGCGGCATGGAATCCCGGCTGGACCGATTTCGAATGCGAACACGCCCGCGATCTGACCACGCCAAGGCTGGTGCTGGCTGGCCATGACACGCGGGGAATGCCGCTGATGGCGCGCGCCTGCAACATCGGCGGGGCGGAGCGTTGCCACTCGCTTGACGATCTGCGCAATCTGGCGCGCGGGGCGCAGTTGCGGGAATTGCCGCAGCCAGCGCCATCTGACCTGTTCCTCATTCAGTTCACCTCGGGCACTACGGGCCGGGCCAAAGGCGCTGCGCTGTCACACCGCACTGTGGTCAATGGGGCCTGGCTGAGGACCCAGGCCTGCCGCGCCGATGAGAGCGATGTCTGGGTCAATCCAAGTCCGCTCAGTCACATGGGCGGATCGGTGACCCTGCTGCCCGGCGCGATTGTCACCGGCAGTTGCTATGTGGTGATGAACCGCTTCGATCCGGGCGAGTTTCTGCGGCTGATACGGCTGGCAGGCGCGACACGGATCGGCGGGGTGCCGACCATGCTGCTCGCTATTCTCGAACATCCGGACTGGCAGCCGGGAAGCGTCCGTCTGCGCTCGCTAGGCGCTGGTGGGGCACAGGTGCCGCAAGTGCTAATCGAACGGCTGATGCGGGAATTCTCGGCGCCGGTGCTGGTCTCCTATGCCCAGTCGGAATGTCCGATCATCACCAGCAGCACGCCCGGCGATGATCCACGTCTGCTGGCAGAAACCGTGGGCCGCTGTGCGCCGCATGTCGAACTCAAGGTCATCGATCCGGCCAGCGGCGCAACTGTGCGGCATGGCGAAAAAGGCGAAATCTGCGTGCGCGGGCCGATGGTGATGATGGGTTACTACCGCATGCCCGACGCCAGCGCCGCGACCATCGATGGCGAGCGCTACCTGCATACCGGCGATCTCGGCACGCTGGATGCCGAGGGGTTTGTCCGCATTGACGGCCGCTTGCGCGATGTCATCATCCGGGGCGGTGAAAATATCTATCCGGCGGAAGTCGAAGATGCCCTGCTGCTGCATCCCGATATCAGCGAAGTGGCTGTGGTCGCCGTGGCGGATGAGCGCTGGGGGCAGCAGGTTGCTGCGGCGGTTCTCTGCCGCAGCGAAACGCGCCCGGCCACGGAGCAACTCGAACTTCACGCCGCTGCGCGGCTGGCTCATTTCAAGGTGCCAAAGATTTGGAAATTTGTCGATGCCCTGCCAATGACACCCAATGGCAAGGTGTCCAAAGTGGCTGTCGAGCTCTTGTTCGCTGATCTGGCGGACGGAACGTAGCTTGGATGATATGTGCGCCAAATCGGTTCGGCATTATTTCGTTTCTGTCAAAACTGCCTGTTTGCGAACCACATTGCCGGGATAGACCCCGGCATGCTGGCCTTCCCGAAAGGTGATCTTGCCACTCTTGATCGTCGCCGCATAGCCGGCCGCCTTCTGCAACAGGCGCGGGTGCCCCGCTGGCAGATCATATTCCAGCCAGGGGGCGGCAAGGCGCAGGTTGGCAAAATCTATCACATTGATATCCGCCAGGAACCCCGGTTGCAGCAAGCCGCGATCCTGTAGGCCATAGGCCAATGCCGGATCCCGGGCGAGGCTCTTGACGACTTCAGCCAACGGCAATTTTTCGCCCCGCGATCGGTCACGTGCCCAATGGCTGAGCATGAAGCTGGGCGCGGAAGCGTCGATGACGCGGGTGCAATGCGCGCCGCCATCGGACAGGCTAACCACAGTTCCGGGATGCGCTGCCAGAGTGGGGACCACACTTAGGTCCCCGGCTCGGTAGTTGGCGAGCGCGAGGTAGAGCATACCTGTGCCATTATTGCGCATCAGCACGTCATAGGCATAGGCCGCCGGGTCCTGCCCGGTCCGTGCTGCGCGCGCGGCGATGCTGTCGGTTGCGGCATCGGGCTCGTAGTCGGGGCAGTCCTCCACCTCAAACATGCGGTCAAAGCCGCGATAGATGACGCGGGCAAATTCCGGCAGCCGGGCTTCGGCCTCGCCGTTGTCTTCCCGCAGAACCTGCGCGCGATAGTCCCGGTCACTGAGCCGCGCGAGCTGTTCGGGCCACGGCAGGCCGGCCAGCGCGAGCACGCTGGGCCGGTCCATGAACGGGTTACGCCCGGCGCGCCATTGCAGCACATTGCCGACAGCGCGCGGCGGGAAGTGGCCGACCAGCCGAGCGCCTTGCGCCGCTGCCGCATCGATCCCGGCCAGGCGCGAAGGCCAATTGGTATCGCTCATCAGAAAATGAACGGATACGCCGCTGCGCCGCGACATCTCGGTGAGGAACGGCAAGTCCGCATCGAAATCACCGAAATTGCCGAGATACTGGATCTGGCCGCCACCGGCTCTCCCCACTGCATCGCTCATTGCCAGCAATTCATCCCGATCGACGAATGAACCGGGTACCAGTTGGCCATCTTTCAGGCGGTGGGCATCGGTACGGCTGCAGGCATAGCCGATCGCACCGGCACGCAGCGCTTCTTCCAGCAACCGGCCCATTTCACTGAGATCGGCGGGAGTGGCGGGTTCGTCGCGCACGGCCCTTTCGCCCATGACATAGGCCCGCAGTGCAATATGCGGCACCTGAGCGGCTATATCGACCGTGTGGCTGCGCGCCGCCAGAGCATCGAGATATTCGGGAAAAGTCTCCCAGTTCCACGACAGCCCAGCTTCCATGGCATCGCGCGGAATTTCCTCCACGTCTTCCATGATCTCGATCAGCCATGAATGGGCATCCGGGCGGGCCGGCGCGAAACCAACGCCGCAATTGCCGATGACCACCGTGGTGACCCCATGCCAAGATGATGGGGCGAGGATCGGATCCCAGGTGACCTGTGCATCGTAATGGGTATGCAGATCGACGAAGCCCGGCGTGACGATCAGGCCACTGGCGTCGATCTCCTGCCTACCCTGACCTAGCCCCGGCCTCACCTCAGCCACGCGGTCGCCGTTGACCGCAACATCGGCCTGCACCGGCGCTGCACCGCTGCCATCGATGACCAGTCCGCCCCGGATTACCAAGTCGTGCATCTGCTGCTCCCATTCGGCCCATTCCCGGCGGCGAAGCCTCTGGCCTGTTCGGCACAGGTTCAGCAGCCTGCGCTATCTGGCGACCTTTTGTCGTGACGGGTCAGAGGCTAGGGTGCCGATCACACGGCGGTCAAGCAGTTCAGCAGGGCCGCGCCGTTTTCTGCAGGGCAAAGACAGGGTGACAAACCGGCACCTATCATGACATCGTAATCGGATAATCGCCGGGACGGGAAGGCATGATGACGACTGCGGATCGAGGGGATGTTGCGATTGTCGGCATCGGCGCCGCCACACGCCAGGCCTTACCGGGCTGGCGCGCAGAGGACTATGCCGTCGATGCAGCGCGGCGGGCCCTCGCCGATGCCGGGATGGGCAAAAGCCAGGTGAATGGACTGATCACCTGCAAGACGCTGAGCGGGGCGGGCGGCGATATTGTCATGGGCCGGGCATTGGGACTCAACCCAGCCTATTCGGCGACGCTCGACTATGGCACCTGCAACTTTTCGATCCATCTCGCCGCCATGGTCATTGCAGCGGGGCTCGCCGATACGGTGCTGCTGACCTATGGCACCGATCAGGGCAGCCGTGGCGGCGATTTTTCGCGCTATGGCAATCATGACATCCACCACGGCATGGTCGATGCAATCGGCAGCATGGCTGCGCTGATGTTCCGGCGTTACCAGTATCTCCATGGCGCAAGCGAGGCGGATCTTGGCGCAGTGGCAGTCGCCCAGCGGCGCTGGGCCGCGCTCAATCCCGATGCGGTGGCCCGCGAGCCGCTGACCATCGCAGACTACCTTTCCGAGCCGCACTATATCGCGCCGGTGCGCCCCAGCGACATTGCCGGATTCCACGATGGCGGCGCGGCGCTCATCATGACTTCGCTGCATCGCGCCCGCGATCTGCCCCATGTGCCCATCCGTCTGGCCGGCATGGCGCAGACAGCGCAGCTCCGCAATCTCGCCAATCCCGACAATTACGAGCGCCGGTGGATGGGCGGTGTCGCGGATCGCGCGCTGGCGATGGCCGGAGCGCAGCGATCGGATATCGGTTTGCTGATGATCCAGGATCCGGCCAGCATCTGGGTGTTGCAGATGCTTGAAGCGCTGGGCTTTGCCGAGCCGGGCGGAGCGGGTGCGATGATCGCTGCGGGCGAAACCGCGCTGGGTGGAAGACTGCCGCTCAACACGTCAGGCGGGCATCTGTCGGAGCGCTATATGTGGGGCTGGTTCCATATAGTCGAAATTGTCCGCCAGTTGCGCGGCGCATGCGGCGCAAGGCAAGTGGCGGATTTGCAGATGGCGATGCATGCCTCGACCATGGTCGCGCAAAAGGGCAGCGTATCGCTGTTCGAGGCCGCACCATGACCACGCTCCCGCTACCCGACATGAGCGACCCGCTGGTTGCGCCGCATTGGCGGGCATTGAGCGAGGGACGGATAGCCATGCAGCACTGCGACGCATGCGGCCATGTGCGCTGGCCAGCGGCTCTATCGTGCCCGGAATGCTTGACGGAAGGCGGCGAATGGAAGGCGCTGTCAGGGCGCGGCACGATCTGGAGCTATGCGGTCTATGAAACCCCGCTGCATCCCGAATTCGCCGGGTTCTGCCCCTATGCGGTGGCGCTGGTGCACCTGGAGGAAGGCCCGATGATCCACGGCCGCATGCTCGATCCGCCCGAAATGCTCGATTGCGGATTGCCCGTCGTTGCCGTGTTCGAACAGTTGGCAGACGGACATAGGCATAGCCCGCTTTCGGCTGGAGCAACGCCATGGCAGTTGATCTGGCCTGCTTTGCGGCGCTTGCCCGCCAGGATCAGGAACTGGCGCGGCGGCTCGGCCGATTGACGGCGCGGGTGCGGATTGGCCGCAATGGTGAGGCAGATCGACCTTGCTATCGTGCAAGGCCAGGTTGCGGATGTTGGCCCCGCAACAGGCGAGGCCGATCTCATCATCACTGCGCCCGATGCCTTCTGGGCGGAGAGCCTGAGCCCGGCCCCTTCCTATGCGGCCAGCTCACTCACTTCGGGCGGCGCGGAATTTGCCGGTGATCTCGCCCGTGTGGTTGCGCCGCATTATCCGGCCTGGGAACGGCTGCTGCAGCTTATGCGCGTGGCAGCCGGAGCGGAGCCGCCCGCCCCGCGCCCGGTGCCCGACCGGCGAGAGACCGACGATGCCGTTGGCCGCTATGCCTATGTCCGCAATGGCGCGCAGGAAGCACGGCTCTATTACGAAGAGGCGGGTCAAGGTGACGTAACCCTTCTGCTTCATGCCACAGCCGGAGCCGACGGCCGGCAATGGCGGCACATGCTTGCCTATCCGCCGCTGCGCGAACGCTTCCGGATGATTGCCTACGATCTGCCCGGCCACGGCAAATCGCTGCCCCCGCTCGGGGAAGCCTGGTGGACGCAGGACTACAGCCCCTCGCGCGACGAATTAATGGGCTGGGCCGTGGGCATGGTCGCGGCGCTGGAGCTCGATCGCCCCGTGTTTCTGGGCTGTTCGGTCGGCGGACAACTGGCGATAGACCTTGCCGCCTGGCGGGCTGAGCATTTCCGCGCGCTGGTTTCGCTCAACGGCTGGTCGAGCCCTTCGCCCGCGATGCGCAGCTTTGACAATGCCCCCTTCCGCGATCCGGCAATCTCGCCCGAGCTCTATACCGGCCGCGTACTGGCGACGACCTCGCCGCTGGCGCCGCAGGAGCGCCGCCACGAAACCGCCTTCATCTATCGCTCGAATGCGCCGGGCATATATGCCGGCGACAACGACTATTTCATGAATGCCCACGACCTTGCCGAGGATGGCTGGCGGATCGATACGGCGCGCACGCCGCTCTATGTGCTGGCGGGCGAATACGATCGCAGCTCGCTGTCGCCCGAACATGGTGCTCCGGCAATCCCGCGCCATGTGGCGGGGGCGCAATACCGGCTGCTGCCCGGGCTCGGCCATTTCGCGCCGAGCGATGATCCCGAGACGTTCTGCGAGGCGATCACCCCGATCCTCGATGAGGTTCTGGCCGACTGCCGCCGGATCGCGGACAATGGCCGATGAACACCGGTGCTGACCGCTTCGACATCCACGCAGCGGATCACATGGACCGCTGGGTCGCGCAGACCGATGCCATGCGCCGCCATGGACCGGTCGGCTGGACTGATGCCAATGGCGGCTACTGGGTGGTCATGGGATATGAGGCAGCCAGTCTGGCTGCGAAAAACTGGCAGACTTTTTCCGCCCGGCACGACCCGACGGGGCAAGATCCCCGCGCGCGCGGGATCGGCATTCCGCCTTATGCCTTCCCGCTGATCCTTTCGGAATCCGACCCGCCACGCCAGACCCGGCTGCGCCTGCTCGAAATCCCCTTTTTCCACCCTTCCAGGATCCGCGCGCAGATCGAGGTGGTGCAGCGCCATATCGACCACTGCATCGATGCCATGGCAGACAAAGCCGAGGTGGACTTGTTCCGCGACTATGCCATGCCAGTGGTAGCACTGACGACAATGGCGCTGGTCGGCATCGATATTGCCCACTGGCAGGACTATACGCTGGGCCTGCACCACGGCGAGCGAGGCCCCGACTTTGACCTGGCGTCCGATACCGACCGCGTCCACGCCATGCTGCTGGACCTTGTGCGCGAGCGCCGGGCTGCGCCCCGGGCAGATATCGCTTCGGCGCTGGTGACGGGCAAAGTCGAAGGCCAGGCCCTGCGCGACGAAGAAGCGCTCAGCATGCTCTCCGCGCTGGTGCTGGGCGGCTTTGACACAGTCGCGTCGCTGATCACCAGCGGTCTGCTGTGGCTGGACCAGAACCGCGCCAGTCACGCCGATCTCTTGAGCGATGACGCGCTACTCGCCAATGCCGTGCATGAATTCCTGCGCCTGTGGCCGCCATCGCTGGGCGGCGGGCGCAATGTCATGCTGGATACCGAACTCGCCGGTTGCAGGCTTGCCGATGGCGATCGCATCTTCCTGTCATGGGCCGCCGCCAACCGCGATCCCGATCTCTTCGCGGACCCGCACGCGGTCAGGCTGGATCGGGCCAATGCCGATCAGAACCTGACCTTTGGCGCGGGTCCGCATCGCTGCCTCGGCATGGAGCTGGGGCGGCTGACCGGCAGATTGGCGATCCGTTCCATTCTCGAGCGCTATCCGGGCTATCGCATCCGCCGTGAAGGCGTGGTGCGTTATCGCTCCAAGGGCTTCGTTGCGGGATGGAGCGCCATGCCGGCGGTTCTCAGCTAACTACAGTTGCCGAGCAATTGGCCTGCCGGTGTTTCGCCCTGCTCGATCACCAGCACCCGCATCGAGGCGCGATCCATGAAGGTCTCTTCGTCGCTGGCGAACAGATCGAGCATGTCCTGCGGCAACAGCACCGAGCGCGCCTCGCGCCAGCTGCCAGGATAGTCGAACCAGAATTCGGTCACCACGTCACAATCGAAATCGCTGCGGAACTGATCGGTCACATAGTTGCGCACATAGCGCACCAGATGGCGCAAATGGCGCGAGGCGAGCGGGGCATGGACCACCTCATAGTGGCGGCGGAATTCTTCGCGGCTGATGCCGGCCTTGCGGTTCACCAGCAACATGATTTTGATCATCGAAAACTCCCGGGGCTTCAGGGTCGCAGCAGGATGCGGCCAAACGGGTGGCCGGTTTCGACATGGGCATGGGCCTCAGCAGCCAGTGCCAGCGGATAGACCTGTTCGATCGGCATGGAGAGGCGGCCCGCCGCAATGTCGGCAAAGATACCGGCAATGGCCGCATGGACGCGCTCGGTGCGGATTTCGAGTGCGAGATAAACCCCCTGGATTGTCAGATTTTTGCCCATCAGCTCACTGAAGGTGAAAGTCGGAAACTCGCCGCTTGAGACGCCAACTGCCATGTAACGGCCGCGATATGCGAGGGCGTCGAGCAGCTGTTTCAACCCTTTGGCTCCAGCCATATCAATGACCAGTTCGGCGCCTTTGCCGCCGGTCAGTTCGCGGGTGCGCTGTCCGATATCCTCACAGGAATAGTCGATACCGTGGTCCATCCCCAGCGCCGCCAACCGCTGTAGCCGCTCCTGGCCAAAGGCCGTGCCGATCACTGTGGCCCCTGCCCGCTTCGCCAGTTGCACGCAGGCCACGCCGACACCGCCAGCCGCCCCCTGGATCAGCACGGTTTCTCCGGGCTTCAGTCCACCGAATTCGAACAAGGCATCGAGCGCCGTGCCGAAAGTAACCGGCACTGTCGCGGCGACATCCATGTCGAGACCATCGGGCACGGGAAAGCAGAGGTCATCGGGCACCGCGAACAATTCGGCATGGCTGCCCGCCGCATTATGGCCGACCACGCGTTGGCCCGGGCGGATGGATTTCACCTCCGCCCCGACCGCTTCGACCACGCCGCCCGCCTGATAGCCAACGACGTGCCGGTCTGACGAAGGCTTGACAAAGCGGCGGCTGATGATGTCGCCGCCTTCGATGCTGACGGCCTGCACCCGGATCAGCACTTCATCGGGCTTGAGCACCGGATCAGGCACTTCGCCATACCGCATCACTTCGGGCCCGCCGTTCGCCGAATAGAAGGCTGCCTTCATCGCGATATTGCCTTTCCTGCGGTGATCGCGCCAAGCCCGTCCCAATCGCTGACCGCGCTGGCGTTGCGGGTCAGCAGCGCGGTGATGAGATCGGCATTGTGCGCGGTGCGCTCGAGGTAGGCGGCGGCGATAACTGTCAGCCATAGGCCTGAGACGATGTTGGCGCGGTAGGAATCGAGCGCCAGTTCGAGGGTGTAGGTGGGATCGGTTTCGGCAATGATCTGCACATATTCGGCGAGCAGCGCGCGTTCGCCGGAGCGGCGGTCTGCGGGGCTGATGCTGCCGCTCAGGAAATAGGCGACATCGTATTGCGGGTCGCCGAGGCGCAGGCTCTGCCAGTCAATCAGGCAGGCGCGCGGGCCATCGCCGGTCTGCTCGAACAGCACATTATCGACGCGCGGATCGCCGTGAATCAGGGTGCGGCGGACCGGGGGCAGCTCGATCCAGTGCTCGGCCAGCGCGCCGAATTCCTGCATCACAGCGATCGCCTCGGCCGGAATGCGGTCTGCCAACCATTCGGCGATCACTGCTGCCCCTTTCGCATAGGCCGGCAGCAACTGGAGCGGACGGCTCATCCATTCCTGCTGTTCCAGCCCCGGCTTTTCCCACCAGCTGCGGTGAAAGCAGGCGAGTTCGCGCACCACTGTCGCCGCATCGGCAAGCGAGCAACCCGCGATCTGGTCGCCCGACCGGGCAAATGCAGACAGGTCTTCGAGCAGCAGATTACACAGGCCGGTATTGTCGGTCGCGCTGAAATAGACTTGCGGGATGCGAAAGCCCGGGTCCGGCCCGAACAGCGCATAGGTTTGCCGTTCGCGCTCGAACGGACTGGTCGAGCTCAGCCCAGCGGTGAGCGGGCGTCCGATCTTGCAGATCGCCGACCTGGGCGCGGTGATCGTGCCGCTGTTGTAACTGGCGCGCAGGTGGACGGTTTCGCTGGTGGTGCCGTGGCCGATCGGGGTGATCTCCGGTTCCAGCGCCAGCCGCTGCGGAGTGACCACGCCGCCAGCGGCAAAGGCGCGTTGCAGCCAGTCGGCGGAAATGGCTCCGGCGGAGGCGACCAGCTCCGGCGGCAGGAGCGCAGCCGGATCGAAGTCGTCGCCATCCTCGCCCCAGAAGCCCTTGGCATATTCGGAGTTCCAGCAGCGGGTAAAGCGCCCTTGCTCGGCCTCGAACACCTCGATCCCGCACAGCCGGATATTGCGGCCATCGCGGCTGACCATGTTCCACACCGAAGTGACAAAGCGATCGTCTGCATGCAGCACCCGGTGCGTGAACAGCGGCTGGGTCGCCACACTGCGCTTGACCCGGGTGATCTGATCGTCGTGGCTCAGCGGGGTGACGCAATCGGGATCGTGGCGGATGATCGGATCGGCGCAGACCTCGCGGATCAGCTCGACTTCGCCCGCGTTGTAGACCCGCTCCCAATAAATCTCGATCAGCTCGCGCGGGGTGCGATAGGCCATGGTTGCGGTCTCTCCGGGATAATGCATATGATTTGAGGCATTTTGGCCACTAGCCCTGCCCTGTCAACGATGATGCCCCGGCATGGCGAGCCATCGATCAGGCTGGTTCGATGCGGACCGGAATACCATCGAGCAGGCACATCCCCGAAACCTGCTCCCAGTCCGCAGGATTGTCCGATGCCAGCAGGTTGACATTGGCTCCCTCGATCGCGTTGGCCCGCTGCCAGCCGCCGCGATGGCCCCAGCCGTGCGGATAGCAGACCGAGCCCGGGACAACGTCTGCGGTCACTTCCACCGGAACGATAATCCGGTTGTCGCCACCGCGCACGGCGACCCGCTGGCCGTCGGCGATGCCCAGCCGCTGCGCATCCGCCGGATGGATTTGCATGCTTGGCTGATGGCCGCGCGTCAGGCGTTCGCTGTTGTGCATCCAGCTGTTCAGCGATTGCAGCCGCCGCCGCCCGAACAGCAGCAGAGTCTCGCCGTCTGATACTGCCGCCGGGCCGCTGGCCAGCAGCCGTTCGAACTCGGCGGCGCAGACCTCGCCAAACAGGCTGACCTTGCCGCCTGGAAGCGTGATCGCTGCCTGCGTGGCTGCGGCATCGACTTTCGGCAAATAGCGGTAGCCGTGCGGATGCTCTTCGCGCAACATCGCGATGCTCAGCCCATCTGGCATGCTGGCAGCGCCCCATGGCCCGGCCTGCAGACGGGCATCGACTGCAGTCATCGGGTCCGGATCGGGGCAATCCGGCGTCCCCATCATCGCCAGTGGTGAAGGAAGACCCATCCGTTCGAGGATTGCCGCGTAGATCGCAAACTCCGTGCGTGCTTCGCCCTGCGGCGCGAGCACGGCGTCGGTATATTGAATCCACGGGCGCGGGGCATTTGCGCCCCACAGCTCGTTCATGTCCGCACGTTCGAGAAAGCTGGTGGCCGGCAGGATGTAGTCCGCAAGCCGGTTGGTCTCATTGATATAGAGATCGAATGAGACATGCAGGTCGAGGCTTGCCAAGGCCTGTTCCAGCCGGTCGCCGCGCGGATAGGACAGGACCGGGTTACCGGAATCGACAATCAGCGCCCGGATCTGGCCTGCGCCGGGCGTGGTGATCTCGTCTGCCAGACTGCCGCCCGGCGCAATGTCGAGGATCAGCGGCAGGTTGCCGATCCGCGACCGCTTCGCGCCATAAGGGAAGTGGTTGCTGGTCGGCGCTGGTACTGCGCCCTGGCCGATAACCCAGCCGCCCGACTGGCCAAGCCGCCCGGTGACGATATTGAGCGCTTCGATAAGCAGGTTGGTAAGCGTCGCAAAGGTGCCGCGACCGGTACCGAGCCGGGTATAGACCGCTGCCGTGCGCGCCTGCGCCAGCCGCCGGGCCAGCGCCTCGGCAGTCGCCACGCTCACTCCGCAGCGGGCACTGGCGTCCTCCAGTGAAAACTGTGCGACGGCACTGCGCAACTCCTGCCATCCGGTGGCGGCGGCATCGAGCGCGGCTGCGTCGAACAGCTCCTCTTCAAAGATCGTGCGCAGCAGCATCGTCACCAGCCAGATGTCGCTGTCCGGACGCACCGGCAGGTGCTCATAGCGGCGCGCTGTTTCCGTCCGGCGCGGATCGACAACCACCACCCCGCCCCTCGCAGCGATCGCATCCAGCCGGTCCATCGCGCGTGGTTCGCTGACCAGCGACATATGCGATGCGACTGGATTGCCGCCGATCACGATCAGGAAGTCGCAGTGTTCAAGATCGGGAAAGGTGTATCGGAAAGGATTGCCGTAGGTCAGCTCCATCGCCAGGTTCTTGGCCCCGGTGTCGGCGTGCAGCGAGTTGAACTTCCGGGCGCTCCCCAGTGCGCGCAGAAAGCCATTCATGTAGGCAGGGTGCAGCGAGCCGAATGATGCGGGATTGCCGATAAAGGTGGCCACACTTTCGCCGCCGTGCTGATCGGTTATGCTGGCCAGTCGCCCGGCAATATCGTCCAGCGCTTCGTCCCAGCTCACTCGTTCGAACTCGCCGGGACCGCCCTTGCGGCGCAATGGATGGAGCACCCGGTCCGGGTCGTGCACGATGTCGACCATTCTCGCGCCCTTGACGCAGATGTGGCCTTGCGAAACCGGATGATCGCGATCCGGGCCGACACGGACGATGCGGCCACTCTCAACTTCAACGCTCAGCCCGCACAGGGCCTCGCACAGCCTGCAGAAACTGATGTGCTCGCCGTCCTCGCCCGGTGACAGTGGTGGCTTGAGGGACATCGGCAGGCCTCCTTTGCCAGCA